>CAWEOG010000019.1:0-11347 GCA_963810595.1 Bryobacterales bacterium | reverse complement strand
CCTGGTTTTCGACCCGACCGGAAGCGGCAAGCAGACCATTCGAATCTCGAGCGCCATCCTGCGCGACACCGAGGAGATGTTCTATAACGAGCGGCAGACCACCAATGCTCCTTATGGCACATCCATCAATGTGCCGTACCCGGCGGGCGGCTTCACGAACCCCTGGCAAGGTTATGCGGGCGGGACTCCGTTCCCGTTGCCTTCGCCGCTGCCCTCGGACTACAATTTTCCCAACGCGGGCGTATATGTGGACTTCCCCCCGAATCTGAGCCCGACCTACATGCTGCAGTGGAATGTCAGCTACCAGCGGCAGATCACCCCCAACTGGTTGGCATCCATCAGTTACCTGGGCAACAAGTCCACGCACATCTGGGGCGGCGAGGACATCAACCCGGCGGTTTACATTCCGGGCAACTCGGCCAGCACCAACCTGAGACGGCCGCTGTACTTGCAGAACCCGACGCTGGGCGTGGCCTACTCCAGCATCACTCGGTCCGACCAGGGCGGCAATTCCAGCTACAACGGGCTGCTGCTCTCGCTGCAACACCGATTCAGCCGAGGTTTCACGTTGCTGACCAACTACACGTGGTCACACTGCATCGGCGATCTGGATTTCACCGGCGAACTGGCCGGCTCGCAGTACATGAATCCGTACAATCGTGGGATGGACCGCGGCAACTGCGGGTTCGACACCCGCCAACAGTCCAACACTTCGTTGGTGGTAGTTAGCCCGACCAAGGGCAATGGCCTTACCGCCAAGGTTCTGGGTAACTGGCAATTCGCGCCTATCTTTACTGTCCACAGCGGCCAGCCGATCAACATCACCGACGGTACGGACATCATGCAAAACGGGATTAACGCCGATCGGCCTAACCTGGTGCTAGCGAACCCCTATCTCTCCACCGGGGACGCTCGATATTGGACCAATCGCTCGGCGTTCCAGATTGGAGGACCGGAAGCGTTCGGCAACCTCGGCAAGAATGCGCTGGTTGCACCCGGCACCGTCAATTTTGACTTTTCCGTAAGTCGCACATTTACTTTCCGAGAGCGTTGGCGGCTGGAAGCGCGTATGGAGGCCTTCAATGCCGTTAACCACGTCAACTACAATGGCCCCTCAAACGGCCTGAACAGTTCGACTTTCGGAGTCATCTCGAGCGCCCAGGATCCGCGCATCCTGCAGTTCGCCATGAAGCTGAAATTCTAACGATCTGCGGGCACTGAGGGCTGAAACAACTTCGGGCCGGTTTTCGGACACATCTTCCGGGGACCGGCCCGCGGTTTATTCCCTCTCGCAAACCCACGCCTGCTCGCCTCGATTCCATTCAGAATGTCGGTACTGGTACTATGAGTCGCTCACCGGCGCATACACGCCCATGAATCCTCCCCCGGGCGGTTCCAAAGCGCTGGCCGACCCCACGATGCCCTCTGCGGGATCGCTGGTACTCCCCCAAGGTTGGTTATCCCCCAAATTGTCCCCGTGAAGCGCAAATCATCATGTACATTAATTAATCTATGTTGTATAGTATCTTGAAGGGATCTAGTCTTATCCGTTTTGCATTATGCATTACAGATCGTTAGTGTGAAAGGAGTTCTTATGCTTTCAGGGGCTCGCTCCACCAAGCAGTGGATCTTTGTGTTCGCACTCCTCGTCGCAGTCAGCGGGAGTGTGTTGGCACCTCATTGTTCTGCTCAAGCCGTCTCGATCGCACAGGTCAGCGGCGTCGTTTCCGATCCAAGCGGCAGCGCGGTTCCGGGCGCTCAAGTCCAGATGCTGGAGACGGCAAAGGGCTTGGCGCGCACCGCCACCTCAGACGCCCAAGGGCGGTACACCTTCCCCAACCTTCCTGTCGGGCCGTATCGTCTTGAAGTTTCCGCTGCCGGGTTTAAGGGCTACGTGCAGTCCGGCATCATTCTGCAAGTTGGCAACAACGTCACGATCAATGTATCCATGGAGCTTGGGGCCATCTCCGAACACGTTGAGGTGTCGGCCCAGGCAGGCATGGTGGAAACCAAGGACAACACGGTTTCCCAGGTTATTGATGAACGGCGCATCGTGGACCTGCCGCTAAACGGCAGGCAGCCCACCCAACTGATTCTGTTGTCCGGAGCGGCCATCACCACGCCGTCCGGCGATTTGCGGGGAAGCAAAAACTTCTACAGCTCTACCACCATTTCGGTGGCAGGTGGCCAAGCCAACGCCGTGAACTACCTGCTGGACGGCGGCGACAACAACGACTCGTTCACCAACGTGAACCTGCCGATTCCGTTCCCGGATGCCTTGCAGGAATTCAGCGTGCAAACCAGCAGCCTGCCGGCGCGGTTCGGGCTACACCCGGGCGCGGTGGTCAACGCGGTTACCAAGTCGGGGACCAACGAATGGCATGGGAGTCTGTTCGAGTTTCTCCGCAATGGTGACGTCAACGCGCGTAATACCTTCGGCAAAGCGCACGACACATTGAAGCGGAACCAGTTCGGCGGCACCTTCGGCGGCCGGATAGTCCCGGATAAGATCTTCTTCTTCGGTGGGTTCCAGGGAACCTTTAACCGCCAGGACCCGCCTTCGACCATCAGTCACGTGCCTACTGCGGCGGTGTTCGCCGGCGACTTCAGCACCATCCTTGGAGGTGGCTGCGTTTCGGGCGGCAAAGCCAAGGCGATTACCGACCCGACCAATGGCCAGCCGTTTGCGGACAGCCTGATACCGGTCACCCGGTTCAATCAGCAAGCCCTCAATCTCGCCAAATACCTTCCCGCGGCGCAGGACGGATGCGGACAAGTCACCTACGGCATTCCGACCACCGGTGACGAAGATCAGGTGATCGGACGCGTGGATTGGGTGGTGAACTCCAATCACACGATCTACGGCCGGTATTTCATCGACGATTACCGCAACCCTGCTTTCTTTGACGGCCAGAACCTGCTGACCACCACCGGTGCGGGGAACCTGCAGCGGGTGCAGGCGGTCACCTTGGCCGACACCTACACCTTCAACGCCAACACGGTTAACTCGTTTCACGCCACCGCGACGCGGCGCCGAAATGACCGGGGTGCGCCGGCCAACGACATCAACCCCTCGACCCTGGGCGTCAACGTGCCGACGCCCGTTGAAAACTTCATCCAGGCATCAGTCAGCGGCTATTTCAGCGTGGGCTGCGGCACCTGCGCCAACGCCAAGTTCAACGTCAACTCGTTCCACATCGCCGACGACGTGGATGTCATCCGGGGCAAGCACCAAATCGCCTTCGGTGTCAATTTCATCCGCAACCAGTTCAATTCGCTGAATATCTGGAACTCGAACGGCAACTTCAGCTTCAACGGGCAATACGCCAGCGGCAAGACTGTTAACGACGGTTTGGCGGCTTTTATGCTTGGCGTCATGAACGTCTACACGCAGAGCGCCAACCTGCAAAACGCCACGCGGGGTTCCATCCTAGGCTTGTACATCCAGGACAGCGTCAAGCTGACGCCCAGGGTGACCATCAACGCCGGTCTCCGCTGGGACCCGACACTGGTGCCCTACGACTTCTTCGACCGCGGCGTTTATTTCGACCGGGCCAACTTCAACAACGGCGTAAGAAGCTCGGTGTACACCAATGCTCCCGCTGGCCTGATGTTCTACGGCGACCCGGGAATCCCCCGAGGCTTCCAGCACAACCACCTGTTCAACCTGTCTCCGCGTATCGGCCTGGTCTTCGACCCGACCGGAAGCGGCAAACAGACCATTCGCGTGTCGAGCGCCGTGCTGCGCGACACCGAGGAAATGTTCTACAACGAACGGCAGACCACGAATACCCCCTACGGGACTTCCATTAACGTTGACTTTCCGGCGGGCGGATTCACGAATCCCTGGCAGGGTTATGCGGGCGGTTCTCCATTCCCGTTACCCTCGCCAATTCCCTCAACCTATACGTTCCCCAATTCGGGAGTATATGTGGACTTGCCCCCGGACCTGAGCCCGACCTACATGCTGCAATGGAATATCAGCTTCCAGCGGCAGATTACTCCCAACTGGCTGGCAACCATCAGTTACCTGGGCAACAAGACCACGCATGTTTGGGGTGGCGAGGACATCAACCCGGCCATTTACATCCCGGGTAGTTCGGCCAAAACCGACCTGAGAAGGCCGCTGTACCTGCAGAATCCAGCGCTCGGCGTGGCCTACTCAAGCATCACGCGGTCCGATCAGGGCGGCAATTCCAACTACAACGGGCTGCTGCTCTCGCTGCAGCACCGCTTTAGCGCCGGCTTTACGCTGCTGACCAACTACACGTGGTCCCATTGCATCAGCGATCTGGATTTCACCGGCGAGCTGGCCGGCTCGCAGTACATGAATCCTTACAATCGTGGAATGGACCGCGGCAACTGCAACTTCGACACCCGCCAGCAGTCCAACACGACGCTGGTGGTGACGAGCCCGGTTAAAGGCGGCGGCCTTTCCGCCAGGATTCTGGGCAACTGGCAGTTCGCACCCCTCGTTTCCGTTCACAGTGGCCAGCCGATCAACATCACCGACGGTACGGACATCATGCAGAACGGGATCAATTCCGATAGACCCAACCTGCTGTCGGCGGACCCCTATTATGGATCCTCCAGCGCGGACTCCCGCTATTGGGTGCAGCGCTCGGCGTTTCAAATAGGGGGACCGGAAGCGTTCGGCAACTTCGGCAGGGATGTGCTGGTTGCACCCGGCGCATTCAATTTCGACTTCTCGTTGAGCCGCACGTTCGTGTTTCATGAGCGCTGGCGGCTGGAAGCGCGCGCCGAGGCGTTCAACGCCATCAACCACGCCAACTACAATGGTCCGGCAACCGGCCTGAACAGCTCGACGTTCGGCGTAATTTCTAGCGCTGGCGATCCCCGCATCCTGCAGTTCGCCATGAAGCTGCATTTCTAACCATCGCCGGGCACTGACGGCTGAAACAACTTCGGGCCGGTTTTCGGACACATCGTCCGGAGACCGGCCCGTTCTCATTTCCCCACAGGCCGGGGCGCCGCCGCTGCGGTGACCAGTTTCCTGATTCCCGGGGCAATCTGAATCAACAGCTCCGCCTGTGGCTTGGCATCCAGCACCGCCAGCTTGTCTTTCAGCCACTCGGGGCCGGCCTGCTTCGAGCTCCGCAGAAACTCGAGCGCCTCCAGCCCCGCGCGCGAGAGCTGATCGACAGCCTGCGCCACCGGCACGGTCTCTTCCAGCATCCCGTCGTTTTCGATCAGCGGCAGCAGGCGGGGAATGTTGTCCGACCAGGTCCGAAGCTGCGCCTCCAGTTGTGCCGGGTCGCCCCCCGTGCCCTGCAAATAGCGGTCCGCCGCGTTCCGGAACTCGCGAGCGGTGTCGCTCTCGGGCGGGATGGAATCCACCAGCCGGTTGAGCGGCGTCGCGGTTCCGTACTTGCGCTCTCCACCGTCGACGCGCACATATTCCTTTACTGGTTCGAGGATGGAGGCGAAGATTTCGAGCGGGCCCGTGTCGGCCGTCCCCGCCAGGCGCTGGCGCATCAGCCTCAGTGCCGAGCGGTGCCGCAGCCCGAGCCACTCCAGCCAGCGGCTGGTGGCCTCGAGGCGCCGGTACATCGAATCCACGTCGGTGACCGATTCCGGCGACCACAGCCGTTCCGCAATCGCCGCCAGACGCGGCCACAGCTTGGCGTCCAGATTTTCCGCATCGGCAATCTCTTCCCACATGGCCGCCTCGCCGCCCAAAATCCGCTTGCGCTCTTCGTCGCTCAAGCCCGCCGTTGCCCCCTTCATCGGATCGACGGCGTAGTGAAGGGACGCCGGCTGCATCAGATCCAGGTAGTAACCGGCGGAAAGTATCCCCTCATAGCCAAGGCGGGCGGCCTGGGCCAGCGACGCCTGTCCCCGCCACGATTGTATGAGTACGCTCTTCGGGATGTCGGGCCGTAGAACTTCGTCCCAGCCTTCCATGTGCTTGCCGTGTTTCGCGACGATCTTCTCGACGCGGCTGGTAAAGTAACCCTGCAGGGCGTGCTCGTCCGCCAGCCCGTGCTGTTTCATGAAGGCCTGAATCCGCTGGTTGGCTTTCCATTCCTTGGGGTCCACCTCGTCGCCCCCGATATGGAAATACTCGTCTGGAAACAGGCGCGCCATCTCTCCGATGAACTTATCGAGAAAGCGGTAGGTGGCTTCGCGGGTGGGATCCATCGCGGGGGTAAAAGTGCCGGCTTCATGAACCACGTGATAGGGGCCGCTGCCGCTGGCGTATTCCGGATATGCGGCGAACCAACTGGTGGCGTGGCCGGGCATGTCGAATTCCGGGACGATGCGCACGCCGCGATCCCGCGCGTAGCGAATCACGTCCTTGATCTCGGCTTGCGTGTAATAGAGCCCGTCGGAGCCGAGCTGCTGGAGCTTGGGGTATTTTTTGCTTTCGACGCGAAAGCCCTGGTCGTCGGCGAGGTGCCAGTGCAGCACGTTCATCTTCACCGCGGCGAGCCCGTCGATGGTGCGCTCCACGCCGGCCACCGGGATGAAGTGCCGCGAGACGTCGAGCGAAAGTCCACGCCAGGCGAACCGCGGCGCGTCGTCGATGTCGACGGCGGGAAGGACGAATCCGGTTTTCCCCGGCCGCACCAGTTGGAGCAGGGTCTCCAGGCCGCGCAACGCGCCCAAGGGAGCCGGCGAGGCGAGGCGGGCCTGAGTTTCGTTGATGGTCAGGTGATAGCTCTCGTCGTCGCCCAGCCGCTGCGGGCCCGAGTGACCGGCCCCATCCACCACCACCAGCAGACTCGGCGAAGCGCCGTTGGCGGTGAGTTTCGGCGCGATCGGAATGCCGGTCTGCCGCTCCAGACGCTCGAGCGCGCGTACCACCGCGGCCCGAACGCGTGAATCCGTTCCGCCGGCGCCTTCGACCGCCGCCGTAAAATCGGATCCGATGGTCAGCCCGGAAGCCGACGCGTTCCGCGAGACATGGGCGGGCATCGGCATGAGAGGCAGTTCCGCCGGGCTTTGGGCGCACAAGGAGAGAGCGGCCAGCAGAAGAAAACAGGGGATGGAAAGAGTATGTTTTCGCGACACAACCTCATCTTAGCCACATCCGCGGCCGTTCGTATCCATTTACGCTCTCAGAATAGCCTTGACACGCGGCCGCGCCGGAAGGACAATGCCTTCGGTACTCTTTCTCGAAGCTCCAGATCGGTTTATTGAGGAGATAAAAGAAAATGAAAGAAAGTAAAACGCAGGTGAGCCGTCGCGACTTCGCGCGAACCGCCGCTCTGACGGCTGGAGCGCTGGGCGCGGCGGAGCTGGTGGGCGCGCCCGCGGCCGAAGTGAAGGTCGGCCTGTACAGCATTACCTACTTGGGGGTGTGGTACCGCGGGGACGCGCTGTCGCTCGAACAGGTCGTCCAGCGCGCGAAGAAATTCGGCTATGACGGCGTGGAAATCGATGGGAAGCGTCCGCACGCCGACCCGCTCGACATGCCCACCAGCCGCTGCCGGCAGTTGCGCAAATACGCCGACGATCAGGGCATCGAGATCTACGCGGTGGCCGGGAACAACGATTTCAGCAGTCCGATACCCGAACACCGGGAAGCCCAGTTGGTCTACGTCCGGGAGTTGATCCGTGTGACTGGCGATCTGGGGGCGAAAGTGATGCGCGTGTTTCTCGCCTGGCCGGGCGTGACGCTGGTTCCTGAAGGCGGCGGCCGCTACGATATCGCGCAAGCCGCCTGGCGGCAGGTTCACCAGGCGTTTTCCGAAGAGCAAACCTGGTCGTGGTGCCGCGAGTGCCTGATCGAAACGGCCCGCTACGCGGGCGAGCACGGGGTGACGCTGGCGCTTCAAAACCACCCGCCGGTGATCAAGGGGTATCGCGACTGCCTGCGGATGGTCCGCGAGGTCGCCTCGCCCCATCTGAAGGTGTGCTTCGACGCGCGTCTGGAGCACAGTCTGGACGCGGCCGGCGTCGAGCAGGCCACCGTCGAAGTCGGCCCGCTGCAGGCGCTGTCGCATTATGGCGGCGAATACGACGAGGGCGCCGGTGGAATCCAGGTGAAGGGCGGCGAACCGTGTCTGGCGGAAGCTATCGGACTGCTCCGGACCGGTTACCGCGGTTACTTCGGATATGAGCTGTGCCATCCTCTGCCGGTGGTCGACGGCAAGACGGTGGGCCTCGACTATGTGGACAAGAACGCCCGCCTGGCGGCCGAGTATATGAAAGGGATCATCGCCGAGGCCAGGAAGCAGCTCGCCGCCAAAGCGTAATGCGGGTAACCGGTTTGTCAAGGAGAAGCCCCATGTCAAAAGGCACGACAACGTGGATTCAAAAGCTGTGGCCGCTGCTGGTTGTTGTCAGTTTTGCGGTCCCGGCGCTGGTGGTGGCACAGATGAACTCATCCCCGGATATCAGCAAGCTTCGGGTGATCGCCATTGGAGCGCACCCGGACGATTGCGGCGGCAAATTCGCCGGCACCGCCGCCAAGTTCATCAAGGCCGGCGCCGCAGTGAAATTCCTTTCGGTGACCAATGGGGACAAAGGGCACCAGAGCGAGGGCGGCGGGATGCTGGCCAAACGGCGGTATGCGGAAACGCAGGAGGTGAAGCGGAGGCTGGGCCTCGGTGAATACCAGGTGCTCGACAATCACGATGGGGAGCTGACGCCCAACCTGGAGGTGCGGAAGCAGATCATCCGGGCCATCCGTGAATGGAACGCCGACATCGTCATCGCGCCGCGTCCCAACGATTACCACCCCGACCACCGCTATACCGGCGTTCTGGTTCAGGACGCCGCTTACATGGTGGTGGTTCCTAACGTGGTTCCGGACGCTCCGCCGCTGCGCAAGAATCCGGTCTTCATGTATTTCGAGGACCGCTTTCAGAAGCCGGCTCCGTTCGAGCCCGACGTGGTGGTGGACATCGACGACACCTGGGACGCCAAGATCGACGCCCTGGACGCGCACGTGTCGCAGGTCTACGAATGGCTGCCCTGGGTGGCGGGCACGCTTTCCCAGGTGCCGAAAGACCCGGTGGCGCGCAAGAAATGGCTTTCCGCCACCCGCACCGATCGGATCACTCCGGCCGAACGGGCGGCGCTCGAAAAGCGTTACGGCGCCGCGGCGCAAAACATCAAGCACGTCGAGTCCTTCGAGCTGTGCGAGTACGGGCGCCGGCCGAGCATGGAGGAACTGCAGCGGATGTTTCCGAAGTAATGGCCGGTTGACGCGGGCCACGAATGCGGGAAGCGGGAGTAATTTTATTCGAAGGAGAAATGGTATGGATGGGTCTCAAAAACATCTGATGACCCGGCGCGCGTTTGCGGGCGCCACGGCATCAGCTTTTATGATCGTCCCTCGTCATGTGCTGGGGGCGCCTTTTGTCGGCCCCAACGACAAGGTCACCCTGGCGACGGTTGGGCTGGGCCGCCAGGGGCAGGCCGTAACGATGAGTCTGCTGGCTCGTCCCGAGGTGCAGGTGGTGGCGGTGTGCGATGTAAACCGGGGCAGCAAGAACTACATCGAGTACGGTGACAACGCGCTGCTGATTGCGGCCCGCCGCCTGCTCGGCAAAGGCTACGAGAACTGGGCGGAGGATCTGGCGTCGCCCGGAAGAATTCAGCTCGAGAAAGAGTTCGACAGCAGCCTGGGCATGGGCGGCCGCGAGCCGGCAAAGCGGCTTGTGGAGGCCTACTACACGGCGCAAAAAGACGCGTCCTACAAGGGCTGCGGCGTCTACGGCGATTATCGCGAGCTGCTCGAAAAAGAGAAGGAGCTGGACGCCGTTTACGTGGCCACGCCGGACCACTGGCACGCGCCCATCTCGATTGCCGCGATGCGCAAGGGGAAGCACGTGTTGTGCCAGAAACCGATGTCGCACTCCATCCCCGACGCCCGCCGCATGGCCGCCACGGCGCGCGAGATGAAGGTGGCGACGTCGCTGCCGGTGAACAATCCGTCGAGCGAAGCCACGCACACCATCACCGAGTGGATCGATGACGGGGCCATCGGCACGGTTCGCGAAATCCACAACTGGTCGAGCCGGCCCTTCTGGCCGCAAGGCATCGAGCGGCCGAAGGAAGTGCAGCCGGTGCCCGACGGCCTGGATTGGGACATGTGGCTGGGGCCCGCTCCGGAGCGTCCTTACAACAGCGCCTATCTGCCGTTTGTGTGGCGCGGCTGGTTCGATTTCGGCTGCGGCTCGTTTGGCGACATGGGCTGCTACAGCTTCGCGGGTCTGTTCAAGATTCTCAATCTCACCCCGCCGCTGGCGGTGGAGGCCTGTTCCAGCGAGTCCTACGAGGAAACCTATCCCAAGGCGTCCATCGTCCACGTCTACTATCCGGAGAACAACGGCCGGGCGCCCATCCACATGGCCTGGTATGACGGCGGACTGCGGCCGCCGCGGCCGGCGGGCATCAGCAAAGAGGACGACCACTTCTTCCAGAAAGGCGAAGACAACGAGGGCATCCTGTACGTCGGCGACAAAGGCCTCATCCTCGCCGGCTTCAACGGCGACCGGCCGCGGGTGTATCCCGAAAATCCCAAATATCAGACGCCGCCTCGCAGACGGCGGGGCGCCGGCGGCGGCCCGCCGCGCGATGCCGCGATCGACCAGTGGATCGGCGCCTGCAAAGGGGGGCCGGCATCGCTCACCAACTTCGAAATTCAGAGTCCGGTGACCGAGGCGTTCCTGCTCGGCTGCCTGTCGCAGCGCTTCCCGGGAGAAAAATTCGAATGGGATTCCGCCAACGCGCGAGTTACTAACTCCGACAAGGCCAACCAGTATCTGGATCAGCCGGCGCGGAGCAAATACAAGGTCTAGCGTCTGCACGTTGGTGTACGGCGGTGTTCCCGCCGTACGCCAACCTTGATGTTACTGAGACACGGTCTTCGGTTTCACATTCCAGCCGTCCAGTTCAACCGTGGGCATGCGGGCGGCTTCCTCTTCCCCTTCGACATTGCGGCGCCGGCGGGTGGCTTGCCGGGCGCTGTAAGTCGCCGTCACCTGCCGGCTTTCTCCGGGCAGCAAGGGGAAGTAGTTGTCCTGCCACAGGACCGGCAGAATCTCCTCTCCATTCGCTCCGGATACCTTCAGATGCACCTGGAATGCGATGGCCTTCGCGGGGTTCGTCACCGTTACCGTGGTTACCCGGCTGGCGCCCTGCGTCTCGGTTTTGGCGGTCATGTTGAGGTCCACCTGCGGAAGGCTGTTCAGCGCGGTGAAGTCGGCGAACGTCTTGGTGGGAGTGTAATACCAGGTGGATTTATCCCACTCCAGCGTTTCGGGTTTGGTCGAGAGCCAGTAGAAATTCCGGCTCACCGGTTTGCCGGAAGCGTCCGCCAGCGTCAGGTCCACAAAATACGTGGTGCTCAGGCCCTTGATTTCCGGCAGCT
>CAWEOG010000018.1:0-339195 GCA_963810595.1 Bryobacterales bacterium | reverse complement strand
TCTCCAAACGGTGTGGGCGGTTCTTTCCGTGAATGAAGAGTACCTTTCCCGGCTGCGGCTCGGACAGCCCGTAGATGTGTTTGTGCAAGCCTTCCCCAACCAGCCTTTCCGAGGCCTAATCTCCTGGATCGGTGAGGAACTGGACCCCGCTACCCGGACCGTGCAGGTGCGCGTTGCCCTGGCGAATAAGACGGGCAAGCTGAAACCGGAAATGTACGCCAAAGCGGAAATCGAAATGGGTGGGGAGGCATTCCCACCCTGTTGGTGCCGCAGGAGTCGTTGCAGGAGTGAACGGCGAGACGGTATGTTTCGTCCAGACCGCGCCCGGTCGTTTTCAGGTGCGCACCGTTCAGCCGGGACAGCCGCTTGGAGACTTGGTCGAGATCAGAAACGGACTGCGCGAGGGCGAGACCATCGCTGTCAAGGGCAGCTTCGTTCTAAAATCCCAACTGCTGCGCGCTTCGCTGGCGGAGGAGTAGAAACAGGCGATGCTGTATAGAATTATCGATTTTCGCCTTCGGCACCGCTGGTTTGTCCTGTTCGGACTGGTGGCCATCATCGCTTACGGCGTCTATACGATGCTTCAGATCCCCGTCGAAGCATTCCCCGATCTGACCAACAACCAGGTGGTGATCGTCACCGAGAGCCCGGCCATGGCGCCCACCGAAGTGGAGCAACTGGTGACATTTCCCATCGAGACGACCATCATGGGAATTCCCAATACCACCGAGATACGCTCGATCTCGAAGTTCGGGCTGTCGATGGTGACGCTGGTGTTTGAGGATTCCGTCAATCCGTGGTTTGCTCGCCAACTGGTAAACGAACGCCTGCAGGAAGTGCGCTCCCGCTTGCCATCGGGGCTGGAGCCCACGCTTGGTCCCATGGCCACGGCCTTCGGCGAAGTCTACCAGTACACCCTCGAGGGTGGCGGGCTTTCCGGGATGGATCTGAAGACGGTGCAGGAATGGCAGGTTCGCTATGCACTGCGGACCGTTCCCGGCGTCAACGAGGTGAATACCTGGGGAGGCGAAACGCAGCAATTTCACGTGGTGGTAGACCCCGTGCGTTGCAGCGCTACGGACTGGTTCTGCGGGACGTCTTCGAGCGGATACGCGAGAATAACTCCAACTTCGGCGCCGGCTTTATCGAGCACCAGCGGAGAGCAGTATACGGTGCGGGCCTCGGACGCGCGATAGGCCCCGAGGACCTGGAACGGATTGTGGTGAAGGCGCGCGCCGGCACTCCGGTGCTCTTGCGCGACGTGGCCCGCATGGAAATCGGCGCTATGCAGCGGCAGGGGGCCAACCTGCGCGACGGCAAGGGCGAAACTGTCAGCGGCATGGTGATCATGCTGAAAGGCGAAAACGGCAAGCGGGTCATCGAGCGGGTGAAGGAGAAGCTGGCTTCCCTGCGCCTTCCCGAGGGCGTGAAGATGAACCCCTTTTACGATCAGAGCACGGTGATCGACGCCACCATCCACACCGTCCGCAAGAACCTGATCGAAGGCGGAGTGCTTGTCATTATGGTGTTGCTGCTCTTTTTGGGGAACTTTCGCGCGGCCTTGATTGTGGCCGCCGTTATTCCTCTTTCGATGTTGGTCGGCTTCATCGGCATGAAGGTCTTCGGCGTTTCCGCCAACCTGATGAGCCTGGGCGCCATCGACTTCGGAATGATCGTCGACGGCGCCGTCGTCATGATGGAGAATTCCATGCGTCGCCTGGATCCTCATCGGCCGGACGTTTCTCTCTCGGTGACCGAACGCGTGCGCCAGGCGGCCCATGAAGTGGCCAGACCCATACTCTTCGCGGTCGCCATCATCATCGCCGTCTACATGCCCATCTTCTTTTTGGAGGGCCTGGAAGGACGCATGTTCCGTCCGATGGCCATCACGGTGTGCGCGGCGCTGTTCGGGTCTCTGATTTTCGCTCTAACGGTGGTGCCGGCGGCTTCCGCCATCACCTTCCGCAAAGGAGTGAAGGAGCACAAGCAAGCGTGGTTCGAGTGGCTGCGCGACCGTTATGTATGGGCCTTGCGGCTGGTGTTGCGTTTCCGTGTGCCCGTGGTGGCTACTTCGGTTCTCGTGCTGGTTGTTTCCATCGGCTCGCTCTGGTTTATCGGCACGGAATTCATGGCCAGGCTTGACGAGGGCTCCATCCTGATCGAGACCAGGAAGCTCCCGGGCATCTCACTCACGGAGTCTGCGCAAATCAGCACTCGCATCGAAAGAATCATCAAGGCGTTCCCTGAGGTCACGGGGGTCGTCACCCGAATCGGACGCCCCGACGTGGCGACGGAAGCCATGGGGATCTACCAGGGTGATGTTTACGTGCTGCTGAAGCCGCGGAGTGAGTGGCGGCGCTTCCACGCCAAGGAAGAGTTGATCGGGGCCCTGGATCGCGCGCTTAGCGTGGTGCCCGGAGTCAGCTACAACTTCACTCAGCCGATGGCCATGCGCCTGGACGAGACCATCTCGGGCATCAAGGCCGACGTTGCGTTGAAGATCTTCGGAGAGGACCCGCTAGTTCTGGAACAGTTGGCGCAGAAAGCGCTGCGTGTTGTCAGTTCCACGCCCGGTTCGGCGGACGCCCAAATGGAGATCATCAGCGGCGTAGCCGAGTTGCAGGTCCAGGTGGACCGAACGGCGCTCGCGCGCTACGGCCTGAACGTCGCCGATGTCCGCGACATCACGCAGGCTGCCGTCAGCGGGCAGAGTGTCTCGGAGATCATTCAGGGGCAGAGGCGGTTTGACGTTGTGGTGCGGCTGCCGGAACAGTACCGGCAGAACGTGCAGGCGATTCGCGAACTGTTGATTTCGGCTCCGGGCGGGGAGCTGGTGCCTCTCGGCAACGTGGCGAACGTCACCGTGGCGCGCGGGCCGGAGGTGATCAGCCGGGAATCCGGGCAGCGCCGCATCGTGGTGCAAAGTAATGTCCGGGGACGCGACCTGGGCAGCTTTGTAGCCGACGCGCAGAGCCGGGTTGCGGAGCAGTTGCCGATACCTGCCGGGTACTCCGTCACGTGGGGCGGCCAGTTCGAAAACCAGCAGCGCGCGACGCGCCGCCTGATGCTGGTGATCCCGCTGGCCATCGCGATTATCTTCGGATTACTGTTCACCACGTTCCAATCCGTGCGGCATGCGTTGCTGATTCTGACCATCGTGCCCTTCGCCCTGGTAGGCGGCATCGCCGCGTTGTGGCTTCGCGGCATGAATCTGAACTTGTCGGCATCGGTGGGGTTCATCGCGCTTTTTGGTGTCGCGGTCCTGAACGGCATTGTGATGGTGAGCTACATCAACCGTCTGCGGGAACAGGGGGTTTCCACCGAGACCGCCGTCGTCGAGGGCGCGGCCACTCGGCTTCGGCCCGTCCTGATGACAGCTCTAGTGGCCAGCCTGGGCTTTGTACCGATGGCCTTCTCCACTTCCAGCGGCGCCGAGGTGCAGCGACCCCTGGCAACCGTGGTAATCGGCGGCCTGGTGACGGCGACCATGCTCACGTTGTTCCTGCTGCCGGTGTTCTACCCGTGGTTCTGTCCGAAGTGCAGCGAGGACGAGTTCGCGCGATAGGAGGTTCCCGACACTGAGGTGCCGGATTACGTTGGATGACGGTCTGACCGGCGCGCTTCGGACGCGGAGCGTGGCTTTTCTGGCGCAGGGGGTGTGCCGGTCTTACGTACGCGTCCTGCCAACCCATGCTGGGGAGGAAAAGGGGAGAGGAACCGCGCTGCGCCCCTTTTTGCCTGATTTCGCCAACCCGTCGCAGCAGGCTGTCCCGGTCGCCCCGGTCGCCGGTCGCCCGAGCAATCCATCTGCTGGACGACCGCGTGCTGGCGCGGGAAGCAGAAAGCGCCGGGTTGATCGTTGAGCGGGCCTGGATGTTTCGCCGCCCCGACCTGCCGGCCAGCCAGCACCTGGACGGACGCGAGTCGGTGGGACTGGTGGCGCGCAAAGTCCACTCCGGAAGCTGAACCGGCATGGCAGCCCACTGGTAACCCCGATCGGGCGCCAGGATGCTCAGCATCGTGGACGCGCGCCTGGAAGCTGAATCTGAAATACACAAGTAATGATATGTATGATGCCGATAGGACAGTCATCAGTCCCGAAACACGCCTTCCGTGCGGTTGCCAAGCCTCCTACCTGTTTCCATCAATCGAGGCGCTTGACCTTGGGTCTTTGACATACATAGAACCGCCATGTATAATACTTCTATGTATGGACATGAGTAAGGACTCTGGTTGCTGCTTCCGCCACGCCGCTCGTGCTCGCCATCCTTGCCGAAGGCGACAGTTACGGCTACGCCATCATCAAGCGAGTGGCCGAGTTGTCAGGCGGGCACCTACAGTGGACCGACGGCATGCTCTATCCCGTGCTGCACCGGCTTGAGCGCCAAGGTCATGTCGCGGCGAAGTGGTCCGCGTCCGAGAACGGCCGCAGGCGCAAGTACTACCGGATCACTAGAGAAGGCCGGGCGCAGCTCGCAGCCCAGCGGCAGCAGTGGCAGGCCGTGGACGGCACCCTGCGGGGTATCTGGATGAAGGCGTGCACGGTATGACGACCTTCGCCGATCGACCGCTCGAGGAGCAAATCGCGCAGTGGCGGGCGTACGTACGCCGCCGGCAGGGCATTCATGGTCCCGACGTGGAGGAACTCGAGGGACATCTGCGCGACCAACTGGCGGCGCTCACCGAGGCCGGCCTGGCAGGGGATGAAGCGTTCTTAGTCGCGGTCAAGCGCATGGGCAGCCTCGATGCGCTGTCACGCGAGTTCGCACGCGCGCATTCCGAGCGGCTGTGGAAGCAGTTGGTCATTGCGCCCGACGCTGACGAGCCGGCGAAAACCTCACACACCGAGACGCTCGTCGTCCTGGGCCTTGCGGTCGCCGCGGCGTTGGCGATTAAGGTGCCGGCGCTGTTCGGTCTTCGGCTCAGCCCTGATGAGCGAAGTGCCGCCTTTCTACGCCCGGAACGCCAGCCTGTTCGTCTTCCCGCTGCTCACCGTCTACTTCCTGTGGAAGCGCGGGTCGGACTGGTCAAAGCGGCCTCTGGCTGGCGCTGCCCTTCGCGGCCGGGGCTGTGTTCGCCAACGTCTTCCCCTTCCGCGCGGGCAGCGACACTGAGGTGCTGACCGCTCTGCACCTGCCAATCGCCCTATGGCTGGCCGTCGGCTTCGCGTACGTAAGAAGCCGCTGGTTCGACCGACGGTGGGCGCATGAACTTCGTTACGGTTCTCGGGCGAGCTGGCCATCTACTACGTGCTCATCGCGCTAGGCGGGGGCGTCCTCACCGGCTTTACGATGATGATGTTCAGAGCCATCGGGATGAACGCCGAGTGGTTCGTAGCGGGCTGGCTGATCCCGTGCGGGGCGATGGGGGCCGTCATCATCGGATCCTGGCTCGTGGAGGCGAAGCAAAGTGTCATTGAGAACATGGCGCCGGTGCTGACCAGGCTGTTCACGCCGCTGTTCACGGTTCTGCTACTGGTGTTTCTGGCCACGATGGCGTGGACAGGCAGCCCCATCAACGTGAAGCGGGAGGTACTGATCGGCTTCGACCTGCTGCTGGTGCTGGTCGTTGGGCTGGTGCTCTACGCCGCCTCCGCGCGCGACCCCCAGGCACCGCCCGACTTCTTCGACGGCCTGCAGCTGCTGCTCGTGGTCAGCGCGCTGGTGGTCGATGGGGTGGCGCTCGCCGCGATCGCAGCCCGCATCTCCGAGTTTGGCTTCACTCCCAACCGAGTGGCGGCTCTTGGCGAGAATCTCATTCTGCTCGTCAATCTGGCGTGGTCGGCGTGGCTCTATGCGCGCTTCCTGCGTCACCGGGGCTCGTTTGCCGACCTGGAGCGATGGCAAATCGCCTATCTGCCCGTGTACTCCGTATGGGCGGCACTGGTGGTTGTCATGTTCCCGCCCGTGTTCGGCTACCGTTGATGACCCCGACGGGCCACTGCAGCGGCGGATAGTCCTGACTGGCTGCCAAGGAGCGACTGATCGAGCGCGACGCCGATGCGGTCTACACTGCGGCGTCAGGCGTGGGTAATCGGCGGTTCCGTATTCATCTCGGTGTCCGTGAGCGCCGTTCCCCGGGCACAACGGCCGAACGACGACCTGATCGAATTCAATCTGGATCGAGCGTGCCATCGACGCCCCAGCTTGGATGTCAACGGTCCTGGAAGACAATCTACACGCACACTCACAGGTCTTGCATTTGAAGCCGCTCTCATATAGAATGTCTGTAGATAGACGTATAGACATCTCTATAGCACCATGCCCCATCCTTCGAATACGGCGTTGCTGCAAGGCACGCTCGACGTCCTCATTTTGAAAGTTCTCACCCTTGAGCCAATGCACGGGTTGGGAATATCCCGCCGCATCGCCCAGGTGACGAACGAGACCTTTCAAGTCAAGCCGGGCTCACTGTTTCCCGCCCTTCATCGTCTGGAGGAAGCGGGCTGGCTCACCGCCGAATGGGGCCAATCCGAAAACAAGCGGCGAGCCAGGTTCTACCGCCTCACAAAGCTCGGTCTCCGTCAACTCAAGCAGGAAACCAACAATTGGAGCCGCATCTCGGCCGCCATGGCGAATGCTTTGGAAATCTCATAAAAGGACGTCTGCGTGCATTGGCTGAAATCAACCTGGCGCAATCTCTTCCGCAGACAAGTCGTCGACTCGGATCTTGAAGAAGAAATTCGCTCCTACCGCCAATTGCTCGAGGACGAGAAAGTCGCAGCCGGAGCGGACTCGGCCACAGCGCGACGCAACGCCGCAATCGAACTCGGGGGCATCGAAGTGATCAAGGAAGAAGTCCGCGACATCCGGAGAGGATCCTCTCTGGAAGGCTTCTGGAAAGAAATTCAGCAATCCCTTCGCGGTCTACGCCGCAATCCGGGCATGACGGCCATGGCGATCCTCATGCTGGCGCTCGGCATAGGAGCCAGCACGACAATTTTAGCGTCTTTGAAACGGTTCTGTTGCACCCGCTGCCGTTTCGCGACCCCGACCGCCTGGTCGAGGTGGTGGAGACGTACCTTGGGCTCGGGTTCAAGCAAGTGGCGTTCACCGAGGCGAACTTCTGGGATCTCCGTGCACGCAACCGGTCGTTCGAAAGCGTAGCCGCGTACCACAGCAACGAAGCCAATCTCACCGGCGATGGGCACCCGGAAAGAGTATCCGCTCCGCACGTGACCGTCAACTTTTTTCGGACGCTCGGCGTCGCACCAATCCTCGGGCGTGACTTTTCTGCGAAGGAGGGTCGCGCTTCTGTCGCCATTCTCGGCAACAGCTTCTGGAGGACTCGCTATGGCGGCGACAACGGTGTTCTTGGAAAGACGCTTCGTCTCAATGGCGCCAGCTACACCGTCGTGGGAGTGCTTCCACCGGGTGAGCCGTGGATCGACGATCAGATCTACCTCCCGTTTCCCTACAGCCCCGGCGCCAACCGCTCCAGTGCGGAGTATAGCGTAGTGGGCCGCCTTGCCAAGGGCGTAACCGCCGATGCCGCCAAGGCCGACCTGCAGCGCATCGCCGACTCTCTCGCCGAGGACTATCCGAGAGACGACAAGGGCATGGGGTTCGATTTCCTGCCCTCCAGCCGGTGGATAGCTCCGGAATCGACCGGCCGCTCTCTGCGGGTGCTTCTGGCTGCGGTCGCGCTATTGTTGCTGATCGCTTGCCTGAATGTTGCGAATCTGCTCCTTGTGCGCGGTTTGGGACGCCAGCGCGAGATTGCCTTGCGAACCGCTCTCGGAGCCGGGCGCGGCCGGCTGGTCCGCTTCGTCATGCTGGAGTCGCTGTTACTGAGCGCGTCTGGTGCATGCCTGGGACTATTCATCGCCCATGGCGCCCTGCGCGTCCTGCGAACACTCGAAATTCACGGTCTTCCCCGCCTGGATGAAGTAAGTCTCGATTCCAGGGCGCTCGCCTTCGCCCTCGGAGCAGCGCTGATAACAGGCGTTCTGTGTGGTCTTGCGCCTGCGTTCCAGATGCCCAATCTAGGCATCGCCGCGGCGCTCCGGGAAGGCGACCGACAAGCGGGCGCCAGCCGCCGCCAGGGGCGCTTGCGTTCGATACTGGTGACTGCGGAGATAGCGCTCGCGTTTGTCCTCCTGATTGGAGCCGGCCTCCTGGCGCGAAGTTTTCGTGCGCTGCTGAACGAGCACCTCGGCTTCCAGACCGACCACCGGCTCATGTTTTCGATCAGCTATCCGGATAGCTACGGTCAGAACGGCGTGGGAAAAGAATTCATCGATCGCTTCCTCGAACAGCTTTCCGTCTATCCCGACGTCGTTTCGAGCGGCGCCGTCAACGTGCGGCCGGTGCAAGGGCCGAACATCGGCATGAATATTGCCGCCGCCACTCATCCGTCCGACGCGCCGCCCTGGGCAGGTTGGCGGGTGATCACGCCGGGCTACTTCCGCGCAGCAGGCGTGCCGTTGTTGCGCGGACGAATTTTCAACGGGACCGACAAGCCTGTCTGGGCCGAGCGGGGTCAACCGCCGCCGGCGCATCGCACGGTCATCCTCAGTGCAGCTCTGGCGAAGACGCTGTTTCCGGCTGAGGATTCCATTGGAAAAAATGTGCTGCTGTGGACAGGGCAGGGCGGCGGCGGATTCGAAGCGGAAGTGGTGGGCGTTGCCGGCGACTCCCTGGAGCGTGGCCTCGATCGCGGCCCGGCTCTTACCGTGTACTTGCCTTACGGCCGGGCCAGCCTGCCTTCCGAGTTCGTCGTCGAAACGCGCGGCGATCCGATGGTGGTCGTCCCAGCGGTGCGGGCCATCATCGCCCGCCTCGACCCCGACCTGCCGATTGCCGATATTCGCACCTTCGGCGATGTAGTCAATCGTTCCGTATCGTCGCAACGCATGAGCTCGCTTATCTTCGCAACTTTTAGCGGCCTTGCCCTGCTTCTAGCGAGTTTCGGAATTTACAGTGTCGTTTCCTATTCGGTGACCGCTCGCACTTCAGAAATCGGACTTCGAATGGCGCTCGGAGCGAGCGCGCCGGCGATCCTCAGCACGACAGTTGTCCAAGGGCTCAGGCCCGCTCTCCTCGGCATCAGCATCGGTGGCGTGGCAGCGTACGCGCTGTCAGGCTTTCTCAAATCGCTTCTGTTCGGTGTTCGGCCCTTCGACCTCGTCACCTACACCGCCGTCGCGGCGCTCCTGTTAGTCATGGCTGCCCTCGCCTGTTGGGCGCCAGCCCGTCGTGCGGCGAGAACTGACCCGATCATCGCTTTAAGGCTCGAATAAACTGCTCCGCCGGTTGAGGCGTAGCCCACAGAGATGTACGAACTGAGGCTGAACGCCATCGGTTCCTGAACGACACGATCCGGAACCTCGAAGCCCAACCGGTCGCTTGCTGATAGCGCCGGAAGAGTCGCACTACCGTAAACTGGCCAAATCGGCTTGACGACCTGGTCTGAGCCACCTGGAGTCGGATCACCCGCTGCTGGTCCGCGGCGTTGACGTTCTCGGCCGGGGAGAAGGCGTTAACGGCAAATGTCAAGATCCGAACTCCCGTACTCTTGGGTTGGAGGTCTACTGCTACTGGAAAGTCAACACTCCGCCCCAGCCCAGCGAAGTCGTCATCCGGCCTGGCGAGGTCGGGTTGGACGTGCTCTCCACCGTCCGGCTGGACCAAGCATGGTTCCCGTTTTCAGGAAATGTCCGAGTCTCTCGGTGATTTCACGGTCCCGGGCGCTGTTCCACAACCAATCGATGCCGTCGTTCGCGGCACTGCTGAGCCCGGTGAAAACCCGTTTCCAGTGCAGCCTGGTCCCGCCGTCGACCCGTTCTAGGTGAATGCTGAGATGCCTGACCGTCTGGCCGGGGACAAACGTCACAAACTCGATCCGGAGTGGGGGTTCGTACCGGCTGACGCTCCAGGTCATGGGTCCCGAGCCGCTTGTCGTGAAGACGCAGTCTGGTTCCACCACTCCGGAATCGCTGTAGATCATCTCGCACTTCCACCCATCCAGCCACTCGTATTCTCTTACAGGGCATAGCAGGGGGAAGACGGCTTCGGGAGCGGCGCTTACCAGGCCGGCATATTCCAAGATCAACCGCTTGCCTCGAAAGTTGGCTGTGGCATTGGGAGCTGGCTCTGTCTCCGAGTGCTCATTTTGCCCTCCAGAGTGTTGTGCTGCGCCCACTTGAGAAGTGGCGGCGAGCCCCGTCGAGCCTGCGAATGCGACGGCGCTGGAACCTCCGATGGCACGCAGAAATTCTTTTCGGTTCATGCATCCTCCATATTTCGGTGAAATGACGGTCCGATCATCCAGCCTGAACTATGAAGTAGTAGACAGGTCAAGCGTTCGCGTACCGATTGGAAATAAAAAAGCTGCGACGGGGCGTCTTTCCCACCGCACCGTACAAATATTCTAGAAAGCTCTCGAATTGGACGATATGCATAGAATCGAGGAGTTCCAAGATGATCAGCGCTGTTTCGAACGCGACGCCAACCCAACCCGCGGCTCAAGTCACGCAAACATCCACCCAAAATTCGACTCAGTCCGGTGCACCGTCCGCCAGCAGCGGCGCGGACACCGTTGAGTTAAGCCTGGCCGCCCAAGGCGATCTTCAGGCCCAGAGGCTGCTCCAACAGGGGGCTGCCGCAAATCCGAAACCGGGCGCCAATCCCATGGAGTGAGGCGGCTGTTCTACCCTTCCTGACTTTTGGCGGCTCCCAGTTCGGCCCAGCGGACTTTGGCGGTTAGCTGCATGGCGGCAAACAGCGTCAGGATGGCTCCGATGGTCACCGCCAGGCCGGTGTAGCCCTCAAAGAAAAACGCGTAGGAAAACAGCACCAGGTAAATCAATTGCGCGATGCCGGCTTCCACGGCGGCGAAGCGAATGCCCACCACCCGGTACAGGTAGGAAATCACCAGGAACAGCGACACCGCCGCGCTGACGGCAAACGCCAGGTGAATGGAAATGTGGTCGGCCAGGTAGGCCAGCAGCAGGTGGAACGCGAAAAACGCCGCCGCCAGGAAGAAGTAGTGCATCGGGTGCAGCTCGATGCGGCGCAGCACGGTGATCATCAGCAGGATGAAGAAGAAGAAAAACAGCGACACCGGCGCAAAAAAGCTGATGCGCCCGGCCAGCGGCCCGGGCTGCGTTATCTGCGGCATCTCGATGTGCACGTTGTGTCCGGAAACCAGGTGCTTGTAAGCCCAGGTGAGCTGCCAGCCGCCGCCGGCTCTCTGTTTGGCAGTGGGTGAAAGCGAGTTGTCCGGAAAGTCCGGTTCGGCGAAATCGGTGGTCGCCGTAAGCTGGAAATCCTTTACCGGCGTCACCGCGTCGCCAAACGTGTAGGCCCACGAGTCAAGTCCCTGCGACCGGTAAGCGGCCTCCACTACGAGCTTCCCTCCTGCCGGCAGCGGCGTCTCGGCCTTCACCACCGAACGATCGATCCGGAGCGGCACCGTCGTGCCGTTCAGCTTCACAATCAGGTCGTCGTAGATGGCGTTGTCGCCGGGCAGCGGAAACGCCACCGTGACGGTGCGGGCCTGGGGCGTGTCGTTGACGAATTCGTAGCGTCCGTCGAACCGCACGCGATAGGTGCTATACCACAGCAGCCCCTTCTGGCGCGGCTCCAGCTCCAGTTGCGCCTGGGCGCGGGTCGAGTTGAGCGGAAGCTGGTAGGTGGCCATCACCGTTTCCGGTTTGCCCTCCTTGGTGTTTGCGGCTACGGCTTCCGGCTGCGTGTAGCTGGCGGCAGGCGGCTTCTGGTTTTGTGGAGCGCCCCAGATGGATTGGACGCGGCTGCGCAAACTGTCCGACCGCTCGTAGGTGCGGGCGAAGACGGTAGCGCCCAGAATCGCCCAGGCGGCGCTGGTGGCAAGGAAGATGAAGATGATGGCGATCAGGTAGCGGATTTTCATTCGGGTCGGGGCCTCGGAGACAGTATTGATGAAGTAGTTCCATATGTCAAGTACTTTTCTTTACAAAGTACATGGACCGGAGGCCCGCTTCTCAGCAGAAATCGTGGGAGGGTAGCGCGGCGGGGAGGAATCCGAGCGGCGTGACGCGGGCGGCGCGAACCGAGACCACCCCATCCAGGTTCTGGAGCACCCCCTCCACCAGCACCGCCGGGCTTTCGAGCAGCGTCAGCCGGTTGGCGTCGAACACTTTCGGCTCCACGATGATGTTGCTGATTCCGGTTTCGTCTTCCAGGCTCAGGAACAGGAAGCCTTTTGCGGTCTCGGGCCGCTGGCGGCAGATGATCACTCCAGCGGCGCGCACGGGCGTTCCGTTGCGGCCGGCGCGCAGGCCGGCGGCGCTCGTGACTCCGGCCCGCTGGAGCGCCGCCCGCTGGTAGGCCACGGGATGGCGGCCCACCGAGAGACTGGTGCCCTCCAGATCGGCCAGCAGGCGTTCTTCCGGACGCATCGCGTCGAGCGGGCAGGCGCCGGCGGCTTCGAGCGCTTCCACTCCTTCGAGCAGCGGCCCGACGCGCCGCCCCGCGCCGGCCGCGTCCCACAGCGCCGAACGCCGGTGGGCCGCCCGCTCGCCGTTGAGCGAGTTCAACGCCCCAATCGCCGCCAGCGCCGTCAGCTCGTCCTTGTTCAGCAGCGGTACCCGCCGCGCCAGCTCGGCGACGCTCGCGAAGGGTCCCCGGGCGCGCTGCTCCAGAATCGATTCCGCCGCCTGCCGACGCAGGTGCTTGACGTAATTCAAGCCCAGGCGCACGCATTTCTGTCCGTCCCGCTGCTCCACACGGCATTCGTAGCCGGAAACGCCGACGTCCACCGGCAGCACGCGCACCCCGTGCCGCTGGGCGTCCTTCACCAGGGTGTTGGGGCTGTAAAAGCCCATCGGCTGGTTGTTCAGCATGGCCGCCAGAAATGCGGCGGCGTAGTGCACCTTCAGGTAGGCGCTGGCATAGGCGATCAGCGCAAAGCTGGCGGCGTGCGATTCGGGGAATCCGTACAGCGCGAACGAGGCGATGGCCTTGACCACGCTTTCCTCGGCCGCGCCGGTGATGCCGTTGCGCTGCATGCCGCGCCGCAGCTTCACTTCTACATCGGCCATCCGCCCCGGACTGCGCTGGAACCCCAGCGCGCGCCGCAGCTCCTCGGCCTCGCCGCCCGAAAAGCCGGCCACCGTCATGGCCATCCGCAGCAGTTGCTCCTGGAACAGCGGCACGCCCAGGGTGCGGCGCAGGATGGGTTCGAGACTCGGATGCGGATACTCCACCGGCTCGCGGCCCTGGCGGCGGCGCAGGTACGGGTGCAGCAGGTTGCCCACAATCGGGCCGGGGCGAATAATCGCCACCTCCACCACGATGTCGTAGAACCTCCGGGGCCTCATCCGGGGCAGGCAGGACATCTGCGCCCGGCTCTCCACCTGGAACATGCCGACGGTGTCGGCGCGGCACAAGGCATCGTAGACCCCGGCATCGTTGGGGGGCAGGTGCGCCAGGTCCACCTGCTCGCCGTACGCCTCGCCGACGATGGCGATGGTGTCCTTCAGAACGGCCAGCATCCCCAAGCCCAGCAGGTCCACCTTGATGATGCCCATGTCGGCGCAGTCTTCCTTGTCCCAGCCCACCACCACGCGCCCCGGCATGGTGGCCGGCTCGAGCGGCACGATGGAATCCAGCTCATCCTGCGAAATCACCATTCCGCCGGAGTGCTGCCCCAAGTGGCGCGGCAGCCCGCGAATCCGCGTGCAGAGCTCCATGAACTTCCGGTTCCGGAGCACTTCCAGGTCGAAACCGGCATCCCGAAACTGGCGCGCCACGGTGTCGTCGGGCTCTTTCCAGCCCCAGCGGCTCACCAGGTGCGAGAGGCGGTCGAGCTCCTCGTCCCGGTAGCCCAACACTTTCCCCACGTCGCGCACGGCCGAACGGCCGCGGTAGGTGATGTAGTTGGCCACCATCGCCGCCCCCCGGCTGCCGTAAGTCCGGTACACGTGCTGGATTACCTGCTCGCGCTGTTCGCCGCTGGGCAGGTCGATGTCGATATCGGGCCACTCGCCGCGCTCTTCCGACAGAAACCGCTCAAACAGCAGCTCCATGCCCACCGGGTCCACCGCCGTGATGCCCAGCGAATAGCACACCGCGCTGTTGGCGGCCGAGCCCCGGCCTTGCGCCAGAATCCCTTCCCGGCGGCAGTATTCGACGATGTCCCAAACGATCAGGAAGTAGCCCGCCAGCCCCAGCTTCTCGATCAGAGCCAGCTCACGCTCCACCTGCCGGCGCTCTTTCTCCCGGTAAGGCTGGTAGCGGCGGCGCGCGCCTTCGTCCACCCGCTGGCGGAGGAAAGAATCCATGCTTTCGCCGGCGGCCACCGGGTAGCGCGGGAACTGGTAGCCCAAATCCTTCAGTGTGAATTGGATGCGACGGGAAAGCTGGAGCGTATTCTCCAGGCTTTCGGGCAGGTCGCCGAACAGCTCCCACATGCTGGCGGCCGGTTTGAGGTGCCGCTCGGCGTTGCGGCTGAGCAGGCGGCCGGCCCGCTCGAGCGTCAGCGTGTGCCGCACCGCGGTGAGCACGTCCTGCAGCTCGCGGTCGTCTTCGCGCGCCTGGTTCACTCCGTTGGTTGCCAGCAACGGCAGGCCGAGCGAGAGCGCCAGGGCAATCGCAGCCTGGTTGCGCGCTTCCTGGCGGCGGTGGAGGTGCCGTTCGAGCTCCACGAAGACGTTGCCGCCGCCGTAAATACCCGCCAGCCGGTGGAGGCAGTCGCGCGCCGCCTCGCGGCCCTCCGCCAGCGCGGCGGCCAGCGGGCCGCATTCATCGCCGGTAAGGCAAACCAGGCCTAAAGAAAACTCCTCCAGATCGGCGAAAGACGCCGCCGCTTCCCCCTTCGCCGCCCGCATCTTCATGCGCGTCAACAGCCGGCAGAGGTTCCGGTAGCCCTGGCGGGTTTCCGCAATCAGGGGATAGCGGCGACCGCCCGGACCGGTCACCTCGGCGCCGATGTGCGCCTGGATGCCGAGCTTCGTAGCAGCAAGGTGCGCCTGGGGAGCGCCGGAAAGCGAGTCCCGGTCGAGCAGCGCAAAAGCGGGCAGTTCCAGCTCGGCGGCCCGGCGGGCCAGCTCGGCGGGCAGAGAAGCGCCCTCCAGAAAGCTGAACGCCGAGCGGGCATGAAACTCGACGTAGGGCTTGTGGCTAATCATAAACCGCCTCCACAAACCACTTGCCGGCGGCGCGATCCACGGAAATGCAATAAACCCTTCCGTCGTCCAGCTCGACGTCCCATTCCTCTCTCAACCAGGTATCCGGACTCCACCACTCGCCGGACGAGCGCCACGGGCCAGCGGCCCGCCGGATCGCTCCCGTAATCCCTTGGGCACGCAGGCTCCGCGGCCGCCCGTCTTTCGCGGCAACCGTGGCCGGAAGCGCCGGACGGAAGACCCGCCTCGCCAAAATCAGCTTCCCGGCCCGAACCTCGCGGCCCGCATCCGGAACCTGCGCCGGAGCGTGAGGAAGAAGCCGGAAGGCGCCGGGACGGTAGCTGTTTAACAGCTCGGCAAAGCCCACCGATTCCGGTCCCGCCAGCTTGCGCAAACGCGCCAGCGTCAGTTCCAGACGCGCCGGCTCCGGCACCGGCGGAGCGTACAAATGACCCTGGACCGCCCGGGGCTGGGTGGGCAGCGCCTCCAGCCGCACCGCCCGCACCGGCGCCGTGGGAAGGTGCGCCTCCAAATCGAGTTGCACGACCTTCAGAAGCGTCCGGTGATCGAGCAGCGGAACCGGCAGCCGGATCGACCGTTGCTGCCGCTCGAAGGGCCCCGCAAAGCTCAAGTCGATTTTCAACTCGCTGGCGGCAAAGCCGTGAAACTGCAATCCCTGCACGACCTCGCTCAACAGCCGTCCCAGGATGAAAAGCAGCGGCTCCAGCAGCTCGATCGAATGCTCCAATTCCGCCGACGCGAAAAAGCGCCTGGGTTCGCAAACCGGTTGAAGAATTCTGCTTGCAGTCCCTGAAGCCAACCGACTTAGCCGGGCGCCTTCCTCGCCCAGCCGTTCCACCAAATCCGCTTCCGGCAGCCGCGCCGCCTGGTTCAGGGTCCGGACGCCCCAAAGCAAAAGCGTTTGCTCGGCCTGCGGGGAGAGGGCGAGAACCGAGAGGGGAAGATGCCCCAACATGCGCAGCTCGCCTCCGGCGGGAACCATCAGGTAACCGTTGAGGTTTCTGGCGGCAACGATTGCAGCATCGGGGGTAGCGGCCACCGCGACGTTGACGAGCACGCCTTCGGCTTCGGCGGCCTGGCCGATCCTGGCGGCGAGATCTTCCAGCGGCCCCACCATGCGCCGCAGGCCATCGGCGCGAAAGACGACGGTGTCTTCAGAATTCACTTCAAAGTCCGGCGTGAACCGCCGGATCACCGAGAGCAGGACGGCCCTTTGGGCCGGCGCGGCCTGCCGGGCGCAAACAGCCGCGTAGTAAACTTCTCTGTTATCAGATAGCTCTGGCGACAGTCCCAATGTGATTTGTGAATTCATCGTTCGCCGGCGATATCCGCGGTTAGTTCCAGCGTCTCCCGGCCGGCGGGGCGTCGCGGCGCAAGTTCAAGCGTGCTGCCGGTGAGATTCAAGTGAAAATTGTTAAAACCTTGCCAAATCGGTTGATTCAAAGCGAGTTCTACTGCAAGCTCGGAGGCTTGCAGCGACTGCGCCCGCTCACTTAAAACCAACATGGCCGAGGAGGCGCTTTCGACGGCGCGGCGAAAGCGGTACCACCACGAGGGCGGCACGCGGTTCAGCGCCCGGCTGGAGCACGAGCACAAATCCAACACGACAACCCCGAATCCGCCGGCCTGCAGCAGCACATCGGCGGCCTGAAAGGCGACATCCAGGGACCCCCGGCAGCGAACCCATACCAGGCGCGAGAGCTCAACCCCGGCTTCCAGCGCGCTTTCCGGATCGAAGGCGTCCGCTCCATCCACCAAGGCGCAGAGCCTGCCCGTCCGGGTGGACGCGGCCAGGATGGCGTTGCGTAATGCGGCGCGGCCGGTGCCGGCGGCTCCGTAGATATATGTCAGTGCACCGAATGGGATACCGCCTAATTCCTGATCCAATGCTGGAAGGCCGCTGGACAGGAGTTCGCGAGTTGCTTCGCGGGCTCGGGTTGAGGAGGGGATCAATTCCGCCAACCGTTCGTAGGGCATTCGAACAGGCAGGGTGGCCATAACGGAACTCCGATTAGTTTCGCTGTTTGTTCGCCTACTCGATTTTGTACTTTTGGGACCCGGGTTGTCAATGCCTGCGTTGTTTGCGGGATCGCACCACGGAATCCCACAACCGGACACATGCTTTCCCGGGGTTTAAAACGTCATAGTTACTTGGGGCTGGCGAAGCGGCTTTTCCAGGCGGGGAAAGAGGCTTTATTCTCATAGAGGATGGTTGGTGGAGGGATGGTACTGCAATTGCGCAGGGATGATCAGGAATGAGGCGGCCGGTGAACGTGGGAATGCCAGCGATAGGACAGCAGACGCGGGTGGACGGCGCGGCGGCGCCGGGCCAGGAAGCACGGCTGCGGGTGCTGGTGGCCGACGACCAGGCCGACGTTCTGGTGGCTCTGGGGCTGCTCCTGAAAACCAACGGGTTCCAGACGATGAGCGTCAACTCGCCCCAGGCGGTGCTGGATGCCGTGACGAAACAGGAGTTCGACGCCATCCTGATGGATCTGAACTACACCCGCGACACGACGTCCGGCGAAGAGGGTCTGGAGCTGATTGAGGAGTTGAAGAAGGTGGCCGGCCAGACGCCCATCCTGGTAATGACCGCCTGGGCCACCATCGACCTGGCGGTGGAAGCGATGCGGCGCGGCGCCACCGATTTTGTTCTGAAGCCCTGGGAGAACGCGGCGCTGCTCGATTCCATTCGCCGCCAGGTGGACAAAAGCCGGCAGGTTCAAAAGCAGGAAGCGCGGCGTCATTCCGAGGAAGCCAAACTGCGCCACGACATGAGCATCGCCCGCGAGGTGCAACAGAAGCTGCTGCCTCGTTATGCCGGCAAGCTGGATGGCGTGGAGATTCTCGGCCAATGCTGGCAGGCCGGTGAAGTGGGCGGCGATTATTACGACTTTATCGAGATTTCTCCGGGCCGCACCGGCATCGCGCTGGCGGACGTCAGCGGCAAGGGCATTCCGGCGGCGCTGTTGATGGCCAATCTGCAGGCCACGCTTCGCAGCCAGTGCCTGCGTCCGGAACGGGGCATCGCGTCGATGTTGCGGACGGTGAACCACATGTTCCAGCAATCCACGCATCCCACCCACTACGCCACCTTGTTTTACGGAGAGATGGAGAGCGGGCGGCCCGATCTGCGTTACGTCAACTGCGGGCACAACCCCCCGCTGATGATGCGCGCCGGGGGCGCGGTGGAGTGGTTGGGGCCGAGCGCCACGGTGGTGGGGGCCTTCGAAACCTGGAGCTGCGAAGAGCGCACGGTTCGAATCGACCCCGGCGACCTGTTGCTGCTGTACTCGGACGGCGTCACCGAAGCGGGCATCGCCAACGACGAGGAATTCGGCGCCCAGCGCCTGGTGGAAACGGTGGCCCGGGGCCGCGGGGATACGCTCGAAGAGCTGGCCGCCCGCATTCTATCCGCCGTCGAGCAATGGGGCGGCGTCGAGCACGGCGACGACGTGACGGTGATCGCGCTGCGCGGCACCGGCGCGATCAGATCTTGACGGTTCGCTTGAGCTGGTCGAGGGTTGCGCCCGCCGGCGCCACCACGATCTTCTCGCCTTTCCGGGTGGCGAACCGCAGCAGCGAACCCTTCAGGCTTTCGGCCTTCTTGCCGTCGCGGTAGAGCGTTACCTCGCCCTCGCCCCACGGGTTCCGCAGCGGGCACTCCGCACCCGCCTCCGAGCTGAGCTCGACGAACGCGGCCCGGCCGTTTTCGATGGCCGAGGTCACCACGAACCCTCTCCGGGCGGCCAGCGTGAAGGTGGCGTCCCACCCATTGGGGCAGGCCGGGAACAGGTGCAGGATGGGATCTTCTGCCGGCGCCGGCGGATTGCTCTGCAGCAGCGCCAGTTCCAGGGCCGCGCTCGAACGGCCCAGCGCCTCGGCGTCCAGCGCGCCGGCGCCTTCGCGCAGGCTCATGCGGTTTTCGAGATTCGGCGACGGACGGTCCGAGTCCGGCGGCACCCCGCGCAACTGCTCCAGGATGAGCCTTCCCACGTCCTCGCTTCTTCCCAGCAAAGCCGCCGCCATCGGAACCTTCGAAAGCAGCGACACCCCCCGGTTCGCTCCGCCCCGGGCCAGCAGCGCGAAGGTGTTGTTGGCCGTTTCCAGGGTGGTTTTGTCGGTCGATTCCAGGTTGCAGAGGTCGAAAAACCAGGCCGGCAGGCTGTTGCCGTCCGGCAGCGCGAACGCCGCCGCCCGCACCGCCGGCTTCAGCCCGCGCACGAAGACCCGAGGGCCCGTGTAGTTCGCCGGTTTCAGCGCGTCCGGGTTATCGGTAGTGGGAAGCGGCGGCAGGTGGTCCAGAAACTCCTTCCAGACGGGCCGCATGGCGGCATCCAAACCGAGGATTTCGGAAGCCCGCAACAAAGCGGGGAAGACGCCCCGCATCGAAGCGAGGTCTTCGTCGGTATCCTGGGCCCCCAACACCGATTCGTTCGAATTGACGTTGTGGATGTGGTAGAGTCCGTCGGCCTCCTTCTTCACGTTGGGGAAATTGCGGTACAGCTCGGCGGCCCCTTTCAGCATCGGGTAGGCGCGGTCGCGCAGCCAGTCCTGGTCGAGCGTGTACTCGTATTTCTGCCAGTACAGGTAGGCGATCTTCGAAGTGGTTCCCAGGTTATGATTCACCGGCCCGAACGGCGCGGTGTCGCGTTCCTGGGGAACCCAGCGGCCGTGGATCCACTGGCCCGGACCCCACCAGTTCCAGCGGCTCGAAAGCGGGTGCTGGCAGGTGGAGAATTCGCGAAACCGCTCGGAGCGCTGGTTCCACGGTTTGCGCAGCAGGTACAGTTCCTGCATCTCCCGGGCGATGTCGTCCGGCAGCTTCGGCAGGCCGTCGAACCAGGACGTCTCGCCGATGAACATCCCCTGGCTTGCCCACTGCTGGCGGGCGGCCACCACCGAGGCGTCGTACATGCCGGAGTACATGTGGAATACGGGGTCGAGCAGCTCCAGCCGGTGGCTGGCCGGGATGCCTTCGTAGTAGCAGCTCAGGTTGGCGAACCAGTGCTGTGCGCCCCAGGTGCGCAGGTCGCCATCGCTCGACCAGATCATGCCGTTGAACTTCGGCGGGTACAGTCCGCGGGAGCTGGCCCCCATCAGGTACAGGTAATAGTGATAGTTCTGCTCGACGTAGTCGGCGTCGCCGTCGGCGCTGTGCAGGTGGATGAATCCGCGCCGCCAGAAATCGTGCCACCAGTTTTCGTTATCGCTGGCCAGGGCGCCGAAGCCGGCCGCGGCGGCGGCGTCCAACTGGGCCCGCGCGGCGGCCAGCACGTCCTCGTTCGCATCGAAGCTGGCGGCGCTGGCAACCAGCAGGGTGTAAGTTCCGGCGCCGGGCTCCACCGCGAGGCGCACTTCCAGCTCGTTGGCGAACGTGGGCTTGGCTTTCCGCCCGGCGATGGCCGCGACCACGGCGGTTTTTTGGGTGTACTCCCCTTCGTGGAATTCCTGGGTAAGCGCGATACGGTCTCCTTCGATGTGAAGCTGCGAGGTGGCCAGGTGGTTAAAGGTTCGCACGGCCACCTTGTGTTCCCGCGTGAGAGTGTCGCTTTGCCGGCCGAAATTCTGCTGTTCGTAGCGGAGCATCCGCAGGCTGAGCGTTACCGGCCCGGCGTCTCGCCGGCTGTCGTCCACCTGGAGTGCCATGACGTCTTTCTGGTGCCAGGCCAGCGCGCGGATGCTGACGCCGTTCCCGTTGAGGCTGGCGACGCCGTCGTAGACCGAGAGGCGCTGGGAAAACCCGGAGTCCGGGAAGACGTCCGCGCCCCACCCGGAGAAGTCGACATCGACGTACGAGCAGCCGCCGCAATAGGTGGTATTGCGCTCGAAAAAGCTGGTGGTATAGCTGTTGTTGGCGTAGACGTCGGCGCGATTGATTTCGAGGTGCAGGGTAGCGGGCGAGGTCCACAGCAGGCTGCCCATGCGGCCGTTGCCGACGGGGATGCCGGCTTCGCTACGCGAGACGGGTTTTGAGAGCACCAGGTCGGCCCGGGAGATAAGCGTGCGATAATCGACATCCACCAGGGTGGAAGGGCCGGTGCGGGAACCCGGGTCGGAGGGAGAGTTCTGAGCCATCGCGGCGGAAGCCGCCAGGCCGGCGGCCAGAAAGCCGCGGCGGGAATACTGAGACTTGGGTTGGTGCATGGTTTTGGCCCTGTGTTGCAAGAGCAGCCTAATTACTTTATCGCAAAAGCTGTGGCCGGCGAAAGAGCACCGCGTCCTCAGCGCCGACTGTAAAGAAGGCGGTCCGCGCCGCGATCGAGGACAATGAACCGAGAGTCCTCAGAGGGGCCGGAATTCGCATGAAGGTAGCGGGCTGACGGCGGTTGAGGGCTAGAACAGAGCAAGATTTCAGCAAAGGGACAGAGCAGTCTGCCGACGTCGTCGTTTTCGCCTGCCGCTCGCATCAGGCTGACCATGGCCCACTGGCGCAAACGGCCCTTTTCATCGCTATCGGGACGGCGCTTCGGGCTCCTCCAACAGGCGCCGCGCCAGCTCGTCTCCGAGTAGCTCTTCCTCGTCCACCACCGCTTCGGCTCCGGCGGCCTTCAGTTTGGAGGCGTGCAGGTGGTAGCGGCCGCGCGCCACAACGGGAACCGACGGCGCCAGCAGCCGGACGTTACGGATAACGGCGGCGGCGATGGCCGGGTCGGGCAACGTGATGGCAACGGCTCTGGCTTCACTCACTCCGGCATGCAGGAGGATTTCGGGGTTGGTGGCGTCGCCCAGCCGGATGGAGAAAACACGCTCGTTTGCCGCCACGGTTTGCGCGTTCATTTCCAGCACCAGGTAGGGGATCGACTCGGTCCTCAGCCTGGCGCACACCTGACGGCCGGCCGGGCCGTAACCTACCACCACCACGCGATCGCGCGCGCCCCCGCCGACGCCACCGGCGGCGGTTTCCCCCAACCTCCTGTGGAGTATCTTTTCCATGCCGTGGACGAGGCGCGGCGCCAACTGAATGAGGTACGGGCTGAGCAGCAGGGTGAAAAGCGAAGATGTCAGCAGCGGCTGGAAGATCTGTATCGGCAGCAAGCCCTTCAAGAACGCGTCCTGCGCCAGCACGAAAGAGAATTCCCCAATTTGAGCGAGCGACATTCCGGCCCGAACGGAAACTCCGGCCGGCTGGCGCAGCAGCGAGAAAACCCCCATCACGACCAGCGCCTTCACACCGACGATTACGAGCGTCCACTCGATCGCCGTGGCCAGCTCTCTGCCGCTAGGGATGGAACCCAACATGCCGATCGAAACGAAAAACAGCAGGGAAAAGATCGAACGCAGGGGAAGGATGTCGGCGCGCGCCTGCTCGGCGTGCCGCAGGCCGGCCAGCAGGATGCCCGCGGTAAACGCGCCCAATGCCGGCGAGAGCCCCACCGAATGGGCCGCCCAGGTGCATCCGCCACACACGCTGGTCGCCAGCACAATGGGGAAATCGCGCTCCCGCTGCGAGAAGGCGGCCTGAAACAGGCGCGGAAACACCCATCTGGCGACGGCATAGAGGATTGCCACCAGCGCCCCGGCCTTCGCCAGCGCAATTCCGAGATCCTGGATTCCGGCAAACCCGCTCTTTCCTTCCGACAAGACCGACACCAGCATCAGCAGGGGCACCAGGGCAACGTCCTGCATCAGGAGCACGCCGAGGATGGCGCGGCCGTGGAGGCTGTCCAGTTCGGCGCGGTCGGAGAGCACCCGCAGCACTACGGCCGTACTGCTCAGGGCGAGGGCAGCCCCCACAACCACCGCACCGGAGGCGGGCAGCCCGAGCCAGCGCGCCAGTCCGAAGCCTGTCGCGGCCGTCAGCCCGATTTGCAGAAGTCCACCCAGAGTGGCCAAGCGTCCGAACTGCTTCAACCGCGGCCAGGAGAACTCCAGGCCGATGGTGAACAGCAGCAAGGCCACGCCCAGCTCCGCCAGCAAACGAACGCTTGCCACATCGCGAACCTGGTTGAGCACGCCGGGCCCAAGAATCAGTCCCGTCAGCAGGTATCCGATCACCGGGTTGGTTTTGACCCGTTGCGCGGCAAGACCCAAGAGCAGGCCCGCGGCCAGCAGGATGACAACCTCCAGCAGAATGGCCCAGAAGCCCATGGCTCACATTGTCGCAGAGCCAAGCGGCGGGAAGCACTTGGATTAGCCAGGATATACACGCCTGATTATCCGGATTGGGAGACCCGAATGAGACGCGATGCGCTCGTCTGCGGCGTCGGGAAACCGACTCGAAGAGCGGTATTTGGGGAGTGGCACCCAAACACGGCGGCCGGTGCTCAGTTGCCAGTGGCCGGAGGGGGACGGTCCCCGAGAGACCATGCGAGGGGCCACAGCCGGGGGTGGAGGGTTTGGAATTGGGCGAAGGTTCGGCGGAAGTCGGCGAAACCGGCCCGAAGGCCAGTTGCACCTGACACAGGCTCGAAAGCCTGTGCCACAAATGAGTCCGTTCTGCCCCGGACGCTTTGGACCAGTATGGGGATCGAGCTTCCGAACCCTCATTTGGGAGACCGGGTCAACCATAACATGATCCAGTCGGGATTCGAAGGTGGCGTCGACCTATTTGACCTTCCCATCAACAGCCAATTGGAGATCAGGAGGAGAAACCGCTCCTACCGCCTCGTGAACCAGAGTGATGGACACGCTCTTTTGTCGGGTCATCCGGAGTACGGTCCCACGCCGACGCTCGTCCGCGTAGCCGGCAGCAACTGGGGTGATTCCATGCTGAGAGCTGCATTCGTGGGTCGGGGCATGCATCTGGAATTTCAATGTCGGGGGCACAAAGGGCCGATCATCACGTCGCGGATAGAGGAGATTCGCGAGGTGGGATAAAAGTCTATCTCAGGCTTACCTTCAGCCCTCAACCCCTCCTTGTTCGAGTCCTCCCACAAACTCAACTTGCCGGTCCCAAAAAAGCGAACTAGCGATTCGGTGACGAGCTGGACGGCGGCTCCAAGGCTTGATCGTATGTCCTGCTGCGGCCTCCCCGAGCTTCCAGCAAGCGGAAGCGCACCGTTTTCGGCCGCTTCCTTCCACCAGAGCTTCTTCAGCTCTTCAAGCCGCTCCGGATATTGCCGCGCCAGGTTGACCGACTCGGCGAAGTCGGTCTCTACGTGGTAGAGTTCCCAGCGGTCGGTCGCGAAATCGGTGCCGGGCGTGTGGATGCCGATGGCCTTCCAGCCGTCGTGCCAGATTCCGCGGCTGCCCCACAGCTCGAAATACTGCGTGTCGCGCGGATTCGGGCTCGCCGGGTCGTTGAAGGTGGCGCGAATGCTCTTGCCCTGAAGCGGTATCTGACAGACGCCATCGAAGACGGCCGGCGCCTGGATGCCGGCGATGTCCAGCGCGGTGGGCGTGATATCGATCACGTCCACGTATTGCTTCCGCAGGCCGGTTTTGCGGATTTCCGCCGGCCAGGAGACCATCATCGGGGTCTGTACGCCTCCGCGGTAGGGCCACAGCTTGTAGAACTTGAAGGGGGTGTCGGAGGCCATCGCCCACGGCCTCGGATACAGCGGCTGCGTCTTTTCCGTCCCCAGCTCGTCAAGACGCTCGTACATCTCGTGAACGGTGGTCTTGTCGCCATAGGGATGGGCGAAGCCGCCCTTGGTTCCGGCCTCGGGTGCGCCGCCGTTGTCCGAGAGCAGGAAAATCGCCGTATTGTCGAACAGGTTTTGTTCTTTCAAATAGCGGACGACGCGGCCAACCTGCTCGTCGGCGTGTTCGAGGAAGCCGGCGAAGGCAGCCATGAAGCGGGTGTACACCGCGCGTTGCTCGGCGCTCAGATCGCTCCAGGCCGGGTCGCCCGGGTTCCGCCGCGGCAGTTCGGTGTTCCGCGGAATGACGCCGAGCTCGAGCTGCCGGCGGTAGCGTTCCTCCCGAATCTGGTCCCAGCCCTTTTGAAAGGTCGAGACGTATTTGTCGATGTAGCGCTTGGGAACCTGAATGGGCGCGTGCGTGGCGCCGAAGGCGAGGTACAGGAAAAACGGCTTGTTCGAATCGGCGGCCAGGTGGTCGCCCATCATCCGGATTGCCTGGTCGACGATATCCACCGACAAGTGGTAGTCCGGACGGTCTGGCCGCGCGACGGCGTGATTGTCTTCGACGAGATCGGGATGGTACTGATCGGTCCAGCCGGAGAGGAAGCCGTACCAGCGATCGAATCCCTTCTGCAGCGGCCAATGCGTGCGCGGCGCCGAAGCCTTGATGTCGCTGCCGGGTACCAGGTGCCACTTCCCCACGCCCATCGTGCTGTAGCCGTTGGCTCGGAGAATTTGCGCAACCGTCGCGGCCGCCGGCGTGACTCGGCCCCGGGAATTCGGATAGCCCTGGTCGTCCCCGGCCAGCTCTTTCATGCCGACGGCATGCGAGTTTCGTCCGGTGAGCAGCGCGGCGCGGGTGGGAGAGCAGACGGCCTTGCAGTGAAAGTTGTTGTAGAACAGACCCCCGGCGGCGAGCGCGTCGATGTTGGGCGTCGCCACTTCCGAGCCGTAGCAGTGCAGGTCGGAAAAGCCGGTGTCGTCCAGAACGATGTATAGGATATTCGGGCTGCCGGGCCGTGCGTGAGCGATCTGGAGAGGGCTGGGTTTCGAGTCGGCGGCTGTCCTTCCCACGATGCCGGCGAATCCACTCGACGGTGTGGTGCCGGAACATGCCGGCTGGCCCTCGGCCATTTGCGTTCCGGCGGCGCCGGCCAGCGCGGCGCTGAGTACGCGCCTGCGAGATAGCAATGTCTTCCGGTTCACGTTGATTCGATGTTGTTCCGCGCGAATAAGAATTGTCAACCTCAGGTTGCGGTGCGAGCCGGGACGGATATCACGGCCCCCCAGGCGATTCGCCGGCGAAACGGCCCGCCGCCGGGTTCGTGCTCAATTTTGCGCGTAATTCCTTTATCGCAAAAATAACGACAGAGTCAGCCTCCCGCCATCTCCCGGTCTTGACTCCCCGGACTGGTGGGGCGGAAATGCTCGAACTCACGCTATACTGGAATTTTGGAATTGAATAGTCTAAAGCCGGAAGGGGGTGAATAAGCTGGCTGAAGTTGTCCTGAACGACGGTGAGACGCTTGAAAGCGCGCTCCGACGATTCAAACGCAAGGTGCAGCAGGAAGACATCATCAAGGAGATCAAAAAACACTCCTTTTACCTGAAACCGGGCGAAAAGAAGCGCGTGAAACAGGCGTTGGCCCGCAAGCGAAACCGCAAAAAGCGGTCGAGAGACATGGACTAGCCGGCTTTCCGGCCATCCGCCGGGAACCATTCCGGAAAGTACCCTGGGGGCGCCCTTTGGAGGGCGCCCTTTTTCATTGCCGCCGGAAGCCGCCGGTTACGGCTTTAGTTTTCCTTGGCCATCTTGGCCATCGGGCTCTCCACCTGCTTGAAGCCCGCCGGAACCTGGAACTTCGCGTCGTCCACCGGCGCGGAGGAGAAGTTCGAGGAAACAATGGCCATCTGCATCAGCGCCGTGTCGGGCTGGCCCGATTGAGGCGCCTGCGCCGGGGGCGCCTCTTGTTCGTCCTTCTTTTTGCGGCCGAATCCTCCCAGACCGCCGAATATCGATTTCTTCACCATGTCTCCCGCCGACGGGCTGGAGGCCGCCTGTTCGCTCGGTTGCGGCACCTCCGGCTTTTCGGAAATGGTGACCGGCGCGCCGCTGGAGGTCATGGTGACAATCTGCAATACGGGCACACCCTGCAGTTTCGACATCTCCTCGGACATCTTCGCCATCCCCTGGGAAGCGCCCGGCTGCCGCATCATCATGGCGTTCATTCCCTGCCTGGGATCGTAGCCGAGTTTTTGCGCCATCACCGCGCCGACCCTGGCGATTTCCTCGTAGCCCTTTACCCCCGAAGCGAGCCACATGTCCGAGACCATATCCATCCCTCCGGACTGTCCGGATTTCTGGTCGTTCATTATGGTCTTGAGCCGCATAACTTTCTGTTGGGTTTCCAGGCCCGCGAAGGTTCCCGAGCGGCCGGTAACGTCCACCTTCACGTCGAACTGCATACTGGTCCCTTCGGCATTCTTCCCCTGCATCCTCCGCGCCATCTCCTCCATGGCGGCTTTCATCTGGGCGAAGGTGATGACGGAATAGGTCTGCTTCTCCAAATCGACCGTCGTGATGGTTTCGGCATCGGCATCGATGATGCTCATCGACCGGTCGCTGACGGTGGCCATCTTGTTGCCTTTTACGTAAATGTGGCTGGTGGTGTCCATCGCCGCGCGGGCGTTGTGCGACATCGCACCGGCTATCTTCATGGCGGCCATCAAGCTTCCACCCGTCATCTTGCTCTCCTGCTGGTAGCTGAAGTCCGCCAGCAAAGCAGCGGGCACCGCCAACACCAAGGCGGCCGCAAAAAGTGTTCTCCGCGTCCTCATAGGAAATCGCTCCTCCTCATCGTCATCCTACGGCATCGCCCTCCTCCGCGTAAATAAGGCTCTCGTGTACAATAGATTCCACTCGGGATTGTACATGGCAAAACTTGTCGTCCGACCCACTACCGTCTTCGCACGCATCGGATATTTCACCTGCTTCGGCCTCTGGCTGGGGGCTGCCGTGATGTGGTACGGCCAGGATCGCAGCCGGGAAAGCGCCGTTTTGTTGGTACCCGTTCTGTTGTTCTTGTGGCCGGTGATTTTGCACATGCGGCAGTATTTCACCACCCTCACGGTTCAGGATGGGAAGCTGTCCTACGAGAGCGGTATCTTTTCGCGCGTCACGCGGACCATGGAACTGTCCCGAGTGGTGGATGTCCGGGTGGAGCAAAGTGTGCTCCAGCGGCTTTTCGGCTTCGGGGACTTGCGGCTGCAGCCGGAGGGCGAGGCCGAGCGCATTGAAATGAAGCACGTGGACAACCCCAGGAAAGTCGCCGCAGAGCTTCTGGACGAAATCCGCGCCAGCCGGGGTTCCGATACGGCACGAGGGTAAAAGTGCCGGCCCTCCCATGAAGCGCATCGACCCCTTCGAAGACCGCTCCTTTTTCGGCCATCCGGCCGGTCTTTCCACCTTGTTCTTCACCGAAATGTGGGAGCGCTTCGGCTACTACGGCATGCGGGCGCTGCTGATCCTGTTTATGACGGCGCCGCTCGCCGCCGGCGGGCTGGGCTTCGACGTACCCAAGGCGGCAGCCATCTACGGCATATACACCTCGATGGTGTATCTGGCGGCGCTGCCGGGCGGATGGTTGGCGGACCGCATCTTCGGCCAGCGCCGGGCGGTGCTTTACGGCGGCATCGTGATGTCGGCCGGATACCTGCTTCTTTCGGCGCCCAGCATGGCCGCCTTCTACGGAGGACTGTGCCTGGTGATTTGCGGCACCGGCCTGTTGAAGCCCAACATCAGCACCATCGTCGGACAGCTCTACCGGCCCGACGACAATCGTCGCGATTCCGGCTTTTCCCTGTTCTACATGGGCATCAACCTGGGCGCCTTCCTGGCGCCGATTTTGTGCGGGTTCCTGGGCGAACGCGTCAACTACCGCTGGGGTCTGGCGCTGGCGGGCATTGGCATGGTGGTGGGCGTCGTGACTTATCTTGCCGGCGCACCCCGTCTGGGGGAGGCCGGCCTTCTGCCGGCCGCGGTGAAAGACGCCGTCGAAGCCCGCGCCATCCGCGTCCGGCTCTGGAAGGTGGCCGCGGCGCTGGCGGCGTTGGTCGCCATCGGGTTCGCCATCCAGGCTTCGGGCCTCTACGCGATTACCGCGGAAGCGCTGGTAGACGCGGTTGGGGTGCTGCTGTTCGTCATCGTGATCCTGCTATTCGGCTGGTTGTTCCTGGCCGGCAACTGGAGCACGGTGGAGCGCAAGCGGCTGGGCGCCATCCTGGTGCTCTTCCTGGTTTCCTGCATTTTCTGGTCGGTGTTCGAGCAGGCCGGCTCCACGCTGAACCTGTTCGCCAAGGAGCAGGTGGACCGCACGATATGGGGCTTCGAGTTTCCGGCGAGCTGGCTGCAATCGTTGAACAGTTTCTTTATCTGGACGCTGGCGCCGGTGTTCGCCTGGCTGTGGCTGCGACTCGGGAAGCGGGAGCCCTCCAGCCCGGCGAAGTTCATCTGGGGCCTGATATTCGTGGGCCTCGGTTTTGTGGTCCTGATTCCTCCAACGCTGGGGCCAAGCGGCGCCAAGGCCGGCTTTTACTGGCTGCTGGCAACCTACCTGTGCCACACCATCGGCGAGCTGTGCCTGAGCCCGGTGGGGCTCAGCGCTGTCACCAAGCTGGCGCCCTCACAGGTAGCCGGGATGATGATGGGGGTGTGGTTCGTGTCGATCTCGATGGGCAACTACCTGGGTGGCCGGATCGCGGGATTCTACGAGTCGTTTTCGCTGCCGCTGCTGTTCGGCGTGGTGGGCGGATTCGCCATCGTGGTGGGCCTCATCCTGACCTTGTTCGTCAAGCCGATTGTGCGGCTGATGGGTGGCGTGAGGTAATCCAAGCTAACGTGCGCTCGCTTCCGCGGCCAACAACGCGGCGCCGACAATGCCCGCGTCGTTTCGCAGTTGCGCCGGAACCACTTCGGTCGGGATCGAGAGCAGCGGCAGAAATTCCTCGTGGTGCTTGCTGACGCCGCCTCCGACGATGATTTGATCGGGCCACAGGTAGGCGTGATATCGCTCGAACACCGTGTCCAGCCGCTGGGCCCATTTCTTCCAGCTCAATTGCTTCAATTGCCGGGTGCGGTCGGAGGCGTACGATTCCGCTTCTTTCCCGTTCACCTCGAGGTGGCCGAATTCCAGGTTGGGCACCAGCATCCCGTCCACGAACAGCGCCGAGCCGATGCCGGTTCCCAAAGTGACCACCAGCACCGAGCCTTTCTTTTCGCGGCCGGCGCCGAAACGTACTTCCGCCAGTCCCGCCACGTCGGCGTCGTTGCCCACCACCGCCGGGCAGCCGGTGGCGCTTACGATCATCTCGCGCAGGTTCAGTCCTACAAACCGCTTCGACATGTTGGCCGCGGTCAGCACCACGCCGCCGCGGATGACGCCGGGAAAGCCGCAGCCGATCGGACCCTTCCAGGAGAAGTGCTCGGCGATCCGCTGAATGGTTTCGATCACCGCCCGCGGGTTGGCGCGGCGCGGCGTCGGAAGTCGCAACCGATCGTTCAGAAACCGGCCTCTCTGGATGTCCACCGGGGCGCCTTTGATGCCGCTGCCTCCGATATTGATTCCCAGGGCGGTTTTCGTCGGTGTCCTCTTGGTGCCGGTTTTTCCTCTGACGGCCATATCGGGAAGTCTCCTCCGCTCCGACTAAAGACCAGGAACGCGATCTGCAATATCTTACCTCCGTGGTGTTCCCCACCGCCCGCCGGAAACAAGGAAACGGCCGGGACACCTCACGAAACAACAGCGCCAAACCGGTAGAGCCTGGGGTCGAAACGGTCTAGCGGCGCGCCAGCACGAAGTCGACTTCGTACATCAAATAGGGGGCTTCCCTCATTCCGCAGCGCCGGTAAGTTTCTTGCGCGTGGAGGTTGTCCCGCTCCACGTAGAGCCGCAATCCGCAGGCGCCGCTTTGCGTGGACAGTTCTTCCATCCGCCGATATAAGGCTCGAAACACGCCCCGGCCGCGGAACCGCGGGTCGACGTAGACACTTTGGATCCACCAGAAATTGGCGTTGCGCCAGTCGCTCCACTCAAAAGTGATCATCATCTGGCCGGCCACCTGCCCATCCAATTCAGCCAGCGTGTAAAAGCCTTTCGCCGGATCGTCGAGAAGCGCCCGGACGCCCGCCAGCAGCCGACTCGGTTCGAGCTGAAGGTGTTCGGTCTCCTCGGCCATCCGAGCGTTAAAGCTGGCGATAAGGGCCGCATCCGCGATGCCGGCCGGACGCACCTGCAAAGTCGAAGTTTTAGGTTCCATCGGAGTTTTAACCAATATACCCCGCCACCCATCCGGCGCCTGTGCGCGAGGCGGTGTCACCGTTGCTATTCGCCTGCATCTGGGTCGGTGGAGGCAGTCGTCGGCATGCAGCTTCGTCACATTCTCTCGCCGGTGGATTTCAGCGATCTTTCCGGCCTCGCGCTCCGCTACGCGGCAATGCTGGCGCGGTGCTCCGGCGCGCAATTGACGGTAGCGTACGCGAACCCTTTCTCTCCGCCTCCCTACTTTACAGCGACAAAATTGGAAGAAATGAAGCGCCAGCACCGCGAATCGTTCGAGGACGCCCAGGCCGCGCTCGAACGTTTTGTCCTCGAGCAGTTGGGACGCGCGGCGGATGCGCGGGTGCTCGAAACTCTGCCGGTGGACGCCATCCGGACGCTCGCGGGTGAGACAGCCGCCGACCTCATCGTGATGGGCACCCACGGCAGAACCGGAGTGAACCGGCTGATGCTCGGATCGGTTGCCGAGCGTGTGCTTCGTGAAAGCGACGTGCCGGTGCTGACGGTTCGTGCAACCGCCGCAAATGCAGCCGAGCCGCCCCGCAATATTCTGTGCCCGGTAAACGATACGCCGGCGGCCCGCGAAGCCATTCTAGCGGCCGCCCTGGTGGCCGGCTGCTTCGGAGGAAACGTCATCGCCCTGCACGTCAGGGAAGGCCGCCCGGAACGGGAAATCGGCGATCTGTGTGCCTGGGTGCCGGAACAGGCCCGTACGCACTGCCGCGTGATCGAAGAGACGCGGGATGGCGATGCCGCCACCGAGATTGTGTCGCTTGCGAGCGAGCAACCCTGCGACCTGCTGGTGCTTGGCGCCCAACACCGGCGCTTTTTCGACAGCACCTTACTCGGCTCCACCGTGGCGCGCGTGGTGCGTCACGCCCCCTGCCCGGTGTTGACGGTGATGGCCCGACCCTCCTGAATTTTTCCTCAAAATTATCTCTTGCGCCGGCGGCCGCCGGCCGATCTAAGGCAGTAGTATTGTCCTAACTTGTTGCCAGGCGACTGAGTGTATCGAGAGGTACATTTCGCTCTCGTGGCGGCGCTGCTAGGCGCGGCGCTGCCTGCCGCCGGCTCCAACCCTCTGCCCGTCCTCTCGATATGGCTGCGCTTCGACTTCCCCTGCCCGCAACGTGTTATCGACGCCATGGAGGCCGAAACCGAGGAGGCTCTGCTTCCGGCCAACATTCAGGTCGCCTGGGAAACCGGCGAGCCCAAGCTGGACGGCACCAGTTTTGCGGACCTGATCGTGATCAAGCTCCGCGGCCAATGCCAGGAGGCTTCCGGGGAGTACTCTGTGGCTGTCTTGCCCTATCACGACGTGGATGGGTTGGGCGCCACCGAAACGGTGGAAAACGCCATCCAGCCTTTCGCGGAAGTGCGCTGCGATCGGCTGATCAAGATGCTCGAACCCGAGCTGCGCGGCGTCTCCCCCGAGCTGCGCAATGAAGTGCTGGGCCGCGGATTGGGCCGCATCCTGGCGCACGAATTGCGGCACATGCTGTTAAAGCGGCGCGACCACGCCGCTTCCGGAATCGGCAAGGGGATCTATACTGTCCACGACCTGATGGCTCCCGAGTTCCGTTTCGACCAGCAAGACGTGAGCGCTCTCCATAGGGGCTGGGAATTGAAGCTGGGGGTCAATCTCGCACGGGAATCGCCGGCGGCGCGGCCAAGTCCGGTTTCCGGCGGGCGGCCGGCGGCGGACACGCCGGCGCCGGAGACAGGAAGCGCTTCCGACGGCGACTCGCAATCCGGCCTCGGCGACCAATAGCCGCACGAATGGCGCCGGCCCGGCGCGGGAGCCGCTAACCGGCCGTCGATTCGCTGGCAGGTGGCGGAGTGGCTTCCGGTCCGTTGCGTCGCTCGAGGCCGTAGGCGCGGCGCACGCCTTCCATCGTTAGCACGCCCAATAACTTCCCGCTGAGGGTGCGGCTCACCACCGGCAGAAAGGCGTGGTATTCCATCAAACGCAGGGCGGTGTCCAGAATCATATCGGGATGAACTTCGGGCACCTCTTCCAGCAAGTCGGAGTGGAGCCAGCGCCGTCTCCGCGCCTCCCGACTTGCCGCCGCCTCGGCCAATTGTTCTCTCAGCACCGGATACCAGCGCCCCGACAGCGTCACCACCATGCCGGATTCCGCTCCCTCTCCATCGAGCCGGCGGAGAGCCTGCGCCACGGTGAAATCGGCCGGTATGATCGTCATCTCGACACGCATGGCATCTTCCACGCGCATGGGCGGCACCTCCCGCTCCTCTTCAAGAGAAGGCAGGCGCATGCCGTCCTGCTCGGCCACCAGGTCGAAGAAGGGAATCGGCTGCAATCGGCGCGACACCAGGTAAGAGATGGTGTTGGCGATCATCACCGGCAGGATGATGACATAGTTGCGGCTCACCTCGAACACCATAATGATGGAGGTCATGGGAGAGCGAAAAATGCCGACGAAAAACGTCCCCATGCCCACTAGCACATAGGCGCTCGCGGCGCTGGTGGGGTGGGCCAGAACGTATGTGCCGCGGCGCCGATGCCGCCGCCGATCATCGCGCCCACGAATAGCGCCGGCGCGAACATGCCGCCGGGAATGCCGGCGGCAAAGCACAGCATGGTGGCGAGAATCTTTCCCAAGCCAAGAATACCAGCATCTGCCAGGAATACTGGTCGTGCAGCGCGCTGTCCACCGGAGCGTATCCCACGCCCATCACCTGGGGCAGCCACAGCCCGATAAAGCCCACCGCCAAACCGGCCGCAGGGCTGCAGGTGGCGCTGCTAGATTGGGGCTCTTCTGCAGCCGGTGCGGATTCCCGTGACGCCTCCAACAAACACGGCCGCCAGCAGCCCGCCCACCACGCCCATGATTGCGTAGAGAATCAGTTCGGAGGGTGGGTCAGCGTGAAGAGCGGGACGCGGAATAGCGGCTCGTCGCCGAGAAACGTCCGATCCACCACCGCGGCGGAAACGGCGGCCAGCACGATGGAGCCCAGACACGCCGGCGTTCCATGCGCCCAACCACTTCCTCCATGACGAACAGCACGGCCATGATCGGCGTGTTGAACGCCGCGGCCAGGCCCGCCGCGGCGCCGATGGGAGCGAGCATGCGCATGTAGCGCTTGGGCATCCGAACATGCGCCCCAGGAAGGACGCCACCCCGGCGCCCATCTGCAGCGCCGGATCTTCGGGGCCCAGCGAATTGCCGCTTCCGATGGAAAGCGTGCACACCGCGAACTTGCCCGCCACCGTGCTGGCGGGGATCTCCCCGTCGTTGGCGTACAGCGCCGCCTTGGTCAGGTTGACTCCGTTGCCGCGCGCCGAAGGGACGATATAGCGCACCAGCAGCGTGCGGAGCCGCGGCGCCAGCATCGGCACCAGCAGGGTATAGAGCGGGCTGCTCTCCACTCCCGCGCCGATGGTGCTCCACTGCATGGTGTCGATCGTGATATGGAACAGCACCACCAGCAAACCGGCGAAAACACCGATCAACATGCTGATCAGAAGAAACTGCTGGGTTTCGCTGAAACGCGGCCCGGGACAGCCAGACCACGCGGGCGCGCCGGATCACTCATCTCGCTTTCCTCATTGTTCCAACTTCTTCATCGCCAGCGCCAACGGCGATTTCTGGTCGGGCGCGCCGCAAGCCGGCTGGTAATCGTCCCATAGTTTCTCGCTCAGCGCCATATTGGTTTCCACCGCGGCGTCGTCCATCCGGCGAAGCGGGATCTTCAACCGGTCCTCGGCGGATTTCAGATACTCCCCGGTATGCGGCTGGAGGTCGGCCTCGGGATTGTCGCGGCACGGCTTCCACAGGTTCAGCACCCGATCCAACAAGGCCTTGCTGCGGCGACGGCGCTCCAGCGTGCCGATGCGGCGTTCGGTCGGATCCAGCGCCAGAACGGAGTCGCACAGATCCAGCAGGCGGCGCACCTCGGCGTTGTCCGGGTGCACGAAAACGGCGCGGCGCAGGGTGTCCTGCGCGTTGGAATAGTCGGATTGCTCCACCAGCGCCCGGGCCAGCCCCAGGGACGCCTCGACACTGCCACGCTTGCTCTGGGCCAACACCTGCCGGTACAGCGCCGCCGCCCTCTCCGGGTTGTCCGCGGACATGTACAATCCGGCCACTTCGAGGCGCAAGTTGTTGTCGTCGGGCAATTCCGCCTCGAGTTGCATCAGTTCGGCCACCTCCTGGCTCCGCCGCGAAAGACGGTGCAGGTAGTCGATCAGCTCGAGACGGGTTCGCAGGCGGTTTCCACCGGGATCTGCCTGCCACAGCCCGTAGATCGCCCGCTGGTAGTAGCTGATGGCCACCTCGGGCTCCTGTTGCTGCACCGCCACACGGGCCGCCATCAGGTTGGCGATGCCGTTGGTGGGGTCCCGCTGCAGCACGTCTTTCAGATACGTGTCGGCTTCGCTCAATCGCTTCAGGTTGATCAGGGCGATCGATAGCGCCAGGCGGTACTGGTTGTTCTCGCGATTGATGGCAAGCGCCGCGTGGTAGTGTTTTACCGCCTCGTCGTTCTTGCCTTGGGCGGCCAGCCGCTGGCCGGTTTCGAACAGGAAAGCCGCGCGATCCTGGACCCGTTCGTGATAGGCGTGCGAAATGATTCCAGTTCCGGCAAATGCAATCAGCAGGCCGGCGAACATGGCGATGTAAATAAAAACTACCGGAATCTCCCCCAACCGACCCTTTGGATGGACGGGCTCACCTTCCGCTCCCGCGGCGAACATTGCGTCGCCAACACGCTCGCGGAGTTTGTGGATAACGGAAGCCAGCCCCCTGCCGACCTCCCGAATATTCCTGTTGCTCAACACAGATTGCTATTAACCAGAATACCGGACTGGCGGTGGTTACTTCTTAGAGGGTTGCCGCGGCGGCACCAGGAGCCGTTTCAGGCGGCCACTTCGGTGGCACGAGCGTCGGATCGCCCCGAATCTTCGGCCAGTTCCTGACAGCGCACGCACAGCGCCGCCCAGGGCACGGCTTCGAGGCGGCGCGTGGAGATCGCCTCCTCGCACTCCACGCAGACACCGTACTCGCCGGATTTCAGGCGCTCTTGCGCCTCGCGAATCAACCGCAAGAGGCCAAATTGCCGTTCCAGGCTCTCGATCGCCAGATCCCGCGCGGCGCGATCGCGGACCTGGTCGGCCTCGTCGCCGCTGGCATCCACCAACAGCCGGTTGCGCTCGGCCAGCAGCACCCGTACGGTCTCGATCTCTTTCGCCCGCAGGACCTTTTCAAACCGCTTCCGTTGCTCTGGCTGTCATAGGCTGCTTCTCCGGAATTTTCCCCTCATTTCTATTTTGGTTTCAGGCCCGAGCGGCGATCTATCCTTTATCCACAGTATGTTACCACCGAAATTAGAGTAGCCCTCTGGACCAGGCGTACCAAATATTCGACTGCCGCTCGTGTACCCGTGATGGAACCGGTCCGGCGAGGCTTCCATGTGGGTCGCCACCCGCCGCCCTCTTACCGTTATGGCGCCGAAACGTAGCCGCAACCGCCGAGATGGGATTCTGGCCCTCCCCGGTCGCTTTCTTTTCGGCACCTAACCCAGCGCCGCTGGGTCTGGGAAAGGTAGCCGTCAGCGTTGGTTTGGGGAGTGTCCGTTTTTGGAAATGGCTTTGTTCTTTCCGATGCACACCGGCACGGATGCCGGTGGCACCTGACACAGCCAAGAATGGCCGTGCCACTGCGGCGCCCGGTGGTGGGTTTGTTTCCGCAATCTGCGCGAGCGCGGACGATACCGGTGGCGAGGATCCAAGACGGGCACCGGGGACCGGATACCGGGGACCGAGCCCCGTAGTGCGAGCTGTGAGCTTGCAGCCGGATGTCGATCCGGCTGTCGTTTGCTGAGATTTCAGGAACAAGCCGGCCAGAGGACCGGCTGCAGGCTGACAGCCCGCACTACCCAAGGCGCAAGGACGTAGAGATCGCGAGATGGCTTGGTGCCGTGTCAAGCTGGCCAGTTGGCGGATGTCCGATTTTGGGTTCGTTTTTTCAGGAAGGTTCGGGTGCTGATTTGGGTTTGTTCCGACAACTTGCGAAGGCGTGCGCGATGCCGGCGGTCCGGATCGGGTGGCCAAAGGGGGAAAGGGTTCGGGGATTCCTTGTTTCGCTGCTTGGATCAGGCGCATCGGGCTTTGCTCTGCTTCGAGTGTAGCGCCGGAAGGCAAGTGTTTCGTCTCCAGCGGGGCGGTAAGTGACTGATTCGTTGGGGAAGAGGTGCCTGGAGATGGGTTGGAACGGGCGGGCGCGGCCGGCAGGCGACCGGCCCGATCGATCGTCCCTTCTCTCCCATCTCAGATTGAGTTCTGAAAGGCGGCCAGGGACCGCTTTGCGGGTACCCCGGGCGAGGACCAGATGAGCATGTAGGGTGGCGAGAACAGGGCCCGGCTCGGTTTGGAATACACTTCAACGGTGAAGCAGCAAAGATTGGGCACTGCCACCCGTCACAGTGATGTTTTCGCCAAAAAAATCGAGGCTTGCAAGACCTTCACCCGCCGAGAGCAGTTGCTACCGCAAATGGCCAAGAAACCGCACGGAATCAACTGGATATGTCCCATATTGACAGCAGAATATCCAGCACGGCAGATGCGATAAACGCGAAGATCGCCGTGAAATAGCCGCTCGCGCATCTTGGAGCACCACGCTAAGTGCCATTGGAACAAACACTTACAGATAGTCCTCTATGGGACGGGTCAGGAGTCTGTCGGAGATAGATTTTCGCGAACCTATTATCAATCCCTTACAGGCAAGCGTGTGTCTGTAAGTTGTTGATTCTTCGTTCAAAAGCGTTTCATTCCGACAGGCTCTCAGGCTGACCCCGGATTCTGTCCCGGAAGTTCGCCGATGGTTGCGAGGGGTGGTAACGGGCTTCTACCAATACCACGCCGTGCACGGCAACGTAGGCACGCTAGGTCTGTTCCGGTTACGGCTGTGCCGACTGTGGCGATAAGCATTATGCCGCCGGAGTCAAAAGCGGAGGTGGAACTGGACCAGGCTGGATCGGCTTTTCGACCGGTGGATTCCGACCGCTCACGTTCTGCATGATTATCCCTCGGTACGCTTTGACGTTCGCATCCAAGGTAGGAGCCGTGTGCGTTAGGAGCGCATGCACGGATCTGTGCGGGGGGCGGCCAGCGATGGTCGTCCCTACCGCGACCGGTTTCCGGAGAAACTTGCGCCCCTCAGACCCGGCGACGCTTACGTCTGGTCAAGCAAGGCGACAGACCTGGCGTTCTGTCAGGGGGCGCTGAGAATTCACTGCCGGCCGCGGGTGACACACAACGGCGGGGCAACGGAGAAGGCGGTTGATTGACGTAGGAAAAATATTGAGGCCCCCAACAAGGTGAGAGTCGAGTCAGCCGGCGGCGCCAACGGATTTGTAGAGTTTAGATGCTGGGTGCGTGAATTTCTTGATGAGAACTACCTGGGGGAGAAGGGAGATTCGTAGTGAAGGCGATGTCAGGCAGTGCCAACGCGTCGCCCACTCTACCGTAGCGTCTCCACCGTCTCCACCGTAGCGTCAGATCGAGTGGGGCCAAGCTGTGGTATAGTGTCGCTGAAACCTGTTCCTGAGAAGAGTGGACACCAGAGACTTTAGAGACTGCGTGTAGTCTCGTCAAGTCGTTGGGAATCAGCCAAATAGCTGATTCGAAAGGATGCGGGAGTAATTCAGTGGTAGAATGCCAGCTTCCCAAGGCTGGACGTCCCGGGTTCGAGTCCGGTCCCCCGCTCCATCAAGACGGCTCTACGGGGCGGCCCCGACCCCAGAGGTTTCTACGTACATGGCAGAGGCTCCCCGATCCCACCAAGACTTCGAACCCGGACCTTCCTCATGAATCCATTCACCTGCCTGTTGTTTGCGGCTGTTTCGTTGTTGTTCGCTGGCGCCCAACAGCCGTCATCACGTGTCGAACACAACGCGAATTCCGCCAACACGCCGCCGGCGGCGACCCTGAATATCACTGCTTTCGGCGCACGCAGCGGCGACGGCAGCGATACGACCCCGGCAGTCCGGGCAGCACTGGCCGAATGCCGCCGCACGAAGGCTCGGACACTTGAGTTTCCCGCGGGCCGCTACGATTTCTGGCCTGACCTGGCGGAGGAAGAATACATCTTTGCCAGCAACAACAACGAAGGGTTGAAGCGCATCGCCTTCCCGCTTTCCGGCATTGAGAACCTGGAAATCGACGGGAATGGGGCCCAGTTCGTCTTTCATGGCTACATCAGCCCTTTCGTCGTCGAGAACTCGAAGGACATCACGTTCAAGAACTTCTCCATCGACTGGGCCCGAACATTCCACAGCGAGGCGCGTATCCTGGCCGTCGGAGAAGGCACAATCGACCTGGAGTTTCCCCAGCAGTTTCCGTTCAAGATCGACAAGGGTCTTCTTGTCTTCACTGGTGAGAGAGGCGAACTCTACCCGTTCGGCAATCTCCTTGAATTCGACCCTGCGAAGCGCGAAACGGCCTTCATGGCCAGCGACTACTACACGGGGCCGAACCTGTTGGCAAGCCTCATCGGTCCCCGCCAAATCCGTCTCAAAGTGCCAAAAATCAAGGGCACGCCGGGCAATGTGCTGGTGTTCGGCGCGGCGGAGCGGCTGCATCCGGCCTTCACCATCTCAGACAGCGCGCGGACGACGCTCACGGCGATCAATATCTATGCTTGCGGCGGCATGGGAGTGATCGCGCAGCGGAGCAGCGATATTACACTCGATCATGTTCGAGTTACTCCGGCGCCGAACAGCGGCCGCATCCTGAGCATTCCCGCCGACGCGACGCATTTCGTCAACTGCACGGGCCGCATCACGATGACCGATTGCCTCTTCGAGAACCAGATGGACGACGCGACGAATATCCACGGCATCTACGCCCAGATCAAGAGGCAACTCGCTCCCGATGAAGTGGAAGTGAAACTCATGCACCCGCAGCAGTATGGTTTCGACTTCATTCATCCGGGCACAAGGCTGGAACTTGTCCACGCCCCGAGTATCGTCACCTATGGCGAGGCTGTCGTGAAAGACGTGAACCGTCTGAACAAGGAATTCACCCACGTGCGATTTGAGTCGCCGCTACCCAAGGAGTTGATTGCTGGCGACGCGGTGGCGAACGCCGGCCCCTACCCCGACGTCGTCATCCGCCGTTGCACCATTCGCGGAAATCGCGCGCGTGGCTTCCTACTCGGCTCGCGGGGCAAGATCATCATCGAGGATAACGTCTTCCATACCGCCGGAGCGGCCATTCTGATGGAAGGCGACGCGCGCTACTGGTTTGAACAAGCGGGCGTGCGCAATTTGACAATCCGTCACAACCGCTTCGAAAACTGCAATTACGGGATTTGGGGAAAGGCGACGATCGAAGTCGGCTCGGGTATCGCGGAATCGCAACGCGCCATTAGCCGTTACAATCGCAACATCCTCATCGAGGACAATCTGTTCCAGGTCTTTGACGAGGGAACACTCGTCGGTGCGTATTCTGTTGACGGATTAACCTTCCGCAACAACCGCATCGAGCATACCAGCGCCTACCCGGACAGGAGGCTGCACGCAAAACCGTTTAACATCGAATTCAGCTCCAACGTCGTGATTGAACAGTAGGGTCCGTCGCACAATCCAGCGAACCGGGCGGACTGCGGAGTTGCCTTTCTTCCCCGCGCGCGTCGTCCACCCCCGGGCGCTCGTCATTGGTGTAGCATGGCCGGATAGCCATGTCCCGCTATTTACTCGCCTTCACGCTTCTTGGTGCGACTTGTTTCGCGCAATATGAACTGGGTCCGGATTCCATGCGGCATGACGGAGTGCCGCGCGGGACGCACTCGGCCCGGATTCTCCCCGATCTTGCTGTTTGTTGCACAGGAAGAGAGTATGCGTTCTTCGGGCGAAAGATGAATCGCAGCGGCACGAGGACGCCATTCGGCGGCCCGGCCCTGCGGGCCGGTGGGTTTTTGTTGCTTGGATCCGTAGCCGCGCTTTTGCGCGACTACGGCTATTCAAAGGCAGGCCCTTCGGGCCTTTTATCCGTGAAGGCAATCCCGCCCCTGGCCGGTCCGGGCTCCAGCCGTTCTTTACCCTGGGTAGCGGCAAGGGCCGCAACCCAGGGCTGCCAATACGTATCCCGCTTCGCGGGAAGGTTTCGGATTGCCGGTTCTATCCTGTTCGATCCCGTTCCCCAGGCCGGAAATTCCGGAGTGCGTGTTCCGCTACTTAAGTTTGCCTTCACTTGCCAGCCAGGCGTCCACTCCCCTGGCGGCCTGACGGCCTTCGGCAATCGCCCACACCACCAACGACTGGCCGCGGCGCATGTCGCCCGCCGCAAACACGCCCGGCACCGAGGACATGTGGTTCCCGTCCGTCTTCACGTTGCCCCGGGCGTCCAGTTCCACGCCCAACTCCTCGATCATTCCGTTCTTCACCGGACCGGTGAAGCCCATCGCCAGCAACACCAGTTCGGCGTCGAAGGTCTCTTCGGTGCCGGCAATCGGCTGAAAGTCGGGCGGGGGGCCGACACGAATGGCGTGCAGCTTCTTGACGCTGGCCGCGCTCGTCGCCACTGAACGCCGTGGTGGCCATGCTCCAGTGGCGGTCGCCGCCTTCTTCGTGCGAGCTTTCCGTGCGCAGCATCAGCGGCCACTGGGGCCACGGGGTCAGCGCGCTGCGCTCTTCGGGCGGGCGGGGCATGATTTCGAATTGCCGGATGCTCTTCGCCTTCTGGCGGTGGGAGGTGCCCAGGCAGTCGGCTCCGGTGTCGCCGCCGCCGATGATAATGACGTGTTTCCCGGTGGCCAGGATGGCGGTTTCAGGTTCGACGAAATCGCCGGCGCCGCGCTTGTTTTGCTGCGGCAGAAAGTCCATGGCGAAGTGAATGCCCCGTAGCTCGCGGCCGGGCACCCGGAGATCTCGGGGGGCTTCGGCGCCGCCGGCGAGCAGAATGGCCTGGTAATCGCGGCGCAGGTCGGCCACCGGAATGTTCCGGCCGACATGCGCGTTTACCTCGAAGCCGACGCCTTCGCCGATCATCTGCTCCAGGCGCCGGTCGAGCTGCCGTTTTTCCATCTTGAAATCCGGAATGCCGTAGCGCAGCAGCCCGCCGATGCGGTCCGACTTCTCAAAAACGGTGACCGCATGGCCGGCGCGGCGCAACTGTTGTGCCGCCGCCAAACCCGCCGGGCCCGAACCAACCACCGCCACCCGCTTGCCGCTTTCGAACAACGGCGGCTCGGGCACGATCCAACCCTGGTCCCAGGCGTAGTCGACGATGGTGCGCTCGATCACCTTGATGGTCACCGGCGGCTCGTTGATGCCCAGCACGCAGGCCGCTTCGCAGGGCGCCGGGCAGATGCGCCCGGTGAATTCCGGAAAATTGTTGGTGGAGTGCAACATGCGGATGGCGTCGCGCCACCGGTCGCGGTAAACGAAGTCGTTCCAGTCGGGGATGACGTTGTTCAGCGGGCAGCCGGTGTGGCAGAACGGCACTCCGCAATCCATGCAGCGCGCTCCCTGGGACCGCACTTTCTCCACCGGGAACGGCTGGTACACTTCGAACCAGTCGTTTATGCGTTCGGCCACCGGGCGCCGTCCCGGCACCTCGCGGGCATACTCCATGAATCCCGTTACCTTACCCACGCAGCACCTCCTGACCGCCGCTTCCCTGCCCGGCGCCCACCAGCGCCGGCGGGGCCGGCCGGGCCACACCGAGCACGCGCTTGTACTCGTGCGGGAAGACCTTGACGAACTTCGGCAACATGTCGTCGAAATTGAGCAGAATCCAACGGGCGCGCGGGCTGCCGGTAAGCTCGACGTGCCTGGCAATCAGGGTCTTGAGCGTCGAGATGTCGCCTTCGTCCACAACCGGCTCGAGATCGACGCCCGCCCGGTTGCAGCGGTTGGCGACGAACTCGCCGGTCTCGTCGAGAACGAAGGCGAAACCACCCGACATGCCGGCGGCGAAGTTGCGGCCGGTGGGGCCGAGCACCACCACCAAGCCCTTGGTCATGTACTCGCAACCGTGGTCGCCGACGCTTTCCACCACCGCGGTGGCGCCGGAATTGCGTACCGCGAAACGCTCTCCTCCCATGCCGTTGAAGAACGCCTCGCCGCCGGTAGCGCCGTACAGGCACGACGTTGCCGACGATGATGTTGTCCTCGGGGACGAAGGTCGATCCCTTGGGCGGATAGATCACCAGGCGCCCGCCGGAAAGGCCCTTGCCTACGTAGTCGTTGGCGTCGCCTTCGAGAGTCAGCGTGATGCCCCTGGCCAGGAACGCCCCGAAGCTCTGCCCGGCCGAACCGGTGAAGTTGAAGCGGATGGTATCGTCCGGCAGGCCGGCGGAACCGTACTTCTCGGCCACCTGGCCGCTCAGCATCGCGCCGACGGTGCGATGGATGTTCCGGATGGGAAGTTTGATTTCCACCGGCGTCGCGCGCTCGATGGACTCCCTGGCGTGTTCGAGCAGCTTGTAGTCGAGCGACCGGCTGAGGCCGTGATCCTGCGCGATGAGCGCAGCGGCGTCCCACGCGCAGCGGTACCGGCGGGTTGAAGAGAATGGACGAGAAGTCCAGCCCCCGCGCCTTCCAGTGTTCGGCCGCGCGGCGCATTTCGAGCAGGTCGACGCGGCCCACCATCTCGTTGACCGTGCGGAAGCCGAGCCGGGCCATGATCTCGCGCATTTCTTCGGCGACGAAGAAAAAGAAGTTGATGACGTTTTCCGGCGTGCCGGCGAACTTCTTGCGCAAGCGCCGGGTCCTGCGTGGCGATGCCCACCGGGCAGGTGTTCAGGTGGCATTTGCGCATCATGACGCAGCCCATGGCGATCAGCGGCGTGGTGGCGAAGCCGAATTCCTCGGCGCCGAGCAGCGCGGCGATGGCCACGTCGCGGCCGGTTTGCAGCTTGCCGTCGGTTTGAACGATGATGCGGCTGCGCAGATCGTTCATCACCAGCACCTGCTGCGTTTCGGCCAGGCCGAGCTCCCAGGGAATGCCGGCGTGCTTGATGGAGGTAAGCGGCGAAGCGCCGGTGCCGCCGTTGTCGCCGCTGATCAGCACCACGTCGGCGTGCGCCTTGGCCACGCCGGCGGCGACCGTGCCAACACCCACCTCGGCCACCAGCTTCACCGAAATGCGCGCCCGCGGATTGACATTCTTCAGGTCGTAGATCAGTTGCGCCAGATCCTCGATCGAGTAAATATCGTGGTGCGGCGGCGGGGAAATCAGCCCCACGCCGGGAATCGAATGGCGTACCCGGGCGATGACCTCGTCCACCTTGTGGCCGGGCAACTGCCCGCCCTCGCCGGGCTTGGCGCCCTGGGCGATCTTGATCTGCAGCTCGTCGGCGTTCACCAGGTAGTGGGTGGTGACCCCGAAGCGGCCCGACGCCACCTGCTTCACCGAGCTGCGGCGCCAATCGCCGTTGGGGTCGCGCTCGAAGCGCGCTTCGTCTTCGCCGCCCTCGCCGGTGTTGGAGCGGCCGCCGATGCGATTCATCGCGATGGCCAGCGTTTCGTGGGCTTCCTTGCTGATGGACCCGAACGACATGGCGCCGGTGGCGAAGCGCTTGACGATTTCCGTGGCCGGCTCCACTTCGTCGATAGGGATGGGCTTGGCAGGCCACTTGAACTCCATCAGGCCGCGGAGCGTCGCCAGTTGGCGGTTGTTGCGGTTGATGGTGTCGCTGTATTCCTGGTAGGTCGCGTAGCTTCCCTCGCGCACCGCCTGTTGCAGCTTGCTGATGGTGGCGGGATTCACCAGGTGATATTCGCCGCGCGCGCGGTAGTGGTAATTCCCGCCCAACTCCAGCTCCGGCTCGTTGCCGGTGAGCGGGCGGAAGGCATACTCGTGCTTCATCCGGGTTTCTTCGGCGATGACTTTCATGTCGATGCCGCCGATGCGCGAGGCGGTGCCGGTGAAGTACTTGTCCACCAGATCCTGGCTGAGCCCAATAGCCTCAAACACCTGCGCGCCGCGGTAGCTTTGCAGCGTGGAGATGCCCATCTTGGAAAAGACCTTGAGCAGGCCTTTGTTGACCGCCTTCACGTAGTTGGCGATGGCCTGCTCCGCCGAAAGGTCAGCCGCCAGAGTGCCGCCGAGCGCCATGCTCTCGATGGTCTCGATGGCCAGGTACGGGTTTACGGCGCTGGCACCGTAGCCGATCAGCAGCGCGAAGTGCATCACCTCGCGGGGCTCGCCGCTTTCGACAATCAGCGAAACCTGGGTACGCGTGCCTTCGCGGACCAGGTGGTTGTGCACCGCGCTGAGCGCCAACAGGCTGGGGATGGGCGCCAACTCTTCGTCAACACCGCGGCCGGACAGAATAATCACCGAGTAGCCGTTTTTGATGGAAAGCGAGGCGCGCCGGCAGATGCCGTTGAGCGAGCGCTCCAGCTCCTTGGCGCCGCCCTCGGCACGGTACAGAGCCGGCATGGTGATGGCCAGAAATTCGCCCCAGGAAACGCGGCGCAGCCGCTCCAGGTCTTTGTTGGTCAGAATCGGATGCGGCAGCTTGAGTGTGTGGCAGTGCTGCGGCGTCTCTTCGAGAATGTTGCGCTCAGTCCCGGTGTAGCTCGTCAGCGACATCACCATCTGTTCGCGGATGGGGTCGATGGCCGGATTGGTGACCTGCGCGAAAAGTTGCTTGAAATAGTTGAACACCTGCTGCGGCTTGTCCGACAGACAGGCCAGCGGAGTGTCGGCGCCCATGGAGCCCACCGGCTCCTGTCCGTTCACGGCCATCGGAGCAAGAATCATTCTCAGCTCCTCTTCCGTATAGCCGTGCGCCCGCTGCCGTTCGATCAGCGTCTCCGGATCGCTCGGAAAGTAGCGCGGCGGCTCGGGCAATTGCCCGAGCGACACCTGGTTCTGCTGCAGCCACTCGCCGTAGGGCTGGCGGGCGGCCAGTTTCTCCTTGATTTCGTCATCCGGGAGAACGCGGCCCTGCACGGTGTCGACAAACAACATCTTGCCGGGCTGCAAGCGGCCGCGAAACTTGATTTTCTCCGGAGCGACCGGCAACACGCCGGTTTCCGACGCCATAATCACCTGGTCGTCGGTGGTAACCATGTAACGCACCGGACGCAGGCCGTTGCGGTCGAGCGTGGCGCCGATCACCCGCCCGTCCGTGAAGGCCACCGCGGCAGGACCGTCCCAGGGTTCCATCAGCGAAGCGTGATACTCGTAGAAAGCACGCTTGGCCGGGTCCATGGTGTTGTCGTGGTCCCAAGCCTCCGGAATCAGCATGGCCATTACGTGCGGCAGTTCCCTGCCCGCCAGGCACAGCATTTCAATGGCGTTGTCGAGCGAGGCGGAGTCGCTGACGTTCGGCTGGATGATCGGGAACAGCTTCTGGAGGTCGTCCCCGAACAGGTCCGATTGCAAGATCGGCTGGCGGGCGTTCATCCAGGCCACGTTGCCTTTCAAGGTGTTGATTTCGCCGTTGTGGCAGACATAGCGGAACGGGTGCGCCAGTTGCCAGGTGGGAAACGTATTGGTCGAAAAACGCTGGTGCACCAGGCACATCGCGCTCATGGCGTCGGTGTCCTTCAGATCGATATAGAACTCGGCGATCTGGGGGGCCAGCAGCAGACCCTTGTAAACGATGGTGCGGCAGCTCATCGAAGGGATGTAGAAATACCCTTTGTCCGGAAGGTGCAGGTCCGCGATTTCCTTTTCCGCCCGGCGGCGCACCACGTAAAGCTTGCGCTCGAGCTGGTCCTCGTTCATCCCGTGCGCCCGTCCGATGAACACCTGCTCGATGTAAGGCTGCGACTGGCGGGCAATGCGGCCGATGGCGTCGGCGTTGATCTCCATGTCGCGCCAGCCCAGGACGGACAAACCCTCCTCCCGGACAACTCGCTCCACCACGCCTTCGCATTGCAGGCGCTGCTGGCGCTCCACCGGCAGAAAGACCATGCCGACGCCGTATTCGCCCGGAGACGGCAGGGTGAATCCAAACCTGGCGCACTCCTTCTCGAACAACAGATGAGGAATCTGGATCAGAATGCCGGCGCCATCCCCGGTGTCGGGGTCGCATCCGCAAGCCCCCCGGTGGGTGAGGTTAATGAGGATCTGAATCCCCTTCTTGATAATCTCGTGTGACTTCTCACCCTTGATGTTGACGACGAATCCGATGCCGCAGGCGTCGTGTTCGTAGGACGGGTGGTACATGCCCTGGGGTTCGGGAAGGCCAACCGGGGGCCGGGCGGTCCCCTCTTTGTTTTTATTAGGATAGCTGTTTCTGTTCATGGTCCATCCGTATTGGCACCGCTGGCCTGGGATCCAGGCAGGGTATAAAGCAGTATAGCGGTGGCCACGATAATTAGTCAATCTGAAAATACAATCTTGACTGCATCAGATAATCTAATGTTATAGTGGAGCCGTGACCTTCCACGCACTGCGCCTGTTCCGCGACGCCGCTCAAGCTCGCAGCATCAGCCGAGCCGCCGCCCTCAACGGCGTCTCCCAGTCGGCTGCCAGTCAAACCGTGCAGGAGCTCGAGCGAGGCTTAAAGCTGCGTTTGCTCGACCGCTCCCGCCGCCCGTTCGAACTGACCCCCGCGGGACAGCTTTACTTCGATCTTTGCCGGGACGTTTTGCGGCGCATCGAGGAATTTGAAGCGGATATCGAGGAGTTGAAAAACGAACCGGAGGGCACCGTCCGGGTGGCATCCATTTATTCGGTGGGAATCAGCGAAATGAGCCGTTTCGAGGCGAGTTTTGCCAAACGCTTTCCAAAGGGCAAGCTAGCGGTGAGTTACCTGCGGCCGGCCAAGGTGTACGAGGCGGTGGCCGGCGACGCGGCCGATCTGGGACTGGTGAGTTACCCGGAGGCCACCCGCGAGATCGAGATGATCGCCTGGCGCGACGAGGAGATGGTCGCCGCCTGCGGGCTGGCGCATCCTCTGTGCGGGATGGAGCGGGTGTCCCCTCAAGATCTAAGCGGCTTTGAGTTCATTGCCTTCGACGAAGACCTGCCGATCCGCCGCGGCATCGACCGCTACCTGAAGGACAACCAGGTGGCGGTGCAGGTCACTTTCCACTTCGACAACATTCAATCCATGAAAGAGGCGGTGGTGCTGGGCCGGGGCGTCAGCATCCTGCCCAAGATGGTGCTTGACCGGGAGGTGGAGGAGGGCCGCATGCGCGCCATCCCGTTGACCGTGCCGCTGACGCGCCCGCTGGGCATCATCCATCACCGCCGCAAGCATTTCACGCCCATCGCCCGGGCCTTCCTGAACCTGTTGCGGGAAACCGGAGCATCGGGCGCTCCCACAGCCGCCCGCGGCACGCACTAATGAAGGTGTGTGACAGGGCTGAAGAAATGAAGTACGCCGTCGTCTTCGAGAAAGCAACCAACAACCGGGGCGCATCGGTGCCCGACCTTCCAGGATGCGTCGCTACGGCGAGCACCCTGGAGGAGTCTCGCCTCCGGATTGCGGAGGCGATCCAGTTCCATGTCGAGGGACTGCGCCTGCGCGGCGAGACGGTTCCGCAACCGATCGCGGTAGCCGAGGCGGTTGAGATTCAGGCGGCCTGACTCTTCCGGCCAACCTGAGGGCCGGAGAAGTCATCCGCGTTGTTCCGGCGACTTTACTTTCAAACCGTCGCCGCTGAACTGGATTGTGCCTCCGGCGCCTGCCGCCGGCGGCGGCCGCTGAGCAGATAGATGGCGGCACGCAGCTCGAGCAGCGGGTCGTCGGAGGGCTCGAGGCCGTCCACCCGGGGAATCGGATCGAAGATGATCCTTTTCTGCTGCGATTCGTTGTCGGAGACCCGCTTGGTAAGCTCGACGGTGCCGAAGGGGACCAGCGGTCGATCTTCGGGCCAATGGATGGTGGCATCGTCCACCACGTCGTTCTCGCCGGCGATCTGCACCTGGATGTGAAACCGAACCGGACCCGCCGCCACGCGAGAATCCAGCTCGTCAAACAGGTAATTGGCGCCTTTGTCCTGAACGGCCGCCTGGTCGAGATGCTCGACGCCGGCTTCTGGAGTAATCCGGTAGCGCCCGTAGCGGGCAACCCCATCCTGGTTGATGAAGCGGAACGCGGTTACGCCGAAATAGGCTTCCCGGGCGAAGCTCGAAGGACTGGGCTTGGGCATCTGTACGTAGGCCAATGTGGCAGGATGGGAGCCGAGGAAGACTTCGACCGGAGAGGGCGAGGGCTGCGAGGGACCGCTCGCCGCTGCGGCGCGCAGGAATTCGAGGAACTCCTGGCCGGTTCTGGTGGGGAAGCCGTCCGCCGCGTGGCTGATGATGTCGGTGTGAACATGCTCGGCCAGGTGGAAGCGGATCGCCATGCCGTGCGGATTGGTACGCCCGTCGTTGTCGGGTATGCTGGGTAGCCCGGTGGAATTGGAAAACCGCACGGTCACCGGGGTGGACTCGCGGCGGATGTGCGGCGCGCGCGTGAGTGACGCCGCTTCCGGTGACGGCGTGAAGACGCCCGTCATCAGGACACCCTTGGCATGGGCCGGACGAAAGCCCGGATGCAGACCGAAAATGGCATCGAATTGAGCGATCAGGTCGTTGCCGAGCTGGACCAGTTTCTCATCGGATGGAAGTGGCATTCTAAATCCCTCTGAGTTCTGCAAAGAATACCTAGTAGATGTGGATCGCCGGAAATGGGTGCCTGGAATTTCGGGATCCGGCGCCCGACGCCCCGTCCCCGGGTTTCTGAAAGATTTTGCGTTCCCGCTGGCAATGTTCACGTATTTGGTGTATGAGTGGCCAGGGAGCTGACATTGGACGGATTCGCTACCGAAGCGGCAAAGTCGGCGGCCGAAAGTATAGAGCCCGACGATCTGGACTTCTCACGCCTGGTCGAAGAGAACCAGGCGATGGTGTACAGCATCGCTCTGCATTTCTTCCGCGACCGGTCGCGGGCCGAGGAACTGGCGCAGGACGTCTTCCTGCAGCTTTACCGAAACCTGCACCGTATCGAGTCGGCCGAGCACGCGGTGCGCTGGCTGCGCAAAGTCACCGGGCACCGGTGCATTGACGAGTCGCGGCGGAGGAGTTGGCGGTCGAGCGTCAGCCTGGAGCATCTGCCGGAGCCGGCCGAGCAGCCGTCCGAGCCCGACTTCCTGCTGCGGGACAAGCTCCGGCTGCTGGTGGCCACGCTGCCGGAAAAGCAGCGCCTGGTGGTGATTCTCCGCTACCAGGAGGATTTGATGCCGGAAGAGATCGCCGGACTTTTGGACATGCCGGTTCGGACGGTGAAGAGTTATATTCAGCGCGGTCTGGCCCTGTTGCGGGAAAAGGCCGGCCGCCTGCTGGGAGAGATGCGATGAACCGATTGGAAGAGCAACTGCGGCAAGCACTGCGGCGCGAGCGTCCGCCGGACGATTTGGCCGCGCGAATTTTGGCCCGGGCGCGAGCAGGCGCGGCGGATCAAAGCTCCTGGTGGGAGCGAATCGGCGCCTGGCTCCGGCCTTCGCGGATGCGGCTTGTGGCGGTGACGGCGCTGGTTCTGGTTGCCGTGATCGGGGTGCGGTATGAACAATATCGCGCCGAACAGGATGCCGGAGAACGCGCCAAACAGGAAGTACTGCTGGCGCTGCACGTCGCCGGCAGCAAGATCCACCTGGTGCAGCAGCGGGTGCAGCATCTGAGCGAGCAGGACTTGCAGGGAACGCGGGATGTGCCCGGGGACTTCCGTTCCATTCAATGAGACCGCCCGGGCCGCGCTTGGGATCACGAGATTTTGGGGACCGTATGGGGTTGGCTGCGATTTTGAAGGAGTACAAAGTTATGCGGTGGACGGGAGTATGTTTATTGCTGGCGGCCGCGGCGCTGCCGGCGCAGGAAATCAAGCTGCCGCCCGGTCTGGAGGCGCTGGCTAAAAAGGCATCGGAAACCGTCGAGGTGAACCTGGACGGTTCCATGTTGAAATTCGCCTCCAAGTTCATGGATGCCGACGACCCCGACGAGGCGAAGGCGTTGAAGGTGGTCAAGGGCCTCAAGGGCATCTACGTTCGCAGTTACACGTTCGACAATGAAGGCGAGTACAGCATGGCGGATGTGCAGCAGATCCGCGCGCAGTTGCAGGGCCCCGGCTGGGCGCCGATGGTGAAAGTGCGCAGCAAGAAGGCCGAAGGCAACGCCGACATTTTCCTGCGGATGGTGAACGAACAGGTAACGGGACTGTTCATTCTCTCGGCCGAGCCGAAAGAGCTCACCGTGGTGAGCATCGACGGCAGCATCGATCCGAACGACATCGGCGCGCTCGGCGGCCAGTTCGGCATTCCCAAGTTGAAGGATAAAGTCAAGCCATCCGGCAGCTCGGGCAAAAGCGGCGCTTCCGCCAAGGACAACGAGGAGGAGTGATGAAACGCCACTGCTCGAGGGCCGTCTGCGCGCTGGCATTGCTCGCGCTGGCGCTTCCTCTGCGTGCCGGGGATGCCACCTTCGGGTCGGTGGTTGCCCGCCTGGAGCGAAGCCTGGGTATCCACCAGCAGTGCGTCCCCATGATGGGCCTGGCCAGCTTCCTCGTGAGGGTCGCCCGGCCGGCGGGGGTGAGTGAGTTCCGGCTGGCCATCTTTGACAGCGTCTCGACGCGGCACGACGGGGCAGCTCAGGCCTTCCGGCGTGAAGTGGAGCAAGCCACCCGCGGCGAGTGGAGCCCGCTCATCCGCGTCACCGACCGGCGCAGCGGCGAACTCACCTCCATCGCCGCGCAGCAGGTGGGCAAGCGGATGAAGCTGCTCGTCGCGGTAGTGGATGAAGACAACGCCGTGGTGATGGAAGTGAAAGTGGACGCCGACACGCTGCGCGACTGGCTGAACGATCACGACGCGATGCGGCGCGGCATTCACGCCACCTGGCACGGAGAGAACTGATGCGAGTGCTGCCCTGCTGGCCGGCGCTGGCGGTGCTGGCGGTCGCCTTGCCCCTGGCCGCCGGCCAGAAAGGGGAGCTTTCCGCGGACGAGATTATGACCCGCGTGGCCTGGAACCAGGGGCGCGCGGAGGACGCCCGCAACGCCATCATCTATCACCAGCGGGTGATGATCCGCCTGCACCGTTCGCACAACCGGCTGGCGCGCGAGGGGATCTGGGAATACCGGGTGACTCCCCGGCCCCGGAAGGTGGAAAAAGAGCTCCTCTCCTTCAGCGGCCGCTACGAGCGGGACGGGAAACTTATTTCGTATGACAAGCCGGACTACCGGTACAAAGGCGTCGACATCGATGGCGACCTGGCGTCCAGCCTGTGCCAAGGGCTGACCGACGACAAGGAGTCGCGCGACGGCATCGCGAGCGATCTGTTTCCGCTGACCAACCGTCGCCAGCACGGCCTCAAGTTCAAACTCGCCGGGCGCAAAAGCTACCAGGGCCGTGAGGTGTATCTCATCGACTTTGAACCCACGGAGGGCCACTGGAACTGGAAGGGCGAGGTGTTGGTGGACGCCGTGGAGTTCCAGCCGGTAGTGGTCACCACCCAACTCGCCAAAGGCATTCCGTTCCTGGTAAAGACCATGCTCGGCACCAACCTGAAGCAACTGGGCTTCAAAGTGACCTATCAGCGCCTGGCCGACGGACTCTGGTTCCCTGCCTCCTACGGCGGCGAGTTCGAGTTGAAGGCCGTGTTCTTTTACAAGAGAACCATCTCAATCTCGCTGGTAAACAGCGAATTCCGCCGCGCGGACGTCGAGAGCCACGTCGAATACGCCGGCAGCGCGCAGTAGATCAAACAGGCTGACGGGCGCCTCCTTCAAGACGCCGTCGCGGGGCGCGCGGTCGGAGAGCCGACTATAAAGGAGGCGGCCTGGCAAACGCCCTGCCACCGTTGCCCCGGCGCAGATCCCCTCCTTTGCAGTCGGGGCTCGACCTGAAATATCCGACCGGTGTGCTTCAAGGATTGGATCGGTTATCTCTGAACGGACCCTCTGGTGGGCAGATCAAGGGGATGACTTCGCGGCGTCCGCGCCGGTAGGCTTGAAAGTCCTTCACATCCGTGGTCACTACAGGGTAGCCCGGATACAATTCGCTCAACCGGATGAGGCAAAGATCGGCAAGATCCGGCCGGCGGTCGGCGAAGCGCTTCGCGAACTCGCCCAGCCGCCGGAGATTCCCCGAGAGATCAAAGACAGGCCGGACCAGTCCGGCTTCGACATAATCCAGGACCAGCGCCGTGCTGCCCAGGTGAAATGCCGCTTCGGCGAGTACCGCCTCGCAGCTAAGCAACGGCTCGGTGACTCGTCTGGCGATGGCCAGAGCCCACTCGTGATAGGTGTCCGTCCGGTTGCCGAATGCCATCAGGAAGCCCGTATCGGCAATTGCTTTCACTTGCCGGAGAACCCTTTGCGCGACGAGAGATCCGCCGGGCCCGCGACTTTTCCCGCAAGCTGGAGAAACGGGCGCTGGCTTTTTTCACGCGCTTTGTCCAGTTGCTCACGGATGATTCGTCCCTGGGTTACACCGGTTTCCCGTGCGGTCTGGCGGAGCCACCGCGCCGGGTCTTCGGGGAGTCGAACGATGAATGTATTACCCATCCGCATCGAGTGTAACTCACGTCGAATACGCCGGCTCCGCACCGTAAAGCCGCCGAGCCCGAGTGAGCTAGTGGATGAACGTGATGCCCAGCGCGTGCCGGCCGACCTGGATGTTCCGGATGACCTTGTCGGTGGTGGTATCAATCTCGGAAATAAAATCCGACAGGGGGTTGGTTACAAACAGGTAATGCCCGCTGGGCGTCATCGCCAGCACATGCGGCAGGTTGCCGACGGTGATTCGCGACTTAGTCAGGAACGTGGTGGTGTCGATCACATCCACGTATCCGCCGCTCTCGATTCCCTCCGCCACGTAAGCCTTGGCGCCGTTGGGCGTGAAGGCCACCCCGGTGGGTTCTTGTACCGTGTGATTGGTGCCCACCACGGTGTTGGTCAAGGTGTCGATGACGAACATGTCACTGTCGAAGCGGCACGGAACCCACACCTGCGAGCCGTCGGGGGTGGCGGCGATAGATGCCGGGTAGGCGCCGACCGAGACCTGGGCGATCACCTTACGGCTGGCCAAATCGATGACGTACACGGTCGAGCCGGGATTGCCGTCGTGGTCGGTGACGTAGGCGCGTGAGCCGTCCGGCAAAACCGCGATGGCGTTGGGCTCAGCCTCGAAACCGTTGAAATTCGGCAGCGGAATGGTGCTTACCACCGTCCGGCTGGAGATGTCGATTACGGAAACGTCCCCTTCGCCCGCATTCGCCACCAGGGCAAACTTTTCATCGGGCGTGCCCGCCACGGCCACCGGAAGACTCCCTACTTTGAGCCGCTTGGTGATGGCGTACGGACAGGTGTCCACAAACGCCACATCGTTACGGTTTGGTTCGGCGACGATCATTTTGGTCGCGGTGTCCGCCGTGCAAACGCGGTGGGTGGGTGCGGCGCTGACACCGGAGTAGGCGGGACGAAACGGCAGCCGTTGGGGAAACGGCATGAGCTTTGTGAGGACGTTGGAGGCGGCGGCCCGGCTCGAATCGAGAGCCGTTACCGGCCCAACGCCATAGCCAAAGTTGGCGCCCGCGTAAAGAGACGGAACATCGGGGAACGGGTCCGGAATATCCAGTGGATCGGGAAAGTCCACTGGGTCTGGAAGGGGGAAGTCCACCGGGTCCTCGGGTGGAAAGGGAAGTTCTATCGGATCGGGGAGGTCGGAAATGTCGAAGGGATCCGTGTAAATGTCGGGCGGGTCGTCCGGGAGGGGAGGAGGGAGCTCAATGTCAAGGGGATCGTAGAAGTCTCCTCCCGCACGCGCTACGATCAGCGGAACCAGCATCAGAAGCACGAGCATCCACAAACGTGCGCGAGTCTTCATTGAGGGCGCTCCTTGTTACTGAAAAATCACGGTCTTGCCCGAGAAGCCGCCGGCCAGGGCGGCTCCCACGTCCAGGCCCGAGGCGCTGAAGGCGGTCGGGCTCGAAATCGGCAAAGCACCGACGTAGACGGCGCCTTTGGACTGCAACAGATTGCTGCGGGTAGGCGCGATGTTGCCCAACGCCGTGGAGGGCACGGTAAAGCTGGATGCGCCCGGCGGCGCCACGCATACGAACAGCGAGGTGGCGTTGGAGGGCAGGTCCACCCCGCCCCCGAACACGATCACTGGCTGGTCGGCCGGCGCGCCGGTCCAGTTCACGGTGAAGCCCTGGCTCCGCGAAATAATCGAGGTCTGGTCGCGATTGGTCCAGGTGAGCCCGACCGGCGTAGGGATGGTGAGATTGGCGGTGAAGGCGCCCACGTCGGCGCCGCCGGGGCCGTGAACGCTGTAATTGCCCGGAGCGAGGAACAACGAGGACGGAACCAGAGAGCCGGTGTAGGTATAGCCCAGCGGCTGGAAGTTGCGGGAGTTATCCGCCGGCCGGGCTACGGTCTTCGGGCCGGAGCCGCCGGTCACCGTCAGCGGCGTTCCACCGTCCAGGAATTTACCGCTGGTGGCCGCGCCCAGGAAGGGATCCCCGTCGAACAGATCGCCCACCGTGGCGTAGGCCGTGCAAGAGCCGGCCGGGGGCAGCGAGAACATCGGATGAAATGCCCCAAACGGAAAATTCGGAGACTCGGGCGTCTCCTTCTGAAACGTCACCATGGCGCTGTCCGTGATCACGCTACGACTCGAGGGGTACCCGACATTCTCGGTTGTGTCGTCGTGGAGCAGGGTGACGACGCCAATCTTGCTTCCGGCGCGGTAAGGCTGGGAGAGCGCGTTCAGCGGGTCCGAGCAGGCAGAGCCGTCCGAGGAGATGGCCATCGTGACCGTGTTACTCATCGTGGTGCCGCCGGTGCGGACCTGAAGCGGCACCCAGCAGCCCAGCGGCGCATTCGCCGGCACGACGAAATTAACCTGGTCCAGACCTGAACAGCAACTGCTGCGGCCGCTGTAGCCGGGCTTCACCATGACGCCACCGACAAACACCTCCACTTGCGAAGTGGTAGTGACATCCACCTGCGGCGGCGCGAGGTTGTCGGGCGCGCTGATGGGCCCGAGACCGGTACCGTACAGAATGATCGTCTGTCCCGGCTTGGCCGGTGCAGCCGGTGTGTTCAGCGGCAATGGCGTCGTCGAGACGAAGTTCTGCATCACGCCCGGCCCGAACCCGCCGCTGTTGGCGGCTATCAGGCCCAGGCTGCTGGCGGTGATGGTGACCGGAGAAGGCGGACCCTGCACGTTGCCGCTGGTCACCCGAATCGACGCCCTGCCCAGCGGTGCGTTGGAGGGCATCACGGCATTGATCTGGCCGGGACTGACGTAGACCGGCAGTGCGTTCACCGTGGTGGCGCCCTGAATAACTTTCACCGAAACGCCGTTCAACGACGTTCCCAACGGGAAAGAGAGGGCCGGGCTCGGCGTCGCAGGCGCCAGGTGGGCGCCGTAGATGGCGAATAGAGAACCTTGCGCAATGGAACCGCCCGGCAAGCCGGAGGGCACAAAACTGACGCCGTTCACGATTCCATGCGGCGAAATCATGGGCTGACACAAGGCAGCCCCACAACCGGCGAGCAGAAGCACGAAAGGAGCTGTGAGTTTTCGCACGTTTGGCCATCCCAGTATCAACAGGCGCACCGCAACGGACGGTGTGCGCGGTGCGCTCTTTAGAGAATCAATTTCCCAGAACTGGACGCCAGCGGCTGCCGCCTGGGGGACCAGAGCCGCCGCAGTGCCCGATTGCTAGTTAATATACCTCAGGCCCGCTGGGGAGACAATATCCACTTTCAATGATTTCTCCGCTTAAAACGGCCAGCCGCTTCGAGGTTTGTTGGCTTTGAGAGGCTTGTCGCCGTGTGCTTGCGCGCCTCCAGAACAATCAGCGCGCAGGCCTCGGCGTCGGACAGCGCGTAGTGATGGTCCAGCGGAATGCCGAGCTTGCCACACACATCGCCGAGCTTGGTGGGATAGATGCCCAGCGCCTGGCGCGCCAGTTGCATGGAGCACTCAAAACGGATTTCCGGAACCGGCAACCCGTACAGGCCGCAGCAGGCGGCCAGAACCGAGCGGTCGAAGCCGGCATTGTGAGCGGCCAGGTAAGGAGCGTCGGCCAGCCAGGGCGTAAGCCGCGGCCACAGCGCGGCGAAATTGGGCGAATTCTCGACCATCTCCCAAGTGATGCCGTGGATGTAAGTGAATTCGAACTCGCGGCGCGGCGGACGGATGAGGTGATAGGCCCGATCGACGATCTTCCCCCGGTCTACGCGAACCAGCCCCACCGCGCAGGCGCTGTCGCGTCCCTGGTCGGCGGTTTCAAAATCGATGGCCACGAACGATTCGTCAATTCGCATCCGATGTATCACAACTTGCCCGCCTCAGCCCGGCCGATTGCCGCGGATCAGCCAAAAGGCCAGCATCAGCCATCCGGCGATGAACGAGAGACCGCCGATGGGCGTAATGGCGCCGAGCATCGACACTCCGCTCACGGCCAGCAGATAGAGGCTGCCGGAAAAGATCAGAATCCCGGCGAACAGCAGCCAGCAGACCCACGAGCCGGCCGATTCCGAGAGTACGCCGAGACGCGGCAGGATGGAAACAAGCAGCAGGCCCAGCGCGTGGACGAAGTGATAGAACACCGCCTTCTCCCACACGCCCATCGAATAGGCGTCCAGCCGGCCCTTGAGGCCGTGCGCGCCAAACGCTCCCAGCATTACCGCCAGGCACAACACAATTGCCGCAATCGCGCTCCAGTTCATTTGCTCTCTCGCTCAATCCGCGTTCCCATTGTAGCCTTCACCAGCCTGCCTTCGGATAATCCTTGGCCCCCACAAATCGCTCAAAGGTGACAAAATGATTTCTGGCTCAAGTGGAGCCCGCCCGCGCGTCGGGGCTGGTAAAAACAGCATGTCCACTCAGAAAGCCAAGCAGGCGGGGAGAATTGCGTAGCCGATTCCGCCGGACGCGAATAACGCTCGTCCCCGTTCGGATATCGCCGCCGCGGGATCGACGCTCGCGAAGCTCGCGGTGGCGATCTGGGCATTTGGCTGGACATACAGGGTTGGCCACTACGGGATGTTTGCGTTCGACCGATCCATGGTATTCGACGGCGGTTGGCGGATCCTCTCCGGGCAAGTGCCGTTCAAAGATTTCCTCATGGCCTTCGGGCCACTCTCGTTCGCGCTGCAAGCGCTTTTCTTCAAGCTCCTTGGTGTGAACTGGACCGCCACGGTGATCCCCGCCGCCTTGCTGGGCGCGCTGGCCGCGCTGTCGGTAATGCGTAGCGTGAGCCTGCTTTTCGGAAAGCGGCGTATCTGGATTGTCCTGCTGTCCGGTGTGCTGGTTGGCACGTCGTTTCAGGCGATGTTCGGGACCCTGTTCATGGAGCAGGTGGGTTTCTTCTTCTGCCTGCTGGGGATTCAGGCAATTTGCGAGTCCACTCACTCGAACGGGCGTTGGCGGTTCCTGTATCTCGGTATGGCGGGTGTTTTGGCGGTTCTCGCCTTTTTGTCGAAACAGAACGTCGGTGCCCTTACCCTGGCTTTACTAGGCTTGCTGACGTTACTGGTTGCGCTCTCCGAGCCCTGGGAGATCCTCAGGTCCGTAGCCGCGTTCGCGGCCGGGGTGGCCGTCGCGGCCGGCCTGTTCCTTCTTTGGCTGGTTCTGTTTTCCGATCCACACCTCTTCCTCCGGCACGCCATCGAGGTTCCCATGCAGTTGGGGCGGGGGCGCCTGCCTACCAGAGACCTGCGCTATCTTCCATTCTTTTTGCAGGCGGCGACGACCACCGGTTGGTGCTATGCCGTCGCACTGGGTGCCGCGTTCCAAGGCGTCGTTTTGCTGTGCGCCGATCGAGACTTTCGACGGGTGTTTATGGCTACCCCCACCGACCGCCTGGCGTTGGGATTGAGCCTCTTGATACCGTTCGTTCAGCGCTTATTCGAAGTCACTACTCTGAACCAAAGAGAGAACATCATATTTTTATCCGGTTTCGCCCTGGCGATGGGAACCGGTTTGTTCTGCCGGCTACCCGCTCCCAGTGAACGGCATCGACTGTGGATTCCGCTGCTGGCGTGCATCATCGGCGGCTACCTGTTATTCGAGATGATGGAAGGTTCCCGGAACCGGATCGTGCACGACGTGTTTCCCAGCGGCGCACGCACCTTGTTCCGGGGCTTGCGTACGCCTCAACTGGCGAGCATCTGGTGGATTCAGCCGACGCGCCCCGGCAGGCGCGGTGGGCCAGACCTGAAACCGGGAGAAATCGACGCGGTGTGCAAGTACCTTTCCTCCCAGCAACAGGATTTTTTGTTCTCGGCGTCTCAAGTTTCCTGTATGGGGTCATGGGTGTCGTGCCGCCCCAGCCGCTGCTTTACTTTTCGCGGAATCACTTTTTCACGGACTCCGATATTCCATTTATCAACGGTTGGGTGCTGTCAAGTCTAAAAAAGAGGAATATTCGAATCGTCGTCCGCGAGAAGGACAGTTGGTCCGAGAGTCTTTCTGATAACTATGCGCAACTACCCAAAGTCATGGCCTGGATAAAAAACAATTTTCATCCGGGCCCCGTATTTGGGAACTTTGAGATATTGCTGCGGTGAATGGCGCCGACTCGCCGGCCACACCCGGCGGGGGCGCTCCGGTTGCCATGCACTTCTCGAGGCGCGATCGGTGAGCGGGCAGCAATCCTCAGTCTGGTGGTGAGATCCGTGTATTTGTTCCGCGCCGTCACCGGCAAGAAGATGAACCGGCGCTGCATTTATGAAACACGAATTGGCGGCCACTTCTGCTACTATAGCGATCTGCGGAAGATGAACCCACCACCGCGATGGGAGAATCGGCAAGACAATACCGACGATCATTAGGAAGATCGCCGCTAGCTGGAAACAGCGCTTGCCCGCCCAGGTTTTATGACGATCCTGATTACCGGCGTGTGCGGCTTCGTGGGCAGCACGCTCGCCGAGTGTCTGCTGGAACGGGTGGAAGGCATCCGCGTGGCGGGCGTGGACAACCTGCTTCGTCCGGGTGCGGAAACCAACCGGATGCGGATCGAAAGGCTCGGCGTCGAATTCACTCACGGGGACTTGAGGTCCGCGAGCGACATCGCGGGTTTGCCCGCCTGCGATTGGGTAATCAATGCGGCCGCCAATCCCAGCGTGCTGGCCGGCCTTGCCGGCGCCGGAAGCAGCCGCCGGCTGTTCGAGCATAACCTGGCCGCGTTCGGCAACGTGCTCGAATACTGCAAAGACCGCGGGGCTGGACTATTACTGCTTAGCAGCAGTCGCGTTTACTCGATCCCGGCGCTGGCCGCCATCCCCCTGCGCGTGCAAGACCAGGCCTTCACCATCGACCCGGCCGCGCCGCTGCCCCGCGGGCTTTCCGGGAACGGCATCGGGGTTGACTTTTCCACCGCCGCGCCGGTCTCTCTCTACGGAGCTACCAAACTGGCTTCGGAAATCATGGCTCTCGAATATGGGGCGACGTTCGATTTCCCGGTATGGATCACACGCTGCGGAGTGCTCGCCGGCGCGGGACAGTTTGGCACCCCAGTCCAGGGAATTTTCGCATTTTGGCTGAACGCGCACCTGCGGCGGCGGCCGATTCGCTACATCGGATTCAACGGCGCCGGCTACCAGGCCCGGGACGCGTTTCACCCTCGCGACCTGGCGGCCCTGCTACTGGCTCAGATGCGGACAGCCCGCTCTGGTGGACAGCGCATCTACACCGCCGGCGGCGGACTGGCCAACACGATGTCGCTCGCGCAACTCACCGCCTGGTGCGACGAACGTTTTGGGCGCCATGCTCCGACTGCCGATCTGGAGCCGCGCAGATTTGACATCCCGTGGATGGTCATGGACAGCACCGACGCCGCCAGGGATTTCGGCTGGCAGATCGAGACGCCTCTCCCCACCATTCTCGAAAGCATTGCGCAACATGCCCGCCAACATCCGGACTGGCTGGAGGTGAGCCACGCATGAAATCGCCGCCGCCCGCCTCCCGTGAGCCGCTTCGAATGCTCTCGGTGGTGATCCCGGCCCGAAACGAGGAAGGCTGCATCGCCGCCACGGTGGAACACCTCCACCTCGAGTTGCGCCTGTTCGGAATACCCCACGAAATCGTGGTCGTGGACGATGGCAGCACGGATTCCACCTGGAGCCTGCTCCAGGAAATCCACGCCCGCATGCCCGAATGCAAGCCGCTCCAGAACGTCGGCGAATACGGCTTCGGCCGCGCCATCACGTTTGGATTCAATCACCTCACCGGGGACGCCGTGGTGGTGATGATGGCGGATGAATCCGACGATTGCCGCGATGTCGTCCGCTACTGGCAGATCCTGGGGGAGGGTTGGGATGCCGTTTTCGGATCGCGCTTTCTGCGCGGCGGAGGGGTGATCGATTATCCCCGCCACAAACTGCTGCTCAACCGCGCCGCGAACCTGTTCCTGCGCCTGCTGTTCGGCGTCCAACTCAATGACTTCACTAACGCTTTCAAGGCCTACCGGCGAACCGTGATCGAGGGTTGCCGGCCGTACCTCTCACCGCATTTCAACCTCACGGTGGAACTGCCGCTGAAGACCATCGTGCGGGGATATTCCTGGACGGTGATTCCGGTCACCTGGCGTAACCGGCGCGCCGGCAAATCAAAACTCAAGATCAAGGAAATGGGCAGCCGCTATCTGTTCATTTCCCTCTATTGCTGGCTGGAAAAATACTTCAGCCGTGGTGATTACCGCGTGAAGTAACACAAACTGAGACAAGATTGTCATGTACAATGCGACGTACCATGGACGGACCTGAACTGCAGCGAATTTATGCCACTCGTTTCGCCGGAAAGACCAACTGCCGGACACAGGTATGGAAGGTATTGGTGCCGTACTTCAGTCGGTGGTTCCCCAGAATGGGAGCCGTGCTCGACCTTGGCGCGGGCTACTGCGAGTTTATCAACAACGCTTCCGCCGGCCGGAAGTATGCCATGGACCTGAATCCGGATGTGCAAAAATGGGCCGCTCAGGGAGTCACCGTTCTGCTGCAAAACTGTTCAGATCCGTGGCCGCTCCCCGAAGGACACCTCGACGCAGTCTTCACCAGTAACTTTCTGGAGCACCTGCCCGACAAAGCGGCCGTCAGTTCCGTATTATTAAATGCGTACCGTTGTCTCAAGCCCGGTGGCCGCTTCATCGCCATGGGGCCGAATATCAAGTATCTTTCCGGCGCCTACTGGGATTTCTTCGATCACTACGTCGAGCTGACCGAGTTGTCGCTAGCTGAGGCACTCTCCAACTGTGACTTCGAGATTGAAAAAGTAGTCGCTCGTTTTCTACCCTATACAATGTCACGGGGCCGCCGGTATCCGACGTGGATGTTGCGGCTATATCTCGCCGCGCCCGCAGCCTGGCCGATATTTGGGAAGCAGTTCTTGGTAATCGGCAAAAAGCCCACGCGGACCGTGGATTCGGCCCCGAGAAAAGTCACACCGTAAGACGGGCCGCTGTTGCTGAAGGCATCCGGACCCGAATTGGGACGACAGTATGCGCCGTTGGCGCGAGAAGTTCCTGGAAGATCAGCGCATCCGGCGCGGGGTCTTCGAACAGCTCCGGGGTGATGCAGTCCTTCAATAGAGTCGCGGCGTCCGCTTCGAGGTTCTTCGCGAACGGCGGTGAGTCCCAGCCAGATTTCGGAGTTGGGGCTCTGGAAGGTCGCCCGAATTACGTCTAGACTGGATACCATGCGCCAGTTTCTCATTCTGCTTTGCGCCGGTTCGTTGTGCTTCGGGGCCGATCCGGGTTGGGAACAGAAGTTTCGCCAGATCCCGAATCCGGCGAACCTCCGCGCGAACATGCAGCGGCTGTCCGCCCGGCCGCACCACGTCGGCTCGCCTTACGACAAGGACAACGCCGAGTGGATTCTCTCGCAGCTTCGCAGTTGGGGGCTCGAGGCCACGATCGAGAATTTTGAAGTTCTCTTCCCGACGCCAAAAGAGCGGCTGCTCGAAATGGTGGGCCCAGAGAAGTTCACCGCCAAGCTGGAAGAGCCCGCGGTGGCGGTGGACCCGACTTCCAACCAGAAGAGCGAGCAGCTTCCCACCTATAACGCCTACTCGATCGACGGCGACGTGACCGCGCCGCTGGTTTACGTGAACTACGGCATTCCCGCAGACTACGAGCAGCTCGAGCGTATGGGGATCTCGGTAAGCGGCGCCATCGTGATCGCCCGCTACGGCGCGTCGTGGCGCGGCATCAAGCCGAAAGTCGCCGCCGAACACGGAGCGGTGGGCTGCATCATCTACTCCGACCCGTACGACGATGGCTATCGCGGCGCCGACGTGTTCCCCAAAGGACCCGCGCGCCCGAAAGACGGCGTCCAGCGCGGCAGCGTGATGGACATGCCGGTGTATCCTGGCGATCCGCTGACGCCCGGCGTGGGCGCAACCGCCGAGGCCAAAGCGGCTGCCGATTTCCGAAGCCAAAACGCTGACCAAGATCCCGGTGCTTCCCATCTCCTACGCCGACGCCCAGCCGCTGCTCGAGGCGCTGGCGGGTCCGGTAGTTCCCGACAAACTGGCGCGGCGGCCTGCCCATCACCTACCACGTCGGTCCGGGTCCGGCGAAAGTCCATCTGAAGGTGAAGTTCAACTGGGACATGAAGACGCTCTACGACGTCGTCGCCCGCATTCCCGGCTCGACGTATCCGGACGAGTGGGTCATCCGCGGCAATCACCACGACGCCTGGGTGAATGGCGCCGACGATCCGGTGTCGGGCACCTCGGCGGAGATGGAGGAGGCCCGCGCGCTGGGCGAGTTGCTGAAGCAAGGCTGGAAGCCGAAGCGTACCATCCTCTACTGCTTCTGGGACGGGGAAGAAGAGGGGCTGCTCGGCTCCACCGAATGGGCCGAAACCAACGCCGACGCTCTCGAACAACACGCCGTCGCCTACATCAACAGCGACAGCAACGGCCGCGGATTCCTGAATGTCTCCGGTTCCCACTCGCTCGAAAACTTCATCAACGGCGTGGCGAAGGACGTTGAAGATCCCGAGACGAAGCTGAGCGTCTGGGAACGCGCCCGCTGCGGACATTGCTGCTGAAATCACCGGCGGATAAGAGGAAGGAGGCTCTCAAGCGGCCCGATTTGCGTATCCGCGCGCTGGGCTCGGGATCGGACTACACCGTGTTCCTGGACCACCTGGGCGTGGCCTCCCTCAATCTCGGGCTTTGGCGGAGAAGGAGAGGATGGCGGCGTCTACCACTCCATCTACGACGACTTTTACTGGTACACGCATTTCTCCGACACCGATTTCGTCTACGGCCGGGCGCTGGCCCAGATGGCGGGAACGTCGGTAATCCGGCTGGCGGACGCGGAGTTGCTGCCGTTTCAATTCGGCGATTTCGCCGACACCATCGGCACCTACCTGACCGAGATAAAGCATCTGGCGGAGACCCAGCGGGAGAAGATCGAGGAGCGAAATCGCCTGATTGACGAAGGCGTCTTCACAGCCACCGCCGACCCGCGCCGGAACTACGTACCGCCGCCCAAGGACCCGGTGCCGCCGCATCTGAACTTCGCTCCGCTCGAAAACGCAGTCGACCTGCTGAAGTCCAGCGCGAAACGCTTCGACGCGGCGCGCGCAGAAAGCGAACCCCGAAAACGTCCGCGCGGCGAATGCAAAACTGATCGAAAGCGAACGGCGTCTAACCGATGCCGCCGGTCTGCCCGGAAGGCCGTGGTTCCGCAACATGATCTACGCGCCGGGCCTGTACACCGGCTATGGCGTGAAGACCATTCCCGGCGTCCGCGAGGCCATCGAGCAGAAACAGTTTCAGGAAGCCGAGGAACAGATCGCGAGGGCCGGCGTGGTGCTGACCCGCGAGGCCGACCTGCTCGACGAAGCGACGGCCGCGCTTTCGCACTGACGGGCGATATCGTGCCCCATGTGGCAGGATTACGATAAGAGTTTCGATGGGCAGGAGCGAAGTATGCAAACGCGCAGATCCTTCACGGCAAATACGCTGATAAGTGCAGCAGGCGGTTTCCTTTATGTGAGCGAACGTGCTCGCGGCGCAAATGACCGCATCAACCTCGCTCTGATTGGCGGCCGCAATCAGGGCAAGGGCGATGCTCTGCGCAGTATCCAACAGGGCGCCCAGATCGCGACCTTCTGCGACATCGACGAGGCGGTTCTTGGCGACATCGGACCGGTCCTCGGCAAGGCGCAAGGCAAAGACCCGAAGCCCGTGCGCGACTTCCGCCGCGTGCTGGATGACCCGAACATCGACGCAGTCATCATTGCGACCCCCGACCACTGGCACACGCACATCGCGCTGCTGGCCTGCCAGGCCGGCAAGGACGTGTACGTGGAGAAGCCGCTCTCGCAGACGATCCGCGAAGGACACCTCATCCGGGATGCAGCTCGCAAATACAAGCGCGTGATGCAGGTGGGGACGCAACGCCGCTCCATCGAACATTTCGCGAGCGCCACCGATTATGTCGCTTCCGGAGCGCTGGGCAAAGTGTGCCTGGTGAAGGCCTGGATGTGCCAGGTGCGCGCCAGCATCGGCAATCCGCCCGACGGCAACCCACCGGCTAGCGTCGATTACGACGTGTGGCTCGGCCCCGCGCCGGAACGTCCCTTCAATCCGAACCGGTTCCACTACAACTGGCGCTTTTTCTGGGACTACGGGAACTCAGAACTGGGCAACCAGGGGGTTCACATGCTGGATGTCGCGTTGATGGGAATTCAAAAACTGCGCAAGACGGAACACTGTCTGCCCTCGCGGATTAGCGGTCACGGTGGCATCTACTGGCTGAAGGACGCCAAAGAGGTGCCGGACACCCAGGTGCTCACTTATGATTTCGGCGATCTTCTGCTGAACTGGGAACTGCGCAGCTTCGGCGACCAGGATCCGATCGAAGGTACGCGCGCCGGGACCGGCTTTTACGGAACGGAAGGCACGCTCATCGTGGATGGCGACGGCTGGAAGGCTTACGACAAGCGCAACCAGGTCCAGAAAGCGGTGAAGTACTCGGGCGGATCGCACGAAAAGAATTTCCTGGAGTGCGTGAAGACCCGGCGGAGACCCAACGCCGATGTCGAGATCGGACGCCTCAGCACGACTCTGTGCCATTTGGGCAACATCGTGCAGCACCTCGGGCGCGATGTGCGCTTCGATCCCCAAGCCGAAACCTTCGGCGATGACCAGGCGGCGAATGCGCTCCTTAACAAGCAATACCGTGCGACGTATCCTTTGCCCGAAGTTTGAACGCCGCCCGTGAGCATAGAATTATGACTTTCATAAAAACACTTACCGGCCTGCTTTGTTCGCTGGCCATCCTGGCCGCAGCCGATCTGCGGCTCGGAATCATCGGCACCGACACTTCGCACGTCATCCAGTTCTCGCGTATCCTGAACGACGACGCCGACCCGGAGCATGTCCCTGGCGCGCGCGTGGTCGCGGCGTTCAAGAGCAGCAGTCCGGATATTGAAGCCAGCCGCTCCCGCGTCGATGCCTTCGCCCGGGAACTGGCCGAAAAGTACAAAGTGGAGATGGCGCCCGACATCGCCACGCTGTGCTCCAAGGTGGATGGAGTGCTGATCGAGAGTGTGGACGGCCGCGTGCACCTCGCCCAGGTCAAACAGGTGGTCGCCGCGCATAAGCCGATGTGGATCGATAAGCCGCTGGCCTCCACCCTGGAGGATGCGCGTGAGATCGCCCGCCTGGCCAACGAGGCCGGTGTTCCGTGGTTTAGCTCATCGGGATTGCGCTACAGCGAGATTGTCACGACAACCAATGCCGACGACATCACCGGAGTCGACGTCTGGGGGCCGGGTCCCTTCGAAGAGCACCACTACCTGGATCTGGCGTGGTACGCCATCCATCCCATCGAAATGTTGTATGCCTTGATGGGCCCGGGTTGTCGCGAGGTAACGCGCTTCTCCAGCGGCACGGCAGAGGCCGGATCGGACGTGATCGTCGGCCGCTGGAGGGACGGGCGCGTGGGCACCGTCCGGACCCTGCGGCCGTCAGGCGATTATGGCGCCGTGGTGTTCCGTCCCAACGGTACCTTACGCAGTCCCGCCGATTTTTCCTACAGGTACGGTCCACTGGTCAAGCAGATCGTGGCTTTCTTCCAATCCGGAAAACCGCCCGTGCCGAACGCGGTAACCCTGGAGATCTACTCGTTCCTGGACGCGGCCCAGCGCAGCAAGGAAAAGGGCGGAACGACCACACCGCTCCGCTGAGGTTCCCCTCACCGATCGTTGGATCAAGGACTCGCGGCCATTCGCGTGGAAGCGAAGGGGTGCGCTAGCAAAATGAACGCCCAGTATAGTAGAATGACTCTTCAGTCAGTTTCATGCACTCTGGGAAAACCAAACACGAAGTGATCTCGGAATTCCGCACCGCCGAGATTCTGGATGCGGCGCGAGGCGTATTTGCGGAGAAGGGCTTCGTAAACGCCACCATGGACGCCATCGCGGAACGGGCCGGGCTGGCGAAGGGAACGTTGTACCTGTATTTCCCGTCGAAGCGCGACGTCTACCTGGCGGCGCTGCGGCAGGGCCTCGCCGAGTTGGTGGAGCAAACCCAGGCCAGGATGGCGGCCGCAGCCGGCCTGCGCGCCAAGATCCTGGCTTTTATCGAAACGCGCCTGGAAATGTCGGAGCAACACCGCGATTTCATCCGCATCTATCACACCGAGCTAGGAAATCTGTGCCGGGCCGGCGAGCCGAGCGACGATTTACAGGCGCTTTACGAACGCCAGCTTCGCCAACTGGAAGGCGCCCTGCAGGCGGCCGTCGAGGGCGGCGAGATGCGGCCGCTTCCGGTGGACGCCGCGGCCCTCTCGATGTATGAAATCACGCGGGGTTGGATGCGGCGCCGGGTGCTGGTGGATTCGAACCGGTCGACACACCAGGATGCCGAGATCCTGACCGACATTCTGTGGAAAGGGATTGGCCTATGAAGAGCCTGATTGTGGCAGCGTTGGCGCTGGCCGCGGCGGTGGCTCCAGCCGGGGCACAGAGTCCGTTCGAGGGCGCGGTGCCACAGGGGAAAGCGACGCCGGAAGTGTTGTCGCTCACCCTTTCGGATGCCATTGCGCGGGGAATCCGGGCGAACCTGGGGGCCGTGCTGGCAGCGCAATCGGTGCGCTCGGCCGAAGGCGGCTACCAGGAGGCGCGCAGCCGGCTGCTGCCGAACCTTAGCGCGCACATCTCCGAGATGGCCGAGCAGATCAACCTGGATGCCTTCGGCTTCCCGGGTCTTCCCGGAATTTCGCGCATCATCGGTCCGTTTGGCGTGTTCGATTCGCGCCTCGCGCTAACACAGGAAGTGCTCAACATTCAGTCGATGCGAGCGACCGAGGCGGCTTCCGCCGGACTGAGCGCGGCGCAGTTCACCGCCGCCGACGCGCGCGAGACGGTGGCGCTGGTGGTGACCGCTTATTATCTTCAGTCGCTGGCCGCCGCCAGCCGGGTGGACGCCGCCAAGGCCCAGGAGCAGACGGCGGACGCGCTCTACCAGCAAGCGCTGGACCTGAAGACCAACGGCGTGGCTCCGGCAATTGACGTTCTGCGCGCGCAAGTCGAACTGGAGACCGAGCGTCAGCGATTGATCGCCCGCTCCAACGAATTTGAGAAGGCAAAACTGCGGCTGGCAAGAGCCATCGGGTTGCCGGACGGCCAGGCCATTCGCCTGGCGGACAAGCTGCCGGAGACGCCGTCGCCGGAAATCGCGTTCGATGCGGCGCTGGCCCAGGCCTACCGGGAGCGGAACGACTATCAGAGCCTCGCCGCCCGTGTGAAGGCGGCGGAACTGGCGTGGCGCGCCGCCGGCGCCGCCCGACTGCCGAGTGTCAATTTTCACGGTGACTACGGCGCGCAGGGCAAGAGCCCGGCCAATTCGCACGGAACTTTCACGGCGGCGGTGAGCCTGGATATCCCGGTGTTTACCGGCGGCCGCACCAGTGCCGAGAGGTTACAGGCCGATGCCGAACTGCGCCGCCAACAGGCGCAGATGGACGAGATGAGAGGGCGCATCGCGTTCGAGATTCGAAGCGAGCTGCTGGATGTCGATTCGACGCGAGACCAGGTGGAAGTGAGCCGCACCGCAGTCGAGCTCGCCCGCCAACAGGAACAGCAGGCGCGGGACCGGTTTGCGGCAGGGGTGGCGAACAACCTCGAGGTGGTTCAGGCGCAAGAGGCGCTGGCAACGGCCAACGAGAACCACATCGCCAGCCTGTACGCCTATCAGGCGTCGCGGGCGGCCCTGGCCCGGTCGATGGGCGGCGCCGAGAAGACTTTGCCAACAACGTTGGCGGGAGCCAATTAACACATGGCGAACGAACAGGAAATGAATGAGCAAACGGCGGCGCCGCCGCCCGCGCGGGGCCTGCGCCGAAGGTGGATTTTGCTGGCCGTGGTGCTCGCCATAGCGACAGCCGCCGTCGTCTATTGGCGGATGCAGGCGGGCAAGGAATCCACGGATGACGCCGAAATCGACGGGCACGTGCATTCCATCAGCGCAAAAGTTGGCGGCACCGTGTTGAATCTGTTGGTGAAGGATAACCAGTACGTCGAGGCCGGGACGGTGCTGCTCGAGATCGACCCGAAAGACTATGAACTAGCCTTGGCGAAAGCGCGCGCCGATGTCGCCGAGGCCGAGGCCAAACTGCGGGCGGATAATACCGCCGTGCCGATTGTCAGCGCCACGACGGCGAGCCAGTTGTCGAGCGCGCGCGCCGGGGTGGAAGAACAGCGGGCCACGCTGGCGGCGGGGGTCGAAGCCGTGAGCGCCGCCAAGTCGCGGCAGGTGTCGGCCCAAGCCCGGGTGGCGCGGGCGAAGGCCAATTCCGAGCGGGCGGCGAAAGACCTCGAGCGCTACAAGGCGCTGGTGGCCAAGGAAGAAATTGCCCGCCAGCAGTACGACGCCATGGCTGCCGAAGCTACCGCCACCCAGGCGGAGCTGGATGCGGCCATCGCCGAGGAACGCGAGGCCGAGCAGGGTGTGCGCATGGCTCAAGCGCAGCTTGATGAGAAAAAGGCCAAGCTGGCCAAAGCGGAAGCCGACCTTCGAGGAACCGAAACGGCGCCGGAGAAGGTGACGGCGTCAAAAGCGCAGGCCAACTCCACCTCGGCCCGGCTGGAGCAGGCGCGGACGGCGCTCGAGCTGGCGGAATTGAACGTCGAACGCACCACCCTGCGCGCTCCTGTCAGCGGCATTGTGAGCGAGAGGACCGTCGAGGTGGGCCAGATCGTCCAGCGCGGCGAGCCGCTGCTGGCCATCGTCTCGTTGAGCGACGTCTGGATCACGGCCAACTTCAAGGAAAACCAGATTACGAATATGCGGCCGGGCCAGAAGGTGGCCATCCACGTGGATGCCTATCCGGGGAGGACTTTCCAGGGGAAGGTGGATAGCCTGGCGGCGGCCACCGGCGCGCGATTCAGCCTGCTGCCGCCTGAAAATTCCACCGGCAACTTCGTGAAAGTGGTGCAGCGGGTTCCCGTCAAAATTGTTTTCGACGCCGGCCAGGACCCGGACCGCCTGCTTCGCCCGGGCCTGTCGGTGGTGCCCACGGTAATGACTCGCTAGGAGCGCAGACATGACGTACCGCGTGTTGACAATTGCGAGAGAGTACGCCAGCGGAGGCGCGGATTTGGCGCATGCCGTGGCTGCCCATCTGGGTTGGAACGTCTTGGACGCGGGGCTGGTCACGCGCGTGGCGGAAGTCGCCCAGGTTGACCCCAAGCTGGTCCGCCAATACGACGAGCGCGTGGATTCCTGGCTGTACCGGGTGGCACGGCGGGCACTTTGGCATGGCGCCTTCGAGGCGGTGGGTGGGATGGGGGAAACCAAGGTGCTCGACGCGGAGACCATGGCCACGCTGGCCTCCAACCTGATCCGCGAAGCTCACACCAAAGGAAACTGCGTGATGGTGGGACGCGGCGCACAGTGCGTGCTGGAAGGCGCCGCCGACGTGTTTCATGTATATGTTTACGCGCCGCCGGCGGAAAAACTGGCAAGGCTGCGAGAGCGCCTGCCCGGCACACCCGACCCGGCGGCATTGATGCAGCGGATGGACCGCTGCCGCCTCGATTACATCCGCCAATATTTTGGCAGGGATCGCACCGACCCGCACCTTTACCATCTGATGGTGAACTCCACCATCGGCCTGTACGCCGCGACGCAAGTGGTTCTCGGGGCGATGGAGCGGGGATGACCGCCGAGCGGCCGGAAATCAACCCCTGGGTCGTCGCCGTGGCGGTGATGTTCAGCACCTTCATGGAAGTGCTCGACACCACCGTGGTAAACGTCTCCCTGCCGCACATCGCCGGCAGCCTCTCGGCCACCGTCGACGAAGCCACCTGGGCGTTGACCTCTTACCTGGTGGCCAACGCCATCATCCTGCCCCTTACCGGCTGGCTGGCCAATTATTTCGGCCGCAAACGGCTGCTGATGTTGTCGGTGACCGGCTTCACGATCGCCTCGTTTTTTTGCGGATTCGCCCCGACGCTCTCGGTGCTGATCTTCTTCCGGGTGGTTCAAGGCACCGCGGGAGGCGCGCTGCAGCCGTTGTCGCAGGCGGTGTTGCTGGAGGCCTTCCCCCGCGGACCAGCGAGGCAAGGCCATGGCGTTCTGGGGCCTGGGCATCGTCGTCGCACCCATCCTCGGCCCGGTGCTGGGCGGCTGGCTCACCGACAGCTATAGCTGGCGCTGGGTGTTCTACATCAACATTCCCGTGGGCGTCGCTTCACTGCTGATGACGCGGGCGTTCGTCTTCGATCCGCCGTACATCAAGCGCGGAGCCGGCCGCATCGACTGGTGGGGCATCGGCCTGCTGGCGCGTGGGCATCGGCTCGCTCCAGGTTCTGCTCGACAAGGGTCAGCAGGATGACTGGTTTGCTCCCACCTGATCACCACCTTGGCGGTGCTTTCGGCGGTCGGCCTGGTGGCCTTCGTGTTCCGGGAACTCAACATGCAAGGCTCCGGTGGTGGCTCTGCGGGTTTTTCTCGACCGCACTTACGCCACCGGCATCTTCCTGATGACCATGCTGGGCTTCGTGCTGTACGGCAGCCTGGTGCTGCTGCCCATCTGGCTGCAGACGCTGATTGGGCTATCCGGCCTTGCAGGCGGGCTATCGCGCTGGCGCCCCGCGGCCTGGGCTCATTCCTGGCGATGCCGCTGGTGGGCGCGTTGCTTTCCCGGCGGGATGCCCGCAAGTTTCTGGCCATCGGCATGGTGCTGGCATCGCTTGACGCTGTTCCGGCTTCGCTGAGCTGAACCTGAATGCCGGCTACTGGGACTTCTTCTGGCCGCAGTTCATTCAGGGGGTTTCGCTGGCCCTGCTGTTTGTGCCGCTCACCACCATCACCATGGATCCGATTGCGAAGGAGAAGATGGGCAACGCCACCAGCATCTTTAACGTGCATGCGCAACATCGGAGGCAGCATCGGGATCGCCGCGGTCACCACGCTGACGGCGCGCTACCAGCAGGTGCACATCAACTATCTCGGCGCGCACGTCACACCCTACAACCTGCAGGCGCGCAACTTATTGCACGACATGTCGGCGACGATGGGCGGAGCAAGGCAGGGCTATGCGGCGATGTTCGGGATGGTCCAGCGGCAGGCGGCCATTCTTTCGTTTCTCGACGTGTTCCGGCTGCTGGGCGGGGTGTTTCTGGCGCTGGTTCCGCTGGTCCTGATAATGAAAAAACCGCCGCAGCAGCGACGGGGCGGCGTCGCTCACTGAGCGCGTCATTCCCAACCTCAGCCCACCAGCACCGCCAGACGCACCACTTTTTCCAGGTTTTCCTGCACCTGCTGGATGGTGATCGGCTTGGCGGCTTCTTTTTCCAGTTCCTGGCAGAGTTGTTCTTGCGTGTGTTCGCCGTCGAGCAGGCATAGCATGCGCCGCGTCAGATTGTCGCCGAGCTTCACGCAGCGGTGAGTGAGGTTAAATACCAGCGTTTCCCTGCTCCGCCTGATAGCGCGCCAAAGGCAATGCCTCTGGGCGCTCGCTCAAAGTGGTGAGGAAGCGCGGCGTCCGTCGGATAGATTCCATCAGGCCTACCGAATACAACTTCAGAAGCAGGCCGCCGAGCGTCTCGAGATCGCCGCCGGGGTCTTGCGGCGATTCCCGGCTTTGCCAGGCGCGCCGTGGCGGACCGGCGCCAATTCTTCAAAAGAGATGTACGCGGGGTACGCCGATTCCAATTCGGCCAGCGCCGCCTTCCCGAGAGGCAGTCCAGCCGGATGCTGCGGCCCTTGTCCTCGCTATAGTGGCCACGGCCAGCACTCTGTCGATGCGGCTCCGGACGGACTCGGCATGCAGTTTGGTGTGACGTGCATGCCCCGCAGGCGGCTCGGCTTCAGAGCGCGGTCGAGTGGAACGCCGGCGCGGCACACCAGCGTCGCGCGGAATTTACGGCAGGTGTAAAAATCGAGATATTGCTCGCGCAGCAGCACGTCGCCTCCGCTGAATCTTTCAATTCCGCTCTTCCATCTCGCCGGGAGGCTGCATTTCGTGGTAGTCGGCCTCGGCCAGGAATTGCAGGCCGTGAGCGGCCGCGGCGGCGATGAAATCGAGGAAGTAGATCGGCTGGAAGGCTATCCGCCAGGTCGTCGTGGAACAGAACTCCGGCGTCCACCGTGAGGATTCGCTCGATTTCCTTTTCCATCCCCTGGCTGTAAATTGCTCAGGCCACGTTGGTTTCCGCCAGCGAGCGGACGATCTCCCTGGCCTTGGCCACCATCTCGTCCGGCCGCCGGACGCCCTGGCAATGGAAACAGCATGATGTCGCGCAACAGGTGACGCAGATGGCCGCCGGGCAGCGTGTTGTAGCTGATCATGGCCACGCCTTGCGGCGAAAGATGGCCGGGCACAGGCTCCAGAATCGCCTCGCGCACCTCGCCGTGGAACCCAGGTATACAGGCCGTGGACGATGATGTAGTCGAACTTCCCGCAATTCGCCGTCGAACCGGGTCAGGTCCTGGCACTCCAGGCTGAGGTTGGTGAGACCGAGCGCATCCGCGATTTCCCCTCCCCTGCCGGATGTGCTCGGTGGAAAGGTCGATGCCGTAGAACTCGCTTTGCGGCAGCGCGTAGGCCATGGGAAGCAGATTGGCGCCGTCGCCGCAACCAATTTCCAGCACGCGGCAGTTTTCGACCGGCGCCGGCTTCATGCCGAACAGCGAGCCGATGGCGGAATACCTGTCGGGATGTGTGAGGGCCGCGGTATTCCGCCGTAAGCGACCTCGTCGTAAGAGTATTTCATCCGACTCATTCCTTCCCGTCTCCACCAGTTCGGCCGGTTGACACGCTCGCCTTTGAACAGCACGGTATCGACTCGTTCGGTCGCGTCGATTCCTCGATCAGCGGGTTGCCCTCCACCAGAATCATGGTCGCTTCGCAGCCGGGCGCGAATGGCCCGCACGGTGCCGACCCGCAGGAAGCGCGCGGCATTCCGGGTCGCGGCCTGAGCGCCGCGGCGGGCAGGCACGCCGGCTTGCCACCCAAAGCTGCAATTCACGATGGATGGCCGGCCCATGCAAAACAAGCCAGTCGCCCGAGCCGGTACCCACGAGCAACCGGCACCGGCAGCCGCGGCTGCTTCAGGTTCTGCTTCGCCGTCGCCAGCCTGGCCGACAAGGCCGGCCGATACCGGCCCCGGCTTCTCGGTCCGCGACTGATTTCAGGAGGCTGCGCGTGCGGTCCAGCATGTCCCGGGGAGTAACCTGCTGAGCCAGCGAGAGATCGAGCATGCCGTCGTCTCCCAACGGTGCTTCCTGGATGGATTCCACCGCGCCAGGTCGGGGAATAATAGACACCCCGTTCCGCCATGCGGTGCAACAGATTCCGTCGGAAGTGCCTCCCGCGCCGAACCGTGCTCGATGACGGCCGCCCCGGCGTCCAGGGCCTCTTCCACGTCACGTCCGTCTCCGGTGCGAACGATCAGCGGCATCTTCAGACGGGACGCCTCTTCCGCCACGGCGCGGAACACGTCGTCGTTCCATCCGCGGGTATTCGCCGTCATCGCCGCTGTCGAGCACGGCGGAGATGGCGGTGGCCCCGGCGGCATGCTGTGCTTCCACCATCTGGCGGCTTCGCCGGGCGAGGAAGGCGTGCGCAGGAACTGCCCTTGAATGAACTTCCGGAATTTTTCGGGAATCCGGCCCAGGGACTGCAGCGCATAGCCGTCCGGGAGCCGTGAAGACCGGCCCGGCGAGCGAAAATTCCGCTCCGAGTATCTCACCCGACTGGATGCGCCGCCGCTCGATCGACGCGGTATCGAGCGGGTCGCCGACGCTTTCTATCGCCGTTACGCCGCAGAACAGGTAGGCGCGCCAGTTCGCGCTCGGATATTGACTTGGCAGGTCGAATCCCGCCGAGAATCGGGAATGCCGCCGGGCATGGCCAGGTGCACCTGGGTGTCGACGAGACCGGGCAGCAGCGTCCTTCCCGAGGCATCGATGTTGCGGGCATTCAACCTGGCTCGCCTCGGGTCGCTTCCCCTTCGTACACCTCGCACGATATTGCCCTTGCGCACCAGCACGGAACCGCTCCTCGATGACCGCCCATCGCCCGTGAAGATGCGGGCGTTGCTGATAAGAAGTTCACATTGCGCCGCGCCTGCCGATTGAGCACCTGGGCCTTCACAATATCCTGACGGCTGTAGCTCTGCCACACGCCCATCAGCATGAACGGAGCCATCGCCGCCAGCAGCCAAAGTTTCGCCGATATGCGAACTTTCTCCTCCTTCTCCCATCGAAACAGCTTCATGCAGAGAAGCAGCGAGACCGCGGTGGTGATAACAAGCGCCACCACCGCCAGCCAGTTGGACGCGACAAGTCTTCGTTCCTGAGAAGAATGCCCTGAAGGCTGGTGTAAAGATAGGTGGCAGGCATGTAATGCGCCACCACTTGCAGCCAGTCCGGCAGAAAGGTCAGCGGAAAGGTGGCGCCGCTCAGAAACAGCATGGGCAAGTACAGGAGTTGGATCACCACCTGGCTTTCCTGGGGTGAATTGACGACGCTGGCGATAATCAGTCCCATGGCTCGGAAGCTGACGGCGCCAAGAGAAAGCATTACCAGCAGCGACACCCAGTTCGAAGGGAAGGCCATGCCGTAAAACACCTTTGCCAACACCAGGAAGAAAATCGAAGACGGCATGTAAGTCAGCCAGCCAGTGAACAGCGACGCCACCAGTACCGGACCCGGCGTGATGGGCGCCACCTTGAACCGCCGCAGGATGTTTAGATCCCGCTCCGTCACCGCCCGCATGCCGCCGCCGAAAAATCCGTTCCCGAGCACGCCGATGATGAATACCATCGTCAATACTTGCGGGATGCCGCCTCCCTCCCCACGCTCGAGGATTTGGGCGAAAAGGACGAAGAACATGAGTGGGAACAGGTAGCTGAAGAACAGCACCATGCGGTCGCGCATGGTGAGCTTGAGGGTGATTCGTGAGTAAGTGATGTATCCGCGCATGACAACCAATTTCGTTCCTAATCGCGCAACGATTTCCCGGTAAACTGCATGAATACGTCTTCGAGCGTGGGGCGCTTGATGTGGATATCGGCCAGCTCCAGGTTTTGCTGCTCCATCCAGCGCAGCAGTTCGGCCACGGTGCGGGCCGGTTTTTCCGCGGTTACTTTCACGGTCTTGCGCCCGTCGACGAAAACGGCATTGCCTCCGCACAGTACCGTCGGCAGGTCGTCCTCGGGGATCGGCTCGACGGTCGAGACCTCCACCACCGAGTGGCCGAGCACCTGCTGCTGCAGGTCGCGCGGGGTGCCCAGAATTACGATCTTGCCCTCATCGACGATCGCCACCCGGTCGCACAGCCGTTCGGCTTCCTCGATGTAGTGGGTGGTAAGCAGGATAGTCCGGCGGGCGTCTTTCAGCTCGGTGATCAGGCTGTGAATCTCCAGGCGCACCTGCGGGTCGAGGCCGGTGGTAGGTTCGTCGAGGAAGAGGATCTCGGGTTCGTTCACCAGCGCCAGTGCCAGCGCCAGGCGCTGCTTCTGGCCGCCCGACAGGGTGCGGTATTGAGCATGTTTTTTTTCTACCAATTGCAGCCGGCGCAACAACTGACCGGGGTCGGCGCGCCGGCTATAGAACGAGGTAAACAGCTCGAGCGCCTCCGAGACGGTGATTTTGTCGGGCAGATTGGTGGCTTGCAGCGAGACGCCAATGCCGTCCTTCAACCGGCGAACCTGGACATTCGGATCGTAGCCCAGAACTCTGACCTCGCCCGCGCTGCGCGGCCGCAACCCCTCGAGAATCTCGACGGTGGTGGTTTTGCCGGCGCCATTCGGCCCGAGCAGGCCAAATACCTCGCCGGCGTAGACCTCAAAGTCGATGCCGCGAACCGCATGTACCTCGCCGTAACGTTTTTCCAGGCCGCGAACTGAGATTACCGGGTTGTTTTCCATGTGTGATCGAGGCGTGGCAGACGCACTTTCCGATCTTAAGCGATTCCGCCCGCCGGAGTGTGAGCCGGGAACTCGTCCGCTGGAAGCGTTAGAACCGCGCGCGCAAGCAAGCGGACGATTCGGGGACCGCCGGCCGCGGCGATCGGTGGCCACGCCACGGTGCCCGAAGAGTCTCCTCCTTGGCAGTCGGGGTTCCAGCCCTTGGGTGCGCAGGGCTGGTTCAGCGGCCCGGCGTCCGCTCGACTCCAATTGCAGCGGCAGCCGCCGGTCGCAGCCACGAAGGTGCGCTAGCATGAAATCAGCATTTGAGTCGTTCGGCGCAGGGGGGGCTGCCATGCATGATGCCGATTCCGGCGCGGGAGCAACCGCGTTCGGGTCTCCGGGGATTCCGCCCCGTTGGACTTCCAGTTCGAAGGATGGCGTAGGTACCTCTTATTCGGTCTCCAGCCGTGTCTGGTACACACTCTCTCACGGTATCCTCAACGAGATCTACTACCCCACCATTGATCGTCCGCAGGTGCGGGATATGGAATTCCTCATCACCGACGGGGAGACGTTTTTCCACGAGGAAAAGCGCGATCTCGACAACACCGTCTCCTACGTGGATGACACCAACACGCTGGGCTACCGCATCGAAAGCGCCGATCCGGAGGGTCGCTATCGGCTCAGCAAAGAGATCATCGCCGATCCGCACCAATCCTGCGTGCTGGTCAACGCCCGGCTCGAACCCGCCGACGCGTGGCGGGGCCGTCTGAAACTGTACGTTCTGCTGGCGCCCCATCTCGAGGTTGGCGGCTGGGGGAATTCCGCGCGGCGGCTCGATATCGCGGGCCGCACGATTCTGGTGGCGTGGAAGGACCGAACCTACCTGGCTTTGGGCGCCGATGCGGGCTTTGTCCGGGCTTCCTGCGGATATGTCGGCGCGAGCGACGGATGGCGGGACCTGAACGACAACTTCCGGCTGGACTGGCAGTTTGCGCGGGCCGACGACGGCAACATCGCGGTAATCGGCGAAGTGGATGTCGCAAATCATCCGGAATTCACCGTGGGAATCGGCTTCGGCGACGGGCTCCACGCGGCTGTCACGGCGCTTTATCAGTCGCTGAGTGAGCCCTACTCCGTCCACCGCGAGCGGTTTATCGACCAATGGCATCGCGCGACTTGTAAGGCCCCCCTTATCGACGATCGTTCGGGCGACGGCGGCCGGTTGTATTCCATCAGCCACAGCCTGCTGCTGGCGCACGAGGACAAGACCTTCTCGGGCGCCATGGTGGCCTCGGTAAGCATCCCCTGGGGCGAGGCCAAAGGCGACGAAGACCTGGGTGGCTATCACCTGGTATGGACCCGCGACATGGTGAACAGCGTTACGTCGCTGCTCGCCTGCGGGAGTACCGCCACCCCGCACCGGGCGCTGGTATACCTGGTCTGCTCCCAACATCCCGACGGAGGTTTCGCCCAGAATTTCTGGGTGGACGGCACCTCGTATTGGAGCGGCATCCAACTGGACGAAGTGGCCTTTCCCATCATGCTGGCCTGGCGTCTGCGCAAAGCCGGCGCATTGACCGGCGCCAACCCCTGGCCCATGGTGCGTGCCGGCGCCGGCTTCCTGGTCCGCAACGGGCCGGTAACCCAACAGGAACGTTGGGAAGAAAACAGCGGCTACTCGCCTTCGACGCTGGCGGCGTTGATCGCCGCGCTGCTCTGCGCCGCCGACTTCGCGCGGGACGCCAGCGATGCGGCGGTGGCTGCGTATCTCGAAGACTACGCGGATTATGTCGAATCGCACATCGAACGCTGGACGGTGACAACCCAGGGAAGCCTGGTTGCGGATATCCCGCGGCACTACATCCGGATCAACCCCATCGATGTCAACGACCCGGCGCCGGACACCAATCCGAATACCGGAGTGCTGTCGATACGAAACCGCCCTCCAGGCGAGGCCTACCAGTTCCCCGGCAAGGATGTCGTCGATCCCGGATTTCTGGAACTGGTGCGCTACGGCATCCGCCCGGCGGGCAGCGCTCTGATGGAAGATTCGCTTCGCGTGGTGGACGCGGTGCTCAAGGTGGACACCCCTCTCGGCCCGTGCTGGCACCGCTACAACCACGATGGATACGGGTTGCGCCCAGATGGCGGACCGTTTGAAGGCTGGGGCGTGGGGCGCGCCTGGCCGCTTCTGGCCGGCGAAAGAGGCCACTATGAGCTGGCCGCCGGCCGCGATGCTCTGCCTTACCTCAGGGCGATGGAAAAATTCGCCTCTCGCGGAGGCATGCTTCCCGAACAGGTGTGGGATGAACCGGAAAGACCCGGCATCCACCTGTCGCCGGGCCAACCGGCCGGTTCGGCGATGCCGCTGATGTGGGCCCACGCGGAATACATCAAGCTTTTGCGCTCCGCCACCGACGGAGAGATTTTCGACCGCGTCCCGATTGTGGCCGATCGCTATCTCACCGGAGGCGGCCGAAAGGATCTGGAAATCTGGATGCCGTCGCGCCACGTCGCCGCGGTCGCGCCGGGATGCGTCTTGCGAATTCAGGCCAACGCGCCCTTCCGGCTGCGCTGGACCGCCACCGAATGGCAAGAGTACGAGGACATCCCGTCGCAGTCGCCCGGCCTGGGAGCGCACTTTGTCGACCGTCCCGTTGCCGGCGACCAGCAGGCTCCGCTGCGCTTCACCTTCTTCTGGACCGGGACAGAGAACTGGGAAGGCCGCGATTACGCCGTGAGCGTCCAGCCGGGATGAACTCAATACGAACCGGTTGATTCGGACCGCCGATTCCCGCTCACCACGGCGGACCAGTGGCTTTTCCGTAATTTCACGCAAGCTGGGTGGATACCACTGGTGCATCGAAATGGCGATCTGCAAGGCCCCAGCGGAGTTGACACGCTATGAGGCGAAACGCCGTCTGGCGGCACTGGGGTGAACCTCCTGAAGGAAAGCTCAAACAAATAACACAAAAGGCAAGTGTAATTTATTTTAATTAACACCACTTTTCAACGTCCATTTTTTCTGCAACAAATCCGGCTTGTCAATAGTCAAACTATTGAGGCCTCGTAGAGCCGGCTCCTTCCAAAACCAGATGAAAGGAGCAAGATGTTCCTCCGATTGTTAAAGCTTCCCGTGTACCTGTTCACCTGGGGAGACTGGCGCACTCCAATTGTAGTGGGGCTGTGCATCTTGCTGGCAGCCCAGGTCCCCGTTGTGGCATTTGCTGCCGAGCAGCCGTTGACGCCCCCGCTCAATCCCGCCGTTTACCAAGATTTGAACAAGGCACTCGACGAGGGTTACCTGGACTTATTCAAACAGGCCGCCAAGCTCGAGTTCTCACAATCCCAGTTAGACACCATGGCAGACTTCCTGGATAAGGCCCAGGATTCCTGTAAAGGCCGGTTCAAGGACCTCAGCGACAAATACGACAAGCAGCTTACCGATGCGCAGGAGAATTTGAAGAAACGAACCCGGACCATCGACGATAAAGAGCGATCGTCATTACACTGCAGCATTCAGACTTTTCGCCGGCTCAAGAACAGGGCCGACACCATCGAGAACCAGGCCATCCCCAACGCCTTCGCGAACAGAGAAGCGAAGCTGAAGCTGATTGAGGAATGGCCGGAACAGGAGAGAGAAGCCAAACAGGAGATCGCCAGCGGCGATTACATGAATCGCCGTTGGTCCGACGTCAAGGACATCGGATTCCGCGAAATCGGCAAGGGCCAGAAAGACGACATTAAGGCCGGGGAGGACGCTGTCGAGCAGATGAAGCGCGAAGACCTGATGCCGCCGGAGGTGAAGAACGAGGAAGTCGACAGGTATGTCAAGGACGTGGCGCTTAAGGTCGCCGCCCATTCGGATCTGCGGGTGCCGTTGCACGTCACCGTCCTGAATTCGAAGGAAGTCAACGCATTCGCCCTGCCCGGCGGTTTCCTGTTTGTCGACCGCGGGCTGCTCGAAAAAGTGGACGATGAGTCGGAACTGGCCGGCGTCCTGGGACACGAAATGGGACACGTCGTAGCACGGCACGGCCACCAACTGATGAAGCGCAGCACCATCGAAGGGATCTTCTTCCAGATGGCCCAAGTGGCGGCCCTGGTTCTTACCGGTGGCGTGGCGGGAATCGGCAACTACTACGCCCTGCAATACGGCTTTGAGGGCCTGGGCCTGCTGTTGAGCCTCGATCTTCTCGGGGTCAGCCGGGATTTCGAGCTACAGGCCGACCAACTGGGAATTCAGTACACCTGGAATGCAGGCTACGACCCTTCCGGGTTTATCCGTTTCTTCGACAAGATGGCCACCAAGGAAGGATACGTGACCGGACTCAGTTGGTTCCGTACCCACCCGCCCTTTTACGAGCGCATGGTGGACGCCGAAAAAGAGATCATGTTTCTGCCGAAAAAGAAGAACCTGACCGTCAATACGGAGGCTTTCAAGAAGATGAAGACAGAGCTGACCAAAGTGACCAAGCAGGCGGCAAAGGACGAGAAGGATCGCCCCAGCCTTCTCGAGCCCCTGAAGGGATGCCAGGTCCCGCCAAACCTGAAGGAAAAGCCGGAAGAAAGGATGGAGCAGGTATGTCCCGTTGCCTTCAAAACAGACTGATCCTGCTTCTGGTGTCGCTGGGCGTTACGGGGATCGCCGCAAGCGCCTATATAGCGACAACGGGAAATGGCGGCAAGGAGACTTCTCTGTATCTGACCGTCGAGAAGGATGGAAAGCTGGTTGAGGGTTTGGCGCCGGGGAATTTTCGGCTCTACGAAGATGGTGAACCAAGAGGTTTCCGCATTACCCGGCCGGAGAAACCGGCCGCCGTCGCGGTTCTGCTGGAGTACAGCCAGAGTTCCTGGCCTTATTGGAACGACCTCGAGTCCGGTTTGGAAGCTTTCCTCGACAAAGCACCGGAGGGGAACTGGTATGCCCTGGCGACGTACGCCAATTCCCTCCAGGTGCGCGCCGACTTTACCCGTGAAATCGGCCGGATCCGTCAAAAGGTGAGCGATCTCGGCCCGCCATTCCGAAACGAGATCGAAAGCTACGACGCCATCAGTTCCATGCTGGAAAAGATGCGCCTGCTCAAAGGGCGCAAGGTGTTGATCTACGTGGGCTCCGGTCTCAACACGTTCGGCGGCAACACCCTGAAAGACGTCAAAGAACTGGCCCAAAGCGCGGACGTGACCATATTCTGCATTGGAGCCGGTTCGGCCTATCGGGGACAATATCAGCCTTATTTGAGTTCCATGGGTGAGATGACTCTGCTCCAGGCCCAGTCATTCCTTCGCATGCTCGCCAAGCAGACGGGGGGAGAGGCGTGGTTTCCGAACATTGTCTCCGCAATTCCTGACGATATGGAGGGCGTGATGCAGATCCTTTCCCTTCAGTATCGAATGGATTACGTGTCGCAGATCCCGAATGACGGCAAGTTCCACCGAATTAAGGTGGAGGCATTTCGGATTGTGAACGATCATCGGGAAGACTTCGACGTGCGGGTCCGGAAGGGCTGGCGATCCTGACGGCGAACGTTGCCGGCTGATTCAAAGCGGCCCGACCGCACGTCGTTGTGTTGTGGGGAATCGGACTGGGCAGCGGTAAGAAATGGTGTGGACACCATCCCGGCAACGCCTCCGCGGCTGGTAAACTAAGGGCTCGGAACACACCGCCGCAACGAGACAGATCATGCCTTACGGATCAAACTTGAACCCGCAACACGTGGCCGCGCTCAGTTCGGACAATCGCTTGTTTCGCCGGTGGTTGGCAGTCGCATTGCTGTGGATGGTTTGCGGAGCCCCGGGACTGTCGGCCGCGCAAAGACGGCTGCTGGCTTACTATTCGTCGCGTTCCCGCGGGGGCGATCCGCCTTATAGCGCTGCGAATATCCCGTTCGACAAACTGACGCACATCGACCACGCCTTTCTGGGGCTGGCCAAGGACAACGACGGCAGCCTCCGCATCCCTCCCGGCCTCCTCGAACCCGAGCTCATCACCAGGGCTCATGCGGCCGGCGTGAAGGTGATGATTTCGCTTGGCGGCGACATAAAGCCGTTCGAAGCGGTCTCGGCGGACGCCGCGGCGCGGGCCAATCTGGCGAAGAACCTTCACGAGTTTGTCGTCCAAAACGGCTACGACGGAGTGGACGTCGATTGGGAGTACCCCGAGAACGTGGAGGAGCGGGCCAACTGCACGCTCCTGATGTTGGCGATTCGGAAGGAGCTGCCCGCTCCACAGTATCTTCTGTCCATGGCCACGCCAGGAGATCCGACCAGGCCCGATCAAGGATCGTGGGACCTCACCGCCTTGGCCCAGATTCTCGATTTTTTCAACGTCATGACGTATGATTTTCACGGCCCGTGGTCAAGCCATGCCGGCCACAACTCTCCTTTGTTCCACAATCCCAACGACCCCGGGCACAACCACGACAGCGTTAAAACCTCCATCGATATCTATGTGGACTACTTCCACGTCCCACCCGAAAAAGTGAACATCGGGACCGGGTTTTACGGCTACGAATTCACCACCGCGAACGACCTGTGGGCCAGTTGCGATTGCGCCAAGACGACGTTCAGTCGCGGGTACGGCACCTATATCAAGCCCCGCGTCAACAAGATGGGCTGGAAGCGCTACTTCGACGATGCGGCCCAGGCGCCCTATCTCCTTCGTGAGTCGCGCTCAGAACCCGGATTCATCACCTACGACGACCCCGAGTCGACCGCCCGTAAAGTGGATTACGCGCTGGGAACCCGCGGTGTGGGCGGATTCTTCACCTGGGCGATCGGCGGACACTTCAGCGACTACGATGGCCAGTCGCAGGACTTGCTGGATGCCATGTGCGGCGCTTTTAAGAAGTACCAGTCGGTTCCAGTGCCGCCGGCCGGCGCCGCGGCAGCGCCCAACCAGTAAAGGCGAAGCGGACGGCCTCAAGCGGTAAGCTCCGGCCGAGCCTCCGCCCTTCAAGACGATGCGGGACGGACTACGATTCGGACCTCCAGCGGCGGTATAGCGAGGTTGCCTTCCAGCCTGGCCTCGGTGATCAGCTCATCCATGGCCGATGGAAGCGGCACGGTCTGCTGGTCCGCCGTAAGGTTCACAAGGAACACGTACTCGCGGCTGCCCAGGCGGCGGCTGACCACTTCGACGGCCGGCGGGGCGGCGAGCAGCGGCGTGATGTGGAATCGCTCTCCCAGAGCCTGCGCCAGGCGGTCGAAGAAGGCCGGGTCCGGGGACTCGGTTCCCAGGTAGACGACGTGGCCCTTACCTGACGCGTTCACCGTGACCGCCGCACGGCCGTTCAGCCAGCCGCCGCGGAATGTAGCGAGCGGCTGAGCGGCGTGCAGTTCAAGTCTCTCGGACCCATTCGAAGCGAAGGCAGGCCCCTCGCTCCCGAAAACGAGTTCCGCTCCCTCCAGCCCGCGCGCCGTCGCCGAGACCCGCACACCGGCGATTTCGGTGAACGGCCCAGGCCCGATCGATTCGCGGAACTTGTTGTCCAGATCGAGGGTTCCGGCGCGCGAGTTGAGCACCAATATACCGCCCTGCCGGACGTAGGCGGCCAGCCGTGTCGCGGTCTCGTCCGAAACCATGCGCAAGTTCGGCGCCACCACCATCCGGTAACGGCTCAGGCTGGCTGAGGGGGGCACGATGTCGATGTTCCGACGCAGCGCTTTCACGCCGTCGTAGTATCGCTGGAACGAGACATCGTAGCCCTCGTGGGCCGATTTGTTCCAGAATCCCTGTGCCCACTGATTGTCGTAGCTGTAAATCATCGCCAGGTCGGATTCCGTCACGGCGCCGGCCAGCATCGGGCCTAGCCGGCCGAATTCCTTGCCCATTCGCCTGTACTGCTGCTCGGCCGGGCCAAAGGAACCGTCCAGCCGCAGCACAGAGGTGGTCCCCTGCTCGTTGCCGCCCAGCGGCGGCCGCCACTCGAAGAACAGTGTGCCGCCGGCGCCGTGTGCGAAGTCCAACATGGTTTGCACCCGTATGCCTTCCGGCCGGCCGTTCGCCGGCGCCTGGGTGCTCTGCTCCGCCACCAGGAAGCGGCCATTCGGACCGGCGCAGCGGCTGAGGTCGTGATTCATGCCGGATTCGAATTGCGCGCGGTAGTCGCCCGCCCCCGGCATGCGGACGTAATTGTCCCACGCCGTTGCGTCGAGCACGCCGGCGGCGCGGAACAAGTCCACCGACCACCGCGTGTTCGGCCAGTTCGTGTAGATGAACTGATTCTTGGCGTACTGGCGGACTATCTTCGACTGCCGCTCGACGTAACGGAAGAAAGAGTCCGCGAAGAACCGCCGGTAATCCAGCTTGATCCCCGGCTGCCAGCCGCCCTCGGCCGAGTTATAGGGGATCTCGATCTCGTCCCAGTCGGTGAAATAGTTGCTCCAAAACGCGCCGTCCCAAGCCTGATTGAGCCGCGCGAGGGTGCCGTAGCGCTGCTTGAGGAAACGGCGAAAGCCGGCCAGGGCGTGCGCGTCGTAGTTCATGAACGGGTACCCGGGCTCATTGTCGATCTGCCAGGCCGCCACTCCCGGATGACCGCCGTAGTGGGCAGCCATGGCGGTGACCACGCGGTCGACGGCCTCGAGAAATGCCGGGCTCTCCGTGTTGTAGCCCTTGCGCCCGCCGTATGTGAACGGGCCATTCTCGTTGGCGCCCAGCACGTCGGGGTGAAGTTTGCGGAGCCAGGGCGGAACCGACGCCGTGGGCGTGCAGAGCAGCACGGCGATCCGGTGACGTTCGGCCAGTTCAATCGCGCGGTCCATCCAGTCGAACCGGAATTTGCCGGGCGCGGGCTCGAAGAACGCCCAGGCGAACTCGCCCATGCGGACGGCGCTCAAGCCGAGGTCGGCCATCTTCCGGAAGTCGTCTTCCCACCGGCTGGCATCCCACTGCTCGGGGTAATACGCGGATCCAAGGTAGTATCTGTCCCAGCGCACCCCGGCCGCGCTCCCGCGGCCAGCCGCCGAACCCAGCGCCGACATCGAAGCAGCGGCCTTCAGTACGTCCCTACGCGTAAGCTCCATATCCAATATTTCCTTACTCACGGTAGCAGGTCATTGTCCGGGCGGCCGCGGCGGAGCCGCATTCGGGATCAATCGTTCTCGTTACAAACCATACAACTCTGCTTACAAACGGTTCCCGAAGACGTCAACAGGGGTAGCGTCGAACGGAAAATTGCCGGGCTGCCAGGCGACGCTCACCGGGATTTCGACTTTACCGGAACCCTCAGCAGCTCGCCGTCGTAAAGGAATGATAAGACCCGCGATGCAAAAACTGTTTGGCAATCTTCGTTACGCAGCGCGCCAGTTCCGGCGGGCGCCTGTCTTCACCGCCGCGGCCGCGCTCACGCTGGCTTTGGGAATCGGCGGGACCACGGCGATTTTCACCTTGATTCATGCGGTGATGCTGCGCTCCCTGCCGGTGTCCGATCCCGCCAGTCTCTACCGTGTCGGCGAGGGCGACGATTGCTGCGTGGAAGGCGGGCCGCAGGATCGCTGGGGAATGTATTCGTACCCTCTGTACGAAAGGTTGAAGGCGGCTGCGCCGGAGTTTGAAGAGGTGGCGGCATTCCAGGCCGGGCGGGCGCTTCAGAGCGTTCGGCGCGAGCGGGAATTGGCGCCCAAGCCTCTTCGCTCCGAGTACGTCACCGGCGGTTATTTCTCCATGCTCGGCGTGCGCGCCTTCGGGGGGCGGCTGCTGACGCCCGCCGACGACCGGCCCTCCGCTCCGCCGGTTGTGGTACTCAGCCATCGCGTCTGGCAAACCACCTACGGCGGCGATCCGTCGGTGGTGGGTTCCACTTTCGTGATTGAAGGCCATCCGTTTACTGTCATCGGAGTGGCGCCTCCCGGATTCTTCGGCGAAACGCTGCGCAGCGACCCTCCCGACATCTGGATACCTGTACAGCAGGAGCCGCTGATTGACGGCGAGGGCGCGCTGCTGCACCAACCCGTCGGCGCCTGGCTGCGCATGATGGGCCGCCTGCGGCCGGGAGCATCCATCCAGGGAATGGCTCCCCGCCTCACCGGAGTACTGCGGCAATGGATGCAGCACGATTCCGGGTACCCGGCCAACTGGATGCCCGACATCATCCGGATGCTCCCCAACCAGGTGATCAACGTCATCCCCGCCGGCGCCGGCGTCGCCGAAATGAAAGAACAGTACGGGCGCAGCCTGCAGATCCTGCTCGCCGTTTGCGGCCTGGTGCTGTTGATTGCCTGCGCCAATGTCGCGAACCTGCTGCTGGCCCGCGCGGTGGCGCGCCGCGGCCAAACGGCGGTACGCCTGGCGGTCGGCGCGACGCGGCGGCAGATTATCGCGCAGGCTCTAACGGAAAGCGTTCTGCTGGCGATCGGCGGCGGCATCGCCGGGCTGCTGGTGGCGGTGGCGGCCGCGCGCCTGCTGCTTTCCCTGGCCTTTCAGAGCGCTCACTTTTTACCCATCAGCCCCTTGCCGTCGCTGCCGGTACTGGCGTTCGCTTTCGGACTGGCCCTGTTGACGGGGATTATCTTCGGCGCCGCCCCGGCGTGGTTTGCCACCCGTACCGATCCGGCCGACGCGCTGCGCGGGTCGGGCCGCAGCACCAGCGACCATTCCTCTTTCACCCGCACAGGCCTGCTCGTTGTGCAGGCTACCTTGTCGGTGGTGCTGGTGGCCGGCGCGACCATGCTGGCACGGAGCCTCAACAAGCTCGAGCATCAGGATTTCGGGTACCGGGTTCAAGGCCGTGTCGTGGTGGGGCTGCAGGATCCGCCCGCCAGCTACACCCAGCCCAAGCTGGCCGCCTTGTACCGCGACCTGGAGGCGCACCTGGATCGACTGCCCGGAGTGCAGGGCAGCGGACTGGCGCTGTATAACCCTCTCACCAACAACTGGGGAGAGCTGATCCTGGTCTCCGGCCATGCCGCTCCCAAGATGGCCGGAGAGTCGGGCGCATCGTGGGATCGCGTCAGCGCCAACTATCTGCAGAACTTCGGCATGCCAATCCTGCGCGGACGGGCCTTTACTACCGCCGACAACGAAACCACCCAACCGGTGGCCGTCGTGAACCAGGCCTTCGTGAAGCGGTTCTTCAAGAGCGGCGAAGACCCTCTCAATCAGCACTTCGGCCTGGACATGCCCGAAAATGCCGGCACGTTTCGGATTGTGGGGGTTGTGGGGGACGCGAAATTCGCCGGCTTTGGCCTGGACCGGCCGGCGCGTCCGATGTTCTACGTGCCGCTCGCCCAGAGTGTCGACTACAAACAGGAGCTGATGCAAAGAGTCGAGCTGCGATCGCATTTCATCGGCGGAATCATGCTGGTGACCAATACGCCTACTGGCGTGCTCGAGCCGATGCTCACGCGGACGCTGGCCGAAGTGGATCCCAACCTGACTATGACCAGCATCAGAACGATGCAGGAGCAAATCGATCTCTCCTTCGACCAGGAGCGGGCGGTATCCAGCCTGGCGGGCCTGTTCGGGGTGGTCGCCCTGCTGCTGGCGGCGGTCGGACTCTACGGCGTAACCGCCTACACGGTCGCCCAGCGGACCAACGAAATCGGCATTCGCATGGCGCTTGGCGCCGATCGGGCGAAGGTGGTCCAACTGGTCCTGCGCGGGGCCTTCAAGCGCGTGGTGCTGGGCCTGATACTAGGCGTGCCGCTGGCCATCGGGGCGGGACGTCTGATCTCGGCGCAGTTGTACGGTGTGTCCAGTTGGGACCCGGTTGCGCTTACGGTGGCGGCGATCTCACTCGCTGTCTGCGCATTCTTTTCCGCCATCATTCCAGCCATCCGCGCAACCTGTATTTCACCCATGAACGCGCTGCGGACTGAGTAAACCACCGACTATAGGCAAGTCAGGAATATTCGCTACTGTCGAGTAGGAAATACACGCCTGCAAATACTTGTAAGTCATTGTTAAAGCTATCCATTCCAATTATGGAAGCACGCTTGCTTCTCTTTACAGCGGATAGAACAAGCGATCCCCTCCGAGGAGCGGGAGCGCGAATTCCGAAGTAGAGGCAGAATCTTCCCGAATTGCTCACAGAAACGCGAGGAGGTGAAGTATGGTTCGCACATTGATTGCAGTTCTGCTTGCCGCATCGACTCTGGCGGCGGTGCAGACGCCCCCCGAGGCGGCTAGAAGGGTGGAAGCGGCAGACCGGGTTTTCAAGGAGATCATGTCGGCCCCGGACAAGGGCATTCCAAAGGACTTGCTAAGGGACGCTCACTGCATCGTGATTGTTCCGGGCATGAAGCATGGAGGCTTCATCGTGGGCGCGCGCTACGGCAAAGGCGTGGCGCTATGCCGCGACCGGCGCGGGTCGGGGTGGACCGGTCCCTCCACCGTGAGAGTCGAAGGCGGTAGTTTCGGCTTACAGATCGGAGGCGGCGAGACAGACCTGGTAATGCTGGTGATGAATGAAGAAGGGGCGAGAAAACTGATGAGGAGCAAATTCACATTGGGCGCCGATGCAACAGCCGCGGGAGGCCCGGTGGGCCGTTCGGCGGCCGCGGGCACGGACGCCTTCATGCACGCCAAGATCCTCTCTTACTCGCGTTCCCGCGGGATCTTCGCCGGCGCGGTTCTGGATGGCGCAACCCTCCGGCCGGACAATGACGACAACAGAAGCTTGTACGGCCGCGCCGTGTCACACAGAGACATCCTTCTGGGGAGGGTCGCGCCGCCGCCGGTCGCGAGGAATCTGATATCGACCCTGAGGCGATTCTCGCCGCGCGAGTCGTAACGAGAGACGGCAAACGGTGTACAACGCCTTCCCGGAGGTTGGTTCCTTCCGGGTAGGCGTTTTGACTTCAGGGCTGGTTGATACAGAGCTACTCACCGGCGCTCAGCCTGGGGTTCCCTCCGAAGCTGCCGGCGCATGCCGCTTACTTGATTCCCAGTCCTCACCTGAGCGTGCGTCCAGTTCCGTAACGGAAAGCGGAGCCGGTGTTCTTTTTGTCGAATGCACGGGGGTTGCGGAGGTGTACACTACGGCTGAGGATGGTTCGGAGGCAGTTATGAGCCAGCATGCATTTTCACTGACTGCCGGGGTGATCTTCCTTCTGATCGCCGTCGCGCATCTGTTCCGGATAATTTTCCGCGTGGCGTTCGTCGTCTACAACATTTCAATCCCGATGTGGGCAAGCGGGATCGGTGTCGTCATTGCAGGCTTTCTCGCCTACCAGGGTTTTCGGCTCGCCCGAAGGTCTCCCTCGAAGGCGTAGATGCAGGTCGGCGTAGCACGGTTTGGCCCGGCGCAACCCATTCCCCGCCAGATCCGCCGTTATTAAACGTAAATCTGCGCTGCGGGTCCGATTCTGGCTATGGACCACCGTACGAGAAGGACAGGATGAGGACGAAGCGCCGCCAGGGAGGCGGCCGGATGTATAATCCAAGGAGGCCTGGAGATAAAACGGACTTTCAGGTCTGGAAATACTTCGGCGGCAGCTACATCATGCTACAACACAAAAAAGAGGCTGGATTCAGGCAGATCGCCCCGAGCCTCTCGTGCGCCGCAGTTTGAGGAAAATGCCGACATGAATGAAGACAAGACGACGAAGAAGGAAGCTCTGACGGCCCTGGCTGAGATACTCAGAAAGTGGCAGGGAATCGAGGATGGCAGCGTCGCGCTCACCTCGAGTGTGATCGAGAAAACGCGCAACCCGCTCATCCGGCTGGTCATGGAGATCATCCACCAGGACTCCGTCATGCACAAGAAAGTGCAGCAGGCCATTCTGGACAGCCTGGAAAAGGAAGCCTTCAGCCTCCAACCTGAAGAACTGGCCGAGATTTGGGATATGATCGAGAAGCACGATCAAACGGAAAAGGAGGCCATCCGGCTGGCCGAGGAAGCGAAGCGGACCTGTCCTCTGGTCATCCAGCGGCAACTACTCGACTATCTTATCGAGGATGAGAAGAAGCACGACCGTTTGATGGGCAATCTCGAAGACTTCAAACGCAACATTTATCCTTACGCCTGAGCTCTTCACGAAAAGGGACGCAGCGGTCAATCCGTGGGCGAACGCCTCGATTTTCGATGGCGGCACCGTTGACGCGGCAAGACTGTCTCGACCTTTTCAGTGTCCGGCGCCCGGCGGGATCACTGACACCATTCGACGACGGTCTTGATCTCGTCGTCCTCGTGGCGGGTAAATGCCGTGTCGAAATCGGTGTAGGGGTGACGGTGGGTGATGAGCTTTTCTACGTGACTGCCCCATTCCAGGTGCGCGGCGTAGAGATCGTCCACCGCCATCTGGAAATGATCGGGCGCGGCGTTGACGCTTCCGAACATCAGCCGATTGCCGAGCACCAGGTTGCGCACCAGATCGCCGCCGGGAATCTGAAGCGGACGTTTGTCGCCCGGCACGCCGGTGAGCACGCAGATTCCATCCAGCGCCAGCGCGTCCAGCAGATTGAAGGCCAGGCTTGCGACGCCGGCGGCTTCCACAATCAGGTCCATGCCGCCGAGAGTGTCGTCGATGCGGTCTACCGCCACCTGCTTGCCGTCGACGTAAGTTCCGCCAATGTGGGTGAGCCACTGGGGGCGAGCGGTGTCCTTGTCGACCCGGTCCAGGCCGTAGACGTCCGCTCCGCGAAGCCGCAGCACCAGCGCGGCCAGCAGGCCGATGGGACCCAGCCCGGCCACCAGGCACCGGCGCCCGTGGAGCCACGCCGGGTTGGCCTGCGCGTCCGGCAGCCGCGCGAATTGCACGCGCACCGCTTCGTCGATGGCTTTCTCCACCACCGACGTGGGTTCCACCAGCACACCGACATCGGCCAGCTCCTCGGCCACGCGCACGATCCACTGTTCCTCGTCGACGACGTACTGGGCCTGGTAGCCGTCCAGCCCCCAGATGCCGCGCTCGCGGTAATTTCCGGTGCGGCACATGTCGGGACGCAGCATCTCGCAAGGCACGCAAGCGCCGCACCCCCGCCGCACTGTGAATACGGCGTAATCGCCGGGGCGAACGCGCTTCACGTCCTGGCCCGTTTCCACCACGCGCCCCATCATTTCGTGACCGATCACCAGCTCCGTGGCGCGCTCCGGCGCCCGCGAGCGGCCGCCGCCGGCTTCTTCACGGTCGGTGCCGCAGATACCGACGCGAATCACCTGCAGCTTTACCTGGTTCGGTCCGGAGATGGAAGGCTCGGGCCGGTCGACCAAACGTGCGTTCCGGGTTTGCGGGACGACAGCAATGGCTTTCACAGAACTTTCCTCCGTTACTTAGAGTCTGGAATTCAGCGGGCGGACGCAAAACGGATCACACCTCCAGGGCTTCGTTCAACACGATGGTGTCGGCGGTGGGCAGTTTCGCCGGCAGCGCCAGCGTCACCCGGCCGGTGGCGGCCCACTCCACGGCCCGCGAAAACAGGGCCTGGAAGCCCGCGCAGCGCAAATTGGGGCTGGGCTCTCCTTTCCAGGTGTGCCCCAACAGGGTGGTGTAAATGCGGCCTCGCCCCCAGCTTCGCAGCCAGTCCATCGGCTCGTTCTCCTTTGAGTCTTTCGACCAGGCGTAGGTCAGAATCCGCAACTCCTTCTCGATGGCGCCGTGCTTCGGATGCTCCGGCGCGTGCTGGCCGTGGGTGAGTTGCTCGGAGGGGTGCATCCAATGTTTCGGAAAACCTAGCGTAATGGGATGCCGCGGATCGCGCGTGGTCATTTGGAAATCGTGGCGCGGGCCGTGGCCCGGTTGAAGCCCTTCGCCGGCCGGAATCACCACCACGCGCTCGTGGTCGTCGATGATCAGGCTGGGGCCGAACGACTTATCGCGCCAGCCCAGGCCGATCATTTCGTTATAGTCGGCCCATTCCAAAAAGGCGTTGTTTGCGGCGTGAAAGTTCACCAGCCCGCCACCCCTCGAAAGGTATTCGGTAAGCGCCCGCTCCACTTCTCCGGGCCAGCGAATGCCGCTGGGCTTTTCGCCTCCGTTGAAGTTGTTGACGACGGCGGCGTAGCCGGAAAACTTCGGCCGCCATCCGTCCCAGGCGGCAGGCGGCGCATCGGCGGGAGGCGTAGTTGAGACATCCACCGTGAATCGCCCGGTGGCCTCCAGAATCGCCCGAATCGCGTGCGTGGCCGGCTGCCAGTCGTGGTTGTTGACTCCATCGATCACCAGCAACGGGAGCTTTGGTTTCTGGTAGCCGAGCAAAGGGAGCGCGGCGCCAACAAACAGGCTTCGACGGGTAAGTTTCACGCTTTCCATGGTACGTTTTCGGGCGCGGTCAGCGTTGGATGCCGAACCGGCGTCCCAAAATCATCTTACAGAGCAAGTGGTCGGTACCCGCGGTCATGCCCACCCCGACTCCAAAATTGAACTCCCAGTTCGCCCCCAGGTTGAGATCCACCGCGGGAATGATCTGTTGCTGCTGGTCGCGCAGGCGATCGAAGCCGGTGACAGGGCCCAGCGCGCCGTAATATTCGATGCCGGCGTTGACCCTTTTGGTGAAGTCGTATCCCAGTTTGAGATTTGGCGAGAATTCCACTCCACTGTGTACCGAGGCGCCGTGGAACGAGCGTTCCAGCGTCGGGTCGAACGCCACGTAAAGCCTGCCAAGCTGTTTGTCGACGATGGGGCGAATTTCGAGCGACCAGGTATCGCCGGAATACGCCGGGCGCTGGTAGCCGAACTCGGTCGAGAGACTCACTCCCACCGGCCAGCGCCAGCTATCCGGCACGCGGACGCGGGGGCGAATATGCGTTCCGACAACCTGCCAGCCGTAACCAGGATTAATGCTGGTAAAGAGATAAAAACCCGTCTCCGCCCAACTGTTCCAGCCGTGGGTGATCTCCAACGTCTCGTGCCAGGCGTGCTCGGTGGGCCGAACGCCGTCTTCCACGTGTTTCGAGCCCTGGATCGTGAAGTTGCTATGCAACTCAAACATGGTGGCGCCCGGCGCGACGGTGTCCGACCCATATACCTGGATCTCGTAGTTGTCTTGCGCGGCGGCCGGCGCGAGGGCGGCGGCCAGGAAAAGAAAACAAGCCGGCGCGGCGAACCGGCCGCGGCAAAAACTCATCCGGGACATTCCACTCCGTATTGTTTGACAGTCTGGCATAAGGCAGGACGCTCCCGCGGGCTGCCGCGAGACGGGGTCAGTGCGACGGCGGGCCGACCACCGTCAGCTTTTCCCATGCTTGCGGCCTATAGGTCCAGGAGCGCGTCATGTAGTCGCCCAGGGTGAGCGCGATCATGATGAACAGCCACAGCAGCCCGATACTCGCCACTACGCGCAGCCGGTTCGGGCTCCACTTCATGTGCATGAAGAAGAGCACCACCAGCGACGTCTTCAACGCGGAGATCGCCATGGCCACCATGGTGTTAAAAACGCCCAGATCTATTTTGGCGATTTCGGTGGTGGCTACCGTCAGCACCAGCAGGCTGAAGAGGATGTACAGGTAGGTTTTGACGTTGACGACGTGTGTGGTCATTTGTGCAAATCCACCAGATAGAGCAATGGGAAAAGGAAAATCCAGACGATGTCTACAAAGTGCCAGTACAAGCCGGAAATGTCTACCGGGGAATAATAAGTCGAGGTGAATTTTCCCTTCCACGCCATTCGCGTCAGCACGGCCAGAATGCCGATGCCGATGATCATGTGCAACGCATGGATGGCTGTCAGGATGAAGTAAAAGCAGATGAACATTTCCACCTGGGGCGCGTGGGCGCCGTGATAGCCGGAGAAATTGATTCCCGGCGCCAGGTGCTCCACCCAGTGATTGTGGTATTCGAAGAATTTCATTCCCAGGAAGGCCGCGCCCAGAATCATGGTCAAAACCAGAAACACGACAATTGATTTTCGCTCGCCTTTCTGGGCGGAGCGGACCGCCATCGCCATGGTGAAGCTGCTTATGAGCAGCGTGATGGTCATCATTGCGGCCAGGTTGGCATCGTTCAGCCGGCTGCCCAGCGCCCAGGCTTCCGGATAGGCGATGCGGTACACGACATAGCCGCAGAAGACCCCACCGAAGAACAGAATTTCCGTGATCAGGAAAATCCACATGCCCAGGTGGCCGGCGTCGTATTGCTGCGCGAGCGTATCGAACTGGTGTTGGGGGACCGTCTCAGCCCGCATGGACTTCCTCCTCCTCTTCCTTCCGCTCTTCCCGGTCCGGGTAATCGTAGGCCTCCCAGGTAACCACCGGCGTGGTTTCGAAGTTGGTGGTGGGCGGCGGCGACGGTGTCTTCCACTCCAGCCCCGCCGCGTTCCACGGATTGTCGGAGGCGGGCTTGCCATAACGCATGGACCAGGTGAGGTAGATGAGCGGCAACAGGTAGCCCACGCCAAGAATGGAAGCGCCGGCGGTAGACAGGACGTTCAGCGTCTGGAATTCCGGCGGATATTCGTGATAGCGCCGGGGCATGCCGAGGTAACCCAGAATGAACTGCGGGAAGAACGTCAGGTTGAAGCCCACGAAGATCACCAGTGCCGAAAAACGGCCCCAGCCTTCCGGGTACAACCGTCCGCTGATTTTGGGCCACCAGAAGTGGATGCCTCCCAGATAGGCCATCACCATGCCGCCCACCATGATGTAGTGGAAGTGGGCCACCACAAAGTAGGTGTCAGTGACGTGGACGTCGATACCCAGGCAGGCCAGGAACAGTCCGGTGAGGCCGCCGATAGTGAACAAACCGATGAATCCCAACCCGTAGAGCATCGGCGTGTCGTAGGAGATGGAGCCCTTGTAAAGTGTGGCGGTCCAGTTGAACACTTTGATGGCCGAGGGAATGGCGATCATGTAACTCAGGAAAGAGAACGTCATCGCCGCGTAAACCGACAGTCCGGCCACGAACATGTGGTGGCCCCACACCAGGAAGCCTAACACCGCGATCGAAACGCTGGCCGCGGCCACGTAACCATAGCCGAAGATTCGTTTGCGGGAAAAGGCGGCCACCAGTTCACTGACCACTCCCATGCCGGGGAGAATCATGATGTAGACCGCCGGGTGCGAATAGAACCAGAACAGGTGCTGGAACAACACCGGGTCGCCGCCCAGGCCGGGGTCGAAAATGCCGACGTGAAACACCCGCTCTACGCCCATCAACACCAGCGTGATGGCCAGAACCGGGGTGGCCAGCACCAGGATGAGGCTGGTGGCATAGTTGGACCAGATGAACAGAGGCAGCCGCGTCCAGGTCATGCCGGGCGCCCGCATGGTGTGCGTGGTGACGATGAAGTTCAGCCCGGTCAGGATGGACGAGAAGCCCGCGACAAAGATGCCGAACGCCATCCAAAGGATGTGGCTATTCGAGTAAGTGGTGCTGTAAGGTGTGTAAAACGTCCATCCGGTGTCCACGCCCCCAAGTGCCATTGAGGTGACGGTGAGCAGGCCGCCGAACACAAACAGGTACCAGCTCAGCAGGTTCAGCCGGGGAAAGGCGAGGTCGCGCGCGCCGATCATCATGGGCACCAGGAAGTTCCCCAAAACCGTCGGAATCGAGGGAATGAGGAAGAACCACACCATGATGGTCCCGTGCATGGTGAACAGCCGGTTGTACATGTCGGAGCTGACCAGGTCACCCTTTGGCGTCAACAGCTCCAGCCGGATCAACAAAGCGAACAACCCGCCCAGGGCGAAGAAGGCCGTAATGCTCATCAGGTACAACAGCGCAATGCGCTTGTGGTCCTTGGTGAGCAGCCAGGATTTGACCCCGTAGCCGGCGTTCAGGTAATGCTCGCGTGTACTCATTGCGGCTGGCCTCCGGCCGGGTTGGTTGGTGCCGCGGCGCCCGAGCCCGGATTCACGGCGCCGGGAGATTCTCCCGCCAGCGAATGGATATAGGTGAGAATCTGCAAAATTCCTTCTTCGCTGATCTGTCCTTTATAGGTCGGCATTTTGGGCGTGTAGCCCGAGACGATTTGCGCCGTGGGGTCGATGATCGACCGGCGCAGATAGTCGTCGTTGGCGACCACGGTTGTGCCGTCGTTCAGCGGAACGCGGCTCATGTAAAGGCCTTGCATGGGCGGGCAGTCACGCACGTGACAGGTGGCGCAGCCCAGCCGGTGGAAGAGCTTTTCGCCCGAGGCAGCCATGGAACTGACGTCGCCCGAGCCGCTTAGCCAGCGCTGGTAGGCAGTCGGGTCCATCACATATACGGTTCCGATCATGTGGGAGTGATTGGTTCCACAGTACTCCGCGCAGAACAGGTGATACTCGCCGGTTTTGGTCGCCTGGAACCACTCCTGGGTGTAGCGGCCCGGCAGCACGTCCTGCTTGACGCGGAACGCCGGGACGAAGAAGCTGTGGATGACGTCCTCGGAGGTCATGATCAGTTTGATGGGCCGGCCCACCGGGATGTGCAGTGCGTCAATCTCCCGCGGACCCTCGGGGTGCTGGATCTTCCACATCCACTGCTTGCCCACGACGTAAATGGGCGAAGCGTTGGCCGGCGGGTTGGCGTTGTGAAAATAGATCTTGGCGCCCCAGAAAAAGATGCCGAGCAAAATGATCAGCGGCACCACCGACCAGCCGATCTCCAGGGCGTCGTTGCCGTGGATCTGGCGCGCGACTTCGTTGCCCGGACGGCGCCGGTACTTGATGGCGAACACAAAAATCGAAAAGAAGATCAGCACCACCATGGTCAGGCTGACCAGCACCAGCAACGTGTACAGGTGGTCCACGCTGCTGGCCGTTGTCGAAGCGCTTTGCGGAAAGAACCGGAAACTGGTGTCCATGTCTTTGCTACTCGCTGATTGGCAGCCCGCCTCCCTCGAGGTGGATTCCCTGCCGGCGCGCGCGCCGCCGGTGCTCGCGCAGGAACATCAACCCGACGAAGCCCAGCAAAACGATGAGAACGAGAACGGCAAACACCCGAATTACGTTCCAGATCAGGATGGAGTACTTGCCGGTTTTGGGATTGTAGACGCAGCAGTACAGCAGCACCTGGTCGATTGGATTTCCCAGATGGCCCGCCGAGGCATCCACCAGCGCCAGGCGCAGCTCGCGCGGGGAATAGTCGATGCCGAAGAAATAGCGGGAGACCTTGCCTTGCGGTGTCAGAATAGTGAGCCCGCTGGCGTGGGCATAGGTCATGGTCTCCGGGTCCCAGCGATAACGGAACCCGACCGTGCTGGTAAGCTTCTCAATCTGGTCTTCTTTGCCGGTCAGAAAGTGCCAGCCGGCCGCGCCGCCCGGGCGGTCGTAGTGTTTCATGTAGACGGCCTTCTTTTCGGCCGCCAGATCGGGCGTCTCTCTGGGATTGAAACTGAGGGCCAGTACCTGATAGTCTTTTCCAGCCACAAGGTTCATCCCGCGCGTCGAGCGTACTAGCCCGTTCAATTCCAGTGTGCAGAGCATCGGGCAGTTGAAGTAGACCAGCGCGAGAATCGTGGGTTTGCCCCCGCCGATGTATTTCGAAAGCGGGACGGTAGCGCCGGTTTCGTCGTGGAAGGTCAGGTTGAGCGGCACCTGCGCGTTGATGTTCTGATCGAACGCCACTCCCTGCAATTGCGGTGGAAGCGCGCCGGGGTTGTCTTTGGCGGCCACGGCCAGCCACGGAAGCAGCACCATAGCCGCGATTGCCTTCAACGTCTTCGTCAAGCTATTGGTTTGCGTTTTCATCTCCAGCCCAGGATCCGTACACCGGTGGGGGAAGCGTCGGCGTTCCCTTCCCGGTAGGTTTCGGGACAGCTTTTTCGTTGCGGGCGGGCAAGCCGCGCTCCGCGATAATGTCGATGGCGCGATCGATCGGAATGCGGACGCGCCCGGTGGAACGGTCGATCCAGGCGTAGCTGTTCAGGATGCGGTCTTCGCGCCCGTTCAGGCGCAGCAGGTCGGCATGCGGCGACACCTGCAGCCGGGGTTGCGGTGGAAACGTATCCCGGTCCGCGAACGGCGACAAGGGCCCCACCGGGTAGAGGACCGGCAGGAACCTCATCAGCAGCACCATCAGCAGCGCCGAAAGGCCGAGAAACACCAACAGGCCGATCGAGAAACCAACCACCACCCGCTCGCTGTATTCGGCGGATTCGTGCAGCAACTCGGGGTTCACGCCTGCAGGGGAATGCTGCTCCATTACGAGACGTCTCCTACACGTGCGTGCTTCAGCCGCTCCAACACCAGCGGCAGCCGCGGATCGCGCTCGGGAAGCAGCGGACGCCTGGCCAACTGCCACACATACGCGGCAATCCAAATGCCGCCCAGTCCGATGGGGGCCATCCAGTCCATCCAATGAAACTGGAAACCGTGGGTGTCGAAGGACGGCTCAACCAGCCAGACCACCTCGACAATACGCAGCGCAATGACGCCCACGGCGATGCTGGAAAGGTATCCCAGGCGGCGCTTCGCTTTCCGCTGGAGCAGAAAGAAGAACGGCGCCGCAAAGTAAAACAGGCCCAGAATGATGCTCACGATTTGCCAGCCTCCCTGCACGCGATGCATGTACCAGGGAATCTCATCGGTCAGGTTGCCCGACCAGATGATGATGAGCTGGGAAAGCTGCATGTAAGCCCACAACATGACGAACACCAGCATCATGTTGCCGAGATCGTTCAGATATTTCGGCGCCGCCAGTTTGGATAGCGGCGGGCGGCTGGCGAGCAGATAGATGATGGCGATCACAAAGGCCAGGCTCGAAAGAATCTGCCCCATCATGAACAGCGCGCTGAAGACGGTGGAAAACCATTCCGGCTCGAGCGACATCACCCAGTCGACCACCGCGAAGCTCATCAGGATGCCCCATGCAACCAGTCCGGGGCCGCTGAAGTTCTGCAGCTTTCTGAGGATTTCGGGACTGTCGTCGGTATCCTGCGCCCGCGAAAGCCGGTTGAGGAAGTGAATCATCAACCCCCAAACGGCGAAATAGAAAATCGTCCTGGCGATGAAGAACCACCGGTTCAAGTACAGGTGCTTGGCCTGGAGCGCCGCGCTCTCGCCCACCGCGCCGGGGTTCGCCCAGGTGTACAGCCACGGGATTCCGACCAGGATCGGGATGGCCAGAATCGCCACCAGCGGCCAGGTACGCGTACTCGATTCAAGCAGCCGCCGGACCAGAAAGCCCCAGGCTCCTCCCACCAGGTGGTGGATCATCAGCCCGACCATGGCTCCCAGCGCCACCCCGCTCCACACCAGAAAGCCCACCAGGTAGGAGCGGAAGAACTGCGTCGGGCTGAACCAGCCGCCCACCACGCAAATCGCCGTCGCGGCGACGCCCACCACCAGCGCAATGCGCTGCAGGCGTGCCAGGTCGGGACCGAGCGTTTCGGCGTTCGGAGTCATGGTGCGTTGTTCCCTCTCATTTGCGCCAGCCGGTCGGGCGGCACGTCGTTCACGCTGGCGTTCTGGCTGAGCTGGAGCGCCCGGATGTAGGCGATGATGGCCCACCGGTCCCGTGGAGCAATGCGGTAGCCGTACGGATACATGGCGCCCCGGCCGTTGGTGATGACGTCGAAAAAGTATCCCGGCGGATAGTCCAGGAAGCGCTGTTCGTGAAACGAGACCGGCCCTTGAAGACCGCGCTGGACGATCATGCCCTGGCCGTCGCCAAGCCTTCCGTGGCAGGGCGAGCAATAGATATTGAAGCGCTGGTGGCCGCGCTCGAGCAGTTCGCGGGTAAGCGGCAGGGGAATGCTGCCGGCGTACTGGCCGTTCACCTTGCCGGTGTAGACCGTGTCGTTCGGCCCGGCCGATTCGCGAGCCACCGTTCCCGCCACCTGCGGCCGCACCGTCTGGCCGTAGGGAAAGAATCCGCTCTCCGACAAAGGCTCGTTCTTGGGGTCGACGTCCATTCTCTGCGAGCAGCCGGCGACGGTCAGCCCGGCCGCCAGCGCGCCCGCAAGAAATGCCCGCCGTATCGCGCTACCGCTCAAGATCCGTCACCTCGCAAGGATTCAGAGCTTCGAAAAAACTTCGTACTCCGGCCGCGTCGAATTGCGGGTCGGAGCCTTCAATGCAAAGAAAGAACCGGTCGCGCGAGGCCCGCTTGAAGTCGGGCGAGTGGAATACCGGGTGGTAGGGCTGCGGCAGACCGTTCAACACCAACATTCCGATGATGGACGAGAAGGCCGCGCACAGGATGGTCAGCTCGAAGGTAACCGGGATGAACGCCACCCAACTGTGGTAGGGCCGGCCCCCGATGTTCAGCGGGTAACTCACCACGGAGATCCAATACTGCAGATAATATCCGCCCAACGCGCCGATCGCCCCTCCGCAGAAGACGATGGTCGGCAACTTCTTCTTCGGCGCTCCAACCAGCTCCACCAGACCCTCGATGGGCGCCGGCGAATAGGCGTCCATTTTGCGGTAGCCGGCATCGTGCGCCGCGCGGGCCGCCCGCATCAGGTCCTCGGGCGATTCGAATTCGGCCATCACGCCGTGGAGTGGCAGCATCTTCATTCGGGGCCCTCCGCTTTCGGAGCCGGCACCAGCTCACGCAGCTCCGACATCGAAATCATGGGCAAGCCGCGGATGAACAGGAACATCAGCGCCAGGAAGAAGCCCAGGGTGCCGATGAAGGTCGCCCAATCCCACACGGTGCCCGCGTACATCCCCCACGCCCCCGGAATGAAGTCGCGGTGCAGGCTGACCACGATGATCATGTAGCGTTCCAGCCACATGCCGATGTTGACGAAGATCGAGATGGCCCACAGCAGCGGGGTGTTCGCGCGCACGCGTTTGAACCAAAGGCTCTGGGGAATGATCAGATTGCAGCAGAGGACGATGGTATAAACCCACCAGTACGGCCCCAATGCCCGGTTAATCATCAGGTATTTTTCGTAAATGCTGCCGCTGTACCACCCCATGAAATGTTCCATCAGGTAGCCGTAGTCGACAATCAGCCCGGTGGCCAGCATGATTTTGGCCATGTTGTCCAGGTGACGTCCGGTGATGTAGGGATGCAGCTTGTATAAGTGGCGGATTGGGATTACCAGCGTCAACACCATCGCGAAGCCGGAAAAGATTGCGCCGGCGACGAAATAGGGCGGGAAGATGGTGCTGTGCCAGCCGGGGACGATGCCGACCGCAAAATCGAAGCTCACCACCGTGTGCACCGAAACCACCAGCGGCGTGGCCAGGCCGGCCAGCATCAGGTAAGACCAATGGTAGCGCTGCCAGTGCTTAGCCGAGCCCCGCCAGCCCATCGCCAGAGCCCCGTAGATAAACTGGCCGATCCTGCTTTTGGCCGTGTCGCGCATGGTGGCCAGGTCGGGCAGCAGGCCGACAAACCAGAAGATCAGCGAGACGGTCCCGTAGGTGGAAACGGCGAACACGTCCCACACCAGCGGGCTGCGAAACTGCGGCCATACGCCCATCGTGGTGGGATAAGGAAACAGCCAGTAGAAGAACCAAGGGCGGCCCAGGTGCAGCAGCGGAAACATGCCCGCGCAGGCCACCGCAAACAGCGTCATCGCTTCGGCGAAGCGGTTGATGGAGGTGCGCCAGTCCTGGTGCAGCAGCAGCAGGAACGCGGAAATCAGCGTGCCCGCGTGAGCAATTCCCACCCACCAGACGAAGTTGACAATGGCGAAGCCCCAGGCCACCGGGATGTCGATGCCCCAGATGCCGACGCCTTTGAAGAACAGGTAGGAAACCGCCGTCAGCAGCACCATCACGATCAGGAACGCCACTCCGAAGCCGATCATCCAGGTGCCGGGCACGGGGATATGGAACACCGCGCCGGTGATCTTGTCGGCGACGGATCCATAGCTTTCGCCCGGCTCGATAACCGGCGGTCGCGACAACGGATCCGGGGGCGCCTTAACTTCCATGCGGCTTCTCCAGCTCGGGATTCGGATTGCGGACGCGCGCCTGGTAGGTGGTGCGCGGCCGGGTGTTCAGCTCCACCAGCAGGCCGTAGTTGCGCGGCGAGCTGCGGGCTTGCGAGACGCGGCTTTTCGGATCGTTCTTGTCGCCGAACACAATCGCCTGCACCGGACACACCTGCTGGCAGGCGGTGACTATCTCTCCGTCCTTCACCTTGCGGTCTTCCCGCTCGGCGACGATTTTGGCTTCCTGAATACGCTGCACACAATAAGTGCACTTTTCCATCACGCCGCGGCTGCGCACCGTGACGTCGGGGTTGCGCAGGCCCTGCAAGCTGGGCGTGGTGTAATCGGAAAATTGCAGGAAGTTGAACCGGCGGACCTTGTAGGGACAGTTGTTGGAGCAGTAGCGCGTCCCCACGCAGCGGTTGTAAACCATCTGGTTCAGGCCTTCGTCGCTGTGCATGGTGGCGCCCACCGGGCAAACCACCTCGCAGGGCGCGTTCTCGCACTGCATGCAGGGCACCGGCTCGTTGTAGATGCGCGGTTCGTCGGGCGAGCCCTGGAAGTAATTGTCCATGCGAATCCAGTGCATGATGCGCCCGGCCACCACCTGCTCTTTGCCAACCACCGGGATGTTGTTCTCGGCCTGGCAGGCGATGGTGCAAGCACCGCAGCCGGTGCACGAGTTGAGATCGATGCTCATCGCCCAGGCGTAGCCGGTGTACGGGTAAGGGGGATAGAGCGACAAGCCGGCCGGCGGGGCGGGGTCGATCTTTTGCGCGAACGCCGGGTCGGCGCGGAACGAGTCGATATCGGCGACGCGCACCAGGTCGCGGCCCGCCATCTCCTCGAAGCGCTGGCGCACGGCCAGTTGGTGGCGCTCTCCGGTGCCGGCCAGGGTCAAGCCACCGCCGTGCCAGGGTTCGCCGGCGCCGCGCAGCGCATAGGCGTCGAAGCCTGCCCCGGCGCCCAGCTTGCCGTGCCGCCGGCCGTAGCCGAGGTGGACCGTAACCGAGTCGTCGGCGTGCCCGGGGACGACCACCAGCGGCGCACGCACCGTCTTGCCGCCGTAACGGAGTTGGAGCACCGGGGCTCTCTCCCACACGGTGGTATCGCTGAGATGCAGTCTCTCCGCGGTGGCCGGGCTCATCATCGCGGCATTGTCCCAGGTGAGCTTGGTGATGGGTTTCGGCAGCTCCTGGAGCCACCCGTTGTTGGAAAAACGGCCGTCCCAGATGCGCGGGTCGGGGCGGAATACGATTTCCAGATCCTGTGATGGCGTCGTAATGGAAGCCGCCGGCGCTCGGGCGGTGAGCGTTTTTGGGGGAAGCGCCGTCCCTTCGACAATTCCATCGCGCAGGCATTTGTGCCAGAACTCGGGAAAGTCGTCTCCCGGGTGGCGTCCGCGCCAAAACGCCTGCACGGCGTCGTAGTCGGTTTCGAACGGGCTTCCCAGAAACAGGGCCAGCAGCTCGTGCTCGGAGCGGCCGTCGTAGAGCGGTGCAATTAACGGTTGAATGACGCTGCAGGTTCCCTCGAAGGCGCGCGTGTCGCTCCAGGATTCGAGAAAGTGCGCGCGCGGCACGTGCCAGTTACAGAGCTCCGCCGTTTCGTCCTGGTAGAGTCCCAGGTGAATCAGCGTGTCCACGTTCTTGAGCGCGGCGGAGAAACCCAGCTCACGCGGCGCCATGTAAACCGGGTTGCCTCCCAGAATCAACAGCGTCGCCACCTTGCCGGCGTTCATCTCGCCGGCCAGAGTTTCAATCGCCTGCTGCTGATCGGTGGAATTCGCCTCCACCGGATCGGTGTAGTAGACGGTGTTGCCGGCGTTTCCGAGCGCCTGGTTCACTGCGTGCGCGATGGCGTGCACTTCGGGCGGCTGATAGTCGCCGGCCATCACCAGGCCGCGGCCGCGATGGGCTTCGAGATCTCGGACCACCGCCGCCAGCCAGCTCCAGCGATCCGGTGGCGCGGCGCCGCCCGCCGGTGAGCTGGTCAAACGAAGAAGCTCGCGCGCGACCTCCACGATCTCCCCGGCCCGCACCCGGAAGCGGTGATCGGCCATCGAGCCGGTGGGCGTGGGCATCGGTTCGGCCACGTATAGGCGCACGATGCCCGCCGTCGTACTGGCGTTGCCGTCCACCCGGCGCCGGCCGGCAAATTGCCGCGCGTAGGCCGTCGAGCCCGCCATGGAATTCAGAAAGTCCGCGTCCAGGGAAAAGATGACGTCGGCCTGGTCCACCCGGTAGACCACGTTGGCGTCCTCGCCAAACGCCATCAGCGCTCCGGCTCGCACCTGGTCGCGGTTTACCGGCTCGTACTGGCACCACCGGGCCTCCGGAAAGGCATCCAAAAACTGGTGGATCTGCGAAGCCAGCGTGGGAGAGTTCACCGTCTCGGTCAGCAGGCGCAAATCGGCTCCGCGGGAGTTCAGGTGGGTTCTTCGCAGAAGCTCCACGGTTTCGCGGAACGCGCTCCAGTCGCCGGCGTCGCCTTCGTGAATCAACGAGCGAGACCGATCGGGGTCCCACAGACCCAACACCGAAGCCTGTTCAAACACGCCCGTAGCGCCCAGGCTGGCGGGGTGCTGCGGATTGCCTTCCACTTTCGTGGGACGCCCGGTGTGGCTTTCCACCAGGATGCCGGTGGCCGCGTAGCCATGCTGCATTGCGGTGGCGTAAAACACCGGGTTTCCGGGGACGACATCCTCCGGCTGCTGCACCCAGGGGACGATGTGTCGCGTCGGCAGGCGGGAACAGCCCGTCAGCCCCGCCAGTCCCAGCGAGGCCGCCATCAGCGTCAACATGCGGCGCCGGTCGATGGGCGCTTCCCAGGCCGAGGGGAACTCCGTCTTCAGGTACTCCTGGAATTCTTCGGTGTCGGCCGCTTCTTCCAGGCTGCGCCAGAATACTTTTCCCTTCGCCTTCGCCAGACGCTGGCGGATGGCATCCAGGTTCGATTTGTGGCCCTCGGTCGTCTTCATCTGTGGCACGTGTAACAGTTGGTCAGCTTTTGAATGTGATACTCCGCCACCAGCCGGGCGCCCAGCACCGCCTGGCTTTCCGGCGGCTGATAGCCCATCGTGAACACTTCCTCGCGCGGCCTTACATACTGCTCCGGATTGCGGTGGCAATCCAGGCACCAGCTCATTTGCAGGGTGTGCGCCTGCCGCATCAACGGCATCTGGTCGACCCGGCCGTGGCAGGTCTCGCAGCCGATGCCCTTGGCGATATGAATGCTGTGATTGAAATACACGAAGTCGGGCAGGTCGTTGACGCGCACCCAGTGGATGGGAATGTTGGTCCGCAGGCTTTCCCGCACGGGCTGGAGCAGATCGGCATTGGTCCAGATCTGCGAATGGCAGCTCATGCAGGTTTCGGTGGGGGGGATGCCGGCGAACGAAGAATTCTCAACCGAAGTGTGACAGTAGCGGCAGTCGATGCCCAGCCCGTAAACGTGGTGCTTGTGGCTGAAAGGCACGGGCTGATCGCGCACTTCGTCCTGGCGCGTGTAGTATCCGGAGCGATACAGCGTCATTCCGACGGCGAGCGCCGCCACGAAAGCGAACCCGGCTCCAAAAATAGAAACGCGGGCCAGCGTATTCGCGCTGGGATGGAAGAATTGTGGCATCCCCTTTGGCTCAGTCCCTCAGGCCCCCAATGCATCCGCCGGCTGCCGGTCCGCGGCTTGAATCCCAGCCTCTTCTCCTTCCCAGGGGAGAATCGGTACACCGCCGCCGGCGCCTCCGGTTTAAGCGCAAACTTGCCCAGCACTTTTACATGATTACGGAACCACCGGCAACGTTTCAGGTTTTACAAGAAAAATTGCAGCCCGGCCGAAGGTGCCTCAGGGTGAAATCCTAACGGAAAGACACTATTGAGAATCGGCCGAAAACCGGGCAAAGCGGACAGCCAAAGTAGGAAGTACCAGTAAATTCAGTGCGGTTGACGTGGCCAGCCCGCCGAGGATGACAATGGCCATGGGCCCTTCGATTTCCTTACCCGGCGTTCCGCTGCCAAGCGCCAGCGGCGCCAAGCCCAGCGCGGTGACCACCGCCGTCATCAGGATGGGCGTCAAACGCTCCGATGCGCCGCGGATGGCGGCTTCGGCGCCCCATCTCATCCCTTCTTTCTGCACCAGGTGTTCGAAGTGCGACATCATCATGATGGAGTTGCGCATGGTTATGCCGAACAGCGTCACGAAGCCCACCAGCGAGCCGACCGACAATCGCCCGCCCGTGAAGAACACCGCAACCACGCCGCCCACCAGAGCGAAGGGCAGGTTCGCAAGCACCAGCAGCGTATGCCGCGGTTTGCGGAAAACAACCTGAAGCAGCAATACGATGCCGGCGCAGGCCAGCAGCGAGTAGCTCAGAATTTCGCGCTGAGCCCGGCTGCGCGCCTCCTCCGCTCCTCCGAAGGACAGATACACGCCCGCGGGCAGCTTTACTTTGTCCGCGACAGCGCGCCGAGCCTCTTGAACGAACGAAGCCAGGTCGCGACCCACGACGTTCATCGTCACCGCCTGGCGGCGCCGGGTTCCTTCGTGCAAAATGGCGTATCGGCCCGAGGTCTCTTCGACATCCGCAAGCTCCCCGAGCGGCACCACCGTTCCTTGCGCATTCCGCAACAAAAGCCCGCCGACGCTTTCCGGCCGGCGGCGAAGTCGCGGATCGAGGATTACCGTCACATCGAATACCTGTGTTCCCTGGCTCACCTGGCCGACCACCGTTCCCTGGTACGCCATCTGGACGGCATCGAGCACCTCGACGGGCCTGAAACCGAACTGCACCAGCTTGTCACGGCGAAGCCGGATAGTCATTTCGGGAATGCCCGGCGGGGACTCGACCTGCACATCAGCGGCCCCACGGACGCCGGAAATCACCCTGCTAACCTGGCGCGCGACGCGGTCGAGAACGTCCAGGTCGTCGCCGAAAATCTTCACCGCCACCGGCGCCGTAACGCCGGTTAGCATTTCCTCCATTCGTTCGGCAAGAAAAGTGTTGGCGCTGGAGGAGATGCCGGGAAAGCGCCGCATGACCGTGCGGATTTGCGACTCCACCTGATCGGATTGTTCACCGGCCGACGGACTCAAATCGACGTGGATTTCACTGTAGTTGGTACCCCACGTATCGTCGAACTGCTCGGCCCGTCCCACCTGCTGGGCGACGGAGCGGACCATCGGTATTTTCAGTAGCTCTTCGGTAATCCGTTTGCCCTGGCGCAGGGACTCTTCGAGCGACGTGCCCGGCAGCGCCGCGGCGTGAACGATCAGGTGACCTTCCCGCATTTTCGGAAGAAATTCCCCGCCGAAAAAGGGAACGAGGGCGACCGAGGCCAGGCAAAGCACCAGCGCTCCGCCGGCGGCCAGGCCGGGGCGATCTTCCAACCAGCGCAGCGCGGTACCATAGCGACGCTTGAGCGCCACGACATAGTCGGGTTCTCCGGCCGTTTTGGCCGCGCCAGGCAGCAGCCAGTAGGAAAGCGCGGGCGTGACGGTCAACGCCACCAGCAAGGACGCCAGAATGGCCAGGATATACGCCCAACCCAGCGGAGCAAACAACCGGCCCTGGATGCCGCTCATGGCCAGCACCGGCAGAAACATCAGACTGACGATGAAGGTGGCGTATACTACTGCGCTGCGCACTTCGATGGACGCATCGAGAACGATACGAAACACGCCGGCGGGGAGCAGTGGACGAGGCGCTTCGCGAAGGCGCCGGAAGATGTTTTCGACGTCGATGATGGCGTCGTCCACTACTTCGCCGATGGCGATGGCCAGGCCGCCGAGAGTCAGCGTGTTCAACGTCGCGCCGAATCGTGTCATCACCGCTACCGCCACCAGCAAAGAGAGCGGAATCGCCACCAGCGAGATGAAAGCCGTTCGAAGGTTCAGGAGGAAAAAAAACAGGACGACGGCCACCAGCAATGCACCGATGAGCAGGGCGCGATCGACGCTGCGAATGGATCTGGTGACGAAGTTCGCGGGGCGGAACAAATCGGGATAGAGATCCACTTTCGCCGCCGCGATTCCGGGTTTCAACTCCTCGAGGGCTTGCTCCAGGTTTTCGGTTACTTCGAGAGTGTTGGCTCCATACTGCGAGCTCACCTCGATCAGTACGCCGGTTTTACCCATGATAGTGGCGGCACCGATGGCCGGCGCTGCCCCATCGGCAACCACCGCCAGGTCTTTGAAGCGGAGAGTCCTGCCGCCGGAAATGGCAGCGACGGTATTCCCCAACTCCTCGGCGGTAAGCGCCTGGCCCCGGGACTCCAGAACGATGCGCTGCGACGGGGTATCTACGAAGCCAGCGCCACGTATTCCGGTAGCCTGCCGCGCCGCGGTCAGCAGATCTTCCGCCGAAACACCAATTGCCGCCAGACGCTCGGGCCGAACTTGAATCTGAAGTTGCCTGACGTCGCCTCCAAAAATGGAGACGCGGGCCACACCGGCGACGCTCAACAGTCGTGGTTTGATTGTCCAATCCGCCAGTGTTCGCAGTTCGGCGGCCGAACGGACATCCGATGTCAGTCCCATCACCAGTACCAGGCTCGTGGCGGCGGTAAGCGGGGCCATCGCCGGCGGCGCAACCCCTTGCGGCAGCCGGCTGGTGGCTTCCGCCAGGCGTTCGCTCACCAGTTGGCGGGCCAGAAACACGTCTGTCCGATCTTCGAAGAGCACGGTGACCACCGAAAGGCCTTGGATGGACTGGGAGCGAATAGTCACCAGTCTCGGCAACCCGTTCAGCGCATTTTCCACCGGACGGGTGACAAGTGTTTCTACGTCTTCCGGCGAAAAACCCGGTGCTTCGGTCTGCACAACCACTTGCGGAGGAGCGAATTCGGGATACACGTCATAACGGGCGGTGATTGCGCTGTAGACGCCATAGCACACCGCCAGTACGGCCAGCGCAACGACCACACCACGGAACTGAATCGAGAAGCGAACCAGCCGCGACAGCATCGCTTACTCGCCTTCTTCCTCGACGCCGATCCGGGTCTTGTTTTCCTCGGAAAGCAGCACCTGGGCGCCACTCACCACGATGCGGGCGTCGGCGCGAAGTGAGACGGTGAAGTAGCCGCCCTCGACCGGTGAGATCGACTCGAGTTCACGCCGCGAAAACGTGCCAGCCGCAATTTCGACGTAGAAATATTGCTTCCCGTTGAAGTGGACCACCGCAGAGAGTGGCACCACCAAGCCATGGCGTGCTTCGCCCGCAAGATCTATGCGCGCGGCGGCAGCGAGGCCCGGACGAAGTGCGGGGCTTGGCGGCGTGAAGCGATACACCAGGGTCGCACCCTCAACGCCAGGCGCCGCGCTCGCGCCGAACGACACGCGCTCGCCCCAGGCGGGCTGGTCTTCGAAGCCGACCGCAGAAATCAACGCACGCGTCGGCCGGACGGGGACCCTCTCGCCAACCGGCACCGCGACCCGCGCCAGCAGCCGGTCGAAGCGGGCGAGGCGGACGATGGGCTGCCCGCTCTCGACGGCTTCCCCGGGCTGCGCCAACACCTCCACCACTTCCCCTCCCCGCGCCGCCACCATGGAAGCCCGACCTGCGGGACCAGTCGATTTCAGGGAGTCTTCCAGCAAACGCACCGAATCCCGCGCCGCCTCCAGGCGCGCCTGGGCCCCGGTCCATTGTGACTCCGCCTGCTGAAGCACCCGATCGGAAACGTTTTTGCGATCATTGTTCAGCGTGCGTGCGCGCTCGAAGGCGGCCCGCGCGGCGGTGGCTGTTGCTTCGCTTGCCCGCAGGTCTGCCCGGGCCGTGTTGAGCTGGCCGGTGAGGGCAATCCGGTCTGAGTTGGTGAGACGAGGTTCGATCAGCCCGATTGCAGCGCCGTCGGAAAATGTTTGTCCCAGCGCCGGCCACAACCCGCCCGGAGGAGCTTGTAGTGTTCCCGCCAAGGGAGCCCGCACCGTGAATGAGCGCGACGGATCTTCTTCCAGGTATCCATAAGCCTCCAGTTGCGGCTGCAGCGAGTAGGATCTCGGCCTTTCCGCTCGGATGCCCGCCCTCTCGACGGCAGCCGCGTCCAGCCGAACCAACCCCGAAGGCGGCACCGCCTTTTCGGCCGCTTCCGGCTCCGTTTCCCGCACTTCCCTGGACTCGATGCCAACCCAGACCACCAGTCCTCCGGCGAAGGCGGCCGTCACCAGTAGCGCGGCTTGTCTGAATCCGTTCATGGCCCAACCTCGGCACTCCCACCGAGCGGATGCTCGACGGCGTCTTCGAGCGCGCCGAGCGCTGTCTGGACGCGCTCCAGGGCAGCCAGATCGGCCTGCTGGGCGGCTGCCGACTGCAGCCTGGCTTGGGCCACCGACAGCCGGTCGCCCTCCCCGGCATCCAGCGCCTGGACAGCGGCCTTCTCCTGCTCGTTCCGGATGGTACGCAGCCGCTGCGCTGCCTCCCGCCACTCCGCCAGAGACCCTCGGTACCGCGCCAGTGCCGTCTCCATCTCTCCAATCGCCGCCGCCTGCGCCGCTTCCACCTGCGCCTCCACCTGCGCACGCCGCGCCTCGGCGACGCCGATCATGCCATGATTGCGATGAAATACGGGGATCGGAGCCAGCGCACCGGCGAACGTGTAGTGGGAGTAACCCTCTTCAAACCGGTAACTCGGGCCAAGCTCAATGTCCGGATACTGCCGCGCCACTTCGAGACGCAGCGCCGCGTCGGCGGCGGCATATGCCGCCACCAGTCGCCGCACGTCCGTGCGATTCAGCAAGCCGGCGGTTTGGACCGTCTGCAAAGGCAGGCGGTCTTCCGGCGGAGGGGAATCCAGATCGGGCCATGCGAGAGGCGTACCCTTCACGGCGGCGGCGGGCATTCCCGCAGTGCCCGCCACCGCGGCGAGCGCGCTGTTTACTTCGCCATCCGCTGCCCGAAGTCCCGTTTGCGCGACTGCCAGGTCGGCACGGTATCCGTCCACTTCCGGCCTTGCCACTTCCCCCACCTGCAGCCGCTTCTCGAATATCTCGACGATTTCCGTGCGAAGCACCACCTCGCGTTTGAGCAGATCGCGCCGGCGCACCGCGAAAAGATAACTCGCGAGCGCCGAACGCACGCGGCTACGCGCCTGCCAGCCAGCCTCGTCAACCGCCAGGCGGGCGGCCTCGGCCGACTTCTCGGCTTCCAGAATGCGGTAGCCGCGCTTGCCGGCGGTCTCGATGGTAAACGTGGGAACCAGTGAGAAAATCTTGGCCGACTCAGGGTTCCTGTTGTAGCCGCTTTCAGCCGAAAGCGACGGGTTCGGCCGCGCCCCCGCCGCAACCACCTGTTGCTCAGCTACGCGCAATTGCGCCTGCGCCAGGCGCACCTCGGGGCTATAGTAGAGGGCAATCCAGGTAAGTGACTGCACGTCGAGCGCCTTCGGAGGCCATTCGGTTCCCACGCCGAAGCGCTTGACGAACTCGCGCAGGCCCGCATCGTTCAGGCTGCGGCTGCTAAAGTCGCGTTCGAGGCGTGGAGCATCAAGGGTGTGCTTGTGGTATGCCGTACAGCCGGAAGTAATCAGGATGCCAAGCGCCGCCAGCAGGCGGACCGTCCAACGGAACCCCGGAACGTTGCCCACCTTAGCTTCCTTTCCGCCCAGCACCCTCCCGACCCGGCTGTTCTTTACTTCGAAAACCCGGCTCTAAACCCGTCGCCGTCGCCCCATGCGTAACCCCCAAGTGCGCCTGCCAAAAAGAAAATCGAAGCGCCCCGCGCGTTCCCTGGCCTCCAAGTATCCCGCGTAAGGATTGGAGGTTTCAACGGTATCACGGCACTCGAACGGCCTGCAATGCGGCAATGGAATGGAGCAGATGCAACGCAGCCTGGAGTGTATTCTCGGTGGGGTCGTATGCGGGGTTGTAGTTGGCCATCCCGACTGCCGCAAGTGGCGTCGCCCGAACCACCTCGCGCACAATCGCATCGACTTCATCGAGGACGAGCCCACCGAGCACATCCACATCGAGGTGCAGGTAGAGGGCGCCCACGCGCAAGCCGGAAAGCACCGCTGGAAGATCGTCGAGCGGCGCCCCGAAGGGACGGACGGTGACACGCGAGTCGACCAGGCGTTCGGTTTCGCGCGGTTCGAGATCGCGGCAGCCGACCAGGACGACGTCCTCCTCGGCGGCGGAGAATTGGCCGCCGATCCGCAGCCGCAGTTCTTCGTGGCAGTCACCCACCACCGCCGCCAGCGCCATTCCGTCGAGACTGCCGCTGCGCGAGGTGGCGGGAGTATGGAAGTCCCCGTGAGCATCCAGCCAGACGACGCCGGTTCGCTCGCAGCCGATGCCCGCCAGTGTTCCCAGGCTTGCATTGCAGTCGCCGCTGAGCACGATGGGGAACCGGCCGCTGGCCCGCGCTTCCTCCACCGCGTAGCGCAGTTGGCGGTTGACGTCGACAACGCCATCCAGACCGCCGGCGGAAGGGTCGCGCTTGCGAACGTGAACCACTTCGGGCTGCCCGGAAACCGCCACCGCCTTGTCGGCACCGCCCGCCAGCAGCCGCCCCGGCCCGCGGCCGACTCCGGCGTCTTCGGTGCCCATGTGGTAGGGCACTTCAATCAGCGTAATCATGTCCGAACACTCATTACAGCGACGGCACCGGCGGCTTCAGGGGCTGCCACGGCAGGAATCCCTTGCGGCGCAGCCTGCGGCGGAACACCTTGTCGCGCGTGGTGACGTACAGCGTCTGCATATCCGCGCCGCCGAACACGAGATTGGAAATCGATTGGGGCAGCGGCCTTCCGATGATGCCCACCACGCGGCCGGGCTGGTCGCAGATCTGGATGCCCATGCTGGTGGCCACGTAAAGGTAGCCTTCGGCGTCGACCGTCATGCCGTCGGCGCCGCTGCGAACCGTGCGGCCCGAAGGGTCGTCTTCGATCTCCAGCCGATAAAACGGCTGGCCATTGTCGAGCGATCCGTCCGGCTGTATCTGAAATGACCACACCCACCGGGTGGCCATATCCGCCACCAGCAGCAGCGACTCGTCCGGCGACAGCACCACGCCATTCGGAAACGTGATGCCGTTCCCGTCGTACACTGCGCGTTTATTGCCGGCGCGGTCGATGAACCAGACTTTCTTTCCCGGCGGGTCGGTGAAGTATACCTCGCCCTTGCTGGTCACCGCCAGGTCGTTCGAGTCCACCCCTTCGGCTAGAACCGATTTGGCGCCGTCCATCGAGTACGCGACGATCTGCTTGCGGCCGTCCGCGGCGGCGTACAGGCGTCCGTCGGGGCCGAACATCAGCCCGTTGGCGCCTCCGGTGTCTTGTTGAAACAGGCTCACCTTGCCGTCCAGGCCGATTTTGTAAATGCGGTTGTTGGGAATGTCGCTGAAAAATACCTCGCCCGCGCGATTCACCGCCGGCCCTTCGGTAAACCGGTACCCTTCGCTCACCAGCTCCCAATCGGAGCCCGGATCCAAAATTTCGTCCAGGTAGTATTTCACCCTGGGGGCCACGGTGGGCTTGGAAACCGGCTTCGGATAGTCCTTCCAGAGCCACCGCAGCGCGTCCGGCAGAATGGCGCTTCCGTGCTTGCTGTTGTGGCCTTCGGTGCCGCTGACGAACATGCTTTCATAGCCCGCGAATTCGAGCGCCGAAGCCATCGACTGGGCCGACAAATACCAGTTTCCTGAATAGATATTCAGGTCGTTGCTGCCGTCCTGCAGGAAAACGCGCAGCGGCTTCGGCTCCATCTTGCGAATCAGCGCGGGGTAGATAGTCGGCGCCTCGCAGGTCGGTGAAGCTGCCAATGAAGCTCAGCACGCGCCGGAACGCATCGGGCCGGTTCCAGGCGGCGGTGAACGCGGCGGCGCCGCCGGAGCTCGACCCGCCGATGCCATAGTCGTTCGGGTCTTTCGACAGGTTGTATTTCTTTGCCACCTCGGGCAGGATTTCCTCAATCAGAAACCGCGCGTAACGGTCGCCCAGCGCGTCGTATTCGTAGCTCCGGTTATAGCGGTTCTGCTGGGTTTCTGAACGGGCGTTCAGCACACCGGGATTGATAAAGATGCCAATCGTCACCGGCATGGCTTTCTGGTAAATAAGGTTGTCGAATACCACCGGCGCCCGCCAGGACCCGTCGTCGCGCACCCATCCGCCGCCGTCCTGGATTACCATCACGCAGGCCGGCTTGGACGGATCGTATTCGGCAGGGACGTAGATCCAATAGTCGCGCGTCGTGCCCGGGAAGATCTTGCTGGTCCAGGTGTATTTGGTAACCTCGCCCTTCGGCACGCCGTCGTGGCGCTCGGAGTCGGGACCGAGAGAATATTGCGCGAAGAGCTGTGGTGCGGCCAGCACCAGGAAGAGTGTCAACAGTTTTTTCATCGTCGCCCCTCGAAATCTGCCACGTTCCAACAGTTATAGCGCGCCGGAACTCCTCTTATCCCGAATCGCGCGGTCCGGCTCAAAGCGGCTCTGGCTCCAACAATCCGGCGTTGTGCAACGCCTCCGCCGCGGCCCGCAAGCGGCCCACTTCCATCTTGGCTTTCCCGGCAATGTCGAGCAGGCTGTGCCGCCCGTCGGAATAGCTCAACACCCAGAGCATGGCCATGGAGTCGGCCGCGACGCCCACGCCTCCGGTTGCCCCGTACAGACCGCGGCGGCCAAGCTGCGGCTCGCCATAGGGCGCCAGGTTCCGCCAGCGCACGTCGCTTTCCATCGCTTCCACCGCGTTCCGGCAGACCTTCACGGCGCCTTCGAGGCGCGCCGGGTCGAGGAATTCGAGGTTGTCCGCCGAGGTGTGATATTCGGGAAATTCCCCCCACACGCTGCGCATCAGGCAGCCGACCCCCAGGTCGAACCCGGGCGAGCAATACTGGCGCTCGTCGTATCCGTACGGAACGAAATCCACCGCGCGCGACGGCTCGCCGCTGTACTGCAATGGCGTGCTCCATTGCCCGATCCATCGGCGGCGCGCCGCGTCGGCTCCGTTTGTAGGTGAAGCCGTTGCGGTCGCCCACGCAGGTAAGCACCAGTCCGCCGCGGATTCGCCGCTACTGTTTCGCGGTTCTGCGCCAGCCAGGTGATGGCGCCGATGGTTCCCGGCGCGAACAGGAATCGCAAAGAGTGCCGCAGCTTCTTCCCGGCAAGCTCGCGCGCCAGCGCCGCGATCGTAACAATTCCCGACAGATTGTCATCGGCTAGCGACGGGTGGCACACGTGCGCGGAAAACAAAATCTCGTCTTCCGTCTCGCCCGGAAGAAACAATTCGCCGTAGCTCAGGCTCCCTTCGGCCAGCGTCGAATCGATCCGGACTTCGTATTCGCCGGGCGCCAGCCGTTCCAGTTCCCGGTGCGCCAGACAAAAGCCCCACGTTTCCCGGTAATAACTGGTGCGGTAGGGAACCAGCTCCGGCTGCTCGGGAAGCGAATGAAGGTGCGGCCGCAGTTCGTTCGAGGCTCATCCTCGCCCGCACCGGAACGCTGTAGCTCACCACGTGGAGGTTGGAATCCGCGAAATCCACCACCACCCGCCCGGTCGGATCGCGAACCCAGGCCTCGCGGATGTTCCACTCCTTCGGCACCGTCCAATCCAGCACGGGCGTGCCGGTCGGCACTTCGTGCACAGTCAACGGGATCTCCCGGCGGAGGATTTCCAGCGTGCGCCGCACGCCCTCGCCGGTGATGCTGCGGCAGATGGGAAACAATTCCCGCGCCAGCGACATCATCCAACCACCCAACTCAAACTCGCCCATCCGGATAATGCTCCTTGAACCACTCGATCGTCTTCTTCAATCCCTCCCGCAGACTCACTTTCGCGCTCCAGCCGATTGCCTGGCGGGTTGCTTCGACATCGGCGGATGGCATGGTTTCCAGCGCGCGATCCTGCAGAGCTCCAAAATCAGGCGTAACGGCGGCATCCATCAAACTCACAATCTCTTCCACAACGCTGTCGAACCGACGCACTTACTCCGGTCCCAATATCATATACACCGCTCGGTGCCATTCCCAGCGCCATCAAGGCCGCCAGCGATATCATCCACGTACACCCAATCCACTTCGCGCGTGCCACTGGTGAGTTTCGGCACTTCTCCCCGCAGCAAAGCGAGAATCGCGTAGGGGACCACCTTGTAGTCGGCCTGCGCGGGGCCGTAGCCCATGAAAATCCTGGCCGACACGACCGGCAGTCCGTACAGCGCCTGGAACATGCGCCCGTAGCCCGCGGAAGCCCACTTGGCGGCGGCGTAAGGCGAGCAGGGAACCGCGTCCGCCTCCCTCGGTTCGTCCATCGATCCGGCCAGCACGACACGCCCTACTCCGGCACGGGAAGCCGCCACCAGCAGCCGCACCGTGGAGGACAAATTCGCGTCGAATAGCGGCTCCACGGCATCCAGGCTCCGCGACCCGATATTAATGCTCGCCAGATGAAATGCGATTTCGGGCCGCACGGCGCTCACCACCGCTTCGGCCGCCGCGGGCTCCGTCAAATCGGCGCGATGCCGCCAAACCGCAGTGTCACATTCCCGGCTTCGCGAGACTCCATGCACCTCCGCTCCGGCCGCCACCAGTTGAGCGCAAAGGGCGCGTCCGATAAATCCCGAAGCGCCGGTAACCAAAACACGCCGTCCGCGGTAACTGGGAGGTCCGTCCATCTGCTCAGTATAAAACCCGTCGCACTTATAGCACGCAGGCGGAATCGAATCGCCTGGGACGTTTTCCAGCGTGCTTCACGGCGTGGAAGAACCGATTTCCAAAAAGGCGGCCCGCAACCGGAGGTGCCGCTGCATCAGGCGCAGGTAGCGTGCCTCATCGTTGCCTTCCTTGGCCCTCAGGACGGCCGCGACGCCCGCCTTATCCTTCTCGCTCCACCCGCCCAGATTGGGGATCAGAGTGAGCACCAGGGTCAGCGGGTTCAGCGTGTCCACCCCGATGGCTTTCCGAACATACTCCCGGGCGGCGCGCCTCATTTTTTCGGGGTCTCCTCTGAAGCGTTCCGCCATCGCAAGCTGGACGGCCAACCCGAGGTTGCGCACCCGGAACCGGTCCCAAGCGCCTTGGCCGTCCCCGCCGCACTCATAAAGGGCATATCCCGCGGCCAGCTTCTCGAGCGTTGCGGACGAGCTGCGGTATCCGGGCCCCTGCCCGATTCTTCGCTCTTCCCGCTCCACCAGCCGCGCGATGGCCGGCTCCACCGGCCGGAACCCCAGCTTGCGGTAGAACCAGAACGCCCCGGAAGCGATGCCTTCCTGGTTTTCGTGGCCGAGCTGGTAAGGGTCGACGGAAAAGCAGGTGACGCCCAGCGTTTGCCGCAGCAGGTGCAGCAGCCGCGCGTACAGCCAGGCCGACTCCCCCTCCCGAAACGTGTAATAAAGATTGAAGCCCACCTCGGCGCGCTCGAACAGGGACAGCACCTCCAGATAGCCAGCGGGCACGCCGTTCTTGAAGTAGGCCCCGCCATGATAGGCGCGCAGCGGCAGGCGCCACCGCGGCGGCACCCCGAAAAGAAACACCTCCACGCCGCGGCCGAGATCCACGCGATACACCCGCTTCGCGTCGGGATACGTGAACCCCCACAATTCGCGGTAGCGCATCGCCGAGGTATCCAGAATCAGATCGAGCATTCCGCGGGCTTCGCGGCGCGCGAGCCGCGTGAGTGGAAACGGCGGGCCCTTCAGCTCGCGCTCGAGCGAGACGTCGCGCCGGGCCAGTAACGGTTGCTGGTGATAGAAAATCTCGCGCCGGGGCAGTCGAAGACGCGAGCGCGAAGCCGGGGCGTCTTCGATCCGCCAGAGCAGCGGCAGCTCGAGCGATTCGTACAGTTCCGCGCGCTCGCTTTCGGTAACTGGCAGCGCCGCCAGCCGCTCCAGCAGCCACCCCAGGTCGGTTTCGCCGCGCGGCCGCGCGCTCCGAATCCAGTCGAGATACGGAACGTGCGCCTCGACGCTCCAGTCTTCTTCGAGCAGCGGCAGAAAGCGTCGCATCACCGGCCCGAGACGGTTCGATTCGTAACCGTCCCAGTCGATATCCAGGCTGCGCGGGTACCGGGCCGCGAGCCGCCGGGCCACCTCATACGAAAACACCGCGGAAAAAGAGGTTCCGGCGATACCCGACACCTCCGGACTCTCGAACGCGGCCAAGTCGCTGTTGTTTTTCCGCAGGCCGCGGACCCGTTCCGCAAAACCGTAAAGGATGGCGTCCGTCAGCCGCGCCACTTCCGCCGTACACGGGTAGGCGCGAAGAAACAGCAGGGTTTCATGCAGCCGCACCAGGCTGCCGGCATCCTTGAACCGATGCTTTGCCACCTGGCGGAGCAGCCGTTCGAGCCCCCGGGAATCGGAAGTCCCGAAGCGGCCCTTCCACTCCTCCAAACGGTGCAGCAGATCGCGAGGCATCGCCTCCGAGCTTACCCTATTTTCCGGCCGTCCAAGCAGCGGGTAAGCACCTGGATTTGCCTGATAGAATGCTCCGATATGCGGAGACGTTCCTTTTTCACAACCATGGGCGCGGCCGCCGTGCCGGTTTCATCCTTCGCCGGTCAGCCATCCGGAGGCGGCGGCACACTGAAGATCGACGATCTGGAGATCTGGCGATTGGAGGGCGTCCGCCGCGGTCCGGTGGGCGAGTTCAACCAGTACCAGGTGCAGCCGTTGCACATTTACGATGAACTTCGTCCCGCGGCGCCGCGCGGCAGCGAGAACGCGCCGGAGGGCGACATCCCCACCTCGGCGCTGTATTTGAAGCTTCGCACCAACCAGGGGCTGGATGGCCTGTACGGGCCCATCGACAAGGAAGCCGCCATCGTGGTCTACGAACAACTGCGCCCGTTTCTGGTGGGAAAAGACGCCCTGGCCGGCGAAAAGCTGTGGGACCAGATGTACCGCTCCAACCGCCACGCGCGCCGGGGACTGTTCATGATGGCCATCAGCGCCGCCGACAACGCCATTTGGGACCTTCGCGGCCGCTACTTCAAAGCGCCCGTTTATCGCCTGCTGGGCGGGCCGACGCGTCCCGCCATCCAGGCTTACGGCAGCACGCTGGGCTACTCCATCGAGCCGGAAAAGGCGGCCCGCAAGGCGGCCGAGCTGAAGCAGCAGGGCTTTATCCAACAAAAGTGGTTTCTGGCCTATGGTCCGGGCAGCGGCCTGGAGGGCCTCGAAAAGAACATCGAGCTGGCGCGCGCCGTGCGCGAAAGCGTTGGCGACCTGGTAGACCTGATGTTCGACGCTTACAGCGGCTGGGACCTCGAATACGCGGTGAAGTGGTGCAAGGCCGTGGAGAAATACAACCCGCGCTGGATTGAAGAACCGTTCAACTCGGACCAACTGGAGAGCTTCGTGGCCCTGCACCGGGCCACATCCATTCCTATCGCGGCCGGCGAACATTTCTACGGGCGGTGGGGGGCCTTCGAGTTTCTAAAGGCCGGCGCCATCTCCGTCTGCCAGGCGGACCCGGAGTGGTGCGGCGGCACCAGCGAACTGGTGAAGATCTGCTCGCTGGCCAGCGTCTACGGGGCGCACGTCATCCCGCACGGCCACAGCCTCCACGCCGCGCTGCACACCGTGGCCAGCCAGTCGCCCTTCGTTTGCCCGCTGGTGGAGTGCCTGATCCGGAAGATGGAAACCTACTACTACTTCGACCAGCACCCGCTGGCCCCCGTAAAAGGGAAAATCGAGCTGCCCGATCGTCCCGGCTTCGGAATGGAGTGGGACGAATCGAAGATCAGGAACAAGACTGTCATGAAGTGGGATTGAAGCGGCACGGACCGCCCGCGCCGCGCCAGGGGACTTTGGAACTCGTGGAGTAAAGCGAATCTACCACTTCGGTTCGTTGCCGCGCTTCCACTTGATGTTGCACCCGATGCTGGCTTTCTGGTTGGCGTCGGGGGCCCGGCCTGCCAGCAAGGCGTCCAAGGCGGCGCGCAGGTCGCGCCCGCTGACCGATATTCCGTTGCCCGGCCGGCTGTCGTCCATCTGTCCGCGATACGCCAGCCTGCGGTTTTCGTCGAAAACGAAAAAGTCCGGGGTGCAGGCTGCCTGGTAAGCTTTGGCTACTTCCTGCGTTTCGTCGAAACAGTACGGAAAACCGAACCCCAGGCGCTGGGCCATCTGTTTCATTTTCGGCGCCGCGTCGTCCGGAAACGTGTCCACGTCGTTCGACGAGATTGCCACTACGCCCACCGGCCGGTCGCGGTAATCGCTGCCGATCCGCGCCAACTCCTGCTCGACGTGCTTGACGTACGGGCAGTGGTTACAGATGAACATCACCAAGAGCGCCTTCTTGCCGGCATACGTGTCCAACGAGATGGTTTTGCCGGAAACGGTGTCCGGCAGCGAGAACGGCGGAGCGGCGCTCCCGAGCGCCATCCGCATGGTAGATTCCGTTGCACCCATATTGGCCTGCCTCCAGAAAGAATTTCGCAGTATCATTTTCGCAAAAAAAGGGGGCGGCCCTACCAATCGGCCGACCAGACGCCCGCTGGAAATCCGCCGGCGACGAAAATTCCGTGAGAGAAACACCGTCTTCGCGCCACAACCACACTTGGAACATTGCATCCCCACTACCCTGGTTTCCGCCGAAGAGGAGCTGCATTGGCTGGCCCTGCGCCTGTCGCCCGGTCTGGGCGCCTCGAAAGCCAGAGACCTGGTAGACCGGTTTCGCACGCCGCAGGCCATCTTTCGCGCCTCCGTCTCGGAGCTGGAGTCCGCCGGACTCGGCGAGGGAGTTGCCAGAAGCCTGTCGTCCGGCTGCTCTTTCGACGATGCGGCGCGGCAACAGGAGAAGGCCAAAGCTCTCGGCGCCGGCATTATCGCCTACAACCACCCGCTCTATCCGCCCCAGCTCCGTGAGTTGGGCGATCCCCCCACGATCCTTTATTACTTGGGCAATCCTGAACTGCTGACCCGAGTGTGCCTGGCGGTGGTCGGGACCCGGCGCCCCTCCCCTTACGGCATTGCCGCCACCGAGCGGCTGTCTCACGACCTGGCGGAGCTCGGCCTGGTGATTGTCAGCGGAATGGCCCGCGGCATCGACACCGCCGCGCATCGCGCCACGCTGCAGTCCGGGGGGGCCACCATCGCGGTATTCGGTTGCGGCGTCGATCTGGTGTATCCGGCCGAGAACCGCCGCCTGCGCGACGAAATTGCCGAACGCGGTCTACTGGTATCCGAATTTCCCATCGGCGCACCCGCCTATCCGCAAAATTTCCCCATTCGCAACCGGATCGTCAGCGGGCTCAGCGCGGGCGTGCTGGTGGTGGAAGGCGCCCAATACAGTGGCTCGGCCATCACCGCGCGGCTGGCCATCGAGCAGGGCCGGGAGGTCTTCGCCGTTCCCGGCAACATCACTTCACGCGCCAGTTGGGGCCCTAACTTATTGATAAAACAGGGAGCGCATCTGATCCAGGAGGCCACCGACGTGGTCGACGCGCTCAGCACCGAATACCGCATTCGCCTTTTCCGCCAGGCTGCCCCAGCTCCCGGCTCCGGCGCCACGTCTGAAACTTTTGACCCCGCACAGGCATCATTACCGTTACCGCCTAGTACCGAACTGGAAGCGGAACTCCTCAGGCTGATCCCGGTCGATGAGCCAGTCCATCTGGATTCGCTGATCGAAACCTCCCAGGGCGCAACGCCGTCAGAGGTCCTGGCGGCAATGTTCGAAATCGAGCTGCGGGGGCAGGTGCGTCAACTCCCCGGCAAGTTTTTTGTTAAAGTGTGGAACGTATAGCCAATTCCGCCGCGCTGGCTGCGCGGGGGGGCCAAGAGGACTCCGGTTGGCTGATTACCCTGATCGAAATCCGCCGGACCGTCTGGGCGGATCCGGTGAAGTGCCGATCATCAGTTAGTATCAACTAGCAGCTATGGCGAAATCACTTGTGGTCGTAGAATCGCCCGCAAAGGCGAAAACGATCGGGAAATACCTCGGAAGGACTTTGTCGTCAAAGCCTCGTTGGGACACGTCAAAGACCTGCCCAAGAACGGCCTTGCCGTCGACGTGGAGAATTCCTTCCGGCCCTCTTACGAGATCATCGAGGGAAAGAAGAAGCTGATCGACGAATTGAAGAAGGCAGCCCGCGGCGTCGACTCCGTCTACCTGGCGGCCGACCCGGACCGCGAAGGCGAAGCCATCTGTTATCACCTCCAGGAAGAGTTGGAAGGAAAGAAGAAGAACGGCATTCCCGTCTACCGGGTGATGTTCAACGAGATCACCTCCAAGGCGATCCAGGAGGCTTTCAAGAATCCCCAGGTGGTGAACCGCAACCTGGTGGACGCACAGCAGGCGCGCCGCGTCCTCGACCGCCTGGTCGGCTACAAAATTTCCCCGCTTCTATGGGACAAGGTACGCCGCGGCCTCTCGGCCGGCCGCGTGCAAACGGTGGCGTCTGCGCCTGATTGTCGAGCGCGAGCGGGAGATTCGAGAGTTTGACCCGCGGGAATACTGGACCATCGACGCCAAGCTGAGCGGCCAGGAAGCCGCCGCAGTTTATCGCCCACCTGGCAAAGCAGAACGGCCAGAACGTCGAAATTCCCGAACCAGCAGACGGCGGAGACAATCCTGGCCGGCCTGGACGGCGTTCCGCACCGGGTCCAGTCCGTCAACACCCGCGAGAAGCGGCGCAATCCGGTGCCTCCGTTCATTACCTCCACCTTGCAGCAGGAGGCGGCCCGCAAGCTGCGCTTCAGCGTGAAGCGCACCATGATGCTGGCCCAGCGCCTGTACGAGGGCGTCGAGTTCGGCGAGGAAGGGTCTGGTGGGCCTGATCACTTATATGCGTACCGATTCGACGCGTGTCTCGGCCGACGCGCTCGACGAAGTCCGCCACTACATCGGCGAACGATACGGCGCCGACTACCTGCCGGAAACTCCGAACCGTTACAAAACCAAGCGCGAGGCCCAGGACGCCCACGAAGCCATCCGGCCGACCTCGGTTCGAGCGCACTCCCGAGCAGGTGGAGAAGTACCTGGCCGAAGACGAGCGGAAGTTGTACCGCCTGGTCTGGATGCGCTTCGTCGCCTCCCAAATGCGTCCCGCGTTGTTTGACGAGACCATCATCGACGTCGCCGCCAAGGGAAAGGACGAGGCGGACTACCTGTTCCGCGCCGCCGGCTCGGTGCCGAAATTCGACGGATTCCTCACGGTTTACGAGGAAGGCAAAGACGCCAAGGATGCCGAAGACGAAGAGCTGAAGAACAAGCTGCCCGCCGTCGAGCCGAGGGCGAGATCCTGACCGTGAAGCACGTGGTGCCGGAGCAGCACTTCACCGAGCCCCCGCCGCGCTTTCACCGAAGCCACTCTGGTGAAGGAGTTGGAAGCCGACGGCATCGGGCGCCCCTCCACCTACGCCTCCATCCTGTCCACCATCCAGGAGCGCGAGTACGTCAAGAAGGACGGCGGCCGATTCAGCCCCACCGAGTTGGGGATGGTGGTGACCGATCTGCTGCTGGAATGTTTCGACGATATCTTCCAGGTGCGCTACACGGCGCGGATGGAAGAGGAGCTGGACGAGATTGAAGACGGCAAGCGCGATTGGCGCGCCGCCGATGGCCGAGTTTTACGAGCAAGTTCAAAACCGACCTCGAACGAGCCGCCGTGGAGATGACCGACATCAAGCGGATGGAGAAGCCGACCGATATCGTCTGCGACCGCTGCGGCCGGCCCATGGTGATCAAGTGGGGCAAGCACGGCAGCTTCCTCGCCTGCACCGGCTACAAAGATCCCGACCCGGAAAAGAAGTGCTCCAACACCCGGCAGCTCGCCGTGGAGCTACCCGATCTCGAGCGCGAAGGCGCCAACTTCACCGAGCAGGACGCAGCACGGAGTACTGCGAGAACTGCGGCCGGCCGATGGTCCTGAAGAAAGGCCGCTTCGGCACCTTCTACGCCTGCAGCGGGTATCCGGACTGCAAGACCACCAAACAGATCGGCGGCGAACAGAAGAAGCCCGACGTTCCGCTCGAAGAACTCTGTCCGGTGTGCGGCAAGCACCTGGTGGTGAAGCACCGGGCGATTCGGCGAATTCGTCGCCTGCAGCGGCTATCCCGACCTGCAAGTACGTCAAGCAAAAGACCATCGGCGTGTCCCTGCCCCAAGTGCGCCAAGGGCGAGCTGGTGGAACGCCGCTCGAAACGCGGGAAGACCTTCTACGGCTGCAGTCTGTACCCGGAATGCGACTTTGTCGAATGGGCCAAGCCCATGAACGAGAAGTGTCCGCAGTGCGGCAACCCTTACCTTGTGGAGAAATTCCTGAAGTCCGGCCACCTGGCGCAGTGCCCGAACAAGGAATGCAAATACAAGAAGGAGTTGGAGCCGGTGGAGTCATCCGGCCTAGGGTGACGAGTCCCATTAGCCCGCTCTGCTCGCTCGGCGCCATCTTTCTCGGCCTGTTCGCCGTGACCTTGCTTGTTTACGTCGGAAACCTGGCCTACCTTCAGACGCATCCCGAGGCCATGTGTCAACCCGGCGCGACACTGCTCGCCCGGAAGTCTTTACCGGGTACGCCGTTTTCAACGTAGTCACGGGGCTCCTTTTCGCCGTGGCCGGCGGCTTCCTCACCGCGCTGGCTGGCGGGCCGGCGGGAGATGCTGCACGGAAGCGCGCTGGCGGCAATCGGTTTTGCGATCTCCGCTCTAAGCTTCCCCACCTACATCGAACGAAGATCCCGCTCTGGTATCCGCTGGCGTTGGCGATCGTGATGCCGCTGGGGACGGTTGTTGGGGCATTTGTCCGCGCCGGCAGGAAGAGATGAACCCGTCGGCCTTTTGGGTACATTTGCCCGGCACGCACCGCTGCGTGGGCCGAAGGGGAGTACGGACTAGCGAAACGCCTTGCGTGGATTCTCCATCATCAGTTGTTCCTGCCACTCCTTCCGAAGGCCCGGCAAGAAGTACTCATAGATGTACGTGTAGCCGTTGAACTGCCCTCCCCCGGGTTCTCCCACGTGGTACCAGCCGGAATCCTGGCCGATCAAAGTACGGTCGAGTTGATCCTTCTGCAGCATCGCCATCACGCATTGCTCGTGCCAGCGGGCGGTTTCCCGGTTAATCCCGTCGAATTCCACCCAGGCTCCCAGAGAGGCCACTTTCCAGTGGAAATTGTGGTCGTGCTCATTCTGGGCATGGACCCAGACGAAGCGGTCCATCCGATGCTGGTGCCGCATGACGACTTCGATCTGCTCCATCGCCGTCGGGCCCGCCGCCGGCGGTGTGAGACGCGATGGTCAAATCCGGTCTCGGCGAAGTGATCGCAGCCGCCTCAACCAACTTCCGGTCCAGCGGCGACAGGGGAGATCCGTTCACTCCGATCTTGATGAACCGCGGCTTGACGCCGTCAACGCCTTTCTTCACTTCCTCAATCCAACGTCTCGCCAGTTCCATCGCGGTTTCCGCGCCAGCGTACGGCGGCAGGTAGATGTGATTCCGCGGAGCCGTACAGCCCGGTATTGGTCCAGATCTCGATGTCGGAGGCATCCGCCAGGCGCTTTAAGCAGCCGTGGATCGCGCCCCAGGAAGTTGGGCGTCGCAGTCCAGGAACCGGCGGCAGCCGTATTTGCGCAACTCCTTCAGTTTCGGCAGCGCGACACGATAGACCTCATCGGCATCATAGCGGCTTCGGATTGGCCTTGGCAGCGCCGACGAAATCCACCAGGATGTGCTCGTGAACCAAGACGCTGTTCTTGACCACGACGGGCGGAGGCTGAATGGGCGCGGCCAGCAAAGCGAGGAATTGCCGCCGGTCGAGATGCGGCAAGCCGGGCATATCGCCATGGTACCGCGGAGACGGGAATGCTTCAGGCGTTTGGGTAGAGATCCCGCAGAGCTGAGAACTCTTCCGGCCGCAGAAACCGCCGGGCATCCAGCAATGGTTTGAGCCGGCCATCAAGGCGCACCAGCCCGCGGCACGGCGGCGGCAACGGCCGCCCGGACCTCGACGGACCTTCCAGCACCTCGTGAGGGTAGAGTCTTTCCACCCGTGAAATCGAGTCGGCCACGAACGCCACTTCCTGCACCGAGAAAAGTTCCCGAGGCACCTTGACCACGATGATTTTGGAACGCGCGGAGTGCCCAGGCTGTTTCAGGCGGAGCCGGAGATGCAGGGGTATGACGGGAACCTCGCGACCGGCCGCGCTACGGGTGGATCGAGGCCGCCGGCGCCCGTTTCGAGGCTGCCATCCGGTCCTTGTTCGGAACCAGACAGACCCGAACTTCCAGATGCATCCCGTCTACGTAAAACGGCACCGCCGTCCAGTCGCTCTGGCCGATGCTCCGCGTGGTGAAGTTCCGGCCATACACCACCGTCGGAATACTCAATCCCATCGGCCCCAGTTTCTCTTCCAAAACGGTCTTTACGTTGCCCAGAATCATGTTCGTGATCTCGGCCACCGCATCCAGCACCTCGTCGTCGACGGCCGGGAAGTCGCTCATCAGAAATTGTGACGAGAGGTGGCGGGCCAGCTCCGCCGAGCACGCAAAACTGCCCGTGCCGACCCACGAACCGGCCATACCGACCAACGCCACAATCCCGTCGCTCGGTTTCGGAGCGCTGGAATCGATGAACGGCTCCCCGTCCTGAATCTGCAGACCGAGCATGGTGGAGAACACGTCTTTGGTGGCCTCCCGGGTGATTCGCACCAGGTCATCATGTGATATCTGTTGCACGTTATACTCTCCATTGCACCGATTTTCCGCCGAAGCCGAGTTCCGGCGCGGCCGGCAGGGATCGACAATTCCAGACCACATTCCCCATCCCTCCTCGAAGACCTCGCCTCGCCGACCGTCAAAGCATGATGGCGTCCAGCTTCTCCTTGATCTGCTCCGCCGTGAATGGCTTGCGGACATATCCCGCCGCTCCCAGTTCCACCGCCTCCATCACCTTGGCCTGGCTGCCTTCGGTGGTCACCATCAGCACCGGCACCTTCTTCCACTCGTCGTTGGTCTTCAGGTGGCTGAGAAATTCCAGGCCGTCCATATTGGGCATGTTAATGTCGGAGAGAATCAGGCTCACCTTCTGCTGTCTCAACTTCTCGATGGCCTCCACCCCGTCCCCCGCCTCGATCACCGTGCCAAGGGAAACATCCGCCTGCAACAGCACCCGCTGCAGGATCTTTCGGATCGCCGCCGAATCATCCACGATCAGAACGTCTAGTGGCATCGCATCTCCTCGAAGTCTGGCTGAAATGCTCATCGGCGCCAGGTTGGGACGGAACCTTAAGAAAATAGGGAGCCAAAGGGTCCGGCCATCACTGTCCGCCGCCCGCACAAGCCAGCCCGCCCAGCCCCCTCCCCTTGCCCCCATGCGGGGGCGGGGGTCCATGCGGGCCGGGCGTTGTTTCCCCCTTGGGCCCACGCGCCTTCGCGCTTTGCGCTCAGTTGTAAGCATCCTTGCGATCGAGCCCCCGTTCGATCTTGAAATAGTCGCCGCGGTCGCGGAGGAAGTTGCAGGATACCGGCTCCATTCGTTCGTGTAGACCGGATTACGGAACGGAACCGGCGCTCGGACATAATTGACGCTCGGATATAATTAAAGGCGCCCGACGGCACAACGCCCGGGCCCGGCTGACCACGATGCCCGCAAAAGAAGACATCACCGAAGTTCTGAAGAGGCTGAGCGCGGGCGATGCCGAGGCCGCCGAAACCTTATATTCCCGGGCCTACGGCGAATTCCGGCGCATCGCGAGGAACTTGCTGCGAACCAGTCCCCCGTCCACACCCTGCAGCCCACGGCTCTGGTAAACGAAGCCTACCTCAAGCTGGTCGACCAGACGCGGACCGACTGGAAGAACCGCAGCCACTTCTTCGCCGTCGGGGCCATCGCGATGCGTCACATCCTGGTGAACCATGCCCTGGCAAAGGGGGCGCAGAAGCGCGGCGGCGGCGCCGTCCGGGTGGAGTTGCACGACCGGTTGTTTTCTCCGGAGCGCGATCACGACGTTCTGGCCGTGGACGAGGCGCTGCAAGGAACTCGCCGAGCTCAACGAAGGGTACGCCAAGATCGTGGAATGCCGTTTTTTCGGCGGATCGACCTGGGACGAAACCGGCGAAGCGCTCGGCATGAGTCCTACCACGGTGCGCCGGCACTGGAACGTGTGCAGCGCGTGGCTGCGCGAGCGTCTGGCGCCATGACTCCGGCCGGGAGAGCGATCTGTTCAATCGCGCGGCAGCCGAGTTGTTCCTGCAGGCGCTCGACCAGCCGGCCGAGTATCGGCACACGTTCCTGATGCCGCATGCGGCGGGGATCGCGAATTCCGCGACCGGGTCTCCGCGCTGCTGGCCAGCCACGACACAGGGGCCGATTCTGGACGAGCCGGACGAGCACCGGCCGCGTCGACCGCTTCGGGCCAGCCTCGCTCTCCGCGGCGAGGCTCACGATACCGCATCTGGAGAGGGTCGGCGATGGCGGCATGTCGCAGGTCTACCGCGCGGAGGACACCCTCCTGGATCGCGTGGTGGCGCTCAAGTTTCTGGCTCCGCACCTGGTGAGCAACCCCGACGCGATGAAGCGCTTCGAGCGGGAAGGCGAAGGCCGCGGCCGAGCTCGATCATCCCAACATTTGCCCGGTCTACGACATTGACGATGCCGACGGCCGGCCATTTATTGCGATGGCGTATCTCGATGGCAAAACCTCGCCGAGCGGCTTCACAGCGGCCCGCTGGAAGTGGATGAGGCCATCGACATCGCCATTCAGGTTGCCGCGGTCTGGCGGCGGCGCACGCAAACAAATTGTCCACCGCGACATCAAGCCGGCGAACCTGATGATCACCGAGACGACCGGTCGGAACGACTGGTACGCATCCTGGATTTTGGCATCGCCCGTCTGGCGGAGAAAACCGAAATGACCGCGGCGGGCCTGACCGATGGGCACCGTGTCGTACGTTGCGCCGGAGCAGATCAACATTCCGAGGTGGATGGGCGAGTGGATCTTTGGGCGTTGGGCGTTGTGATCTACCGGATGGTGGCCGGCGAGCTGCCCTTCCAGGGCGATACGCCGCGCACGTGATGGCCGCCATCACCGGCATGGATCCGAAGCCCCTTTCCTCCAGGCGCAGAGGCCTTCCGCAAGCCCTGGATGCGATTGTGGACAAGGCGCTGCAGAAGGATCCGGAACGGCGTTACCAGACCGCGGATGAGTTTGCTCGCGGACCTCTGGTCAGTTGCAAGGCAGCTTGAGGTCCGAGGAACGGTCATCCGGCGCCGCTCAAGCGGCTGCGGACAAGGCGCGCGAACATCGCCGCCTGGCGTGGGCCGGGGCCGCATTCCTCGCCTGCTCCTCATCCTCGCGGTCGCCCGCCGGCCTGTCGAGGAACCCGGGAGGAGTTACACCGGTCCCGTTCACTTCCTACGTCGGCTTGGAAGGCGATCCGGCAATTTCGCCGGATGGCACACGAATCGCCTTCACCTGGAACGGCGAATCCAAATCCGGGGAACCGGACATCTACGTCCAGCTCATTGGTTCGGATTCTCCGCTGCGGCTGACTAACACGCCTTACGGCGAGTTCCGTCCGGTCTGGTCTCCGGACGGCAAGCAGATCGCATTCCTCCGCTACGTCGATTATCGTTCCAGCATCGTCGTTGTGCCGGCCCTGGGCGGGCCGGAGAAGCAGATTGTCGGTGGCCGCGCCAGGCGTCCAATACAACTCCCTGGATTGGAGTCCGGCGGCCAATCTGCTGGCCGCGGACGAGAACGGAAGGATCGTCACCATCTCCGTTGACGACCGTTCGAAGCACGTGCTGTCGTTCCCGAAAGCGGGCGACCGCGACTCGCTGGCCAAGTTTGATCCTTCGGGACGGTCTGGTGGCGTTCTTGCGCTATCATCCCGATGCGCCCACTGAGCTTCTGGTGGTACCCGCCACCGGCGGTAAGCCGCGGCCAATCGGGAAACCGGGGACGCGTGCAATTCGAATTTTGCTGGACCAGCGACGGAACCGCCCTGGTGTACGCCGGTCACCCCGAGGCGGACGGCGGCCGGATTCGTGCGCTTCGTGTGCGGGACGGAGACTCCCGTGGCGCTGCGGGTCGATGTCGACAACGCCGCCTCCCCGGACGTACGAGGGATCTGCTCGCTTACACGCGACGGATCTTTGACGTCAATATTTGGGCTGCCGCCGCCGGGCCCGCCGCGAGGAACCGGAGTCATTCGCCCACCGCGCTTATCGCGTCATCGCGGCGCGACCACTCCCCACAGTTCTCACCCGACGGACGGTCGATTGCCTTCGCCTCCACCCGCTCGGGATCCGTGGAGATCTGGCGCACCGACCGGGCGGGCCACAATCCCGTGCAACTGACCTTCGCCAAGGATCGGAGCGCCGGGACGCCACGCTGGTCACCCGACGGGCGTTGGATCGCCTTCGACGGCACCTTCGGAGCCGCCCAATCCGGATATTTATGTGGTCGACGCCGACGGCGGGCCTGTGCACAGAGTCACTCGCGATTTGGCGTCAGGACAGACTTCCAAGTTGGTCCGCGTGACGGAAGCTGGATCTACTTTTGCTCGGAGCGCCGGGGGACTCAGAATATCTGGAAGATTCCGGCCGATGGCGGTCAGGCCGTTCAGGTTACTCACGATGGAGGATGGGAGGCCTCGAGTCTTACGACCGGAAGTATCTTTACTACTTCGACACCGACCGGTCCGAAGACCATCCATCGCCTGGATCTCGCTTCCGGAAGGACATGGAGCTTCCGCAACTGGGATGACGCCGGAGCGCGACGCTACTGGGCGATCACCGAGAAGGGAATCTTCTTCGTGAACACCCTGGACAATCCGCACTGGATTCAGTATCTCGATTTCGAGAGCCACAAGATCACCAAGGTGCGAGAATCGGCGAATCATTCGATACGGACCGGGCGGCCTGGCTGTGTCTCCGGACGGCAGGACGTTGTATTGGCCCAGATCGACGAGGATGATCAGGATATCATGCTGGTACCGAACTTTCAGTAAGGGGGCGGGCTGAGAACTCGCTCCCCTCCAAGGCACCTAGAATACTCCGCTATCGAATACCGCAGTGTAAGTGATCACCTGGTGGGCCGGGTTCTGGAACGAAACTGTCGCGGTGACCGAATTGCCGGAGCCAGCGAATCGCTGGACACCGTGATATACGGGCTCCCCTTGCGATAGCCGTCGACCGGAACAGCCTGCTGCGCGACCTCTTGCCCGGCCTTTTTGGGCTACCGCTTGCCCACTGGTGGTGGTGCCGTTTTGATAGTTACAATCTCGTATCTGGCACAATCTGTATCCGACAGATACTCAGGCCGGCCCGGGTCCGGAATCGGTGCAGGGGGATCCGGTTAATCCGCCGCAACGCGCATAGCCCGGTCGGCCGTGGCAGGGCGTGCGACTTCGGTGCCCGCCAGGCGCTCAATGGCGGTTACGATGCCGGAATGATCGTAGTCTCCCTTCCCCTCGTTGAGCAGCGACACGATCAGGTTCTGGACAATTCCGGTGAGAGGCAGCGGCACCTTCAATTCCTCGGCGGCCAGCAGGGCATTCCGCAGGTCCTTGTGATGCAGCCGAATCCGGAAGCCGGGCTTGAAGTTCCGCGCGATCACCATGGGCGCCTTGGAGTTCAGAACCGTGCTGCCTGCCAAGCCGCCCCGAATGGCGTTGAACACCACTTCAGGATCCAGGCCGGCCTGCGTAGCCAGTACCAGGGCCTCGCCCATCGCCGCAATATTGCAGGCCACAATGATCTGGTTGGCCAGTTTGGTGGTGTTGCCGGCGCCCACCGGTCCCGTGAGCGTGACCGAAGCACCCATCGAATGAAGAATTCCGGATACTCTCTCAAACACCTGCTTGTCGCCCCCGACCATGATGGCCAGGGTGCCTTCGACTGCCTTGGGTTCCCCCCCGCTGACGGGCGCGTCCAGGAACTCCACCCCCTTCTCCTCACAAGCCTTGCCGACCTTCTGGGAAACCAGCGGGTTGATGGAACTCATATCCACGAGAGTCGAGCCGGACCTGGCCCCTTCGAGGACCCCATTCGGCCCGAATACCACCTTTTCGACATCCGGACCGTCGGGAAGCATCGTAATGATGATGTCGGACCGCGATGCCACGTCCCTGATGGACGCCCCAGCCTCAGCGCCGGCTGCCACAAGTTCCTTGACGGGAGCGGGATGGAGATCGTAGACCACCAGTTTATGGCCCGCTTTCAAGAGGTTCTTGGACATGGGCTTGCCCATGATACCTAGACCGATAAAACCAATTTTGCTGGACACAGTGTTCAACCTCCCAGAGTTACCTTTTGTTTGGATGAACGGGGTTCCGGATATGATTCAGGGCAATTTTGGCCGACTGACGGGAATGTGCCTTGGCGCCACGGGCGGCCGCGGGAGGCCAGTCCTCCCGGGAACGCTCCGGCGCCCGCGTTTCGCCGTTGCGGACCGGCAACCTTGGGTCGCCGGAGGCCCGAGAATCGGACCTTTTCGTGATAAAATGTGGCCATGAAAATTCATACATGGAACAGCATCGCGGAAGACCAGCTCAATCCGCTCGCCGGGCGAAAAGCGCTGCATGGAGCAAACATGACGGTCGCCCATTTTCGCTTTAACAAAGGGAATCAGGTGGCGTCGCACCACCATGGGAACGATCAGATCACGATGGTGCTCGAGGGCGCCGTGCGGATGACCGTAGGCGATGAGACATTCGACCTCAAAGCCGGCGAGATGGTGCATGTACCACCAGATGTTCCACACGCGAATGTAGCACTTGAAGATACCCTTATCGAGGAGATTTTCTCCCCCGTCCGCGAGGACTGGATCAAGGGAGACGATTCTTACCTGCGTGCGAAGTGAGTTGCGGATTCGCTCGGGCATGTGGGGCAGGTTTCGTCCTGCCCCAAAACTCAGACCAGGTTATTTCGAGCCGTTGAGGATTTTGGCCTTGATCCCCGCGGCATCGAAACCCGCTGCGCGATAGATCTCGTCGGGCTTGCCGGACCTGGAGAAGCGGTCCATTCCAAACACCCGGTTCGGATAATCTCCCGGCAGGACAAAGGGATACAGGAATCCGGGCCATCCGTTGTGCAGTGCCACCACGTACTGCCGTTCTTCATCCGAGAGAATCTCCGACGCCTTTACCGGATCGGTTTGCCTCAGCTCCTCGTAAAGTTCCGGTGATGTCGCGGCCACGATCTTGACATCCCAGCGTTCTTCGATTTCCGGCAGGATTTCCAGCGCGTTGTGCATCACCTGCCCGCCGCTGATTACCAGCACCTTCTTGGGCTTCCCGTTCCCGCGGAAGGCTTTGAAGACGTAGGCTCCATAGATGGCTTCGCGCGCCGGGGGAACCCCGTTTTCGCGCTTCAGCACGGGGGTGCCGGGCCGCGTGGCCGAAAACGCGATCGGCTCTCCACGCTGGGCCGCGTGGAACAGCATTTCGATCGCTTCATTGGCGTCCAGCGGCTTGTACACCTTGATGCCCGGATATGCGTTATAGAGCGACATCCAGAACAGGCCGTGGTGCGTGGGCCCATCCTCGCCGGTTTCCGGACCATCATGCGCCGCCAGGACGATAAAGAATCCCGCCGATTCGGGATTAACGTCATTATTAATCAGCGCCATGCGAACGGCGTTGGACATCATTGACGTGAAAACGCCGTAGGTGGCGAATGCCGTCATGGGGCGGAATCCCCCCGGCAGCGTGTCGGAAGACATGGTGCAGGACATCATCGCCATGTTCTGTTCCGCGATGCCGAAACGGATGCCCCGGCCGAGCGCGTTCTCCGGGTTGATGACACCATAAACGTTTTCGGCCTTCCCCGTGAGGATGGATTTCATCAGGTCGCCGGCCCCGATGTAGAAGAACGCCGTCTGCTTCATGGCCCATCCGAACCAGGCTTCTGTGGCCTTGCGTATGGCCACCGAATCACCGCCCTGGAACACCAGTTCGGGCGGCAGCTCAGCCGGGCGCTCGATCTTCTTGAAGTCGATCATGGGCCGGCCGGGCATTGCCGCTTTCATCCGGTCCACGAGTTCGGCTTCCGGCGCGATTCGCTTGGCGCCGCACTCCAACCGTTCGAGAAGGTAATCGATTTCAGCCTCTCCGAGGGCGTCCATGATGACCTGGATATCGGCCGCCACATTCCCGGAGACACCCGGGATATTGAACCCGAGCTTCCGCACCGCATCGACGTAATCCGGGTGCGGGAGCAACGCGCCGTGCGAGGAGTTGGTGTTTTCGAGCTTGCCGTAGCTGTGACCTTTGATCGTGTGGGCGATCACCACGGTGGGCTTTTCGTCTCCGAACCCCTCGGTCGCCAGCCGGTACGCATACGCCAGTTCGCGGGGGTTGTGCCCGTCCACCTCGATGATGTTCCAGCCGTGTGAATACCAGTGGTTCACGTAAGGAGAGGGCATGGCCTCGGTGATCGGGCCGTCGATGCCGAAATTGTTGTAGTCCATCAGGACTACCAAGTTGCGCGCGCCGATGGCGGAGGCGACGTTGCGCGCCTCATAGCTCATGCCTTCTTCGCTCTCGGCGTCACCCGCGATCACGAACGCGCGCGTGGGCAGGCCGCACGAGCGGTGCAGAACGGCGAACCCCAGACCCGCGCAGAAGCCGTGTCCGGATGCGCCGGTCGAAGCGTCAGACAGGGCATATTCGGATTCGATATGACCGCTGGGTCCGCCCCATCGGCGGAAGCGGGCGAGTTGTTCCGGATACACCGCGTATTTCTGTGCCGCCGGCGAGAGTTCCACGCCCTTCTTGCGCAGGGCCCCATAAATCAGGGCGACCACGGCGTGAAACAGGGGCGTCGTGTGGCCGGCGGACCAGGCTAGCCGGTCGCGGCCCGGATGCTTCGGATTCCGCGGGTCGAAGCCCAGCGCGCCGCTCGTCAGTAAGGTAAGGATCTGTTCAACCTTCGAGGTCGAACCTCCAACGTGCCCCGAGCCGGAGCCATCCGACATGGCGAAGCCCAGCGCGCGCACGATACGGCTCAGCTTCGCGATCTTTTCCTCGTCAATTTCCGCCAGTGGGTCAAGCGGCAGTCCAGTGAGGTTAAAGTACGCGCCTCCCTCTGCCTTATATTGAAAACGTTCCGGATCGTTAGCCTGGAGCCCTTCCAGACCATCTTTCTCCATGACATTGAGTTTAGGGGTCACTGAGGCCATAACGTCCATATTATACACAAAAGTGGTCTTTGGCAGCCTGTTATCCGAAATCGCCATGCGGAGACGACTGACAGCAATGAAAATTCGGCGCGATGGTGGATGCGGGCCACGGAGGTTCGGACGGCGGCGGCAGGATTCGCCGCTTCGAGGCGTTGGCCGTCGTGGAAGTGCGGTAGATCGCCCAGATGGGTCTTGGCGCCGGCGCCGCCTATGATCCGCCGGCATCGCTCGAGGGTTCCGGCGTTTTGCGGCGGGTGCGGCTGGCGGCCCGCCGCATGGGAGTCGAGGCGTTGTCTCCCTCGCGGAAACGCACCTCGATGTAGTCCATGAGCTCCTCCCGGCGGTGCTGGACGTGGTCGCGCATCGCTCTCCCGGCCCGCTCCGGATCTCCCAGGCTCAGAATCGATGCGACATCCCGGTGATCGGCCAGCATCATCCATCTCAGGTCCAGGCCGGCGATGCTCAACCAGGTTTGTTGCAGGATGCTGGTTTTGTCGATCGCCGCCAGAAGCGCCGCGCATCCCGTGTGACGGGCAACGTGCTGATGAAAAAGCAGGTGCATTGCGAAAAAGTCGCGCACGGGGGAATTCCTGTCGGAGATCAATTCATCCAGCCGCCCGGCAATTTCACTTAACTTCTGTTTGTGCGCCTGCTCGGCTTCCAGCGCGAACAATCTGGCGGATTGCACTTCAAACGCCTCGCGAACGGTGCATAAATCTCGAATTTCCGCCATCGTCGGAATCTTCACACGGGTCCCGACCCGCGGCTTGCTCTCGAGCAGGCCATCGTATTCAAGACGCTTTACGGCCTCGGTGACCGGGAGAATGCCAATGCCGATCTCCCTCGAGAGGGCGCGCCGCGACAACGGCTTGCCCAGGCTCAGGCCGCCGCTGGCGATCAGGTCTCTTACCAGCCGGTATGCCGTATCCGAGTGGGAATCCGCGCGAAGGCGGCGAACTCGCGTATTACTCCACATGCAGTTCTCTCACCGGATTTGGTCTTTGTTTGCCGGACGACACCGGCATACGCACAATCGGCCCTGCACCGGCTGCCCAATGAGAAAGCACGACTACTGTCCGATCTCTTCGGCCACCGGCACGGCGCGGTCCACACCGCGGCGCATCCGCGGTTTCCGGTCTTTTACCTCGCCCAGGCGCGCACGCAACGCCTCAACGAGGACATCTCGTCCGGATGTGAGATGCGACCGCATGGCGCTGTCCGACGCCTCGACATCGTCTCCAGCCAGCACCGACATCAGACCGGCGTGATTGGGCTGCATGGGCACCTGAAGGTTCACCGCGGCGGCGGCGATCCACGCCTGCTGCATCGCATGCGTTCGCTCGATCTGGGCCGCCAGCCCGGGACACTTTGTGTATTTTGCGATCTGCCTGTGAAAGTCCTGGTGCCGGCCGTCGTAATCGAACAGAGTGACTTCCCGTGTCGAGATCATCCCGTCCAACGCGATGGCGCTCTCCAGCAGATCGCTTTTCTGCTTTCGGTCCGCCACCGCGGTGAACAGCCTTGCGGACTGCGTCTCCAGGGCCTCGCGGACTATGAACAAATCCTGCACTTCTTCGAGGCTCGGAACTCTCACTCTCGTGCCGGCCCGCGCCTTGCTCTCGAGCAGACCTTCATATTCGAGACGCTGCATCGCTTCGGTTACCGGAACGAAGCTGACGCCCATGAGCCCGGAAAGCGAGCGGCGTGAGATGGGTTTGCCCGGTTGCAGCTCGCCGCGCAAGATCATGCCTCTGACGCACTGATAAACATACGCCGATCGGGTTTCGGTTTCAGGCGGCAACCTTCCCGCCCGCAACGGGGTTTCCTCTCCTTCGGCCACTGGTTTGTTTCTCCACGTACCAAACGTTAGAGGAAGCTCGGCATGAAAATCAAGGATTTGAGAGAAAATTGCTGACATATCAGTAGTCTTTGTACTACCTAAGAATCGTCGAATCTGACTCTGGTAAAATCCGTTCCCGTTACAGATATCTCGCAATGGGGCCGGTTGTTAACGGGATCGACAAACTTGTGACCAGGGCGTGGGCGCCCGATTCAACCGCAGGTGAGGATGTGCGAATTCCCCGGACATGCCCGGCGCCGGCTCACACGTCCGGGAGGGCGACCGGGCGGCGCTTCCGCTTGCCGGCGCGGGGACGCCGCACTCTTTCTTCCAGATGCTGATTCAAGTGCCCGATCGAGGCGAAGAACCCGACGAACGACGGCTGGTGGACGGAAGGCGCTTCCCAATCGCGATGAAAATCGCGGGCGCGGAAGCGGCCAGTCTCCGAAATCACGGCCGCGCCCATGGGGCGGTACTCGTGGGTACCCTTTGCCCACGCGAGGCCGTCTCGCAGCCATAACGCGAAACCCATTGCAATCAGCCGCTATGTTGATAGTATAGATACGCCATGAACCGACGAGTTTTTCTAACCACCACCGCCGCTCTCGGAACCGCACTGGCCGAAGCGGCCCCCCGTAAAGGACGTCTGAAACAGGGAGTGTGCCTGGGCGTTTTCGGACGCAATTCCGGCATGAGTCTGGACGATATGGCGCGGCACGCCTCCGAGCTGGGATGCGTGTGCATGGACCTTCTGAAGACGGAAGAGGAGTGGCGCACAGCCAGAAAGTACGGCCTGGTGCCCGAAGTAGTGCCGGGCGCCGGAACCATCCCCAACGGCCTCAACCGCAAGGAGAATCACGCGCTGCTGGAGTCGCAGTTCCGGGAGAATATCCCCCGGGCGGCCGCGGCCGGCATTCCCACCGTCATCACCTTCAGCGGAAATCGCGCCGGCATCGGCGACGAGGAAGGGCTCGACAACAGCGCCATCCTGCTGAACAAGGTGAAAGCCCTCGCCGAGGATAAAGGCGTTACCATCTGCATGGAGCTGTTGAACAGCAAGGTGAACCACAAGGATTACCAGGCCGACCACACCGCGTGGGGCGCGGAACTGGTGAAGCGGGTCGGCTCGCCGCGCTTCAAACTGCTGTACGACATCTATCACATGCAGATCATGGAGGGCGACATCATTCGCACCATCCGCGAAAACATCGACCATATCGCCCACTTCCATACGGCGGGCAACCCGGGACGTCACGAACTGGATGGAGAATCGGAGCTGAACTACCATGCCATCGCGCAGGCGATCGCCGATTTGAACTACCAGGGAACGATTTCCCACGAATACTCGCCGCTCAAAGACCCGCTTACTTCGCTTGAAGCGGCGCTACGGATCTGCGAAGTTTGATATTGTCTGGAGGGTACCGGGGCCGTGAGCGCTACGCTGATGAAGATATCGGTCAAGAGCGAATACGCTTTGAATGCCGTTCTCGACCTGGCGATGCAGGGTTCCAGGCAACCGGTCAAAATTGCCGAAATCGCAAAACGGCAGAAGATTCCGCAGAAGTTTCTGGAGCTGATTCTGGCGGAGCTGAAGAAGGCCGGCTTCGTGGAGTCGCGCCGGGGAGCCGAAGGCGGTTACCTGCTGGCGCGGGCCGCCGATTCCATTGCCGTCGGCGAGGTGTTGCGCTCCGTCGAAGGCACCAAGGGCCCGCGCGGACCGTCGAAACGGCGCGCCGAAACGCCCTTCTGCGAAATGTGGGGGCGCATCGACGAGGGCATTTCGCAGGTGGTGGACCAAACCACGTTCGCTGACCTGGCCCGAACGTGGTCTGAGCGGCAGAACCGGTACGTGCCAAACTGGGAGATATAAGACTGCGTCTGGAGGGCATCCCTTGATATTCGCCGACAACTCGTTGAGCATCGGCCGGACGCCGCTGGTCCGCATCAATCGGATCGCGGACGGCGCGCCGGTGACGCTATTGGCCAAGATCGAAGGCCGCAACCCCGCATACTCGGTGAAATGCCGCATCGGCTCCTCCATGATCTGGGACGCCGAGGAGCGAGGCCTTCTCAAGCCCGGCAAGGAGCTTATCGAACCCACCAGCGGGAATACCGGCATCGCGCTGGCGTTCGTCGCCGCCGCCCGAGGCTACCCCATCACCCTCACCATGCCGGATACGATGTCCATCGAACGCCGAAAAGTGCTGAAGGCATTCGGGGCGAAGCTGCTGCTCACCGAGGGGTCGTTGGGGATGAAAGGCTCCATCGACCGCGCTGAAGCCATGGTGGCGTCCGACCCGGATCGCTACGTCCTGTTGCAGCAGTTCAAAAACCCCGCCAACCCGGCGATCCACTTTCGAACCACCGGACCGGAGATCTGGGAAGACACCGAGGGCAAAGTAGACGTTCTGGTCTCGGGCGTTGGAACCGGGGGCACCATCAGCGGGGTCTCGCGCTACCTCAAGATGGAAAAGAAGAAGCCCGTTCTGTCGGTGGCGGTGGAGCCGGTCGCGAGCCCGGTCATCTCGCAGAAACTGGCCGGGCAGCCCTTGCAGCCGGGGCCGCATAAAATTCAGGGCATCGGCGCCGGGTTCATCCCCGACACGCTCGACCTTTCGATGGTCGACCGCGTTATACAGGTCTCGAACGAAGAGGCCATCGAGACGGCGCACCGCCTGGCGCGCGAAGAGGGAATACTGTCAGGCATCTCCTGCGGCGCGGCCATGAGCGCCGCCCTGCGCCTGGCCCGGGAACCCGAGATGAAGGGCAAGACCATCGTGGCCATTCTGCCCGACTCCGGCGAACGCTATCTGTCCTCGGCTCTGTTCGAGGGAATGTTCGGCGAGTAGCCTCGTTCCGCATTCCCGGCCAAAACCGGCGGCGTCTGTTTGAAACAAAACTGGCCCTTGACGTTCGCCTATTTTTCGCCTATCCTGGTAGCAAAGAAAAGGCGAAAGGATTCTCCCATGACCACGCCGAGTCCCATTCGTTGCGGTCCTGCCGGTTGGGCCTACTCCCATTGGAACGGGATCGTCTATCCGAAGCCGCGCCCACGCGGCTTTCACGAGCTCGAGTATCTCTCGCACTTCTTCGACGCCGTGGAGGTGAACACCACCTTCTACCAGGCGTTGCGGCCCGAGATTCCCAGCATTTGGCTGAAGAAGGTGCGTCACAACCCCGGCTTTCAGTTCACCGTGAAGCTGAACCGGCGCTTTTCGCACGAGCGGGACCTCGACCAGGCGCGCATCGACGAATTCAAGCAGGGCCTGTTCCCGCTCAAGCGCGCCGGCAAGCTCGGGTGCCTCCTAATGCAGTTCCCCTGGTCGTTTCGCTTCACCGAGGAGAATCGGGATTACCTGATCCGGCTGCGGCGGGCATTCCACGAGTTTCCGCTGGCGGCGGAGATGCGGCATGCAAGCTGGATGCTCGAAGAGGCGCTGGGCGTGTTTATCGACCACCGTATCGGCTTCGTGAATATCGACCAGCCGGAGTATATGCGCGCCATGCCGGCGACGGCCATCCTGACCTCCGGTGTCGGGTACTTCCGCTTCCACGGGCGCAGGATGCACCCCGGTTTTCAACAGTTCGACCCGGCCGGTCCCGAGCAGGCCGGCGGCGAGTACCTGTACTCGCCGCTGGAACTGGCCGATTGGCGCACCCGCATCGAGCGCGTGGCGCGGTACGCCGCGAAGACCTTCGTGGTGATGAACAACGATGCCGCCGGGCGGAGCGTGGTGAATGCCCTGCAAATGCAGCGCGTTTTGGGAATCAGCCGCGACCGGGCGCCAGCCGACCTGATGCGCTACTACGCGCGGGTGTTGCCTTCGTTCTCCCCGGGGATTCCCACTCAGAGAGAGTTATTCTCCGAGTTGGCGCCGCCTGCCAACGCCCGGCGCAAAGTGGCGTGAGCCCTCTGGTCCTTGACTTCGTTCCCCAAACGAAACCGGGGGTGGGCGAGCCACCGTGGCGCATGCCTACCCCCTGGTATTTTCTGGATGCCGGTCCGTTGCCTTGGATGGCGCCTTACCCCTCGGGTGCCCGGCCTAATGCCGGCATAACGATTGAAATCCGGCAAAGCAGGCAACTGCCAGCAGCGTAAGGAAGATCGCGGCGCTGATGCGATGAGCGGCGGATTTCATAGCAGCCCCCTAACTTCATGATAATCAATCCTTTCCTCGTGTCAACTTATTGTTACATTTATATTACAAAAATTGACTAGAAGATACGGTATCAAGACGCAGCCCCGACTTCGCGATCACCTGAACCGGGCCAGGCTCTTGGCCACCATACGCATCACCGAGGCGTCGGTGTTCAATTCGTGGATTCTGGTGAGCTCCACCCAGGCGAGCCCCTTGGATTCGCTGGTCATTCTCAGGGGCGCTTCCCGGTCGGCCTCGAACAGGAACCGGATATCATAGTGGACGTGCGCGAGGACGCTCCCCCGGGCGGGAATCTGGTGCGCGTCGACGTCGAAGATCTCGCCGGCCACGGGGCGAACCTCCTCCAGCCCCGATTCTTCCCGCGCTTCCCTCAAAGCTACGCGCAGTACATCGCTGTCGCCATCGGCATGGCCGCCCAGTTGGAGCCAGCGGTCCAGCTTGGCGTGATGGGTCAGCAAAGCGGCTTCACGGCGAAGGTCCAAAACCCAGGCGGAACCGGTGATGTGCCCGATTTCCAGTTCCCGTTCGAAGCAGCCCTCGTGCAGGCGGACGAAGTGGATGATCTCGCGGCGCATCTCGTCCTCGCCGGGGTCGAAGGCCCGATGAGCTTCCAGCATCCGAAGCAGGTTTTCGCGGCTCATGGAAGATTTTCCCACGGACTCCAACGGCAGTTTCAACTTACCAGAGGTCGGGACCAGCTCGAAGCTGGCCGGTGTGGCTGGCAGGCTGCTATCTTCGCTTTATGACGATTCGAATTCCCGTTCTGCTCGTGCTGCTTACGGCCGTGGGGGCGGCTCAGGCGCAGCCCGCCGGTGCTCTCCAGCCGTTTATCGCCGTGGATGCGCCGGTGGTGGCGCTGGAGCACGCGCGCGTGATCGACGGCACAGGCGCGCCGCCTCTCGAAGACCAGACCATTGTCATCGATCACGGTCGCATTGTGGCGATGGGCCCTTCAGACCAGGTTTCGGCGCCGGCCGGCGCCCACAAGATGGAACTGGCGAATGAGACGGTGATTCCTGGCCTGGTGGGCATGCACGAGCATCTTTTCTACCCTTCCGACGGCCGCGTGCCCATCTACATCGAGCACGCCTGGAGCTTTCCGCGGCTGTACCTGGCCTGCGGCGTCACCACCGCGCGCACGGCCGGCACGCTCGAACCGTACACCGACCTCAACGTCAAGAAAATGATCGACGGCGGGCGGATGCCCGGGCCCAAGCTGCTCGTCACCGTCGGCTACCTGGAGGGAGCGGGCTCGTTCACCCCGCAAATGCACGAACTGACCGGCCCGGAAGACGCGCGGAAATTCGTCGAGTACTGGGCCTACGAGGGCGCCGATTCGTTCAAGGCGTACATGCACATCACGCGGGCGGAACTGGAGACCGCCATCACCATGGCCCACGCCCGCGGGCTGAAACTCACCGGTCACCTGTGTTCGATCGGTTTTCGCGAGGCCGCGGCGATGGGCATCGATAACCTGGAGCACGGCATCGTCACCGACACCGAGTTCTACCCCGGCAAGAAGCCCAACGTCTGCCCGGCGGGGCCCACCATCGAGCAACTGGCCGCTCTCGACATGAACGGCGAGGCGGTCCAGACGACCATCCGCGATCTGGTGAAACACCAGATCGCCGTCACCTCCACGCTGGCCGTGTTCGAAGCCGCGCCGCCGCTGGAGCAGCGGTTTCTGGACGCACTTTCGGAAACGGCGGCGTTCCATTACCTGGCGAATCGAGAACAGCTTTCCGCCGAAAGGCGCCACGCGAGCGACGTGCGCGTGAAGAAAGAACTCGAATTCGAGCGTGCTTTCGTGAAAGCGGGCGGGCTGCTGACGGCGGGCGCCGATCCCACCGGCAACGGCAGCGCGGTGGCAGGCTTCGCGGATCAGCGCAATCTCGAACTGCTGGTCTCCGGCGGCTTCACCCCGGTCGAGGCCATTCGGATAGCGACGCTGAATGGCGCGACGTTTCTCGGCCGGCAAGGCGAGATCGGCTCGATCGCCGCGGGCAAGCGCGCAGACCTGGTGGTGATCGATGGCAACCCTGCCGCCCATATCTCGGACGTCAAGAAAGTGAAAATCGTCTTTAAAGACGGCGTCGGCTACGATTCGGCGAAGCTGATCGAGTCGGTGCGCGGCCACGTGGGCTTGAACTGAAGCGGTCTCAGCTTGGCGGGAAGGCCGCGCCGGGACGAAGCCGGTGGATCCCCGCCATCAGCATCAACGTCTACGAATTCGAGACCGAATGCCCGATGTCGGCGCACAAATTGTGAAACTTTTCGGCCGGCTCAGTGGTAGCGATAGAGCACGACGCGCTGAATGTGGCCGTTATTCCCGAAGCCGCCGGGGCCGTCGATGCGTACGTACTTCCCCTGTCCGTTCTCGTCGCCGTTGAGACGCCGCCCGGCAACCCACTGGCCGTTCACGAAATTGCCCTCCTCGACATAGGCGATGCCGGCAATGGGCGGGCCGGGTGTGGCCGGCGAAAAGGTGACACGGATCGGGCCGTTGCCGGCCACGAAGTACTCGTTCGGTCCACTGGAGATGAACAGTGCGCCGGAGCGCGCGGCGGTCATGAACGCCATGGGGGACGGTGGCGCCGGCGGCGCGGCTGCGGCCCCGCCGGCCGCGGTTGCCGGAGGTGGCGGAGGGGCAAAGCGCATCCGAGGCCACGACACCTCCAGCTTGTAGTCGCCCAACTGCACAACCTGCGGCTCGCTGTCGGCGGTCAGCGAAACGCCGGCCATCGTGTTCTTGCCCATGTTCTCCAAAATCAAGGGCGCCAGTTCCGTGATGATCTCATAACTGCGGGTCAGCTCAAGTTGCCCCGGCGGGGTCATTTCCCCTCCGTCCCTCGGCCTTCCCACCGAATCGATGGCGAACGGTGAGAAACACGTGGCGCCGTGCTGGCCGAACGCATAGAACACGTTGCCTTCGCCGGGCCGGGCGCTGGTCTCGACAATAAAGAACGGGTTCCGATCCCGGTGGTAGCGGTTGGCCATCCCCACAAAATCGGCCGAATAAATGTCCGGAGCGAACGCGTCCAGATGCGGCGCCGTGGCCATCCAGATGTCCAGCACCTGCGGCTCGGGACAGCCGCTCGGCCAGTCGCCGGGCTTGCGGTCGGGGCCGGAGAGCCATACGTTCGTGATCATTGGAATGTTGTATTCGGCCCTGCCCGCCGCCGTCACGTGCTCGATGTAGCGCGCATAATTGTAGGCCATGAAGGCTTCGTCGGTGGAGAGGCTCTTTCCAAAAACTTCTTCCCACGTACCCGCCGTCTTGAAGTTGCTGGTGGCCCACAGCTTGGTCAGCTCGGGAGCCAGCGAATCTTTGTGCTGCTGCAGGTAATCCATCAACTGCGGGGGAACCGGGCTGGCGAACGCCTTGTTGGCGGCGTCGCTCCTGTCGCGCGAGTCTCCCAGCACACCCACTTCGTTCTCCACCTGCATCATGATGACGGTGCGCTGGCTATCCACCTGTTTGATGTGCTGCATGAGGGCGACGAACGCTTTTGTGTCGGCGTCCCGGTTGGCGTCGCTGAAAGTCGAAAGGATCTCGACGCTGTGCCCGCCTGTTTCCTCCACCCGCGGGAAGCGGTCCTGGTTACTCTTCACCCAGGTCGGGATATAACTCGACATGCCGTTTTTCCAGCTTCCGAACCACAGGAAGACGATGCGCTGGTTGCTTTGCCTGGCTTGTTCGATCTGCCCGTCCACCAGGCTGAAATCGAACTTACCCTCCTGAGGCTCCAGTAACTCCCAGTAAATCGGAGTCAGGACGGTGTTGAGATGCATGGCCGCCAGACGCGGCCAGATCGGTTTCAGATACTCCAGACTGGAGGCGCTGGAGTTATGCAGCTCTCCCCCGATCATCAGAAACGGCTTGTCATCGACAATCATGCGCAGAGCCGTGCCCTGTCTTTCGAGGTGCGGGAGCGAGACACTCTTGCTGGTTTGGGAACACGCCGCCATAACCAGCAACGCGCCGAGGGCTGTGCACCAGCCGAGAACAATTCGTAGCTTCATAATCCACCTGGTATCCGGGTTTGGGACCTCTTGTTCCGATTCAGTATATCACCGGGGCACACAAGTGGCCGGCCGGAACAGGTTACCGCTGGGGAATCGGGGTGATTGCTCCCGAAAATTCCGGCGCGAAGATTGAGAACCCGACCGGATTGACACCAAAATGAACGTTGTCCCAACCGCTTGGATACACCGGCGCGCCGCATTCGATAACCTTGCTTCCATCCAGGGTAACCACCGCTTCGGCAACGGTGTTGTCCAGATGGAAGACCATGCGGTACGGGCGATCGATGAACACGTCCACGAGATCACTATGGCAGGCGCCGCCTTCTCCCCAATGTGCCAGCAGGAAGCGGACCCGGCGCATGCCGGCCGGCGCCGCGTAATAATGTATGCCGACCGCGTCGGCGGCAAACGGCTGGTCTCCAAACACCACCAGAGGCTCCGCCGGATTGCGGTTGACGGCGGGAAACCTGACCATTGCCGAGGGGCCCGACAGCGGTCCCGACACGTGGATCCAGCGAATTCCATCCGCCCGGTAGTAGACGTCCGATTTCCTGACGTGCCAAATCCGGTTCACCACCGAAGGGCTTGGCGCCGGCGATTCGTCTTCGGTTTCTATCGGGTTCCGCTCCGCGGGGACAAAATCAAACAGCGCGGAACGGATCATCTGGGCTCTTTCGCTTAGCGCCACATCGGAGGGTCTCTCGGCCGCCTCCCAATGGAGAAAACGGTAGGTTCTCGAAGCCAGCACGCCAAGCGACTGATCGATGCCCACGGCGGTCTGCCACAGGAAGGCCAGCGACAACAATATGCAGCCGCCCAGGGCGGCGGCCAGGTGATAGGGCCGGAAGCCTTTTCTACGGACGGCGTCGCCAAGTGTCACCAGCGTCCCGAAGACGGCGAGCATCGCGCAGCAGAGGAAATCGTACTCATACCGAACCCAACTCGAATCGAGCGCCAGCAGAATCAGGAAGCCGGACGCCCCGGTGGCAACCAGAAAACACCACCAACGGTCCGCAAGACTAAACGGGCGGCGCCGGAACGCGCGCGAGAGAATGCGCGGCAAATACGCCAGCAGCACCAGCAGGAGGGGTATCGTCAGGAACACCGAGAACATGGCGATGTTGTGAAGCAGCCCGCCGGAGCCGTCCGCCCGGTTGAGACCACCAAACCCTCGTGACTGCCCCAACAGAAGTGGGAAGTCGTCAAACCGCACCTGCACGCCGGCGAGGAAGTGGTTGTAAAAGTTGAGTGGTATGCGATGCCACTGCGGACGCGCCCAGAACACCGGCGACGCCGCGCTTTCGTTGCAGAAACGCATGCCGGTCTCGAAAGGGTTGTCAAACCGCAGGTAGTTCCACAGCAGGGTCACCAAAGTACCCGCCGCCACCGGAGCCGCGAATAGCGCGCCTTCCCGCTTCAGGCGCGCCCACAAGGATGGGCCTTCCGGCCGCTCGAAAACAAGGAACAGACCGATCGGAATGGCGACAAACACGTAGTTTTGTTTCGAAAGGCCGGCGCAAGCCGTGAAAATACCCGCCAGCGCCACCAGCCAGAGCGACGAACGGCGCTGGTATTTCAGCAGAACCCAGATGGCCAGCACCTCGAAAAGCTGCCCGGTGACCTGGGCCTGGGACCACGCAACCGGCACCAGCGCCATGTGCAGGAACTGGTAAGTAGTCGCCACGGCGAGGCACACCGCGGCCGCCAGCGGGATCGCGACGTGCCGGGGCACGCCGTGAATGAGCGAGAAGAAATTGATGGCCAGCCAGTAAAGACAATAAAGAGTGGCCATCAAAATCGCCCAGACGATGAACGGGCTGGACACGTTCAGGCCCAGGACTTTGTCCAGCGCGAATTGAAACACCGTGGGCAGCGGACCATAGGGAATGTACGCCTTCCCCTTGTAGTTATCGGAATCCAGCACCGGCCCCATCGGGCGGCCGTCGTCGGTATGGAAATCCAGGCTCCAGGCTCGGAAGCCGTTAGCCTGGTAGCGGTAGTGATCCAAGGTTCTGAGCTGCTCGAAGCGCAACGTAAAGTGAGTGGCAAAAACGAGAGAGTAAAGCGCCGCTAAAAGCAGCAAAAGGTGGGCCAGCAGGTGTAACCCAAACAGCGTGGAGGGCCGCGTGGAGATGGCGGGCCGGGCCGGTGCCGTCTCTGTCGTCTGCAGCATTTCCTCAGCCATGCTAGCCCAAACCACCGCCGGCGGCGCTACGCCCGCAGGAGAACCTTCATCACGCCGCGTTCGGCCGCCCTCGCGAACGCCGGGGCCGCGTCTTTAAGTGGAAACTCCGCGCTGATCATTTCTTCCACGTTTACCTTGCCTTGCCGCAAGAGCTTCAGCGCGGGGGCGAAACGGCCGCAGCGCGAGCCGACCAGCGTGATTTCGTTGACGATCACCGGCGCTGAATCCAGACCGACCAGTCCGTGCACAGTGCTTTTCAAGATCAGCGTTCCGCGGGGCTTGGTCATGGCCACTGCTTGCGCCAGCCCATCCGCCGATCCGGTGGCTTCCACCACCCATTGGTACGCGGAGCGCGGCAGCCGGGCGGCGGTGGACGTCTCGACACCGGCCTTGGCGGCGATGCGCAGCTTGTTCTTGTGATGGCCGAACTGGTGCACCTGCGCCCCGCCCGCCTGCAGCACCTGGGAAATCAGCAGCCCCAGCTTTCCGTCGCCCAGCACGGCGACTTTTTCCCCGCGTGGAATCTTCACCTGCTCGAGGATTTCGCACGCCGCGGCCACCGGCTCGGTGAACACGGCGCGCTCGGTCGCGACGTCGTCGGGCACCGCCAGCAGGTTCTCGGCGGGCAGGTCGATGATTTCGCGGAATGCTCCGGGGTGTTTCACGATTCCGAGCACGGTGCGCCGGGGGCAGTGCCGCCCCAGCCCGCGCGCACACCATTCGCAGTGGCCGCACGCCAGGTTGATTTCCCCCACCACCCGCTTGCCGGCGAGCGCGGGCACATCGGTTTCCACCACCTGACCCACGAATTCGTGCCCCGGCGTGCCGCGAAATCCGTAGTATCCACGCTGGAGCTCGAGATCGGTGTTACAGATTCCGCCGGCGAGCAGCCTCGCCAGCGCGTAGCCGTGCTTCCTTCGGGGCGCCGGGCGCCTCCGGATCGAGATACAGCCGTCTTCGAGGTAAACCGCCATCATAACCCGCCCACTCCTTTCCATCGGCCTTTGCGCTTTCAACTTACCTGTTGGCGGGGCGCAGGGGCAACCACCATCGATGGCGCCACGTTAGTGATAATAGGGGACACGGACGATGACGGAGTCAAAAGCGATTGTCGCGGTGGATGTGCCCGGTGACCTGATGGAGAGGCTCCAGCCGCTGGTCCGGTCGCATGGCATCGACATCCGGCTATGCGGTGGCGTCAAGGAAGCGATCGAATCTCTTGGCGACACTCATCCGCGGGCGATTCTGCTAGGACCGAACGGAGCGCACCACGGCCGTGCGCACTACTCGCCGTTTCTTCGCGCGGCGCCCGACTGTCCGCTGATTTTGCTGGGCCGCGACGAGTCGCGCGAGCAGGTTCTGCGCGCCCTGCGCTCGGGCGTCTGGATGTACTACCGCCAACCCTATTCGGCCGGCAGTCTGGCCGAGACTCTCAACTACACCGCCAACGATTCTCCTTCGCCCTCCGACGTGGCCCTGACCATCCACTCCGACGGCCGCATCGAATTCCGCCTGCGTTCGAAAGTAAGCGCGGCCGAGCGCGTCACCCAGATTCTGCGCGACCTGGAAGGCGACGTGCCCGAGGAGATACGGGAAAAGACCGCCAGTGCACTCTGGGAGATGCTGTTGAACGCCGTGGAACACGGCGCCGGAAAAGACCCCGACATCCACGTACAAGTGGTCTACGAACGCACCGCCACCGAGCTTCGATACCGGATCAAAGACCCCGGCCAGGGATTTCTGCAGAAACCGCTGCCGCACGCCGCCGAACCACAATGCGAGAGCCTGGATTTTCCCCATCTGGGCGTGCGTTCCGAGCTGGGACTGCGACCCGGCGGTTTCGGCATCCTCATCGCCCGCCAGTTGGTGGACGAGCTTAGCTACAACCAGCGCGGCAACGAGGTGCTGCTGGTGAAAAAACTGCCGGCCTGATCGCCGGACAGGTTAAGTTTCCAGCAGGCGGCGCACCAGCGCGTCCAGCCGGGCCTTCAACTGCAGGAAACGTTCCCCGGTGGCCGGGCCTTCGAAACCCGCGTGAATCTCCTTCACCCGTCCGTCCCGCCCGATGAAGATGCCGGTAGGGAATGCGCCGAAGTTTTCGAGTTGTGGCAACTTTCTGGCGACCTCGCCCGGCTCGGTTGTGCCCGCCAGCAAAACCGGAAACTCGATGTGGTACCGCGCGGCGAAACGGCGCAGTTGTTCACGGTCGCGATCGAGAATGCCGGTGTATTCGAAGCCCAGCATCACGATTTCGAGGCCTTGCGCGTGGTAGCGATTGTAAAGATCCACCAGCACCGGCGCCTCGTCGTGGCAGTTCGGGCACCAGCTTCCACTGATGGTCACGATGACCACTTTGTTTTTGAACCGGGCGTCGGCGTTCGAGACCATCCGGCCATCCAAATCGGGGAAGCGGAACCGGAACGGCTCGTCGGGATTGCGTACGTGGGTGTAGGCGGCCGGAGTCGGGTGGGCGTGCGATGCCGAATTGCGCCGCCTATTGCCGCCGGCGCGCCGAATAGCCGGGTCCTACATTGAGCGTGCCTTCGAGCGTTCCTGCCGGGCGCAAGGGACAGCTCCGCCAGTAGGCGCGAATTCCATCGAATTTACTCAGGACGGAGTTTGCCGTTCTCCCAGCCCCCGGTGAGCGCACCGAGGTCGCCGTCCACCGGATCGAACGTTCCGCTGACGAGCGCTCGCCTTGCTTGGCGGAATTCGCCCCACCATTGGCTTACTGACACGTCTCGGCCGTGGTAGCCCGGAACATCCAGTCGCCTGCGAGATTCGACCTCCGGCGCGGTAGTGCGGACGCTGGCGGTGGGGCGTTCGAACCCCACCGGCCACGAGAGCACTTTCGGTCCCCGCTGCCGCGAATAGGTTCCCTTGCAATCGGCCGTTCTCGTAAATGCAGTTTCAGATCGGCGTCGTAGTAATCGAAGCGAAGGTGCAAGCGGAGCCATCGAAAGAGCCTGCCAGTGGAGCGTATTTTCAGTCGCCGTCGAGGAATGAGCCGGCAATCCCGCATCGGTTTCAATTTCGAAGGGAAACGGGAATCGCGAGACCGCTGTAATCAATGGTCCCCTGCCATCGGCCCGCCAGCTCGGGCACCGTCTTGGCCGGCTTGCCGCATCCGGCCAGCATCAGCGCGCGCCAACACGACGTGCCGGCGCCTGCCATTATGTCCGCGAACGAGATTTCTCATCCTGCAACGCAGTATACGGGTTCTCGGGCCAGGCGTGTTTTGGATAGCGCCGCCCCAGCTCGCGGCGCAACTTGGGATAAAGCCGCTGCCAGAACCCGGCCAAGTCGGTGGTGGTCTGCACCGGGCGCTGATTCGGCGCGAGCAAGTGCAGTACAACGGGCGTTTTGCCACCCTCCGACGCGCGGCGTGTCGGTCCACCCGAAGAAATCCTGAAGCCGGGAAGCCGAGCCAGGGAGCCTGGTTACGAGCATAGCGGACCCGGGCCGAGCGTCCGCTTGGTAGCCGCAGCCGCGCCGGAGCCAACTCGTCCAGCCAACGCCGCGGCGTTGGCGGGCAGGCCCGCCGCGAGCGCCCGCAACAGTCCCCCATCGCGCGAGACCGCTTCCAGTTCGGTGAAGCTGCGCAAGCCTCTGCAGAGCGATTCGAGCGCGCCGCCGAACGGCGTCTTCGTCGAGCTCCGCCAGCGGCTGGCGCCTTTCCGGACCGGCGGCCGAGCACGGCGAATGCCACGCGGGCGCGATATTCGTCCAGCTCTGCGACATCGGTGAACCGGGCCAGGCCAGCTTCGAGCGCTTTCTCGGCCAGCAGTCGTGCCGCGGATCCGGACGTCCACCCTGCCGCCGCGGCTTTCCTCGATCACCAGACCATCGAAAACAAGCTGGCTGACGGCAGTGACGCGCTCGGCGGCACGATCCCATTCGACGGAGTCTTTACTCTCCAGCCCATCCGGAAACAGGTCGAGCAGCCAGTCCGGCTCGATGGCGCTGGCCAGGCGGATCAGCGGCGGTCCTTTGTCGCGTCGCTGTTCGACGTCCACCGCCACGATGAATCGGGCGTCCCGCACCGCGCTTTCCGCAACCGAGAATTGCCGGGCCGCCTCCGGCCGGCGCCGAGAGCACGAACTCATTCGCCTGACGGCGCCGGGCCAGCCGATCGGGAAGGCAGCCAGCACGCTTTGCGAAGGATATCGTCTTCGGCTTCCTCCGGCGCCCGCCGCCGTCTTTTGACGGGGTACGAGCCGCCGTATCTGACGCTCCAGCCTGGCGGTGGTTGGGCGGCGGGGAGCGTCCAGCAGAACAAACAGGTCCGACTGCGCGGCCTGGCCGTGGTTTTCCGGAAGCCTGTCGCCGGCGCTGAGAAGGGCCGCCGCGGCGCAGCCCTGCTCGAGCGCGCCCTGCTCGGCGGTAACTTACCAGCCGCGAAAGGCGCGGATGGAGCGGCAGCCCGGCCATGCGCCTTCCGAGCGTGGTGAGCCGGCCGGCCGGCATCGATGGCCTCGAGCCGTTTGAGCAGCGCCTCGGCGGCCTCGACCGCGGCGGCCGGCGGCGCCTCGAGCCAACCCAGGCCGACTGGTCCAGCGTAGCCCAGCGCGCGGAGATCGAGCAGAAATTGGCCAGAGCTCCCGGCGGCGGATTTCGGGGACTTCCTGCGCCGGGCTGCGCAGCAGTTCCTCTTGCGTATACAAACGGATGACCAAGGCCGGACCGGTCCGGCCGGCGCGGCCGGCGCGCTGCGCGGCGGAGGCCTGGCTGATGCGCCCGACGTTGAGATGCGGCAGGCCGGTCCAGGGCGAATCCTCCGCGATGCGCGCCAGTCCGCTGTCGATGACCGCGCGCACGCCCGTCGATGGTTACCGAGCTCTCGGCAACGTTGGTGGAGAGGATGACCTTTGGCGGCGCGGCCGGCTGTCACGGCGCGGTCCTGCTGCTCGGGCGGAAGGTCGCCGTGGAGCGGCACCGCCAGCAGGTCGCGCCGCCGCGCCAGCGGCCCGACGGCGCGCACGGCCCGCCGGATCTCGGCGGCGCCGGGCAAGAAAACCAGCACGTCGCCTTCGACGCCTTCGGCCAACAGCGTTTCGAGCGCGCCGGCCACCCGCTCTTCGAGCGGGCAGCGCGGAGTGAGGCGTGTAGGCGATCTCGAGCGGGAACAGCTTCCCTCCGACTCGCAGCACCGGCGCGCCCAGCCAGGCGGCCAACGGGCTGGCGTCGAGCGTGGCCGACATCACCACCAGGCGCAGATCGGGCCGTTCGGTGTCTTGCAGACGGCGCAACAGGGCCAAGTGCCAGGTCGCCGTCCAGGTGCCGCTCGTGGAATTCGTCCAGCACCACCACGGAAATGCCGTCGAGCGTGGGTCGGAGATGCAGGCGGCGGATGAGAACGCCTTCGGTCATGTAGAGCAGGCCGGGTCCCGGGCCCGGACACCTGCTCGAAGCGAACCTGGTAGCCGACGCTTTCGCCCAGCGCCGCTCTCCAGCTCGAAGGCCACGCGCCGGGCCGCCAGGCGGGCGGCAAGCCGGCGGGGTTCGAGCACCAGTATCTTGCCGGGAACTCGTCCAGCAGCGCCGGCGGCACACGGGTCGTTTTCCCGCGCCCGGCGGCGCTTCCAACACCAGCGCCGGCGCCCGGGCAGCGCCTCGGATTATCTCGGGAAGCAGCGGATCGATGGGCAGACTGACCACAAATCTCAGCATAGCGGCTCGATTTTGGTCCCGCTGCTCCCTTTTCTACCGCCCCCTTGTTGACTGGCGCCACTGCGATCTGTGAGATTGAATTGCTATGGAAAGAATCCTACCCACCTCTCGAACCGCCGGCCCGGTTACCTTTTCGGACCTGGCCCTTCACCCGTTGCTCCCCGTATCTACGAGGCGATGGCCAAGCCCATTGTCGGCCACCTGGACGCCTATTTTTTCCAGGTGGTGGGCGAAGTGCAAGGATTGCTGAATTATGTGTTTGGCACAGAGCAACGAGTTCACGCTGGCCATCTCAGGAACCGGATCGGCGGGCATGGAGGCCGCGATGGGCAATTTCGCCGGCCCGGGCACGAAAGTCGCCATTTTGCTTAACGGCTATTTCGGCCTTCGAATGGCGGATATGGCCCGGCGGCAAGGCGCGGAAGTGGTATGCGCTGGAGATTCCGTGGGGCCAGACAGTCAGCGACGAGCAGGCAAACGAATTCATCCGCAAGGAAAAGCCGCAGATCGTTTTCTACGTGCAGGCCGAGACGTCAACCGGCGCTTACCAGCGCGGCAAGGCCATTGCGCAGGCGGCGCACGAGGTGGACGCGCTGGTGATCGCCGATTGCGTCACGTCGCTCGGCGGCATGCCCGTCGAAGTGGACGCCAACCTGATCGACGTGGCGTACAGCGGCACCAGAAGGCGCTGGCCTGCCCGCCGGGCCTGGCGCCCATCACCGTCTCACCGCGGGCGCTCGAACGCTGCGGGCACGCACGCGGACCATCCCCTCATGGTACCTCGATCTGAAGCTGCTCGACGAGTACATGCTGTCGGCCCACCGCTACCACCACACGGCGCCCATCACGCTGTTCTACGCGTTGCGCGAAGCCCTGGCGATGATTGCCGAGGAAGGCCTCGAAGAACGCTGGGAGCGTCACCGCCGGAATCAACGAAGCGTTTGTCGCCGGCATTGAAGCCATGGGGCATTCAATGCTCGTCGCGAAGGAACATCGCTTGTGGACGCTCAACACACCGCGAATTCCAGAAGGCATTGACGACGCCAAGCTGCGCGGCTACCTGATGCAGAACTACGGCATTGAGATCGCGGGCGGTCTGGGACAACTCGCGGGCAAGGTGCTTCGCATTGGAACCATGGGCTACGGTTCGAGCAAGAAAACGTCTCTTGATTCTGAAGGCTTTGGAAGAAGCCTTGCGAGAGCAGGGCTTCCAGCCGAAGGCGTCGGGCGGAAGCGGCAGCAGCCAACTGAGCTGCAGAACGCGGCACTAGGTCGATGAACAGGGGCGCCCGCATCGAGCGGCGCCCCATTCCAAATCCCGCGCCGCGGTCAGATCGCCCAACGCCACAAGTTCGCGCCAGCGGTAAAACCCGCGCCAACCGCCACAAACAGCACGATGTCTCCCTTTTTCAGCTTGCCTTGTACCATGGCGTCCCGAGTGGCCAGCGGAATGGTGGCCGCGGTGGTGTTGCCGTAAGTCGTCGATGTTCATGATCACTCGTTCAGATGGGATGCCCAGGCGGTCGGCCGTGGCGGCGATGATGCGCAGATTCGCCTGGTGCGGAATCAGCAGCCTCAGTTCCTCGACCGGTGATGTTGCTCTCCTTCAGAATGTCGCGGGAGATCTCATACATCTTGCGAACAGCATACTTGAACACGCTTTGGCCGTCCTGGTGGACGTAGTGAAGCCGCTTATCGACGGTTTCGTGCGAAGGCGGCATGCGGCTTCCGCCCGCCGGCATCCGCAAGCGGCGGTCCACCCGATCCGTCAATCTCGTTCTTGAAGGCGATGAACCCTCCTCGCCATCCTCGGTAGGCTCCACCAGCATGGCGCCGGCGCCATCCCCGAACAGCACGCAGGTAGAGCGGTCCTGGTAATCGATGATGCGCGACATGGTGTCGGCGCCGATCACCAGTACTTTCCTCTGCGTGCCGCTGCGAACCAGTCTGCGCGGCGGTTGTAAGGCCGTATACAAACCCGGAACAGGCGGCGATCAGGTCGAAACCCCAGGCGCCCTTGGCGCCGAGATTGTTCTGCACGATGCACGCGGTGGACGGAAACAGCATGTCCGGCGTCACCGTGCAGACGATGATCGCGTCCAGCTCGTGGCCTCGATCCCTCGTTTCGCAGAACCATCTTTGGCCGCCTCGGTGGCCATGTCCGATGTCGCCATTTCCGGATCGGCGATGTGCCGGGTGCGAATGCCGGTCCGGCTCGGTGATCCAGTAGTCGGATGTGTCGACCATCTTTTCCAGGTCCTGGTTCGTGAGCAACCGAGGCGGGACGTAACAGCCTAAGGCTGTGATTTTCGCTCCTGGCAAGAATCCTCCAAATGACTGCGCGGAAAAAGCCGGGAGCCTGCCGCGTCAGAACGCCGTTCGGGTCCTCGCGATTGCGGGCTCACGCCAAACCGCGCCGACGGCCCTCCGCCCGGACAGGCTCTCGGGTGCAGCTTGTTGAAAAACCTGAGATGCCGCCGGCGATCGGGCGGCGGGGCGCCGTCGCGGGCTTTCAACCAGCTCTCCGAGCCAAATACCTTTGATATGTTAAATTTGGTGGAAATGCAAGTGCAGAGCGCTCTGTTGTTCGAGACGCCGGAGCGAAATCTACGCCCGCGTGTTCCGCCAGTTGAAACCCCGAACGCCGGTTCCGGAGATTGTGGTGCGGTTTTGCCGGTATGCCAACGCCAACAGTTCTATTCGCCTGGAGGCAAGCCGTTTGGAAGTGAAGATCGCCGACTTGCTGGAGGGCGCACCCGCCCCCGTGATGGAGGCGCTTGCCTGGATTCTGCTTTCGAAGTTGTTCCGGCGGAACGATTCCCGCGCACGTACAGCCATCGCTACCGGCTTTACATGAACCGCAAGGACGTGCGCCGCACCCTCGACCTGGTCCGCCAAAGCCGAGGCCGGAAGTTCATCTCCGGCCCTGAGGGGCGGTACTTCCACTTGGAGGAGCTTTTCGAGATCCTGAATCGGCGATTTTTCGACGGCTCTGATGGGCCCGCCGTTGCTCGGGTGGAGCCGCAGGCCGTCGCGCACGACGCTCGGGCACTACGACTCGTCGCACAACGCCATCATCCTCAGCAGGTTTCTCGACAGCCCCGAAGTTCCTCTGCTGGTTGTGGAGTACATCATGTTCCACGAGATGCTGCATCTGCGCCATCCGATGGTTCACACAGGCTCCAGGCGGATTCACACAAGCGAATTTCAAGAGGCAGAGAAGGCATTTCCCGATCTGAAGGAAGCAAAACGGCAGTTGAAGGTTCTATGCAACGGACCAAAGCTGGAGGTGGAGAGAAAGCCAAAGGCCTGAGTGGCCCGCCGCTTTCTTTTGCGGAAGAGCGGATCCGGCCGCGTGGAGAACTGACCTCACAAAAAAACAGAGAGGCGCAAAAGCGCACCTCTCTGTCTCGAACTCATCTTCCGCCGCCTCACCGCCCGCGTGGCCCGGAATATCGCAAGGCAGTCCGGGGCCGGTGGAATGCGTCAGGCGGCATCCGGCACGGTCGGCAACGTCATGACGCCGCGAACCTGCCCGCCGATCGAATCCAGCAAACTGATAAGACCGCTGGCGTCCGCTCGCGCCAAGCCGAGATCCTGCAGCGTCAACAACATGTACGCATAATAGTAGCGCTTCATGAACGTGGTATGGTGCCGGTACAACATCGTGGCGAACTGCGGATCGGGTTCCGGGTTGGCAAGATAAAGCAACTTACCCGCAGCCATCAATTTTTCGAAATCGTTCCGCATCGCCACAAGGTAACCGCGGAACACCTTGCGCCGCTCGGCGCGGAGCTTCTTTTCCAGTTCCGGGCGATACCCTCGTTGCGCGGCAAGGAACTCGTAGTCCTCGCCCTGAAATAACCGCTCCATCGGCCTGTAGCGGGACGCCGAGAACTCTTCGAGCCACTCGACGTCAAATTCAACCGCCCGCTGCCGGAACGACATCTTCCGGAACAGCCACAGGGCGGCAATTGTAAGGGACCCCAAAAATAGGAGACCCGGAATAGCGAAGTTCCACATCGTGGACCCCCACAGTAGACTCGTTACAATCATAACGTACAAATTGGGCCCACGCAAAGCGCAATTTTTCGATGAACCAGAGGGATAATCGGGTCATTTCTTCACCGAACGATCCAGGAAGGAGTTTAATGAATTGAGCTGCTTCAGAACGCGGGATTCGAATTCAGGCGGAGGAGCCGAGCGCCAGGCGAATAGTTCTTTTTCACCGGACTGCCTCAACAACACCAGCCATCCTACGGTCCAAACTGCGCCCAGGACAACCAGCAGCAGGTTGGTCCACTGCCAGACACCCGCGCCCATCTGATCGCGCAGCAGGTCGGCACCCGATTCAGTCAGAAAGTACAGCGTGAGAATCAGCGAGTGAACGATGGTGTTTCTTTTTATGGGTCCCGGAAACCAGAGTTGGAATGCTACCTGGGCCAGCAGCAGCAGCGCCACGCTGTTTACCACCCAGCGGTTGGCCGACAGGACCACCACCAGGATCGGGTACCGGTCGCCGGATTTCACCAGGTCGGGAACCACCAGGATGACCCCGGCGGCCAAACAGAAGGCCACTACCCCGACAACCGTCCGGCGCCCGACGAGGGCCAGGCCCCGATAACTGTTCAGCGACCGCTCATAGACTTCGGCCGTCACCAGAATGTACAGCAGCCACGCGACTGGCAGACCGGCGAAGAAGAAGTACGCGTAAGCGTTCGATCGGAACGAGAGGGGCAGCGACACAACACTGCGCGCCACTTCAAAGATGAGCCAATAACGGAACCACCGGAAGGCCTTTGCCAGATTTTCGTGGCCGAGCTTCCAGACAACAAGTGCCTGCAAGACCACATTCGTATAGCCGATCCAGCGCCCCAACGAATCCAGCGGCATGCCACCATCCGGCCTGACGAAACTCGCCCGTTATTCTATCATTGCCGGCCAACAAAACCAGTTTTCGACTGGTAATTTGACAGGCGTCACACGAGCGGGAATCGCTCGATCCGGCAAGGGGGGCCGTCTGGTTCGCTGGGGACCGAAGCTGGCAAGGCGGGACTCCACTGCAGGTGCAGTCCCGCTTGCCGTTGCTTGACCCGGCTGCTCCTTTGGCCTTCGCGCGGACAGCCGGAATTGGAGGCTACCGCAACTCGTCGCAGGGGAAGCATCCCGGACGCGGCACACTCTGCACGGTGTTCGAGTGGTTCACCATGTCAGTAGTGTCAAAGCTCATGCCGGACATAACCGTCAACTGCAGAGCAAGCAAAACCAAAGCGAAGATCCTCATGTTGATCACCTTTCCATCTCTTTCTTAAATTTGGGAAGCACCGCCATCCCACTTCCTCGGCCCTTCGTCGACGCGGGTTCCGTTCGGCATGTCCAGCGGCTCCACCGCGGTTGCGGTCGCCGGCACGACATCCGGCTGCCTCAACGGGCAGCCCGTATCCTTCAGTCAGTGAGTGACCGTCCTCACGGCACGGCAGACCTCCGGGCTCGGCACTCTGCCGGGATGAGATTGGTGCTTTGACGGTCAACTGCAGTGCAAGCAGCGGCAGAACGAGAACTTTCCTGGCTCAGTCCACCGATCTAACTTGGCTTAGGTAACTGCTTATACTCAATAAGCCTACAGGGTTTTAGTACTACTGAATCGAAGGCCTCAGAAGTTTTCCTAATTCAGAACAGGGAGCATTCCGGTGTTCGAAGAATCAGGCGTGTCCCGGAAAACCGGATATCTGGTGTAGAATTGAAACTGGTATTGCGGTGGTGGTGAAGAACGGCAGCGAACAATTCGACCGGAGCACTTCGGTGGATCTTTGGCGGAGGACGCTCACCCAAATTCCAACTGTCTTCGGAAAGCTCGTGTATTTGGCGTCGCTTCGTGACTCCAACCACGGGGGCTACGAGCATCATGGATTGGCGTTAATTCACGGCGAGTTGGAGGCATCCCGGACGCTTCTCGAAAGCCACGAACGCACATTCTCCGAATGGCTTCAGTTCGATTTGGAGCGACAAAAAGCCGACCTGGATCTGTACTTAAGCTCCCTGATGATCGACCGGCGCACCGTGATCGGCACCTGGCTTCGGCTGCGGCCTTATGCCAATCTCGCGCCGGTGTCAGCCAAGCCCGTCGAAAAACAGCTTTACCTGGCCGATCTCGAGGCGCTTTTGGGATTGGTTATGAACGAACTCGGCGTCTCCGACCCAAATCGAGACGCATAGCCACCGCCACCACCCGTCCGATAATATCCACGTCCCGGGCCGCGACAATCTGCACGGAACAACCTGAGGCGGGGTGCGGCACCAGAGCAATCTGGTTGCCCAACACATCGCACCAGCAACACGCATAGCCCTGCCGGAGTTCCAGAAAATATACCGGACGCTCGAATTCCGAGTTCCATTCAGCGGTCTCGATGTCTTTTTTTGTCTCGTCAATCTCAACAAAGGAACCAGGAGCAAAGAGGGGATACATGAACCAGTCGTCGGTGCCGATGAACGCGTAGCGCCGTTCCTTGGGGCTCAAACCGGTCAACAAAAGAGCCGGAAGCGTGCCCCAGCGCTGGATCGCCCGTGTGAGATAGGTCGTATGGTGCAGATCGACGCCAGGGTCGAGGCTCAACGGGAGCTGAATATCCCCGGCGCCGGAAGGATTGAATCCGATCAGATGGGTATGCACGTGGGAAAGAGCAGCCGCGTCGGCCACCACCTCGGTCGCCCGCACGCCGTACCATTCCATCACTTCCATCAGTTCCAGACGGTAAATTACACACAAAGAGTACAGTTTGTAGAGTGTCGGTACGGTGCCCTTGTTTTCGATGTCGGAAAGGCGGCTCAAGGCAACGGCGAATTCGTCGTTGCCATGCCGGGCGGCAATCTTCTGGCTTGCCTCCTCGACCTCACGGTACTTCAGCCCGAGACGTTCTCGTACACGTTTCAGCCTGAGCCCTGCGTCCTCCATGTTATGATTCTTTCCAAGCAGGCTGTTGCGCCGGCGCCGTCCGAGGTTGCATTCCCGCGCGGTGCGGATTAGTCGTTGAGAGTCTTATGCTTACGAATTATAAAGGTGGGCTGTTCCAAGCGCAAGTAAACCCTGCGGTATCTTGTTCCGAATTCGGAACAAGATTTATTCGTTCATTCGCATGATCCGAATCGTGGTCGGCATCTCCGGAGCTAGTGGCGCTATTTACGGCTGGCGTCTGCTCGAAAAGCTGCGCCTGAACCCGGATGTGGAAATCCACCTTACGCTAAGCCGCGCCGGAGAACGAACGGCGTATCTGGAGCTGGGGAAGAAAGCTGCTGATTTTAAAGCCTTAGCCCACGTTTCCTATGCCTTGGAGGATATTGGCTGCTGTTTGGCGAGTGGCTCTTTCCCCACACACGGTATGGTGGTAGCGCCTTGTTCCATCCATACGATGTCGGCGATCGCGACGGGCATTACGTCCAACCTGATCACCCGTGCCGCCGATGTCACCCTGAAAGAAAGACGCCGCTTGATTCTGATGGTTCGCGAATCTCCGCTGCACCTGGGCCATCTGCGAAGCATGGCGCAGTTGGCGGAAATGGGCGCCATCGTCGCGCCGCCCATCCCCGGCTTCTATAATCATCCACGGACCGTAGAGGACTTGGTGGATTCCAGCGTCGACCGCGTGCTCGACCTGCTAGGGGTTCCTTCCCCCGAAGCAAAACGCTGGAATCCGGCGTAGCCGCCCGCCAATCGGCCGGCCCCCAATCAGGTACAATCCCTTTGTGGCCCACAGGCGGGAATCCGTTGCATTCCAGGGCGAACGAGGCGCATTCAGCCACCAGGCGGCGCGGCAATTGCTGGGCGACGTCCCGGTGGTTCCCTGCCCGCGCTTCGAGGACGTGTTTCGCGCGCTGGTGGAAAAAAAAGTCAGCGCGGCCTGCATTCCTTTTGAAAACACGCTGCACGGGTCGGTTCACGAAAACTACGATCATCTGCTGCGTTTCGACGTTGAGATTACCGGCGAAACCAACTTACGCATCGTCCATAACCTGATCGCTCCTCCGGGACTGACGTTCGCGAAAGTGCGCAAGGTTTATTCCCACCCGGTGGCGCTGAACCAGTGCCTGGATTTCTTCGTGGCGCATCCGCAAATCGAGAAAGAACCGTTTTACGACACCGCCGGCAGCGTGAAGATGGTGATGGAAGAGCGCCCGCCGGGCGCCGCCGCCATCGCCAGCGCGGTTGCGGCGGAAATTTACGGCGGGCGAATCCTGAAGCGCTCCATCGAAGACGAGCGCCACAACTACACGCGCTTTTTTCTGCTGCGCCGCCGCGACGAACGCCGGCGCCGGCCGACGGCGAAGGACGTGAAATGGAAGACGTCCCTGGTGTTTACCACCCACAACCAGCCGGGCTCGCTGTTCCGCTCGCTGAGCGCCTTCGCGCTGCGCGATCTCAACCTGGTTAAGATCGAATCGCGGCCCCTGCGGGGCAAGCCCTGGGAATACCTTTTCTACCTGGATTTCTTCGGCAGCCTGGATGAAGTGCGCGTGCAAAAGGCACTCGGCCATCTGGGGGAGCTGGCCGACTTCATGCGGGTACTCGGCTGTTATCCCAAGGGGGAGTGAGAGCCGGCGCCCCGGCGCCCGTGAAGGATGCTTTCGACCAGTTCCTTGCCGCGCTGGAAGCCGTCTTCGTAAAGCAGCTTGCGTTCCTTCTTCGTGTAACCGTATCCGAGGCGGTAGAGGCGTTCGAGCGACGCGCCCACGGCGTAGGTGCCGGCGAAGGCGATGGCGGCCTTGGGCACCAGTCCGGCTCCCAACGGTATTTTGCCCGCCAGCTCCCGCGCGATGGCCCGCCAGCCGAAAGCGCCGGCAATGATGGAAGCGATCTCCGATTTCTGCTTCAAATAGCCGATTTCGCGGTTGCTCGATCCGCCCAGCAGAAAGGCCATGCGAACCTGGTTGGCGGTGAGCACCGTGGTGTCCGATGCAAACTCACCGATGGCCCAGGGGAACGAAAACGCCGTGGGCACCAGGTCTGGCAGGGCGGTGGCCAGGGCGAAAATCGCGTTCTCCCGCGAAATGGCGGAGATGATGCGCCGCGTCACCTCCTTGCGAAAGGGTGGGAATTCGCGCGCCAACGCCAGCCGCAACTCTTCGCGGCGATCCAGAATCTGGCGCACCGTTTCGCCGGGGTCGTCCGCGTCAAAGACAAAGGCGGTCCGGTTGGGACGAAAGCCTTCCGGATAGGGAACGCCCCGCTCGTACAGCGCCAGGTCGAAGCCCTGGTGAGGCAGGGCGTCGGTTTCGCGGTAGAGCGTGCGGAACACCTCCAGACGCCGCGCGCGGGAGATGCCGGCCGGCGCCAGGAAGTCCTCGAGATCGGCGTAACCGGCGCTGCTGGCCGCCACCAACAGCACGCTCAGCGGCCGTTGAGCCGATTCCCGCACTTCGTTCGGGTTCAGGTGCGAGAGCGCGACGTTGATCTGCTTGAGTATGCCGTTGTTCATAGTTCAACCTGGTGCTCGCCGGGCGCGGCGCTCCACTCGGCGGCCCGGCTGCCCTTTAGACGAAACAACACTCTAATCCGATTGTGCCACTCCGCGCTGACGCCCACGCGAGACACCTCGATCGAGGGATGGAAAAAGCGCAGTATCTTCTCGGTGGTCGGGTGAAAGTGAAGCGCCGGGGCCACCAGCAGCAATCGCGGCGGCTGGCGGCTGATGGTCCGGCCCGGGAAGTAGCCGCGAGGCGTGAATTCGCCCGAGCGGTTGTGCCACTCCACCCGCAGCCAGTAATCCAGGGCCTGCAGCGGAAGGTGCAGTTCTTCGGTGGCCTTCAGCTCGATCACCGCCAGCCGGTTCGCGTTGTCAATCGCCAACAGGTCGAGGATGCCCCGCTCGGCGGCGGCGAAAGCCGGCACCTGGCCGTATACCGGCTCCGGCATCAACGAGGCGTCAATGGAATGGATGTTTCCGCGTACCATCGACTCCAGCCAGGCTTCCGGCTGCCGCTGATACCAGGGGTGTTGTGGGTTCCCGGTGGCGGCGCAGCGGATCTCCCCCAGCCGCAGCGCCAGGCGCTCCGCTTCCTGGTAATTTGCCCGATGAAGCCGCTTTCGCCGGTCGATGCCGAAAACGATCTTGCCGGCACGGCGGCGCGCGAACTCCAGGCCGCGCACCCGCAGGCTGAGCTCCCCGTTCAGACAGGCGACCGCCTCCACTTCCGGCAGGCCGCTCAACCGGTCTGTCCAGTGGGCGAGGTCGCCGTCCGCGGCCACCATCTGAGGCGCCAGCCAGTTTTCGAGGCGCGTCGCCAGGTTGCCCGTATCGGCCAAATCCAGGCTTTGTTCCACGCCGGATTCTTCGTAGACAAATACCAGGTAGCGCGCCGCTTCGGGATCGAGCCAGCGCAGCCGCAGGCAGGTTGTGGTTGCACCGGCGGCGGGCAGGAACAGCGCCAGGCCTCCGACGGTCAGCTTGGGCTCGCGCCTCCGCAGGTAGTCGAGCCAGATGAGACCGTGGCTGAGGACCCGCTCGGCGTCCCCCGCGCCGGGCGGCGATGCGATGGCCGCCATTCCCCTCTTTCCCAGAACAAGAAATGCGCGCGGGAAGCTTGGGGAAAGACTGTTCTCGAGGTCCGGCTCGGTCGAAATCTCGCCCAGCGTCCAGCCGGGAAACTGCCGCCCCAGGGCCAGCCGGAAGAAGTCGCGGAAAACCCTCCGTTCGGCCTTCCGCTCGACGGCGGCGTTTTGCGGCCGGCCCTGGTCTACCAGCAGCAGCCGTCCCGGCTTCCCGCCCAGCTTCACGAAGCTCAGCTCCAGCCTGCCCGGCCGTTCTTCTCTCACCCCGGTGACACGGCGCGCGAGAGATCGCGCCTGGTCCCATGCCTGCAGCACCAGCCAGGCGCCGCGCTGTTCCAGGAAGTAGCTGCCGTCCTCCAGCCGGATGGGCGCTTCGCCGCTTTCGACCAGCGCGGGCACCGCCGCCTCGGCGATGAACCGCTCGATGCGGGCCGCCAGGTCGCGCCCGCCCTCGCGGGTCCGGCTGGTGTTCTCCACACTCATTTGTCCTTATGATGGTAATGCGGATTCAGGCCGGAATGAGCACGGAAATCTCCAGCATCGCCGCCCGCCTGGCGCAAGTGGAGGAGCGTATCCACCTGGCGCTCCAAAGCTGCGGCCGGCGGCGCGACGAAATCAACCTGATTGCAGTCTCGAAGCTGTTCCCCGCGGAAGCGGTGCTAGAGGCGTACGGCGCCGGCTTGCGGGAATTCGGCGAGAACTACGTCCAGGAATTCTCCGAAAAGCTTCCACTGATTTCCCCTTTGCCCGACGCACGCTTCCACCTCATCGGCCATCTGCAGTCCAACAAGGCGCGCCCCGCCACCGAGCTGTTTCAGGTGATCCAGACCGTGGACAGCGCCAAGCTGGCGCGCCGGCTGAACGAGGCCGGTGTCGCTCTCGAGGTGATGATCGAGGTGAAACTCTCCGAAGAGCAGGCCAAGGCCGGAGCGCCGCCGGAGGCGCTGCCCGAGCTGGTGGAGACCATCCGCGGGTTCCCGAACCTGAAACTGACCGGCTTGATGACCATGCCGCCGTGGTCGGAAGATGCGGAGAAGGCGCGCCCCTATTTCCGCCGCCTGCGCGAGCTGGCCGGCCGCTTCTCGCTCGAGCGGCTATCGATGGGCATGTCGATCGATTTTCCGGTGGCCATCCAGGAAGGCGCCACCGACATCCGGGTGGGCACCAGCATTTTCGGCAGGCGGGTTCACCGCTAAAGGCGAAAAGCTCCCGTGGCCAACGCGCAACCCAGCATCGGACACTTCGCCCCCTTCCCGCCCGCGCGCACCGGCGTCGCCGACTACGCCGACGAGTTACACCGGGCGCTTCTGGCGTTGTGCGACATCCGCAAGAACGACGCGGGCGCGGACATCGGGCTCTATCACATCGGCAACAACCACCTGCATCGCTCGATTTACGAACGGGCACTGGCGAGGCCGGGGGTGGTGGTGCTGCACGACGCGGTGCTCATTCACTTCCTGCTCGGATGGCTGGCGCGGACGGCGTTTGTCGAGGAATTCGTTTACAACTACGGGGAATGGCACCGGGAGCTGGGCGGCGCCCTGTGGGACAATCGCGCGCGTTCCGGCTCGGACCCGTCTTATTTCGCCCGTCCGATGCTGCGGCGCATCGCCGAATCCGCCCGGGCGGTGGTGGTGCACAACCCGGCCGCGGCGCGCGCGGTACGGGAACACGCACCGCAAGCCCGGGTGTGCGAGATTCCGCACCTGTACGAACCTCCCGCAGCGCCGCCCGACCCGATTCTTGTCAGCCAGTGGCGCCTGAGCCAGGGGGTGGAGCCCGCCACCGTCCTGTTCGGCGTGTTCGGCTTTTTGCGGGAATCGAAGCGCCTGGCCTCGGTGCTGAAAGCCTTCGAGCTGGTGCGCTCCGCAGGCCGGGATATCGCTCTGCTGGTGGCCGGAGAGTTCGCCTCGCGGGATCTCAAGATGTTTCTCGCGCCCCTGCTGGAGCGTCCCGGCATTCTCTCGGCCGGCTATCTCGAACCCTCGCAGTTTCTCCTTCACGCGGCCGCCGTGGACGCGGCCATCAACCTCCGGTATCCGCCGGCGGGAGAAACCTCCGGCATCGCTATCCACCTGATGGGTCTCGGCAAACCGGTCATCCTGACCGCCGGCGAAGAGACCAGCGCCTTTCCGGAAGATGCCTGTTTGCGGGTCGATCCGGGAGCCGGGGAGTCCGACATGCTGGCCCATTACCTGGCTCTGCTGGCGGAAGCGCCAGAGTATCGCGAACACCTGGGAAAGGCTGCGGCGCGGTATATTCTCCGCAATCACGCGCCAGAACGTACCGCCCGGCTGTTCAAATCTGTACTAATTGATGCAGTGTCCACATAAGCCATTGAAATCAATTCATTTACTTGTCGTATGCCAAGTGAAACATTTCTTCTCGGCGGGACGTCTTAATAAGTAGCTAGGACGCTCCAGTGCCTGTCGCCGCTTCGTCGTCCTTCCTCCGAGGCGTCGGGGCGGTGGCAGGCTGAAAGATCTCTCTCCTTTACCTTGAGAAGTTGAGTTTATAACGGCCCGCGAGGGCCGTTTTCTTTGTCAGGATCCCGGTCCTGGAGTGATGTGGGGTCGGCTTGCAGCTGGCGCGGCCGTTTTGCGGATGAATCGGGTTGGCATCCGCTCTCACGTCGCCCACCCGGGATCGAGTTCACCCTCACCGCAGCTCCCCGCAATCCCTTACAAACCGACTTCCTCTTCGCGGCGCGAGCGAAACTGACATTCCTCGAAATCCACCGCGACGCGGTTCCCAACCTGTCGAACCACGACTCCACGGCCCACCAGTTTCAGCTTCCGGGCGCCGTCAAATGTCGCGGGCCAATTGATGGCGAACCCCACTTCCATACCTTGGGCGAGAACGCGATCGGTGGTGAAGAGAATCCCGGTGCTGCTCACATTCATCGACTCGCCAACCCCCAAAACTGGTTCCTGGCGCTTGGAACGTGCCTGGTACACCACGTCCAGGCGATAGCTGTATTGATCCGAGGCGCGTCTTTCAGCAACAGAGCTTTGCACGGTTCTCTCCTCTACTGCGCGATGGCTACACAACAGAATGCCCCGTGCCGGCCTTTTTGACTATGGTCCGGAAGTTCTAAAACGATCTAAGAAACCCACTTTTCGCAGGCCGCCGCCGGATGCGAAACTGTTGTTGGAGGGCCAGCTTTGGACAAAGGCGGCAAATGAGCATCCGGTCTACTGTGATTCTGATCGCCGCGGTGGTGCTGGTGGCGGTTCTCTGGTATCGGGACCGCCTGTTTCCCCCGCCCGAGACACCCCCAACCACGACGGCGGCGCAAACCAACGTGCCCGGACTGACGGAAAAGGGCCTCAAGATTCTCCAGTTTTACGCGGCCAGTGGCACGGTTTCGCCAGGCGAAGAGGTGTTGGTCTGCTACGGCGTAGTGAATGCCGTGAAAGCGACGATCACTCCGGACGTCGGCCCGGTAAGGCCGCTTTACAACAAGTGTCTGAAAGTGGCTCCCAAACAAACCACCACTTACACGCTGACTGCGTCCGACGCCGCCGGCCACAGCACCAGCGAATCTTTTCGGATTGTGGTGGCGGCGCCACAGATACAGGATGAAAGTGAAAAGTTGCCCGCCGGGGAACCGGTCATCCGCCGTTTCGAAATCGACAGCAGCCGGCCGGTGGGCCCCGACGGCGTGGCCAGCCTGTGCTACCGGGTGGATGGCGCCTCGGAGGTGGAAGTGGCGCCCGACACGCTGCCTCGCACTTCGGCCCCTGAAGGCTGCTTTTACGTTGCCCCCAAAGGAACGCAGACCTATACCCTCACCGCCTATGGCGCCGGAGGCAAAACCGCAGTCCGCAGCCTCACAGTCACCGCGCCGGCGCCGTGACCGGTCTCCCGCCCGCCTGCCTTCCGCTGTAGAATAATGAGTCGGCCGCGAGGCGCTGAGCCCGCGCCGTTCTGGGAAGTACAGAGGGAGACCGTATGAGAACTCGTTCCGCACCACGACTGATTGTGTCCGCTCTCGGCCTGTTGTGCGCCACCGCCCTGGTTGCCACCGCGCAGGACGTACCCCACAGTTATCCGACAATCGGCAGGATCATCCGGGAAGACCCGGCCTTCGATGCACTCATCCCGAAGGATGCGAAGATCGAGGTGCTGGCCTCGGGCATCGCCTGGGCAGAGGGCCCCGCCTGGGTGAAAGATGGCGGTTATCTGGTGTTTTCGGACGTCATCCGGAACACAGCCGAAAAATGGTCCCCGAAGGACGGCCTCAGTGTCTTCATGAAGCCGTCCGGCTACACCGGTGTTACGGATTACGGAAAGGAGCCCGGAAGCAACGGAATCACCGTCGACGCGCTCGGCCGGCTGACGTTCTGCGAACAGGGCGACCGGCGCATCTCCGTCCTGCTGCCCAACGGCGGCAAGCGAACGCTGGTTGACAATTACATGGGGAAGCGGCTGAACAGCCCCAACGACCTGATCTACAACTCCAAAGGCGACCTGTACTTCACCGATCCGCCTTATGGATTGCCCAAAAACTGGGACGATCCCCGCCGCGAATTGGATTTCTGCGGGGTCTACCTGCGCAAAGCGGACGGCGAAGTGAAACTGTTGACCAAGGAACTGTCGCGGCCGAACGGGATCGGCCTGTCCCCGGACGAGAAGACCCTTTACGTGTCGAACTCCGACCCGGATAAGGCGATCTGGATGGCGTATCCGGTAAACTCCGACGGCACCATCGGCGACGGCCGCGTGCTGGCGGATGTCACGGCCATGATGAATAAGCTTCCGGGAAGCCCGGACGGATTGAAGGTGGACGCGAAGGGCAACCTGTTCTTCACCGGGCCGGGCGGCATCTACGTCTTCTCGCCCGCCGGCAAAGAGCTTGGCCGCATCGATACCGGCGAGCGGACCGCGAACTGTACCTTCGGCGACGATGGCTCGACGCTCTACATTGCCGCCGATATGTACCTGTGCCGGTTGAAGACCACCACCAAGGGACAGGGTTTCTAAAGCTGGCGCCGGCGGTCAACCCTGCCGCAGGCGGCCGAAGTAGACTTTGGTTTCATAATCCAGACGCACACAGCCGCCGGTGGCGCAGGTCTCGAACAGACGCCGCAAGTCCGCAACAAAGGCGTCGTGTTGGGGAGTGCCCGGCAGGGGCATGTAAGAAGCCGACACCGTGCGGCCGACGGCGGCCTCCCAATCGAGCACCTGGCTGTTGGGGAACGAGGCCTCCTCAAACGGCAGGGGCGCGAACAGCTTGCCGATGGCCTCGAGAGAGTCCTTGGATTCGTTGGCGTAGCGGGCGACGTAGTCGGTTGAGTGGGCCACCAGCAGTCGCTCGAACCCCGCGCCGAAGGGCGTGTCTTTGCGCCGGACATTCCACATCAGGGCGACATAGCCATCGGGCTTGAGAATTCGACGGAACTCGCGTTTGGCGGCCGGTGTGTCGAACCAGTGGAAAGCGGTGGCGGCGACCACCAGATCCACCGACTCCGCCGGCAGTCCGGTGTGTTCCGCGGTGGCGGGCGATCCGCGATAGGCGGCATATCCGGCCAGCCGCACGTCGGCGGCATGGCGCATTTCCTGGTTGGGCTCGACACCCACCACCGGGTTGCCGTTCCGAAGGAACAGCTCGGACGAAATTCCCGTGCCCGAACCGATGTCGGCAACCTGCCAGCCAGCGGTCAGGCCGATGCGCTCCCGGAGAAAATCGACGACCGCGCCGGGATAACCGGGGCGGTGGCGGTCGTAAAAGCCGGCGCGGCCAAGGAACCGGGAAACGGAATCCATCGCCGTCATGGTAGCAGGAGAACGCGAGCCACGTACCACGCGGTTTACGACGGAATTGATCCGGCGCTGCCCGGCCATATTGTGGCGAACTTGACGCAACGAAATTCTATTCTGCTAATCTCTCTAGTGGATGGAATATCTTGAAACCGGTCGCCGACCCCTCGGAAGAGCGAGGGTGTTTAGAATCGTCGTCCTGACGGCGTTGCTGGCAACTCTTCTGCTGGGCGTCCTATCCGGAGGCATCAAGAAGTGGCTCTGGATGAAGCAGCTCGACTATGCCGGCATATTCTGGAAACTCTTGTCGGTTCAGTGGGGCCTCCTCTGCCTGGCCCTGATAGCGGGATACCTGTACGTGTGGATCAATCTGAGGCTGGTAGCGAAAAACAGCGCCGCCTTCCCGGCAGAAGAACTCCTGGGCTTTCGGGCACTCTTTAAAGACGTTGGCAGTGAGGCCTACCCGAGGGTCTTGAGAATGCTGGCCCGGCTTGTCGCCGCGATCGTTGCGGTGATTTTCGCGCTGATCGCCTACTCGCAGTGGGACAATTACCTGCGGTTCTGTTATGGCGGGTCCTTCGGCGTTTCCGATCCTCTTTTCGGAATGGACGTCGGGTTCTACGTTTTCCGACTTCCTTTCTACGAGTTCTTGCAACACAGTTTGACCGGATTGACGGCATTCTCGCTTCTGGCTGCCTTTGTCTCCTACCTGAATCTGGGGCTCCTGCAGGTCGGCGGTGAAAAGCGGTTCTGGGCGGACAAAAGCGCCACCAGGCATCTCTCCTCCCTGCTGGCCATTCTGTTCGCCAGTTGGGGATTGGGGTTCTACCTCGATCGCTTCGACCTGGTGTATTCCAACCTCGGTGTAGTCTACGGAGCCGGCTATACGGCGGACCACGTCACCAGAGTCGCGCTGTGGGCGATGGTGGGTGTTTCGGTGGTATTGTGCGTTCTGCTGATCTACAATTGCTTCCGCCCGCGTTACAGGGCGCTGGCGGTGCTGGCCGGCATCTACGTGGCGCTCTACGGTGTTGGAGTGGTAGTGCTGCCGCTGGCTTTTGAGAAACTCATCGTGCAGCCGAACCAGTTGGAACTCGAGTCGCCGTATCTGAAAAATAACATCGAGTTTACCCGGAAGGCCTTCAAGTTAGATAGAATCCAGGATATCTCCTACCCGGCGTTGTCGGATCTGACAGCCGACTCCATCGCCCGCAATGAGGGCACCATTCAGAATGTCCGTCTCTGGGATTGGCGGCCCCTGCTGACCACTTACCGGCAAACCCAGGAGATGCGTCTTTACTACCAGTTCTACAACGTCGACATCGATCGGTATCACTTGCAGGACGGTTACCACCAGGTGATGCTGTCCACGCGTGAGTTGGCGGCGCAGTTGCCCGCGGGCGCCCGGACGTGGGTCAACCAGTACCTTCAGTTCACCCACGGTTTCGGTCTGGTCATGAGCTTCGTCTCGAAAACCATTGGAGGAGGCTTCCCGCAATTCATTCTGGAAAATATCCCGCCCGAATCCAACTACGACCTGAAGGTCAGCCAGCCCGGCGTCTACTACGGCAAGACCATGCCGGGATACCGCATCGTCTCCACGCGGGTGAAGGAGTTCGACTATCCCAAGGGCGACCAGAACGTATACACGAGCTATCAGGGCAAGGGAGGAATCCCTCTGGACGGCTTCTGGAAAAGGGTTTTGTTCGCCTGGACCGAGTCGGACGTCAACATCCTGCTCACTTCCTATCTGGACCCCTCCAGCCGCATTCAAGTCTGGCGGCGCGTTCAAGATCGCGTGACGCAGATTGCGCCTTTCCTGCAACTCGACAAAGATCCTTACGCCGTGCTGAGCGAGGGCAAACTCTACTGGATTCAAGACGCCTTCACGGTTTCCAGCCGCTATCCGTATTCGAGTCCCTACTCGGCGTCTTTCGGTTCAGACCTGAATTACATCCGCAATTCGGTGAAAGCTGTCGTGGACATGTACAACGGAACCGTCACGTTCTACGTGATGGATCCCAAGGATCCCATACTCGAAGCCTACCGGCGCGCTTTTCCGGGCGTCTTCCAGGATCTGAGCCGGCTTTCCCCCGATCTCAAACAACATTTGCGCTACCCGGAGGACTTGTTCACCATTCAGGCCGACCAGTACCGGACATTCCATATGACCGTTCCCCAGGTCTACTACAACCGCGAAGATATGTGGATGTTCGCCCAGGAAAAGTACGGCGGCTCTCCGCAGCTCATGAGCCCTTACTACGTACTGATGAAACTGCCGGGCACAGACCAGCTTCAGTACCTGCTGATGGCTCCTTTCACCCCCCAGAACCGGGATAACATGATCGCCTGGATGGCCGCGCCGTGCGATTTTCCCGAGTATGGCAAGTTGTTGGTGTACCAGCTTCCCAAAGATAAGCTGGTCCTGGGCCCGATGCAGATCGAGGCCATGATCGACCAGAATGCCACCGTCTCCGAGCAGTTGTCGCTGTGGGATCAGAAGGGATCGAAAGTGCTTCGGGGAAACCTCATCGTACTGCCCATCGAGAATTCTTTTCTCTACGTCGAACCGGTTTTCCTGACGGCCGAGAGCTCCGAGATCCCGCAGCTCATCCGGGTGATCGTGGTTGCCGGCGACAAGGTGGCGATGAAACCCACTTTCGAAGAGGCGATCAGCTCCGTCTTCGGCACCAGCCAAGCGCCACAAAACCCGTCGGCGGCGCCGGTGGTCCGGTCGGCCGATCTGGAGCGGGCGAAGACCCTCTTTCAACAGGCGCAAAGCGCGATGGCGCAGGGGGACTGGCAGAAATTCGGGCAGGCCATGTCCGAGTTGAAACAGGTCCTGAGCGGCGCGTCACGATGAGTTTCGGCCGGGGGGCCGGGCTCTCTTTCGAGTGGCTTGCGGCGCTGCGAACGATAAAGCCGCGCTGGCTGCTGCTGGCGTATGCGCTGGCCAACGTGGCCCTCTATTGCACGCTCCTGCCTCTTTGGGAAGGCTTCGACGAACCCTTCCACTTTGGATACGTCCAGGCGCTGGCGAACGGAGACGGCTTCCCGGATCCGCGAACGTCGCAGCTTTCGCAGGAGGTGGGATCGTCTCTTTTGCTCGCGCCCGTCAGTTCTGCCGTTCATCAGAACGTTCCGGGGACTACTTCGTACCACGAATTCTTTGGAAGGCCGGAAGCCGAACGCCGACAGGCGCATCGGCAGCTCAGCCGGATCGACCCCGGTCTGCGGTGGCGGCCGTCACATTTTGTGAACTACGAAGCGGAGCAGGCGCCACTTGCGTTCGCGGCTTTAGCTTTGCCCGAGCGGGCTCTGGCAGATTTGCCGCTGCCAAGGCGTGTGCTGGTGCTGCGAATTCTGGCCGGCACACTCGGCGCTCTTCTCCTGTTCGCCGCCGCGGGAACGGCTGGCGGGACAACTTGGCATTGCCGACCCGTACAAAGATATCGCGATCTTCTGCGTGCTCTCTTCCCAGATGATTTGGGCCACCCTGGCACATGTGGCGAACGACTGGCTGGCGGTGCCGCTCGCCGCCTGGCTGCTGGTGGCGGTGATTCATTACGACGATCGCCCCAGCCTGGAACGTGCAGCGCTCGCATCCGTGCTCTTAGCCATGGGTTTGCTGACAAAGGCGTATTTCATTGCCTTCGTTCCGGTTGTCGCCGCCCTCTTCCTGTTCCGCCGCAGGTGGCGGGATCTGGGACTCGCGCTGGCGATGACCATGGCTTTGGCCGGACCCTGGTACCTGCGGAACGTGGAACGCTACGGGACAATCTCAGGCATGCAGGAAGTGAGGGAGGGTGCGGACCCGGCGGAAGCATTGCGGGACATCCGCCTGGAGAGGCTGCCCGCCGTAATCGACTCCTGTGCCCGAGCCACGCTGTGGACCGGGAATAATTCGTTTGAGTCGTTTTCGGCCAATACGCTGAGAGCTCTTAGCGCAGCCTGTTTCGCCGCGCTGCTGCTGTGGGCCGCAAGCCGCCACCGGAGCGCCGAATGGATCGTGCTGCTTTATTGCGGCCTGTTCATCCTCGCGCTGGCTTACGAGTCCGCGATTAACTACAGCGTCTCGCACGGCGAAACTACGGGTCCCGGTTCCTGGCATACGCAGGCCATACTGGTGCCGATGCTGGCTCTGGGCCTGTTGGGGTGCAGCCGGTGGCGGAAGGCCGGAAAATTCGTCGCGGCCGCAATGATGCTGCTGTTTGGATACGTGCTGGCGGCCACCTACTGGGTCAAACTGATTCCGCTGTACAGCGGATTTGAGGGTCACACCACACTGGTTGCCGTGATGGCGCTCTACGGCCAGCGGCTGTCGACCGTGATGACCGGACTGAACGATGTCTGTCTCGCGCCGGCCGCGATGATTCTCTTTTTGTCCGGCCTGGTTTCCATTTTGGCCGCCACCCAACCGGTGATTTTGACCCGGCTGCTGCTGGCTTGGGATGCAACCGGCGCCGCGATGAAACGGCTGCCGCTCCGCGAGGGTGGTTAACCTCTCGAACTTCCGCGGTTGACCGGGACGAAGTGGAACGGGCCGCCAGCCGCCTGGATGGGAGTCAGCGGCTTTCGACGCGGGAGAAACTGCCCGGGGCTTTCGGCGCCTCTTCTGCCGGAGCGCGGTCCAGCGAGGGGAGCGCCAGCCAGAACGTGGCTTCCCACCAACGGCCGAGCTTGATGGCGAACAGCAGCCGCTGGCGCTGGCGCAGCTCCGGGACTTCTTTCCGGTATTCGAAAGCCTCCGCCAAAGTGTTCACCGGGTAACGGAACCGCGACAGCGTGGCCCAGAGACAGCGGCTGTCCCGCGTCAGCCGGATTCGTTCGTAGCGGGCCAGCTCGGCGATCCAGGGCGGCAGGTTCAGCTCTTTCGCCTGCTTTGCGATGAGGGCCGCGAAGCACAGGCCATCTTCCCGGCGCCGGCGGTAGAAGGTGGCAAAGCGCGAAAGACAGGCGCACGTGCAGCGGCCGCGCCAAACCACGTAGTCGTGGAAATACCTCAGGTAACGGCGGCCCAGCGCGGCGGACAAAGCGGGAATCAAGTTCGCGGTTTGGGCGGCGCGGCGCAATTCCAGCGTCGAGGCGAAAAATCGCACCTGCGCCGGGCAGAGCGCACGCATCTGCGATATCTCCTCGTCGGAAAGGCCGAACACGCGCGCAGTCTGCGCCGGATTTTGAAAAAATGTCTCCTGAAATTCGCCGTCCGTGTACAGCTTGGCCAGGAACTGCTCCTGTTCTCTCAAGCCCATCGTGCATGCCTCCTGCCCGAGGCGCGCGCCGCGGCTATGTCACCGATCAAATCGGAAACGGCTTCCACTTCCCCTTCCCGCTCCACGACGATGCCCGCCACCGGGGCCCGGGACGAGGATCTGGTCGACCAGGCACCAGACTTCGGGCGAGACCGGCTGGGTGTGGGAGTCCAGCAGCAGCCCGTGGTCCCAGTGTCCGCCGGCGACGTGGAGCTGCACCACGCGGTGAAGCGGCAACTGATGCAGCAGCCGGCTGGTGTCCAAACCGTGATTGATGGCATTGACGTGCAGGTTGGCGACATCCAGCAAAAGGCCGCACTGCGTCCGCTCCAGCGCCTCGGTGAGGAATTCCATCTCGGTCATGACATTGCCCGGCAAATCCACAATGCTGGTGACGTTTTCGAGAATCAACGGTGCGTGGATGCGCTGCCGAATATGCTCCACGTTGCGCTCCAGCGCCCGAAGCGACGCCGGAATGCGCGGCAGCGGAACCGGAGAGCCCATGTAGGTGGCGCCGGCGCGTGAAAAGGCCAGGTGCTCGCACCACCACGGTGGCTCCACCGCGTCGATGAAACGGGCCAGCTTGTCCAGATACCTCTCGTCCATTCCGTCGGCGCTGCCCAAGGAAAGTTGGGCCGCGCGGGGGATGATGCGGAACTGTTCGGACAGCTCCTTCAATTCGTCCTGCCGACGCCTGGGAGCGTCGAGGAAGTAATCCACCTCGATCTCCAGGAAGTCCACCGGGACCTGGCGAGCCAGAATTTCCTTGCGAAACCGGCTGTGATAGCGAAGACCGACGCCGAGAACGGGGAAGGAATCGACTTTGAGGAATGAATACGCGGCCCTGCGAGGGGAACGAGGCCGGCGTCATTTGCTGCGGCCCTTCCCAGCCGGGGAAACCCCCGCTGCGCAAATCCACGTGCCGGCGCGGAGAAGTGCCGCTCCGCACCAAGACTGCCTTGGCAGCTCCCGGGGGAACTCCAAGCCATCATTTTTCACCCGCCGAATGCGCGACCGGCCGATTTTCGCTTCCTTCGCCATATCCAAGCTCAGAAACTCCTGCCGGGGGCACGAAGTAGGACGCCGCCCACTAGACTCAAACAACAAAAGCTAATATGTCCATTATATCGGAAGCCGGCGGTGGATGCATGGCGAGATGTACCGGGACCGGGGTTCAAATGTCCAACGCCGGCGCCGGGCCGGCCCGCGGGCCCTCAGGGCGTCCCGGCAGCCGCATCCCGCACCACTCGGAAGCCGACGTAATCCGGCCGGGGTGCTGTTGCGGTCTTGGAATCGGCCGCGACGGTCGGCGCTGCCACCCATCGGCTTCCCTTGCCGTCTTCGGTTGTCACCCACTCGGCGGCGTTGCCTCCAAGGTCGTATACCGGATCGTCTCCTTCGCCCGGGAAACTGCCAACTCGTCTGATCAGGGCTCCCTCCCCTAATCCTGCAACCACAGGGGCCAACCTTTTGCGTCGTCTTCGTTCACCGTGTACCCGGCCCAGGCGTCCAGGGTGTTCTCGGCATGCCTTGGCCGTGAGCATCTTGCCCATTTCCTTCTCCGTGCCCAGGCGGTATTTGGCGCCCGTCTGTTTGCTCAACCACTCGCAGTACGCTTTGGCCTGCTCGAAGGTGATGCCTGTGGCGGGATAGCTGGCCGTACCCGCCGGGTATCGGTAGGAGCCGTCGAAAGCCGCGAATTGCGCCCTGGTTACCTCGAACCGCCCAACGGCAATCTTGCCCCGGTCGACGGTCTCCGGGATGTTCTTCATCTTCTCCAGCCTCACCGCCGCGTCAAGCCGGGAGCCTGTCTTCAAGGAGACGTTATCCGCCACGGTCGTTTGGAATAGATACTTGTCGAACCAGGCCAGCTCTTCCTCCAGCTTGCGCTGCTGATGGACTAGCTTCCGCGGTCCGTGCGCCTCGCCGGGGAACAGAGATAAACTTCACGTCGGTGTTACCGTAGTGCTTCAGCGCCTGGTAGTGTTGCCACCCTTGCTCGGTGGGCACTTGCCGGTCGACGGTGCCAAAGAAAATTATCGTCGGGGTGCGCACCTTGTCCATGCGAAAGAGAGGGCTCTTCTTGACATAGAACTCCGGATCGTCCATCGGACGGCGGCCGAAGTAGAGGTTGTCGAAGGAATCGCCGAACACCGCGTTCCCCCAATCCGACAACCAGTTCACGTCGCCCGCACCCGATCCGGCCACTTTGTAGCGGGTGGTGCGCGTGGTCAGCTCGATGGTGATAATGGCTCCATTGCTCCAGCCCGTGACACCCAGCTTGTCCTTGTCGACCAAGCCCTTGGCGATCAAACTATCAACCCCTTTGTCAACGTCGAGCCACTCCAGATCGTTGTACTTTCCACCGATGATGCTTTCCGACCAGGCGAGGCCATAACCCGTACTGCCGTGGTAGTTCGGCCGGAAGATGAAAGCACCCTGTTGGGCGTAGAGCTGAATCGGCGTGGTCATCGACTCCCGGAATCTGGTCCGTGTCGACACCGGCAGGCCCTCCGTGGATCATGACGACCAAGGGGTACTGCTTTCCGGCTACGTAGTTGTAAGGGTAATAGAGAATTCCTTCAACCTGTTCGTCCTTTGCGCCCTTCCAGTGAACGATCTCAGATTTTGCTTTAGGTCTTCCCGGTCCAGCCAGAGTTGACGGTCACAGCGGCTTTCTGTTCGGCGATCCGGCTGCCTTCCAGCTTCGCGGTGAACCAACCGCCGGGGTCGCTAGCTGTCGAGTACCCAAAGGCAAAGGTCTTGGCCATCCAAACTTAAAGCGAATCCGTCGATATCCTGGGCGTGGTCGCCATCCAGCCAACTCGCGCGCCCACGACATCCCGCTCTTGACGTAGCGTGCGGCGCGGGGCCGGGCTCCGTTCTCAAGAATGGCCAGGAACCCATCTGGCGTCGCTTCCATTCGCGAGAGACTCCGTTCGGCCAATCGAGGTCAACCAGTACTGTAGATTTTGACGCTAAGTCATAGTAATAAAGGAGATCGATGGCAGCATCATCGTACATCGGCGTGCTTGAGTGAGGGCTGGTGAAGTAGAAGCCCTTGCTGTCCGGAGTGAACACAACCTGGCGCGGATGCAGCTTCCCTTCGGTGAACAACTGCACAGAGGCGTTCGCCGTGAGATCGTGAAGCCAATACGCGGGTTTGATTTTCGCGTCGTAGATCTCCCGGAGGCTCCGGTTGTGCGTGCTCACCGCCCATTTCCCGTCGGGGGAAACGGACGACGGAAGTGATTCGGTCTGTGTTGGTCGTCAGTCGGTCGGTCTTGCCGCCCTGGATGGCGTAACGGAACAAACGCTCGGGGGTGCGTGCACTTCATCGTCGACGACGTCGGATGTGTCCTTCTTCTCCTTTATTTCCTGTGCGTAAAGCGACGGATCTTCAGGCGCAACTAGAAGTAGCGTCTGGTCGTCAATCCAGCGGAAAGCACGCACTCCACTGGCAAGCTTCGTCAGTTGCTGCGGCTCGCCCCCGCGCAGATCGAACATCCAGATCTGCGTTTTGGGCTGGTCGCCGTTCGCCTCCGGCGTTTGCTTCGCCCGATTCGGGGCCGAGTCATTGGGCTTTCTTGCTGGAGAGAAACGCTACCCTCGATCCGTCGGGGAGAAGGCGGGTGAGGTCGCGCCATCGGTGCCGCGAGTCAGCGTGACATCGTGGCCATCATTGAGGTAGCGCAAGTAAATATTCGAAACGGCAATCCCTTTCTCGCGGCTCATCTGAGCTTTCACCCAAACCAGTTTGGATCCGTCCCGCGACAATTCCATCTCGGAGGCTCGCTCCTGGAAGAGAACGTCTCCAACGGACCACTTCTCAGTGGCGAGGAGAGGCAGGGATGCCAAAAGGATAAGGGCGGTAATTCGCATTCAGAGAGGTTTCCTCTATTCCGGATTCAAGTGGAGAAGATATCACATGGGCGCGGAACGGGGCGGTGCGGAATCCCTGGCGGCGGACGGTGCATAAAGGCAGGTAACAAGCGATAACACATGCGGTAGGTGTAATCCTCGGTTCTTCCCCGACCGTGTGCTTACCACCTGCCACCCTGGTGTATAGATCTGAAAGATGGATTGCCGGACTGTAAGCCGGTTTCTGTTCCCCGCCAAAACGGGGTGGCAGTCATTCCTCTAGGCCGGCCATTGCTGGACGGCTCAAGCGACCTACCCGGGAGTCTGAAACGGAGCGGGCCACTCCTCCTCCCCTATTTGGTCTTGCTCCGCGTGGGGTTTGCCCTGCCAGCCGGATTGCTCCGGCCGCGGTGCGCTCTTACCGCACCATTTCACCCTTACCCCGCGACGCCGTGGGCGCGACCGCGTGGCGGTATGTTTTCTGTGGCACTTTCCGTGAAATCCGCTTTGAGCGAATCCCCCCGGCCGTTAGCCGGCACGTTGCCCTGAGGAGACCGGACTTTCCTCCCGCCGCGATGGCGGGCGACCGCCCGTCCGGCAAACCCATCTTCCTTCATCCTACAGTTTCTGCTATGATCTCGGGTTATTAATTGTCATGCTGCAATTTGGACCCGTAGTTCGCTCGCCCACGCTGGAGCTGGAAGACGCGGCGAAGACCGCGATTCGGAGCCAATAAGTTCAGGTAAGCTCGCACATCAACACGGAGGAAACCCCTGTCATGATTCGCAGATCACTGGCGATTCTGGTGGCCAGTGCCCTCCTTGCTTCCATCGTGTATGGCGCAAGGATTGGACGACCACTGCCACCAAGGACGATTGGGAAGAGATCAATTTCGAGTTCAATACGGACGTCCTAACCGACGGCTATCCAAGCCTGTTGAGGCTTGCCGAATTGCTTCAGAAGAACCCTGATTACAAAGTCCAATTAGTGGGACACGCCGACTGGATCGGAAGCGACAGCTACAATCTGCGATTGGGCGAGCGCCGGGCACAGATGGTGAAGACTTTTCTGGAAAAATACGGCGCCCAGTCGGGACAGATCGAGGTCCGGAGCGCCGGAGAGTCACAGCCCGAAGTCAGTAACCAAACCGGGTCCGGGCGCTGGATGAACAGGCGCGTCGTGATGACCGTACTCGACGGTCAGGGCCGCAAGGTGAGCGCGGGCGGCGTCGGCGAAGCCATCCAATCGATGGCGGCGCCGAGGGACTGCTGTGACGAGATTCTGAAACGCCTGGACAAGCTGGACGAGATTTTGAACGCCTTGCGCGACCTGAAAGACCAGAACGACCACCTTCGAGCCGATGTTGACGCACTCAAGGGCGCTCAGCAGAAGGCCGAAGCCCAAGCCACTGCCGCGCCGCCACCGGTTGCGCCGGTTACACGGCCCGAAGCCGAGCAGATCGCCAAGAGCGCTGCGCAAGAGGCTGCGCAAGAGGCTGCGCAATCGGTCAAACAGGCCATCGCCGCTCAGAAGACGCCGATCTTCTCCATTCTGCGGGCCAACGTTGGCTCCGATATGGATGGCGGCCTCACATTCAGCGGCGCCGCGCGAATGTTCAAACCGTTTGGCGCGAACTACGGCATTCAGGGCCAGGGTGAATTCCTGAGCTTCAGCGGACGGAAGGAGGCTCAGTTCGACCTTGGCTTGGTCGATCGCTTCACCGAGCGTGGACAGTTCGGCGTATTTGGCAGCTTCAAGCATGTCAATTTGCACGGCATGCAATACGGCGCCAACGCTGGGCCAATTCTCCGCGACGGCCGGACTACATTTTCAGCCGAGGCACCATCGGCTTGTTCGGGACCAAGGGCTACATGGACGACCAAGTGGTGAATCGCCGCATCATCTCGCCGAACATCATGGAGGAGCAGCTATCTGCGGATCGTCGACCAGTTCGGGGCCCGCACGGCGCTGTCCCTGTTCTGGCAACACAATCGATGGAAGCCAACATCGGATGGATCAGGCTGCTCGGCAGCAACGAACAACAAGCCCGGCGGAACCATTCGCTTTATCCAGCCTCTGAACAGCAAGATCGCGCTTACGCTCGAGGGCGGCTGGAACGAGACGCTGGTTGGACCACAAGCAACGGGCCGCATCGTCGCCGGTCTCCAATTCGGCAACTTCATGCAGCCGAAGGAATACCTCGGCGCCGATCACGCCGTTCCGGTGGAAGTCCCTCGCATCCGCTATGAGATGCTGACACGCCAAGTGCGCACGGGCAACAGCCCGCCGGTAGCCGACGCAGGTTTCGCCAGATCGGCGCCGCCGCCGGACAGATCCAGCTTGGACGGCTCGGCGTCGTTCGATCCCGATGAAGATCCCATCACCTTCGAGTGGACGCAGATATCGCGGACCGGCGGTGAGCTTGACGGGCAAGAACACCGCCAAAGCCACCTTCACCGCCGCTGCCGACCAGACCTACGGCTTCCGCCTGACGGTCACCGACGACAAGGGAGCCAAAGGCATCGACCAGGTGAACGTCATCACCAAGGCGGCGGAATGCGCCAGCATTGGCAGCTTCACCGCATCGCCGTCGGAAATCACCGCGGGCCAGAGCACCACTCTTTCCTGGCAGTTGAACAACGCCACTTCGGCCACTATCAGCGGGATCGGCAGCGTGGACCCGAAGGCCGGCACAACTCAGGTGTCGCCGACCGTAACCACCACTTATGTCCTGACCGCCAAAAATGACACCGGTGAGGTGTCGAAGAGCGTCACCGTGGTGGTGAAGCAACCGGAAGCGGTGAAGGTTGTCCGCTTCGTTGCCAGCCCCTCGGAAATCGACGCCGGCCAGGCATCCACGTTGAGTTGGGAAGTGCAGAACGCAACCAACGTCACCATCAGTGGGATCGGCACGGTGAATAACGCCGCCGGCACCAGCCAGGTGTCGCCGACCCAGACCACCACTTACACCCTGACGGCAAAGAACGATTCCAGCGAGGTGAGTGAAAGCATTGTTGTCACCATCCGGCCGCCGGGCGACAACTCGGTTAAGATCGTCCGGTTCACCGCGTCTCCATCGGAGATTACGGCGGGCCAGGCAGCCACGCTGAGTTGGGAGGTGTTGAACGCCAGCACCGCCGAGATCACCGGCATCGGCAACGTGAATCCGAAGGCGGGTACGTCGCAGGTTTCACCCACCGAGACCACCACCTATACCCTGACGGCGAAAAACGCCGCCGGCGACATCTCGGAGTCCCTGGTTGTCACTATTAAGGTAGTGCCGCCGCCGGTGCTTCGCATCCTGAGCTTCGTTGCCGCGCCGGCCTCCATCACGTCCGGCCAGGCGGCGTCGCTTGCCTGGGATACCGAGAACGCCACCACCGTCGAGATCGAAGGGATTGGCGCGGTCAACAGCAGCGGTTCGCTGACAGTCTCGCCGACCGCTACCACCACCTACAAACTGATTGCCCACGGCGCGAGCGGCGAGCTCACCGCAACGGCAACCGTTGAGGTGACGGGGACCACAACGGGTGGAGGAACGGGTGGCAACCCGCTGGCTCCACTGATTCGCTTCTTCAAGGCGGACAAGACGCTCATTTATCGCGGTGAGTCGTCGACTCTTACCTGGGAGATCGCGGGCGCCACCGAGGCCTCGATCGATGGCATCGGGTCGGTCAACCCCAAGGGCGGCAGCGTCATCGTCAGCCCGACTACGACCACCTCGTTCGTCATGCACGCCAAGAGCGATGCGGGCACCATGAGCGCCGACATCACCGTCAACGTGCAACAGCCGCCGACGATCACGACGTTCACCGCGTCACCGACCACGATCACAACTCCAGGCCAGGCGGTAACGCTGACCTGGAAGACGCAGGACGCCCTGCTCGCCGACATCGACGGCATCGGACAGGTGCCCATCTACGGCACGCTGGTGGTTCATCCGACCGACACCACCACCTATACTCTGCATGCTCGCGGGACTCGCGACACCACCGAGCAGACCATCACTGTAACCCTTGGAACGGGTAATAATCATGCTCCGGTGGCCAATGCCGGACCGGACCAGGTGGTTTACAGCGACATCGTTAACCTCGACGGCAGCGGCTCCACCGACGTCGACGGAGACCAATTGACCTACGTGTGGACGGCCCTGAACCCGAGTGCCAGCGTCCAGCAAAGCGGAAGTTCGGCACACGTGGCGCTGTTGGGAGGGAAAGGCACTTACGTCTTCCAACTGACCGTCACGGACATTCACGGGGCCAGTTCCACCGACACCGTGAGCGTTGATTACCGGTAGGCGCCGCTCGCGGCGCCTGCTTTAGCGACAATTCTGCGAATGCTTAGAGGCGGCAGCCCGCAAGCTGCCGCCTCAACTTTTCCCGATAGAATAGTGGGGCAAGTGACTGCCGAGGAAATGAAGGACTTTGGCGCCATCGAGCCGTACCGGCGGCTCGCCGTTGCTGCCCTGTTTCTGCTCTACCTCGTAGTGATCGTCGGTTCACTGGTGCCGGCTCCCATGCTGCCGCCGGTTCCCACCAGCGACAAGGTCGAGCATTCCACTTCATACTTATTGCTGTCCTACCTTCCCTTTCTGTCCTTCCGAATCCGGCGGCAGGTTGCGCTGGCCATCGGGTGGGCCATCGTATTGGGAGGCGTTCTCGAGCTGCTGCAGGGCTTGACGGCCACACGGACTCCGGATTGGCTCGATTTCCGGGCGAATCTCATCGGCGTTGCCATCGGCACGGCGCTGGGATTGCTTACCTGGAACCTGGGCCGCCTGACAGGGCGATTTCGGAAACGTCAGCCGGCCGGCCTGCGCAACTGATAGGGGCCGTTGGGGGGCAGCCGCAACCCCAATCGGCAAACTAGAATGGTGGAGGAGCTTCCCCGGCGTGTTTCCGGGAATCCGCGCGCCGGAACGAATCGTCCCGAAACGGCTTCGCCGGTCCTCGCGCCGGTTGGGGCCTTCCAGACCGACGAATCTGGCAGGGTTCAACCAACGGTAACGATATTGTAATCTGACTGTAACGAGTCCGGGTTATGTTGAGGTTGGATTTGAAACCATGAAAAAAATCCTCCTGATCGAAGACGACGCCGATCTGTTTGCCTTGTTGAAATACAACCTCGAAAAAGAGGGCTTCGTGCTGACGGGGACACAGACGGGTAAAGGCGCCATCGAACTTTGCCGGCGTGAAAAACCCGACCTGATCATCCTGGACATCATGCTGCCGGATTCCGACGGACTGGACATCTGCAAGGGAATCCGCGCCCATCCGGAATTGGCGCACGTTCCGGTTATCTTTTTGACGGCCCGCGCTTCGGAGACGGACCGCATTGTCGGCCTGGAATTGGGCGCCAACGATTACATCGTCAAGCCCTTTTTCGTTCGTGAGCTGGTGGCGCGCATCAAGATTCAGTTCCGTTCGCGGACCACGCCGGCGCGCATCCTGAAGGCCGGCGGCCTCGAGCTGGACCGCAGCAGTTTTCGCGTCCGGTTGAACGACGATCCGATTTCGCTGACGGCCACCGAGTTTCGCCTGCTCGAGTTTTTGATGAGCCGGCCGGGCGTGGTTTTCAGCCGGGAGCAATTGTTGGACGCCGTGTGGGGCCATGACCGCGCCGTAACCGACCGCACCGTGGACGTCTATATCCTTCGGTTGCGCCAGAAAATCGAGCCGGGTTCCGCCGGTATGCGGTACATCCGCTCGGTGCGCGGTTTCGGATACTCCTTTCACGAACTGCCGCTCGAAGCGGCCCAGGAACACGGCGTGGCCGTGTCCTAGTTCCCCTCCGCCAGTTTCGCGCGAGGCCCCCAAACCCCGTGCCAGTACCCTATCCCGCCTGAAGGCGGGCGAGGCTGTCGTTGTTTTGCAGGAGTGACAGTACCATGTTCCGCACCCAAATCGCCCTTCCGCCGGAATTACACCACCGCGCCAGACAACGCGCAGCCGATCTCGGTATACCCCTAGCCGAATACATCCGCCGCTTGGTCGCTCGCGAACCTGGCGGTGCTCAACCCTCGACCAACCCGGCGGTCGTGTTTGACCTTGGCAGTTCCGGCGGAACTGACGTGGCAAAAGATAAGGACGCAATCATCGCCTCGGCTTTTATTGCCAGGCACCAATAGTCCACGAGACTGCGCGAGCGCCTGCCCGCCCGCGATCTCAGGCGCGCAGCAGGTTCTTGGCCAGAAACAGGACGTTTGCCGGACGCTCGGCCAGGCGGCGCATGAAATAGGGATACCAGGCGTCGCCGTAAGGCACGTAGAGCCGCAGCGTGTAGCCGCCCTCCACCAATTCCTTCTGCAGGTCGCGCCGGATTCCGTAGAGCATCTGGAATTCAAAGCGGTCCGCACCGATGTTCTGCCGCCTGGCGTGTTCCAGAGCCGCCTGCACCATCCGCTCGTCGTGGCTGGCGATGGCCGGCCGGACACCTTCGTCGAGAAGCAGGCGGGTGAGGTGCAGGTAGCTGTTGTCCACGTCCTCCTTGCTCGGAAAGGCAACGCTGTCCGGTTCATTGTAAGCGCCTTTGCATAATCTGACTGGAATCCGTTCGGCGTTCAGACGGCGGACGTCGTCTTCGCTTCGGCGCAAGTAGGCCTGGATCACCGACCGCACCCGCCCGTAGCGGCGATGCATTTCGCCGACAATAGCCAGGGTGCGGGTGGTGTACTCGTGCGACTCCATGTCGAATTCGACGGCGGTGCCGCAATCGGCGGCCCGGTGGACGAGGGCGTCGACATTGTTGCGGCACAGCTCGTCGGAAAGATCCAGGCCGAACTGCGTGAGCTTGATGGAGACGGTGGCAGGCAATGCCGCGCTCGCAAGGCGGTCGAGCGCCTCCAGAATCGCGTCGCGCGATCGCCGGGCTTCCGCCTCGGTTGTGACGTTTTCCCCGAGGTGATCGAGCGTTACCAGGATTTTCTCTTTTTCGAGGTGGCGGCACACTTTGATGGCGTCGTCGAGGGTCTTGCCGGCGACAAAACGGGACGTCAGCGGCCCCGTGAGTGAAGAGGTTTCCACCCAGCGGCGCAGCGTTTTGCGGCGCGATAGAAACAGAAAAGTCCGGCGAAGGAGCATATTTCGCGCTCTTGCCCTGCCGGTTCTATTTTATCGAAGCACCACCGGCCGGTCGGGAATAGCAGCCACCCCACTGGTATATCGGCACAGGCCGGAACGCTAAGAAGTGTTTCGCTGCCTCGCGCCAGACAGAGTGGCGCCGGCAGGGATTTGTTTGCTACCTTGAGCGGCAGGAGATGTTGCGGCTGCCGCGTTCCGCCGGTCCGGAACTTCTCCTCGATCAGTCGATATTCCGTCGCCCAATGTCCCGCAAGGAGACGTCACTCCGGTATGAGCCTTTCGAAGCTGCTTGTGTGTACTGCCCTGACGGCCTGTCTGCTCCCATCGCCCGTCCGCGCGCAACAAAGTTCGGAAATGCTGAACAGCGTGCTGTGGGTGCAATCGGCGGAGGAATACCATGCCGTCGCCCTGACGGTATACCGCGCCGCCGAACGCACGTTGGACGAGGCGCTGCGCACCAAGACTTGGACGGCGGCCACCGAGCAAAGCGGCCGTTACGAAGAGTTGGCGCCGGCGGTCATCCTCGACCTTGACGAGACCGTTCTGGACAATTCCGCGTACGAGGCGCGGCTCATCCGGAACAAGCAGTCCTACAGCCCGGCAACCTGGAAGTCGTGGGTGGAGGAAGCGAACGCCGGCGCCGTTCCCGGCGCTCTCAGTTTCGTCCGGCTGGCGGCGAGCAAAAGAATTAAAGTCTTCTACATCACCGGCCGCGACGCCAGCGAGGAAGAGGCAACGCGGCGCAACCTCAAGTCGCTGGGATTCCCGCTGGACGACCGTGACGACACGATTCTCTCCCAGGGGGAGCACGAGGGCTGGACCAGCGACAAAACTTCGCGCAGACAGGAAGTGGTCCACCGCTACCGGGTGTTGATGATAATCGGCGACGACCTGAACGACTTCATCAGCGCGCAGGGTCTGGGCATGCAGGAACGCACCCAGCTCGGCGAACAGTACCGCACCTACTGGGGGAGCCGCTGGATCATGCTTCCCAACCCGATGTACGGAAGCTGGGAGAAAGCGATTTTCGGCTCGGCCGGCGCCTTGACGCCAGACCAGCGGCTGCAAATGAAGATGAACACCCTCGACACCCGGGAGTCGGGGTCCGCCGGCGCCAGCCCGCAATCGCTTATCGCTCCGAAGGAGTGACCCGCGGCGGATGCGTGAAGGCATCCGCATTCCGGCTTACGCTGGAAGTTTGAGCTCCGACTGGAAAGGAAGCGGCCTGCCCAGAGCCCTGCCTCCGTTGTCCCGGCGCAGACCCGCTTCTCACCGTCGCGGTTCAGCCCTGAGACTTCGGGCTGCGCGCGCCGGAAAGCGGATCGTTAATTTCCGAAAGGTCCTTTAGCGGAACAAGACGAAGGATGCGTATCCCAGGGCGCATCCGAGGATGGCCCCGACGATTACATCGCTCAGAAAGTGCATGCCCAGCAGGATGCGCGAAAGCGCCACGCTGGCGGCACAGAACAGCAACCCCAACATAAGGTCCGGATAGAACAGCATCAGCGGCGTGGAAACCGCGAAGGCCGTGATGGTGTGTCCCGACGGAAATGAGAACTGGTCCGGCGGCAAAAGCGTGGCCCAGCAGTGGGGAACCAGGGCGCAGGGCCGGCGCCGTCCGGTGAAGCGCTTCATCCACAGGAACGCGGCAATCCCAACTCCACAGGCGAGCCCGGCAGCGCCAATGGCCTGAAACCTCCGCGGCCCCCCCCAGACCAGCAATGCGGCCGACATCAGGTACCACAGCCAGCCGTCTCCGCCACGGGTGGCGCACACCATCCACAGACGAATCCAGCGCGGCGCCCGCCAACGGTTCACCCGGTGCATCAGGCTAAGGTCTTGGGCTGCGATGTAGCTCAACATGGTTTGGGCCGCGGTCATACAGTCACCTCAACGTGCGAATCAGCCTGAGATCGCCAGTCTGGAGGCGACGAATCGGGGGAAGCCCAGAGATTGAATGTCTCTGTCTTCAGCTTAACCAATCGCCGCGTCTGGCCGCCACTGGTGCGGATCGCCAGCCTCCCACCTACCATTTAGCCGGAGGCCGGTTACAGTCGCGTGAAGTGTGGAAAAAACATTGGTGAAAATTCCTGTTTCAGGTCTCGAAAATGCGCACGGCCGGGACGCCCGGGTGCCCGGAGATTGTACAATGGCGCCGTCCCCTCGACTTGGCGACATGAAACGAATCGACTTCATCTACTTCGACGCCGGCGGCGGCCACCGGGCCGCGGCCACCGCACTGCAGGAAGCGATTGGCCGGCAAAACCGCCCCTGGGAGGTTCGGCTGGTAAACCTGCAGGAATTGCTGGACGAGCTGGACGTGTGCCGGAAAATCACCGGCGCCCGCATGGAGGATGTCTACAACTTCATGCTGAAGAAGGGTTGGACGATGTTCTCGCCGCCGGCGCTGCGCGTCATCCACAAGTTGTTCCACTTCTACTACCGCGAACAGGTCACGCTGATGCGGAAGTTCTGGAGCGCGGGCCCGCCGGACATGATGGTGAGCTTCGTTCCGCACTTCAATCGCGCCTTGGCCGATACCCTCCACGCCCTGAAACCGCACGCCCGTTACGTCACCGTCATCACCGATTTCGCGGACTACCCGCCGCATTACTGGGTCGACTCCCCGCTGCAGTACATGGTGGTTGGCTCGGCCAAAGCGGAACGCCAGGTGGCTGCCTTCGGCATCCCGCCCCGGCAGGTGTATCGGGTTTCGGGGATGATTGTGCATCCCCGCTTCTACGAGCCCGTCACCGTCGACGCGAAGGCGGAGCGCGCCCGTCTCGGTCTCGATCCGGAATTGCCCACCGGCCTGGTGCTGTTCGGCGGGCAAGGTTCGGAGGCCATGTACGGCATCGCGCGTCGCCTGAACCAGAGCGCCCTCCCCGTTCAGTTGATCCTGATCTGCGGCCGGAATTTCGAGCTGGCCGAGCGTCTCCGCAATCTCCGGACCCGCTATCCGAAGCTGGTGGAAGGCTTCACCCGCGAAGTCCCTTACTACATGCACCTCTCCGACTACTTCATCGGCAAACCGGGCCCGGGCAGCATCAGCGAGGCCATCCGGATGAACCTTCCGGTAATTGTCGAGCGCAACCTCTCCACCATGCCGCAGGAGCGTTATAACACCGAATGGGTGAAGGAGAACCAGGTGGGGCTGGTAGTCCGGAGTTACCGGCGAATCGTGCCGGCCGTCAACGAGCTGTTGCAGCCGGGAAACCTGGAGAGGTTCCGGTGCAAAGCCGCGGCGATGGAGAATCGGGCCGTATTCGAAATTCCCGAATTCATGGAAAAGATCCTGGCGGAAGCGGAGTAGGCACCGCGCGCCCTACACCGCCACCAGCAGCGTCTCGGCAAAGGGCCACTCGGCGTCCACCCATTGCGCCTCGCGCCGGAACCCGGACTTCCGGGCCAGCGCCTCAACTTCAGCCAGCGAAAACTTGTGGCTGCTCTCGGTCCAGATGGTCTCGCCCTCGCGAAGCGCAACGGAGAGGCCCGCCTTGGAGATAGTCACCCGCTGGCGGCGAGTCGACCGCAGGTGCATCTCGATGCTGCGCGACTCGGAATTGAAGCGTGCTTCGTGCTCGAATCCATCCAGCGCAAAATCCGCGTCGAGCTCGCGGTTGATTCGCACCAGCAGATTCAGATTGAATGCTGCCGTGACCCCGAGCGCGTCGTCGTAAGCGGCGATGAGCCGGTCCACGGGCTTCTCGAGGTCGGTCCCCACCAGCAGGGCGTCCGCCGGATGCAAGATGCCGCGAATGTCCTTCAGAAAGTTCAAATCGGCGGGATGAGTAAAATTGCCGATGGTGCTGCCGAGAAACAACACCAGCATGCGCTGTCCGGCGCGACGCCGCGCGGCGACTTCCCGGAGCCCGTCCAGATATTCCCGCTCGACGCCGACAACGCTGATGTGTTCGATCTCACGCAGCTCGCGGCGGCACATGGCGAGTGCGATCGGAGAAATCTCAATCGGGAAATACAGGGTGTGCCGGCGCCGGCGCAACGCCTCCAGAATCCATCGCGTCTTGCTGCCGGTGCCGCTCCCCAACTCCGCCACGACAACCTCGCCGGGCAGCCGGTCTACCATCCCGTCGGCATGACCGCGCAGCAGGCGTTCGTCGGCGCGCGTGAGGCCGTATTCCGGCAACAGGCTGATGACGTCAAAGAGCTTCGAGCCCACGTCGTCGTAGAGATATTTCGACGCCAGCTCTTTTTGACCGGGTCTGGTCAGGCCGTTGCGGACGTCCGCCGCGAAAACGGCGGTCCCGTCCAAGGCCGGTGCGGTTGTCGCCATGGTTCAAAGTCCTCTCGCACACCGGAATCCGGCGTAAACATACTGGTAGTGCGGCTGGAACCAGTTACGGAAAGAGCGGCGCAGCATGCACGCGGCCGTGCGCGGGGAACCGCCCTTCAGAACGTAGTGCTTGCCGTCGAAAAAATCCGCCGAATAGCCCGGATAGCACGCGCGGGCCTGAAATCCCCGGAAGGGTTCAAACGGGCTCGAGGTCCACTCCCATCCGTTGGCCAGCAGGCCGTCGAGTCCAAACGCGCTTCGGCCACATGGAAAGGCGTTCACCGGAGCCGGGTCCCAACGTCCGAAGTGGAAGATTCCGTGTTGCGGCCCGGGCGGTTCGTCGCCCCAGGGAAATTGCCGCTCGGCGCCTTCCGGCGTGCCGTAAGCGGCGCGGTGCCATTCGGCCTCAGTCGGCAGGCGCGACCCGTTCCACTTCGTATACGCGCTCGCCTCGGCGTGGCTCACCCAGACCGGCCAATCGGGCGGCATCGGGATTTCGTCGAACATCGTGCGGTAGCGCCATTCACTCCCAGCTTGTTTCCAGAAAACCGGGTGGGCGATGTTTTGTTCCATCTTCCACTGCCACGCGGCGGAGGTCCACCAGCGCGGGTCGCGATATCCGCCCGCTTCGATGAATCGCAGGTAGTCCGCGTTGGTTACCTTATACCGGTCCACGGCAAACCCGGGGACTTCCACCCGGTGCTCGTCGAACTCGTTGTCCCACCCGAAGGCGCCGTTCCGCGGAAGTCCGAGCGTGGCGCGGCCCTCCGGGATCCGGACGGTTTCGTTCCGCACCGGCCCTCCCCGCGGCACGGGCGCCTGCGATTGTGCGTGCTTTCGCCCGGGAGGCAACTGGTGCAGCATGTAGGCCAGCGTTTCCGCGTGCATCAGCCGGTGTTCGAGCGCGGTGTGAACGAGCAGGCTTTCGTGCTCCGCGTCGTCCAGCGTTTGCCGCACCCGTCGGTTGTAGCCGCGCACGTCGTCCACCGAGGGCCAGTCCGAGGGAGCATCCGAGGGCAGTCCGCCGTCCACCGGGTCGATACCGAACGCGAACAGCCGGTCGAAGCGCGGGTGAAAAGCCTCCACGTTACGCATGTGCGGCCGCAGCAGGTTCCAATCGAATGCTTCCAGGTGGCCAAGGTAAAAAATGATACGGTGCCGCTCCGGAATCGGGCGCTCGTAGAGCGAATCCGGGCGGACCAGCTCGAATAACCGATCCGTCTGCTTTCGTGCATCCGCCAACGTCGTAGGTGTGGTCATAGCGGCCCCAGTCGATCGATATTGATTTGCGGTCATCGCCGAAGCTTTGCGCCGTCGCTATTCAATTGCCCGCGCCCGTTTCAGGCCGCGCGACAGGTCGTATGCGACCTCGTCGAGGAAGCACCAGCCCCAGCTTTCACCCGGCTCGATGGACCGCATCATGGGATGCTGCGAAGTATGAAAGTGTTTGGTTGCGTGCTTGTTTTTAGACGAGTCGCAACATCCGACGTATCCGCACACCAGGCAAATTCGCAGATGTACCCAGGTATCTCCCATTTTGACGCAATCTTCGCAGATTCGTTTTGAGGGTTGAAAATCCCGGGCTTCCGTGACGTGTTCACAGATCATCCCGCCTCCTCCTGCATCTCCCCATCGACCGCCGGAATGCCCCGCTCGCCCATTCCGGCCTTGACGCCCAGTCCACCACATTCGGGGCCAGGCGTGCAAATCACCCGAGCTGGCCGGATTGCGCTATCGGTGGGAAAATGGAACATGTCTCCTGGACTCGTTCCCAGCGCTCTCGACGCCCGGACTCAGGCGTTTCCTGTCCTGACTCCAACCCAGATCGACCGCATTCGCCCGTACGGCCGTCCGCGCAGCATACAAAGCGGCGAGATCCTCTTCGAGCCCGACGATACGGCCGTTCCCTTCTTCGTGTTGCTCTCGGGAAGCATGGAAATCATACAGCCGAGCCTCGACGGCGAGCGCCTCATCGCCACTCATGACGCCGGAGAATTCACGGGCGAGATGACGATGATTTCCGGGCAGCGGTGCCTGGTGCGCGGGCGGGTTACCGAAGCCGGCGAATTCCTGGAAGTGAGCGGAGAGGCGCTGCGGTCGCTGGTGGCGAAGGATGCGGAGCTGAGCGAAATCCTGATGCGGGCTTTCATTCTGCGTCGCCTCGAACTGATTCGCCGCGGCTATGGGAACGTGATCCTGATGGGCTCGCGCCACTCCGCCCACACGCTGCGGCTGCGCGAGTTTCTCGGCCGGAACGGGCATCCCTACACTTACGTCGATCTGGACACCGACCGAACCTCGCAGGAGTTGCTGGACCGCTTCGAGGTGACCCCGTCGGAGGTGCCGGTCGTGATCTGTCACGGCCGCGACGTGCTGCGGAGCCCGTCGATTCAGACCCTGGCGGGCTGCCTGGGCTTCAACACCAGTGTCGCCGGCACCGAGGTGCGCGACCTGATTATCGTGGGCGCCGGTCCGGCGGGTCTTGCCGCGGCGGTCTACGGAGCGTCGGAAGGCCTCGACGTCCTGGTGATCGAAACGCAGGCTCCCGGCGGGCAGGCGGGCTCAAGTTCGAAGATCGAAAACTACCTGGGCTTCCCCACCGGGGTCTCCGGTCAGGAGTTGGCGTCGCGCTCCATCACCCAAGCACAGAAATTCGGCGCGAAGATGATGATCGCGCGCAGCGTCGTGAAGCTGGCCTGCGACCGCCGGCCGTTCGAGGTGGTGCTCGACGATGGAGTAGCGCTGCCCGCTCGCTCCATCGTCATCGCCACTGGAGCGCAATACAACAAGCCCCGGCTGGCGAATCTGGAGAAGTTTGAAGGCGCGGGGATTTACTACGGCGCCACGTTCATCGAGTCGCAGCTTTGCGTGAGCGAAAACGTTGCGGTGGTGGGAGGCGGAAACTCGGCCGGCCAGGCCGCGGTGTTCCTGTCGCAAACGGCCCGCAAGGTTTACATGCTGGTGCGGTCCGGCGAGCTGTCCAACACCATGTCGCGATATCTGATCCAGCGGCTGACGGAGAATCCCGCGATTGAGCTGCACCTCAACACGGAGATCGTCGGGTTGGAAGGCGGCGAATGCCTGGAACGCGTCCTGTGGCGGGACAAACTGACTGGCGAAATTTCAACGCACACCATCCAGCACCTGTTCATCATGGCGGGTGCCTCGCCCCGAACCGAGTGGCTGCGGGGCTGCCTTTCGATGGACGACAAGGGATTCATCCTCACCGGGCGCGATCTGGAAGCCACCGGCGCGCCGGGTGTAAGCCCGCGATGGCCTCTCGCACGCCCGCCTCAAATGCTGGAGACCAGTCTGCCGGGCGTGTTTGCGGTGGGTGACGTGCGGGCGGGCAACGTGAAGCGCGTGGCGTCGGCCGTGGGGGAGGGCGCCATCAGCGTTCACCTGGTCCACCGGGCGCTGGCCGAGTTGTAGCGCGCTGCCCCAACCGCTATTCGAGCGGCTTGACGCTGATCTCTTTGAAGAACACGTGCGAGCCGGGGTCGTGGTTCTGAATGCCGATGTAGCCCGTATCCGGCCGCGGACCGCGCACCGGCTCGAACCACTGCTTGCGCAGCGGCACCGGCTGGTCTCCGCGAAACTGGTTCACTTTTTCGCCGTTCAGGAAAACGGTGGTGAGCTGGCCTTTGATTTCGATATCCATGGTGTTCCATTCGCCCGCGGGCTTCTGGTTGCGCTCGGATACCTTCGCCAGCGAGTAAATGGCGCCGGTGCAATGCCAGTCGTCGCCGGCGGCATTGATCTGCACCTCGTAGCCGTTGTGGACGGCATACCACGGGTCCGTGGGCATCTCCGGCAGCCGGATGTACACACCCGAGTTGTCCGCCGGCCCGGTGGTTTTGAACACCACGCGCAAGGTGGCATTGCCGATCTTCTCGCCGGTGTAGTACAGCAAGCCCATGCCGCCCACGGTTTTGAGCATCCCGTCGGTGACGTCAAAGTGCCCCGGGCCGACCATCCGCCAGCCGGTGAGATCCTTGCCGTTGAACAGCGGCTTCCAGTCGGCGGCGACCGCGACGGACGAGAGTGCGATCAACAACACGATGGTTTTCATGGCCAAGCTCCTACCTGCCCAGGATACAGGGAAACCCGCTCCGCGGTTTCGCCGGGCCTTACGAGTGTGCCAAGATTCGAACGGAAGCACGCATGTCCGCGTTTTGGCAAAAGCTTAAAAACCGCCTGAAAGGCTCATCGCGCCAACAGGTGACCACGGCGGGCATGGTCTATGTCTGCGCCACTCTGCTGGTGGCGCTGGCGGCGTTTATCTCCGCCAACAATCTGTTGTTCCTGCTGCTTGCCGCCATGCTGGCCACGCTGATGATCTCGGGCCTGTTGAGCCGCCTGAGCCTGGTCGGGCTGGAGCTGGAGTTTCTGCTTCCCGAACACGTCGCCGCCCGCTACCGGCTTCAGGCCCGCATCCGCGTGCGCAACAGCAAACGCGTGCTGCCGTCGTTTTCCATCCGCGTTTCGGGCCAGCAGGACAGCGCCCTGTTGACGGAACTGTATTTTCCCCTGATCCCCTCCAATACTTCCGTCGAGGAACCGGTGGAGGTGGAATTCGAACGGCGGGGTCTCTACAGCGACAACAATTTCCAGTTCCAAACCGGCTTTCCGTTCGGCTTCTTGCGGCGCGGAATCAATGTGACGCTGCGCGGCGAGGTGTTGGTTTATCCGTCCATCCTGCCGCAACCGGGTTTCGAAAGCGTGCTGATTTCGGTCACCGGCGAGCTGGAATCGAACGTTCGCGGGCAAGGGCACGATTTCTATCGCATCCGGCCCTATCTTCATACCGAGAGCGCGCGCCATGTGGACTGGAAGGCGACCGCGCACACCGGCGAGCTGCAAGTTCGGGAATTCGCCCGCGAACAGGATTGCCCGGTGCGGCTGCTGTTCGACCTCGATTTGCGCGACGGCGAAGAGGCGTGGTTCGAGACCGCGGTGGATTTCTGCGGGTTCCTGGCGTGGAACCTGTCGTTGCGGGGCGTGACGTTTCGTCTCGAGACCCAGAATTACTCGCTGGCAATCCCGGAACTGGGCGATGCGTATACTATTCTTAAGTATCTGGCCCTGGTGGGTCCCGTCCCCGGCAAGCTGCCCGAGGTCGCCGGCGACGAGCGGGCGATTGTTCTGGTACTCACGTCCAATCCTCAACGCTATGAAGACACGGCTCGCATTGGCGCTCGCATTCTGCATCCCGGCGTTTTCCCAAGCCCCGGCGGCGACGCCGCCACCCGAACCGACGGTGACGAGCATCACGGTGACGGCAAGCATCCACGCCGAGGCGCCCGCGCACCAGACGGTGCTAAACGCGGATAGCCTGGAAACCCTCCCCGGCGTGGACCTCGACGACCGGCTGCGTTCGATCGCCGGCTTCAGCCTGTTCCGGCGGACCTCCAGCCTGGTTGCGCATCCCACCACCCAGGGCGTCTCCCTGCGCGGCATCGGGCCCACGGGCGCCAGCCGGACACTTCTTTTGTGGGACGGCGTGCCGGCCAACGATCCGTTCGGCGGCTGGGTGTACTGGACGCAATTTTCGCCGGAAGATCTGGAGCGGGTGGAAGTAACGCGCGGCGCTTCCACCAGTGTGTTCGGCGATCGCGCCATGGGCGGCGCCATCGCACTGTTCAGCCGCGAGCCCGAACCGCTGCGTCTGGAAACCTCCTTCGAGGCCGGCAACCGCGATTCGCAACTGGCTGGCGTGCGGTTTTCCCTGCTGAAACACCGCTGGGGGTTCACCGCCAACGGCAGGGCGTTCACCACCGACGGTTACCCGATTGTTCGCGCCAGCGAGCGCGGAGCGGTGGACGTGCCGGCCTACGTCCGCTTTGTGGCCGGCGGCGCGCGGGTCGACTTTCTGGGCGCCCGGGACCGCTTGTTTCTCAAGCTCGACCTGCTGGCGGAAGAGCGCGGCAACGGCACGCCGTTGCAAACCAATTCCACCAGCATGGGAACGCTGAGCGCCAACTACACGCACCAGTTCACTCGCGACAGCGTGAACCTGGTGGCCTATCACACGCGCGAGGAATTTCGCGGCAGCTTCTCGAGCATCGCCGACGACCGGAATTCGGAGCGCTTGACGCGCCTGCAAACCGTGCCCGCCGAAGCCACCGGAGGCGCGGCTCTGTGGAGCCACGATGGCGGCGATTGGGGGCTGGTGGCCGGCGCCGATGCCCGCGACGTCCAGGGGTCGAGCAACGAAACGGGATTCCCTGGCGGCTACAGCTCGAACGGCGGCGAGATGCGCCAGCAGGGCACCTTCGCGCAGTTCCACCTGCGGCACGGCGCGGCCACTCTGTTCGCCGGGGCGAGGCACGATTTCACCGGCCTGGGCAACCGCTTCTTCAGCCCCAGCGCCGGGGTCGCCGTTGGCGGCGGCCGGTGGCGGGCGCGCGCCAGCGTCTACCGCTCGTTCCGCGCGCCGACGCTGAACGAGTTGTACCGCGGCTTCCGCCAGGGCAACGTGGTTACCAACCCCAACGCTGAGCTGCACCAGGAAACCGCGTGGGGCGCCGAGACGGGCTTCGATTACGTGGGCGAATCGCGCAAGCTCTCGGTGACGGCGTTCGACACCCGGATGGACGGGTTGATTACCAGCGTCACGCAAAGCTCTTCTCCCAGCCTGATTGTCCGCCTGCGCGAAAACGCCGGCCAAGCTACCAGCCGGGGCATCGAGGCCGACCTCAGCCAGCGCTGGAAGAGGCTTCAGGCATCGGCATCCTACCTGTTCGCCGACGCCCGCTACCAGGCCGGCGCACGCCTGCCGCAAGTGGCGCGCCACCAGGGCTCGGCTCGGTTGCTGTACTCGCGGGACGGAACGCTGGCGTCGGCCGGCGTCAGGGTTACCGGCATGCAGTTCGACGACGACCTGAACCGGTTCAAGCTGGGCGGCTTCGCGGTGGTCGACCTGAGCGTACGCCAACGGCTGGGCGCCGGGCTTTCCGCATCGTTCAGCTTGGATAACGCCCTGAACCGGCAATATCCGACGGCCTTTACGCCGGCGATGCAGACCGGCGCGCCGCGCCTGTGGATGGTGGGGCTGAGCTGGGAATCGCGCGTCCGCTGAAGCGGCGCGCCCGGATTGGAATTCAGTCCACGCTGAAAACGCGGAACTCGAAGCGCTCGGGCGGCAGCGCCGTCACCGGCTGCGGCGCCCTCGCCACCCAGGCTTGAAAAGCCGAGGAAGCCACCGGGGAATTCAGATAAAACAGGAACTGGTTCGAAAAGCAGGAAATCGGCGGCGGCTGCCGGAACGTCAGCCTCATTCCGACGGCGCGGTCCAGGTCGACGTTTTTGATGTCCACCTTCTTGTCGTGAAGCAGCGTCACGAAGCTGCTGCGGCCGGCGTGGGGCCAGACATCGGGCCGCAGGAACGGGCGCAGGTCCTGCCGGCTTTCGAAAGTGGTTTCGCACTGGCGAATCCACTCAATCACCCCATCCCCCCATTGCCAGTGCCGCAGAAAGCCCAGGTATTGTTCCACCAGGTTGACAGCCATGTCCATCCGGCGCCGCTCCACCGCCGGCTCGTCGGCGACAGCGTCGAGTGGGTTCGGAGGAATCATGCCCTCGGCTTCGATCAGATCTTCGGCGAGGTGCACCACGTTGTCCAGCCGGTCCGGCTCCGGAGTGGTGCGCACCAGCAGCGGAGGAAGTTCGTGGGTTCCCTCCCCCGGGATTTGCAGAAATTGCCGCCCGCCGATATTCTGCATCGCCGCACCCTCACTTCTATCGACTGCCCGCCCTTGGCGCGTTATCGGTTGCCTCTAATTTTAAAGACGGCCCCAACATCGGACAAGTTACTTGTTTGACGTCAACGGCTTAGACGCCCCACCGTGGTCCGGTCACTGGCCCACCACCAGAACGCCGAAGGTCCCTGGCAGCACGGGCGGCCGCCGGGGTGGCTGCTGGCCGGCCGGCGTGGGCGCATATTGGGCCGCGCTCAGGAATACCCGGTGCGTCTTGGGATCGACGGTCATGGTGCGCGCACCCCGCTCCGTCTTCACATTTTGCACCACCTGGTATTTGCCGTTTACCTCGCGGACCAGGGTGAGGGTTCCTTCTCCGTTCGAGCTGAAGGCGGTGCCGGTGCCGGGGTCGAAGCCCGCGCCGTCGGTCCCCGCGCCGGTGGGAACGGTGGCCAGCACCTTGCCCGAGTCCGGATCGGAGATCACCATCACCTTGTTGCCGCACACCGAAAACAGGTGCCGCTTGGCCATATCGAAGGCCAGCCCGGACGGCTCCTCGCAACCTTCCAGGTTGTACCGCTTGGTGACGGTCATCTTCTTGCTATCGATGACGGCGATTTCGTGCTTGTCCTCGATGTTCACGAAGACGCTGCCCTTCTTGTCGGTGACCGAAAACTCCGGCTTGCCGCCCAGCGGGATGGTGGCTTCCACTTTGCCGCTCTTGGCGTTGAATGCGGTGGAGTCGTGCGAGCGTCCGTTGAAGGTAAACACCCGGCCGGATGCCGGGTCGTAGACGATGGAGTCCGGGTTCTCGCCGGTCATCACCTGGCCCAGGGGCTTCAGCGTCTTCAGGTCGAACAGCGTCACGTTGTTCGACCCGTCCGTTGCTGGTAAAACCGATGTTCAATTCGGGCGCCAGCGCGATGCCGTGGACGCCGGGCGTGTCGGGAATCTCACCCACCAGCTTGCCGGCGTCGACGTCCACCACTTCCACCTTGGTCGAATGCGAGACATACAGGCGGCGGGACGCCGGGTCCATGGTCAGATAGTCCCATCCGCCTTCCCCGCCGATCTGAATTTTGGCGGTGACGTGATATCCGACGGGAGCGGCGGTCAGCACGGCCGCAAACAGAATCATTTTCCAGCCAGGATTTGCCATTGATGCTTCCCCCTGTAATAGTGATAGCCGCTATCTTCACCAGTCGCGGCAAAAGCCGCCCTGCCGGCTCCGCCTTGCCCAGCCCCAAAAGCGGAGGAATCCGGTCAACGCAATGGTAGCGCAATCGCCGCGGCGATGGAATGTGGGTTCGGGAAAATCTATCTCCGACAGGCTCCGTGGCTGTCCCGATTTTAAGAGGCCCCTGGTTACGCCAGGCGCATTGCTGAGAGCAACGCCTGGAAGCGCGGATGGGGCCGGATGATGTCGTATAGCGGCTTGGGATTGAGTTCCACAATCAGAGGATGGCGTTCTTCGACGGCCTTTTCGAGCCAGTCCAGACACTGTTCGGAATCTCCGAGGCCCAGGTGGATCCAGGCCATGGAAATCGAGGGCACGAAGCCCCGACTGGATTCAATAAGCATGGTTCTCAGTTCCTCGACGCGCTGACGGTTCCCCACAATCGCATGGAGACAGGCATCGGAGCCGATTAGCAGAGGATTGCCCCCGGAAGGCTCCAGAACCGCCTCGCAAACTTCAATCGCCTTGCCGAACATGCCCATGAAAGCGTAGGAGCCTGCAAGCAGAATGTGAGCCATCCAGTAATTGGGCTCAAGCCCAATAGCGAGTTGAAACTCCTTGGACGCCTCCTGGAAATCGCGCCGGAAGATCAGGTCATGGCCCAGGTAGCCGTGTATGGCGGCGGAGAGGGGATCGAACTCGAGCGCCAGATTGAGCTGGACACGCGCTTCGTCGAGGCGCAGATTCGGCTCCAGTAGCCAGGCGGCATATCGGGTACGCACGTCCGCGGAGCCGGGGCTGAGCTCGAGTGCGCGGCGGAAAGCGCTTTCGGCGGCGATCCAGTCGAGATCGTGAACCCCGAGGTAGACGCCGAGCATGGCATGCGCTTCTCCGAGGGTGGGATCGATTTCGAGCGCCTTCATCGCCGACCGGCGTCCGACGCCGACTGCCGTTCGAGGGGCGGCCAGACCCCAAAGCGCTGCCTCCCACCAGCTTTCGGCTAACCCAAGGTGTGCACGAGCAAAATCGGGATCGACAGAGATGGCCTCTTCAAACAACTCGCGGCTTTGGAGGATTTCGCCGGGCGTCTGGCGCAGGGTGTGGTAGCGGGCCTTCAGCCAGAGGTGATACGCGTCGAGATTCTGCGTAGGGGACCTGACCGGAACGGCTGCCTGCGCCAGCCGGACGCGCAAAGCATCGACGACAGCTTGAGCAATATCATCCTGAATAGCGAAAACATCGCTTAGCTCGCGGTCGAATCGTTCACTCCATAAGAGGTAACCCTCTGACGATTCGACAAGTTGGGCCGTGACACGGATGCGGCTGCCGAAACGGCGGAAGCTGCCTTCGAGCACCGCACGCGCATTCAGCCGGCGACCGATTTCGCGAATATCCTGCTGCTTCTCCCGGAAAGCGAAGGAGGAGGTGCGGGCGGTGACACGGAGTCCGGGAAGACCGGAAAGGGCAGTGATGATCTCGTCGGCGAGGCCATCGGCAAAGTACTGATCCTGCTTTTCGCCCGCCAGGTTCAGGAAAGGCAGCACCGCCACGGATGGCGCGGGTGCCTCGCCATCGTCAACGGCCGATGCCAAATGGACGCCACGTCTACGGCGCCAGGCATCCATTTCCGCCTTGATCGCGTAGACGCCGGGCTTGGTGCCGCCCGGCATTCGCCTCACGGGGAGTCCCCGGGTGTGTTCCCAGCGCTGGAGAGTCCGGATATCGTGATTCAAATACTCCGATATCTCTTTCCACGACTCAAGTATGTCCGCGTCTGGGGCTGACCGCTGCATGGCAACCGTCTCCTGAATAGCATACACGGAAAGACGCGGCACGACGCGACGGATTCACGACAATCGCATCTTACCGCTTGGCCGGTATTCCGCATTGGTTTAGGCTCTGTTCGGGAGGTTTTAGCCAATGTCTGAGAGCATACTTCGCTATAGTCTGCCCGTACTTCTGCTGCTGGCGCCGTTGGCACAGGCGCAACAACCTTCGAGAATGCTGGAGGCGGCCGGACGGGAAAAAGCGGGTGAGATTTTGAGCCCCGGTGCGATGAACTGCGTCGGCGGTCAAGCGGTGGGGCCCCTAAAGTGCAGTCCAGGAACCAGCAAGATCTTCGTCTGGAACTGGGTCTCGACGCAGGCTTACCTGGAAGTGGCGGGTACAGCCGCGCCAATGATCGACGGCACCAGCATGGTGGTTATGCACTGTAATCTGGACGAGACCTATTACGGCCACTGCTGGGGCACGTTTGTCTGGGCTGTTCCGGATATGGGGGGCATATGGGAGGGAGTATGGTCGGGAACGTGGAACTATGCCACGAACCAGGGCTCCTATAAGATGACCGGTTACGGAACCGGCGGCAAGTTGGAGGGTTTGCATTTGGAAAAGGAGACGGTTGGAGTTGGGGGCGCCGAACCGGGAAAGTTCCTCGTTAAGGTGTCTGCCGAGCCGCCGAGGCAATGAGGGTCACTGGCGTCGCCGTCCGCTGAGGCCGCGAGCTCGAGGCCATGCAACTGTGTCTTCGGGCCCGGCGGCCTGGCTCGGCTTGTCTCGCTGGTTTGTGCCTGGCGAGGCACAATCTGGTGCGATTTGCCTGGCTTATTTTGCCTGAGTTTGCAGTGGCAACTGGAAGTCAGTTGTTGCCTTCAGGATTGAAGGCACGGCAGACAGGATTGTCCACGCCATTTTTGGTGCGGCGGGTTTCGGCGGTTAGGGTTCTTCGTGAGCAGGGAGGGGTGTTTTTGTGAGGCGCTCGATTTTTTGGCTTTGCCGGTAGTTTCGTCCACGGTTATCACCAGCGCGTGGAGCTCTGGCCAAGTGGACTGGCCAAGTGGACATCCTGCGCCAAGTAGCCAGGTGGACATCCTGCTGCGACCGATTGACGAAATCATCGAAGATAGCAGGCGGCTACTTTCGCTTGTTTCGAGTTTTGGAGAGAATTCCCGACCGATCACAGCGCTACCTCAAGGAGATGCCCAGACAGGCTCGATGTGTGCTGCGCGGACCGTTGCTGACTCTGGAAAAAGCGTTGGCGGAGCGACTGCTGCGGCGCTGCACCTACGCCGGACGTCCGTCTGGGGGAGAGGAATTCGTGCAGCCGCTGGAGAAGCGGTTTCAGCGGAACCGGGGGCGCGGCCACCGCCCCGGGGAGTCGTACTGCGGGCGTAAGCCCGAGGGAACGATGGGGAAGTGGAGTCGAATCACAGAACCAGCGAAGGTAGCAGAGGCGTCTGCCCCTTTCGAAGTTTTGGTGAACTCGTCGTACCAGGATGTCCACTTGGCTGATGCTTCCCCCTGTAATAGTGATAGCCGCTATCTTCGCCAGTGACGGCAAAAGCCGCCCTGCCGGCTCCGCCCTGCCCAGCCCAGAAAGCGGAGGAATCCGGTCAACGCAATGGTAGCGCAATCGCCGGAGGGAGGGAATGCGGAAGCAGGCCGGTCCAGGATTAACCGCGACAACCGGTCGGCGAGTCGGGGCAAACGGAAACCGCCGTCCCGGTCGCCTCGTGAGAAGTCCTTTTCACGAAACGGGTTGCACCGTTCTTTGCCATTCGATCCTGCCGGGCTCGGCGTACTCCCACTTCTTTACCCCTGAACCCGCTGTGTTCTTCAGCGTGTACCGCCGAACCAACTGGAACGCTTGGTGGTTCTCCTTCTCACCAGGCTCTGATTTGAACGTAAAGGTCTTCTTCTCGGAGCGCTCTTCTCCACGCGTCGTCGTAATCGTCTCGCTCGCGTCGGTTCTTTTTTGATTCGTGTACTCGTATGACAGTTTCAGCGAACCATACGGCCCCCCCGTCTCATTGCCTGACTTGTATCCGACCTCGATTTCGCTCTTGAAAGTGTGCCCAATCGTCTGTTGAATGGCCGTATAGTCAGTCTCGGAATACGTTTCGTAGTATTTGACGATTCTCTCCTCAGACCCACCCCTTTCAAGCTGCACCGGCGCACCAGTCTTCTGCCAGAACTTCTCCAACTCCAGGTAAAAATATGGACTGACCTTTATCTGGTCCCATTTGGTGCTATAGAGGTTCTCAAGGTTCACCAACGCAGCGGGAATCGCATCCCGAGCCACGAACAACGGTGTTTCATCGGGAAACTTCGGTTCGACATTCTTCTGTTCGGCGGCCACTGCAGGAACTATCTGGTCAACCGGCTCAAACCAGACCTTGGAGGAATCTTGAGCTTGAGCGGCAGTCGCCATAGCGTGAGCATACTTGCCGACAACCCCACCCCAAGTGAGCACAAGGCCGTCCGAGACCCTTTGAATCAGATACCAATCGACACCCGGCGGAGTGCCTGCCGGAACCGTTGCAGGAGGGCTTGTTTTCAAGAACCTGAATCGCTGCGAGTCTGTGTCATTCTTGTCATACCACGCCTTGAACGGGCCCTCATTCCCGGAGGATTCGACGTATTTGCCGGGAAGGTAGCTTTTCAGTTGGATCCGAAACTGGTTGTCCTTTTCGGGCTCCGGGTAGATCAGAAAGTTACGCCTGTCGGCCCCGTCCGTGGTCGAACCTATCATTAGATGTGGATTGATCGACGTGTCGTTGACCAGACAGTAATCTTGCGCAATCGAAAGCCGCACGTTAAACAAACACGTTGTGCTTCCCAGAACTTCGTAAAAATGCATGTCTTTCCCTTTCGAGGTTGGAACGGGGTCCCAGTGGGGGTCTACTTGCCGACGCTAGTTTAGCACGAGCGCAAATTTACAACAATGTCAACCCTAATTAGCCAGAGTTATGTAATTCATATTAGTTAGGAGCCTTTAGTTTGTTGACCCTCGTTAGTCTTGTCTGTGTGGGCGCTACTCTGTGGGGGCAATGTATTGCCAACCCGCAGTTAGTCCGCCTGGGACAACCGTAGACTACGTTAACTGGATGCCTGCGGCCCTCAGACTCTTCTCCAGCGAAAGCACATCGAACAATTGCCGGACAACCAGAGGGGACCCCAGGCAGGCGTGCGGTGGCGTGACGTCATTGGCCGCATCCAGCCGCGCTTCGAGCGTCCCTGTGGTGAACGTGGTGGCGAGCAGGATGCCGATGGGGGACCAAGTTTCCGCGGCCATGACCCCATTTTGCCCCCAAATGGCGCCCGCCGCGACGGCGCCGGTCAAGCAGAAGAACTCACGCCGGCTACAGCCACCGTTGTGAGCGGGAAAAATGGGGACCTGGGTGCTGGAATTCTCATTTCGCACTCCGGCGGAGTCGTGCTCGGCATACACCCGGCTACTTCCCAAATCCCCGCAACCGCCAACCACCGGTCGGGGACATGGTTCTGCGTCCCGAGCGAAGCGGAGTGGAAGGAGTACCGCGTCCCATCCAGGGAGCGCGCGGCAAAGCCGCTTCCACACGCGGTGCCGCCCGGCAACATCACTCAGTTCGCGACCTGCCACCGGACACTGACCACCGGCCATCTCCTCCTGATCCTCGGCGAGCACTCTTCAACCGCGTAACGCGGAGTTGTCATCCTCCAGCCGGCACAGAAACTGCATGCAAGCCGACTTGCGGGGACCTGTCCGCCCACTTTGTACGAGTGGCCCACAATCCGCTTGGTGCACACGGCGTCGCGTCTCGTCGAACAGCGCCCGTCCGGCGCACTTGGTCGGTGGTGTTCTCAATGCCGTAGCGCCGCGGACAACGCCACTTGCGAACACCAGCGTAATCGAGCCGGCCAAGCTATACTCCTAGGATTGAACTTCGGAGCGGGCGAGCATCTTCGAGATTCAATTTCGGATACCTTATGTGATGAGAGAATGGACCTGTTCCACACGTGAGTAGGACTTGCTGGCGGAAAGGAGATTAGATGTCCACAAAAGAAAACGCAATTGCGCGACGTTCGCTTCTGAGCAGGGGCGCGGCAGCTGCGGGGCTTGGCCTCTTGGCTGACTTCGAAGCGTATCCCCAGAATGTCAACCGGAATTCAATTCCTTCGGATTTGAAAGTCACTGACATGCGCATCGCCGTTCTGAGAGGGCCGGGAGGCCAAGCGCCCGCCGGTCGAGCGGGCGCACGCGGCGGCAGGGGACCGCTGCCTCCTGCGACTCCAGGCACGGGAGGAGCCTCGGGCGGCACGATCGTCGTCCGAATCGATACCAATCAGGGAATTTCGGGTTACGGCCAGACGATTGGGGACGGCCCCCAGCCCAACTACGTGCTGACGCATAAGACCCGGGTGGTCGGCGAGAATCCCTGCAACGTTGACAAGATCTTCCGCAAGATCAAGATTCACGGTGCGTATAACCGTCGGGGGAGCGGCGTCAACGCGATTGAGAACGCGTTGTGGGATCTGGCCGGCAAAGCTTACGGCGTGCCAATCTATCAAATGCTTGGCGGGAAATTTCGCGACAAGGTCCGCATGTACACCGAGGGATCGTCGCGCTCGAACGACATCAAAGACATCGCCGCCGATTATAAGGAGAGAGTCGCCGCGGGATTTACGATGCTCAAAATGGACTTGGGCGTAGCTCGCATCCTCCAAGGCAAGCGGGGCACGATGTTTGCGCCGGAAGGCTATAACGGGGAACCTGGGGAAGGCCCCGAGAACTACTATCAGGGATTGGAGATCAGCGACAAGGGATGTGAACTCGTAGCCGACTACGTCGCGTCGATCAAGGAAGCCATGGGCGACGCCGCCGACATCCCCATGGCTCACGACCATTTCGGGCACCTCACCGCGAAAAGTTGCATCAAGCTGGCTAACGCGCTGGAGAGGGTCACTCCGTCGTATTTGGAGGACATGGTCCCGTGGTTCCGGGTGGAGGAGTGGAAGCTCATCACCAATTCGATCAGGGTGCCCACCTTGACCGGCGAAGACGCCTACCTGATGGAATCGCTGGAACCGCTTTGTCAAGCGCGTGCAGTCGATTATATCCACCCGGATCACCTGGTTATCGGCGGCTGTCTCGAATTGAAGAAGACCGCCGACATGGCGGCCAAATATTCGGTGGGGATGATGGTCCACAGCAACGCCACCCCCATCGGCTACGCAGCCGGCGCGCACGCGATAGCCGCCTGCCAAAACTTCCTCGCCATGGAATGGCACCAGCCGCAGCCAGCCTGGCACAAAGACATAACCGATGCAGGGGACCTCGTGGTTAAGGGTTACATCCCCGTTCCGACGGGGCCCGGCTTGGGCATCAAAGTCAACGAAGAAGCGATGCGCCCACTCTGCAGGCAGGGTGAGTTCTTCACCGATCCTACGACGTATTGGGATTCGCAGACCGGCGGAGACAAGACGTATACGTAGGAAAGTTGGACGCCTACTCATAGCCGGGCAGCCGACGCCAAGATGGATGACTTCATGACCATTCCACGCTCGCTCCCAGGGTGGCGAGAAGCTGGTCCAACTGCTCAAACTGCTCGCCAGACCAACTTATACTCCCAGAGGCCATTGCATCGTCGAGGGCTTTTTTTGAGGGATAGAGTTCGTGTATAACGACGAGCGTCTCGCCACCCCTTTCTTCGAAGGTCACGGTGGTGACGGGCCCATCCTCATCACCTTCGTCATTCGTCCAGACGAGGCGGGAGCCCGGAGTCACTTCGACGTACCTGCCAAAGAATGGCATAGGCTGCTCTGAGGAAGGGTGACTGAACACGAAACGGTACGTGCCCCCCGTACGAACATCGGCCTCGCAGGAAAGGAAGGACGCTCCAAACGACTTCGGTACCCACCACCGCTTGAGCAGTTCGGGTTTGGTCCACGCATCGAAGACAATATGCGCCGGACCGTTGAAGGTTCGAGTCACGACGAGCTCACGCTCGGATTTCCGTTCCACTGTCGTGTCGTACTTTGAGGGGTTGATCTCACGATCTTTTCTTGCGTCCATCGGCTTTCTCCTTCTGTTTCATTTCCTCGATGAGTTTATCCAAATCATCGAAGCGTGCGGCCCAGCGCCGGCGGTAACTCTCGATCCATGCCGCCTCTTCCTCCAGTCCGCGCCGGCCGAGCTTGCAGTTCCGCACGCGCCCGACCTTCTCTGTGGTGACGAGCCCCGCCTGCTCCAGGACGCCGACGTGCTTCTTCATGCCCGTCAGGGTCATGTGAAACTTCTCGGCAAGGTCCGTGATCGAAGCGTCCGCGCGTCCGAGTTGTTCGAGAACGCCGCGTCGGGTGGCATCCGAGAGCGCCGCGAACGAAGTATCCAGGACGGTTCCCGTATACTGAACCATGTGGTTCAGTATACGGCGCGGATTTGCGACATGCAAGGGGCTGAGTGCGCGCGACGCTGCCTGCTGCCTTTTATTTCCCAAATCGACACGCGGCCCAGTGTTTACCGGCCCGGGGCGTATCACAGGCGACTCGGAGAGAGGTCTGCCGAGATCGAGAGGAACAGATCAGGAACCACAAAGGCCCTTGAGACCGCTTACGGTGCTCCTCTTGGGTTTGATACGGGCACCGTGATACTCACGCATTTCCCCTTTTCCGCCTGAATCCAAAGCTGCCCGCCCGGGGTCTCCGGTTGTCGTCCGAGCACAGTCCACTCATCTGGAAGTTCTTCCCCAACCGGCCACCGGCCACCGACCCCCGGCCACCATTCTTGATCGGCCCGTCCAGGGCCCAGTGCCTCGAAGAACAATTGTCTGGATACCTTCAACCGACCACCGTCCACCGTCAACCGTCCACCATTCTTGATCGGTCCCCGGTCCCCCTCTTGAGGGTTACAACCAACCTGACCCGCATCTTCAATAACTTGCCCTTTAGCAACGAGACCGCCGTGCAACCCTGGAACCAGAACGGCGGCATCTGCAATGCCGCCTGGTACCGTCGTTGGCCAACGACATCGTCGATCGGGCCGGCTCTGCGTCACGGCGTCACCCAAATTGAGCCCCGCGCGCAAGCAAGGGGATTTCGATAACGGGTGCGCTTCCGCGACGAGACGTAAGGTGATGGAGTTCCGGCCAGCGGTGCATCCTGCGCCCGGGGGTTGGTTGTGTGGTCGAAAAGCCAGGTTGCGGTGGCACAGGCTTTCCAGCCTGTGTCAGGTGCCACCGGCCTTCGGGCCGGTGTTGCCTGTGAAACACCCGCCAGGGCTCATCCGGAAGCCAGCATCCTCTGAAAGATGCCCTCCCGGATGGAAACGGAAATGGCTGCAAGGCCCTCCACCCTGGCAGGGAGATCTCAATCGGTTGCAGGTCCACTTGGGCGCCCGACATCCGAAGCCGCGACCTGGCTGTCATTGCGTTCGAAGCTGGCTCAGTTCCTCCGACAACTCCGATTCGATGCTGCCCTCGGTAACAACCACCTCCACGCCGCGGCTGGCATGCGAGACTTCCGGCGCAACCGCGTGGGATGCGTCGAAACCGTTGACATTGACATCGTATGACGAAATGCCCTGGGAAATCAGGTAAGCGCGCACGGCTTTTGCCCGGTATTCTGACAACTCCTGGTTGGATTTCTGGTTCCCGTTATTGTCGGGGTAACCGATTACATCCATCTTTAAGTCGGGATGCGCCAGAAACATTCCTGACAATTTTGCCAGTTTCTCGCGCGCTTCCGGCCTCAGCGAGTAGTCACCGGCTCCGAAAGACGCGTCCGGCATGGTCATGATGAATCCACGAGCCGTCTCGCGCGTTTCGTAGACGCCATTCAACAGGCGGCGAAGCTCGGACCGCAGCCTCGTCCGCTGCCGGTCGGATTCGAGCCGGCCCTGTCCGTCAGTGGCGCGTGGCGAAGTAACACTTACTGGTTGGTCTTCAGACCGGGCCTGACGCTGCCGCGCGGCTTGGGCCTCCATCCTGGCGGCCACCTCATTCGCCTGGGCCTGCTGCCTCTCCTGGTCGGCCCGGTCGGCGCGGGCTCGTGCCTGTTGAACAGCCTGCCTGGCCTCCTGCGTTTCCGATTTTAATTGAGCCTGCTGCTGTTCGCGGTGCGTGCGGATGGAGATGAGCCGGGCGTCTTCGGAAAGCTGGGTGGCTTCGCGCGCGAGGGTTTGCACTTTCTTTTCATTCGAGCCGCTGCTGTAAAAATCGGCCGCGTTCTGATAGTCCAGCAGCGCCTTTTGGAGAGTGTCTTTGGCGTACCAGTCGGCGCCGGCCGCTCGTGCGATCGCCAAGGCGTTATGGGCTTCCTGAAGTTCGAGCGGGATGGTGTTGCCGCGCTTCACCGGCTCGACGTCCGACGGCTCCACGGTGCGAACATAGGAACCTCGTCTCAGTAACTGGTATTTGGCGTCAACGTACTCGAACGTACCGGTGGTGTCCTTACGGACAAAGTTCTCCATCACCACCACGTCGCTCGGCTGGGTAACGGCGAAGTACGGCTCAGCGGTCACAATCATGCCAAAACTCTGCAATTCGGTAGTTGCCAGAAGATTGGCGTGATCCCCGTCAAGTCTTACTTCTCCCAGGTTCTGAGCCCTGCCTTCCGGGGTGATCGCCCACAGCACGTAGGTGAGAAACTCGGAACCAAACTCCTGAGCGGGCCGCATCTGGCGGAAATCCGCTTCAATCTTGGTGGAACCGATGTTGCTCTCCACCCTGGCGCTCCCCTCGGCGCGCGGCATCAATTCCGTGCCGCGGAAGTCGATGCTGGTGAACCCCTGCCGGTGGTGGTAATTGATGGCCCTGACGGTGCGCGAGACGACATTCAACTTGTAAATTGGCACCGAACCGCTGGGATTCGAGTCGGGTGAGGTATCTTTCTGGGTGGGATTCGCCTCCTGGGCCGGAAGAGCCAAAGCAAGGCTCAGCCCGGTCAACAAAGCGATCCACTTGGTTCGAGATCCTGACATAGTGGTACCTCCTCAATCCAACACCGCACAAACCGTACCATAAAGTACAAGCTATTCAAACCTAACGGATTACGCAGGGTATGGCGAAATTCTTGGGTATGCAATAATGAGGCACCCTGTCCAAAAATTACCCACCAATATGGCAATTTTGTATTTTGTACGACGACTCCGACTCCGTCCCCGTCTCGGAGGAATCGAAGCGTTCGGTGACCGCCCGAAAACCGCGGCAGGCTGGAAACGAATCAACAGCCCCAACCGAAGAAGGAACGTACCTGTTCCCAGAGGTGCTTGAAGTACAGCAGCGCCGCCGGGTCGTGTACGTTCGGGGTCCACAAGTGCTCGCCAAAGCCGAGTTGGGCCAGGACGTAGACCCCCAAGGCGAGCTGTCCGATGGCGACGTAGCCGGTCGCCAACTGCCCCACACCGAACAGTGCGGTGATCGCCACCTGGGCGATGGCGCTCAGGCCGAACAGCACCTGCCCGAATCCAAAAACGATGCCGACGCCGACCTGGGCGAAGGTGATCAATCCCACGCCGAACTGGCCTATGGCGATGATGCCCTTTGCCACGCGGAGTTTTCGATTCTCGTCCCGGCCGAACGCGACGTGAACCAGGGGAAAGCCCCAGACCTCGGTCTGTGACTTCCATTCGAAACCACGCCCTCTCCAGACCGCCCGCGCGGGATCGGGAGCCCCACAATGCGGACATGCCGCTGCTTCGGTGCTCACCTGTTGATTGCATTCACGGCATTTTGACAACGCCATAAGTAACTCAGTATATCGCCGCGGAGTGCGTCACCCCGCGACTTTCGGAACTCTCCACGGGTTACAGGACGCCAGTTCACCGCGGACGGTCTGGACCGTGGTCCGTGGAACGAAGAGCCTCGATGACTGGAGGTGGTGGACCGTGGTCGGCCCCTTAACTTCTTGCTTGGGTCGCCTCCAGGCAGCGAAGAGCGGGACACCGCCACCCGTCACCGTGACGTTGCTGGTTCCAACAACCTCAACGTCAGCAGACCCGGTTTGGGTGTAAACTCGGCCCATCTGGAAGACCCAAATCAGGAAATCCCGGTTCAGGCGCAAGCCAAAAGGAAGCATCTATGCCGTAGGAGCTGCGGAGTTCGTAGCGCCGAAACCTGCGGGCGGGGGAACGGACTCCGCGAATGGGAGAAGGAGAAGTGGACGGTTTCAAGAAAGGAGATCGCGTTGTGGTGCCGTTCAACCATAGCTGTGGGGTGTGCGAGCAATGCCAGGACGGCCACCAGAACGTATGCCTGAATGTTCGTTTTCCCATGTTCCACTACACAGGTGGGTTCGGTCGCTATGCCAAGGTTTCGCGTGCGGCCGTCAACCTTGTGCCGCTGCCCGAGTCGATCTCCTTCGTGCATGCCGCGGGCATGGGTTGCCGCTTCATGACCTCCTGGCACGGTATAGTCGACCAAGCCAAGGTTAACCCAACTTCCGCAGTTCGACCGGTAAGTCCTTTCCCTACAATGCAGAGGCAGTGAAGTCTTCACTACATCGCCGCGATTTCGATGCTTGTGGGGAGTTCCAGGCCGAGCCGCTGCAACAGAATCGCCTGGTGCTCGGTGGGCCGGCTGACACAGCGCTTGCGGATCGTCGGCCCGTTGCGTGTCGGCAGTAACACGTCGACCAGGCAGACCTGTTGTAGTTCGGCAAAAACCTTCCGCGGTTCGTCGCCCAGACCGGCTTGATGGCAGAGGCGCCCGATCGTTTTCCATAGTACGTAGGCGAGGAAGCAGACCAGAATGTGGGCCTGCACACGATGCTCTTTCTGATGCCAGATGGGCCGCATCACCAGATCGCTCTTGTGCAGGCGAAACGCCGCCTCGGCCTCGGTCAACTGGATGTAGGCGCGCCAGAGTTCTTCGCCCGTCCAGTCGGTGACGTTGCTACGAAGCAGGTAGCAGCCCTCGCTCAACCGCGCCCAGTCCCGCCAATCGCTGCGCTTACTCCATCGCAAACGCGCCCGCCCTTGCTCGTCCGGCTCGATCTCCACCTGGAATAGCCCGGCCGCACGCGTATTCTGTCCCATCAACTTACCTACCCGTTGCGCCACCAGCAGCGGGTTCTGTTTCCGTTTCCGGCAGTTCTCCGACAACGCCTCCAGCTTCTGTTCGATGCGCCGCTCGAAACGATCGTGCATGGCCTGTTCTTTCTCCCGGCGCTGTGCGCTGCGACACAAAATGAACACTTCATCTCCGTCCGGCGCCGGGCACAGTTTCACTTCCAGGCCTTCGTGGACCTCACGCCAATCGCCGGCCAGTAACTGCTGCTCGAACTTACGCAGCATTCCTTTGGCCGTGCCCAGGATGTAGCGCCGTCCGCCCCGCTTGAGAAACTCCACATTGTCGGCCGAGACCATTCCGCGATCCATCACCCAGATCCGGTTCGCCTTGCCGTACTGCTCCTCCATCGCTTCGACGATCTCTTCCACGGTAGTTACGTCGTTGCGATTGCCGGCAAACACTTCGTACCCCAATGGCAGGCCTCCACGGCTGACAACGAGCGCGATGTTGACTTGTTTGCAGTCCGGCCGGTGATCGCGTGAATAGCCGCGTTGCGCCTGTGGATTGCCCGCCGCCTCGCCTTCAAAGTATGTGCTGGTGACGTCATAGAGCAGTAAGTCGTAGTCGAGCTGAAATATCTCGCCCAGCTTATCCTTCAGATGTTTCTCCAGTGCTCGCTTGTGAGGCAGCAACTGGTCCAGCGCGCGGTAGAGCCGGTCGTCATTGACCTTCGCCGCCGGCACGCCGAGAAGCTCTGCCAACGCGCTGGCCTCGTAGCCGTGCTCGGCCAAATGCAGTTCGCTGGAAGGCTCCATCAGCCGTCCCAGCACCAACACCAGCGACATCACCGCCCACGGCACTTCTTCACGACCCGGCGGCAGTAGTTGCTCCAAGACTTCGTCCAAGCCCAACTGACGCAGCAGCGTCAAGCCCAGCCAGCAACCGCCAAACTGGCGGCTGCGCTCCACCCGTACGCCCTTCAAGTCGACCTCAACATACTCGGGCCTGGCGTCTTGAAAGAGATCTGCCTGCCAACCCGACTTCCCGCCCAAAGCGCAATGCTGGACACCCAGGCGGCCGTGCCCGTCCAACTCGCCAAGGTAGGCCACCACGCGCTGCCGAGGTCCGCGAGCCGTCCGGTAGCTCTCCACCAAAGCCCAATATGCGTGCCGCTTGCCGTCCTTTTCCCGGTAACAGCGCCGCAGGTACATAATGCAATCCTACGGATCTGCAGCGCCTTTTCAAGGGGGTTGGTCTTCACTACATCACCGTTCCAGTGGGAGAATCCAGCGCACCAAAACCGCCACACTGAAAACAAAAGGCCGCCTTCATGTTCGGGCCGCCATGCAGTCTTCAAGAGGCATCAAAAAAGTCGAGCCTAGCACCGGGCTGCGGAAGTTGGGTTAAGGCCGGGGAGTGGGTCGCCATCTTCGGCTGTGGTGGTGTCGGCCTCGCTGCGGTGAATATCGCTCATGCCCTAGGCGCGAATGTTGTCGCTGTCTCGCGGACACCGGCCAAGCTGAACCTGGCGAAGGAAGTAAATATCCCCCGGCAAAGCCGGGGGCTTTAGGTTGTGAGCCGCTCAAAGCGGCTGAGCGGGGTCGCTAACGCGGCCCCGTGGTTTGCGCCACCTTAACGGTGGCGGTCAATATCTCAGGCGTAATTGGTCCAGTCGCTCGTCTTCCCGTTGCTGGTTCTGGATGTAGGCGCGAATCACCGCCTCGTCGCGCCCCACGGTCGACACGTAATAGCCTCGCGCCCAGAAGTTCTGCCCGACGAAGCTTCGCTTGCGTTCTCCATACACACGCGCCAAGTGGATCGCACTCTTGCCCTTGATGAACCCAACCACCTGCGACACCGCGTATTTCGGTGGTATCGAGATCATCATATGCACGTGATCCCGCATCAAATGCCCTTCCTCGATCCGACTCTCCTTTTGCTCGGCCAGTCGCCGGAATACCTCTCCTAGGTATTTCCTCAACTCCCCGTACAGCACCTTACGTCGGCATTTCGGAATGAACACCACGTGGTATTTGCACTCCCAGGCCGAATGGCTTAGACTCTGGTACTCGTCCATCGCGTGAAATCTCCTTTCGTGTGCTTGCCTGCTCACGTTCGGAGTTTCCGCGATGGACTCCCTCAAATGTCAAACTTCTACTGCCTCCCCGGCAAAGCCGGGGGGTCTCTCATATTGGGCTAGGCGCCGAGACTACTGTCAACGCCACGGAGGACAACGCGGCGGAACGGATCGTTGAACTGACCGGAGGTGGCGCGCACGTATCGGTCGATGCTCTGGGCGATGAGCAAACAGCTCTGCCGGCCCTGTTCTGCCTCCGCACACGCGGTCGCCACCTACGCTTGGGTACCTCTAGCAAGAAACAAGGAGGCGGTATCTCTGTGCCTGTAGATCTGGTTGTGTTCAAAGAGATCGAGTTCATCGGATCGCTGGGGATGCAGGCAGCGCGCTACCCGGCCATGTTACGGATGGTCGAATCCGGCAAGCTTCAGCCGGGCAAATTAGTACAGGGGACACTTCCAATCGAGGAAGCTGGCGAGGTGCTCGAGAGCATGGGGCACTTCAATCCGGCTGGCACCCGGGTCATCACTCAATGGTGATCAGAGTTGACGCCAAGTGGAGAGCCTGCCGCGACCGATTGACGAAATCATCGAAGGTGGCCGGCGGCCTTGCGAATGTCGCTTGTCTCGGGTTTTGGAGCGAATTCCCGGCCGGCCTTCCGCGGGCCGCCCCGATTTCCCGATAATGAATCATGGCTCCCAACATCCCGGACCAGATCCTGCATGTCAGCGACACGGCCCTCATGGTGGCGGCGTGCCGCGCCCTCGAAACCGCGCGCGCCGACGGATTGGTGCGCGATCCGTTTGCCGAGAGACTTGCCGGGCCGCGCGGCGATGCGATCCTGCATGGCATCACCGGCTGGCAGTTGATGTGTTTCGGCGTCGGGGTCCGCACCCGCTTCCTGGATGACTTGGTCATCCAGACCATCGCGCAGGAGAGCATCGAGGTTGTGCTGAGCATCGGAGCCGGGCTCGACACGCGCCCGTGGCGTCTGGAGCTTCCACCGGACCTTCGGTGGATCGAAGCGGATTTTCCGGAGATGCTGAGCTACAAAATGCGTGCCATGGCTGCCGAAGAACCGAAGTGCCGTCTCGATCGCGTGGCCGCGGATGTGACCGTCCAGACGCAGCGCGCGGCGCTGTTCGCAGCCGCCGCTGGGGCTCCCGCCCTGATGATCACCGAAGGGCTGCTCATGTATCTGGCGGGCGCCGCGGTCGAAGCCCTCGCGGATGACGCCGCCCGGCACGGCGTCCGCCGCTGGCTGCTGGATTTCTCCTCTCTGGATCTCGCGCGAGTGATGGGCTGGGACGCGAGCGGCTCGATTGAAAGCGTGCGTGCCCCCGGCCACCTCCGAGGCGCCGCGCTGCTGGATGCCGTGCGATCGAACGGCTGGAGCCAGTTGTGTTTCCGCAGCTACTCGAGCGACGCCGCGCACGTCGCGGCCGAACGGATCGCTGCCATGATCCGGCCCTTCGTGGAAAAAGGAATTCCCGTTCCGGCTGCGCCGGTGGAGGATTCGAGCGGCGTGTACCTGTTCGGACGGGAATAGCGCGGCTGGCGATTCACCTTGATCTCAGTTCCTGGTTCCCTAGCCAAGGAAACGCAATCACTTCAGATCCCCAGCCGGAAGTCCGAGACGTTCGTTTTGGTCAGGGATATGTCCTCGAAGGCCGCGGACGTTCCTTCGCCGATCGGGCTCTGGGCGCTGATGCCCACCCAGAGCGATGCCGGGTAGTCGTTCTTGAAGACGCGAATCAACTGCCAGGTCTTCTTGTCGAGCGAGTAGTAGAACCCGACGGTCTTCGTGTCCGAAGAGATCTTCATATAAACACTTTTCGCCGTGACGACGTCGTGGTTGTTATCGTCAGAGGTCCCGCTGGTTCTAACGGTGACCATCCTGGTCTTGTGGCGCTCGTCCATTTCCATCGCCATCTTCAGCCAGAGGTCCTCTTTCACATAGATGTAGAGAGTCCCGGCGTCGTATGTCTTCAGGAACGTCGGTGTGACCTTGGCCGTGAAGGTGAAGGGTTGCTTGTTGTCGACTTCCGTCAAGAGCACTGGCGCAGTGTTCCTGACCTGTTTTCCATCCGGGTTGCGGAAATTGTCGCGGTTCGCTTCACTTGCGATAGTGATCTTTCCATCCTCGACCTTCGCATGAGCGGCGGCCTGGTTGAGCGAGCGAGTGAAGGTGATCCCCGGCAGCTTGATGCGGCACTCTTCTGTTTTCATATTCTGGGGAAACGCTTGGCGGGCGGTGAACGACAGCAGCAGAAGCGGCAGTGCGGAGAGCTGTTTCATCATGGTTTCTGATTATTGCCTTTCCGGACGCAGCCAGAATCGGCCCGTCCGAACTCCAACCGTGAGAGTAACAAAACCGAGGCTGAACTGGCGAAGGCAGTTCCGGGCTCCGGCCGGTTTCGGTACTGTGCTGATTCTTCGATTTGCTTCCAAACGATTGCCCACGTTCCCCTCAAAATAACGAGAAGTCTCAGGGGGACGGGTAGGTGGCAGGTTCTGCAGCTCGCGGCACGAGGCGCAGCCCTTGCAGGGCAATTCCTTCTTTCGGTTACCCTGGGTAGCGGCGGGCCCCGCAACCCAGATCTGCCGATCCGTATCCCGCTTCGCGGGAAGGACGGCGTCCCGGAAGCGGTCCGGCGTCGTCGGGCGCCTTGCCTTCGGTGAAAGCGCCCTCCAGCACGTGAAGCGGAACCAGTGCCGATAAACCCGGCGCTCGCCTCTACTTCCGCGGCTTATAGGTCTTGGAGAAGTTGTTGCGCGTATTGGTGACCGTGAAGGTGCCATTCAGCTGGACGGAAACTTCGATCCGCTTCCCATCCGGGCTGCCCTCGATGTTGGCGATGTAGTCCGGTGAGACATTGGCTTTCTCTCCGCCCGCGATCAAATAATGCAACTGCCAGTAGTCCTCCAGCCCGGGCGACGATTCGACAGTCTGAAACACTTCCGCCGAGGCGCCCTTTCGCGGTCCGTTGTCCGCGATGACCACACGCGGGCGGAGCGCATGCACCAACACCGGCGAGTTCGCATTGTCGATACCGTGGTTGGCGGTCATGTAGAGATCCACCGTACCTACGCGATTTATCGGGCACATCAGTTCGCGGTCTTTGTTCCAGGTCACATCGGCCGGGTCCAGCATGCGGAACTTGCCATACGTCACCAGGAGCACAATCGCCTGCGAGTTTTCGTTGGTGTCCTGGTTCTCGACGATTCCGCGCGCATTCGGCCCCCAGGTTTTGCGGGGAGTTGTATCGCAAGCGGGATTCGGTTGGCCAGCCCCCTTCAGCGGCTCCGTGATTGCCTTACCCGCCGCCATTACCACCAGTGCGTCGAAGCCCTTGATCGGAATTCGGTCGCCGGCTTTCACCACGATGTGCTTGCCCTTGGCTACGACGGCCATGTAATCTTCCACGCCTTTGATCGTGAATCTGTTCAGTTGGACGTTCGCGCCATGGTCCACGAACGTCCCAATGGGCATGCGCTCGGCCAGCGCAGGGACGCCGCCCACGTGGTCGCCGTCGTAGTGCGTCACCACCATATAGTCGATCTTCTTCACGCCGGCAGCCTTACAGGCTTCCACGATGCGGTCCGCATCGCGACCGTTATTCAGGGAACCCGGGAGGCCAGCGTCGATCAGCATGCTCTGCCCAGATGGCGAAACCAAAAGGGATGACTTGGCTCCTTCGACATTGATCACATACATGTCGAGGGTCTTGACTGCCGCCTGGGCCGGAACCATTACGAGAAGGGCTGCCGCCAATTGGATGAGTCTCATCGTCGGTTCTCCGAAATCTATCGTCCCACTAAGGCACGGCCCCGGTGGCGCTCGATTGTTCCAGCGCGGGAATCCAGACGATCATGTTAGGATGTACCGGCTTCACAAAATCAATCCACGAAGTTTCGGTTTAGCCGTACTGCTGGTGTCGTGTGTCTGGGCACAGGCTCCGACTGAGCGGCTGTTCCATGCCCCGGTTGACCCGGCGCAAGGCCGGAAGCTGTGGCTGGCGAACTGCGCCGTGTGTCACGGCCCTGAGGGAAAGGGCGCCCGGGGGCCTGACCTTACCAGCGGCAAATTCCGGCACGGCGGCACCGACGACGACTTGTATCGGGCCATGCGCAACGGGATTCCGGGGACCGAGATGCCGGGATTTCCGTTGAGCGGAATGGACGCCATGCAGGTTCTGGCCTATTTGCGGGCGCTGGGAAGAGCGGCCATGCCGCCTCCACCGCCGGGCGATGCCGCCAGAGGGCAGGCGCTGTTTTTCGGGAGCGGCCAATGCGCGAGCTGCCACAGAGTGAACGGGAGGGGCTCGCGGATCGGGCCGGACTTGAGCGGCGCCGGCGCGCGCAGGCCCCCCACCGACCTGCTGGCGTCGCTGCTGCGTCCGGATGAACGCGTGCTCCCGGAATATTGGTATGTGCGGCTGGTAACGCGCGACGGGCGGAGCTTTACGGGCAGAAGGCTGAATGAAGACACCTACAGCGTGCAACTCATCGATTCCCGGGACAAGCTGGTTTCGTTCGTGAAAAGAGATCTCAGAGAGTACGAGCTGATCAGGAAATCGCCCATGCCGAGTTACGAAGGGAAGTTAAGCGCCGGGCAACTGGGCGATGTGGTTGCCTACCTGGCATCATTGAAAGGGACTCCATGAGAAAAACTTTGGCTGCCGTAGTGTGCCTGAGCTGCTGGGTGCCGTTGTGCGCGCAGGTGAGCTACCAGCGGCTGCTGCACGCCGACCGGGAGCCGCAGAACTGGCTGACGTACGCGGGCAGCTACCGGAGCTGGCGCTACAGCTCGCTCGACCAGATCGGCGTCGAGAACGCGAAGAACCTCGAGTTGAAATGGGTGTACCAGCTCGATTCGCTCGACAAGTTCGAAGCGACCCCGCTGGTGGTAGACGGCGTGATGTACTTCTCGCAACCGCCGAGCGATGTGATCGCGGTGGACGCGAAAACCGGGCGGGCGTTCTGGACCTATCGGTATACTCTTTCCGGCAACGTGGGTGTGTGCTGCGGCCGCGACAATCGCGGGCTCGCGATTCTCGGAGACACGCTTTTCCTGGCGGCGTTGGACGGCAACCTGGTGGCGCTGGACGCGAAGACGGGCGAGGAGATCTGGAAGACGCCCGTGGTCGACCCCAGCCTGGGCTACAGCCTGACGATGGCGCCCCTGGTGGTGAAGGATAAAGTGATCATCGGACCGGGCGGGGGCGAGTACGGCATCCGCGGTTTTTTGGCCGCCTTCGATGCGCGTACCGGGAAAGAGGTGTGGCGCTTCAATACGGTTCCGGGACCTGGCGAAGCGGGCCACGAGACTTGGGCGGGCGATGCCTGGCGGCACGGCGGCGGCTCCATCTGGCTCACCGGCTCCTATGACCCGGAGTTGAATCTGATCATTCAAGGCGTCGGCAATCCGGGTCCGGACTGGAACGCGAAGGTGCGACCGGGCGACAATCTGTACACCAGTTCGGTAATTGCGCTGGATGCCGACACCGGCAAGCTGAAGTGGCACTATCAGTTCATTCCGAACGACCCCTGGGATTGGGACGCAATGCAGACTCCGGTGATGGTGGACGCGGAGTGGCAGGGGCAGCCGCGCAAATTGCTGTACTGGGCCCATCGCGATGGCGTCTTCTACGTGCTGGACCGGACCGACGGAAAGTTCCTGTCGGGCAAGCCGTTCGTGAAGGTAAATTGGCTGGCGGGCTTTGACGAAAACGGGCGTCCGAAGATAGAACCGAAGGCGTTGCCGACGCCGGAAGGGACGCTGGTCTACCCGGGCGTACAGGGCGGCACGAACTGGTACGCGCCCTCGTATAGCCCGCGGACCGGGCTGTTCTACCTGTCGGTGTGGGCCGACTACTACTCGGTGTACCAGGAAGGCGAGGCGGATTACGTGGCGGGGCTGCGATACAACGGAGGGGACGTACGCCAGCCGCTGCCGTTCAACAGGAACACCAGGCTGCTTCCGAACGAAGAGCAGGGTTACGGCGCGCTGCTGGCGCTCAATCCGAAGACCGGTGAGACGGTGTGGCGGGTGAAGTTCGCCGATCTGACCGAAGGCGGCGTCCTGAGTACGGCTGGAGACGTGGTTTTCACCGGAAACCGCGAAGGCTACTTCCATGCCTTCGACGCGCGCGACGGCAAGTTGCTCTGGAAGGTTTCGCTGGGCGGCTACATCGCGGCCGGTCCGGTCAGTTACTCGGTGGACGGGAAGCAGTACGTAGCGGTGGCGGCGGGGCACGGGATGTTTGTATTCGGGCTGCGGGAGTAACGGGAGTAACTCGCGGTTGCTTGCAGGTAAGGGCCTTGCCAAATTGCTATTTTGGAGCATCACCCTCCTGCCAGCAGGGGGAGGCCAGCGGTGGCCGTCCCTTCCGCGACCAGGCTCCCGATGCGGGGTCGGGCTGCTCGTCACGAATGCGCCTTGGCCGCGGCTGCTTCTCCAGACCGAGGTCATACTGTTCCTGCCGCTCCCGTGCCTTCAACGTCAAGTAGAATCGAATTGTATCGGGAATGCTGCTGCCGGCGGCCAGAAGACGCTGGGAATTGAAGTCAAGGTTCGTCGGCCGGTGGGAGACAATCACCCAGCCAAGGTCAGTCTACGTCCTTGTGCAGGGCAGGTGACGCGGTATGGATGGGAAACAGTGGGAAGGCCAAATCGTGGATGGGGAATTCCCCCTGCTCCGGTACCTGGGTGGCGGTGGAGGGAACGCCGTTTTCCTTACGGAGTGCCGCGGGCCGAAGTCCAGGAAGGCTGCGATCAAGCTCGTGCCGGCGGATTCCGTTGACGAAGGTACCCTAATCAGCCACTGGAAACTGGCCGCGAAGCTGTCTCATCCCCATTTGATCCAGTTGCTCCGAATGGGAAAGTGCCGTTTGAGCGGGGCCGAACTCCTTTATGTGGTGATGGAATACGCCGACGATGACCTATCGCAGGTTCTCCCACAGCGGTCGCTCACGGCAACGGAAGCCGGCGAATTGCTGGAGCCCGCCGCGGATGCCCTCGCATACCTCCATGGAAAGGGTTTCGTACATGGGCATCTGAAGCCTGCGAACATCCTGGCCGTCGGCGATACCCTCAAGCTTTCGAGCGACGGCATCTGCCGTGTGGGCGAGCCGTGGAATGGTTCCAGAAGTCCAGGTCCTTACGACCCGCCGGAGGTTCCAGCCGCAGGGGCCGCATCGGCCGGGGACGTCTGGTCGTTTGCTGTGACTCTGGTCGAAATTCTGACGCAGCGGTTGCCCGTCTTGGGGCCACAGCAGGAAGACGTGGTTCTGCCGGACACCCTGCCGGCTCCCTTTCGTGATATCGCGCTTCACTGTCTTCGGCGAGAACCGGAGAGGCGATGGGACATTACCGACATTGTGGCGTCTGCCCGGGGACAGACCTCTGCGAGACGGCCGCGGAAGCTCCTCGAGTGGCGTCATGTCCTGCTGTGGGCCGTGCTTGGCCTGGCGCTTGCCGCAATCCTGGCAGTTCCCAGACTGATGCGCCGCGATTTGCAGCCTGCTCCAGTTGCCCCGCCCCCGCGTGGACAGCCGGAAGCTCAGACAGCGCCAGCTAGTGAACCACCTCCATCGAGGCCGCAAGGGGAGATCCGGCTCGGGCGGAACGCGCCAGGCAAGGTCGCCCAGGAGGTCCTGCCGAAAGTACCTCAGAAGGCGCGGGACAGCATTCGAGGCAGGGTCAGGGTGAGCGTCAGAGTTGCGGTGGACTCCTCAGGCGACGTTTCAAAAGCCACACTCGCTTCCCCTGGACCGAGCCGCTACTTTGCCAGGTTGGCCCTCGAAGCCGCGCGACGCTGGAAGTTTGAGCCAGCGCGGTTACAGGGCCAGGCCGTCCCGAGTGAATGGATACTGCGATTCGAATTCGAAAAAGATGCCACCAGGGTTCACCCTGTGCAAGCGGTTCCGTAGCAGAGCGGCGGAACCCGGTGCTCGTGCTGGTGGCGAACTGCGAGCCCGTAGGGAGCAGGTTGGCGAAGTTATTGGACGACCCGCTCCGCAGGCGGGTGCTGAATCAGGCTGCAGTACAAGAACTTCCGGTGTCCGCGGATTATGCGTGGGCTGCCTGGTTCAGCGAGGACCCGCAGCATTCCAAACCGGCGGGATGAAGCCAGTGCTCAAGCAGCCGTTCGGCCCGATGCCAGTCGGATTCGGCGGTGCCGGCGGGGCACCCCGCCTGCTTCCAGAGTGACTGTGCAAGTAGGGCCACCTGACGCCGCCTGATTTCATCATCGGTCTCGTGAGTTTCCCTAAGAGCGACGCGGCGGGCGGAGATCTTCAACAGGTACGCAGCGAGCGCATTGCGCCGCCAGCAGTACTCGAATTCGGCGGCGTCTGCCAGCGTTCGGGCTTCGAGGAGAAGGTTGTCGTCGGAAGGCGACTGCAACAGCAGTTGTACCTGATGGCGCTTGTCCGCCCATTCCCGGAACGCGGCGTCATAGGCTTCCCGCAAGCGGACGTAGTTGTAGTCTCCCCCCTCAGTTTGCTCGGACGTCATACAAGTAAAGACGTTTGGGCGAGGCGAAGTGTTCCGCGATTTCATCAGAGCCGCCATTTCCGCCGCCGAATTGACGCAAACTTCGATCGAGCGGGCAGCCCGCCTCCCTGCCGGTCGGCGTCCAGCGTGAGCCGCAACTCTGATGAAGCGGCCCCGGTTGACGTTGCGCCGGCGCATTGATGGGATGGGCGAGGCTCCAGCGTTCGGATATGATGGTGTGGCGAGAGGTGCTGGCGGCTACGGTGCAACTGGAGGTGTAGCCGGGAAGGGACATAGGAATGGCAGCCTTGCGGAGTGGTGAGTCGGGAGGACATTCTTCGACCCCGGCTCAGATGGGGGCCGGCACTTCCGGCCGGAAAGGCGCGGGAAGCTCCGGCAGACCCGCGCGCGCTCGCTTCATCGTAGCTGGCCTGCTGTTCGTTACGGTCGTGATCAACTATCTGGACCGCGCCAATCTGGCGGTGGCGGCCCCGCTTCTACGGCAGGATCTTGGAATTGACTCGGTCCAGATGGGACTGATCTTTTCGGCTTTCGGCTGGAGTTACGCGTCATGCCAGATCCCCGGGGGCTGGCTGGTGGACCGGATGTCGTCACGGCGTCTCTACACCTGCCTGATTGCTCTGTGGTCGGTCGCCACCGGAATACTGGGCCTGGCTCGGAGCATGACCGCGTTGTTTGGCTTGCGGCTGGCGGTTGGCGCGATAGAATCGCCGTCGTTTCCCATTAATAATCGCGTCGTAACCATCTGGTTCCCGGAACGGGAGCGCGCCTCGGCTATCGCCTTCTATACCTCGGGCCAGTTTGTCGGACTGGCCTTTCTCACCCCGGTGTTAATGTACCTGCAGCTTCGTTTCGGGTGGCGGGCGCTGTTTGCGGTTCTCGGACTGGTGGGGATCGTGTGGGCCGTCGTCTGGTACCTCCTTTATCGTGAGCCGGCCGCCTTAAGCGGGGCAAATTCCGAGGAAGTCGAACCCGTCCCGGCCGAGCGGCGTCTGGAGTCGAACCAACCAGCGGTAGCCACGAAGTCCCAATCCGGCGACCTCCTCAAGGTGGTGACCAATGTCAAGTTATGGGGTCTTTATATTGGGCAGTATGCAGTTACTTCCGTTTTGTGGTTCTTCCTGACCTGGTTCCCCACTTACCTGGTGCAGTACAGGCATATCAGCTTCAGCAAGGCCGGAGTCCTGGCGTCACTCCCTTTTCTGGCGGCGTTTTGCGGCGTCGTGCTCTCCGGCCTCCTGTCGGACTTTCTTTTCCGGAGAGGTCTTTCCCTGGGAGCTTCCCGCAAGGCTCCGATTGTCGCCGGACTGCTGCTCTCCATGACGATCATTGGCGCCAATTTCGTTCAAACCCCAGCGGCGATGATTGCCTTCATGTCATTGGCCTTCTTCGGAAACGGGGTGGCTTCGATCAGTTGGTCTCTGGTGTCGGAGCTGGCGCCGATCGGACTGATCGGGCTGACGGGCGGGATGTTCAATTTCATGGGAAACCTCCCCGCCATCACGGTTCCGATCATTATCGGCATTCTCGTGCGTGGCAACGATTTCTCAATGGCGTTGGCGTTCATCTCAGCGATGGCTCTGATGGGCGCTTTGTCCTACATCTTCGTCGTCGGCAAGATTGAACACGCTGCCAATCATCCTTTCATCGGGGAGTAAACCAGACCGTTTCGCGGACCCTTGGGGACTGTACGGTAAGTGAATCCAGGGGCAGGGGATGCCCGATCTCGAAGGTCAAGAGGCTGGGCTTTACGCGTCTCGATGCGGAACCGGCTCATTCACGCCTGCTTCGATGTGGACCTCAACGTCGTTTGGACGACCGTTGTCGAGGATCTGCCCGCGCTGCTTCCCGCGCTCGACTCAGCGCTTGCCAGGTTAGAACCGTGAGCTGTGTCGCGATTTCTCCTATTCACACTTAGTCCCGATGTCGTTTGCCCGGAGAATCGCTGAGGAAATCAGGCTGCTCTGCCTGGGTACCCAGACGGGCTGGTCGGCAACGCTGCGCTTTGGGCCAGAGTAGATTCGCGCCTGCCAGAAGTGCTCGCACGAACACCGCTGCACGTTCTCGGACCTGGCATTTCATCAAAATCGTGCCCGCCTCGCCGGAGTCGTCTTCCGCATTTGTTAAGGTGGGTGTCAGGATGAGATTCAAACGGACCAGGAAACCGATTGCTGGCTTTGTTCTCCTCTGCGTCTGCGCTCTTCTGACAACGGCGTCGCTTGCGCAGAGGCCCGACGCCGCCGGGCGCGAACCGATTCTTTCCTACATCAGACAGACCTGGAGTGTTTTGACGCGGTCGAACCGGAACCTGGCTTCGGCGGCGGCCGATCCCAAGTTTCCCGTCCCCAAAGACGGGCGGTGGCCGGTGTATCTGTCGCGCGGCGAAGACCTGCAGCGCGTCAGGGACGAGTTGCGCCGCGAGATGCCGACCGACGGCTTCCGCAAGATCAAGATCCTCCCGCTTCCGGAAGACACCTCGCGGATTCCACACCAGGGTTTGCTGTATCTGCCACACGCCTACGTGGTCCCCGGCGGCCGGTTCAACGAGATGTACGGCTGGGACAGCTTCTTCATCCAGATGGGCCTGCTCCGCGACGGCGAGATTGGGTTGGCCAAGGACATGGCCGATAACTTCCTATACGAGATTCGCGAATACGGCAAGATACTCAACGCCAACCGGACTTACTATCTCACGCGATCGCAGCCTCCGTTTTTGACGCAAATGCTGCTGGCTGTTTACCGGCGCACGAAAGACCGGAAGTGGCTGGATGCCGCGGTGCCGGCCGTCGAAAAGTATTACGACTATTGGGTGCGGCCGCCGCATCTCACGCCGGAAACCGGCCTGTCGCGCTACTTCGACCTGGGGGAGGGCCCGGCGCCTGAAGTTGTGGCATCGGAGCGGGATGCGCAAGGGCGTACGCATTACGATCTGGTGAAGGAGTATTACCGCACCCACAAGGTGACCGCCTACAACGTTGGCCAGTATTATGACCGCAAAACGGATCGACTTACCGCGCTGTTTTACAAGGGCGACCGTTCGATGCGCGAGTCGGGCTTCGACCCCTCGAACCGTTTTGGACCCTTCAGCGTCGATATCGTTCATTACAACCCGGTGTGCCTGAACACGCTGCTGTACCTGATGGAGAGCCAGAGCGCCGAGATCCTGGGCCTGGCGGGGCGGGAAGCCGACGCCGCGGTCTGGCGCGAACGGGCCGAACAGCGCGCCTCTCGCATCAACCGGTTGCTATGGGATGCGGAAGACGGCCTGTATTCCGATTACAACTTCGTCGACAAGGTACGGCGGCACTATCCGTTTCTAACCACGTTTTACCCCCTTTGGGCGGGCATCGCCAGCCCCGAACAGGCGGCGGCGGTGGAGCGGAATCTCAAACTGTTCGAGCGTGCCGGCGGTCTCGAAACCAGCACCAATCGTAGCGGCAGCCAGTGGGACGCTCCGTTCGGCTGGGCGCCGCTCGAATGGATCGCCGTCGAGGGGTTGCGCCGGTACGGTTACAAAAAGGACGCCGACAGGATTGCGGAGAAGTTTCTGGGCATGGTAATCGAGGACTACCGGAGACACGGCAACATCGTCGAGAAGTACGACGTGGTCGAGCGAGGCTCGGAGGTTGGCAAGAATCTCCAGTTCGGTTACCGCTCGAACGAAGCGGGATTCGGCTGGACGAACGCTGTCTTCACAGCGTTATACGACGAACTGTCACCCGCCGTGCAACACCACTTGCTTGAGACAGCCGAACCTGCCGCGGCGGCCCTCGTCGGCGGCGCCACTTCAGGAATGTTTCACCGATGGGACTCCGGGCTCGTCGCGGCCGTCGAGCCGACTCGTCCGAGTGATCGGATGCCGGCGCCTGGTGCCGTAGCCCACGACCCTCTCGCCAACGCCACCAGACCATGACAACGCTACAACAGCTTCACGCCGGCTTTCGCCCGTCCGCACTGCCTGCGACGCGCTACGCCGCCCGAAACCGCTGGTCCGATGCAGTCACGTTGGCGCCAGCCGGTCTCCCCCCGGTGCCATCGGGACCCTCCGCTCTCCGGCTCACTCTCGAAGTCGGCGGTTGCGGCCCCGCCGGCGTCTCCTGGTATGACGCGGAAGGCATGATCGAGGAAGTTGGCCTCGCCCCACGGCCCGGCCCGCAGACCGTCTTTCTCACAGTTGAAGTACCCGCCAGGCTCCAACAAGTTGGAATCCGCTGTCTCGAGCCGCGGCCGATCGAAGTGAGCGTCCGTGAGATCGTTTGGCTCCCGCTTACAGCCGCCCGCGAGAGTTATCGCACGTCGGGCTTCCCCACGCTGGGAAGGATTGGCTATCTCGCTGATCTGCCCATGGCGGGGACCAATGCGGAGGATCTCCTGACCCTGTGGAACGACCCGGCTTTTGACTGGGAGCATTATCAGTTGACCAGGGTCCGCCGCCTGGTGGCACTCGCGTGGAAGCACTGCCCCGGTTACCGCCGCCTGTGGAACGCCGCGGGTTGGCACCCCAAGGACCTCACCAGCATTCCCTCCATGGCCGCAATGCCCATCGTCACAAAGGCCATGCTCCGCCAGGATCTGTCGGGTTTTTCCCTCCCGCGAAAGCGCTGCAGCAATCACGCAACCTCCGGCTCGACCGGTGAACCCTTCACGTTCCGTTACACAGGGCGGCTGCCAACGGTCCACCAGGCCGTTGTCGCCGCGGCAGCGAGCTACGCCCGTCCCGATCTTGCGCCCGTCTGGCGCCGCACCTGGGCCTTCTTCCGCTCGCAGCCCCTGCGCACCACTGTCTTAACGACACGCGCCGGCGATCTTGCCTTGTCTCCGGCTGCCCTGTTAGACCGTCCCGAATTGCTGCGCATCCTGCGCGCGTACGGGCCCGAGATTCTCTCGGCCTGGCCCTCTTACGCCTGCGGTCTGGCCGAGACTGTGCAGGACGACTATCAGTTCGCCGCCGCGGTTGTCGCGTCCGAACCGCTGCTCCCCCAGCAACTGCAGGCCATCCGGCGCATTGCGCCCTCGGTCGTGGCCATCTATGGGTTGAGTGAAAACGCGACAGCCGCCCTTCGCTGTCCGGACTGCGGCTGCTACACGACCTTGCCCTTCGTGGGCGCCACCTGGCTGAAACCGGATGCGCCTCAGCAGGTGTGCCGGATCGTCGGCACCAGTTTCAGTTCGCTCGGCACACTGTTTCTCAACTACGATACCGGCGATTGGGCGGAGAACAATGCCCCAGTCCGAAGCTGCGGACGCTGCCTTCAGGGTCCAGGCCGGCTGGCCCTCGGGCAGATCCATGGACGGTCCACCGATGTCCTGATCGATCGGAACGGCCGGCCACAATCGGCGTGGGCCTTGCTGGCAGTCGGGCTGGCCGCCTCCATGCCGGAGGCGACTTTGTACAATTGCATCCAGCTTGCGCCCGGCGACGTGGTCGTCCGATATGCCACTTCGTCCGGCCGGAAGGTCGATGAACAGAAAGTCCGCGCGCGCCTGGACGCCATCGGCGCCGCATTCTCGTGGCGCCTGGAATTTCGTCAGAACCTGGCCGAACAGCGCGCCTCACAGCGGGGCCCGCGGAAATATCGGCTAGTCGAGCAGGCGCCCCAATCATGAGAATCATGGCCAAAGCGACACGACGATCCGTTCTTGCCGGCACGGCAGCGGCACTGCACGCATTTCTGCCTCGGGCGTTGACGGCCGGGAGCTCGCCGAAAGCTCAGCGGGAAGAGGCCGAGAGAGCCTTGCCGGCGCATCCTTCCCACGGGCTTCGGCGCGAGAAGATCAGGATTACGGATATCCGCGTTACTCCTCTGTCCTACGTCGACCCCAAGCGGAACCTGTGGCGGACCGACCGCTACATCGTTTGGAAGACCGATGCGGCGCTGTGCCAGGTCTTCACGGATCAAGGGATTATCGGGATCGGCGAAGGTACGCCCTACGCCGGACCCGACAACATCAAGAAGTACACCGAGGAAACCATCAGGCCGCTTCTCATCGGCCAGAATCCGTTCGATGTGGACTTCCTGGCATTCGGTGTGCCGCAGCCTGCGCGGCCGGATAGCCGTGTCGTCAGCGCCGCGTGGGCGGGAGTCAACAATGCCTGCTGGGACATCGTCGGCAAGGCCCTGAACATGCCGGTGTACAAACTGCTGGCAAAGGACACCACACCGGATCCGCACATTCGCGTGTATGCCAGCGGAGGCGTGGAGCACGAGTGGTACAACAAGGGCGACCAGTTTCTGATCGAGGAAGCGCTTCGCTACAAGGAACAGGGTTACACGGCTTTCAAGTTCCGCTCGGGTACCTCCTGGCGATACAGCAACATGACGCTGAAGCGGTATCTGCCTGTGGTCAGACGGCTGCGCGAGGCAGTTGGCCCCGACTTCGATTTGATGCACGAGACCCTGCGCGCGCAACCTGTAACCCTGGAAGAGGTGGTCAAAGAATTTTGTCCCCTGCTGGATGAGCTGGGCTACCACTGGTTCGAGCAGCCGCTCAATACCATGGAGGAGTACATCGCGGTCAAACAGGCGATGCAACATTGTCTGGTGTCGGGGGGCGAGAGCGATCGAACCAGGTTCGACATCAAGCCCTGGATGGATAGCGGCGCCATTGACATCGTGCAGACCGACTGCAACGTAACGGGGCTTTCGGAAAACTGGTTCATCGCGCGAATGGCCCACCTGCGCGGCAAGTATCACTGCCCGCACAACTGGCACGGGGGCCTGACCACCATCGCCAACGCGCACCTGGTGGCATCCAGCCCGAGCCGCCACATGCTGGAGCTGAACCAGACGTATAATCCCCTCAAGGAGGAGATCTTCAAAGATCCCTTAGTGGTGAAGAAAGGGTACATGGATCTGCCGGACCGGCCGGGTTATGGCGTCGAACTGATCGCGGACGTAGAGAAGAAGTTTCCTTGGGCGCCGGGTTCGTACATGCGCCCGAATCCGCTGATGGAGAAACCCTGACGCTCGACCAGGAGAGACGTCCTATTTTTCCGGCAACTTGGTGTTATGAACTTCACGACTAACAGCGGCGATTTTTCCGATAAGGACATCGCCCAATATGCTTGCCGCCGGGTGCGGCACGCGCCGGTGATCGACGGCCGCCTGGACGAGGCGTGCTGGCAGGCGGTGGAATGGTCGCCGCGATTCGTCGATATGGTGACCGGCGAGCCGGGCTTTTTCGATACGCGCGGCGCCGCGTTGTGGGACGACCAGTGCCTCTATATCGGTTTCCGCATCGAAGAACCACTGGTGCGCGCCAGCCACACGGTGCGCGATTCGCTGATTTTTCAGGAAAACGATGTCGAGGTTTTCATCGACGGCGGCGATTGCTACTACGAGTTTGAGATAAACGCTCTCGGCACCATCTACGAAGTCTTCTTCGTGTGGCAGGATGCCTACGGCCCCGGCACGCGCTTTGACGTGCCCGAGCTCGACCTATTGAAATCGAAAGCGCTTTCGTTCGGGGGCGATTACGACCGTCATCCCGCAACCTTCTGGGATGGCACGCATCCGCGCGGCTGCCGCTGGGTCTTTCGGAATTGGGATTTTCCCGGTCTGCGCTCGGCCGTGTGGGTGGATGGCGAGATCAACGACGACAGTGTCATCGACAAGGGATGGACCGTGGAATTAGCGTTGCCGTGGAGCGGCATGGGCTTGCTTGCCAATGGCCGCTCGCTGCCGCCGGCCGATGGCGACGAATGGCGCATTTTCTTCGGCCGTTTTGAAGCCTTGCGCGTGGCGGGCCAGGAGATGCAGCCTCACCCCGCCTGGTGCTGGAACCGCCACGGCATCTACGATACCCACCGGCCCGACCGCTTCACGCGTGTCCGTTTTTCCGATGAGTGCGTGGATGGTTGAAAGCCTGGGGCGGAGTGTCTGACCAGCAGGGCCCGAAAATCGCAGGACGGAGGACCTCGAGCCCGGAACACGCATTCACGTTCCCCCCCGCCCGGGACAGGAACACAAGGAATAGTTCTTTTGGAGAGGATCCCGCGGCCAAAACCACTATATGCAGGAGATGCCCGGGAAAGCACGCGAGGTTGTCGCCAGCTAGCCCCACCCCACCCCACACTGGGGGCGAATGGTGCTGACAGGACAGCCGCCCGTAAGGCCGCCGAAGAGGGACGAACCGGCCGAGGCAGCCCGCGTGGCAGGCTGATATCTTGTGGTTTTGTAGCTTCCAGCAATTATCCCTTGTGCCCCTGGATCCCCGGGGTTTTCGGCATCATTTCTGGACTCTGAATTGCGATTTGGCAAGCAGGCTGAACAAGCCCGCTAACGCCAGAGAATACCACAAAATCAGTATTTTGCGGCGAAAGATCAAAGCCACAAGCCCGGCTGAGCAGCTACCGCACATTAATCGGGCAGATACGGAAATAAGCGGTTCATATACAATCACTTACAGACAGACCCGCTTGTGGCCGGTCAGGCCGTCCCGAGTACGAAGCTAGATGGGCAGGCCGCGCGCCCGGTGCCCCACCATGAAATTGGCGGCGGAATTCTCTCCGACAGGCTCTACGGTGGTCACGGTTTCGTCACGGTTTCCGAATCCACGTTGGGCCGAAGTTCTTTCATGAATATTAGGTTGTTGCGGACGGCGGGAGAATGGATTGTGGAGCCGACCACGCAGATATTATTTTTTTAGGAGTTAAAGATTACTAAATCCGAAATACTTCTTGACATCGGTCGGGGCGGGGCGTATTATCGACGTGGATTAGGATTCTGGAGTTCGTTATGCAGATCAATTGTCGGATCCAGAACGTTGCCGTGTGCGTCTATATGTCGTGTATTTTCTTGCCTTTCTCTGGGCTTGCGCAACAACCGTCGATATCACCCCGCAATCCGCAGTCGGCTTCGCGGCGCGGTTTCACTCCTCCTGTGGCCGATCCGGACGTCTTTTGCATTTATCTTCGCGAGGCCCATCGAACAATCTCCGAAATTGGACGAGCTAGCCCCGAGGGCTTGTCAGCGGTGGAAACGACGAAACGGGCCGCATCGAGCTTACATGTGGAAGTAGGAGACCTTGCCGCGTTGGAGCGCGCTTACCAGAAAGCCACATCCGCGACGAACAGGATCGCCGCTCAGACCAGAGGGTACGCCGCCGGGATGACGCAAAAGGGGCAGACACCTGAGATCAGGAAGCTCCTCGAGTTTGACAGGCTTCGAAGGCAGGCAATCCAGCAGATAGTTGCCGAATTGCGCAGCTCCATGGTCGATGCGAATTGGTATCGACTTCAGGCTTTTCTCGACGGAGAGTTTCGAAACCGTATTAAAAGGAGGGCAATACGATAATGGTATTTCGAGCACAAAACTGGATGCGGCTGGCAATCTTCCTCGCAGCCGTCGCGTGGCTAAGCGGCACCGTCGGGCCATTGTCGGCCCAGATCTGCGTCTACGTGGACACCTATGATTACGCTGAGCGACTGAGTGCGAACCAAGTTCGGGCACATGTGGGGAGTTCCCTGTCGGGTGCCTGCGCCGCGTTTTGGTACCCCGGGGTCCAGGGATTCTTGTACAACGATGATCAAGAGATCGCTGCCGGTGACTTTGCCTGGGGTCCATTGGGTGGGGACGTCGGCTACGATGTCGCCACTGTCGGTCCTTCGCAGTGGGGTCCGGGCACCTACACGTCGTACGGTTACCACTGGATCTACTGTCCCGCAACGTATTGCGGCGTGGATAGCTATGAGCCCCCTTATGGCGACGGGTGGGATGGTTGGGAATATGGAGACTTGGAGGTGCGACGCCCTACGATTTCGGGTTTCTTCAACAACAACTCCTTTTGGAATCTTGGCCCAGGCTCTGCTGACCCGCAAGCGACGCTTGATGGGAGCCAGTACTTTCAGTCCGTCCAGCTGACCTTCAACTCTAACTGCAACCCGGGTGATCATTGTAGTGGTACTCCGCAATGGTCGCTGATAACGGAGAACAACCAAGCGGTTCTTACGAGCAATAGCGGAACAACGACGTTTATCACAAAAGGTAATGACCTGGGGAATTGCCAATATGATAGTGCGGTCTCTGTGAGTCTAGGAGGTTTTTCCTCGGATCTTTACGACGTCGCAGTCAACTCTCAGAAGTCTCTCCTGCACACAAACGAGGGAACTAGGCCGTATAACGGAGGGTACTTAACGCTCTGGTACTTCGAAGTAACAGACGCTTGTTCTCCAGCGAATTTCGTGAAAGCCATTCCCATGAACGAAACGTTTTTTTCTGGGTTTTCAGCCCAAAATGGTTCATCAGGCTGGATAACTCCAATAGCAAGCCACTGGGGTCTCGAGAATTGGGCGGACCTATTCTCTTTTCCTGATATGATCGCGCAATGGGGCACAATACAGAACCCTACGCCGACCTATACAAAAAATGCTTCGCCATATATCTATAATACTGTGCTGTTGAGCGGTTCCCATCTGTTCTTCGGAGGCACCGCAACGAATGGAAGTGGGATACACGTATACACTGGCACGCTTCGGTACTACCGAGATCACGGAGACAACACGCCCTAGGAGGTGCGGCCATGCCCCGGAAAATTGGAATTGCCACTATGTTGGGAGGGCTAGTTTGCCAAGTGGTGCTTGTAGCCGCCCAGTGGAAACCTGTACCGGTCACAGTACTCCAAAAAAGAGCGGATGTCATTGTATTGGCCACTGTCGAGGGGATCATTGGCACGGACAAGGCGGCGCTGCCGAGCGTGCAATTACGGGTGGAGCGCGTGTTGCAGGGCCAGAGCGCGACCATGACGATGGTGGCCGGCGTAGTCCCGCCGACGTCCGATCAACCGCTACCGCGCCCAAGCATCCTTGCGCCTGGCGTGACCGGCCGGAGAGGAGTGTGGTTTTTGAGGTCAGAGACGACTGGTTACCAGGTTTTGCCGCTGGTGGAGGGGCTTTATTCGGATCGTGACCTCTGCCTTCCGGTAAACGGCCCTCCTGCCGCCACTGCGCCTGGCGAGACAGTGGACCAGGAGTTGCTCGCCTATCTGGTCGGGTGGTATCAGTCTCTGCAATCTCCAAGCACACTGGAGGATGAAATTCTGCTTGCCAACTTGCAGAACGGAGATACGCAGGAATTGCTTGCGGCAATTTCCCCTTTAATGGATTCCACGTCCAACACCCAGCGGATCATCGGGCTGACAGCGGCGATTCGCTTGGGCTCGGATGCTGCTGTCTCCCTCATGGCCGAGAACCTGGCCGATCTTCGGTCCAACCCGAGATTTCCTCGGATTACAGACGCACTCGGCCTGTTTTATGAACCTCATGGCGCGAGCTCAATTCCGGTGCTCGATAGACTGATCGAACTCCACACCGATGTCGCCGGCGTGGATGCCGCGGCAGGAGCAGCACTGGCGAAGATCAGAACCAAGGCAGTTCTGCCCGCGATGGCGGAGCTTCTTGACAGCAAAGACCCGCAAGCGCAACTACGCTCGGCTTCGTTCTTCGGACTTTTCACGCTCTTCGCAGACAAGGATGGCAACATGCCCGAGGGAGGCCCAAGGGGACCATTGTGTACCGCGCAGACGCGAGCGTATATGCCACGACAAGATTCGACGCTGACGCCGGCCGAATACGTCGAGTTCTGGAAAGGTTGGTGGGCACAGAACCGGGTTGTGCTCGGTTTCGACACGCTGTAAAGAGGTGGGAACGGGACCACGCCGGTTTCTGCGGCGATGCCCTGAAGAGTGCGGCTCTACACCGGACTCCGTTTCATCGCGTACTCGATGGCTTCCTTCGGCACCTCGTAGCTCGCATATGCCCCGTTGCCCTTGTATTGCAGGTCCTGGATGCCGATCTCGCTGGTGTAAAAGGCGTCCACCGTCATGCGGGTTACCCAGCTCCAGAACTTCAGGCCGCCGGAGAGGTCGTCGAGCGGCCGCGCGCCGTAGTAGTCGTCGGGTGCAGCCTTGCCCTGTTCCGCCTCCTCTTTGCGTTGTGCCATCGAAAGCGAAGCCTGAACCAGGTCGTCCAGCAGCTTGGTCTGCTGCTCCGGTTTTGCATCCAGGAAAGCGGCGCCGCCGCGCCGGCGCATTTCTCCATCCAGCCACAGCAGACCTCCGGTGTATGTTTGCAGCAGCTCGGGGTTCTGGCTGCAAAGCAGATCGATGAACGGCGCGGCGCCCGCGTCTTTGGCGCTGCCCGAGTGAGCATCGGCCGGAACGATCAATTCCGCCAGGCGCTCCAGCGTGGCGTACTCATGCGGGTTGAACGCCTCGGGCTCGTACTTGCCCCCGCCCGCCTGCTTCGCCGCTTCCTGGTGGACGTGCTGGGCGGCTGCCAGGCTCAAGGGCGCCGCGCCGGCCGCCGTCAGCGAAAGCGCCGCCCGCCGCAGCCAGTCGCGCCGGGAAAAGCCCGCTTTTGTATTCTCTTCCGGAGGCTTCATCTCAAAGGTTCCCTTTCCGCATCTCTTCCGCCAGGTAATCGGACGTGCGCCAGGCCAGCGCGTTGATGGTGAGCGTTGGATTCTTGTCGGCGTTGCTGACGAACGACGCCGCGTCGGCGACGAAGAGGTTCTTCACATCGTGCGCCTGGCCAAACGCATTCACCGCGGAATTCTTGGGGCTGGTGCCCATCCGCGCGGTACCCACTTCGTGGATAATCTCACCGCCGACCGAGATGGGCACCTGGCCGTCCGGGGCGTGAGTGGCCGCGTCACCTTTCCGCCCAAGGTTTCGATGAGCGAGGCAAAAGTCTGCTCCATGTGGCGCGCTTGTTTGATTTCGTAGTCGGTCCACTCGAAATGGAAGCGCAACACCGGGATGCCCCACTGGTCGACCACATCCGGGTCGATCTCGCAGTAGCTGTGGAGGTTGGGAATCATTTCGCCGCGCCCGGAGAATCCGACAGAAACGCCGTACTCGCGGCGGATGTTTTCCTTCAGGCGCTTGCCGTATCCATATTTGCGGACCTGCGAGTGGAATGAATTCACCTCGGGCATCTCGTAGCCTCCGCCGAGCTCGATGTGATAGCCGCGCGGAAAGCCCAGCTTGGCTTCCCGGCCGAGGCCGAACCAGGGCATGTACAGATGCGCCCCGCCAAAGCCGTCCGTGTCGTAGTGAGGCATTCCTTCGAGCGCCGGCACGTACCCGCTCAGGCTCAGGCCCACGGTGTCCATCAGGAAACGGCCCACCACTCCAGAGGAATTTGCAACCCCGTCCGGAAACCGCGAAGATCGCGAATTCAGCAGCAGGCGCGCCGTCTCGCAAGCGCTGGCCGCCAGCACCAGCACGCGGCAACGGATCTCCTTCTCCGACCGGGTGCGTTTGTCGATGTAGGAAACGCCGGTGACGCGGCCGTTCGCATCGGTAAGAATCTCGCGCGCCATCGCCATGTCGATCAGCTTCAGCTTACCGGTCTTCAGCGCCGGAAAAATCTGCACCTGGCTTGCGGAATAGTTGGACCCCAGGATGCACCCGCGCCCGCATTGGCCGCAATAGTGGCAGGCGGGCCTGCCGTTCAACGGCTTGGTTATTACGGCGCGCCGGTTCGCAATACAGGGGATGCCGAGCTTCCGGGACGCCCTTTGAATGAGCAGTTCGTGGACCTTGGGCTGCGGCGGCTCCTGAAACACGCCGTCGGGCGCGCTGCGGAGGCCTTCTTTCGTTCCGGTGACGCCGATGAAGGCTTCGGCCTTGTCGTAATAGGGCGCGATGTCCGAGTACCGGACGGGCCAGTCGCTGCCCAGCCCGTCGCGGGAGTACGGCGCGAAATCGTAATCGGAAAAGCGGAAACTCATGCGGCCGTAGTGGTTGGTGCGGCCGCCCACAATGCGCGAACGGAACCAGCGGAATTGGCTGCCTTCGCCTACCGTGTAGGGCTCCCCGTCCAGCTCCCACCCGCCGCTCGTGGTGGTGAAGAATCCGAACGGTTTGCCCTTGCCGAAGTAAGCTTTACCGCCGTCCTCGGCGCCGCGGTGCGGGAAGTCGTAAGGCCACTTGTGCTCCAGGAAGTCCCGGGCTGGATGGAGCATCGGCCCGGCTTCCAGCACCGTCACCTCGATCCCCATTCCGGTAAGGACGTGCGCGACGGTTGCCCCGCCCGCGCCCGATCCGATGACAACCACGTTGTGGGTCTCTGAATCCTGCCCCGTCTGATACGCCATGTATCCGGAGTACCGCAAATGTGTTAGCGGGTCAAGTTACGGGGAATGGCATCGAATCATCCGCAACTCCGCTTTGGTGGAACAATCCCGATTTCAGGTGATGCGATTGGGGAATCCGCGATTGTCGTTGTGGCGGTGGCCGCCTCCAGATGATGCGGTCCCGGTGGTTTGGACACTCGGAACGAAAGAGGGTCGATCCGCCGGCCCCCTAACAAGCGGACGGATGTATACTGGCTGGGTGCCGGAAAACCAAAGCGGAGCTCCCGGTTACGATGTTCCCATGCTTGTAGAACGTCCCCTGAAGTTGTCGAAAGATTCCCATTTGATCGAAATTGAGGCCGTATACTCATGACACGACGAAGTGTGTTCCAGACAATCGCCGCGGGCCTGGCTGCCAGCCAAGCCGCGCTCCCCAGTCCGTCAGGCCGCCTGAAACAATCGGTCGCCCGCTGGACCTACCAGAAGTTCCCCCTGGACGAACTCTGCCGCGCGGGGGCCGAGATGGGCCTCAGCGGCATCGATTTGGTGGAGCCGGCGGACTGGCCAACCATCCAGAAGTACGGCCTTGTACCCACCGTCTGCAATAGTGGGGCGACCATCCCGGACGGATGGAACCGGCGTGAGAACCACGATCGCCTCGTGAATCAGATGCAGGAGAGCCTCACCCGGGCTGCCTCTGCGAAGGTGCCCAACGTCATTACGTTTTCCGGCAACCGCAAGGGTCTTCCCGACGACGCCGGCAAGGAGAACTGCATCGTGGGTCTGCGGCGCGTCTCCAAAATGGCGGAAGACGCCGGCGTCACAATCGTCCTCGAACTGCTGAATAGCAAGGTCGATCACAAAGACTATATGTGCGACCACACGGCTTGGGGTGTGGACGTAATAAAGGGCGTCGACTCCCCTCGCGTGAAACTGCTGTACGACATCTATCACATGCAGATCATGGAGGGCGACATCATCCGCACCATCCGTGACAACATCGCCTACATCGCCCATTTCCACACCGGCGGCGTCCCCGGCCGCCACGAGTTGGATGACACCCAGGAGTTGCAGTGGCACACCATTGCCAAAGCCATCGCCGATCTCGATTTCCAGGGTTTCATCGGGCACGAATTTGTCCCGCTCCACGATCCATTCACCTCGCTCAAACAAGCGATCGGGCTGTTTGTGGTGTAGCGGTGAAAACGCCCGAGGTGGCGCGCGCGGACAGCGGAGCCTTCACGTTCAAGACCGGCGAACGATTTGTGATCCCGCGATCTGAACAGCCTGATGCGCCCGACTGCCACAAAGGGTGAACCTGGCGGTCAGCTCCGCCCCCTTGGCGAACCTGGTGTTTCCGGTGAAACGACCAGCCACCGGAGTGTGTAACCTGGGCCGGCCGGCCCGGCTTCATGTTTGTGCGGAAAGAGATTTTTTATAAGGGCTTCCTATGGCAAGCAACGAGATCAGGATTCCAAGACCGGGGCGCTCGCGGATACGCTACCGGGTGACCGCGATGACGGTGCTACTGGGCATGATCACGTACCTCGATCGGACGTGCATTTCAGTCACGGCGCCCGACATGATGAAGGATTTGGGTTTGACGCAGATCCAGATGAGCTTCGTGTTCAGCGTTTTCACGCTGTCCTACGCGATGTTCGAAATTCCGACCGGCTGGTGGGGCGACCGTGTCGGCACGCGGCGCGTACTGACACGCATCGTAACCTGGTGGTCCACCTTTACCATGCTGACCGGCGCGGCGTGGAATTACACCTCGTTGATGGTGACACGGTTCCTGTTCGGGGCCGGGGAAGCGGGCTGCTGGCCCAACGTCACTCGCACCGTCTCACGCTGGTTCCCGCTGTCGGAACGCGGCACCGCCCAGGGCTTCTTCTTCGTGGGCGCGCACATTGGAGGCGGCCTCACGCCATTACTGGTGACAGCGCTGCTGGGGCATCTGTCCTGGCGGGCGCTGTTCATGATTTTCGGATCCGTGGGCTTTGTGTGGGCCATCTCGTGGCGCTATTGGTTCCGGGACGAACCGTCGCAGCACGCCCAAGTGGGGGACGAGGAGCTGCGGTATATCGAAGAGGGCCGCATGATCGGCGCGCTACACGGGAGCGGCACACCTTGGAAGAAGCTGCTGGCCAACCGCATGACGGTGCTGATCTGCATGATGTACTTCACCCAGGCCTATGGTTTCAATTTCTACGTAACCTGGCTGCCCACTTACCTCAAGAATGTGCGTGGCTTCACTTCGGTGTCGTTGGGACTGTTCGCCGGCCTGCCGCTGATCCTCAGCGTTCTGGCAGACATCTCGGGAGGCATCACCACCGACCGGATGACGCGTCGCTTCGGGCTGAGGGTGGGCCGCGCGACAGCCGGTGGAGCCTCGCTGTTAGTTGCCGGGGGCTGCCTGATGGCGGGCACGTTCACGTCAAACCCTTACTCGGCGGCTGTGCTCATCGCACTGGGCGGTGCCGCGGCGAACTTCATGCTGCCTGCCGCCTGGGGCGCCTGCGTCGACCTGGGCGGCCAGTACTCCGGGACCCTCAGCGGCACCATGAACACGTCCGGCCAGATCGGCGGGGTTCTCAGCCCGATGATCGTGGGGCTATGCGTCCAATGGTTCGGCTCGTGGAGCGCGCCGCTTTATTTCACGGCGGCGCTTTACCTGGTGGGCGCCCTGTGCTGGGCCTGGATCGACCCCAGCCGGCGGCTGGTGTAATGGCTGTCGGATAATGTGATACAAAATAACACCATGACGAGTCGGGCTCCGGGGTTTCGGATTCCGGTCCGGCTCTCTGCGCTGGGAATGTGTGATCCTGCGAAGAACAAGGGGGCCTGGATGAAAAATATCGTCGCGAGACTTTTGATCACGTGCGCGGTTATCAGTACATCGACTGCCTTCGCCCAGATCCGGCAGACGAAAGACCAGATCCTGTTTTACACCTCGGACTGGAAGGGCGACCGCTTTCCCGACGGCCGCCCGAAAGTTGCGGACAATCTGCTCGAGCGCGCGCTGGATGTGTCGCTGGAAGACGTGTGGGAGTACCTGCGGGGCCAAGGCTACCAAAACCAGTTCGAAAGCGGCTGGCAGGCTCTCCACCTCGAGAAGCCCTTCGCCGGCCGCGCGCTGACGGCCCAATTCATGCCGCGGCGGCCCGACATGGCTGCTGCCGTAGGCGCCGAGGGCAGGGCGGAAGGACGCGTCAGCGGAACCAATAGCTGGGTCATCAATGAACTTCAGATGGGCGACACGATGGTTGCCGACGGCTATGGAAAAGTCATTGAAGGCACCCTGATCGGCTCCAACCTGGGAAGCGGCATCGCCGCGCACACCCATTCGGGTTTTATTTTCAACGCCGGCATCCGGGATGCGGAGGAAAACCGCCACATTGCGAACCTGAACGGGTTTTATCGGGGTTACGATCCCTCGGCCTGGGCTCAAATGCAACTGACGGGGATCAACGTTCCGATCCGCATCGGACGGGCCACGGTATTACCGGGCGACCTGGTGCTGGCCAAGCAGGATGGGGTCATCTTTATTCCGGCGGCGTTGGCGGCGGCCGCCATCAGTCACGCCGAATTCACCAATCTTCAGGATAGTTTTAACTTTGAATTGAATACCGAAGGCAAGAACGGCGCGCAATTCGAAGGCGGCTGGAACCGGGAGAAATTTGCCGCTTTCGAGAAGTGGATCGACGCTCATCCTGAAAAATTGAAAATGACTCCCGCGGAATTTGACGCGCTGCTGGCCGAGGAGCAGGCGCCGCGCCCGCGTCGGGGCGGTGGCCGCCGCGGCCCACAACCGTAACGCACGCTTTACCTCACCCGGCGAATCCCGGCCGGCCGTCGATGTCGAGCAGCGCGACCAGCGTTGAATGTAGCTGTCTGCGCGGGCGTGTGGGCGGCGGAGGCTGGCTGAAAGCCAACTGCAAGCTGCAATCTTGCGCCACAAGGGGCCGAGGTTTGAAAATCGAGAAGTTTTTGCGGCTTCGCCAGGATCCCCGAGGCTTGTCCCTCAGCTCTCACCGCATTTTGCAGGCTTGAACGGGAGTCTTACAGCTCTCGTAGGTCGCCGCGGAGTTTGCGGCACGCATCGGCAAATATGCCGACGTCCACCGAGTACGCAAGGTACTTCACCCCCAACTTTTTGTATCGCCTGGCCGAGTTCAGGTTGTCGACAAACGTGCCGACTGCCCGGCCGCGGGCCTTGCACTTCTCGACGATCGCTTCAACCTCTTTCACAACCAGCGGGTTCTCCACATCTCCGATTACCCCCAGCGCCTGGGAGAGGTCATACGGCCCGACAAAAAGAACATCGATTCCGTCTACCTCCAGAATCGCATCGAGGTTCCGTATCCCGACAACCCCCTCCACCATCACGATCACCGCAACGTCGTTCTGGCGTTCGAAATACTCTGCGCGGCTTTGCAGCGAGAAATCGGCGGCTCTCACGAATCGACACACGCCTCTTGAACCCTGGGGCGCGAACTTGGCCCACTCCACGGCCTGTCGAGCCTGCGCAGCCGAGCTAATCTGAGGAATTTGGATCCCCGCCACTCCGAGGTCCAGCGTGCGCGTAATTTCCGGCTCGGACAATTCGGGCACTCGAACCACCGGCAAAAGGCCGTTGAGCCACGAGGCCATTACAAGCGGATACAGGTCACGCGGCGAATTAGGTCCGTGCTCGCAATCGAGAATCACAAATTCGAAGCCGGCTTTGCCTATGATCTCCACGAAAAAGGGATCGTTTGTCTTGGAGAAGATTCCAAAGATGGCGTCATTTTCTATCAAGCGTTTGTTCATATTTCATAACCCGTGGGGCTTGGGATAACGGTTCGTTCACCGGTCGCAAGAGCCTTTCCAGGACCAGTCATCCGACCGCGTCCAAAGGCGCGCCGAATCGCGAACGGGAACCTTCGCGGCGCCCCTGCCCTGCTGATCGTACCGAAAGTCGCGTTGCGAGTAAACATCCCCTGCCGGCGAGCACCGGAGTAACGCCGCGCCGGGACCTTCGGGCGAAGGCAAGATTTCCCCAGCCTCCAACTCTCCGGTTTTTATCAGGTCATCGGCTACTACCTGAAGTACGGTTCCGAACTGGCCGCGTACTTCGATCAGCGCGACCGTGACGAACAAGTGATGTTCGAAGCGCACCAGAGGAGTGGCCGCCTTGTGGCCTTCGGCAGCGACTGTTGGCCCGGCGCAAGAAGCAGTGAAGTGGCTCGCCGACGAAAACTTCCGCTCCGGTGACCCGCCTGACGATCTGGTTTGTCGGGCGTGCCCTGCCAGGTTTGAGCCGAAAACGGAGACGACTCTCCCCTCTTGGCGTTAAACGACAGAGAACATCGACGTTCTCGCTGTGTGCGTGATTGTTCGCACAAATTGTGAACTGCGCCGCGGCGGAATCCAGTGCCGCTAGGATGGATAACGTGGCGAGGAAGCAGCATGGGTAAGCAGGCTCTGGAGAAGAGGCTGGAAAGCATTCAGGCGTTGCGGACTGCCGGAGCGGGACCGGAAGTGGCGGCGCAATTGCGGAAAGCGTTGAGCGACCGGAACAACTATTTGGTTTCGAAGGCGGCGGCGGTGGCGGCGGAGCTGTCGCTGATCGAATTGAGCACCGACCTGGTGGCCGCGTTCGACCGGTTTCTCGAAAATGGGCCAAAGTCCGACCCGCACTGTTGGGCCAAGACGGCGATTGCCAAGACGTTGAAGGATTTGGGCTATCGGCGGGCCGATCCGTACCGGCGGGGGATCGCCCACGTGCAGCTCGAGCCGGTATGGGGCGGCCGGGAGGATTCGGCGGCGGCGCTGCGGGGCACCTGCGCGCTGGCTCTGGTGGATACCGATTTGGACGATTTGGAGATTGTCGGTCTGTTGGGAAAGTTGCTGGCGGACGGCGAGAAATCGGTGCGCATCGACGCGGCGAGGGCTATCGCGCAGACGGGACGTCCGGAAGGGGCAATGCTGTTGCGCCTGAAGGCGCTGTGCGGCGACGCGGAGCCCGAAGTGATGGGGCAATGCTTCTCCGCGGTGCTGAGCCTGGCCGGCGGCAAGGCGGTCGAGTTCGTTTCGCGCTTTCTCCGCCGCGCCGATGAGCAGGTTGTGCTCGAAGCGGCCAGCGCGCTGGCCCAATCTCGCGAGGCGGAGGCGATCCCGGCGATTCGGGGATTCCTGGCCGAGCGGGCCGAACACCGGTTGCGGGCGGCCGTGGTCCTGTTTCTTGGCGGCGCGGTACAGGCGGAGGCGGCGGAATTGCTGCTGGAACTGCTGGAATCCGAGAGCGGCGAAGTCGCGGCGAACGCCGTTCTCGCTCTGGCGGCGAGCCGGTTTCGAGAAGAGGTCCGGGCCCGAGTGGAGCGGCTGGTGCGAATGCGGCGGGATGCACAACTGGACCGGGTCTACGCCGAGCAGTTTCCGGACGGCGTCCAGGGTTAGGCGCGGCTGTGACCCAATTGGACAGCCAGCAAAGACGAGTTCGCTAAAACCTCGAAAGTGGCGGATGGCACTATTCTTTTCACCTGATCTGCGAATTCGCCCGCCATAGATGCAGCACCGCAACAACCGGACTTCCGCCGCTTCCTCCGAGGCCAGCGCCTGTGCCAGTGGCCCGGTGGTCAAGCGTGCGATCCAACCCGACCGATCTCGCACAAGTCTGGCGCCCGGCGTAGGGTTGGAACCCCGAACGTGAGTGAGGGGACGCTTGGTGCCGCGCCGACTTGGTGGTGTTGGCAACCCGCATCCCTACCTCGACCAGTTTCCCGCGCCGCCTGTCTGAAGAAAAGGAATTTGCACGAGGCGGAAGCAACCCTTCGTGAGACGCTGGCGCCAATGGAGCCTCGATAAGGATCGCCCCGGTAGCGATGCAAACAGGCGAGTGAACGAAAAGCCGAAACGAAGCATTGCGACCGGAAAATTGGCGGTCAAGGTCCAAACAGAACGGCCATACAGCCAACTGGCCGAGATGGCAAAGCCCTCTGCCGCCTTCGCTGTTTTCGCAACCCGTTCCAGCGGGCCCGGTGGTTTTGCTTCAGTGAGTGGTCAAGGGCCAGCGAATGTGACGTCTCGCGTCTTGTCTCGGCAGGCTACGTTGCCGTGAACGCCTCAGTGCCGCCGTTCACGCCTCGTTAGTTCTTCGTGCAGCACGGATTTTATATAGGTTTGGTACGGCAGTCCCTTTTCCTCCGCCTGCTTGCGCGCAAGATCCAAGTCCGCTTCCGCCACGCGAATGGTAATGTTCCGCGAAGCGCGCGCCTCCCGTACCAGTCGCCCCGCCGTGCCTCGCCGAACGGTCCCATCCTCGATTGCCCGGATCAAGTCCGCCTCAACCATGTCCTTGTGCTGATCCCACCACTTTGCCTCCTCCGCTTCGGTAGCGAACTTCGGCACCTTTTGTCGATCCGCCTTTGTCGGCATCGTCATCGTCCCTTCATTGCAAAATAGCGGCTTCGCATTCGACCGCCAGCCTCGAAAGCCGTCACCACTCGGACCAGATCGTCCCGTATAGTGAAGGCGACGATAAGCACTCGTCTGTCTCCCCTGCGACGGTCCACCGTTGCTCTCCTCCGATGACGTCGTAATCAATGTCCACCTCGTCATTCGCGAACACCTCCTCGACCTCTTCGGGAGTAACAAGATGGCTGGCGATATGCCCGGTATTCGCCGGGTCCCAGTCAAACTCGAGCTCGCTGGCCATCGCTACCAGTATACGTACATTGTATGTATGCAGCAAGATCTCGTTCGATGGGTGGGATGGGGCGTCGGTGGCGCTCAAAACCCGTGGGACGCGGGCCGCAGCCTGTAGGACAAGCGGCCAGTGACTCGGTCGAAGACCCATAACTCATCAATGGTTCTTCGAGGCATTCGGTCCTGAAGGGACCGCCCGGAGTAGCCCCACGCGGAGCCCTGATCTGGACAGCCGCCAGGTTTCGTCGCAACTCGTTCACTGCTTCTTCGGCGGGGGAGCTTGTACGTAGGACGAGTCCTGCGGCTGATGGTCGGCGAACTGGTCGTCGTCCTTCACTTCTTTCTTGAGCCGCCATAGTTCCTGCTTTAACATCGCCACGGTATTCTGCGCCTTAGGATCGTTGTAGATGTTGTGCATTTCCTGCGGGTCCGCCACAAGGTCGTAGCACTCCCACTGGTCCTTTTTCCAGAAATAGATCAGCTTGTGGGTGGCGGTGCGAACTCCGTAGTGCGCGCGTGTGTTGTGGTCACCCGGATCGTGGTAATAGCGGTAATACATGGCGCGGCGCCAATCTCGCGGTGTCTTCCCTTTCCAGATGGGAACGAAACTGCGGCCCTGCATATCCTCCGGTGTCGGCTGGCCGGCCAGTTCCAGGAATGTCGGGGCAAAATCGCAGTTGATCCCGAGCGCGTCCGATGTGCTGCCCGCCCGGATACCGGCGGGCCAGCGAACCAGGAACGGCATTCGCAACGACTCCTCATACATGAAGCGCTTGTCGAACAGACCGTGCTCGCCCAGGAAAAAGCCTTGATCGCTGGTGTAAATCACTACCGTGTTTTCCCTGAGGCCGTTCGCATCCAGCCAGTCCAGGGTACGGCCAACGTTGTCGTCCACACTCTGCACGCAGGCCAGGTAGTCCTGCATGTAGCGCTGGTATTTCCAGTCCTCCAACTCCTTGCCCGCCAGTCTTTTCTTGACTCCGTCCACCTCGACTTCGACTTCCGTAGGCTTCGCCCTCATCCATTCACGCACCTGCGCGTCAGACAGCCCAGGCGGCGGCGTAAGCTTGAGATCGAACCGGGTCAGGTCCCTGAAGACTGATTGCTGCTGCTCGCGGAGGGCATCGGTCCTGCCTGAATAATCGTCGCGCAAGTTAGCTGGTTCAGGGATGTGCCTGTTCTCGAACATCTTCCTGTGCTTCTCGTCGGGGGTCCACTCCCGATGCGGCGCTTTGTGATGCGACATCATGAAAAACGGCTTGTCCTTCGGCCGGTTCTTCAACGCCTCGATGGTGATGTCCGCGATGATGTCCGTGGCATAGCCCTTGTACACCACGGAGCCATCTTTGTCGTAGAAGGTCGGATTGTTATATACACCCTGTCCGGGAAGGATATTCCAGTAGTCAAATCCAGTCGGGTCGCTTCCCAGGTGCCACTTCCCGATCATCGCCGTGTAATAGCCCACACGCTGAAGCATCTTTGCCACTGTGGGCTGCGATCCGTCAAACCGGTTGAACACCGGAACTCCGTTCATGTGACTGTACTTGCCTGTCAGAATGGTCGCGCGGCTCGGCGTGCAGATCGAGTTTGTCGCGAAGACCCGGTCCATTCGCATTCCTTCGCTGGCGAGCCGGTCGAGGTTCGGCGTCCGGTTGACCTTGCTGCCGTAACAACCGATCGCCTGAGAGGCGTGGTCGTCGGTCATGATGAATAGGATGTTGGGTCTCGTGGATCCAGGGGCTGAACCACAAGCGAGATCGGCAAGGGGCCAGCAGGTCAACCACGGGAGCGCAAGCATGCTTCGTCGAGAGATGGTTTCCATGGCGTCTCCCATCATACATTTCAGAACAGAAAAAGATCTCTTCTTCTTGTCCGGGAGAACGCGCACGGCGAGCAGAACGAGGTCGCACCTCCGGGCAAGCCTGCGGCTTCCCAAGTTTCAACAACCAAGGTAGTGCGGAGCCTCGACTATCGGCTTCGGAAAGTTCTCGTCGGCGAGGAGGCGCATTTACGCTGGAATCGGGTAAGCTTTGTATTCGTGGGCCAAATAGCTGGCGTACGACAGGCAGGCGAGGATGTCCGACCGCGTCAGCCCGGGGTAGTTGGCGAGGACCTCGTCTTCCGACTGGCCGGCTGCCCGGAGTTCCAGAATAAACTCGACCGCGAGACGCGTCCCTCGGATCACTGGCTTGCCGGCCAGCACCTCGGGGTCGACGACGATGCGCTCGGAAAGCGGCATACCCACAGTCTACCGTGCCAACGCGCGGTTCGGAAGCGGTTCCCTGGGGCTGCTGGTCATGTTCTGCCCGGCCACGCGGCCCGTTCGTCGAAACTGCTGGAACTGAAGCGTTCCCTCGGGAGCCACCAAAACCACCTGCGCGAGACTCTGCCACGATCAGCTCCATCTTCGCCGTGCCGGACAGATGTGCACCGCATGTTAGGATGCCTCGGGATTTCGAACTATACGATTGCCACTCACCAACTGCTTGATTGAGGCTGACCTTTTGGAGTAACGCACCGATGGTTCTTCGAGTATTTTCGTGATTCAGGCGACAGGTAAACGATCAACGACCAGGAGCGAAATGCCCGGCAGGGACGGCAGATTTCCGTCGTTAGTCAGAAACCAGGTCGCGCCTGCGATCTTCGCCGTAGCGAGCTGAATGGCGTCGGGTGTCTTAACGCCATGCGAGGCACGCAGTCGAGCCGCCTCTTCTGCGATCTCCTCGCCAATCGGCAGGGCCGTCAGACTCGGAGACCGGAACAGGATATCCCTGTACTCGCGCGCCAAATCGTCTCGCCCGTTGCGCAACGGATGCACGAGAACCTCGAGCAGGGTAACGAGGGAAGTCACCATACGGAATTCCCGGCGCTCAGCCGCGGCGAAGAAGGGTTTCAGCTTGGCGGAGTGTGCAGGGTGCCTCTCGATGAAGTAGATCAGCGGGGCGGTATCGAGGCCGACGATCTCGCCGCGGAGTGCGTCTATCCATTCCACGAGGAGCGTTCCCGGCGCAGGTATTCGTCCACATCCACGCCCTGCCATAGTTCTTGTCCCAGGCCTTCGAGCTCCAGAAGACTGCGAGGCTGCCGATCTAACTTGCCGCTCAAACGAGACGCGAGTTCGGCAACCAGGCGTAGCTGATCTGCTGGCCCGAGGGCCTCGACGGATTTTCTCGCGTTCTCATATGGCGTGCTGGCCATGGAAGTGCGTCCCAACCTCATTCTACCTCCAACCCTTCCGGCAGCCGCACCTGGGTTTTGTCTCATACAAGATGAGCCTGGAGGGCGGGCGATTGGTTCGACGCTAGGCGACGTGACAGGCCCGTCCAGGTAGCACACATCGAGCATTTCTGGGAATCCGATTCAAGTACTGCCGTGCACGACCAAGAATACTCTCAAATAATCTCGAAGCTGGCGACGATGGAAGGGCTGTCCGCCACTTACGAGATTTTCGCCAAACCGTCGCGGCAGACAGTTTGGGTGGGCCGGGTTTAACTGTCTGCGGAGCAGCCGCACCTGCGTTTTATCCTGTTCTCGTTTGACTCATAACCCTCCGCGTCTCACCTCGCTTTATCCATCGCGCTCTTGAGCTTGCTGATGAGCCGCTGGGCGACTTTTCGTTGGCCACCGCGGGCTAGCGGTCCCCACCAGAGGCTGCGATTCCCGGCCTCATTGGGCCAGAGAATGACCTTACCCTCCTTGTCCAGGAGCACGGGTGTACTGGTCCAGATCGTTGTCCATCTTTTCGATGAAAATCCGTTTCACAGAACGGAGAGAAGGTGCGGTTTGGGCAAGGCCCCCAAACGCACAAAGAAGCGCCACTAGGACCACTGCAAAAGTTGTTCGCATCACTAGATCACCGTCTCCGCTCCAAGTTCTTAAACAGCCGTTTGGGACCGATAATTTCACCGGTCTTTGCCAAATGGACGCCAAAATAGCCAAATACGAGATCGGCGACGTAGCGGCGAACGGTCGACAGGACGTTTTCGTCCACGCTGAGGGTGATGTTCTTCATGCACACAGTACATGCGTGACTGTGTGGAGGCGCAACGAAAGCAGACGCCGGCTTGCTTGTGGCACGGGCTTTCCAGCCTGTGTCAGGTGCCACGGACGTCCAGGTCCGTGTAGGCTCTTAAGCTGGACTGGAGTTCTTCCGCAGACATCTCCCTCACCTGGGTTTCTCCATGGCTTGCCGGCAGTGCCGACCGAGGCAAGAGCACACCGGCGCCCACGCGGGTGGCACCTGACACAGACACGAATGTCCGCGCCACGGCGCCGAGCCCGCGCTCGCCGGAATCGTCAACGCCTGACGGCTTATCCTTATGATTATGAACATCGCATTTGTCGGCTTAGGCAGGATGGGCTCGGGGATGGCGCGGAACCTGCTCCGCGCCGGGCACAAGGTAGCCGTTTATAACCGGACACGCAGCAAGGCCGAACCACTGGCCGCCGACGGCGCCACAGTGGCGGACTCGCTGGCCGACGCGGTCCGTGGCTGTGAAGCGGTGGTGACGATGCTCTCGGACGATCACGCCCTGGAGCAAACCGTGTTTGGCGACGGCGGCCTGGCATCGGCTTTGCCGCCCGGTGCGATCCATATTTCTTCCAGCACCATCAGCACCAGCCTGGCCCGGCGCCTCACAGCCGAGCACGGCAAACGCGGCCAGCCTTACCTGAGCGCGCCCGTGTTCGGGCGGCCCGACGCCGCCGAAGCCAAAAAGCTGCTCGTTGTCGCGGCCGGTCCATCCCAACTGGTGGAGCGCTGCCGGCCGGTGTTCGAGGCCATCGCCCGCCAGACCTTCGTCGCCGGCGCCGAGCCGTGGCAGGCGAATGCGGTCAAGCTGTGCGGCAACTTCATGCTCTCCAGCATGCTCGAAAGCTTCGGCGAGGCCAACGCCACTCTGCGCAAGGCCAACGTCGACCCGCACCTGTTCCTGGAGGTGATGGTGGCGCTGTTCGGTTCGCCGGTGTACGCGAACTACGGCCGAATCATCGCCGACGAAGCGTTCGAGCCGGCCGGGTTCGCGCTGAAGCTGGGCTTCAAGGACAACCGCCTGGTGCTCGAAGTGGCGTCGGAATGCCAGAGCCCGATGCCCGTCGCCAGCCTGATCCGCGATCGCCTGCTTGCCGCGATGGCGGCCGGCCAGGAGGAATCCGACTGGTCCAGTGTGACGCGGATCTCCGCTCGCGATGCGGGGCTCTAACCACCACTGGTCGGTCTCACACGCGCACTGCCCTTCTGACGGCCGCCGCCAAGCCTGAGATAGAATTCACTCATCCGGCGAAGCCCGCCAAAGGAGGCATTACCGATGAGCAATTCGATTCGAGATGCGGGAATCGGCAGACGGGAATTCATGGGCACGGTGGCGGCGTTCGCAGCCGCCCCAGCGCAATCGCAGGCCGCCGAGGCGCGCTGGTACGAGCGGCTCCGCCGCATGGCGCAGCTCAACATCAACGAAGCCGACGCAGGAACGCTTGACGTCGCGAAGTGGATCGGATATTGGAGCGAACTGCGCATCCAGGCGCTGGTGGCAAGCTGCGGCGGAATCATGGCGTTCTACCCTAGCGAGGTCCCGCTGCACCACCGTTCCCGGTTTCTCGGCAACCGCGATCTTTTCGGGGAATACTCCGCCGCCGCGAAGAAGGCCGGCATTCGCGTGGTCGCCCGGTTGGACCCCACCTACACCTTCCCCGAAGTGTTCGAAGCGCATGCGGATTGGTTCGAGCGCGACCCCGCCGGCGCCCCCCGGCGCCACAACGAGAACCCGGAGCTGTACCGCACCTGCATGTTCGGCCCCTACTACGACCGGCACATGACCAGCATCATCGAAGAGGTAAACCGGCGCTACGATGCGGACGGTTACTACACCAACGGCTGGCCGGGCACCGGACTCGGCTCGGTGTGTTACTGCGACCGCTGCAAACAGCAGTTCCACGCGCGCACCGGAAAAGAGCTGCCGCGCCGCCGCGATCGCGCGGACGAAACCTACCGGGCGTGGGTGGAGTGGCGCCTGGAGCGTGTGCTGGAGGTGTGGCAATTGTGGCAGAACACCGCCACGCGCGGCCGGGACGACCGCCCCTACATCGGCAACCTGGGCGGCAGCATCCGGGCCGAGACGGACGTTTCGCGCATCGCCCGCGTCAGCCGCTGGATGAACGCCGACCACCAGGACCGCAGCGGCGCCATCCCGATGTGGGACTGCGCCCAGCAGGGCCGCATCAGCTACAGCGTCATGCGCGGCCGCACCTCCGACCAACGTCACCAGCGCCTACAACATGTCCGACGCCATCTGGCGGCACACCAGCAAAGCCGGACACGAAATGAAGATGTGGCTGGCCCAGACGGCCGCCAGCGGCATGGTGCCCTGGCTGACGTGGCTCGGCGGCCAACCCCGCGACACGCGCTGGCAGCAGCCGGCGCGCGAGATTTACCAGTGGCTGGCGCTCAACGAGAAGCATTTCTACAACCGGCGCTCGCTGGCGACGGTGGGTCTGGTGTGGCCGCAGCGAACGCAAACCTGGCATCCCCAGCTAGCGGGGTCGACCGACGCGCTGCAGGGTTACTACTTTGCACTGATCGAAAACCGCGTGCCGTTCGACCTCATCCACGACACCGACCTCACCACCGAACGGCTGGCCGGGTACAACACCGTGGTCCTGCCGAACGCGGCGTTGCTCTCCGAGGCCTGTTCGAAGGCGTTGGCACAGTTTGTCGCGGGCGGCGGAAACCTGGTGGCGACCTTCGAGTCGTCCCTCTATGACGAGTGGGGCAAGAAGAGAGCCGACTTCGACCTCTCGGCGGCATTCGGCGTCCACGCGGCCGGCGCCACCGAAGGGCCGCTCGAAAATTCCTACATGCAGGTGAGACGGCGGCACGCATTGCTGGCGGGCCTGGAAGGCACCACGTTCCTGCCGGGCAGCATCAATCGCCAGCCGGTGAGCGGAGAGCCCGACGCGGTGCTCGAGCGGATTCCGGGCTACCCGGCCTTCCCGCCGGAAATGGTGTATCCGCGCTCGGACAAGACCGGAGGCCCGGAGCTGGTGTTGCGGGAAGCCGCCGGCCGGGTAGTCTATTTTCCGGGCGACATCGACCGGACCTTGTGGCGCACCTGGAATCCCGACTTGAGCAGGCTGCTGGCGAACGCCGTCCGTTGGGCGGCCCGCGGCGAGATTGCGGCGGACGTCCGCGGCCCGGGGCTTCTGGACGTCTTCTACTGGCAGACCGAATCGGGCCTGGCGCTGCACCTGTTGAACTACACCAACCCGGCCTTCATGCACGGTCCGGCGCGGGAGCCCTATCCGGTGGGCGAACAGAAGGTGACGCTTTCGTTGCCGGACGGTTTCCGGGCCAAGCGTGTTTCGTCGCTCGAAACGCCCGGAGAGGTCAGCTTCCAGCAGACGGGCGGCCGGCTGACCTGTAATCCGCGCGGCGTTGTCGCCTATGAGGTGCTGGCCATCGAAGGCTGACGCACCGTTCGCCGGGCGCGGCAGTTGAGCTACCATATCGGCTTCCGGAGCGATTGTCCCCTCCCTCGCGGTCGGGGTTCGGGTGCGACCAGAAGGGTTACACAGAAGGAGCGACGATGAATCGGCGCAGTTTTCTACGAACCGGCATCGCCGGCGGCGCAGCTCTGGCCGGAACCAGTTGCACGCAACCGGTGCAGCAGCCCGCCGAGGCCCCGGCGTCCACCACGGTGGTTGCCTTCGAACTGGACGAGAAGACCATTCCGGAGTTGGCGCGCGACCTGGAATCGGGCCGTTACTCGACGCGGTCGCTGGCTGAGAAGTACTACGTGCGCATCGACCAGATTGACCGGAACGGCCCGGCGGTGAATTCCGTAATCGAGCTGAACCCGGACACCATGGACATCGCCGGCCAGCTCGACCGGGAACGCAAAAACGGCCGTGTGCGCGGACCGCTGCACGGCATGCCCATTCTGATAAAGGACAACATCGCGACCGGCGACAAAATGAAGACCACCGCCGGGTCGCTGGCGCTGGCCACCTCGGTTCCGCCCGAAGATGCGGCGGTGGCGAAGCGTCTGCGCGATGCCGGAGCGCTGCTTCTGGGCAAGACCAACCTCAGCGAATGGGCCAACTTCCGCTCGAACGGCTCCACCAGCGGATGGAGCGGGCGAGGAGGCCAGACGCACAACCCCTACGCGCTCGATCGCAACCCCTGCGGGTCGAGTTCCGGCTCGGGCGTGGCCGTTGCGGCGAGTCTCTGCGCCGCGGCCATCGGCACCGAAACCGACGGCTCCATCCTATGCCCTTCCGGCGTTAACGGAGTGGTGGGGTTGAAACCCACCGTCGGCCTGGTGAGCCGTTTCGGCATCATTCCCATCTCGGAGACGCAGGACACCGCCGGCCCCATGGCGCGCACGGTGCGCGACGTGGCCATTATTCTCGGCGCCATTGCCGGCGTGGACCGGCGCGACCAGCGGACCGCCGCCGCGGCACGCCACGTCCAGAAAGACTACACCCGATTTCTCGATCCGTCCGGGCTGAAAGGCGCTCGCATCGGCGTGGTGCGCAACAGCTTCACGCGCCACACGGGCGCGAACAAGCTGATCGACGGTGCGCTCGACGTATTGAAGAAACAAGGCGCCGTTCTGGTGGACCCGGCCAACATCCCCACCGCACGCAAATGGAACGAAGCGGAAAACACGCTGCTGCTGTACGAGTTCAAGGCCGGCATCAACGCTTACCTGGCGTGGCTGGGGCCCAAATCGCCGGTGCGCACTTTGAAAGACCTGATCGCTTTCAACGAAAAGAACCGCGACAAAGAGATGCCCTATTTCGGCCAGGAAACCTTCATCGAGGCCGAGGCCAAGGGGCCGCTCACCGAGCGGGCCTATCGAACGAGCGGTGGCCGCGGCGCATCGTCTGGCAGCCGTGCAAGGCATCGACGCGGTGCTGCGCCGGCACCGGCTGGACGCTCTGGTGGCGCCCACCAACGCTCCGGCGTGGATGACCGATTGGGTGGACGGCGATCATACGCTGGGAAGCAGCTCGGGCCCCGCCGCCGTGGCTGGCTATCCGAACATCACCGTGCCCGCCGGTTATGTGATGGGGCTGCCGGTGGGGCTCTCGTTTTTCGGAACGGCGTGGTCGGAGCCGGTGCTGCTGCGGCTGGCCTACGCCTTCGAGCAGGCCACCAAAGCGCGCCGCAAACCGGGCTTCCTACCGAGCGTGGAAATCCGGGTCTGAGAGAGGCAATGGGTTCCGGCATGTTCGCGGCGGGCTGACTGTTGACAACGGATCACCGGTATCGGTAAGCTCCCTGTAACGGTAGTCCTCCCCCACGCTGTCCGGTTCGCGGAACACGGCCGGTTCGCCCGGCGTTATACTTTCAGTACGCGAGACCAATATGGCGCTCAAAGACTTTCTCAAGAAGCAATTCATTGATGTCATCCACTGGACCGAGCCGGAGGAGGGCATCCTGGTTTACCGCTTCCCCATGCGGGATATGGAAATCCAGAATGGGGCGAAGCTCACCGTCCGCGAATCGCAGGCGGCCGTGTTCATTAACGAGGGGCAGGCCGCCGATGCGTTCTCGCCGGGACTTTACACGCTCAATACCCAGACGCTCCCGCTGTTGACCAACCTCATGAACTGGGACAAGCAGTTTCAATCCCCGTTCAAGAGCGACGTTTACTTTCTCTCCACCCGCATGCAATTGAACCAGCGGTGGGGAACGGCGACTCCGATCACCATTCGGGACAAGGATTTCGGCGCGGTGCGGCTGCGGGCCTATGGCATCTACTCGTACCACATCACCAACCCGAAGCTGTTCATCCAGAAGGTGAGCGGCACCATCGAGCTGTATCGGGTGTCAGAGCTCGAAGGACAACTGCGCAACACCATCGTGGGCCGGATGACCGACGCCTTCGCCGAAAGCAAGGTGCCGTTCCTCGACATGGCGGCCAACCAGGTGGAATTGGGCGAGCTGATCGCGAAGCACCTCGGTCCGGCGTTCGACGACTTGGGCGTGGGGCTGGATTCGTTCGTGGTGGAAAACCTCTCGCTGCCCGAGGAGTTGCAGAAACGGCTCGACGAGCGTATCGGGATGAACATGATCGGCGACATGCGGCAGTACACGCAGTACCAGGTAGCGCAGTCGATGCCCATTGCCGCGGCCAACGAAGGCGGCGGCGTTGCGGGCATCGGCGCGGGGCTGGGCGCGGGGATGGTGATGGCACAGTCGATGATGGGCGCGATGCAGCCCGGCATGGGCGGCGCGCCGCCTCCGCAGGCCAATCCGGTTGCGCCGGGGCCTGCACCCGCTCCGGCGGCCGGCGGAAGCGCTCCTGCCGCGGGCGCGGAGTCGAAGTTCTGCATAGAATGCGGCAAACCCATGCCCAAACGCGCCAGGTTCTGTTCGGAGTGCGGCGCGAAACAGGATTAAGCGATACCGGCCGGGACGCCGGTGCAACCCGACACAGACCAAAGGTCCGTGCCACCGCGACGTGTGTTGAATTGGAACGGGGGAACCACCTTGCGACCTGACGATGCTTCGGACGTCACCGAGGAGGTACGCCACACCTCGATTGGCTACGATTTTCTCGCCGGGGAGAATCACGGGCAAATGTGGCGCTTCGATGTGTTCGGCTGCCGGCGCAACGACATGGCGGACCTGGGCAAAATGAAGTCGCTGTTCGACGAACTGATTGCGGGCTTCGAGCTCCACCCCATGACCGACACCCAGTGGCGCCAGTTCCCCGGCGGCGGCGTTACCGGCCTTTGCCTGCTGGCCGAATCGCACCTTGCGGTGCATACATTTCCCGAGCACGGCGTCATGTGGGTCGATCTGCTGTGCTGCCGGGCGCGCGCCGAATGGGGAGTTGAAGACCTGTTGCGCCGCCAGCTCGGCGAAGTGAGCGTGTATTGGTCGTGCGAGCCGAGGCCTTTTCGACCCCTGACGCCGAGAACCGAGGGAAGCGGCGATGGGCCGTCGGACGGCTAGCTGCCCCAACTGCGGCGCGCCGGTGGAGTTCCTCTGGTCGAGCGCCGTGCAAACCACCTGTAAGTATTGCCATTCCATTCTGGTTCGGCACGACGTGGACCTGACCCGCGTCGGCCAGGTGGCCGATCTGCCTCCCGACGCATCGCCCATCCAGGTCGCCACTGAAGGCGTTTACGCCAACAAGCCGTTCGTGGTGGTGGGCCGCATCCTGTACGCCTGGGAGCAGGGCGGGTGGAACGAGTGGCACCTGGTGTACAATGACGGCTCCAGTGGATGGCTGAGCGACGCACAGGCCGAATACGCCGTTTCCGCCGAGGTGAAGGTGGAGGCGCCGCTGCCGGCCGCCGACGCCGTCGCAGTGGGGCAAAGTTATTCGTGGAAGGGAACGCGCTTTGAAGTGACTTCGCTCACCCGCGCGCGGTACGTGGGCGTCGAAGGCGAGCTCCCGTTCGAGTATTGGGACAAACACGAGATGCTGTTCGCCGATCTGCGCGGCCGGGATGCCCGGTTCGCCACCATCGATTACAGCGAAGAGCCACCCCTGCTGTTTCTCGGCGAGGTGGTGGATTTCGACGGCCTCCGCCTGAAGAACCTGCGCCAGTTCGAAGGCTGGTAGGCAGCGGAGTTTGTTGGCGGTATGGGTTCTACTCAAGGCAATCCGGTTTCCGGCGTGCGGTCGCTGAAGTGCCCGAACTGCGGCGGCGTGGTCGAGATCCGCGGGCTCACGCATACAAAATCCGCGGTGTGCGCTCAGTGCCTCAGCGTGATTGATGTGCAGAGTCCGGAATTGCGCATCCTGCAGCAGTTTGAAAGCAGGATGCGGGCGACGCCGAAGATTCCGCTGGGCAAGCGGGGGAAGTGGCGCGGCGACCCCTACGAGGCCATCGGTTTTCAGGTGCGTTCCGTCAAGGTGGAAGGCGAACGTTACAGTTGGGACGAATACCTGCTGTTCAACCCTTACAAAGGATTCCGCTACCTCACCTGCTACCGCGGCCACTGGAACGACGTGATCACGCTGCGCAACGTGCCCGAGCCCACGACGGTGAAGGGGCGCCGGGCGATGCGGGTGCTGGGTGAAACCTACCGCCACTTCCAGACCGCGCGCGCCACCACCGATTTCATCCTGGGTGAATTTCCGTGGGAGGTGCGCGTGGGCGACACGGCGCAGGCGGAAGACTATGTGGCGCCGCCGCGCATGTTGTCGGCCGAGAAGACGGAAGGCGAAGTAACCTGGTCGCTGGGCGAGTACGTCGCCGGCCAACAGATTTGGAGCGCCTTCCAGTTGCCGGGTGCGGCGCCGCCGGCGGTGGGCGTGTACGCCAACCAGCCGTCGCCCTATTCCGGGCGGGCGCGCTCGATGTGGCAGGCGGCGCTGGTGATGCTGATGCTGTGGGCGGTGATGCTGTTGGGGTTCACGGTGTTCAGCCGGCAGCAAGAGGTGCTCCGTCAGGCCAACTATTTTGTGCCCGGCGCCGCCGGGCAGGGATCTTATGTCACGCCGGTGTTCGAGCTCAAAGGGCACCCGTCGAGCGTCGAGGTCCGCACCGAGACCACGCTCGAAAACCAGTGGATCTATCTGAACTACGCACTCATCAACGAGCAGACCGGGCGGGCCTGGGATTTCGGCCGGGAGGTCAGTTACTACCACGGTGTGGATGGCGGAGAAAGTTGGAGCGAAGGCAGCCGCAATGACAGCGCCGTCATCCCCGCGGTTCCCCCGGGCCGCTACTATCTGCGCGTGGAGCCGGAAACGGACACGACGACGCCGGCGTCAATCGGCCGACGCATTGATTACACCATCGTGGTGCTGCGCGACGTGCCCAGCTACCTGCTTCTGTGGCTGGTGGTGCCGCTGCTGCTGGCGCCGCCGGTGTTGCGTTCCGTTTCTTCGCGCAGTTTCGAGTTCGCCCGCTGGCAGGAGAGCGACTACGCCGTCGAATCGAGCGGCGATTAGGAAGAGATATGCTGAAACACCCGGTCTACACCGCGTATGGACTTTTGCTGCTGGCGCTGCTCGGGTTCGCCGAGTATCGCGGCTTTTCCTTTAATTCCGTCACCGAGGTGAAGGGCATTCCCAAATCGGTGCGGGACAATCCCGGTTCGTACCGTTCGTTCTACCGCGCCGCGCCGCGATATTTCGGAGGCAAATGATGCTCAACGACTTCAACCCGATCAATCTGCTGAACGCGCTGGTTTACGCCGTTCTCGGCATCGTGATCTTCGCCGTCAGTTTCGCCATCATCGACAAGATGACGCCGTACGCGTTGTGGAAAGAGATTGTAGAGGAAAAGAACACGGCGCTTGCGATTCTGGTAGGGCTGGTGGCGCTGGGAATCTGCATCATCATCGCGTCGGCTGTGCATTAGAGTGTGCCGCGACAAGACTCCGCCGGCGGCCGCTGTTCGACGTTCCAGGTTCGGCCGCAGATGCGGAAGTCGCGGCTTCCCGCCCCCGCCCTTTGCGGTATAAACGCGCCTTCGGCGGGTAAACGAATATTCTCCCGATCATTTCGCGCGATAAACCACGCGCCCGTTCAGAATCGTCATCACCGGCTGAATGTCTTTGATCTGCTCTTCGGGGCAGGTCAGATAATCGCGGTCGATGACAACCAGGTCGGCCAGCTTGCCAGCCTCAATCGAGCCTCGCTCCTTTTCGGCGAATTGCAGGTACGCCGGCCAGATGGTGTACGTCTTGAGCGCTTCGGCGCGGGTGATCCTCTGCTCGGGATGAATCACCTTGCCGGCAACCGTCAGGCGCGTCACCTCCGTCCACAGGCCGAGGAAAGGATTGTAGGGGTTCACGGCGCGGTTCTTGTCGTGCCCGATCATGTGATCGCTGCCGGCCGCGACGATGATGCCGGCATCGATATAGGAACGCAGCGGATAGAAGTAGCGCATGCCGTCATAACCGAACACTTTCTCCAGGGCGGGCGCGTCCAGGTACAGCCAGGCCGCCTGCACGTCCGCCAGAATTCCCAGTTTCTTCATGCGCGCGATGGCTTCCGGGCTTTGGAAACTGGCGTGGATCAGGTGCGAGCGCGTGGGCGCGATAGGCTTTTCTCGATCGAGCGCCTCCAGCGTATCCAGGAAAGTGTCGATCGCGCCGCCACCCTGGTCGTGCGTGGCGAGCTGCCAGCCGCGGTTGCGCGCCGTGCGCATCACCGCCAGCAGCTTGGCGGGCGGGACGAAAAGCTGGCCGCGGTCGTCCGGATTGGTTTTGCCGTAGAGCTGCCGGCCAAACGGGCCGTACGGATACCGCTGGTAAGCCGTGCCGATGGTCATGCCGCCGTCGAGGATCAGCTTGAAGGCCCCGAATTTCAGCCAGGAATCGCCGGTGTTGGTGGTGTAGGGGGCGGCGTCGATCTGTTGCTGGAGCGTGGCGGCCGGCAGCGAATTATCCGCCAGCCAGGTGAGCACGGCGCGAATCGGCAGGCGCCCTTCGGCTTTCAACTTCTGATACAAGGCGATCTGCTCGGGGTTGGTGCCGCGGTCGCCGACGGTGGTCAGACCCGCGGCCACATAACGCTTCAACTGCTGCTCCAGAGCGTCCAGCTTTTCGGCTTCGGTAAAATGCTCCTCCCGATTCAGTCCCTGGATCAGTGACTGCCCGTTCTTGAGAATCCCGTTCGGCTCGCCGTCAGCGCCTTTGACGATCTCGCCTCCCGGCGGATTGGGCGTGTCCCGGCCGATGCCGCATTGCTTCAGCGCGTAGGAGTTCAAAACCACCACGTAGCTCGCGTCGAAGAGCACCGGGTGGTCCTTGTCCACATCCAGGGTTTCCCGCGTCGGCATGCGCATTTCCTTCAGCCGCGTGGGAAACGTTCGCGGCACGACAATCCACTCGCCCTTGGGTGTCTTCGCCGCCTGCTGGCGGATGAAATCCTGCACGGCGGCAAACGAATCGAGAGGCGGCAGGGGGGCCCGGTATTCGCTCAGCGCCGCATCGAGTGCGTGCAGGTGCGCGTCCACCAGGCCGGGCAGGACGGTCCGGCCGTGGAGATCTACGACGTCGGTTTTGGCCCCGCGCTCCGCGGTGAGAACCGCGCTGTCCGATCCCACGGCGGCGATCCTGCCTTCGTGGATGGCAACCGCCTGCTGAATGCTGAACCCGCTATCGACCGTGACGATCTTGCCGTTGTAAAAAATCAAATCGGCATTGGCCGCGAAGACGAGCGACACCGCGCCGAAAAAAAACACGATGTTCCGCAACATAATGCTTATCTTACTCGCGTATCCGGTGCGGTTGTGATAATGTCTTTGCTGGTTCTTCACCGGAGGTGAATCGTGCAGACTGCACTCAATTCGCCGGCGACTGCCGAGCCGGTGGCGCCGGCACCCAAGCTGGCGCCGCCACGAAACGTCGCACTGGACGCCTTTCGCGGGTTTGTCATGGTGTTGATGATGGCCGAGGTGCTGCGGCTGGCTCTGGTTGCCCGGAATTTTCCGGGGAACTGGTTCTGGGCTTTGTTGGCGTATAACCAGACTCACGTGGAGTGGGCCGGCTGTTCGCTCCACGACCTGATTCAGCCCGGCTTCTCGTTCCTTGTCGGCGCCGCCTTGCCGTATTCCATCGCCAGCCGGATTGCGAAGGGGCAATCGCTTCGGAAGATGGTTTGGCACGCGCTGTGGCGTTCTCTGGTGTTGATCGCGCTGGGCATCTTCCTGCGCTCCACACACAGCCTGCAAACGAACTTTACCTTCGAAGACACGCTGACGCAGATCGGCCTGGGCTACCCGCTCCTGTTTCTATTGGGCCTTTGTCAACCCCGATGGCAGTGGAGAGCGTTCGCCGCAATTTTGTTCGGCTATTGGCTCGCCTGGGCCCTTTACCCGCTGCCGGGCGCGGGAGTGAATTACCAGGCCATCGGGGTGCCGCCGGATTGGCCGCATAATTTCACCGGTTTCGCGGCGCACTGGAACAAGAACATCAACCTAGGCACCGCGTTCGATCAGTGGTTTCTCAACCTGTTCCCGCGGCCAACGCCATTTGTGGCAAACAGCGGAGGCTACCTGACGCTGAGCTTTATCCCGACGCTGGGGACCATGATCCTCGGGCTGGCGGCCGGCCGCTGGACGCGCGCCTTCGCGCCACGCATTCCGATGCGGCGTTTTTTGATTGCCGGCGGCGTGGGAATCGCCGCCGGCCTGCTGCTCCACTTCACCGGCATCTGTCCGGTGGTGAAGCGTATCTGGACCCCAAGCTGGACGCTGTTCAGCGGCGGAGCGTGTTTCCTGATTCTGGCCGGTTTCAGTTGGGTGCTGGACGTGAAGGGGTGGAAAAAATGGTCGTACCCCTTGCTGGTGGTCGGGATGAATTCCATCGCGGCCTACCTGATCGCCGAGCTTCTCGGGAACTTCGTTTCCAGCTCGTTCCGCATTAACCTGGGCCGGGGAGTTTTCCAGATTCTGGGCACCGGTCTCGAGCCCCTGCTGCAGGGCCTGGCAGTGTTGCTAACGTACTGGCTGATTCTGTTATGGATGTACCGCCGAAAGATATTCCTGCGAATCTGACAAGATATTCGAGCCGGCTAAGGATCGCGCACCAGCAGCCCGAAACTGGCCGCGCCGGCCAGACAGGCAGCACCGGCACACACAAACGCCAGGGCAAAAGAGCCCGTTCGCTCCACAATCCAGCCGGTGAGCATCGGGCTGACGATGCCGGCGAGATTGCCGCAGGCATTCTGTATGCCGGTCCAGCGGCCCGCCGCGCCGGCGCCCGCCAACGCCTGCGTAAGCGCGAAGAGGTTAGAGGCGTAAATGCCGAAGGTGAAGCAGGCGATGAGCAATCCGGCGACGGCAAACTCGACGCGCGGGATGAGGACAGTGGGCATAAAGACGGCGGTCAGCGACAGGCCGGTTACCAGAAAACGCCTGCGCACCTTGACGGCCGGCGAGCCCTGCGAGATCAGGCGGTCGGCCAGGATTCCTCCACCAAGCGACGAGACGGCCATCAACACAAAGGGGAGCGCTCCCCAATAGGCCAGCGAATTCAGAGAGAAGTGACGCTCACGCACCAGGTAAGACGGCAGCCAAGTCAGGATGAAATACCAGGAATAGTTGGCGCCGCACAGGCCGCCGCAGGTGCCCCAAACCGATTTCGAACGCAGCAGTTGCCCCCAACCCAACTCGGCTACCTTGACCCCGGGGACCGGCTCGAGTTCGCGCGGCGCCGTAATAGTCCACGGCACCAGCCAGAGCAAACCAAGTCCGCCGGTGATAAAAAACAGGCCGCGCCATCCGATGCTCGCCACCAGCAACGCGCCTGCGAATGTGCCGGCGGCGGGGCCGATACGGGCACCCAGATCGATGAGCGCATTAGCCAGGCCGCGGCGATTCTCCGGAAACACCGCCGCCAGAATCCGGCTGCTGGCCGGATAGGTGACGGATTCGCCGATGCCCAGCAGAAACCGCATCACCAGCAGGCCGGCGAACGAGGAGACCAGTCCCGTGCCCAAGGTGGCCAGGGACCACAGCAAGAATCCAACCGCGTAGGCCAGGCGGACCTGGATGCGGTCAACCGCCCACCCGGAAACGATCTGGAACAAGGCGTAGGTCCAGAAGAACGCCGAAAGCAGCACTCCCAGAGACCACGGCGACAGGCCAAGCTCCGGCGCCAGGATGGGCGCGGCCACCGCCAGGTTGCCCCGGTCGAAGAAACTGATACACATCACGATGACCAGCAAGGTCATCAATCCCCAGGGATTTCGGGTCCGAGAACGGGTGGAAGTTGACATGGGTGGTAGTGGTACGACTAACGCGGGCCCGTCAGTTCCGATGCGGATCGGCGCTCCAGATCGCTCAGCATCGCGACCCGCTTCCGGAATTGCTCCTCGGTGCTGAATTCCGCCGAAAGGAACGCTCGCAGGCATTCCTGGGCCACATTCAGGCCCACCACCTGCGCGCCGATGCAGGCGACGTTGACATCATCGTGCTCGACGCCCTGGTGCGCCGAATAGATGTCGTGGCAGACCGATGCGCGGATGCCGGGAATTTTGTTGGCCGCGATGGCGGCCCCGACGCCGGTGCCGCATACCAGGATGCCCCGGCCCGCGCGCCCCTTGCGCACGTGCTCGCAAACGGAACGGGTTATGTCGGGGAAATCCACCGGCGAGGCGTCGTAGGAACCGCAGTCCTCGACCGGATGGCCAAGCTCGCGCAGAAACGCTATGATTGGCCCTTTTAGCGGAAACCCGGCGTGGTCGCCGCCGACCGCAAGCGCGTATTTGGACATGGGACGCTCCTGCCGCGGGCCTCCAGCCACGCCGGAGCCGATTTGTAAGTGATAGGAATCACGGCGTGAGATTACCCAGTCGGCAGGGGCAGAATAACAGATTATGACAGCAGGTTCAATATGCAGAGAAGAGTTTGACAGGCGATCATATCTGATATATTCTTCGACAGGAGCCGATCCGCAATCTGTCCGAACTGGAGAAATGGAATATGAGACTAATCCCAAACAAACCCGCTCTCGTCCTCGCCGCCGCCTGCCTGGGTTTCCTGGTGCAACCGGCGCTTTCGCAGAAGGAGTCTTCGCCAAACCCCAATGTGAAGACGTACATCCCCTATGAGAACTACTCACAGGAAGATAACCAGCGGATTTTGAAACTATTTCAGGATCTTCGCGTCTCCGACGTCTCCGACGGAATGGACGTCGTCGGCCTGGCCGACGTGGGGATCGTGAGTCCGGAGATCAAGCCGTTATGGCGCGACACGGTGAACTTCACGCACCGGATCGTCGGCATTGCGGTAACCGCCCGCTACGTTCCCACCAACAGGCGCGAACCCAAAATGGACCCGGCAACCATCAACCGGTGGTACAAAAATATCACTTCGGAAACGTTCACCGACATGCTGTTTCCCGGGTCCATCCTGGTGATCGACGGAACCGAGGACGGAGAGTCGCGCTCGATCGGTTCGTCGAACATCATGTCGTGGAAAAAGAAAGGAATGCTCGGCGTGGTCACCAGCGGCGGCCTGGCGGACAGCGACGAGATTATCGCCGAAAAGGTTCCGGCCTACTACCGGCGGCCGGGGCGAGGACTCCGGCCCGGACGTAACGAGTTGGAGTCGGTGAACCGGCCCATTAACTGCGGCGGGGTCCTGGTGCGTCCGGGCGACGTGGTGATGGCCGACGGCGACGGCGTAGTGGTAGTGCCTCGCGAGCGCGCCGAAGAGGTGGCCAAGGCCTCCATGCAGTTCCTGGACGCCATCGGCCTCGAGCGCGCCAAGGCGCGGGCCGCCAAAGAGAAGCAGTAAAGCAATCGAAGGAGGCGCCGGACGGAAGTCGGTTTCGCGGGGCCCACCTCGCGGCGGCGGTGCAATCTGCCAACGTAACACTGAGCACCGCGAAATGGGCCCGAAAGTGAGCACATGATGAACGTCGATTTCGAGAGCATTCTCCAACGGCTGGATGGCTTCGACCCAGCTACCTTATATGAAGCCGCCGGGAAGGTAGGGATGGTGGATCCGGCCATCCGTCCGGCGTGGCCCGGGGCGCGCCTGTGCGGCGTGGTGATGACGGTGGAGTGTCCTCCGGGAGACAACCTGATGCTCCACCAGGCGGTGGCCGTGGCCGAACCCGGCATAGTGATCGTAGCCCGGCTCGGGGGCTATCTGCAGGCTGGCGCCTGGGGCGAAATATTGACGGTGGCCGCTCAGGCAAAAGGAGTGGCCGGCCTGGCAGTGGATGGCGCCGTGCGCGACATCGAAGCCATCAAGCAGCGTCAATTTCCCGTCTTCAGCCGGGGCCTGGCTATCGGCTCCTGTACCAAGGAGCGATTTGGAAGTCTCAACGAACCGATCCTGTACGGCGGTGTTCCGGTGCGTCCGGGCGACATTATTTTCGGCGACTCCGATGGCCTGGTGATCCTCGAACGGCAACGGTTGGAGGAAGTGATCGAGGCGGCGGCATCGCGCCAAAGCAAAGAGGCACTGATGATCGAGCAGTTGCAGGCCGGGAAGACTACCCTCGAGTTGCTGGATCTTCCCCGGCTGCCCGAGAGCACTGGAGCCTCCCACTAATGGGCGCGACACAGGACCGTACCGCCGCCAATAGGTTCCGCTACGAGGACCTGCTGCTTTACACCTGCGGGGTTTTGGAACGCCTGGATATGCCCGCGGAGGGCGCGCGCCAGGTGGCCGAGTGCCTGCTGCTCGCGGAGCTGCGCGGCGTCGATTCGCACGGCCTCATCCGGCTGCCCGTCTACGCGAGGAGAATTCAGGCCAAGGTGGTGAACCCGCGTCCGGATATGAAGCTGGACGCGAAGTTTCCCGCGGCGGCGCTGGTCGACGGCGACAACGGGCTCGGCCCGGTGGTTGGTTCGTACGCCATGCAGGCGGCCGTGCGGCTGGCCGAAACCTTTGGAGTCGGCATCGTCGGAGTGCGCGCCAGCAACCATTTCGGCGCGGCCGCTTATTACGTGGAGCAGGCGCTGGCGCGGGGCTATATCGGCTGCGCCATCTCGAATGCGCCGCCCAATATGGCGGCCTACGGCGGGCGTGTTCGTTTTCTGGGGACCAATCCGATGGCGGTCGGCATTCCGGCGGGCAAAGACCGCCCACTCCTGTTTGACGCCTCCTCGAGCGTGGCGGCGCGAGGCAAGATCATCGCCGCCGCGCAAAAAGGGCAGCCCATCCCCGAAGGCTGGGCCATCGATCCGGACGGCAATCCCACCACCGACGCTCCGGCGGCGCTGGCCGGCGCCGTCCTGCCTTTCGCCGGCGCGAAGGGCTCGGCTATTTCGTTCATGATCGACATCTTCTCGGGCGTGATTACGGGCGCGGCCTTTGCGCTGCATTTGAACACGCTCGAAAACCTTGGCGCCGTCCAGAATCTGGGCCAGATGTTCGCCGCGTTCCGGACAGACCTGTTCCTTCCCGCCGCCGAATTCGAGCGGCGCATGGACGAGATCCTGGCGATGCTGAAGGCCACGCCGCCGGCCCCTGGCGTCGAGCGCGTGCTGGCGCCCGGCGAAGTGGAATACAGCATCGAGGCCCGTCATCGCGCCGACGGAATTCCGGTGGCCGAGGAAGTGGCGCGCCAGCTTGTGGCGCTGGGCGGCCAGGTCGGCGCCGTTTTTCCCAACCCCATCGCCGGCTGATTTCCGGCGGAGACAGATTGCCATGCAGGTGAATGTAGCGCAAAGCTTCAATTTCCTTCCGGTTCCCACCGATATCCATTTCGGATGCGGCATTCTGGCAACGCTGCCGGAGCGCATCCGGGCGTTGGGAGCATCGAAAGCGTTTCTGGTAACGGACCCGGGCTTGAAGAAAGCCGGCATCCTGGCGGCCGTGGAGAGCCGCCTCACTGGAGCCTCTATCGGATATGCGGTGTGCGATCGCGTCAAGCCCGATTCCGGCTCCGCTTTGATCGACGAGACAACGGCCGACTTCCGGCAGAGCGGGTGCGACGTTGTAGTGGGCATTGGGGGCGGCAGTTCGCTCGACACGGCCAAGGCGGTTGCGGCGCTGGCCACCAACCCCGGTCCGGCGCTCGATTACGTAGGCCTGCACAAGGTCCGCAACCGCCCGGCGCCGATGATCGCCATCCCCACCACGGCCGGCACCGGCAGCGAGGTGACGCTGTGGAGCGTGTTCACCGACGAGACCCGCGACGTGAAGGTGGCCATCGGCGGCGTCATGATCTACCCGGCGGTAGCCCTGTGCGACCCCGAATTGACGCTTGGGCTTCCCGCGGCGCTGACGGCCGCCACCGGGATGGATGCGCTGGCGCACGCCATCGAATGCTACACCAACAACGCCTGCCAGCCGATTTCGGCGTCGCTGGCGCTTTCGGCCATCCGAGTTGATCGGCGCCAACCTGCGCAGCGCGGTGTTGAACGGCCGCAACCTGGAAGCGCGCTACGCCATGCTGCTTGCCGCCACCATGGCGGGTATCGCCATGAACCCCACCCGGCTCGGCCTGGCGCACGCGCTGGCCATGCCGCTCGGAAGCTGGAAGCTGCGCGTGCCGCACGGGGTGGTGCTGGCGGTGACACTGCCGCCGGTGATGGAGTTCAACTATCTGGCAGAGCCCCTGCGCTACGCGGCGGTGGCCGGCGCCCTTGGCGTGCCGGTCGAGGGGCTTCCGGTGCTGGAAGCGGCCCGCCGTTCGGTGGACGCGGTGCGCGAGCTGGCGCGCGATGTCGGCATCCCAAGGGGACTGGCGGAATACGGCGTCGGCGAAGAGCATGTCGAAGCCGTGGTGGAGGAAGCCATGAAAAGCGGCAATGTGGCGGTGAATCCGCGCCGCGCCAGCGCCGCCGACCTGGAGCTCATCCTGCGGCAGGCTCTCTGACGGAAGCGAGTGAAGAGGAACGATATGCAGCAACACACGAATTTCATTGCCGGGCGTTGGATTCCCTGCCAGTCGGGGGGTACCTACACCACGCACAACCCGGCACAGCCGGCACAGGAGCTGGGCGCATTCCCCGAATCCGGCGCCGAGGACGCCGGCGCCGCGGTTGCCGCCGCCGAAGCGGCGCTGGCCGGATGGGCGGCGACACCCGGCCCCCAGCGTGGAGCCATCCTGTATCGCTTTGCGCAGCTTCTGGAGGAATCCAAGGCGGAATTGGGCAGGATTGTCACCCTCGAGCAGGGTAAGGCGATCGGGGAAGCCATGGGCGAGGTGGGCCGCGCCGCCGTCGAGGCGCGCTACATGGCCGGAGAGGCCAGCCGCCCGATCGGCGAGACGTTTCCGAGCGAGCGGGCCGGCTTTACCTGCCAGACAATCCGCGAACCGATTGGGATTGTGGCGACGATTTGTCCCTGGAACTTCCCGGTGGTTACCCCCGTGCGTAAGATCGCCCCGGCCATCGCTTACGGCAACACGGTGGTGCATAAGCCCGCCACGCTCACCCCCTGGTCTTCCGTCTTCCTGCTGCAATTGCTCGAAAAAGCCGGATTGCCGCCGGGCGTGGTAAATATGGTTATCGGCCCGGGATCGAAGGTCGGGGACGCGCTGGTTTCCGACCGGCGGGTGCGGGGCATCAGTTTCACCGGGTCGAGCGATATTGGCACGCGGATCTACGAGTCGGCGGCGCGCCGCCTGGCGGGCGTTCAGCTCGAGCTGGGGGGCAAGAACCCGGCCATCGTGATCGACTACGACGACCTGGACGGCGCCGCGCGAGAAATTGTGAGCGCCGCCTTCCTGTGCAGCGGCCAGCGGTGTACCGCGCTCAGCCGGGTGATCGTGGAGGAATCGCAGGCCGGCGCGCTGGTGGAGCGGATTCTCGATTACGTGGAACGAATCCACGTGGGCGACGGCCTTTTGGAAACCACTACCATGGGGCCGCTGGTCAGCCGCGGCCAGTTGCAGACGGTGGATGGTTTTGTGCGGCAGGGGATCGAATCGGGCTGCCAGTTGCTTGCCGGCGGCCGTCCGCTGACCGCCAATCCGGAGTTGGACGGTTATTACTACGCGCCGACGGTGTTCGACCATGTGGCGCCAGATTCGTCGCTCGCCAGGGAGGAAATTTTCGGCCCCGTTCTGCCGATCATTCGAGTGCGGGACGCCGACGACGCCATCCGCGTGGCGAACGATACCCGCTATGGTCTGGCGGCGGCGGTGTTTACGTCGCGTCTGGATCTGTCGCACGAATTCGCGCGACGGCTCCAAACCGGCATGGTGCATCTCAATCACGGGACGGCCAGCCAGGCCCACGTACCGTTTGGAGGCAGGAAAGATTCCGGTCAGGGCGCGTTTTCGATCGGCCCCACGGCGCGGGAATTTTTCACCAACGTGAAGGCGGTTTATGCCAGGAACTAAGAAGCCGAAAAAACAGGCGATGAAGGCGTTGGCGCCTCTGCCCGAAACGCCCCAACTCGGAGCGCGGGTTTACCAGGCGCTGGTCAACAGCATTGTCAGCGGCGGGATGGAGTTTGGCTCGGCGCTGCGTCCCGATGCCATCGCGCGCCAGCTTGAAGTCAGCACCACGCCGGTACGGGAGGCCATGCATCGGCTTGAAAGCGACGGGCTGGCCGTCAAGCTTCCTTACCAGGGCTGGTTTGTGCGCGAATTCACCCGCGGCCAGATTCGCGAGTTGTACGAGATGCGCGCGACCCTGGAATGTTTCGGCGCCCGCCTGGCGTGCGAACGGATCGGCGAGGAGGAGTTGGAGGGCCTGCGACAACTGCAAGCGGTGGGAGAAGCCGCCCTGGCGGCCGGCGACATGGATGGCTATCGCGTCTACAACCGCGATTTGCACGCCTGCATCCGGCGCGCCGCCAGGCACTCGTATCTTACCGCGGTAATGGGCCAGCTCCAATTGCAGGCCGAAATGCTGATGGCCAAGACCATCCGCATCAGCGGGCGGCCCGTGCGCGCCATCGAGGAACACCAGCGCCTGATCGCGGCGATCGCGAGAAGGGATGCGGCGGAAGCCTCGCGGCTGATGGGGGACCACATCATGAGCGCGGTCGAGGACATGCTCCGCTGGGGGCGCGAACCGTCAGAGCTGTCCGCCATGGAAGGAATCGGCGGCGCCACTTAACACACCCCGGCGCCCGCCTTGTGTCTCCAAAAAAACGCTGCCCCCGGACCGGAGATTCCGGCCCGGGGGCAGCGTTCGCTTTCAGGTTTGGGTTAGTAGTAGAACTTCACGGCAATCTGGAACTGGCGCGCGCCGCGGCCGGGAGCGTAATCCTGGATTACGCCAAACGTGTCGCTGCCGTACGCCTCATCGGGCCGTCCGAAGCTGGGAGTGTTGGTCAGGTTGTACGACTCCATGCGGAACTGGAAGTACTTGCTCTCGTTAATCTTGAAGTTCTTCATGAAGGTGAAGTCGCCGTTCCGGATCCCATACGTGCGATAGTTGGGCAGCGTCCGGGGCCCGGTGCCGTAAACATCCTGGTCCGGCTGCGAGAACGCATCCGCGTTGAAGTAGTTATCGATGCGCTGGCTGGGTGGGCCGCTGGTGCGCGGATCACCGATCAGGTTGGGACGCTGGTCTCCCGACCACAGGTCGGCCGAGTCCAGTTGCGGAACGATGGGGTAACCGGAACTGAAGGTCATGATCGAGCTGACCTCCCATCCTCCAGCTATGGCGTCCAGCAAAGGGTGCCAATTCTTTCCAAATGCCCGGCCCTTGCCGATGGGCAGATCGTAGGTGAAATTGAACACCAGGCGCTGCGGAATGTCGAAGGTGGCCAGCGAGCGCTCCAGTCGCAGATTGGTCCAATCCTGGAGTCCGGTGTAACCGGCGATCCAGTCGATGTCGGTACCCGGCGAGTCGGAATCGCTGATCAGCTTGGAGATAGTGTAGTGTGCCAGCAGCGACAGCCCCTGCGAGAACCGCTTCTGGTACTTGAACTGCACTGCGTGGTAAATCGAGTTGCCGATGTACGGGGGCGACGTGTAGCCGCCCATGTAATTCTCGTATTGCGGGTACGGCAACAGCAACTGGTAGTAGGGGACCGTGGCCTCTTTCAACGTCGTCGCCAGGGGATTGGTGATCACTCCGTAGAACGGATTGTTCACAAACGTCTCGAGCTGGTCGCGGCCGAGCGCCCAGTAGGTGGGGTACAGCTTGTTTCGGTTCCCCAGCACGTCGTCGGTACCGAAGGAAAGGTGCGTTCCCTTGCTGCCGGTATATTGCACCTCCACAACGCCGGAGCCGGGCACCTGGCGCTGGATGGCGAAGCTCCACTGTTGGACCTGCGGGTTGACGGTGTTGGGGTCGTAGCTGTCGAACCCCTGGCCGATATACCCCAAAGGATCGCGGTTGGGGCCCGGCGGAATGTTCAGACCGTTCGGGAACGGGTTGTCCAAGGTCGCATACTGCGTCTTGCCGAAGTCGAGGCTGAACGGAATGTCGGTGCTCGAACGGAAGGCCGACCCGACCTCGCCTTTGATGGACGCACGGGAAACGGAGTAGTAGATTCCGTAACCGCCGCGCAACGAGGTCTTGTTGCCGATGGCGTAGGCGAAGCCGATTCGCGGCTGGACGTTGTTGTAATCGCCCAAGTACGGGCTGCGGCGGTTGCCGCCTCCAGCGTACATCATGACCCCTTTCAGGTTGGGGAAAGCCGGTACCTGGCCCGCCAGCGGAGACGCGGCGCCGTAGTCGAACCAGTTGAGCCGGTTGAAACGCTCCGTACGCGGAATGTCGAAGTCGTAGCGCACGCCCAGGTTGAGAGTCAGGTTCCTCGTGATTTTCCAGTCGTCCGTCAGGTAAGTTCCAAAGTAGCCCGAAGAGGTGGCCGTCGGATAGTCGGTATCCGTACTCCCACCGCTGCCCCAGCCGAGCAACATGGTGGCGAGACCGTTGCCTTGGCTCGAGCTGTTCGTGTCCGGGGTTTGGTTCGTGATGGTGCGACTGAAGCTCAGGCGGCCCGACGGATAGCCCGGCTGGAAGTAGTTTTCGAAGTATTTACGGTACTCGGCGCCAGCCTTGAGCACATGGGGGCCGGCGATCTTGGTGACACTGCCATTGATCAGAGCCACCTCTTCTCCCTGTTGGATGCGAGCCCAGCCACCCATACCCAGCGATCGGAAGCCGGTCACTGAAATGTTGGGGAACTGCTTAACGCCCAGCGCCTCAAACTGCGATGAAAGACCCAGCGTGGTGACGTCGAAACCGTCGCTCACCGGGGTGTTCAAAAGATGGTCCCGGAGGAGGCTCACACGGGTGGTGATTACCGTTGTCGGGCTCTGCGTCCGGGTGTAATCGAGCACGACATTCTGGGTGCGGTTGACGTTGTCGTTGATGTTATTGGAGATGTTTCCCCACAGATCGGCGCGGCTGCTGTTGGCCCAATTCGCGCTGTAGCGCCCCGTCAGGCGCTGCTTGTCGCTGATGTTGTGGTCGATCTTGATGTCCAACTGGTTGCTGAGGCTCGAGTTGGTGCCGACTTTGTAGTAGTTGTTGGCTTGGGTGAACTCATCGCCGGCCGAAGTGGCAGCGGGATAGAACTGCAACAGGTTGCGCGTGATGGGGCTCTGCATCGACATCGGAATCCTGTTGTCTGCGAACAAATTCCGCTGTATATCTCCGTTCTCGTCGATGTAGGTGTCGTACGGGTTGTAAATGGGGTAGAGCTTGCCGTTCGACCGCAGCGTCTGCGAGAAGTCGCCGGCTTTCTGGAGATCGGTGGGTACGCTGGTACGCAGCGATGTGGGGCTGTTGGCGCGCTGCTGCTCGAAGTCGAAGAAGAAGAACGTTTTGCTCTTTCCGTTGTAGATGTGCGGGAGGTAGACAGGCCCTCCGATGGTGCCGCCAAAGGTGTGGCGCGTGAAGTCCGGCAGTGGTGCGCCCTCGCGGTTGTTGAAAAAGCTGTTGGCGTTGAGCGAAGCGTTCCTCAAGAACTCGTAGCCCACGCCGTGAATTTCGTTGGTGCCGCTTTTCGACACCATGTTCACGATGGCGCCGCCCGTGTTGCCGAACTCGGCGCTGAAGAAGTTCGTCTGAACCTTGAACTCCTGAATCACGTCGACCGAAGGATGGTACTTCTGATCGGTGATGCTGCTGTTCTGTTCGACGCCGCTGATGGCGGCGCCGTCCAGCACCACCTCCGCGGTTGCATAGCGGGTTCCATTGGCGACGAAATTGACCCCCGATTCCCCGCCGGCATCCTGCTCATTGGGTACCACGCCCGCCGTCAGCGTAACCAGGGACATCGGATCGCGGCCCAGGATCGGGGCCGATTGAATAGCGCGGTCTTCGATCACTTGTCCGTTGGTGGCCTCGGTGGTGTTGAGTAGCGTGGCGCTGCCCTGGACCTCGATAGTCGTGGTCACTGCGCCAACCGCCAACTCGACGTTGATTGAAGCCGCCTGCTGTACCGCGAGCGGAAAAGCGGGTACGTCGGATTTCTGAAAACCGGTGGCCTCGACCGAGAGGCTGTAATTTCCCGGCGGTAGGGCCGTGACGTTGTAACGGCCGGCACCGTCCGACTGCGTCGTGCGTTTCAGATTTCTGTCTACATCGGTAACGGTGATTGTGGCGCCTGGCACGGCCGCCTTCGTGGTATCAGTTACAACACCCCGAATGGACGCGGTAAAAGACTGCGCCCAGATCAAGGTTGGTAAAAAGAAAATCCAGAGAAGCCTCCTGCGCATAGTGTCTCCCTTCACCCGAAGTGGTTATAGCTCGTCGGGTAATCAACTTTTACACCAATTTGCCTTTTTCTGCAAGAGCTTACACCTTAGTAAGGGAGTCCTGGAAGCCTAATCCGGCCTTTATGGCAGTTTCAGGTCGTTTCTGATGTGTGAATTAGAGGTAACCACTTTCTTTTGCTTTCGTTTGCAGATTTACAATCGCCGGCGCCGCATATCGCCTCGACGGGCTTCCCGCAGTCCTCACCCGAGAAAGGAACCTGTAGTACCAGTCCTCCTAAACGATTGCACAAATTGAGACTAGATCCAGGTGCGATTTCCTGCGTCGGCTGTGATATGCCGGCGCCACGGCATTCGTGGCCTCAGTTCCGTCGTGTCGCGCGTGCCTTTGCCTACTTGTCGATCGCCGCTGTTTACTTTCTGGTTTCCGGCATAACGGTGGCAAGGACCCTGCTTGTCGGCGCGTTTCCGGCGCACCCGGTGAACTCGTTCCTCGCGAAACTCGCCTTGGGCAGATGTGTGACCGGGTTGTTACTTACCCTTGAAGGACGGATCGAAACCGCGTGTCTTTGTCCGGATCCGGTATACCGAAGTTTTCGCCGTGAAGTAGAGGGTTTGCCGGTCCGCGTCCCCCCAGCCCAGATTGGCAGGCGTTTCCGGAACGACTATGGTGCCTATGTGGTTGTCCGTCGGCGTCCCAGACCCACACGCCCAGCGGGCCGGTGACAAAGAGATTGCCCTGGCTGTCGACCTTCATGCCGTCGGGCACGCCGCCGCGGCCTTCCTCGGTTCCGAAGACCCGGCCGTTGGCCACCTCGAGGTTCGGCCCCACGTCATAGACGTGAATGATGCGGGTAGCCGTGTCATCCACATAAAGGCGCTTGCCGTCGGGCGAAAACGCCAGGCCATTCGGCTGCTTCAGGTCTTGGATCAACAGCCGGACGGAGCCGTCGGAACCGAGCCGGTACACACCCTGAAACGGTATTTCCTGCTTTTCTTCCTTGGGCAAATCGAGCGTCGGGTCGGTGAAATACAGGGCCCCATCGGGGCCGAGCACAACGTCGTTGGGAGTATTGAATTTCTTTCCTTCGTATTTGTCGGCCAACACTTTGACGGTGCCGTCCGGTGTCACCTCCGCGATGGCGCGAAGCACGCTGGCGGTAGTGATGAATCGGCCATTCCGATCGAAGGTACTGCCATCTGGGTTCCCGAGGCTGGCAAACTCCTCGGTGCGCCCGTCCGGATAAACCCGGAAAATCTTGAACTTGATTTCATCGCTGACGTAGAGGAACCCGCGGTCGTCCCAAACCGGACCTTCCAGGAAGCCGAAATCGCCGGCCACCTTTTCGAGAGTCGCGTCTTTGTCGATAAGGTCCCAGAACTTGGGCGATTCGGCCTTCAACTCAAACTGGCGCGGCGCCCGATTTGGTTGCGCCCATACTCCGCCGCCCGCGAGCAGCGTAACGCACATACCGGCAACCAACACGGTTGGAAAGAGAGCTGGTTTTGTCATAATGGCCTTCCCACACGTGCGCGGCGCATTGCGACGCCAATCGCCGAAGCGCCGCGCCATTCGTCTTAAATGTACGTTCCGCCCCTAGATGCACGCGATGACGTCAATCTCCACCAGGGAATTGCCGGGGATCCCGCCGGCGGCCGCAATGGTGGTGCGCACCGGGGGCTCGGGGCCGAACTTGCCCTGGAAAACTTCGTTCATCGCCGCGTAATCTTTCAGGTCGTTCAGGTAGACGTTGCACTTGAGGCACTTTTCCATCGACGACCCGGCGGCCTCGAGTTGCCGCTTGATGGATTCGAGAACGTGCTCGGTATGCACTTTGATGTCGCCTTCCTGGTGGTAGCCGACACCGGAAATGAAGATCAGGTTGCCGTAGGCAACCGTGCCGCTGAACAGCGGGGTCCTTTCCGGCGCTCTGCCGCTTCGACGGATGACCCTCTTGGTGGGCGCTTCCTGGGCCTTCCCGGGCGCCGCCACCGCGGTTGCCGCCGCTGCTACGGCCACGCCGCGTCCGATAAATTTGCGTCGATTCGTGCTGCTCATCTCATCAGTCTCCTTGTCGTGAATTTGTGAAAGAATTCGTGGCCGGAGCGACTACCCTCTCCGGCGTCTTCCGGTTGTCTGGTACTGGTGCCTTTGCGCCGTCCAACTGGTTTCTCCATATTCGCCCATGTTGAGGCTGCCGGCTATCTTGTCGCCGTCGACGTCGCCGGTAAATGCATACGACAGGCGCTGGCCCTGAATCCGGAGGGAACTCCGGAAGCGCACGGTTTTGCCGGAAACCGTCCCGCTCGAGATCGGCGGAATCGAATTCGGTGTGGTGGGTCCCCACCAGCTTGGCGCCGTCCTGTTCAAAAACCAGCGTATGGTTCGCCGAGCCGCGGCCGTATTCGATGCGCGCCTCCCACTGCCCAACAACCGACACGGAGGGCGGTTGCGGCTCCGGCGGATTTTCGAATTTCGGCGGATGCGAAAGCACCTCGTACAGACGATCGGCCACCACTTTCTCTTCGTCCGGCATCATCATGTACGGAATGATCGCGACAGAGCTGGCCATGTTATCGGGCCGGCTGCCTGAGCCCCGGTCGAGAACGATGCGCGGATCGGTTTCGCCGAGCAGCTTGAACACTTCCTGCCCGGTGATCCCCAGCCTGGCGCCGTCCCAACGGATCTCCAGCCGCGGGGTGCGGTTTGAGAGGCCTTCGTTCGGCTCATTCACGTTGGTGGTGACGCCGTCGACGCGCGTGACTGCGGCCGAGATGTGGTTGAGCCGCTGCAGCCAATCCTGCCACTCGGCATCGTGGTCGCGCTTCACCCACATCTCGACGGCCTCGAGCATGCCCATGATCTCTTCTTTGCCGCACTTCAGCGATCGCCCGAAAGCGTGGTGCGGCGCGCTGTTGGCCCAGGCGGCCTGGAGCCAGGCCTTCTCGCCGAGCAGCAGGCCGGCGGCTTGCGGACCGCGGATGCACTTGCCGCCGCTGTATGCCACCGCGGTGGCGCCGCGATCCAGGTGCAGGTTGGGTTTGATAGTGAGAACCTCGGCCGCCGCGTCCACAACCACCGGAACACTCTTCCGTTTGGCGACTTCCGAAATCACCCGCGTTCCCAATGGACCGTCATCGTTCCTACCGGCCAGGATGTACACCATGGCGGTGCGGTCGTTGAAGGCCGCCTCCAGTTCGGCGGGCTCGCGCACTTCGACGATCTTCACGCCTAACATGCGGATGGCATGGTCGTACACGTTTCGCGAATACGCCGGAATAATCACTTCATCCTTCAACCCCGTCAGGTCGGGAAGGCGCTGCATGCGTTCGGGGTTGAAACCGGCGATGGCGGCGGAAGTGGCGTGGGTCAGAGCGGCGCAGCAGCCGGCGGTCACTATGCCCCACTCGGCGCCGGTCAGCTCCGCCAGACGCGCCCCTACCCCGTCCATCAATTCGTCCATCTGCACGTAGCCGCGCGAGGCGTCGTCCATGGCGCGCTTCACCTGGTCAAGCGTCTCCGAGCCGGTGATGATGGTGTAGGTGCCGTGCGCGTTGATGAGCGGCCGCACACCGATGGAGCGATACAGATTCGAGCCCAGTTCGAGCGGCGCCGCCGCGATGGTGGCGACGCTTCCGCCCAGCGCCTGGGCCGCCGCCAGCAGGCCGCCCCGCCGGAACAAGTCGCGGCGGCTGAAGCCCGTCCATGGCTCCTTGACTTTCTTCCACAACAGATTTGGCATTCTCCTACCTCCCGACTTTGGCAGCAATTACGTTTCGCGGCTCGCGTCAGATGAACTTATTGGACCCAGCCGCACTTCGTCTCCGGTGCATCTTCGCACAAGAAAATCCTCCAGCCCTTCCGTTTATGTCCGGCAGCCCACCGACGGCCATTGATGAAGTATGGCTTACACCAGGCCTCGCTGTCGAGAGTAAATGGCGCCACCACTGTCGCCGAACTGGTCCCCTGCGCCGGATAGCCGGTGCGCGGGTCCATGATGTGGGAATAGGTGCGCCCACCGGCGCGAAACGATTTCTCGTAACTGCCCGAGGTGGACATAGCCATGTTTTTGAGAAAGACTTCCGCAACCGATTGGCGGTGGTCCCGCGGGTCGCTGATCTCCACCCGCCAGCCTCTCGTTGCACCCGGCGGAGTCCCCATTCCGTAAATGCTGCTCCCGGAAGCAGCCACCAGGGCGGTGTTGAAACCGTTCCGCCGCAAGACATCTACCATGCGGTCGACCGCGTAGCCTTTCCCGATACCCCCCGGGTCGATTTCCACTCCGGCCCGGTCGAATCGCACGGTCCGCCGTTCGGGATCCAGGCGCAGATGCCGCTGGCCCACCAGCTTCATGGCGGCGGATATCTCTTCGGAGCCCAGGCAGTCTTCCCCAGCCCCGGTAAAAGCCCCAGACTTTCATCAGAGGACCCACGCTGATGTCGAAGGCTCCTTCGCTTTGGCGGCCGTAGCGGAGGCATTCGGACAGCAACTGAAACAGCTCCGGCGACACTTCCACCGGCCGCTCCGCCGCGTAACGATTGACACGGCTCCACTCGCTGTCGGCTTTGTAGTTGGAAAGCATCCCGTCAAGCCGCCGGAGCTCGGCGAAAGCCGCGTCGATGGCAGCCTCCATCTTCTTCCGGTCGCCGCCGTAGACGATGATGGAGAAGGTGGCGCCCATGGCATCGGCGCTTTTTGCGACTCGCAGAACACCAGCCGGCACAGCGGTGGCGCTCCACGCCATCGCCACCGTCAACACGGAAAAGAAACGCGATCCGTTTTGTCATTCCGCCGGCGATCCAGGATTACCGAGGATCGATTTTCAAGAGTCTCTCAGACTTTCGGTTTCGGCATCTGGTCTTTCCAGAAGGCCTCGAAGTCGAACATGGCTTCTTTGATGGGTACTCCGCGAACGTCGATTTTGTCAAGATCGTCCGAACCTAGTCCCACCGCTTCAGCCAGCAGCATCATGTTGTCGGCGTACTGGAATTTTTCTCCAGGAGGAATGAGTTGCTCCGGCGGATGACCCTTCGGATTCTTATACAGGCGGTAGGGAGCTTCGTTGCGGCCCGCGCGCGGGTTGTACCCCATAGTCGCCGCCGTCACCGCGTCGGTATTCACCACGTTCCAACCGGCAACCAATATCCCGGGCTTGACGGGCTTCGAGCCCAACACCCATGGCCCTTCGCCGGCAACGGTGGAGATAATGCCGTCGTTGATTGCCAGATCAATGGGTCGCGCTCCAATAATGTCCACCAGAATCCTCGGCAGACGCCAACCCTCGTAACGGTTCGAATTGGGGTCGAGCTCCGCGGGCGCGCCCGACGGCGCCTGAACCTGGCCGTAGTGGAAGATCCGCTCGCGCCCCCCGTAGAGGGATGTGGGCGTGGTCCCGAACATGTTCTTGATGGCCATCGTGATGCCCATCTCTTCGTGGTTCTTCATCTTTCCCAGGCTCACGAAAAAATCGCAGTCTTCGTAAGAGTGGTTGAAATTAAAAGCTGGGAAAATGTACGGCTTGCTCTTCACCTTGAGGGTGGACCACTTGGTGCCCTGGCCAAGCGTGTTCGTATCCTCGAATTCCACCAACGGAGCGGCGTTGCGGATCGCTTCCACGTCCCAGCCGCCCGATAGCAGCTTGTCTTCGAGTTTGTAGCCTGGCCGGCGGCCGCCGGCGCTCTCGAGCAGCCGGATGCGTTTGGCGCCGAGTTTGCCGAGTACCGCGGTGACGGCGCCCACCACCTTGGGATGCACCCAGTGAGTGTCGCCCGCCGTGTAGCCTTCAAACCGGTTGCCGCCGGTCAGGTTCAGCTTGATGGCTACGGTCTTGCCGCTGACCCGGCCGCCGACACCGCCAATCTGGTCGAACATCTCGGTGAACTTGGCCACCAAGTCCTCATCGTAGCTGGCGGCTTTCGCAACCGCTACCGGAGCCGCCGGCGCCGAACGCGCCGGGCGCGACTGCGGTGCGGCCTCTGCGCTCGCCGTCCCGAGTGAACTGGCTGCCAGTCCGGAAACGGCGAGCCAATCGCGCCGTGTAAGACCACTATGACTCTTCATTACGAATTCTCCTTGTCTGCTCCTGACATTCCCTTTGCTACCCGTTATTCCAACAGCAGGCCACCCCACAAAGAAAGCTTGGCAATGGCAATATCCGTATGGCCTTCCGCCGCCTTCAGCGTCAGAGTAGACGGCGGGGCTTCCGGTGTGTATAAACTGGCACTCTTGAAGTTTCCAGCGACCCGGATGGTGATCGCCTCCGACGGAACGCTCGAATAGTTGAGCAATTGGACCAGCACAGGCTTACCGGAAGCACCGGCGCTGGCGTAGGTGATCACTGGTGGGACATTGAACGCGACGACACCCATCTCCGCCTGGGAGAGCAGGTCCCGCATATCCCGCGCAACCGACTCGGGGTCCGGGTTCTGATACACTGCCACGCGGCCGTTTCCCAGCGGAACCTCGGCGTAAGGTTCGTCCTTCGGCGGGTCTCCCCACCAGGGACCGGCCACTACCAGTCCGCCGTTTTCCGCGAATGCCTGGAGGACTTTCCGCTCAGCCTCCGTGGGAGCATCAAGTTCCGTGGCCACCACTGCCGAAGAGCCTTCGAGGGCGCCGGCGCTGAGCTGGGCGCGTGAGATCATGCGGAACGGCAACTGGCGGCGCGTCAGCAGGTTCAGATACTCATTCGAAGTAGCCGAGTCGGCCGCGGCATCGAGGACCACGGCAGTGTTCCCATAGGGAGCAAAGCCGCGCCACTCCGCGTGGTCTTCCGCGAATTTGAGAATGGCGGAAATGGTCTGCCAGGTGACGGTTGCGCCACTCTCCCGGGCGCGCAGTCTCGCGCGCAGGCCGTCATCGAGCGCAACGATCCAGCGGCCGCCGGCCACCGCGGAATCGGCCACATACCTGGCATATTCCGTCGCCGTTCCGCCATCGGGCTGGTAGCTGATCCAGACTGGCCGCCACTCGGGCCCCAGCCGGAACGATCGCACCAGCCAGATGTTGGACTCGATCCAAGGCTCGCTCGAAGGGGCGCCCCGGATGCCCATGTCCGCCAGGTTCCGGGCACTGGGTGAAACCCCTTCGACCGCGACCACGGGCGTCTTCACCGTCCGCCACGCGGTGGCATCCTGAACTAGCGGGATTACCACGGCGCCGCTCGCCGCCTCGGCCAGCGCCTTTTGCAGTTGTTCGACCAACGCCGGGCCGCCCGGGAACTCTCCGTCAAGCACCAGGCCGTCCAGGTGCGCGTCCGCGGCCGCCGGGACCAGCTTCAGCGGGTCGGCGCCGGGAAAAACAAGGCCCAAAACAGCGACAGCCCGTTTGTGCGCCTCGGCGGTATAAGCTTTGACGAGCTGCTGTTGCCGCCGCTCGACGGCGACATCCTCCCCCGCGCCGAAAGTAACCAGCAGGCAGTTGATGGGCGAGCCGTCCAGCAGCGCCAAAGTTGCCGGATCGTACCAGTCCGCAATTGCGTCCCGAACGGCAGCCTCGGCCGGAAGTGTGTTGGCCTTTGCGCGCCGGGCCAGCTCCAGCGGACCGCCCTGCCAGTTTGCCGGAACCCAGGAAGCGGGCGCCGCCAGGCCGGCGGCAGACAAAACAAAAGGTAAGACAACAAAAACAGAGAAACAGCGCTTAAAGGATGGAATCTTCATATTCGAGGCTGCTGGCTTGATTATCTTCGAAAGACCAACCGGATGCAATAGTTCAGATTCTGCCGAACTTCGCCACGGCCTCTTTGATCGATTTGAACTTCTCGATGAACGGGTACATGGAGTGTTCGGTCTGGTCCAGGTCTTGCGCTTTCTTCAGAACCTCGAGCGCGTGCGCGCGCGGGACCACGGCTACTCCGTCTTCATCGGCAACGATGATGTCGCCCGGGTTCACTCGGGCGCCGGCGCAAGTCACCGGAATGTTCGACCCGGCGAAACGATAGTGGTTGATGGTGGTGGAGGGAACCACCCCGCGGCTGTAGACCGGGAACTGGATTCTTTGAACCTGGGGCAGGTCGCGCGCCGATCCGTCGACCACCGCTCCGGCGAGGCCGCGCACCTTCATGGCCGTCGACATCAACCCGCCGATGCCCGCGTAATTGATGCCGTCTTCGAGCACCATCACGTAGACCGAGCCGGCCGGCGCGCTGTCGATGGCGTCCAGCATCCCCTGCGACGCCGCGGCGCCTTCCTTGTGCTCTTCCTTCTTCATCAGCACCGTCACCGCGGGTCCGGCGAACTTGGTCTTGAAGATGGGGCGCATATCGTGCGACATGTACGCGCGCTGTCCATACAACTGTTCCACGGCGTCCGCCACCGACGCCGCTTCGACGTTCCGGAAACCGTCGATCAGAGAATCGCCCGCCGGCTGCGCCATGGCCCAAACCACGGCGATTACCACTAAGAGGCTGGCTGCATACAAAGTCCGTTTCATAATGTCTCCCTTCCGATGAATCGCCCACCGGCACTGGATTTATTGCCGGCGGTGGTTTACACTCGATGGCCTGTTTCGGACGCTTGCCAATTTATCAACTTTGAGAACGGGGTGTCCACGATGCCGCGCTCCGGCGGCAAGCCGGCGTTTCAAGTGAGATAGTATGAGGAAGCCGGTGGGCGCGCGCCGCCGGGTCTGGAGACTGCACCATGAATTTCTACCGAATTGCCATCCCATTCGCCGCGTTCCTCTGCCTGGCCGGGCTCGGATTCGGCCAAGCGACTTACGACCTGCTGTTGCAGGGCGGCCACGTCATCGACGCCAAGAACGGCATCAGCGCCATTCGCGACGTCGCCATCAAAGACGGCAAGATCGCCGCCGTGGCGGAACACCTGGATCCGGCATCCGCCGTGAAGACCGTCGACGTCTCGGGCCTGTACGTCACTCCCGGGCTGGTCGACATTCACGTGCACGTGTACGCCGGCACCGGCGAGCGGAATTCCTACGCCGGCGACAACAGCGTTTATCCAGACGGCTTCACCTTTCGCGTCGGTGTAACCACCGTGGCGGACGCGGGCTGCTCGGGCTGGCGCAATTTCGAGGACTTCAAGGACCGTATCATCGATCGCTCCCAGACGCGCGTGCTGGCCTTTCTCAACATCGTCGGCGCCGGCATGCGCGGCGGCCGCTACGAGCAGAACCTCGACGACATGCAGGCAGCGCCCGCCGCGGCTATGGCGCTGCGGCACAAAGGCCTGATCGTCGGCATCAAGACGGCGCACTACGCCGGCCCGGAGTGGACCCCGGTCGAGCACGCCGTCGAGGCGGGCACTATCGCCAAGATCCCCGTCATGGTGGATTTCGGCGAGGACCGCCCGGAACGCCCTTTGCGCGAGCTGCTTACGAAGAAACTGCGGCCCGGCGATATCTACACCCACTGCTACTCCGGCCTGCGCCACGAACTGGGCGACGACGGAAAGCTCAACCCGGGAATGATCGAGGGCCGAAAGCGCGGAGTGATCTTCGACGTCGGCCACGGCGGCGGCAGCTTCGCCTGGCGGATCGCCGTACCGGCCATCCAGCAGGGCTTTCTTCCGGATTCCATCTCGACCGACCTGCACATCGACAGCATGAACTCCGGCATGAAAGACATGGTCAACCTGATGAGTAAGTTCCTGGCCCTGGGTTTGTCGCTCGATGACGTCATTCGCCGCTCCACCTGGAACCCCGCCCGCGAAATCCAGCACCCGGAACTGGGGAATCTCTCGGTGGGTTCGCCGGCTGACGTGGCGGTGCTGCGCCTGGAGAGCGGCAAGTTCGGGTTCACCGACATGTACGGCGCGCGTCTCGACGGAAAACAGAAGTTGGTCTGCGAGCTGACCGTTCGCAACGGCAAGGTGGTCTATGACCTGAATGGCATTACTCGACCGTTGTGGACGACGCTGCCGCCCAACTACCGGCAGACTGGCGATGCGCGTTGGGATGCCATCAGTCCGGCACGCCGAACAAGGCCGCCGGCCGCCACTAAGTAACCTTCGCGCCGGACCCTGCGATTCAGAAAGTAAATTAGCCCGCTCAGGGGGCTGACGCCATCGCCGTGCGCCGGAGTCGGTTGGGAGACCCATTGTCAAGGACCTTCGACCAGGGACCACTCCACACCTCGACCTTGCTCTCCTGGTCCGAGCACGGGAAGACGCGCTTGCGAACGCTCTCGCCAGACGACCGCACCCACTTCCGCCAGTTGACCGAAAACTACCGCCGTTTTCATCAGGCCCGCCACTCTGGTCAAACTCCACCGGCGTATGCTGGCCATCATCGACCGTTTGGAAGAGGCTCTGCGGCTACCGCCTCCCAAGCCGTCCGCGCGCCGGCGCAAACAGCAACACTAAATGCTTCTGGGATCTTACGCGAATGCATTCCTGCGCCTTCTCGCTGGCGGTGAATCAGGTCCTGTTCGTGCTGCTGGCCTGCACCTTGATCCCGGCGCACCTGATGTTGCGCCGGCGCCAGAAGTTGAATCGGAATGTTTGGGGCTGTGCTGGGGAACTGCTGTCACCGACGCTGGAAGTGGTGGCGGTGTATTATCGCCAACGCTTCTGTCTGCTCACGCTGGCCGAATACGGTCGCATCCTGCCGGAGCTGGCCGAGCCGGTTCGTGGCAAACTGCGAGACAGACTCCGGCACATCGAGCGAGAGCAATACTGCCTGCTGGAAAACGCCCGGCCGCCCTAGTCGCAACCGCCCGCACGGCACCATTCCACTCCCCTGTGGTCGCCGCTCGCCATGGCGGGGCGGGGGCCTGTTCTCTGGGTGACTGTCCGTAAGCTTCGTCGCACCCTCACCCGAGCGCAGCGGACACTGGTTCGTTCCGCAACGGGAGCCTGGCCGAAAGCGCTCCTGCGTTTCTTTGTTTTTCCACCTTCCACACCGTCCCGGCCTCCACCCGACTGCCGAAGTCCCCCCACTGTCTAAATCGCAGGAGGCATGACGATTTCTATTGCAATCGGGACCTACCAGCAGTATATTCCTTGAATCACAGTCTAGTTCGTGTTAGTTGGGAAAGTTAGGAAAGTCATATCAGCACCAACGGTATGATTAGTTGCTCAGAAAAGTGGAGAGTTTGCATGACTACTGCTTTCGTTCGAAAACTCGCCAGTGGGTGTGTGAGCCTTTGCATTCTGATGGCCACCTGCCAGATGGCCCTGCGGGCTGACGTCACTGGCTCCATTTTAGGGACAGTGCGGGATGCCAGCGGCGCCGCAATTCCGAACGTGTCCATTACGGCTACCAACCTGGAAACAAACTTGACTCAGAAAGCCACCTCGGATACCTCCGGGGCGTATTGATTCCTCGCGCTCCCGGCCGGCACGTACCGGGTGGAAGCGTCGATGTCCGGATTCCAGACTTTTGTCACCGACAACGTCTCGCTTTCGGTGAACCAGGAACGCCGGGTCGATGTCACCATGAACGTCGGCAACCTCGAGCAACGGGTCGAGGTCACCGCCAACGCGGTGCAGGTGGAAACCACCAGCACTCAGATGGGATCGGTCATCGAAGAGAAGAGCATCGAGAATTTGCCTTTGAACGGCCGCAGCTATATTGATCTGCTGTCGATCCAGGCGGGCGTGGCGCCAACCTCCAGCGCGGATGGGCGCATTTCGGTAAACGGCCAGCGGGCGGAATCCAACGGGTTCCTGGTAAACGGCGGAGACGTCGGCGAGGGCCGGAACAACGGCACCTCCGTTATCCCGAACCTCGACTCGGTGGCCGAGTTCCGGCTCATCACCAACAGCTTCGACGCCGAATACGGCCGGTTTAGCGGCGCGGTGATGAACGCCATTACCAAGTCGGGGAGCAATGGCTTCCACGGCACGCTGTTCGAGTTCATGAGAAACAACGCACTGGACGCCAAGGGGTTTTTCGACGCCGGCGTGCCGGTGCTGAAACGCAACCAGTTCGGCTATGCCATCGGCGGGCCGGCTATCAAGGACAAACTCTTCTGGTTCACCGACTACCAGGGAACCCGCCTGCACCAGGGTTCGTCGGGCAGCCTGTCCCAGTTGCCCAGCACGGATATGCGGAATGGGATTTTCGATCCGGGAGATATGGATGGGGTGGTCAGCGGGCCCTATTGGGCACAGCAGTTGACCAATCGTCTGGGCTACACGGTTTCCAACAACGAGCCCTACAGTTCCACCGGGTGCTCCAGTACTTCGCAATGCGTCTTCCCAGGCGGCGTAATCCCATCGAAGGCTTTTTCGCCGATCGCGGTGAACCTGTTTAAGAGCTACATCCCACTTCCGAACGCCGGGGGTACCACGTTCAACCCGCCCAGCGTGGTTGGCACCACCAGAGACGATAAGTTCGGCCAGCGCGTGGATTTCGACAGCCAAACGATCGGAAGGTTGTTCGGATACTGGCACATTGATAACACGACCGATGTAAGCCCGGATACCTACGGTCCGCAATACGGCAACTTCGGCACGACGCGGCCCCGACGGGTGCAGCAGGGTGTGCTGGCAAATACCTATATCTTTGGCCCCTCGGCGGTGAATGACCTGCGAATCGACTTCACACGCAACGCCACCTCCGGCACGCAGCCGATGGACGCGGGAACCAGCCTTTCCGGCCTGGGCTTCGTCACCGGTGTGGGGACGCTCGGCATCATCAAGTCGGGGCCGTCCGACTGGGAGTCGGTACCGCCCATCTCGGTTTCGGGCCAGCTCGGCTTCAGCATCGGCCGGAACATCTCGGCCACCGGACAGTACAATAACACCTGGCACGTCGCCGACAACTTCTCAAAGATCCACGGGAACCATACGTTCAAGCTCGGCGGTGAGTTCCGCTACCTGCAAATCAATGAACGGAACATTTACGCCCCCAACGGGAACTTCTCGTTCGATGGCACCGAGACCGGCCATGGCGTTGCCGATTTCCTTCTGGGTGCGCCTTCCTCTTACATCCAGGCGGCTACGCAGGTTCTCGATTCCCGAACCAAGTACGGCGCCGCCTACGCGCAGGATTCCTGGCGGGTGACGCCGAACTTCACGCTGAATCTCGGGCTTCGCTGGGAGGTCAGCATGCCCTGGTACGACACCCAGGACAAGATCCAGACCATCGTTCCCGGCGTGCAGTCGACCGTGTTCCCCGGCGCGCCAAAAGGTTGGTTGGTGCCGGGCGATCCGGGCTTGCCCGGTGGCGGTCCTATTCCATCCACCCTGGCGCCGACCACCTGGAGAAATTTCGGGCCACGTTTCGGCCTCGCCTGGTCGCCGACCGCCGGAGGTGTACTCGGCAAGATCCTGGGCTCATCGGGAACCACTTCGATTCGTGCCGCTTTCGGCCTTTACTACACGGCCGTCCAGGACGCCGGCCTGTTCATCGAAGTGGCCGACGCACCTTACGGGCTGTATTGGGTAAGCATCAATCCCCCGCTGTTCGACCAACCCTTCCTGACCCGGGCGGACGGCAGCTCACAGACGCAGCGGTTCCCGTTCGACATACCGGTTCCAGGCTCGGAGGCGACCAAGAACATCGACTGGTCGATCTTCCTGCCCATTACCAGCTCGCCTGGTTACAAGCCGGACAATAAACTGCCATATGCGGAGCACTTCAACGTCTCGATCCAGCGGAGGCTGACTTCCGACACGATTTTGACCATGGCGTACGTGGGAACCGCCGGGCACAAGCTGTTCGCGCAGTACGAAGCCAACCCCGGCGACGTCGCCCTGTGCCTGAGCCTGAGAGGGGAGGGCGTCATGGCGGGAACGACGCAATGCGGCCCCAACCAGGAAAACACCATCTTCACCAGGCCCGACGGCTCGAAGGTGTATGGAACACGCACCATCCTGGGAAACGACTTCGGGTATAACACCTACGAGGCGACGAACGCCAACTCGCTGTACAACGCGCTGCAGGTGACCGCGGAACACCGCGCCAGGGATTTCTTCTTCTTGTTGACTTACACCTTCAGCAAGTCGATGGATAACGCTTCCACGTTCTCCACCATGAACTTCTCGAATTTCGCCCTGAGCCGCGCGCTCTCTGCTTTCGATGCCAAGCACAACTTTGTCGCCAGCTACGTGTACACGGTACCCTTCGACCGTATGTTCGCCGCCGCTCCGAAACGCCTGACGCAAGGCTGGTCGGTGAATGGCATCACGCGATTCGCCACGGGATTCCCGATCCCTCTTTCGCAGAGTGGCGACCGCGCGCTCACCGGGGCCCACGGCGCCGTGGACTTCCCGGATTACATCGGCGGTCTGGTCATCACCTCGAACGTGCGCGATACCCCGAATCACCAGTACTTCAACAAGAGCGCCTTTGTCTCGGAAGGCACCAGCATCACCACACTGAATGGCGGACTGGGAATAATGGGCACGGCGAACCAGCGCTTCTTCCACGGTCCGGGACTCAATAACTGGGACCTGGCGGTGCAGAAGATCACCCGGATTCACGAGAGCATGTCGTTGCAGTTCCGGGCTGAGTTCTTCAACGCCTTCGAACACGCGCAGTTCAATAATCCGAGCGGCAGCTTCACCAGCTCCCAGTTCGGCCGCGTCACCAGCGCCAAGCCGGGACGCATCGGCCAGTTGAGTTTGAAGTTCCTCTGGTAGGAGTGATCTTGCTGAGACAGCCACTGATTCTCTTCCTTGCAGGGCTGGCGCTTCCAGCCCTGCTCGCCCAGCAGCCGGAGCCACCGTGCGAAGTCACCCGCCCGACGGCCACCTTTTCGATTTCGCACGTGGCCTCCGCGCCCGAACTGAACACCGACCCGCAGTCCGACACATGGAAGGACGCCAAGTCAGCCGTGATGGTTAAGGATTGCACCCACGCTCTGGATTACCCGGATCTGAAGACGGAGATCCGGGGCTTTTGGACGGACACCGATCTGTATCTGCTGTTCATCTGTCCCTATCGCTCGCTCAACATCTTTGAACCGGCGCAAAACGACCAGCCCCGGCGGGGGCTGTGGAACCGCGACGTGGTGGAAATGTTCTTGGGCGACGATTGGGAGAACATCCGCCATTACCGCGAGTTCGAAATCGCGCCCACCGCCGACTGGATCGACCTGGCCATCGACCTGGACCACCGCGGCCAAAATCGCGGCTGGCGTTCCGGATGGAAGACCACGGCGCGCATCGACGAGCAGGCGAAGGTATGGTACGCCGCCTGCCAGATTCCCTTGAAGTCGGTCAGCGAGAAGGACGTCGCACCGGGAACACGCTGGCGGGCGAACCTGTACCGGATCGACGGCGACGGCCCCGACCCGCAGCGCCGCTTCCTGTGCTGGCAACCGACTTGCGTGGTCAACCGCGATCCGAACCACGTTCCCGAAAATTTCGGCACATTGGTGTTCGAGAACTGAACCGGAACCCCCGTACGAGGGTGTGGGCCGTACTTTTCTCAGTGCGGGGGCAGGGCCGGTATGAGAGTCCTAGCCTTCGAGCGATGGCTGCATTCTCCAGGAGTGGGGCTATGCCTGTTCTTCTTGGTCCGGTGAGCGACTCCCGCCGCTCCTCCTGTCACCAACCACGACGTCTGAACGCCGGGCGCCGGACTCGTAGTCCTTGCAATGGAGACGACCGGTGGAGTATATATGCCTTAACCGAAGGCGTCGCTCCGGGATTCCGTATGTCGAACTGGGAGAAAGAAAGCATTGGAAAGCCGGGAAAACCCGGGTGGACGACATGGCGCTTCGGTATAAAGGGGTGTTACCGAATGAAGACGCTGCTTGCGGTTTTGCTGTGCGCCGTAGTTTGCGCCGCGAGCGGACACGCACAAGACATTGAGGCGGGCAAAAAGCAGTTTGAAGCGATTTGCGCCGGATGCCACGGCGCCGACGGCGCCGGCGGGGAACATGCTCCCAGTATCGTGGACATGCGGCGCAGGGGCGGCAACACGGGCCGGCCGAGCCAGAACCTGAGCGCCATTATCAGAAACGGCATTCCGGAAGGAGGCATGCCGCCCTTTCCGCTCCCACCGGCACAATTGGACGCGCTGGTAGCCTTCATCGACGCCTTGCGCGCGCCCGCCGCCGACCATCCCACCCCGGGCAACGCTCAGGCCGGCGAAAGCTTTTTCCGCGGAAAGGGAAGATGTACAAGCTGTCACATGATCCGCGGGCAAGGTGGCACGATCGGTCCCGACCTCTCGAGCGTGGCGCGTACGCGGCGCCTGGGACAGATCGAACAGGCGCTGCGTCACCCGGAAACGCTGACCACGCCGGGATACCGGCCGGTGACCCTGCGCCTTAACGACGGCCGGACGCTGCGGGGACTGGCCAAGAACGAGAGCAATTACGATTTGCAGTTTCAGGCGATGGATGGAACGCTGCACTTCTTTACCAGGGAGCAGATCGCCGAGGAAAGCCACCAGCCGCCATCGCTGATGCCGGCGGTCGACGCCACCGACACGGAGATGCGCGATCTGTTGGCGTTCCTCACCCGGCTTACCGGCGAGGGCCCGGTAACCGTGGCTGCTTCGGGCACCACCGAGCCGCGCGGCGCCAATCCATTTTCCGAAATCGCCGACCCCAAACAGGGCGACTGGCCCACATACAACGGAAATTTAAGCGGCAATCGCCACAGTCCTCTCGAGCAGATCAACACCGGAAACGTGGCGCAGCTCGGAGCTAAGTGGATGTTCCCCATCGCCAATGCCCGGCGACTGGAAGTAACTCCGGTGGTGGTGGACGGCGTGATGTACGTGACCACGGCCAACCAGGCTTACGCGGTGGACGCGCAAAGCGGGCGCCAGGTCTGGCACTATTCGCGGCCACTTACCGGGGGCGTAATCGGCGACGCGTCGTCGGCGATTAACCGGGGCGTGGCGGTATTGGGCGAGAAGGTGTTCCTGATAACAGACAACGCCCACTTACTCGCGCTGAACCGCTTCTCCGGCCAGCTCCTGTGGGACACCGAGATGGCCGACTATCGCCAGGGTTACGGCGCCACCGCGGCCCCGCTGGTGGTGAACAACCTGGTCTTGTCGGGCACCTCGGGGGGCGACGAAGGCGCGCGCGGGTTCGTCGCCGCCTTCGATGCGGAAACCGGAAAACAAGTCTGGAGGTTTTGGAACATGCCGGCCCCCGGCGAACCGGGCTCGGAGACCTGGGTCGGCCGGGCCATCGAGCACGGATGCGCCGCCGGATGGCTTACAGGCTCCTACGATCCAACCACCAACTTGATCTACTGGCCCACCGGCAATCCCTGCCCCGATTACAACGGAGACGAGCGCAAGGGCGACAACCTGTACGCGAATTCGGTGGTGGCGCTCGATCCGCAAACCGGAAAACTGAAGTGGTATTACCAGTTCACCCCGCACGACCTGCATGACTGGGACGCCACCGAGCCGCTGGTGCTGTTCGACGCCGAATTTCACGGCCGGCCGAGAAAGCTGCTGGCGCAGGCAAATCGCAACGGGTTCTTCTACGTGCTCGACCGCGTGACTGGAGAGTTCCTGGTGGGCGAGCCGTTTGTCCACAACCTGACCTGGGCGAGCGGCATCGGTCCGGACGGCCGTCCCAAGGTTTTGCCGGACTCGATACCCACGCCGGAGGGCGTCAAAGTCTGCCCGGCGGTGATTGGGGCGACGAACTGGATGGCAACGGCGTACAATCCGGCCGCCGGCCTGTTCTATGTGAATGCTCTCGAATCCTGCGGCGTCTACACGAAATCGGATGCCTGGTGGGAGCCGGGCAAGTCGTTTTACGGTGGCACCACGCGCCGCGCTCCCGGTGAAAGAAGCGAGAAGTTTCTGCGCGCCATCGACATCCAGACGGGGAAGATCGTTTGGGAGTATCCGCACGTCGGCGCCGGCGGCGGCCTGGGCGGAGTTCTGTCCACGGCGGGAGGCCTGGTGTTCCTTTGCGAAGACAGCGGCGCATTTGCCGCCCTCGATGCGAAGACCGGAAAGCCGCTCTGGCACTTCCACACTAACGAGTCGTGGCACGCTTCGCCGATGACTTACATGGTAAATGGCAGACAGTATGTGGCGGTGGCCGCGGGCACTAATATCGTCGCATTCGCTTTGCCTTGATCCAACTAAGTTGGTTTCGGACGGGAGGTCCCGATGTTCCACTCGATGAAAAACGCATTCGGACAATACGTAGGCGGCATGAGCCGTCGCGATTTGTTTCGGCAGGGAGGCCTGTTGGCTGCCGTCCCGGCGCTGTTCCGCGGTTCGCCCGCGGCTGCCGCGCCGGCTACGAATGGCCTTCAGGTCGGCTCTGATATTTACCAGTCGATCGGCGTCCGGCCGATCATCAACTGCCGGGGAACTCTGACGGTGATTGGCGGCTCTCTGGAGCTGCCGGAAGTGAGAGCGGCCGCCGACGCCGCCGCGCAACACTACGTCGTGCTCGACGAGATGATGGACGCAATCGGCGCCCGGCTGGCGGAGCTGACGGGGGCGGAGTGGGGCATGGTTTCCGCCGGCTGCGCGGCGGGCCTGGCACACACCACCACGGCCTGCGTCACCGGTGGGAACCCCGAGATGCTGGTGCAGGTGCCCAACCTGGCCGGCTTCCCGAAGGACGAAGTCGTCATCCCCAAGCACTCCCGCAACGAATACGACCAGGCCGTGCGGTCGGTCGGCGTGCGGATCATCGAAGTCGGCGACGCGGCCGAGTACGAGGCCGCGCTTGGCCCCAAGGTGGCCATGGTCTACGTGCTTGCCGGACGAGGGGCCGAGAACGGACCGCTGACTTATGACGAACTCTTCGGCATCGCCGCCAAGAAGAATATCCCGGTGCTGGTGGACGCCGCCGCCGAGATGCTGACCATTCCCAACGTCCACCTGCAAAGGGGCGCCACGCTGGTGGGATACAGCGGCGGCAAGTGCATCCGGGGGCCGCAGTGCGCCGGAATCATTTTAGGCCGCAAGGATCTGGTGAAGGCCGCGTGGGTCGTCAGCGCTCCGCACCACGGCCACGGCCGCACCATGAAGGTGGGCAAGGAAGAGGCCATGGCTATGCTGATGGCCGTCGAGATGTGGACCAAGCGCGACCACAAGGCGGAGATGGACACCTGGATTTCCTGGATGAACAACATCGCCCATCGCGTCACCGAAATCGAGGGCGTCACTGCTTCTGTCCGGGAACCGCGCGGGCTATCCAACCACAGTCCCGGACTTTCCATCAGTTGGAACCCCGACAAGTTAAACATCACCGGACAGGAAGTCTCCGAGATGCTGGCCGACGGGGAGCCGCGAATTTTCCTGGGCGGCGGTGGCGGTAGAGGGCCACGAGCCGGCAACCAGACGGGGATTTCCATTACCGCTTACATGATGTCACCGGGCGAGGACAAGATTGTCGGTGACCGGATTCACGCCATCCTGTCCGCGTCCCGCCCGCCGAAGGAATCCAAGCCGACCACGCCGGCCGGCGACCTTACCGGACGCTGGGACGTCCATATCGAGTTCGCCGCGGGCACTTCCGACGAGACTCTGTACCTGAAACAGGACGGCACCCGAATTGCCGGCACGCACCAGGGCGCCTTCGTCACGCGCGACTGCCGCGGCACGATTGAAGGCGACGAAGTGACGATCGCCAGCTCCATCGGCGAAGTGCACGGGGCCGCACTTTCCTATCGCTTCAGTGGAAAGCTGAACGGAGACTCCATCGCGGGCGACCTGAACATGGGTGAGTACCTGGGCGGGAAGTGGAGCGCCAAAAGGCATGAATTCGGGCGTCAAGGCCGGGAAGCGGAAGGCTGACGCCGGGGAACGTGATCAACCATGCATATAAAAATGATGAGATCCGCTGTTTATCTGCTTGCGGCGCTTACCATCGCACCCGTCTGCTCCTATGGGCAGTTTATGTTGACAAAGGAGCAGATGATCGCCTACACGGCCAAGAATCCATTCGACCGCTTCCCGGACGGCAGGCCCAAGGTGCCGGACGAGCTGCTGGAGAAAGTGAAGGGCCTGGTGATCGAAGAGGCGTACGGAGTGGTACGCAGCGGAGGCTTCCCCAATCAGTTCGCTGGTGACTGGAAGTTATTGAATCCAGGGAAGAGACTGGTTGGGCGGGCGTTTACAGTCCAGTTCATGCCCACCCGGCCGGATGTCGCCGAGGCGATGCAGGCGGAGGCTACCCAAAGGGGCATTGGCCGGCTGCGCAACCAGACCGTTATCGACATGTTGGGACCCAACGACGTGATCGTCGTCGACCTGTTCGGGAAGACGGACGGCGGCACCTTCGTCGGCGACAAACTTGCCTACTACATCTGGAAGACCACCGGCACAGGAATGGTGGTGGATGGAGGCATGTTCTGGCTGGGTAATGTCATTCCCACCGGCATGCCGGCATACTACCGCGGCACCGGCCCGGATTCGCTCCACAACGTGATGATCACCGGCATCGACATCCCCATCCGCATCGGCAACGCCACGGTGATGCCGGGTGACGTGGTGCTGGGCGATGAGGAGGGCGTGTTCTTCATTCCCCCGCACCTGGTGACGAAGGCTATCGAGGCCTCGGAAAGCACCAAGGCCCGCGACGAGTGGATCAAACAGAAAATGGACCTGCGCAAGTACAAGTCGAGCGAGCTGTATGGGCGGCCGAAGGACCCCGCGCTCGCCAAGGAGCTGGAAGAGTACATCCAGGCGCACCAGCCCCAGAAATAGAAACCCGCTCGTTCACCCTTGCGAACGAGCGGGCGAATCTACTGGGTCGCCGGTGACCTCGGCCGGCGGCCCAGTTCTCTGATCCACGCGGGAACTCTTGGCTCCTCCTCGGTGATCTTCTTGCCCAGGGCCTCCGACGAGCGGTCCAGCCAGGACCCTCCACTCCCCTCGAAAGTGTCCGGACGCAGGTAGGCCGGGTCCTTGGTGGCTTCGTCCAGACTGATGAAGCTGTAGCCTCGTTTGCGAATCCGTGCGATGCTCGCCCGCAGCGTAACGGAATTCAGCTCGTTGCAGTGGATCAGAAGAATCTGCGCCAGCTCGTAGCCGTAGATTTCCTTGGACGCTTTTTCGGCGTAGTCGAAACCCACGTCGATCTGGTCGAGATAGGCCTGCTTCACTCGTTCGGCGTCATCGGTCTTCCCCGCCCGCAGCAGCCGCGAGTACACGCCGGCAAACGTGTAGTCCGAGTAATCGACGGTGACATGCGCCACCCGGTAGTGCCGCTGCTCGAGAAAATCGACGATCCCCTGGTGCACCTGTGCGCTCGGTCCGGAGTCGAGGTAGGGATAGCGGAACCACTCCAACTTGCGGCCGCGTTTTTCGAGCATCGTGCGCATGATCGATTCTCCGCGAATGAAGTCGTCCTCGAACTGCCACAGAGGCACCTGGTTCAGACTGGGATGGGAGTAAGTGTGGTTGCCGAGATCGAACCCGGCATCCAGCCACGCAGTGAGCACTTCGGCCCGCGCGTCCCGCTGCCCGTCCACGTCGAGCTGGCGCTCGTTGACGAACATCGTTACCGGGACCTTCTCCGCCTGGAACGACTCCCTCAGCCCGGCCGCGACGCGTTGGAAGGTGGCCAGGTCGTTGCCGTCGTTCACCACCGGTCCGTCGTCGATTGTCAGCGCGACGGTGCGGCCGCGGGCGGGCTGCTGTGCGGTGGAGCCGGGAATGGTAAGTGCGATGACCGCGGCCAGCCCGGCCGCCTTCATGAACTGCCGGAAGATTCCCGTGGCATTGCCTTTCATCTTCGACCCTCCCTATGTAAATTGCCTTAGCGCGCGGGAGCGCCTAACTTGCCCCGCAACACGGTTATCGAGGCTTTCGGCAGCGTGTAAGTGGCTTGCGCCCCTCCGTCCACGGTGGTGCCGACGGGCGCATGATCCGGGTCGGGATGGCTGTTGGGGCCGTCGTTGTGCCACACATACTGCTCGCTGCCCCAGGTCACTAATCTTACCGGCCCGGCAAAATAGGAGCTTCGCCTGGTCTTCGAATCCTCGAATGCCACTTTCACGGTGTGCGGATTGGTCTCGTCGCGATTTACTAACAGCAGCGACCAGTTATCGTCCGGGCGGTGGACGACGTAAGTGGTGACCAGCAGGTTCCCGTCCGCGTCCTTGATGTCCGTCGAGGCCGGCACCATCTCGTGCACGCCGGAGCGGTGCGCCACCCACTCGAGATTCAGCATGTGTGCAGCCCAGTATGTCGCGGTGTAGCCCTTGATGGTGTAATCGCGGTCGGAAACGAAATTCGACCACGAGGCCCACCCCAGGCAGGTATTCTGCACCCCCTGCGGCTGGATGGGGGAATGGTAGTAGGCGGCCCCGCCACCCTCGAAAAACGAGGCGACGCTGTCGGCCAGCCACAGCCCGCCGAAGACGGTGGTCATCGGTCCGGTGAGGCCCGCGGCCAGGTGGCTTTCGGTTACCATCAGCGGCACGTCTTTCGGCACGCCGTCTTTCCACCACACGTCGAGAATGCCCTTCATCAGCTTGGGTTCTTCGTACAACGACTTCCAGGTGATGCTGCAGCGTCCGTAAGGATAATGCTCGAAAGACACGAAACTGAGGTCGTTCAGGTGGCCGTGCGATTTCAGGTATGCCACGAACCGGCCCATCCAGGACGTACGTCCCTGCGCGTCGGGCCAGAGAGTGATGTCTTCGTTGACGCCCTCGAAGATGGGCCCGCCCAGCTTGGCTTCGGGCACCACCTTGTGAATGGCGTCGGCGAACTGGATGTACAGCGCGGCGTAGTCTTCCGGAGTACAGTGTTTGCCGTCCGGCTCCTCGCCCATCTCGACGTAGCTAAGCGAATAGCCGCGTTTCTTGATGTACAAGATCTGCGCGGCGGCCTCGTCCGGCGTGCTGTAAAGCATCGAGACCGGGACCATCGCCGGCAGGCTGTTGGTGATGCCGCTGGTGAAGAACAGGTCGAAGCCGGTGTGCGAGCCGCTGGTGGCCGCGTCCTTGGCCTCGTGCCAGGGGTCGACCGAGGAGGCGCAGTAAGAGGGCGCCTGGCGTCCGGTCAAGCCGGCGGAAACATCGGTGAAGTTGCCGTCGGCGTCGACGCTGCCGGCGGCGATGCTCTGCATGGCGTATCCGACACAGTTACGCGCGTCATCGGAGCCGAACTCGTTGCAGGTGTTGGAAGATGCGCTCATCAGCACCCGGATAAACCTGGTCGAAACCGGCTCGGCGCCGAATTTGACGATAGCCGTACCGCCTTTGGCGCCGGTGAGCGTCGACGTTGGGGTGCTCTTCCATTCGCCTTTGGGACCGTCGTCGAAATCGAGAGCGTTTCCGTCGCCCACCCAATACTCCACGCGGTAGGTGGTGGCGTAGGGGCTCGCCCACTCGATGCGCACGGCGTTCACCGACTTCGTCGATTTCAGATCCACCACCATCCATTGCGGCAGCGATGCGTCGCGTTCGCCGGTGAATTTGCTGGCCAGGTACGGGTTGCTTTTCCAGTAAGTGGTCGGACCCGGCACCGGGCGGTCTCCGCTGGTGGCGAAACCGCGGTGCGGAAGCGGATACGAGGTCGCGTAGCGGATCGGCTCGCCCAGCTCGGTGCTGCCGGTGAAGTAACCGCGCTGATTGGCGGCGTCGCTCCAGGTGCCATTCGGATTCCAGTGCAAGGCGGCGAAGCGCAGCTCGGCGTTGTTACGGTAAGTGATGGGTCCCCAACCGGCCGAGAGCGATTCCTGGAGAATGTGCGGGGTAAACACCTGGTCGATGGACGAGTGCGAGAGGGCGTCGATTGAGCTCCCCAGCGCGCTGTCGGGGTCAAACAAGTTGATCGCGTGGCCCGGAGTGGTATCCACGCGGACCGTCGCGACCCCCTGGTTCTGCTGGGCGAAAGCTCCGGGCAGGGAAAAGAAAAGTGCAGCGGTGACCGCCATTCCGGCAAAAGTGTGTCGCTTCATGATACGCTCTCCAAAGTACGGGACTGGAGCCGCCATTATATCGCTGTTCAACGGCCGGGGCGTAGCGATGGACGTTTTGCTTTTGTTTTGATAAGTTTTCTACAGGCTGGTTTTCCGATGCATATCAAACCAATACGGTTGAGCTTTCTTTGTCTTTTGTTCCTCACGCCCGCATGGGCCCAGGACTGGACCACCGCGATCACCAAGTGGCAGGACGGCAAGGCCGCTTGCGTCTCGCTGACCTACGACGACTCCTCGATCAACCAGTTTCGAATCGACATGCCGCTGCTCAACCAGCGGCACATGCCCGGAACGTTCTACATCATCACCGGCGACATCCAGGGATCGAAGTACGGGCCAACGTTCGTCGGTCGGCCGATTATGGACATCATCCGCGAAAGCGAGAAGGTTCCCACCACGAAGGAGAACGCGCTCGAACGCACCTCCATGCTCAACTACCTGCGCACCGTTCAGCACGTGGCCGCGATCAGGGACTTTAACGCGCAGAATCTGGAACGCTATGTCGACCGCGGCGATTGGGCCGGGCTGGGCAAGGTTGTCGACGCCACACTGGAGAAGCTGCGCGCCACCGGCGCCACCTACGCGGTAACCAAAGCGCCACCCGCGACCGGGGACCGGCGCTATCCCATCACCTGGGATATGCTGCGCGGCTACGCGGCGATGGGACACGAGTTCGCCAGCCACACCATTACCCACCCATTCACGCCGCTACTCAACGAAGCCAACATCGCCTATGAACTCGATAAATCGACCGAGGACATCCGCGAGCAACTCGGGCCCAAGCACACGTTCTCTGTCGAAGTGCCTTACGGAATCGACGATCCGCGGGTGCGTCCGGTGGCCACCTCGCGGTTTCCGATCACCCGCAACTGGGTGACCGACGATTTCATGGAAGGCTTCCTGCGCGACGACCGCCGCGACCCGACGACCTCGACGAAGGAATACGTCCAGTGGCAGCGCGGCGCGCTGTCGCACACCACGCTCGACACCATGAAGGGGTGGGTGGATACCTCGATCGGCCACGGCATCTGGCTGGTGCTGGTATTCCACGGGGTGGAAGGCATCGGCTGGGAGGCGCTCACCACCGACAACATGCGGGCCTACTACGATTACATCGCGGACCACCAGTCGAAATTGTGGATCGCCACCTTCGAGGATGGCGCCAAATACGCCCGCGAGCGCATGGCGAGCAAAGTGGCGGAGAAGCGCTCCGGCGACAGCATCGAGGTGACGCTGACCTGTTCGCTCGACCCCAAGTTGTACGATCTGCCGCTGACGGCGCGGACGACGATTCCCAATGACTGGAGAATTGTGCACTTCCGACAGGGTAACGATGAGAAGTGGGTTCCCATTCACCACGAGGGGGAGAGCACGTTCGTGCTGTACCGGATGATGCCGAACGGAGTGGCCGCGACGCTCGAAAAAGGGCGCAACTAAGGGCTATTCGGTGATCGTCACCTTAGCGGCCCGCTCGAACTTCCCGGCCTCCCGGCCGGAGATGGCGGCAAGCGCCAGGGTCATCATTTCCACGGGTAGAATTTCGACGATCGGCCGCACAGCCGTCGCGACGCGTGGCAGCCGGAAAAGACCTGGCTCCGCGTCGTCGCCCGCGACGGCGGCGCGGCCGCCCGCCCCAACGATGTCATCGGCCAGCCCGCGGTTGAGCGCCGCGGTGGCCGGGTCTCCCGCGAACAGAAGCGCATAAACGGAGGCGTCCACCATTTCCAGCGGACCGTGACGGAACGCGGCGGCGCTCATGCCCTCGGCGTGAAAATGCGCCGATTCCTTGGTGATCAGGCCGCCGGTGCCTGCCGCAGCCAACGAAGCCCCGCGTCCCAACAGAAAAAGATGTCGCGCGCCGTCCAGCTCGGCCTGCGCTTGCCGTACGTGGCAGCGCCAGTTTTCGAGATACCCCGCCACCGCGGGCGCCGCCGGCGAAAGTTTCTCTTTCGACCTCTCGGCGTCGCCGCCGGTCAGCACATCCGCAACCCACGCGGCGGCCAAAAGGGTGGCGACGTACGTCTTGCACGACACCGTGAACTCTTTGCCCGCCTGGGTAAGTACCACTGCGTCGGCCGCCAGCGCCAGCGGTGAGTCGGGTGTGTTGGTGATTGCCAGCGTGAAGCACCCCGGCTTGCTCACTTCCAGCAGCCGCACGATTTCGACGCTCCGCCCCGATTGCGAAGCGGCGATGAGCAGCGTCCCCGGGGCCAGCACCGGCCGCAGATGGTGAATCAGCTCGGAGGTCTCCACCAGAATGGAAGCGCGGCCACGCCGGAGCAGCTCGAGATGCAGCGGGTACAGCGCCCAGTAGGAGCCGCCCATACCCGTAAGAACGATGCGTTCGAAACGCCCTTCGTCGATCGTCCCGGTGGAGATTTCAAGCCCGGCGAGCGTCGCCTCGAGCGCCCGCGGCTGCGCCAGGATGTCGCTCAAATAGCCGCCTTCGATGACTGGGCGAGTGTTCGACATAAATCCCGACTACTGGCGGAAGCGATGGATCCAGGCGCGGGCCGCGCCGATAAGCCCCGTGTCCGGGCCGAGAGACGCCATCGTGAGCAACGTCTTTTCCACCGGCACCTGGGTGCAGATGTCGGCGATAACTTCCCGAATGCCACCCAGCAGCAGGTCGGAGCTCTTCATGACGCCGCCGCCCAGCGAAATCGCGTCCGGGGTAAAGATGGTGATCAGGTTGGCCAGTCCAAGCCCGATGTAATAGGCCTCCCGCTCGACGGCGCGGCGCGCCAGCTCGTCGCCCCGGCGGGCCAGCTCGCAGATTTCGCCGGCGCTCAGCTCGCCGGCATCCGGCTTTTGCGCCAGCATCCAAGCCGTCATGGCGGGGCCGCTGGCGAGGCTTTCCCAACAGCCGGGAGCGCGGCAGTAACAACGGGGGCCGGAAGCGTCGAGCACCTGGTGCCCGATTTCGGGGTGCGCGCCATCCACACCCCGATATAGTTCGCCATCCAGAATAATGCCGGCGCCGATGCCGGTGCTGATGGTTACGTAAATGAAGCGGCGGCTTCCTTTGGCTGCGCCCCAGTTCACCTCGGCCAGAGCCGCCGCGTCGGCATCGTTTTCGACGGCCACGGACACGCCGAATTCAGATTCGAGAGCGCCGACGACATTGCCGTCCTGCCACCCCGGCAGCGTTCCGACGTCGCCGATGACGCCGGTGAAGGGATCCAGCGGGCCGGGTGCGCCGACTCCGATGCCGGCAAAGCCCGCGCCCAAGCGCCGGCTCAGTTCGCCGAGCATTTCCCGGGTGTGCCGCATGGCGGCGTCAAAGCCATCCCGCGGCGCCGTGGGGCATTCCAGTCGGCTCAGAATTTCGCCGCTTTCCGTAAGGGCGCCGGCGGCGATTTTCGTGCCGCCGATATCCACTGCTCCAATAATCGTCATCGCCTAAAATTTCAATCCTGGACTCTAGCACGTGTTCGCCTGCGGCCCGCGCAGAAAACAGCCGCCCTGGCGGGCGTTGAGCCGCGCGCGTCGGCAAGCGGGTCTGCGTAACAAGGTGACGAAAAATCAGCGCAGACCCACTCCCTGCCGGTCGCGGCTCAACTCGAAAAGCCGTTACCGGGTCAGCACAGCCTTTGCCAATGGCCGTCAGGTCAACTTCCGCCGATCGCTATCCCATACCACGCGCCGCCCCTTTTCGCGGTAAGAGATGTTGGCCATGTGACAGGCCACCGCGGTGCCGCACCCGAACTCGACGTTTTCCACCGGTTGCTGGCGTGTACGGATGCACGCGAACAGGTTTTTGAAATGGTCTTCGGTGCCCTCCCGCTGTTGCGTGAAGTTGACCGGTTGGCGCTGGGGCTGCTGCCTGGCGGTGCCGATGTCCGCCAGCGGATCGTTCTTATGCGCGGCGATAAACGGCTCCTTGGTGTCCTTGGGCCAGCTTTCGAGCGGGTAACTGTAATCTTCGACCGGGTTGTAGGGCACCATGCTGGCGCTTTCCTCGGTGAGCACGATGGTGCCTTTGTCGCCCATGAAACGGACGATTTCGCCGTGGTCCCAGTTGGAGACCAGGTTGGCGCTCACCTGCACCTGGAACTTGCCGTAATCGTAAAGCGTGTTATGGATGTCGGGGACGTCGCGGTCGCCGGTCCATTTGTAAATGCCGCCGTTGGCCACCGCGGTCATCGGAAACTGCACGCCCATCAGGTAGTGCACGCGGGAAAGCAGATGAACGTACTCGTCGCCGGCGATGCCGGTGCCGTAGTCCCACCAGTTGCGGAACTGGAAGAAGCGCTGCGCGTCAAACGGACGCTTCGGAGCGTTACCCAGAAAGCGTTCCCAATCAATGGTCTTCGGGGAGGCGTCGGGCGGAACGGGATATCGCCACGCGCCGATGGCGTTGGGCCGGAAGATGGAGCACTCCACCATGAACACCGTCCCGATCTCGCCCGCGTCGAGCCATTGCTTCCCTTTGTGGGTGGATTCCATGCTGAGACTCTGGCTGCCAACCTGAATCAGCCGGCCGGTTTCCCGCGCAACGCGAACCATCTCGAGCGCTTCCGGGATGGTATGCGCCATGGGCTTTTCGCAGTAAATATCCTTGCCGGCTTTCATGGCGGCAATGGCCACCGTCGCGTGCCAGTGGTCCGAAGTAGCCACAATCACGGCATCGATATCGCCGCGGCCGATTACTTCCCGGTATTCGCGGGTGGTGGGTGTGTTGGGCTGAATTTCCTGCGCGCGGCGCAAGTGGCCGTCGTACAGGTCGCAGACAGCCATGATTCGGCCGCCGGCATTCATGGCGGCCTGCATCAGCTCGAGGCCGCGAATGCCGGCGCCGACAATGCCGAGCCGCACCGCGCCTTCGGAGGCCGGCGGCGTGGTCTGCGCCCCGGCGGCCAGCGCGACGGCGCTTCCGCAGGAGATGGAAGCGGCCAGGAACTTGCGGCGAGTGGTACTTTCGATTGGCATGATTCTCCTTTCGTTAGTTTCTACTGTAATACAGGGGCGATCCCGCGTACGCCACCTCCGGCAAACAAAACCGCGCCGGCGCCTCGCGCCCTGCCGGTGGCGCTGCGTTTTGCTTTCTAGACTAGAATGGACGCTGGGAGGAAAAGACAATTAAAACCAACCGGCGTGAGTTCCTGACTGCTTCCGCGCTGCTGGCGGGCGCCACCCGCTTACAAGCTGCGGCGCCCGCGTTGCGCTTCCCCACCGCCCCGCGCGATCGCCTGGCGGTGGCCTCGTACTCGCTTCGCGCATTCATCACGTCACCCGGGGGCCGCACCAGCGCTTCCCAGGGTCGCATGTTCGACATCAAGGAGTTTCCCGCGCTGGTGGCCGAACGGTATCAGCTTCGCAATGTGGAACTGCTGGGGCGGCACCTGCACTCCACGGATGCGGCCTACCTCAGGCAGATTCACGCCGCCGTTAAGAGCGCTGGCTCCTACGTAGTGAATATTCCGGTGGAGGTCGGCGCCAGCTTCTACGACCCCGATTCCGCCAGGCGCTCCACCGCCGTCGCGAACGCGAACAAGTGGATCGACGTGGCGGTGGCGCTCGAGAGCCCGGGCGTGCGCGTTCATGTCCAGCGGGCGGGCGACGCCGCGGCCGACGCCGGACGCACGGCCGCCGCTCTCGCCCAGGTGGCCCGCTACGGCGAATCCAAGGGAGTGGTGGTAACTCTCGAAAACGACGACCTGGTCTCCGAAGACGCGTTTTTCCTCGCCAATGTCATCGACCAGGTAAAAAGCCCCTGGCTGCGCGCCTTGCCGGACTTCGGCAACTCCATGCTGACCGGCAACGAGAAGTTCAACTACGACGCCGTCACGGCCATGTTCCAGCGCGCCTACAATATCGCCCACGTGAAGGATTCCGAAGCGACGCGCGAAAAGGTGTTCCGGGTAAGCATGGAGCGGACCTTCGGAATCGCCAAGGCCGCCGGCTACAAGGGCTACTATTCCATCGAATTCGAGGGCGAGGGCGACCCCTACGCCGGCGTCGGAAAGCTGATCGACCAGAGCCTCAAGTATCTCGCCTGAAGGCCGGCTACTGTGGCGGCTCGGTCGGAACCACGTCGCGCAGCGAGAAGTCGACCCACACAATTCCGCAATCCTGGCGCGCCCCGGCGGCCAGTTGTTCGCCAAATGTCTTGGGGATGGGAGCGGCCAGCGAGCCCCACCACTTCTTGTCGGCGCGATACCCGATCTGAAACACCACCGTGTTGGGGTAAAAGAACTCGGAGAACTGCTTGTACTCGGCCAGGAAAGACTCCAGACTGTCGAACTGCTGGCTGTCGTCGACAAATACCACGTCTCCCCGATAGGTGGCCGGTAGATTATCGGTGCGGAAGTGCTTCACGAAGAACCGGTAGTTCGGATTGTACGACTTCACTTTGGACTCCCAGCCTTTCACCAGTTCGTCGGTGGCAATCCCGTTCTCCGAACCGGTCTTGGCGTTCTGAAACCACTCCACGTCGATGCCGAATCCGATGACGCTGGGGTGCTGCCGGTAGCGTTTGAGCACCAGGTCGATGGCGGTGTTCACGTCGGCAAAGCCGGGCTCCGCCTGGAGTAAGACTTTGATGCCGTGTTCGTCGAAGTACTTCAAATACGGCTCGTGCTTGTCCACCTCCGAGAAGGTATAAAGCGGTCCATAATCGACCTGATCGTCGGGATGCGGGAACTCCAGAGTCACGCCCGTCGAACGGCCATTCAGCCGGCCGACGATCCAGATGCCAAGCGGCGTCGAGCCGGGGAAATATCCGGCCATGGTATGTAGCGCGGTCCCCCAGCCTTCCGGCGTAGGAAACGGCCGGATGCCGTAACCGGAAGACCGGGCACCGGCGAACTTCACGTTTGGCTTTGCCTGGTCCGTCTGCGCCGGCGCGGCCGCGGGCCACAAGCCGGCGAGCAAGCAACACAAAGTGATCAGATGAATGAGATTGCCTCGCCTCATAGAGATATGTCTCCTGTAAAATTGCCGGGGAGAATACGCACGCTCCTCCGCCCGCTACTTTCTTTCGGCCAGCACTTGTCGAAGTGCATCCAAAACTCCGCCGTCGCGTCTCAGGCGCTCCCAACTGAAAATATTCACGCCGGCTGATGGCGACTCAAAACCGGCCCGCAGGTGCCTTCGAAATGCGTCCAGTCCGGATGGATCTCCGCTGCTCGATCCGACCGCCTGAACGGAAGGGAGGACTGCTTTCCCCGTCAGCCGGGCGTAGTCCACAACCACGTCGTGCACCCACTCGGGCTGGCGCTCGAGCATCTGGAAATAACACATGGGGCCGAAGACGTCCACGTAGGGAGCAAGTTCCTTCAGGTCCTGTCCGGCGACGACGCGCAGCCCATCGTCGTACTCGTGTTCCAGCCAGGGAACCCCGTGGAGCGAGATCCGCAATCCGGGAATGACCTTGCGCGCCGCCGCCACGGTATCGCGGACCATGCTGGTGATGGTTTCGCATTTCCAGGCGGTCCACTCGTCGCGATGGTTGGCCAGCACCCACGCCGCCTTGGCTTCCCGGGTGGTCAGCTCCGGTGGAAAGCGCAGACCCAGCTCGGTGGTCATCAGACGCAGACAATGATCGCAGAAGCAAAACTTTTCGATCGAATTCGCAGATTTTCCTGGCGGCACTCTTTCCCAGTAAATGTAATAGCGAATGAAATCAAGACTCAGGCCATCGGGTTGGAGCTCACGCACCTGGTCGACGATGGCCGCCATCCGCGCCTTGCGGTAGTCGCGCCGCGAAGGGCACACGAAGGCCAGCCAACCGGCCTGCGGGTCGCGGCTGGGGTTTCCCAAACTCCCCACTCCCAGCAGGGTGGGGTCTTTCCTGATCGCATCGGGATCGCAGAACACCGGCGCGGTGATGAAGAACCCGATGCCGGCGCCGGCCAGCAACTTACGGAATTCGCGGATGTTACGGCCGGTGGCGGCGTCCGTGAACAGGTTGTCGGTGCGGCAGAAAACAGCGGTCACGCCGGCAGCGCGCAACTGCTCGACGACGGGTCCGACGGGCGCCGCCGGCGGCGCCAACATCTTGACGGCAACCTCCGGGCCTCCGGCCGCCACCCCGGAGGTGGCCACCAGAACAGAAAGAACGAAAAACGAAATTCTGGCGATCACGGCCGCTTCCCTCGTTTCAATATACCCAGGACTGATTCTCCACCATCCTCGCGAGAGCCGCAAGCAGTTATTGGGAAGTACCCGAAAGACAAAGAAACCAGAATCGAGGTCAAAAACAGAAGTGACCGGATGGCGGCTTGCGATATAATCAGGGCTTCCATGGCGAACCCTTCCACCGAAAGAGCAAACCTCCGTCGCGCGCTGGGCCTGTGGGACTTGATTCTGTACGGGGTGATTGTCATCCAGCCGACGGCGCCCATGTCGGTCTTCGGCGTGCTCAGCGACCGCGGACGGGGCCACGTCGTCACCACCATCCTGATCGCGATGATCGCCATGCTGTTCACGGCCATCAGCTATGGAAGGATGGCCCGCGCCTACCCCAGCGCCGGCTCGGCGTTCACGTATGTCGGCCAGGAAATCAATCCTGCGCTCGGCTACATCACCGGCTGGAGCATGGTGATGGATTACATGATCAATCCCATGATCTGCATCATCTGGATCAGCCAGCAGGCGCACGTATTCGCGCCCGGGGTGCCGTACTGGGGATGGGCCGTCTTTTTCGCGGTGGTGTTCACCGGATTGAACGTCCAGGGCATCCGGACGTCGGCGCGGATGAACGCCGCTCTGGCCGCCTTCATGGGAGTGGTGATCGCCATCTTCTTCACCTGCTGCGGCGCGCTACATTTTCGGTAGCCCGCACGACGGGTGGGCGTTCTTCACGCGGCCGTTCTACGACCCGGCGACGTTCAATACCGGGGCCGTGCTCGGAGGCACTTCCATTGCGGTGCTGACCTATATCGGGTTCGACGGCATCTCCACGCTTTCCGAGGAGGTGAAAAACCCGCGGCGCAACATTTTGCTGGCCACGGTACTGACTTGCGTGGTGATTGGCTTGCTCTCGGCCTTGGAAGTCTACGCCGCGCAGTTAATCTGGCCCGCCTCCCAGCCGTTCCCGGACGACCACTACGGCGTTCGTATTCGTGGCCGGCCGGGCGTGGGCGCCGCTGTTGGCGATCGTCGGATTTACGCTGGTGCTGGCGAACTTCGGCTCCGGCATGGGTGCGCAGCTCGGCGCCGCGCGCCTGCTGTTCGGCATGGGGCGCAGCAACGCGCTGCCCAAATCGTTTTTCGGCGCCGTCGAGCCGAAGCGGCACATCCCCCGCAACAATGTGATCTTCGTGGGCGTCATCGCGCTGATCGGCGCTTTTCTGATGGATTTCGACTTGGGTGCGCAGATGCTCAACTTCGGCGCGCTGATCGCCTTCATGGGAGTCAACGCCGCCGCCCTGGTGCGTTACTACGTGCGCGAGAAGGAAAAGAAGCTCGGCAACCTGATTCCGCCCGCCATCGGCTTCTCCGTCTGCCTGCTGCTGTGGCTGAACTTGAGCCACACCGCCCAGATCGCCGGCGGCATCTGGATGGCGGCGGGCATCGCTTTCGGAGCCTGGAAGACCCGCGGCTTCCGTAGTGAACTCGTGAATTTCGATATTCCGGCGGAGGACGAAGTCTGAGGGGCATCTGAAGACAGGCAGGTGAGAGCTTGCGGATAGTGTTTGTGTCCGGACTGCCGGCGAAGGCAGTCCAATGGAAGGAGTATCGCGAATGGCTGGTATCCGAATCTCTTTGTTTACCATCTCCGTAAACGTACTCGTCGCCGCAACGCTGGCGGCCCAGGCTCCGGAAGCCGCCGGTCCACCCAGGATGCTGCTTCGTCAGGGTTGGACGATCCAGTCTTCGACCGACGTGCGCGAAGGCGGCGATCTTATCTCGACCCCCTGGTTCAACCCGCGCGGCTGGTACAACGCAACCCTGCCCTCTACGGTATTGAGCGCGCTGGTACGAGACCGCGTTTACCCCGATCCGTATGAGGGCATGAATCTGCGGTCCATCCCGGGCACGTTCTACCCCATCGGTTCGAACTTCTCGGGAATAGAAATGCCGCCGGACAGCCCGTTCCGCCATTCCTGGTGGTACCGCACGAACTTCAAGCTTTCGGCCGACTACAAGGGCAAGACCATCTGGCTCGGGTTTGACGGCATCAGCTTCCGCGCCAACGTCTGGCTGAACGGGCACCAGATCGTGTCGGCCGACAAGCTGGCGGGCACCTGGCGTCTATTCGAGTTCAACGTGACCTCGGAGGCGCTGCCCGACGCTACCAACTCGCTGGCGGTGGAAATCTTCCCGCCGCTCCCCCACGACCTGGCGACGACGTTCGTCGACTGGAACCCGCAGCCGCCCGACAAGAATATGGGCCTCTGGCGCGATGTCTATATCTCGGCCACCGGCCCGGCCGCCATCCGCTTTCCCAGCGTCTCCACGCACTTTAACCTGCCGTCCACCGAGGTCGCCGACCTCACGGTGCGGGCCGAAGTGAAGAACGGCGAGAACCGGGTGGTGGAAGGAGTTCTCAAGGGCGCCATCGAAAGCATCGAGTTTTCGCAGCCCGTGCGACTGAATCCGCACGAAACCCGCGTGGTGCACTTCACCCCCGACCAGTTCCCGCAGCTCAAAGTGAAAAACCCGAGGTTGTGGTGGCCGGTACAGGCGGGCGAGCAGAATCTCTACCCGCTGGAGTTGCAGTTTGAGGTGGACGGCAAGGTCTCCGACACATCCAAAATCCGGTTCGGCATCCGCGAAGTCACCTCCGAGCTGGACAGCCAGGGTCACCGGCTGTTCCACATCAACGGAAAGAACATCCTGGTTCGCGGCGGCGGCTACAGCTTCGACATGCTGCTGCGCTCGACGCCCGAGCAGCAGGAAGCCACCCTCAAATACGTTCGGGACATGAATCTGAACGCCGTGCGCTTCGAAGGCAAACTGGAAGACGACCACTTCCTGGAGCTGTGCGACCGCGAGGGCATCCTGGTTCTGGCCGGCTGGTGCTGCTGCGACCACTGGGAGCGCTGGCAGAGCTGGGACGACGAAGACTACGTTGTGGCCGCCGCATCGCTGCGCGACCAGCTTCGGCGCCTGGCGCGGCATCCTTCGGTGTTCGACTGGCTGTACGGCAGCGACAACCCGCCGCCGCCCGACGTCGAGCGGATGTACCTGGGCATTATCAAGGAAGTCGAGTGGCCGAACCCCTACCAGTCCTCGGCCACAGCGAAAACGACCCCCGTGACGGGCGCCACCGGCGTCAAGATGACCGGCCCCTACGATTACGTGGTGCCGTCCTATTGGCTGACGGATACGAAGTATGGCGGTGCGCACGGATTCAACACCGAGACCAGCCCCGGACCGGCGCCGCCGCCCATCGAGAGCCTGCGGCGCATGCTGCCCGAAGACAAGCTCTGGCCCATCAATCCGGAGTGGAACTACCACGCGGGCGGCGGCGTGTTTGGCACCATCCAGCTCTTCACCGATGCGCTGGATGCGCGCTACGGCAAGGCGAATTCGGTGGAAGAGTACGCCAAGAAGGCGCAGATGATGGCCTATGAAGGGGAACGCGCCATGTTCGAAGCCTACGGGCGCAACAAGTTCACCTCCACCGGGGTCATCCAGTGGATGTTGAACAACGCGTGGCCGAGCATGATCTGGCACCTCTACGACTGGTACATGCGGCCGGGCGGCGGCTACTTCGGCACCAAGAAGGCGAACGAGCCGCTGCACGTGCAGTATTCCTACGACGACCGTTCGATTGTGGTGGTCAACTCCTTCATGAAGCCCTTCTCGGGGTTGAAGGTCACCGCCAAGGTTTACAACATCGACATGGCCGAGAAGTTCTCGAAGGAGGCCACCAGCGACGTCGCCGAAAACAGCAGCACGCGCATTTTCGAGCATGTGTTAATTTATCATGAGGCTTGTTTTTGTGTTTAATATAACCATTGCTTGAGAACTGGCAAATTTTGTTGATAAAAATGTTTAAGCTCCGAAATTGTACAAATAGCTACGGCAATATTCACTGTAAATCTTTGCAGCGCTTCTATTGCTTGTAATATTTTAAAAAAAAGGGTGAACCGGTCATTAGCATTTGTTTTCCACGAATCTGGTTTCATTCTCTCTCTTTTTTTATGTCAACTAATATAACCGCCAGTGGAGAAGGAAATGAGAATAGAAGTTTTTGTCCATTTTGTTTGACCCTAAGAATGCTTAAGTCACTAGCTTGGCGATGGTGTATAGCTCCAGGTCCTTTTCCCACGTCTTCCCGCTCACGTTCCCAGGGCTTAGGCCCTTCCACGAGGTAATTTCCCAGGAACATGGCGTCGAATTCTGTCTTGAGAAAACATTCGGCTGGGCAGGACCTTCAGGAGTGCACACTATCGGTTCACGGTCATTGAACGAGGTGTTCAAGACCATGGGCAGGCCTGTAAGGCTCGAAGGGCAGCGCACCAGAGAAGCAAGCGCCCCCTATGTGAATCGAATCGTAGTCGGCGTCAACTTGGCGTTCTAGCCCGGGAGAGATGTTTGTGAAGACCATGAAAAAATTCTCGTGCAAGAAAAGTCTCCGAGCGGCGATCTTCGCCGTGTTGGTCACCGCTGCGTGCTGTGCACAAGCGGTTGCCGGTGACATCGCCGTGATCGTGCACCCTGACGTACAGGTGGAAAGCCTGAGTTTCGCTGATCTTCGTAAGATCATGTTGGGCGATCGGCAGTTCTGGTCCACCGGTCAGAAGGTCACTCTGATCGTGGCCGAGCCGGTGGATCCTGGCCGCTCGGTGCTTCTCAAGAAGGTCTACAACATGTCGGAGCAGCGCTTCCGTCAATTCTGGATCGGCCGGGTCTTTCGCGGGGAATCAACCGAGGGACCGAAGGTGGTCCTCTCCAGCGAAGGCGTGATTGAAATGGTGAGCGTTCTCAACGGCTCCATCGCATTCGTCGACGTAGACGACGTTCCCTCAGGAGTGAAGGTATTGTCCATCGATGGTTTGCGGCCGGGGGACCCGAACTACGCCCTGCGTCTGCAGGAGTAGCTATGAAGACCTCGTGATCTTCCATCGAGTTCAAACCCGGTTCTCTGGTCGTCGACTTGAGTCTCATTCCGCCAAGGTGCTAGACTGAGGGTTGGTCCTGGCACTCTCCTTGGCTTCTGGCATGAGGCTCAGCGATCGTGGTCCGATCCGACATCTACGCCCTCAACTGTCTGCTCGAGTTGGTGCGTCGCCCGCATCTTCGTTGCGCCAACGAGGTGGTACGGCACGATTGGTCGCGCCTTCCCAGAATTCACGCTCTGAGATTTTCGGCGATGGACCCGCTCGATTTTGCCGCCGTGGCCGCCACCGCGCGCGAGTTTCTGAATCACGCCTGCTCAGCTCTCGATGTCCCGGGTAGAGATCGAAGCGGCGCTTCGCATCCACTCGATATTCTGCGTATGCACAACCTGGAGGAAGGCGCCACATGGGATTCCATCATCGCTTTCCGTGAGGAAACCGGGCTCCCGCGGCTCTCGCCGCGAACCCTGCGGAATCGTCAGAACGAGGCGGTGAAGCTCTTGCTCGAGTGGGCGGGCAAACCTCTCGAAGAGCACGTCGACGAGAGTGAGAGCGCTCCGTCTGCCAAGCTGGCTTTGCGACCTCCGAAGAAGTTTCCCTGGCGCCTGTTCTTCCTGGTGGCAGTTGGCGTCAGCGTGCTCGCGGTGACTCTGGCGCTGACCTTGCGTGGCTCGAGTAACTCCACTCTTCTCCGCGGCGCCGATCGCCAATTTCTCGGAAGGAGCCTCTCAGCTCGGGTCGCTCAGCCAGATCAACCAAAGCCCGTCCTTTGGGAGTTCGTCAGTTCTTCCAGCTTGCCCCCCATCGACAGCGAGTATCAGCAGGCAACCATCACCGAGGAGGGAAGTCGGCAGTATGTCTACCTCGGTTCGGGCAGCGGCGGTTCGGATCACACCACGGTCCTCAAGTGGGATCCGGCGCAGGGGAAGATTCTGTGGAAACGTCAATTGAATCCACCGCTCGAAGAACGATGGACACACGAAGGGGTCTTGTACGAACCCATGGCCCGCGTCGTTTACACGGTTCGATGGTTTGCGGCCGGCGTGTCACCCGGCCGCGATACGTCCAGCATCATGGTCACGCTCTGGTCGCGGTATAGCCCTACCTTCGTGTACTTCCTCGACCGCAACTCCGGCGAGGTACTCGGTCACTACGTGCACCCAGGCGAGCTCTTTTGCCCAGCCGTGGTGGACCTCGATGGAGATGGGCGCGGCGAATACCTCATGGGAGGGATCGACAATCCCCGAGAGAGGGCAGTCTTCGTCGTACTCGAGGGATCCCGCAATCGCTCTGCTGCGAGCGACGTGCTCTGGAACACGAGTGGGATCGAAGGCGCGCACGCACGCATTCTCTTTCCGGACGTCCCCTGGCTGCGCACGAAACTCGGGCATTTGCACTGGTGTGTCTTCGACGTCACACGAGAGCACTTCGACTCGAAGACTGGGTGTCTTCATGTTTCCGTCGGCGCAACCTCGAAGCACCAATCCATCTATTTCGCCGACGTCTATTTCGATGCGGGTAAGGTGGATTCGGTACGCGTGCGTTTCGCCGAGTGCCACGTAAAGCTGTGGGCTTCCTTCGGCATGAACCCCGAACAGGCGCGGGCCCTCATCGAGCCGAGGATCGAGATTTTGCAGTCCGCCAGGGATGGGGCGCCTCTGGGCACCGTTCAAGGCAGTGAGGTTCTCGCAGGCACCGCGAAGGGACCGTCCTCGCCTCAGCGCCCCCGCAAATAGCCCGCCTTGAGGCGGGCTTCCGCCCGCTCTAGCGCGGCTCGGGCACGTTCGCGATCGATGGAGTCGTCGTGCATCGCCTCGGCCAGCCGGCGCTTCGCCCTCTCCACTGCCGCCTTGGCCCGCTGGACATCGATGTCCTGGGCCGCCTCGCAGCTGTCGACCAGCAGGATGGCGTGATTGTCACTCACCTCGGCGAAGCCCGAGCCCACCGCGAAGTGCTTCTCCACCTCGGCGTGCCCCACTTCCTCCACGCTGAGCGATCCCGCTTTCATCGCGGCCAGCATGGGCGCGTGATGCGGCCCACACCCCGATCGCACCGTCTTCGCCCGGGAAGACGAGGCTTACCACTTCGCCCTCGAACGAGCGTCCGGCAGGGGTAACGATGCTCAGATGATAGGGCGTCTTGGCCATGGCCTAGGCGGCTCCCTCTTTCTCGGTCTTCTCGGCGTCGGCCAAGACTTCTTCCATCGTGCCCTTCATGTAGAAGGCCTGCTCGGGAATGTGATCGTACTGGCCTTCGGCGAGAGCCTTGAAATCGCGGACGGTGTCTTCGAGCTTCACGTACTTTCCGGGGATGCCGGTGAACTGCTCGGCCACCTTGAAGGGTTGGCTCAGGAACTTCTGAATCTTGCGCGCGCGTTGAACTGTGATCTTGTCGTCCTCGCTCAACTCGTCCATTCCCAGAATGGCGATGATGTCCTGCAGGTCCTTGTACTTCTGCAGAATCTCCTGGACCTGACGCGCGGTCGAGTAGTGCTCGTCGCCCAAGACCAGAGGATCCAGAATCCGTGAAGTCGAGGCCAAAGGGTCGACGGCGGGATAGATCCCCAGCTCGGAGATCTGGCGGCTCAACACCGTCGTGGCATCGAGATGGCTGAAGGTCGTAGCTGGCGCGGGGTCGGTCAAGTCGTCCGCGGGCACGTAGATGGCCTGTACCGAGGTGATCGAGCCCTTCTTGGTGGAGGTGATGCGCTCCTGCAGCGCACCCATTTCCGTGGCCAGGGTGGGCTGGTAACCAACCGCGCTCGGCATGCGCCCCGAGAGAGCGGACACCTCCGAACCCGCCTGCGTGAAACGGAAGATGTTGTCGATGAACAGCAAGACGTCCTGACCCATCTCGTCGCGGAAGTACTCGGCCATGGTCAAGCCGGAAAGACCGACCCTGAGGCGCGCGCCGGGCGGTTCGTTCATCTGCCCGAAGACCAGCGCCGTATTTTTGAGTACGCCGCTCTCTTCCATTTCCAGATAGAGGTCGTTCCCCTCGCGCGTCCGTTCGCCCACTCCGCAGAAGACGGAGTAGCCACCGTGTTCCTTGGCGATGGAGTCGATGAGCTCCATCACGATCACGGTCTTCCCCACCCCGGCGCCGCCGAAGAGACCGACTTTTCCGCCCTTGGCGTAGGGCGCAAGTAGATCGACCACCTTGATTCCGGTTTCGAAGATTTCCCGGCTCGCCACGAGATCCTCGAGTTTGGGCGGATCGCGGTGGATGGGCCAGCGTTGGTTCACATCCTTCAGCTCGTGAGCATTCAGGGGCTCGCCCAGAAGATTGAAGATTCCCCCGAGACACTGGGCACCCACCGGCACCGAAATGGGACCGCCGGTATCCCGCACGCGCATGCCGCGCACGAGTCCGTCGGTGCCGTCCATGGCCACGCAACGCACCACGTTGTTGCCGATATGCTGCGCGACTTCCACCGTGAGTCCGCGCTCACCGCGCGCGGAATCTTCCACCACCAACGCGCTGAGGATGTCCGGAAGTTTGTCCGTTTCGAATTCCGCGTCGATGGTGGGACCGATGACCTGGACGATCTTGCCGTAGTTCTCCGCCACCTCGGGCTCCTTTGCTGATAACCAGCTCCCTGCCGGGCCTAGCGCCCTTGGGAAGCCGAGTCTCCGATTTGTGCGGCCCCGCGTCGTGGGGGCACTCGTTAGAAGCGCTACGCCAGCGCGTTTGCCCCGCCGACGATTTCACTGATCTCCTGGGTGATCGCGGCCTGGCGCGCCCGATTCCGAAAGAGCGTCAATTGATCGATGAGTTCGCCCGCGTTGTCGGTGGCGGAACTCATACTTGTCATGCGTGCCCCATGCTCACTGGTGAACGATTCTGCCAGAGCATCGAACACCTTCACCTGCACGCTCTTGGGAAGCAGACGCTGCAACACCATCTCAGCACTGGGCTCATAGATGTAGTCTTTGGCCATGCGTCGCTGGGCCCCCGTGTTCTCCTCCCTGGGAAACGGCAAGAGCTGCACGACCTGCGGCCGGTAACTTAGCGTGCTCAAGAAGCGAGTATGCGCCACTACGAATTACTTCTTGATACTCGTTCTCCAGGTAGAGCTGCATGAGTTCATCGGCCGTGCCCTGAATTCTGGCAACGATCGAGCCCGCCCATGTCGGTGATGGCGCGCTTGATTTGCCACGGACGACGCTTGAAATACTCGTTCGCCTTGCGCCCCACGATGTACAAGTCGTTCGGCACATCGGAATGCTTCTCTATCCATTCGTGAGCCATACGGATGACGTTGTGGTTGTAACTCCCACAGAGACCCTTGTCCGAGGTGACGATAACCACGAGCCGTTTCTCACAGCTCGCGCGGTCAGGAAGGGATGATCGATCGAAGCGGCGGATGCGAGTTGCGCAAGAAGCTCGGTCAGCTTCTGGCCATATGGACGGCCCGCGAGCAGACGGTCATGTGTCCGTCGCAGCTTCGCCGCGGCCACCATCTTCATGGCCTTGGTGATCTGCTGCGTGTTGCGGACCGAGCGAATTCGTCGATCCAGGTCCTTGATGTTCGCTGCCACTGCGCCGACTTACTCCTAGCTCGATCTTGCCAGATACTCGCGAGTGAATTCACCAATCGCGTACTTCAATCCGCTTTCGATCTCCTCGTCCAGCTGACCTTTTTCGCGAATGCTGTGCAGCACGCTGCTGTACTTGTCGTCCATGAACGCATGAATTGCTTCTCGTAGTCGGGGATTTCTTCCACCGGTACCTCGTCGAGCATCCCATTGACCACCCAGTAGATGATCGCAACCTGCTTCTCCATTGGCATGGGCATGTACTGGCCCTGCTTGAGAATCTGCAGTGTGCGCTGGCCGGTTGCGCGCGAGCTGGGCGCCTCGTCGCTTTGTCGAGGTCGGAGGCGAACTGCATGGAACGCCTCGAGCTCGCGGAACTGCGCCAGCTCGAGCTTTATCTGCCCGAGACCTTCTTCATCGCCTTGGTCTGGCGGTTGCACCGACGCGCGGACCGAGATGCCCACGTTGATGGCCGGGCGAGTGCCTTTGTTGAAGAGGTCCGCCTCGAGGAATATCTGTCCGTCGGTGATGGAAATGACGTTGGTCGGAATATACGCTGATACGTCGCCCTCCTGCGTCTCGATGATAGGAAGTGCGGTGATGGAGCCGCCTCCCTTCTCCGGGCTAGCTTCGCGGCGCGCTCGAGAAGCCGGGAGTGACAGTAGACACATCGCCCGGGTACGCCTCGCGACCGGGCGGCGCGCGCAGGAGCGACATCTTGCGGTCGCGACCGCTTGCTTGGATAGATCGTCATAGACAACGAGCGCGTCCTTCGGCTCCATGAAGTCCTCGCCGATGGCCGCGCCCGCAAACGGCGCCAGGTACTGGAACGCCGCGGGCGGACGCAGGCGCCGTGACGACGATGGTGTAATCCATCGCGCCCTGCTCGGCAAGCTGGGCCACGATCGTGCGGTCTTGCTCTCCTTCTGGCCGATGGCGACGTACACGCAGATGGGACGGGTCTCGATCGGTTCGTGCTTCTGGTTGATGATGGTGTCAATCGCCATCGTGGTCTTGCCCGTCCGCGATCACCGATGATGAGCTCGCGCTGGCCGCGACCGATGGGAATGATCGCATCAATGGCCTTGATGCCGGTATGCAGCGGCTCTTTCACCGGTTGGCGATCCAAAACGCCGGGAGCCTTCACTTCGATGAGGCGTGTTTCTCTCCGCCGGAATCGGCCCGCGTCCGTCGAGCGGTTTTCCCAGAGGATCGACCACCCGTCCGAGCATCGCATCGCCCACGGGAACCGAGGCGATCTTGCCGGTGCGCTTGACATGATCGCCTTCATTGATATGGGTGTCGGATCCGAAGATGGCCACACCGATGGAATTCTCTTCGAGATTCAGCACCATCCCGATCGTTCCCGGGAAGCTCCACCAGCTCACCCGCCATGACGTCGGTGAGTCCGTAGATGCGGGCGATCCCATCTCCACCTGCAGAACGATGCCGATACTCTCGACATCCACCTCGGCGCTGTACGCTTTCAGCTCCTGAGCCAAGACCGACGAAATCTCTTCCGGTCGCAGTTTCAACGCTCTCTCCTTTGAACTTCCGCGGTACGCGCTCTGGGGCGCGTCCATGAGCTGCTTGCGCAGTTCCGCTAACTGGGTGCGAACGCTTCCGTCAAAGACCATATCGCCGCGAACTGCGACTGCGCCCCCGATGATGGATGGGTCGACGCTGGTTTCGAGTATGCAATCCTTGCCCACGACCCCGTCGAGGGTGCGCTTGAGCCGATCCGCCTGATCCTCCGCAGAGGCACCGCTGTCAACACCTCGACCCGCGCCTGCCCGCGTCGGTTTTCCACCAACTCGTCGAACGCCTGCGCGATGTTCAGGAGGTGCTTGAACCGGTGCTTGTGCAGCAGGAGATCCAGGAAGTGCATCAGCACCGGCCGATCTTTGCCACCAGAGCGGACTCCGAAAGCTGTCGCCGCCGTTCCCGGTCACGCTCGGGTCGAACAGGTAGTTGCGCAGGTCGTCACTCTCTTGGTAGAGCGCGGCGATCGCCGCCAATTCCTGCTGGACGGCGTCGAGCGTGGGGTCGTTGCGTGACGTTTTTCGAGCAACGCCTCGGCATAGCGGCGGGCCGTGGAATCGCTACACACGGCTGTCTCTTCCAGTCGAGTAATGAAGTCCTCGACAAGTTGCCGGTGCTTCGGATCGTCGAGCTTCTCCTGGATGATCTTCTCGGCCGCGGCGATCGCCATGTCGACCGTCTTTTCCCTGAGCTGAAGGCGTGCCGTACGCACTTCGCGCTCCAGCTCGCCTTCGGCCTTCTCCAGGAATTGCCCGGCCCTGTCGCGCGCGTTCGCCTCCAACTCACCGGCGATGGCCTCGCCCCGCTCACCGCTTCCTGCATCTTTTCCCGTTCCAGGCTCTTGATCTCGGCGATCTTGGCGTCGAACGAGGCACGCAGAGTTTCAGCATCCCGCAGTTCTTTCTCGGCTGCATCGAAATCCGACTGGATCTTCTCGCGTCTCGCATCGAGCATCGCGAGCAGAGGACCCCAGGCGTACTTCCTAGCACCAAAGAAAATCAGGAAAGCGACGATGTTCGTCAGCAGAAGCGCGATGATGTCCCCGCGCTGGAGACCCTGAGTGAGTACTTTCCATCGAACTCTACCCGGCCCTATCCGAGCTTGCCCTGAAGCACGAAAACCGAGATCAGTGCGTAAATGGTGAGCGCTTCGATGAACGCCGCACCGATGATCATCGCGGTCGAATCTGACCGATGGCCTCCGGTTGCCTACCCATGGCTTCCATGGCGCCACCACGGCTTTTCCCAAACCGAGTCCAGAGTCCGAGAGCGGCAATTCCCAGGCCCAGAGGAATTCCAAGTCCGGGCGGGTCCATTTGTCATTCTCCTTGATTCAATCGTGAACGGGGCGAACCCGCCGGAGACTCGCGCCTCCCACTTTCAAAGCCCTCGTGGCTTTCGTCTTTCGCGGCGCACCGGCGCCGTATCGAACTCGATCGCTCCCTTGCCCCTTCTAGTGAGCCGCGCGTGCTCGCCGTGGGGGAGCATCAGCGCGATGTACACCGTGGACAAAAGTGAAAACACCAGGGCCTGAAAGAGCCGGCCAGCATTTGCCAAGAAGTAGAGGGGACGTTCAAAGGTAACCCGACGGGCGAGTGAAACGCTGAGAGCGCCACGACGCCCAAGAGCGCGAAGACGGCGAGCAGCATGTCCTCGCCGAAAATGTTGCCAAAGAGACGCAAGCTCAAGCTCACTGGCTTGACGAACTCTCCGAAGAACTAGAGGGCGAACGGCAGCTCGGCGACGAGCACCAACCCACCACGTCCTTGGGCGAACCTGCCAGATGATGCAGGTACCCCTTGATGCCCTGGCGCTTGATCCCCGTGTACTGCACGTAGATGAACACCACCAGCGCGATGCTGAGGGTGTTGAGCCAGGTCGAGGTCGGCGACTTTCCCAAAGGGATAGGCCGATGTATGTTCGTCGACGCGATGTACGACGAAGATGGTGGCGATGAACGGAGTGAAGTGCCGTCCGTCTTGGGGCCCATCATGGTGCAGGCCAGGCCTTCCAGCCATTCCACGATCATCTCCGCGAACACCTGCAGGCGCCCCGGGAGAATCGCCCGGTTTTTGTAGATGCGCAGCGCCACCAGGCAGAGGAAGAGGCCGGCCAGAACCGCGAAGAAGGCATTCTCGAAGATCTCGGAGTAGCGGTACGCAGCAGAGCCCGGCGTGAGCACGAACGCCCTGAGGAGCATCGTCAAGTTGGGCAGTTCCAGGGGTTCGTTCTCGTGTTCCTCGCCGGCGTGCTCCCCGGCATGCTCCACAACGTCCGGCTCGAGTGGGCTCTCCTCCGCTGTGACCTGTTGCTCACCCGTGGCCACGACGCGGGTCGGGAGCATGGCGAGCAGGGCGACGGCCACGAGGAGACTTAGGACCACGTACGGGCTCAGCTGAAGGGGCGTTCTGCGAGTCACTGCGTGCCATTCCGGCCGCCAAAGCGGCCTACTTCGTTTTCTCTTGGAGCGGGCGCTCCGTCCGCATGGCGCAGGGCGACGCGAGGAGCGAGAACCCGACCACCCGCCTTGAGTACCATCACCAGGGTCGGTACCGCCAGGCCACACAGAATCGAGCCGAGCGGAAGTCTTCCCTTGATCACGATCAAAGCGCCGATCCCGTACAAGACCGGGAGTTTGATCAGAATCGCCCCGACGATCGGCCACGGCCGCCGGCCCTCGGGCCGTACCGAGAGGCCGATCAGGTGCTCGAGCGCCTTCAGATTCAGCACGCTCCAGACACCCGCCGCCGCAAAGCCCAGTCCCCAGCGCCATCCCAGGAAATAGGCTCCGAACAGCCCTCCGAGACCGCTGAGAAGCAGGCTCGCCACCCCAACTCTTCTGAGGAAGCGCTCATCCAGCCCTGGATTCGTGCTTGCCGTCATGGGGATGTCGCTCGCCGCCGGGGAACCCGAGAGTGCTCTGGGGCGATTTTCGCCTCGACCGTTCCTGGACAGAAAGCAAGCGGCCCGAAAGGGTCGCCTGGCTTCTCCCGCCCCCTAGAACGGGCACCAAGTATAAGCTCTCAGAACGGATCGTCAAGGTAGGCGGAAAGGATGCCACCCCTGGGCGTCAGTCCTCGTCCTCCGGCGGTTCCTCGGCCCGTTTCAGGACCACGATCACCTGCCGGAAGGCGGCGAGGGTGCCCAGAATCACCCCGCCGGTCGAGATCCAGGGCTCGTGCCCCCATTTTCCTTCGAGCCAGGACCCCAGCAGCCAGCCCAGGACCGGTCCCACCACCATCATGGTGGGAATCGTGGTGTACAGGCCCAGTTTCCGCATGGAATCCGGCGTGATCTTGGCCGAGCCGATCCGACGCCGCAGTTTCATGGGCCAAGCCCCCGCGAGGAAGAGAGTGGTTGCCCGGGGAGGATTCGAACCTCCGTAGCTGGATTCAAAGTCCAGAGTCCTGCCATTGGACGACCGGGCACCCAGGGCTCAGTGCCAAACTCGGAAACCTATATATACCATAGCAATGATGAGCGCGATAAGGATGGCATCGAAGATGAGAGTCGTCCACATCGCCTTGGGGCTGTGCTGACGGCGCTTCGTCTCCCAACGACGCGCGAAACGGTAGCGATGCTCGGTTTCTTCCAGTTCCTTCTTCGGCATGGCGCTTCCCGTCTCCGTAGACCAATATGGAGGCACAAGTAGACCGCCGGGGCGGCGCGCCCCGGCCGAATCTCCCGCGGATCGCGCGGGATGTGGCAATCCCCTGTGGGGGATTGTGACATTGTCTTCAGCCCGGATTCAAGATGAGACACATCGCACGACTGATCCAGGAGGATCCCACTCTTCGCCACACCGATTTCGAGCGCCTCGTGCAGAAGGCCAAGGAAAATCCCCGTGCCCATTGGGGCGAATTGGTGCAGGCCAGCGCTCCCATCGTCTTCACCATGGCCGAGCGGCTCAGTGCGCATCTTCCCGAGGGAGGATCGGTGGCCGAGGAGGTGACGCGCCAGGTCTTCGAGCGCATCGCCGACGATGATTTTGCCATCGTGCGCGGCCACGTCGGGTTCGGCAAGTGGACCAGCCGGCTCCTCCGCTTGACCCAACAATCCCCGCTTCTGGCCAGAAGACGGCAAGAGCGGGAGTGGCCTCCGCTCGCCGAGGAAGGCCCGGTCGCGATCGAACTCGACGATCACGACGGCAGCATCCCCGCACTGCAGCCTCGCATCCAGGATCTCTGTGAAAAGGAGGGCGAGCGCTTTCTCGACGCCATGGTGAAGGCCCTACGCACTCTCCACCGTCGCGACCGCTTGCTTCTGGCCATGCGCTACGAGCAAGGACTCAGCTTGGCCGAACTCGACTTGATCTTCCGCCTGGGCACCCCGGAACGCGTGGCTTCGTTGCTCGCGCGTACGCGCAACTCTCTCCAACCGTTCGTGGCAGTGCGTGAGGCGTGGAACCTCCCCGCCGATCAGGAGGAAGCCCTCCTGCGGCACATCCTGGGTCAGATCTTCCGCGCGCGTTCGCTCGCCACCCACGAACACGCCCCACAGGCACCCGCGGTGCCGAGCCACTGAGGAGGAAGCACGATGGCAGCACCGAAGCAATGGGGCTATACCCGCGGCAAGAACATCCCCGACGAAATCCTGGTGAGCTGGGCCGACGGTGATCTCACCGCACAGGTGGCCAAGGAAGTGGACGAGACCCTGCTCATGGATCGCCAGCAACGGCGCATGGTCGCCGCCTTCGCGCGCGCGAGCGCGGATAGCGTCGGAGAGGAGATCACCGCCTGGCACGGTAAGCGTCCAGGCAAGCGTGCGGTCCATCTCCAGCGACCGCGGCAGGGGCTCGTGGACACCATCGTCGACGAATACGGTCATCATCCCGGCGATTGGGAACGCGGCCGGCCGGGCACCAGGAGCGAGCGCTCGATGCCGGGCGCCAAGACGATGGCCACCGCGGTCGCGGTGTTGGTGGTGGCCGCCCTCGTGATCCTCTGGATGGTCCGCAACCTCTGATCTCCCCCGGCGCGGGTCCTTGACACCCCGCGAACGGCCGGCGTAGACTCGTCTCCTCGCGAATCCCACCGGTTTCCTCGCCGCAGGACGGCCGCTCCCGTTCGAGCCGGTGTGGGCATGCGAATTGGCTCCCGCGAGTTCTCGCCCGATGCCCAGGTACGAGAACTTCCAGAGACAACTGGGCCGCACATCCAAGAAGCGCGGATATGCTGCGCGCTTTGCTGGCTGGGAGTTGAATCTTGCCCCTCAGGAGCCGTGCTCGCCTTCTCGGCGCACTGATCGCCATACTCGCCTCGACGCTATTCCCGCGTGCGGGCGTCTGTTCGGACGGTGTCGAGCTGTCTTTGCTTCCCGCCGATTTCACGGTGGAGCCGGGCGACTCCTTCTTGATCGAACTCACGATTCCCGCGGCGGCGGATTCCTTCAACGGTTACGACGCGGTCATCGGATACGACCCCGGCCTGGTGACCTTTCTGCAAGAAGCCAACGTGGCGCAACAAGAGGGGCCGCTGATGGTGGACGCGTGTCCCACGATCCGCTTCCATCGTTTCACCATCGCGCCCGATTCCACCTACGTCACCATTAATCACGTGCTCCTCTGCGCCGCGACGAAAGTCGCGGGCCCCGGGGTGGTCTACCGTCTGCGCTTCAGGGCGAAGAGCGTGCCCACCTCCGGGTGGATTCGAGTATTGGACGGCACGCACTTCTACGACGCGGGCCTGTACGTCAACCCACTCGTCACGCATGATGCGCAGTACCACATTGGATCGACGACCGGATCGCTTCCCTCGACTCGCCCGCGGCTGCGCTTGCAAGCCGCCCCCAACCCCTTCAATCCCCGAACCACTCTGTCGTTCACCCTTCCCCGTTCGGGTTGGGCCTGCCTGCGGATCTACGGCCCGAACGGCCGGCTCCTGCGAACCCTCGCCCAGGGCACCTGGCCGGGCGGGAAACAGAGCGTGGAGTGGGATGGCAAGGACGGCCAAGGTCGCAGCGTGGCCTCGGGCGCCTATACCGCTCTCTTGACCCACGCAGTGGGCTCGGTTTCCACCGGTCTCATCCTGCTGAAATGAAGAAAGGAGGCATGACGAAACTTCTCGCATCCATCCGGCTCCCACTGTAGTCACGTCCCCCTGAAATGGGGTCTATCCGGAAGGAAGAACGAGATGAACAAATTGCAATGCTCACTTGCCGTGCTTTCGTTGGTGCTGCTGGCCTTCGCCCCGATGGCTCAGGCAGCGACCCACCCCTTGGTTTTCGGCGCGGGATACGCCGCAGGATCCAGCGCCACGACTACCACCGCACAAGCCTTCACTGGAACGGGATCTTTTTTCAAAGACATCCCCGTCTCTCCTGTGGTGGAAATGTACATCGACCCCATCACTCAACTCGGCGGTACCTTCAACCTTAGCGACATCGCCGCCATTCGCTATCACACGCTCAACGACGGAACAAACCCCAGTGGTGTCGACTTCTTCTTGAAGATCTACACGCAGCCCTATAGCGGGGGAGACGCAATCTGGTACGGCAATCGTCTCAATGCCGAGCCGCTATACTCCAACAGCTATGCGCCGGCCGCGAACTCCTGGGTGGAATGGACAACCGATGCCGGAACGAATCAACTCACCTTCTCTGATTCCAACCATGGCCCCATAGGTTTCTATGGCGCTCCTACTCTGGCCGACCTCAAAGCGGGCCCGATCACCTGGCAGAGCTGGACTGCCACCGGCGATGCCACCCCCATCGATTATGCGAATCAGCCCGTGCTCTATCTCGTCTTGGGGACGGGAAGCGGCTGGTCCTCTTTCACCGGGTATCTCGACGCCATCGAGATCGAGCTCACCTCGGGAGAGGTCTACCAGATCGACCTCGAAGATGCGGTGGATGAAGTGTGGGTGGACGACGATTACGCGGGTGCGGGCGTGGGACGGAAGTGGCGCCCGGCCTCTTTATGGGTACAATGCCTTCGATACGATCCAAGATGGTGTCAACTGGGTGAGCGGCAGCACAGTGCATGTGGCGGCCGGCACCTACGAGGAGCAGGTGGAGATCAACGAGGATCTGCACCTGCTCGGCGACGGCATGGGATCGACCATCATCCAAGCGCCCGCCTCTCTGCCGCTCTACTTCACCACCTCTGCCGACAATCACCCCATCGTCTACGTACACGACGCCAACAACGTTGACATCCACGATCTCACGGTGGACGGTTTGGGTCGCGGCAATGCGAATGCGCGCTTCATCGGCATCGCGTATCGGGAGGCCGGCGGCGGCGTCTACGATTGCGAGATCAAGGACGTTCGCAACCAACCGCTGGATGGAAGCCAGCACGGCAACGCCTTCTATCTGTACAACGACGATGCGGTCGCGCGCAGCATCGATATCCAGGGTTGTCAGGTTTACGGCTTCCAGAAGAACGGTATCACCGCGAACGCGACGGGCGGGACGGCCCTCACGGTGGACATCTCGGGCAACACCGTGATCGGTGCTACCGGCTTGACCGCCGTCAACAGTGATCCGGCCCAGAACGGGATCCAGATTTATGGAGACCTCATCAGCGGCGCGGTGAACAACAACACCATCCACTCAATCGCCTACGACAACACAGGAGCGGCCACCCCATACGTCGCCTCCTCGATCCTCGACTACTGGTGCCAGGCCGACGTGACGAACAACGTGATCGACGGGACCCACGTCGGGATCTACAACATCGATGGTCAGGGCACCTTCAGTGGCAACGACATGACGATCGAAAAGATCGGAATTTCTGCCTACGGAGTCATCGCCACCGATCCTCCCAAGGCAGTGGCGAGTCCCTTCGACGTGCCCGGAGTTCTTTCGGCAAAGAGTTCCGGTTCCGCCAAGATGGCGACCCTCGGTGTCATCATCGATGGCAACACGGTGGCCTTCAGCGGGATGGACAACACCGCAACCACCGGAATCGAGGCGGACGCTGGTATGGACCTGACGACCTCACTCGTGGTGACTAACAACACGGTCACCGGCTTCGAAGCCGGGGTGGGAGTCTTTGCGTGTCAGAGCAGCTGCGACACCGGCGTCTTCATGAGCGTCGCGGTCAACGACAACAGCTTCTCCGGCAACACCTACGGACTCTATAGCAACGTGAGCTACCTCACCGTCGACGGAAGTTGCAACTGGTGGGGCGACGTGAGCGGACCCGCCGCCACTTCTCCCCTGAACACGGGAACCGGCGACGCGGTCGAGGGCGACGTCACCTACTGGCCGTGGCTCGACGGTGACATCACGGGCACGCCCAGCTGTAGCGTGTACCCCAACATGATCGCGGTCGAACCTCCGGCCGGCGTGGAGATCACGCCCTGCGACCCCTGCCTCACGGTGCCGGTGGTTCTCCACCGTGGCGACACCACGCCGATCCGCGGCTTCAGCATCACCTTCGAAACCAGTTCGGAGCTGCAACTTTGCGGTAGCGGAATCGTCCCCGCCTACGGAGCCGGAAGCTGGGTGGACGGCTTCGGCAGTGGTGACGTGCAGGACTTCGTTCTGGACAACGGAGACGGCACCTACACCGTCGACCGTTCGATCCTGGGCAGCGCCTGGGCTCGGACCTCAGCGGAACCGCCTTCACCGTCGACGTTGCTTCCACTTTGGAAGCGGCAGCGGCACGGGAACCATCACCATCCTCAACGTGATCATGCGTGACTGCGCCAACGCTCCCGTTTTGGCGGGAGGCGCGGGCGCCGCCACGGTCGACATCGACGCCACCGCGCCCGATGCGGTCACCAGCCTGAGCGCGTCGCAGGTGAAGACGGGCAACGGCACCAACGGCACCACGAAGATCCACCTCGCCTGGACCGGTCCCACCGATCCGGACGCGGCGACCATCACGCTGTACCGCAAGGGCTTCGGCGACTATCCGGAGTACGATGACCTCAGCGGCGCCGTTCCCAGCACCCCGGCCGATCTGACAGCCGCCGCAGGCGACGGTTGGGGCATTGCGGCGACTCTGCCCGCCACTGCCACCAGTTACGACGACGAACCCACCGCGCGGGACTTCTGGTACTACGTGGCGTTCGTCGACGACGGCTGCAACGTGAGTCCGGTTTCCAACCAGACCGACGGAACCCTCGACTATCACCTGGGCGACGTCTCGGACGGAATGACTGCGGGCGTCGGTGACAACTCGGTCGCGACACCGGACATCTCCGCCCTCGGCGACGGCTACGGCACGAGCGATGGGGATACCGGATACGAGAACTACCTCGACGTGGGTCCGACGACCGACTACAGCGTCGATGCTCTGCCCACCACGGACAACGAGATCCAGTTCGAGGATCTGATGATGTTCGCCATCAACTACGGCCAGGTGAGCAAGGGCACGCCGGCGCCGAAACCGGCCGCTCTCAACGAGATCGCTCTGAAGACCGTTCCCTTCGGCCAAGACGGGGTCTCGGTGGAGATCCACATGGCCGGCGACGGAACCCTGCAGGGCGTTCACGTTCCGCTCCAGTGGAACAAGAGCGTGCTGAAGCCGGTGGCGATGCACGAGGGTTCGTTGATGGGCAAGCAGGGTCGTACCACGATGGTGCTCTCCGCCCAGCCGGGAGAGGTCGACGCGGCCGTCTTCGGCAAGGGCGTGGGCATTTCGGGGGATGACCTCTTGGCGGTCATCGATTTCCAGCGCATCGCAAAGGGCGAGCCGGGGATTGCACCGGGAGAGATCGTCGCGCGTGACGAGCTCAACCACGAGCAGTCCATCAACGGCTCGCTCGTCAGCGGCACCACGACCACGGCGCTTCCCAGCCGCACCGTGCTGCACGCGAACTACCCGAATCCGTTCAACCCCAAGACCACGCTGAGCTTCACTCTGGCGAAGGCCGGCCACGTGGTCCTGCGAATCTACACGATCGGTGGGCGCAGCGTGGCCACGCTCGCGAGCGAGGACATGCCCGGCAGGTCCGCACGAGATTCAGTGGGACGGGGAAAGATGATCACGGCAAGTCCGTGAGCTCGGGGACCTATCTCGTGCGATTGGTCGCCCCGGACGTCTCTTCCAGTCAACGAATCACTCTTCTGAAGTAAATCCACGTCACTGGGGAATCCGCCGCGCGCGGATTCCCCGAGGAGTCTCGTCATGCGACGCAACGCGATCCTCCGCTCGGCTTGGCTCGTCTGTTTCTTTTTGGCGGTGTGGCTCTGTCTGAATCCCACCCCAGCCTCGGCCCAGATACCCGTGGGCCCGCATCCAGCGGTCGAGCGCTTCTTCTGCGAGGAAGTCCTCGAGGTCTCCCTCGACATCGGCACGGTCACGGATCTGCGTGGCATGACCCTGACTTGGGATTCGATCCCGCGGTCCTCTTCTTCCTCTCGCGTGCTCGCCGGGACTTCGTGAACTCGGCGGCGTGCGGTTCGTTCGTGCAGTGGTTGAATCAGAACCCAGGGGAAGACCACCTTGAGATTGATCTCGCCATGCTCGGCTGCTCGATCACTGGAAGCGGCGAGCTGTTGAAGATCCAATTCGCAGGTGTCGCCAACGGACTGAGTCCTCTCCAGATGAACTCGGTGGAATTGCGCGACAGCCACAATCAGGTCATCTCCTCCCTACCGGTGAATTCCGAAGTGGAATACCGCTGCCCCAGGCCGGGGACGGTAACCTTCGTTCCCGACGACGGGAGCTTCGGGTGTGCGGCGAGACGCTCGCGGTCGACGTCGACATCGACGCTCAGACCCTCGACCTGCACGGCTTCTCCCTAGAGCTATCCTTCGACGAGACGGTGGTGCATGCCCTCTCCGTCAATGCCGGCTCCCTCGTCAGTGGCGCCGCCTGTCCCTTCTACCTCGACTGGCTCAATCCGGGACCGAGCGAATCCACGGTGGCAGTCGATGTGGCCAATCTGGGCTGCGCCATCGACGGTCCGGGAACCATCCTCCACTTGGTCTTCGAGGGGGTTCTCCAGGGAATCAGTCCCCTGGACTGCGTATCCTTGATCTTCCGCGACAGCCAGAACCACCCCATCTCGGGTGAGTGCGTTCCCGCGACCTCGAGTACCGCTGTCCCGTCCCCACCGCCCCACTCGGATGGGGAGCGTGGAAAGCGCGCTCGGCCAGTGAGGCGCGGTAGCGACGCCGTTTCCCCAGAGAACCGGGCGCCCCGAGGATCGACTTCGGCTTCAGTGCGCCAACCCTCCGCCCTTTCCCACCGAACCGCGTACCGCCCAGCAAGAGGAAGGGCAGGAAGATCGCGAAGACGATGAGGAGCATGAAGAACACGTCGTCATTAGTCCACGCACGCTAGGCCTGCGCTGGACCTCCAAACCCAGAATCCGCCGACTCTCGGAAGAGCCACCGCCCCCGGCGAGGAGATCGTGGATCGGAGCGGTCGAGCCCGTGGTGCTCCGGGGTGAGCGCGCGGTCAGTCTCTCCTGAAGAGGAGATTGCCCGGGACGGAAGTTGGCGCTCAGCCATGCGTGATACGCCTGCGCGTGGCGGGCGAGCACCGTCGAGGAGAGGGCAATTCCGATCGAGCCTCCTCGTTGCGCAGGAGGTTGAAGTGTCCGGTAGCCTGTCCGATTTGCTCCTACGCAACCGGGCAAAGGCCGCGGTGGTGAGCGGGTTCGAAGGAAAGCCCATCCCGAAGCCCTGGAGCATTCGTCCCCAGGTGAGGTACCAGAAATTCACGCCGAGATAGACGCTGCGCAGAAGCCATCGACAAGAGGTTCATGACGACTCCGCCACCAGCAGCAGTCGCGTATCCACGCGGCCGACCAGTGGTCCCACGATCGCCATCGAGAGGTGTGACATCAGTCCTCCGGCGGAGAGCATCAGGCCGGCCCAGGTGGGCGGTAGCCCAAGAGCTTCGCGCGAAGAGGGCGGCTGAGCTCGTGAACGAACCGTAGAGATTTGAAGCCGAGCAGGACACGAGCAGAGTGCCGGTGGCGAACTCCCTGCTGCTGAACACGGGGAGGTCACCAGGGGGCGTTCGTGGTGAACGATCGCCAGACGAAAAGGGCGAGGCCGAGAACGGAAAGCAGTGCATAGATCTGGATGCGCGGGCTGTGAAACCAGTCTGTAGCGCTCGCCGCGATTGAGCAGGATCTCGAGGAACCCCAGGCCCAACGCGATGTAGATGAAGCTGCTGAAATCGATGCGGCCCTCCGGCCGTTTCAAGTAGGCCGGGTCGGTGATGAAAAGATAGCCGAGGAGGATTCCCAAGAGTCCCAGAGGAGCGTTGATGTAGAAGACCCAGCGCCACCCCACGCTGTCGGTGATCCACCCGCCAAGGGTGGGGCCCACGATCGGCCCGAAGATGACCCCGACCCCGAAGAGCGCCATCGCCTTCCCATGTTCTTCCTTGGAAAGGTCTCGAGCAGAATGGCCTGGGACATCGGGACCATGGCTCCACCGGCCAGGCCCTGCAGCACGCGCATGCCCACCAACATGGGCATCGACAGGGCGGCTCCGGAACCCACCGAGGCTACGGTGAATGCAGCCAGAGCGGTGAGATACGCCCGTTTACGTCCGAACCAGTTTCCCAGCCAACCGCTCAAGGGGAGGATCACCGCATTGGCGACCAGGTACGAGGTGAGCACCCACGTGACCTCGTCCTGGCCCGCGGAGAAGGTCCCCTGCATGTGGGGCAGGGCCACGTTGGCGGACCGAAGTGTCGATCACCTCCATCAGAGTCCCCAGCATCACGGTGGCCGCGATGAGATACTTGCTGACCGGCCGGTCGTTCATCGTCTCTCCGTGAACTCACTGGTATCCACGGTGACGACCGCTGACAGTCCCAACCGCAGGCGGCATCCCTCCAGACTCTTTCGTCGAGTGCGATGCGCACCGGCAGACGTTGCACGACCTTGACCCAGTTCCCGCTGGCGTTCTCCGGAGGAAGAAGGGAGAAGGCGGCACCGGTCCCGGCGCTGAGTGCCTCCACTTTGCCCTTCAACTCGTATCCCTTGTCACTGTCGACCCGAATCGAAGCCGCATCTCCGGGACGGATTCGGTGGAGCTGGGTTTCCTTGAAGTTTGCGTCGACCCAGAGATGCCCGGCATCCAGAGGCACGATCTGACACAGGGGCTGTCCCACGGCCACCACCTGTCCCGCCTGTGCGGACTTGTCCGCCAACATCCCGGAGCAGGGCGCGACGACGGTGCAATAGGATCTCTTGAGGATCGCGGTGTCGTGTTCGGCCTGTGCCTTTTGCAATTCACGCCGCGAGACTTCCAGCATGGCCTTCGCCGCCGCCAAACCCTTACGTGCGGCTTCCAGGCGGGCTTCCGCCACCTCGGCCGCCGTTTTCACCTCGCTGTAACGGTGCTGCGGCACCGACCCGCGCGCGCTGAGTTCGGCGTAGCGTTCACGATCGGCGTGGCTGAGTTCCTCCTCGCTCTCCGCCGCCGCAATGTCTGCCCGGGCCTTCGCCACCCCGGCCCGGTCGAGCGCCAGCGTGGCGTTTGCCTTCGCCACTCTCGCATCACTCTCGACCACGGCCTGGTCATAGTCTCGGGGATCGAGGTGGAAGAGCACCTGCCCTGCGTTCACCTGTTCGTTCTCCTGCACCAACACGTCTTGGATGGTTCCGGGAATGCGACTGGCCACCGTGCTGACGTCGCCCCCCACGTAAGCGTTATCCGTGGTGGGAAAGATCTTGCCATGGTGCCAATGCCTCCATCCCAGCACTACGACCACGGCCGCGAACAGAATGATTGTGAGCAATCCGACCGTTCTGCGTTTCATCTCAGAGCTCTCCTCGTTGTGCGATGTCCGCGTAGAACTCGGCCGGGTTCTTCCCCGCCGTAGCCAAGAGTCGCGCTTGATTCCAGTAGCTTTCGTAATGTCGAGTGATCACGGCGTAACGGCTGTCCGCAAGCAAGACTTCGGCGTCGAGCACATCGCTAGAACGTGCCAGGCCCGTGCGGTATTGATCCTCCACGATTTGGAGATTCGTCTGTGCCGAACGCACGTTGGACCGAGCCGTGGCCTCCTCGCGCAGGGTTTGCTTCCACTGCCGCCAGGCGGCGTCCACCGCGACGCTCACCCCGCGGCGAGCATCTTCCAAGGTTTGCGCAGTGCGCGCGGCCTCGGCTTGAGCCTCTTGGATCTTTGCTCTACGAGCGCCGCCTTCGAAGAGCTTCCAGCTCATGCCCGCCACCACTGCGTTGACATGCGGATAGGCCATGTACCGGTTTTCCTCGTAGCTATGACCGAGGCTCAAGTAGAATTCTGGCCAGTACTCGCGATTCGCGAGTTTCTCCCGGGTAAGCGCCGCCTGCAGTTGGGCCCGCGTGGCCTGCAGACGGGGGTTTTGCGTGTCCGCGGTGAGAAGCAACTCCTCGCAGGAATCCTCTAGCGAGGGCGCGGGGCCGAGAGAATCCGGGAGAACCAGCTCGGCCGAAATTTCTCGCCCCAGAATGCGGTTGAGGTCTTGCATCGCCGAGATGCGCGCGTCGTGGAGCGCCTGTTCAGCGTCTTCGATCTCGCTCTCCCGCACCTGAGTTTCGAGCAAGTCGTTGCGCGCAACCAATCCCTGATCGTACAGATCCTGGGCAACTTTGCGGTGTGCGGACACGGCCTCGTGCCGTTGCTGCAATACCTCAGCTTGTCCCTTCAACCGCAGTACCTGCAGATAGGCGCCCAGCGCGTCCAGCTGTGCCTGACGGATGGAGACCCAGCTCGAAGCTGCCGCCGCTTCGGCGCTCTGTTTGGCCGCTTGGACCGAGAGTTGGCGCTGTCCACCGTTGAAAAGGGTCTCTTTCAGGTGGATTCCGTAGGTGGCGTTGCTTTTCTGCGCGAAGGGAAAGCGATCGTTTCCGAACACCGCCTCCACTGGGTTGTCCCGCACGATGTAGGAGGCGTCGGCGTCGATTCGCGGCCACCATGAGGCCCCCGCTCGTTTCACCTCAGCTCGCGCCTCGAGCGAGTCATAGGGCGCGATTCGAGCGGCGAGCGAATGCCGCGCTGCCAGCGCGAGAACCCGCGGCAGAGTCATCAGGGTGTCTGCTGTCCCCGACTCGCTCACGGCTTCCTCCGTCTTGAAACGTCGCTCCCTCTCCTCACGGGTGGGCGGACCCACGGTTCGTGCCCGCGCGACCGGAGCGGAGAAGAGAAGCGCCAGAGTCAACACGGCCAGAATCCGCTTGGTGCGGCCTCCCTTGCCGGAACGCGGCTCCCTGTCCCGGTCCACGCTTTCCATCGCGTTCGCTGCCATCCGCCGCAGCAGCAGGCCCGCCTCCTTGCGCTGTGCGGGCGTGAAGCCCTCGGTGAGAACTTGGTTCCACGATTGGAGGTCCTCGACGATACGCGGCCAGCGACGCCGCGCCTTCGCGGTGAGACGGATACGGAGGGCTCTGGCGTCCCCGCGATCCGCGAGGCGCCGCACGTAACCCTCCTTCTCCAGCGTGCACAGCGAGCGAGTCGTTGCCCCACGATCCATGTGCAGTCGGCCTGCCAGCTCCTCCTGGGAAATGTCATCCCCTTCCCGGACCAGAGTTCCCAAAAAGAACAGGTGGTTCTTTCCGATGCCATGGGGACGGAGGCGTCGCCTCGCGAAGCGGCTCGCACACCGATCGATGATGGAAACCCAACGTCCAAGGGACTCTTCCGGCTTGTAGTCCATCCGCGACTCCTATGGTTGCAAGTGCAATCAATGAGCGGCATGATAGGAACGCAGATCGGCAGTGTCAAGCGAGGGCGTCCGGGCCAAGCAAGCCGAGAAAAAGGCCCGAAGCACATCCGCGCCTCGGGCCTTTCTCGGTCGATCCAGTGCCTCGATGGGCTCGGATGGGCCCGATCAGCGCATGAGCGTCACGCGCTGGGTGCGGATCTGGTCGTTCGCGCGCAGGCGAAGCAGGTAGACGCCCGAGGCAAGGCTCTTGCCGTTGGAGTCTCGACCGTCCCACTGCACGACGTAGCGCCCTGGACCCTGAGTCTCGTTGCGAAGCGTGCGCACTTTTCTCCCCCTCAGATCGTAGACGTTCAACTCTACTTTCGCCGCTTGGGGCAGACTGTAGGAGAAGGTCGTCGACGAGCCGAAGGGGTTCGGACGATTGGGCGCCAGCATCACCACGCTGGGAAGTACCGGATCGGCCGAGGTGGCAGTGATCTCGACCTCGGTGCGTACTTGCGCCATCAACTCCGGAGGGTTCTTTCCCTGCGTCACCCACGCGTCGTAGAGCTGTTGGCCCATGGAGTTGGTGCCGTTCTCATCGCGCAAGAACTCGATGTAGCTCGGTGAGGTACTCTGGTAGTAGAGGCTCACGAACACCGAGTCGGCTTCCTGCGGCAACACGTATTCCGTGTCGTCCCAATACTGGCCGTCGGGATAGCTGTAGCCGACCACCGGGGACTGCACATTCTCGAAGGCGGCGTTGCTGAACCCGCGCGGCGGAATGCGATTGTCGAAGTAGGTGGAGTCGTTCAGTACGAAGTGGAAGCTGGGGCCCGCGGGGAGCCCAAGAGCCGACGCGATCGCAGGGCTGAAGCCGCCCTCGATCTCGTAGAGCTTCAACTGCGCGTCGTGGTTGACGTGCCCGGTTTCGGAATCGTAGGCCCCGGAAGTGAAGACGGTGCCGCCTCCGGAATCGACCGCCTCGATCTGTAGCCACATGTGGCGACCTTCGGGGTAGCCTGAGGGCAACTTGTGGCCGGTCTGGTTCGTCACCCGCACTTTGATCCCGGTGGCGGTCGGAGTGACTTCGATGGTCGCCGCCTTTTGCAGCATCTCCCGCGCGCGCAACTTTCCCGCCTGCAGATGCGCGGGATCAACTTCGCCGGCGAAGAAGTCGGGGATGATGTCGGGAACGAAGGTGTTCCCACCGGTCAAGTCGTGCAGCGCGAGGTCCTGCCGAACCTGGCCCAGTACCGCGGCTTCACCCACCACGTCACGCATGTGGCAATCCTGGCATTTCCCTACGATCCCATCGGGCTTGGTGCCGGCGAACTGAGGGGCGTAGACGCCGCCGTTGGCGTAGTCACTCTGCGTCCACTCGGTGAACGTGCGCTCGACCTGCCCCATGCTGTACGCGCGACCGTCGGGATGGTTTTGGTCGAACGGCGGTAAGCGACAGGTCGTGGCTGCCGTCGTCGTAGTATACCGGATTGCTCACGTTGTGGCAGGTGCCGCAGAGGTTTCCCGAGCGGTGGAAGGGCGATTCCAGGAAGGCGTGCGGAGCGGTCGACGTCCGCGCGCGGGCCGCGGCGGACCGGCTGCTGATCCTTGACGAAGGACCCGTTGGCGTACTCGAGCAAGGGAGCGATCGAATCGCCCGCCACGACCGCGGAGTCCTGTTGCGGGGCCATCCCGTCACGTAGTCCCAATCCACGATGCGGTGGCAGAAGTCGCACTGCACGCCCTGGCGATCCTTGGCGTTGAGCATGCGCGCCGCTGGTATCGTCGACCGTGCCCTTCCTGCCAGCCTCCCGGGGAGTGGCAGCGGATGCAAAGATCTCCCGAAGAAGGTGCGTCCTGTTCGGCCACGGCCACGCAGGCCAAGAAGAGCGGATCCCGCGCGGCCTGTGCCATCATGCTGCCCTTCCAGTTGTACCAGGGCTCGACCGCGATATCGAAATTGCCGTGGCAGGTGACGCAGGTAGCGTCGGGGTCTTCCAGGACTGCCCCCTGGAGGGGCTGGGTCCCGTTCATCTTGATGTCGCGCAGCGTGGTGGGCACCCGGCCCGTCTGCGGCAGAACGCTGAAGTCCGTGGTGCTGGAATCACTGGCCGCGTTGGAGGCGTTGTCCACCGCTTCCACCTTGATGCGGTTGAACTCGCCGGGCAGGTTCACGACGAACAGCTGGAAGCTGCCTGTGGCGGGTTGATTCAACGCAACCGGCTTGAAGCTCGCTCCCGAATCCTCGCTTCGGTAGATGTTGACGTGCGAGATTCCATTCTCATCGCTCGCGGCATAATTGAGGGTGATGGTTTCGCCCGCCTGGAAGACCTCTCCCCCGTCGGGATAGGTCAAGTTCACCACCGGAGGAGTGGTGTCGCTGGCTCCGGCTGGAGTCAGGTACCCGACGATCTCCGCCAAGGGAATGTTCGCGGTGTTCGTGTAGTTGGACGAGCTGAGGCCGGGAAACGTGGGGGTATTGCTGAAAAGAGTACTCGTGATCTCGCTCAGGTCGGTCTGACCATCGCCATCGGCATCCACGCTCTCGATGGCCAAGATGGCGTCCTCGCTGCTGAGCCCGTTGTTGCGCCCGGTTTCCACCAGGAAACCGTAGGGGTTGCGCGGCCCGCCGCCGTTGAAGTCGAAGTGGCAGACCCCGCAGTGCTTCGAGTTGCTGGGCAAATCGTCCAACTGGGAGCCCACGGCGGAAGGGTAGGCATTGAAAAACGCCGCCCGGATGGGCGGCTTTGCGTTAGCATCAAGAAATGTTGATATGATGAGGAGGGCGCCCATCAGGGTGGGAAGAGGGGTTCGCTTCACTGCCGCCTCTAACGGTGAGGCGGGCTTGCCCTGGAAACCACGCAGGGCCGCCCGCAAGCCAACGGGAGACCCGGCGCCACCCCAGGGGGGAAAACACGGGGCGGCGCCAAGGGGCCATCAGATCCGATGGTCCGATATTAGTTCGCCCCTCCAACAAAGACAAGAACGGAATGGAGGCGAGAAAGAGACGCCCGGAAGCGGGGTCAGGCCAGGGATTTGCGGATCTTGCGCTTGAGCCGACGGATCCTGGTGCGCGCGAACTTGAGTTGTTCGTGGTCGCCGGCCTCCAGGGCCGCCTGACGCTTGCGCTTCCACTCACCGATCTGCGTCCGCACGGCGCCGCGGTTGACGCCCACGACTTCGTGGTGCTCGTGCATCTCGATGCCCATGGCGGTGCAGAGGCCCTCGAGCACCTGGGCCTTGCGCAGCTGCGTGTACCCCTGGACCGCGGGATGATCGAGGCCCGCGGCGAGTTCGCGAAGCTGGGCGACCGTCATTGCCTTGAGATCGTGGTAGGTGTATTCGCTTGCTTCAGACACGGTTGCCCTCCTGGCTGAAGGGTGTCGACGGGGACTTGGCCGAACCTGGCGCTCGGGCCGCGCCCTGGAGCATAGATCACCCTCGCGACGGCGGCAAGGGGCACCGCCGGCCTGGGGGGGTCTGTCTCGGGCTAGGATTCCTCGAGTTCAGAACCCTCGAGCAGCCCTTCGGCGGCCAAAATGCGCAGGGCGTTGCCTCGACCGGCCACCCCTGGCCGCATGCGGTAGTCGAAGGCCATGGCGTGGTCACGAATCTGATCCTCGAAGTGGACGTTGCGCGCCACCGCGCCCAGTCTCGTCGCCACCTCGGCCAGCGCGAGATCGTGCGTCGTCACCAACACGAACGCTCCGCGTTCGACGAACCGGCGGAGCACCGCGGCCGCTCCTCGCTCGCGATCGTGGCTGTTGGTGCCGTGAAAGATCTCGTCCAGCAAGAGCAGCGCGCCGGGCCCGGTCTCTTCCCCCTCCTGTGCGGAACAGAGTTCCTGCAATTCCCTGAGCCGCTTCACCTCGGCGTAGAAATGCGAGATTCCGTGAGGAAGCGAATCGACGATGCGAAGACTTGCTCCCAGCGCGAGGGGACTGAGACGCAGGCGATGCGCGCGTACCGGCGCCCCCGCGAGGGCGAGAACCAAGTTGAGTCCCACCGTGCGCAGCATGGTGCTCTTGCCCGACATGTTGGACCCGCTGATCACGTACAGACGAAGATCCTCACCGAGCTGGATGTCGTTGCGTACGCACTCGGCCACGGGAAGAAGTGGATGGCCCACCTGCTCGGCCTCGAAGCACGGAGTATCGACCACTTCGGGCCAGGGATCGTCCGGATGTTCGAAGGCATAGGCGGAGAGCGCGAGCAACGCTTCGTACTCGCCCGCGACCCTCAACCAGTCCGCGATGTAGGGAGCATTCGTGGCCATCCAGGCCTGGATGGCCAGGCCGAAGTGCGTGCGCCAGGAGAGGAGAAACGCCAGCGGCGAGAAGAGAAGATTGCGCGCGGAGTCGAGCCATTCCAGGCGGCGCCGAAGCGCTCGAATCCGGGACGAAGGGGGAGGTGAACCCGCTGCGTGCAGGGTGGCGCGCAGGCCCGCGAGCCGGGATGATTGAACGCTCGTGCGTTCGACCCACTTGAGGATCCGTGCGAGCGAATCGAGTTGACCCACCACGTGTTCGAGTGTCTCGGTGAGAGCTTCCAGGCGGGCCCGCAGCCGCTGCTCGGCGAACCAGGTCGCGCCCAAGAAGAAGAGAAAGAGCAGGGGGGGGCCGGCGAATCCGAGCCACGCCACCAGGGCGCCCACGGTGCACAGCGTCATCCCCACCATTCCCCATCGCACCATGAGCGACGGCGCGGGGACCCGATGCTCGGCCCAGGTCCGCAAGCGCTGGGGATCGACGCCCGGCCGGAGTTCCTCACAGAGGCGATCCATCTCCTCGCGGTGGGTGACCGACCCGCGGAGTTCCTCCACCGCCCCCCAGCGCTCGTGGAGTTCGAGCGGCGGTGCCGGCGCCATCAACCAGCCGGCGAGAGTCTCTTGCCCGGGATGCGTCTTGGCGCTGCACAGCAGCTGAAAGAGCGAGCCCTCGCCGAAGAGGTCCAGATGTTCCGAGTAGGGGTGGTCGGCCGACAGATAGCGCTCGCCACGGGGACCCTGACCCTGCCAGCGGTCCTCGACCCGGGCCAGGCCGCGCTCGTAGTGCTCGCGGGCGCGTATCGCTGCTCCCAGGCGGCGATGCACCGTTTCGTGAATCACCACCAGGGCCAAGAAGAGAGCCCCGGGAAGAAGCAGCCAACCGGCCGAACCCCCTCCGCGGACGAGCAGGACCAGCAGGGCGATCCCAGCCACGAACACCCCCACTCGTCCATGGGAGAGGGAGCGCGAGCGTCTCTGCCGCGCCTCCACTTCGGCCTGGGCCCGATCCCAGCGCTCTCGATATTCGAGTCGTGCGTCCATGGGGGAAGCATATCCTCCGGGTCGGATGGGGCCAAGCCCTGCAGAGAGCGCACTCCGGGACTCTCTTCTGCTTGGCAGCGCGAGACGGCCCCCCTACAATCGGGGCGGCGCTCGGGGCGACCCGGGCAAGAGAGGGGGGCATTCACATGGCCGATGCGACTCTCTTCACGCGGATCATCGCAGGGGAAATTCCGGCGGACTTCCTCTATCAGGACCCGCAGTGCGTGGTCCTCCGCGACCTCCACCCCCAGGCCCCGGTCCATCTGCTCGTCATTCCTCGCAAGCCATTGTCCAGCATACAGATGGCCGAAGAAGAGGACCGAGAGCTTCTGGGCCACCTCCTCCTGGTCGCGCGACGGATCGCCCGGGACGAGGGAATCGCGGATCCCGGCTATCGGCTGGTGATCAACGCCGGTGAGAACGGCGGGCAGGAGATCCCCCACCTGCACATCCACCTGCTGGGGGGACGGCAGATGCTCTGGCCACCAGGCTAGAACCAGGAGACCCATTCCATGGCATTTCAAGGTTTCCGCGCGGAATCCTTTCAATTTTTTCGCGAGCTGACGCTCAACAACCACCGTCTCTGGTTCGAGTCCCAGCGCCAGCTCTACGAGGACTTCCTCCTGACTCCGTTCCAGGAACTCGAAGAAGAGCTCGCCCCCTTCATGCGCGAACTCAACGAGAACTTCAAGCCGGGAGAGACTCCGGACGAGCATCTGAGCCGCATCGAACTCACGGGTGAGCTGCCGCCCGAGGGGCCCCACTACAAGACGAGCCTCTACCAGTTCTGGTGGAACACCCAAATCCCGCGGCTGTGCGACGGCCACCTCCACATCGGCATCGGCGCCGACGCGGTGACCCTGGGCTTTTCCATCTACGACTGGTCGTACGACAAAGGACGGATGCGAGAGGTCTTCAAGCCGCGCCTGCGTGGGCACCTTTCACTGCTCGATGATTACATCAAGGCGAACTATCTGCGCCGCGGCTTCGAATTCCGGCGCTTCGTGCGCGGGGCCGGCCGCCTGGGCCTCCGCGAGGACGACTCCTTTCCCGGCCGCGGAGACCAGTGGCAGGACACTCTCGGCTGGGTGGTGAGCCGCCAGCTCCACGAGAACTCCTCGCGCCTGACTCCAGGGTCCTTTCTCAACGAATGCAAGAGCACCTTCGAGAGACTCTACCCTCTCTATGTATTCTCCAGTGACACCAGACCGGACTGGCGGGAAGTGCTGCAGGTCTGAGCGGCCGAGGGGAAGGCCCCGTGCGGGACCGCGCCGCGCGGGCTACCGGCGGTCCCGGTCGAGGCCGCGACTCAGAAGGGCGAGCACCACGCCCCACCCACTCCCCAGCGCCAGACTCTGGGAGATGATGCGCCACAGGAGCGCTGCCCCCGTCGCCGGTTGCGAGGTGGCGGAAGCCGTCGGAGTATGCTGGCTGAGGAGCATCGTCCCCATGCCCATGCCCAGACGCGCGAAGACGAAAAAGATCAGCGCGAGGAGAACGGCCGACGACAGAGCCACGCTGGCACCGTAGATGACGGGGAGAAAGAAACGCTCGACTCGGCTGCCCGAACGCCGGGGAAGAAGTGGATGCAACAGAAGTCCCATCAGGCCCGCGACCCCGGTTCCCAGGATCAACGCGAACCCGACGTACTCCTGGCTCATGTCCTGCAGCCAGAACTTTGCCGAAGCGGGCGAGAGGAGCGCGGTCAGACCGGCCGCGCTGAGAACGAGGAGCATGGCCACCAGGGGGGGCAGAATGCGCTCTCCGCTTTCGTCGCGGAATCGGAAGTCGACCAGAATGCGCCCATCGATGAAGCGCCGTCCCTCTTCGCTGAAGCCGCAGGCCCGGTAACACTTCAGCGCGGCGGGGTTGTCGTCGAAGGCGCTGATCCGCACCTCGCGGGCGTTCAGGGACTCCATGGCGTGCTTGAGCAGCGCCCCTACCAGGTTGCGTCCGAAGCCGGCGCCCCGCCGGCGGGGGTGAACCATGACGTGGCCAATCCAGAACGAGTCGCGCGCATCGGGATTTTCATTCAGCTCGCCATAGGCCACGATTCGTCCGTCGTATTCGAGAACGAATCCGCTGCCGCGTTCGCGCATCCACTGCGCCACCATCTCGGCGTCCAAAGGCGCCATTTCGCGGGGAGCGGTCTGGCGCATGTCCTCCGCCGTGGGAGAGAGTTCGGCGACGACCCCTACATCGTCAAGAGTGGCTGGGCGGACGTGGATTTCGTTCATCGCTTCAATTCTACGTCAGAGAGGGAAGATGGTGCAGCAAAAGGATCGCTTTGAGAACGGCGACTATCGCAGTTGATCGATTTGGGCGCCCCGCCTGCGGCGGGAGGCGCCCCTCCTCTCCGCTACCCTTGGCCCGCCGCAGGGCGGGACCATCGTCGACCTGGGCTGCGGCACGGGGGAGCATGCCCGCTGGCTCGCCTCCGTGGGATGGCATGCGATCGGGGTCGACACCTCGCCGAAGCAGATCGAAAGCGCGCGCACGTACGAGGGAGAGTTCGGCGCCCGCGGACCTACTTTCGCTGCGCGGACATCCTGAACCTGGGCGAAGTCTGTGCCTGGGCCCTTCGCGATTCATCCCTTCCCGAAACAGCCCTTCCCGAAGGCCGCCTCTTCGCGGGGGCGCTGTGCATCGGGAACGTCCTACCCTACTTCGAAGAAGGGGACTTGGTGGAGCGCCTCGAGGTCCTTGCCCGGCATCT
>CAWEOG010000017.1:0-141160 GCA_963810595.1 Bryobacterales bacterium | reverse complement strand
TGCCTGCACATGCCGAACGAAGGTCAGCGCACACGGTACGGCAGGGGCAAAGCCTGCCACCGATCCCTCCACTCCCCGGCATCTGACGCACCCCAAATCAGCAAGAGTTCCTCTATCGCTTCGCCGATGGGCATGTGTTGGGGCACCAGGATCAGACCCGGGCTGGAGCCACGAGCCTGGAGAAAATCGCCAAAATGCCGAGGCATGGTTTGGAAATCGTGTGAGACGAGAATGCGATCCTCCGCAGCGGCCAAAGCCAGCACGTCGGGATCGGGTACCCCCTCCAGGTTGGCATCGTTTGCGGACAGAAAGTCGATAGCGGGCTCGCGGCGACGGCATCCTCCGACGATCGCGTCGTTGAGATCGGCGTCCGCCATGAAGCGGATCATCGATCAGCTTCTCCGCGACAGCATCTGCTCGCGCGCGCGTTCCAGCTTCTGCTGGAGCTCCGGAGGAAGGGGCGGCTGCGCCTTGATGGCTTCCTCCTCAATGCGCCGGCGTTCTGCCATGTCCCGTTCGACCTCTTTTTTGTTCGCCAGGTAAAAGGTGATTGCGCCGTAGACTTGCTCGAGGCTCAGCGTCGGGTAGTCCAAACGGATCGCCTCGGGTGCCGCCCCATTCTGGAACTCGTATACGACGCGCGCCAGGGGCACACGGCTCCCCATCAGGTAGAAGCTCCCCTCCCGGCGTTCGATATATTCCTTGGTCATGGTCCCGCCTCCCTTCAGTTTATCCCGATTCCGGTCGCTGGCGGTGCGCGGACGGCCAGAACCGGGCACAGCCTGACCCGCCCCACAGGGCTACATCTGTAAATATATGCTCCACAGGAACTTAGCCTGGTACGGAGAGTAGTGCTGGCGCCGGTCTCGGCCCGATATTGGTGTTTGCGCGCCTCGCTTAGTGGTTGCCTTGCGGGTGATCTTGGACGTATCCGGCTGATTCTGACAGGCTTCCCCGCAATTCGCCGTATCCGTCGCTGTCGGCGGGTCAGGCTTTCGAAAGCCTTGCTCTCTTCGTGAAAACATCACTGTGACGGGTGGCAGTGTCCCAGACTTCGCCGTATGACTGCTGGGGTGCACTCCAGCTTCGGACTCAACTCCAACTGCCGCGCGACCTCGCTGATCGTGCGGCCGCCATCAATCTCGCGCATTGCCGCCAGTTTCAACTCGCGGCAGTAAACTCTCCGGGCCAAGTCCACACACCTCTCCATTCAATGTATGCGGCCCCCTTAACTTCGTGTCTCATTTTTGGGGTTCACTCCAGTTCCGCACCTCGGGCCAGGCGCGCGACGTCATGCTTTCCCCTTCGACGCGATGTTCGGGAAGCGTTACTGGGTCTACTGGCAGGTGACGTGAGATAGTCTCACCGGCCAGCGGGATTTACCTCACGTCGGAAAACCGCAATGGGTTGACGAACGAGATGGTGAGCTTGGGGACGGTGGCGACGTCGGAATAGATGGCTCCGAGCCGTTTCCACTCCGGGTCGGCCCCGGACGCGCGCCCGGCTTTTTCACGCGCCGCCAGGTCGTCGAAGCCCAACATATAGGCCACGCTCGGCATGTCGGGGCCGAAGACAGTTTCGCCGAAGAAGACCGGCAGCATGCCCGCTCTGATGAAGATCGCGGTCTCACCTTCTTCGAACATCCTGATCTTGCGCTCCAGCCCGGTGTCGTTGTCCAGTTCGTAGATGCGGAACTCGAAGATGCGCGACGACTGGCGATCCTCCGTAGGCGGCGGCGTCATAGCCGGATATCCACCGAAGGCGCGAAGGAGCCGCACGTCTTCCCGTTCGTAGGGCACACCTCCGGCATACCACTCGCCACGGGCCTTGGCGTACTCCGGATTGGCGAGCAGCTTCGCTCGGCAGGCCTCCATGTCCGCGTAGCTCTTGAAGCTGGTAATGACAAGCAAAAAGGGACCGGCTTCCGCGATCGAACTCGCGAAGGCGCCCACCGGTCCGGAGCCTGCCGCTTTGACCAGCGACGTGTACTTCTCCAGAAACGCGACGGCCCTCTGACGCTGGTTCTCCGGACCATTGCGCAGCCTGATAATTCGCATTTCGAAGAGTGAAGGACGGGGCGACTCCTCAGCGGACAGTGGCAGAGCCGTAGCAGCCGAGGCAACCATCAAATGACGCCGTGTAATACGCATGAATTTCAACTCCTACTAAGAAAAGACTCGCCACGCTGGTAAAGGCAGCCCGGCGTCGCAAATCAGTATATTCAGGATTTCCATTTTGGCATCCTGGGCAGATCCAGTCTACCCCCACTGGAGCCAAGCGGGTCCGATTCTCGTCTGCGATGGCTCCAGCATCCGGTGAGAGAGCACTCCACACGTGCCGCAGCCGAGGCTAAAGAGAATCCGGGCATCCGGAATCCAGGACAGCCCCACAGGAGTGCATCTGTAAATATTTGCTGCGCAGGCACTTAACTTAGTACGGAGAGAGGTGCTGACGCCAGTCTCGGCCCGATATTGGTGTTTGCGCGCCTCGCCTGGTGGTTGCTTTGCGGGTGATCTTCGACCTACCCGGCGGAATCTAAGAGGCTTCCCCCGCGATTCGCCACATCTGCCGCTGTCGGCGGGTCAAGCTTTCACGCGACTCCATTTTCTGGTGAAAACACCACTGTGACGGGTGGCAGTGTCCCGACTCCTTCTGGCTCACACTTGGGGTGCAGTCCACGGCACTGTCCCCATTTTCGCTGCTTCACCGTTGCACTGCGCTCCATAGGTGCTGTGTGGCGTCCTTGATTAGGCGGTCCTCTTAGACCGAATGCATCGAGGAACCTTCGTTTGGTTAGGACCGTCCACCGTCGGCCGTCCACCACTGCAAGCGCCGTCCACTTCTGCAAGTGCCGTCCACCGTCCACCTCCAACCGCGCCCACCCATTTCAACGCATTTGCCAGCGCTTCTCCCCCAACGAATCAGTCGCTTACCGCCCCGCCAGGCACGAAACCCTGGTCCTCCGGCGCTACACTCGGAGCAGAGGGGACCCCGATGCGCCCGGCCGACACGACCAAACAAGCAAACCCCCAACCCCTTCTCCTTTTGGCCGCCTTGCCGGCGTCGCAGGCACTGCCGGTGGTCCTGCAAATCCACATTGACAAAACAAAGCCAAGCCGTTGGTCAAACCGTCCTGACAAAACGAACCCATCGGCGGTCGCCGCGTTGGACGACAAAACGAACCCAATCAGTTACTCCACAGCGGAAATCGTCGGAACAAACCCAAACCAGCCCCCAATCCGCCCTGACGAACCCATCCCTAGCCGTGGCGTTCGGCGACAAAACAAACCCAACCCGGCATTCCACCGCGCAAATCGTCGGAACAAACCCAAACCAGCCCCCAAACCACCCTGACAAAACGAACTCACCGCTGACTGCGGCCTCCCCCGAACCTGGCACAGCCTGAGCCACCCCACAGGGGTTTGGCTGCAAATATATGCCCTACTGGCACTTAGCCCGGTGCGGGAAGAGGTGCTGGCGCCAGTTTCGGCCCGATATGGGCGTTTGACGCATCTTGCCTGGTGGCTGCTCTGCGGGCGATCTTCACGTATCCCGCTGATTCTGACAGGCTTCCCCGCAATTCGCCGCATCCGTCGCTGTCGGCGGGTCAAGCTTTCACAGGCCTCGATTTTTTGGAGAAAACATCACTGTGACGGGCGGCAGTCTCCCAATCCCCCTTGTCTCACCGTTGGGGCACACTGCAGGAAGGTACCTCCAATTCAGCCCCACCCCCGTGAAAGCGGCCGCCTCGATGGCGCCGGTCGGGTTTTCCGCGACAGGCTGCCCGAAGCAGTCCACCAATTCCGCTTTGAAGATTGCCGGCACACGCGACACGATAGTACAGCCTTCGCGCCACGTTTGGTCTCTGGTGGTGGCGAGAAACATCCGCCTGGTCATGTGCGGCATGGGCGCTTCATGGTGCACCAGGCATCGCCCGTCCAGAAACCGCCTCTTCCATCGGCTGTTAACCGAAGGGTTGTAGGTTCGAGTCCCACCTGAGGCGCCAATTACCTTAGAGTCAATAATTCACAAAAATCCTCCTGTGTCGCCAGGAGTTCATCTGGCCCGGTCCCAACTTTATCGGGGACGACGCGCTCAATTCAGCGCTGGCGCGGTTTCCACTTGATTGCGTTGCGCTGGACGATTCGACTCAAATGAGCCGCGTTGGGTCTGGGCGCGCGTTTGAAGCTCGTTCGAGCGACAGCTACCAATCCGAATTTCGGCTTGTAGCCTCCCTCCCGCACCATTGGCGCCTCAAGCTCGCCTTTCAGTCGAGTTCCATGCCGCTTGGCGCCATGAGGGAAGGACGAGCGCACTAGGTGCCAGCATCGACATGATATGTCAATCTTGCGCCTAAGCGAAAATTGTGATAGCGTTGCGGTGGCTCCATGAATTCGCCGGCAGTGCAGCATTCCAACGAAGACGTCCAGCAACCGCTCGAGGCGGTCCCCACTTTGCAGGCGCGCAAACAGCAGTTCGTTCGAGAGGCAATTTGGGATGCTGCCACGGACCTGTTCGCCGAAAAGGGGTTCGATGAGACGACCGTAGAAGACATCGCGCAAGCGGCAGGCGTCTCCCGGCGGTCTTTCTTTCGATACTTCTCGTCCAAGAGCGATTTGATGGCGCACGGCATGGTGAACTACGGAGCGGATCTCGCCGCCGCCATTGATGCTTGTCCCCGCACCTGCTCGCTTTCAGAGGTCTTTCGAGAAACAGTCTTCCAAGTTGCAGAGAAGTCCGCTGCGCACCCTCGCACCCGGAAGATCATGGAGATCGGGGCGAAGTATCCCGCCGCCAGAGCGGCCGAGCTATCGCGTTTGGCTGAGGTGCAGGACCTTATCGCGGAAGCGTTCGCCCGGCGTTGCAGGAAGGGCGCTGAAGACGATCTGACGCCAAACATCCTCGCCGGGTTGACGCTGCACGTTCTCGGCGTGGCGTTTCAGTCGTGGTTCGACCAGGGCCAGTCGGACATTTCGGCGGTGGTGGACCAGGTATTGGCGACACTCGGCCACCTGGTTTGTCAGCACACGAAGTCGGGCAGGCAGTTTCAAACAAGATCCGGAGCGCGCCGCCATCGGCGAAAGTGAGGCAGATGGTGAAGAAAAGGATCTCTGGCATTGTGTTCGCGCTTTCATTGATGTTCGTGCCGGCGCCTGGAATCGGCGCTCAGCCGGTGTCGCTCTCGCCAGCGACGATGCCGCGCATCGGGACGGTTGACGTCCGGTTCCAGTCTTATAACATCGAGATGGTCGAGGTCACGGGCGGAAGGTTTTGGAAACCATACGACCGCGGACACAGTACTGCGAATAACGCTCAGGAGCCTGCCCGCCAGCCGGGCTCGGCGCCCGCCGGCGTCGATCCGGGCCTGTTCGAGTACCGCCCTCCCATCGACCTTTCGAATGCCCGCTTGCGCAAACTGGCAGCGGCGCTGGGACCTGCCTATGTGCGTGTCAGCGGAACGTGGGCGAACACGGTATATTTTCATGACTCCGACGGCCCCGCGCCGCAGAACCCGCTGCCCGGCTTCAATGCAATCCTGACTAGAAAGCAATGGAAAGGTGTTATCGACTTCGCCCACGCCGTGGACGGAAAAATCCTGACGTCTTTCGCCTTCGGAGCGGGAACCCGGGATGCGGACGGCGTGTGGACTCCGGAGCAGGCGAGGCGTCTGCTTGCTTATACGAAAGCGGCTGGAGGCAGCATCGCCGCCGCTGAATTCATGAATGAACCGAACTTCGCGGCGGTAGGCGGGGCGCCAAAAGGTTATGACGCCGCGGCGTTTGCGCGGGATATCGACGTGTTCCGCCGATTCTTCCGGAAAGCGGCGCCCGGCAGCCTGTTTGTCGGGCCAGGATCGGCGGGCGAGGGTGGTGTGCTGGGGAACATCCCAACCCCCGGCAAACTGAAAACCGAAGACCTGTTGAAAGCGACGGGGCCGGTCTTCGACGTATTTTCCTACCATATTTACACCGCGGTTTCGCAACGCTGCGCGAGCGCGGTGCCCGCAATCGGAACAACGGCCGCCGCTGCTCTTTCCGAAGAGTGGCTTTCCCGGCCCGACAAGATTCAAGCGTTCTACGCGGATCTGCGCGACCGGTACGAACCGGGTAAGCCGCTCTGGGTAACCGAAACCGCTGACACGGGATGCGGTGGAAATCCCTGGGCCTCGACGTTTCTGGACACATTCCGCTACCTGAACCAGCTCGGACTCCTGGCGCAGCACGGCGTTCAGATGGTCGCGCATAACACTCTGGCGGCAAGCGACTACGGGCTGCTCGACGAGAAGACATTTGCCCCGCGTCCCAACTACTGGGCCGCCCTCCTGTGGCGGCGCCTCATGGGGCCGGTGGTGCTCAGCCCCGGTCCACCGCCTGACAACGGCTTATACGTTTACGCTCATTGCATGCGGAACCCCTCAGGCGGGGTGACGGTGTTGGCGATCAATGCCGGGAAAACATCCAAGGAGCTTGAAATACCGCTTCCCGGAAAGCGCTACACGCTCACCGCGAAGGAACTCGAGAGCCGGGCCGTCCAACTCAACGGACGCGAACTGGAGGCCACTGGCGATGGCTCTCTGCCGCCGCTTGAAGGGGTTTCGGTTCGCTCCGGCCGTCTCGGCCTGGCGCCGGCAAGCATTACATTCGTTGCATTTCCGAACGCGGGCAACGAAGCCTGTCAATAAATGCAAGAAAGTCCCGACATTTATGAAATATTCCAAGCTATTAATCCCCTTTTTATTGTTCGCCGCGGCGAACGGCCAGTCGCAAACCGCCCCGTTGCCTCAGATTCGCCAGAATGGCGCGGTGAAGCAGTTCTTCGTCGATAACAAGCCTTTCATCATGCTGGCAGGCGAACTGCACAACTCGAGCGCATCCAGCATCGACTACATGAAGCCGATTTGGAACAAACTCGACTCCATGCACTTGAACACGGTAGTCGGAACTGTCAGTTGGGAGTTGATTGAGCCGGCGGAGGGCAAATTTGACTTCTCTCTGGTCGACGCCCAGATCCAGGAGGCGCGGCAACGGAACATGAGGCTTGTTCTGATCTGGTTCGCAACCTGGAAGAACGCCGGTTCCAGCTACGTGCCTGGCTGGGTAAAGGCGGACCGGACGCGGTTTCCGCCCATGGTTTCCAAGGTCCGCCCGAACGGGGGAATGTCCTCTTTGCTGGCCGCCTTCATGGAACAACAGGGCACCGGGCCTCTCAGTCCCCTGGGCGAGGCGACGCTCAAGGCGGATGCCCAGGCTTTCAGCGCCCTGATGCGCCACATCAAGCAGGTCGATCCCTATCACACCGTCATCATGATGCAGGTGGAGAACGAAGCTGGCATCCTGGGAGACAGCCGCGACCGTTCCCCTTTGGCGGAAGCCGCGTGGGCCAAGCCGGTTCCCGCCGGCCTGATGAACTACTTCGCGAAGAATAAGGCCTCGCTGCTGCCCGAAATGCAGGAGGTCTGGGGGAAGAACGGCTACAAAGCCAGCGGGACCTGGGCGGAGGTCTTCGGAAATGACGAGTGGGCCGACGAAGTTTTCATGGCCTATTACGTGGGCCACTTTATCGGCGAAGTGGCAAGGGCAGGGAAGGCCGAGCTGAACCTGCCCATGTACGCCAACGCTTGGCTTGGGCCCCAGCCTGGCCAGGACCTGCCCGGCAAATGGCCAAGCGGCGGACCCGTTGCCCGCGTGATGGACGTTTACCGCGCCGCCGCCCCTTCACTGGACCTGATCGCTCCCGATATTTACGTCGAAGACTTCAAAGGCACCTGTGCCCTGTACACCAGGTCCGGCAACCCGTTGTTCATCCCCGAAGCCCGCGATCAAGTGGGGAACCTGTTCTGGGCCTTGGGCCAACATGCAGCCTTGGGTTGGTCGCCTTTCGGCATCGAAGACCTCAAGGCGGACGGACAGGTCGCGCAGGCATACAAGCTCCTTTCCGAAATGCTGCCCCAGCTCGCAGAGTGGCAGGCAGCGGGAAAGGTAAAGAGTTTTCTGGCGATTGACGGCGAACAGCCACAACCGGTCTCCCTGGGCGGCTACAAGATCACGTTCGCGGCGGGGCGCGGCGCCCAGGCCGCTGCCTCAAAATCCGGGCCAGAGCTGGCTGGCGGAGCTTCTTTAGGTTCCCGAGCTATGCCGAACGACACGCGGCCATTCGCCATTGTCATCAACACCGCGCCAGACGAATTCCTCTTCGTTGGAGCCAACGGATCGCCCAGCTTCGCCGTCGATTCACCCGGCCCCTCCCGGGTCGGCGTCTCCGCGAAGGACGAGGGCCGTTATGAGCGTGGAACGTGGGTGCCGGGCCGCCGGATCAACGGCGACGAGTCGTACATGCCCGGGTTGCCCAGTTCGACCATCGGGATGTTGAAAGTGCGGTTACTCCGCTTCGACTAACGCCTCATTCCCAGGCCGAAACAAGGCCGAGATCATCGACGGTGCGGGGGATGGCCGAACGCGAGCCGGTTGGCCGATGACAACCGCAGTGGTGGAATTCAACCAGGGGGTACGCTCTCGAAGAGTTGCAAATAGCCTATTATCAATGAGTTGTGTATGGAACTCGATTTGCATGTACAATCGTGCATCTTTCTGGTAGAAGGGTGTAAGGCGGTGGAAAATGAGTTTATCCTGGAGCAAGACAATGATTCGGAGCGCAGTGGTGGCAACCTGTGCGCTGGTGATCGCCCTGCCCGCCAGCTTCTCCCAAGCCATAGCGGATCAGTCCGCGGGAACGCCGGACGCACAGCAGGCCGCGCCGCTTCTGTCGCCGGAGCAGTTGGATAACCTGGTTGCGCCGGTCGCGCTCTACCCCGACCCGCTGCTGAGCCAGGTGCTGGCCGCCAGCACTTATCCGCTCGAGATCGTTGAAGCGCAACAATGGCTTGGGGAGAACTCCAGCCTCCGGGGCGCTCAATTGATGGACGCCGCCAAGCAGCAGAACTGGGACCCCAGCGTCCAGGCCCTGGTGGCGTTTCCCGACGCGCTCGCGCTGTTGGCCAACGACATCCGGTGGACTACCGATCTTGGAAATGCTTTCCTGGCCCAGCAGGCCGATGTGATGAGTGCCGTGCAGAGAATGCGCGCGGAGGCCAGGGCCAACGGCAAACTGACCACTACTCCGCAGCAGGTAGTGACGACGGACGCACAAGACGGCCAAAGCGCAATCGAAATCCTGCCGGCGAATCCGCAGGTGATCTACGTCCCAGTCTACAGCCCGTATTACGTCTGGGGTCCGCCGGTTTGGGACGCATACCCCGACCTGTGGTACCCGTCAGGCTTCGGATTTGGATTCGGATACGGCCCGGGGATCTACATGAGCTCCTTCTTCCCAAGCTGGGGTGGTTGGGGCGACTGGGGCTGGGGTTGCGGATGGTTTGGCCGCAGCTTGTTTCTTAACATTTCCTTTTTCAACCACTACGGGTTCCGGGGCGGGCATTACGGGAGTTACCGTGGCTACGGAGGTCGCGGATTTGGAGGGCGGGCCGCCTGGGAGCACAATCCTGGCCACAGGATGGGCGTTCCGTATTCGAACCGGACCGTGGCGAACCGGTTCCACTCTTCCCGATTTGCGTCGAGCCGGTCCGGCAGAGGAGTGAATGGCGCCCGGTATGCCAGTGGCGCACGGTCTGGTGTCAGCCAGCGGAATGGCGGGCGGATCGGTTCGGCCGGGTCCGGCAGATCGCAGGGTAGCAGGTCTTCCGCCCGCGCCGGCGTCAGTGGATCACGGGCTAACGCTTCCGGTGGATGGCGCCACTTCAGCGGCAACCAGTCGTCGCCGGCCGGGCGGTCCTCTGCGCGCGCCTCAACACGTTCCGGGAACTCCGCCTCTCGATCGGGCAGCCGCGCCTACGCGGGATCCTCCCGGCAGTCATCGCCGAGTTACGCCCGTAATGGCGCTTCGCGGAGCTACCGGGCTCCAGCGCAAAGCAATCGTGGGAACGGCTCAGCGCAGAGTTACCGGAGCTCACCGTCATACGGCCGGTCCTCGCCCGGTTACTCGACGCCGCGTAGCGGCGGATCTTCCGCATGGAGATCGTTCTCGGCGCCGCGCCAGAGCTATTCTGCTCCACGGGCGTATTCGGGTTCGCGCACTTACGGCGGCGGATCTTCCGCGCCGAGATCTTACTCAACACCCAGCCGGAGCTATTCCGCTCCGCGGGCGTATTCGGGTTCGCGCAGTTTCGGTGGCGGTAGATCCGCAGCACCAAGATCGTACTCCGCACCCAGCCGCAGCTATTCCGCTCCGCGGGCGTATTCGGGTTCGCGCAGTTTCGGTGGCGGTAGATCCGCAGCACCAAGATCGTACTCCGCACCCAGCCGCAGCTATTCTGCTCCGCGGTCGTTTTCGGGTGGTTCGTCCGGACGTTCGGGATTTTCCGGTGGCCACTCAGGCGGAGGGTCGCGCTCGTTCGGCGGGCACTCAGGCGGAGGCCATTCGGGCGGAGGCGGCGGACACCGTCGGTAATCGCGACGGCTGACCGGGACCGCTGCGCGCTTGCGGTGGTCCCATCATTGAACCAATTCGGGTCCTACGAAACAACCATTCGAACCGGGACCGGAACGCTCCGGCACCTCATCCGTGTGCGGGGTGCCGGTCCCACCCATAAAGCTGTCGATAGGCTTCCTTGATTCCAAGTTGCGTGAACAGCGATTGCCGGGCGTGGTCGAGCGACGGGCGGTGCCGGAATGCCTGAAGCGTGCGCTTTCAGGATTCGGCCAGTGCTGTAGCCTTCCCGCATCACCTCCGAATTCAGATTGAACATTTCCTGCTCGGACATTGTCGGATGCCGGAAAACGACGTGGCCCGTGCCATAGTCGCCCCAGGGCCGGTCCGGTAGAACCCGCCCTTGATCCAGGTACTCCTGGTAGATCTGACTCCCAGGCATGGGGGTGAGAGTGAAAATGAAAGGCGTGATGCCGCATTCGTCGCAGAAATCCAGAGTCCTGCGATACGTCTCGGGAGTGTCTTCGTCCCAGCCCACCACGAAGAAGCCGCGCACTTCGATTCCCAGGTCCTGAATGGTGCGCACGTTCTCCTTCAACTTCTTAATGTCGAAGGCGTCCGGCGAGGTGTAGTGCAGTTTTCGCCACGCTCCCGATTGGGTCTGGCCTTGCGAGGAGATGGATTCCAGGCCCGCGGCGACGCTGCACAACCCGCTCTCGGCGGCCAGCTCCAGGATTCTCCGTCCGTCCTTGTAACTCACCGCCGACAACCCGCCGGCTCCGTTCCACAGGCGCTTGGGCCGAAGCTTGGCCAGCTCGCCGTAAAGATCGAGATAGTACTGATTCTCCTGCGGCCGATCGACCAACTGCGGATGGCCGAACACGCTGTCGTCGAAGTTGTAATAGCGCGAGCCCAGGGTAGCAACCTCGGCCACCACCTGGTCGACCGGCCGGTGCCGGATGCGGGCTCCGAAGATGTCGGTGACAGGGCAAAACCGGCAATGGTTCGGGCAGCCGCGTGTGGTAAAGATGGAATCCATCATGTACCGTTCCCGAGGCAGCAGGTCGCGCCTCATCATGGGGAGATTCTCGAGTGCCGGCCGCTGTTTGACGTGGCAGAGTGTGCCGGGCAGGTTCTGGACCGCATACGGCCCGCACACGTAGAAGTCCTTCACATCACCCCGCCCGATGTCTCCCAGCAGGAGCGGCCAAAGCTCCTCGCCCTCGCCGATGGCAACCGCGGTGGCGTGCCGCCTGGCTTCGTTTGGAAAGGCGAAAACGTGCGGCCCTCCCAGCAGGACCGTTTTCCCGCGCTGGAGGAACTGGTCGGCAATCCCGTAGGCGATGGTCGCCAGCGGGGTGCGCACGGTAATGGCGACCACATCGACGTCCGCGTCATAGTCCACCTGGTCGCCCATGAACATGTCAACCAGCGAAACCTCGTGTTCGCTGGGCGTCAAGGCTGCGAGCAGGCAGGGAGCCAGCGGCATGACGGAGCCGCTGGGCCGGGCCGTCTCGATTTTTCTTCCCGGAAAGATGATGGTAATCTTCATACTCCGTACCCTCGGAGGCAGCCGTTCGGGCGCCTCGGTGATTGCCCAGAGTTACAACGTTGGCATCCCGCGCCAGCAGTATACACCTGTCGCCGCCCTTATGAATAAAGGTGTTGGAGAGAATCAGAAGGTTATCCAGCCGGGCGGAACGCGGAAATCCAGGCGGGCATTGAGAACCTCGATCCTGAGGTTCAAGCGGGCAGGGTGCTACGCGTATCAGTTCCGTCGCTGGTGTTGCCGCATCGCCATTCATCCCTGAGAATGGCATACAAAAAGCAATATAGCGAACCACATTCCAATCTGAGAGCAGCGGCGTGCACCGAATCGACATCCGAGGATGCCAGACTGCGAAGCCCGATGATCCCTGGATTGTGCGTCATGGGAATACTGTCATCCAAATCTTGTGGCTATCTTACGCCAGATGCAATCCGATCGGGCGATATGCCCAGAACTCCACGCGCATGCGCTGCTGGCGCTACCCACGCTCGACTCCCACCCCTTCCGGGGTGTTCAGTAGAGTTGGCGTGCTCCAGATCCGGCAAACGCAGATTCACCCTGCGACGCTGTGACTCCGGTGACGGGGTTTTTCGTTTGTTACGAGTGCCTTACCCGCATTCGGTTTTTGTCACGAACAAGGTCTCCGGGAGTAGCTTTGTGGGGAGTAGCTGGAGTCGGTAAAGTTGAAAGAAGCGGCTTCAAACGGACTCGTTGGATGTACAATCGACCAAAGGCAAGTACTGGGAATGCTAAAGCGGAGAACTACAAGGGAGATGCCGCCAAAGGTTACGCAGCCGGCCGCGAGCTTCAAAGAGTTCTTCATCAGTTACAACCACCGGGACACTGCGTGGGCTGTGTGGATCGCCTGGCAACTGGAAGCAAACGGCTACTCCACCATCATCGAGGCTTGGGACTTCGGTGCCGGGTCGAACTTCGTGCTCGACATGGACCGCGCCCTGAAGCAGGCCCGCAGGATGATTCTCGTCCTGTCGCCCAATTATCTGGAATCGAGCTTCACCGGTCCGGAGTGGGCGGCGGCATTCGCGGCGGATCCCACGGGGCAGGATGCGCGAGTGATCCCCGTCCGCATTGCGGATGTCGCCCTCAGCGGGTTGCTCGCCCAAATCGTTTACGTGGATCTGGTGGGGAAGAATGAAGGCGCCGCTAGCGAGGCGCTTCTGTCTCAGGTCAAGACCGGCCGCGGCAAACCGTCGCAGGCTCCCAGTTTCCCCGGTGATGCGCGACCCGAATTTCCCGGCGTGCAAAGCCAGGAACGTGCCGCAACTCAACCGCCCGTAACGGAACCGGCACAGGCCGACATTCGCGTGGAATGGCCGCGCGGCCCGCTGTATCCCAAGTCAATACATCCCATCCACGTGACGTTGCCGCCGAGCGTGGGATGGGTGCGCATCAGGTTCGAATATAATGAGCAACTCTTATGGGTGTACGGCCCGGGCAAGGTGCCCGACAGCAGCGAATTCGTTTGCGAATTCAAGGGACCCGGCGACGCGCACCGAGTCGAACTGAAGCTGGATATCCGCTCGGCGCCGGAGAAAGGCGTTGAGCCGATCGCGGCCTACTTTTTCAACCGCCAAGAGCGGCGAATCACCGAATTCTACGGGGACCTCGAACTGGTTCCAAAGCCCGAGCCTCCCTCCGTCGTGCGGTCCGTGTTGCAGACGCTGCTATGGCTCATCGGCGCGGAGCCGGAAAAGCCGCTTTCCACTCGCGCCCTGCACATTTCCGCCCGTCTGGTGCTGCTGGCCTCGGTGGTGTTTGGATATCACTATTTCAGGGCTCCGCACCCGGTCACAAACCTCCAGAAAGACCTCAGTCTGGTGCCTGTGCGTTTGACCGTGGGTCCCCGGCCGAATCCCGTGGATCCATTCCAGGAATTCGCTCTGGACGCGGCGGTGAACCTTCGCGAGGCATGGTCGTACCCCGCGGCCTGGAGAATCGAACCCGGCTTCATGGCGAATGGCAAGGACGGGAAACTGCGGCTTGTCGGACCTGGCACAGGAAGTTTCCCCGTCCCGGACCGCAGCGCGCTGTACGACTTCCACATGGCCTTTGCAGTGGAACTCCCGCGCCAAGGTGCGGCCGGCTGGATCGTTCGCGCACAGCCGCATTCGGCCTCCGGGGATCCCGGAGCCATTCGCGGATACCATTTCACTTTGACCAACCGCGGCAAGGTCGTGTACTTCTCGGCCAGAGCGATCGGTGCCGCCCAGCGGATTGTCGGAAGGACCAGTTACAATTTGCTCGAAGCCGATGAGAGGCCGCTGGATCTGGGCGCTCCCTGTTGCTCGCCACAAGACCGCATCCGCGTTCAAATCGAAGCCAAGGGCTTCGAACTGACGCACGATTTCCACCTTCAAAAACTGGTTCCGGGCTCCACCGACTCGACCGAATATTCGCTGGACCATGTCTACACTCCGGACGCCCATCAAGCGTTCCGTTACGGATCATTTCTGATCATCGACACCTCTCCGGGGCCCGGTCCGGCCTACGAATTCATCCGCCTGCAGGATGCCTCATGAAACGGGCCGTCGTCGCTGCTGCCACCATTCTGGCCTTTACAACCTCGGCTCCGGCACAGTCGTATCAGGTCGGCATGGTCACCGGAATTGTGGAGCTGGCGGGCGGACGCGCGGAGGACGTGGGCAAGGAGATTTCGGTCCAGATGCTCTCGGGCTACGATCGCCGGCAAACAACTGCTTACGTCCGGCAGGAGAAGGGTCCTGACGGGACATACGTTTACGGCGATGAATTTACGCTCTACTCCGTCTATCCGGCCAATTATGATCTCCTGATCACCGTCCAGGGCTACCGGATACACAGAGAGCCGAACGTCCCGATCAGGGCGACAAATACCAGGTTCCCTATCGATCCGCCCAAGCCTCCCATTGTCGTTCCCCGAATTCCCGATCCGGGCGGGCAGCCCGGCCATTCGGCGTTGTCCGTGCGCAATATCCACATCCGCCTTGTCCGCTTCGAAAAGCAACTTGCGCCAGCGCATTCGGACTCTTGGCCTGTCCCCACTGGTACGGTCGGCAGTGGCCGGTCTCCGGTGGGAGGCGCAACCGCCGAGATTCTCGTGCGGGACGCAAAAACCGGCGAGCTGCGCGAAGCGGCCGCCGAAAGAACTGAGAACGATGGGCATTTTGCCGTTAAACTCGATTCAATACTTCTCGCCGGCGTAACCGAATACGTGTTCATCGTCAGGCTCAAAGGCTTTCAACCGTACGTGCGTGTGATCTATCCTGGCGACACTTTTCCATCCAAAATAGAGCTGACGCCGGAGCATCCCGTCCGTCTCGGTGTGATCTCTGAAACCCAGGAAGCCGCCTACCGGTTCGTATACTCCCCCTACCTGCTCGAATCCATTCCGCTTCCCGGCATCCGCAGTTTCGATTACCTGGCTCTGCTGTCGCCTGGAATTGTGCCCGCGCCCACGGCATGGCGGCGCGCCGGCCCGGGGATCGCGCCGGGTGTCGGACCTCCGGGGCAGTTCATCGTGAACGGGTTGCGGGGCCGGCAGAACAACTTCGTGATCGACGGCGCGGATGATAATGACGAGGAACTGGGCATCCGCCGCCAGGGTTTTGTCGCCCTCGTGCCGCAACCCGCCTCCTCCATTCAGGAGTTTCAGGTGGTGGCCGCCGTTCCCGACGCCACTTACGGACGCGACATCGGAGGCCAGGTCAATGCGCTCACCCGTTCAGGCGCCGCCCAACTTCACGGAGACGTAGCCGCGTACTTTTCCGACAATCACTTCAACGCGCGCGACTTCTTCACTCAGAACCTCGCCGCAGGCAGCACCGGCCCGCCATTGCTCTCCGGCGGCGCTCCGGCGACGGTCGATGGAGTACCTGTCCGGACCCGCAACCCTGCGTACGGCAATTACCCATTTCGCCGCACGCAGGCCGAGGCCAATATCAGTGGTCCGATCCTGAAGCCAAGTAGTTTTTTCTATTTCTCCTTTGCGAGCATCGTCACCACTGCATCGGAGGAACATCATTTTGCCGTGCCCACCGTCGCGCAGCGGGGTGTGAAGGACACCGGGGGAACGGGTTTCAGCCAGTTCTCCTTGATCGGTTCCGTGTTGGGATTCACCCCGGCCAGCCTGCCGGGGAACGGAATCTTCAGCCTGTTCCCATTCCCCAACAACCCCTCGGGGCCTTTCGGCGCCAATACCTATACCACCAACCTGCGAGCGAACCAACACGCGTATCCTTTCACCGTCAAGACCGATCACCGGGCTGGGCCGCTCGCGCTGGCCTTCCGATACAGCCGCGCGTGGGAGAGCAGCTTCCTCCCCACGGTGGACGACGCCCTTTATTCCACCATTTACTCCAAGATACGCAGCCAGAGCTTTGCGGGGTACCTCGATATCGCGCCGCCGGGCAATTTTAGTAGTTCTTTTCGGTTTTCCTTCGGAAACTCGTCGATCGGACTGGGTGGCGCGGGAGTGCAATCGCCGCTTGGTTCCGCGTTATTTCCTGGCAACCCATTACTTCTCAACGCTCCCCTGCTTTTGGACGCGAGCCGCCCCGGGGCCGCACCGAACTCGTACGTGAGCGGCCGCAGCGCCGCCGGGTCGCAGTTGCTCACCGCCATGGGGATTGATGGAGGAGCAGACTCCGAGGCTGTCACGGGCCCCCTGGGGCAGGTCCGGATTGCCGGGTTCAGCCCGATCGGCGTGGATGTATTCCGCTTCCCGCAGGACCGCGATGACCGAACCTGGCAAATCGGCAATATCAGCACCATCGCGCGCGGCCTGCACACGTTTCGCTTCGGCTTCGATTCCCGATTTACGCAACTCAGGTCCACCCAGGACCGCAATAGCCGTCCCTACGCCGAGTTTCACGGACTGCAAGGTGGGACATTCCAGTTCGGCTCACCGTCTCTTTACACTTCCGCCACCAGCATGGCCGCGATGGGCGCGACGACGGGAATGTACCAAACCCTGGAAAGCGCGGCACCGCCGTCGCTCCGCCTTTCCAGCACCCAGATAGATGCGTTCGCCACCGCCGACCTGGCCCTCAGCCGCCGCATCCGCTTGCAGGCCGGGCTGCGTTACGGATGGAGCCCGCTGCCTTCGGACGCCGACCAGGTTATTCTCCGCAACTTCGATTTCCAGGCTCTCTCCGCGCAGGTCCAGCAGGGCGAAAGCGCTTGCTCGCCTGCGTGCCCCGGTCTTCTCAATAATGTCCTGGCCGCATTTCCCGGCGATTTTCGCAGCGTCTTCGGCGCGCATGCTTCCACGTGGGATCCGCGCGCCGGACTGGTTTGGGATGTCACCGGAAAAGGAACTACCATCGTTCGCGCGGGAGCAGGATTGTATACCAGCAGCTTCCCCGCACTCATCGTTACCGAGTCCCGTTCCGGATTTCCCACCGCGCTCCCGCTGAACCTGGCGAACTTCCCCACCTATCTCGGTTTAAGCCCCTTCGATCTTAAGACCGCTGCCGCGCGTAGTCCATACCTCTTTAATCTGGCCAATCCCGCTGTCCGCGCGCAAGAAAGCGCGTTCAGCAGCGTCTGGCAGGCTGGCTCGTTGAACCACGTCACTCCGCCGACGTTCTCCGGCAAGCCCGACCCGATTGCGCTTCTCGCGCAACGCCTGGCCGAGGCGTACCCCGTGCTTGCCCCTTTGCAGCCGCAGTTCGGTCTGCGCCATCCGTGGGCGCTACAAAACGTATTCTCGGTGGAGCATCGCTTCGGTTCGGATAACGTTTTGCGCGTCTCTTATGTTGGCACTCAGGGACGCCACTTGCTGCGCGCCACCACGCTGGACCACCCGCCGCGAACGTTTCTGGCGTTTGGTGGCGCCGTGCTGCCTTATATCAATGCGCAGTTCAACGTGACGGCCCCTTTTCCCATCTTTTTTGGGGACTTGTTTCCAAACCTGGTTGCGCGATCTCCACTGGGACCGCCGGCCGTGAATGGCATCGGCCTGATGCGAACGGTACTCGCCACTGACGGCGCTTCCAGCTACGACTCGCTACAGGTCGACTTCCGGCATCGATACAGCCGGAGATTCCTACTCGGGTCTGCATTCACGTGGTCTCACGCGATCGACAACGCATCCGATATCTTCGACGATCAAACCGGCTTCTCCTATCCGCAGGACTCCTTCGCGGGATCGGAGCGCGGATCGTCTGATTTCGATACACGGCTGCGCTGGGTGACGCACTTTGTGTACGACTCGCCCGTTACGGCCGGCAACCGCTTTTTGCGCGCGTGGCGCCTCGCCGCTGTTTACGCCCTACAGTCAGGGCACCCGTACAACATCACAAGCTCGATTGATGTGAACGGAGACGGCCTGCTGACCGACCGGCTGAACCTGCCTGCCGGAATCGTTCCCGCGACCGGGGGCGATCCGCGTGTCCGCGTGACCATCGCGCCCGGTCTTGCACCCGCGGGGCTGCTTGCCCCACGCATGGGCGCCTTTAACGCGGGCGATGGCATAGTCGGTCGAAATGCTTTTGTTTCCTGGGGCGCCAGCAACCTGGACGCGGCGGTGGAGCGCGAATTCCGAATCGGCGAGTCACTGCGGGTCACCGGCCGGGTCGAAGCGTTCAACGTCCTGAATCACACCCAGTTCGCCGCGCCAGCCAGCGTCCTGGAAGCGCCGTCCTTCGGCCAGGCGGTATCAACGCAGTATCCCGCTCGCCGGCTGCGATTCTCCCTGCGCGTTCAATTCTGACCGGAACCCTCGTGCTAACCTGACTTCGTGCCTACCAAAAACCGACAGATCACGCTGGCCGCGCGCCCCACCGGCTACCCCAAGGAATCCGACTTTGCATTGGTCGAGTCACCCGTCCCCGCACCTTCCGACGGGGAGTTCCTGGTGCGCATCCTCTATCTCTCTGTCGATCCTTACATGCGCGGGCGTATGAACGCGTCTCGTAGCTCGTATGTCCCGCCGTTCGAAATCGGGCAGGCCATCGCCGGCGGGGCGGTGGGCGAGGTGACCGAGTCGCGGCACCCGGAATTCGCGGCGGGCGAAATCGTCCAGGGCCACTTCGGCTGGCAGGAATACGATGTGTCCGATGGCAAAGGCGTTCTTAAAATCGACCCGCGGCGCGCGCCCATCTCCACCGCTCTGGGCGTGCTCGGCATGCCAGGGCTGACCGCGTATTTCGGCCTGCTCGATATTGGCCAACCCAAGCCAGGAGAAACCGTGGTGGTTTCCGGAGCGGCCGGCGCGGTGGGTTCGCTTGTGGGCCAGATCGCGAAGATTCGGGGATGCCGCGTGATCGGCGTCGCCGGTTCCGACGCCAAGGTCGACCACCTGGTGGAAGAACTGGGCTTCGATGGTGCGTTCAACTACAAGACCGCCGGCGACTATACGGCCGCGCTGAAGCGGCTTTGCCCCAACGGCATCGACGTTTACTTCGACAATGTCGGCGGAGCGATTACCGACGCTGTATTCCCGCTCCTGAACGTCCGGGCCCGCGTCGTTGTCTGCGGACAAATCTCCCAGTACAACCTGGAGAAGCCGGAAATAGGGCCCCGACTGCTTTGGGTCCTCATCATCAGACAAGCCCGCGCCGAGGGTTTTCTGGTGTTCCAGTTCGCGGACCGTTACCCCGAGGGTCTCACCCAAATGGCCGCGTGGCTCGAAGAGGGTAAGCTGCGGTACCGCGAGAACATCATCGAGGGTTTGGAGAACGCTCCGCGGGCCTTCATCGGCATGCTCCAGGGCGAAAACACCGGCAAGCAGCTTGTGAAGGTCGCCTCCGCGGCAACTACAACAGGGTCGCCATCCCGATCAGCGTAAGACCGAGTGTGTAACCGACGAACATGAGGACGACGAACGGCATGGTGCCTTTCGGCGCGTCGCGAAACTCTTTCCAGATCAGGACACCCCAGACTGCCGCCACCAGCGTGGCGCCCTGGCCAAGCGCATAGGAAATGGCCGGCCCGGCGACGCCCGAGGCGATCACGTTGAAGCCCAGCGCCAGGGCCCAGATGATTCCGCCAAGGAAACCGAGTAAGTGGAGTCGCGCGGCCCCTCGGAAATACTCGGCGTAAGTGAGATTCGCGGTTTTCATGAAGACGGTGTTGACGACGAAGTTACTCAGCAGTAGTCCCACCGAGAAGAAGAACAGTGCGGTATAGGGAGTCAGAAGTCCCGCCTGAATTGGCGCCGAGTTGAAATCCGGCGAAATGGAGCGCATCAACTGCGGGTAGAAAAAGCCCATCAGACAGCCGGCGATGGCGGCGTAAACCACTCCGCGCGCCCAAGCCAGTCCCGGCTTACGGGGCAGCCTGCTATAACTGATGGCCGACAGCACCATCGCGACCACAACCAGGGTGACACCGCCAAATAACAGCGCGGGGCTTCCCTTGGGGGTCTGGACATAGCTCGCCACCGTCCCGATCACCAGCGCCAGCCCGACGCCCACCGGGAAGGCGACCGACATGCCGGCGGCGTCGATCGCCACCACCAGCAGGATGTTGGCGATGTTGAATATCACACCGCTGAGAACCGCCCGGATCAAAGCGCCGCTGCCGGCCTGTGACAGGTTGGCTACGGCTCCCATCCCCGAGTTGCCCAGACTGCCAAGCGTGAACATGAAAAACAGACTCAGGAACAAGACACCGATGGCATAGTCCCAGTAATAGAGTTGGAACGGCCACCTGTCTTTTCCAGCCAGCTTCTGGGTGTTGGCCCACGAGCCCCAACCCAGCATGGTGATCATGCAGAAGACGATTGCTAATCCGAGATTATGTACGAGAAACATGGGGTCCTGTCTATTCGGAACTTACAGCGATTCAGCCGTTCAACATTCTATCCACTTCTTCCCTGGAGGGCACCGAGGTTTGCGCGCCGGACCGCGTCACCGAGATCGCGGCGGCGGCGCTGGCGAATTTAGCCGCTTTCACCACGTCTCTCCCTTCCGACAGCGCGACTGCAAAGGCCCCGTTGAAGACATCGCCGGCTGCGGTGGTGTCCACCGCCTTCACCTCGAACGCCGGCACCGCCGCGCGCACCTTGCCGGCGGCCACGTAGCAGCCCAGACTCCCAAGCTTCATTACCACGGCCCCTGGTCCTAGCGAAAGGAGCTTTTCGGCGGCGCGCGCGGCCTGGCCGAAATCGCCGATCTCCAAATTCGGGTCGCCCAGCAACGCGGCGGCCTCGGTCTGGTTCGGAGTCAGAAAATCCACCGAGCGCAGCAGCTTCGAAGAAAGAGGCCGCACCGGCGCCGGGTCGAGGATAGTTGTGGCTCCGGCCGCTTTGGCTTTGGCGAGGGCGGCCTCCACCGTCGCCAGCGGAATTTCCAGTTGAGACAGCAGGTAGCAGCCCTCGTGCAGCAGGTCGAGCCGCGGCAGAGTGACTTCCGGCAGCACGGCGCCATTCGCTCCCGGCGAAATGACAATGGAGTTTTCGCCGTTGGGCAGGACATAGATGCAGGCGCAACCCGTCGGCGTACTGCACCTGCCCGCGCCGCTGGTGTCGACACCCGCCTGTTCCAGGCTGGCGATCAGCCTGGCCCCGAACGCATCGTCGCCCACTTGCCCCACAAAAGCGACGTGCCCGCCGACCCTGCCGGCCGCGCACGCCTGGTTCGCCCCCTTGCCGCCCGGAAACAGCGCCAGGTCTCCTCCCGAGATGGTCTCGCCCGCCAGGGCAAGCCGTTCGACCGGCAGCACCAGGTCCATGTTCGCGCTGCCCAGGACTACAATTGTGACTCCTGGTTTCATATCTGTCTCCAATCAACTCACTAACTCACTGAGCGTCCACGACGCAGCGGAAGCCGAGGGTGCCCGCGCGGTCTTTACTCGGCGCCATCAGCAGCAGCTTGCCGTGCTCGTCCAGCCGGTAAGCCTGCGGGAAAATACCACCTCGAACCTTGCGGCTGATAGTAACTTCCACCGCGCAGGATTCCTGCCCGTGTGTGCTCGTCCAGGTACTCGTCGGTCCACTGCCAGACGTTGCCGGTCAGATCCATCACCCCGAACGGGCTTGCCCCTTCCGGGTGAGCATCGACATTGTCCGGCCCCCGCAGTTCGTGGCCTCTGTCCGGCGCGGGCACCGCCTGCGGATTCCAACTGTTCCCCCACGGATAAGTCCGCCCATCTGTTCCCTGCGCGGCGTATTGCCACTCCCATTCGTGCGGCAGCCGCTTGCCCGCCCAGGCCGCGTACGCCCTCGCGTCTTCGAGCGACACCCACGTCACCGGCTTGTTCTCCCAGCCTGGCGGGTATGTGCCATTCTTCCAGTCCTTCAGGAAATTATGGTCGTCCTTCGGCCGGTACTTCGCCGTGTCCATGAACTTCTTGAACTCCGCGTTCGTCACCGGGTAGCGGTCGATATAGAAGCTCTTGATGTGCGAGCGTGTGGCGGTGGTTTCGCCGCGGCGAATTCTCCCACGGGTACTGCACGTCCACGCCAATCTGGTTTGAGCCCTCGATCTCGATGCCCTGCACCTGGAACTCGAATTCCCCGGCGGGAATGGTCACCATCCCCGCGGGCGGGTTCGAGGCCGGCTTCGTGGGCGGAATATCGACCACTTGCTGCGGCAGGAACTTTCTCTCGCGGGAGAAGCTATCGAGCCGTGTCCGTCCCAGAACATTCATTTCCCCGAGGAACTTGTTCAGGTCGGCGGACGGTGAGGCCGCGTCGCTGGCAAGCAGTGCGCCGAAGCCGTCAGCTTCCATCTCGAAGCTCAGCGTAGCGTTTCCGTCCTTGACTTCCGGCGTCAGTTCCACACCGTGCCACAGGTCGTAATACTTTCTGCCCGCTTGGTGGGGAACACGCATCTGCTTGCCGGAGACATCGAACTCGTTCTTATTGATGATGGTCCAGAGGGTCTGTTCCTTGCCCGGGAACCTGCTGGCGTAAATCCCATACTGCAGCGGCGCCGGAGTGTGAGGTTCCCAGTCTGCGCTGATGAGCAAATCGGCAAACTGGCGCTCTATCTTGCCTATCCTGCGGCAGATCTCGGAGTCGCGAGGGGTCATTTCGTTCCAGATCCCCCAGATGTTCTCCCAGGTTTCCATGCCGATGCCGTTGAAGAACGCGTACTGCAGGTCAGCGTTCTTGTCCCGCTGCCATCGGTCGCTAATGTTCGTCATATGGCGGGGCTCGAGCCACTTATACTTGGCAACGAGAGGAACGTTGGCGGCTCCTCTGCCATCCGTCCCCGAGGGAATGGTCGCCTGGCCCCAGTTCATGTTGTTGTAGGCCAGGCCGACATCGACGCTGAGGCCCTTCCGGTTCAAACGCCAGTGGGTGGCCGGTTTTGTCGGAGTCGATGCGAAACATGCGCGGGACGACATTCATGGTGTCGCCGTTCACGCCATCCGCGCCGACCGCGGCCAGGTTCCCGGCCAGAACTTCGTACTCATTCCGGTCTTCTTGCCGTGTGCCCTGGTCCCAAAGCATGATGGGGAACAGCACGCGCACGCCGCGCTTGTGAAAATCCGCCACCATCTGCTTGATGCCCGCGATGCCGCCGGGCATATCGCGGAAGCAATCGAATTGATTGCGGTTGTCGATGCCGATGTTCGGGTACACCGGCCAGATGAGCACGGCATCGATCCCCCCGTAGCGCTTCTCCAGATCGTCCAGGTATCGATCCACGGTGTATCGTCCCGCCACCGGATCGTAGAAGTAGCGGTCCTCCACCATCATCTGCGGCTGCATGAAACTGCTCTGCGTCCAAAGCAGCTCGGGGCGCCTGTATTCGGAGTCGTCGTAGCCCAGGCGCTTGAGAAACTCCATCCGCCAGCGCTTCATGTCGGCGATCCATTTGGGGAAATCGGCCGGCGTCGGCGGGCCCAAAATCTGGTAGCCTCGAACCGTGATAGCGGGGTTTTGCGCACGGGCAAGGCCGCAGCCAACCGCGGCCATAAGAATCGAATAGAAGAGCAAGCTGTTTCATAAACGCTCCTGATTTTGAGCCGAACACGATGCCCGCGGGTAAAAGCCATCCCGGCCTTTCCCGCGCCTGGACACGCACAGTGTACACCCGCTGGCACCGCGATCGTCTTTGGACGCCGGATCTTCCGCCGAATCCGGGCCGGCGCTTCCGGCCCGCCTCTCGCAACGCCTCGAAATGCAGACCGAAACGGCTGCCCGGCGGCGGAGTATTTATACTACGCTTCGTCGGGGGAATCTGTGGGGATTTGACAAGCTTCAGCGAGGCGATTGGCTGAGGAACCGGTGGAGTTGCCGCCGGGTGGAATCGGAAGGCGGTTCAGGGCGCCAGCTTGGCCTTCCCATCGAGGGCCACGTTCTCTCCCCTGGTCAGGAAAAAGGCCACGATCGGAAAATGATCGGAAGTCAAACGTTGCTCCGGATCGTCGGGCAGGTCCAGGAGAATAGCCGGGTCCACGCGCCGGACCTGGATCAGTTCCTCCATGGTGTCCGCACTGGCGAGGCAATGATCGTAGTTGTTGGCAGGCGTCCCGCCGTTGGCGGCAGATTTACGGGATGTGGGCTCGTGCACCAGCGTGACGAATCGCCGTTCGCCTTGCTGAAACCGGGAATCCTCGTCGAGAACCTGATCCAGAGTGATGCCGCCGGCGCCCTGCTGCCCGCTGAGTGCCGAAGGCGTATTGAAGTCGCCGCACACCAGCACGTCCGGATCGTGCCCCGGCTGCTGGAAATACCAGTCGAGATAATCGAGAATATTGCGCATTTCCCGCGCGGATTCCGACGTGTCGCCATCGGCGAAGGTTAAGTGGACGCTCAGGACCGTGAAATCGAAATCGCCCACCTGGAATTGGGCCACCCGGGGTGGATGCAGCGCCAGGGTTGTATCTGCCACTGGCTTCCCACCCTCCGTCGCGCCCGACAGGAACAGAGTGCGCGAGTCCAGCAAGGTGACCCCTTCCCGGTACCAGAAGCCGTTGTCCATGGTGTCGGAGGTGTCGAGAAAGTCCGCTTTCCACAGAAACGTCCCGCCCGGGAGCAGGCCGCGCAGCAGTTCGGAAGAATCGTTGCTGGGAACTTCCTGTGCCGCCAGCAACTGGTACGTGCCGCCGAACATCGCCGAGAGCGCAGACTTGACCATGGACGGGCGCAAGGCATCCGCGGCCGTCGAAGTAGCGCCGACCTGCGTGTTCCAGGAGATCAGGCCGAGCCAATCTTGTGGTAGACCGATGCGGTCGTTCGGAATTTCAGGCAATGCCGGAGGCACGGCCTGTGTTTTTAGCTCCGCAAACCGGGAGTCGATCAACGCACCGGTGCCTGCCGGTTGCGAGTCCGTGTCCCCCACGACGACGGTGACACCGGACTGGCTGACGACGTCCCCGATCGTCACCTCCAGGGAGAGCACACCGTTCTTCGAAAAGGTCGAGGGAATGACTGCGTTAATTTGCAGGGCGCCGCTGATCAGTCCGTACGCCCCGCCGGCGTAAGGGACGTCTACAGGCTCGCCTCCGATTTTCACGTGGACGGGCAGTTTAGTCCACGGCAAATCGGTTCCAATCAGCATGCCATCGACCTCCGGCGCTCCGGTCTCGCCACCGCCGGTCGCGTAAATCACCAACCACTCTCCCTTTTTCACAGGGTGGCTGGGGCCGTTTACGCCATAGTCGGGATTCAGGGCGGCCGCCTGGCCGCTACCCAATGAATTGAGCGTAAATACGCCGGGCAGCGAGGCGCCACCGGCATGCTGACCGCGTTAGATAGCAGGCCGTCGTGCTCGACCTGGATTGTCGTGGCCGGTTTTCCGGCCACCGAAAAAGGAACTACCGTACTGATTTGCCCTGCGGACGAATAGACCATCGGTGCCGCCACGCCGTCGAACAGCACACGCGTGCCGCCAACGCTTGTCTTGGCGTACTGTCCATCGGCGGTGAGTTCCATCGAGACAAGGGAAGAGGGGCCAAGATTCTCTCCAAAAATAGCCACAATTTCACCCGGTGCGACCGCTCCTCCGGCGTAGCTTGCCGCATTCACGACACCTTCGGCGGAGATTGCCGGGGTTTGCGTTGGAGGGGAAACGCTGCACGTGTGAAACGGCGTGGAACCATTGCGCGGGGCCGGTGGCCCGGTGAAGAAATCGGCGGAGTTGTCGCCCGTGTCCGTACAACCGGCATCCTGGCGAAGGATCGCCGTCGTATTGGTCAATGCGGGAGCCGGGCTGCCTTTCGAGTAGCTGGCGGAACCGTAGCCTACCAGGTCGGCGATGAGTGCGGAGGTGGGGCTGGATCCGGAAAGCAAGGTAAGATCGCGAACCAGGGCAACCTTGCCCGAAGCGGCACTCAAACCGATGTTCCCTGTGGAATCCGGTGCGGGCAGATCGAGTGTGCCCTCGGCGCCTTTTTGCTCCCCCACCAGAAAATACTGCCCTGGTTCGATCCGGCCAGTCAGCGGAGTCGCCTCCCACGAAGAACCGCTGGCCGAGGCATACTGCACGGTCCAGCCGCTCAGGTCGGCCGCTTCCGTCCCCCGGTTGAAGAGTTCGATGAAATCGTTGGTGTATGTAGCTCCCTGGTTGCCGCCGCCTCCATACACCTGACTGATAACCACCGAGGAGGGCGCCGAATATCCCGATGCGCAAGCGAAAGCTGCAAACAAAACGGCGAGCCCGGCCCGGTACTTCCCCATAACGTTTCCTTCCGTCCAGAACCCGGTAGGGAGAGTACACCATATTTCAGATAAATGCAACCGATAATCGAAAATGTATCCAGGGCAGACTGACTTGCCCTACACGCCCATGTCAAAATATGATCCACAGGTACTTTGACTGGTGCGGAAATAAGTGCCACCGGCTGTCGTACGCCGATTGAGCCCGATTCGAGCCGCCGTCCTGCTCCTTCCGGCTCCTGGTTTCCGTCACGGCGCTTCTGGCAGGACTGGTATACTGGCACGGAAGCATGACCCTGCAACGTCTCCACCGCATTTCGATCGAGGAGGGCAAGTGCGGATCGCGTCCCTGTATTCGCGGCTTCCGCATCCGTGTTACCGACATCCTCGAGCTTCTGGGCGCGGGGGCTTCCGTTGACGAGATCCTCGTGGACTATCCCTTCCTGGAGCGCGAGGACATTCTGGCGGCCATCGAGTATGCGGCGCATCAGGCTGACCACCCGGTTCTGCTGGCACTCGTGAGATTCCTCGTTGACAACCAGCTTCCTGTCGCACTGGCTCGCTTTCTGAGTAGGGTGGGCAGCGAGAGCCGGCAGGTCCTAGCCCAATATGAGAGACCCCCCGGCTTTGCCGGGGAGGCAGTAGAAGTTTGACATTTGAGGGAGTCCATCGCGGAAACTCCGAACGTGAGCAGGCAAGCACACGAAAGGAGATTTCACGCGATGGACGAGTACCAGAGTCTAAGCCATTCGGCCTGGGAGTGCAAATACCACGTGGTGTTCATTCCGAAATGCCGACGTAAGGTGCTGTACGGGGAGTTGAGGAAATACCTAGGAGAGGTATTCCGGCGACTGGCCGAGCAAAAGGAGAGTCGGATCGAGGAAGGGCATTTGATGCGGGATCACGTGCATATGATGATCTCGATACCACCGAAATACGCGGTGTCGCAGGTGGTTGGGTTCATCAAGGGCAAGAGTGCGATCCACTTGGCGCGTGTGTATGGAGAACGCAAGCGAAGCTTCGTCGGGCAGAACTTCTGGGCGCGAGGCTATTACGTGTCGACCGTGGGGCGCGACGAGGCGGTGATTCGCGCCTACATCCAGAACCAGCAACGGGAAGACGAGCGACTGGACCAATTACGCCTGAGATATTGACCGCCACCGTTAAGGTGGCGCAAACCACGGGGCCGCGTTAGCGACCCCGCTCAGCCGCTTTGAGCGGCTCACAACCTAAAGCCCCCGGCTTTGCCGGGGGATATTTCACACGCCGATCTCTCCCAGGCTTCCGATCCGCAGCGGAAAAGGGGACGGGAACACAAAGGGGAAAAGGGGACGAGGAAAAGGGGACGGGAACACAAAGGGGAAAAGGGGACGAGGAAAAGGGGACGGGAACACAAGTTCCTGCTTGTTTAGGAAAAGGGGACGGGAACACAAGTTCCTGCTTGTTTTGCTGGAATTCCTGAGTAGTACCACAAGATGTTGTGGGCGCTACTCGCTCAGTTTTCTTTCGACGACCATTCGGCGAGTTGACAAATCCAGCAAGGAATTCCAGAAGGCATGATCTATCATGGAGTTGGCGCCATTGCACAATGAACCGCAAGAAAAGGTGTCTAGTGTTCCTGGCCCCTTTTCCCCTTGGCCCCTTTTCCCCTTTTCCCGCTGTCACTCTGGCGGAGGCTCACGCGGTTCCTGGAGTATCCGGAACTGGAGTTGAGTAACAACCTGGCGGAGAACTCGATGCGTCCGGTGGCCCTGGGTCGCAAGAACTGGCTGCACGTAGGCAGTCCGCAAGCTGGGCCGAAAGTGGTAGCCATTCTATCGATCGTGGAGAGCTGCCGGCGCTTGAAGGTCCCGGTGCGGGATTACCTGGGGGCGATTTTGCCGGGCCTCGCCGACACCAACATTCAGAAGCTCCCAGAACTCACCCCTACAGCCTGGGCTGCCCGCTCCCGGTAGCCCAGGCACTTCGGCGCCGTCCTGTCAACGGGGTAGTTCCTCTGACGCATACGTTTGATCGCAAGTTGCTCCTAGGACTACATATAGTTCCAGGGTGCATACAGCACGAGCATCGCAATCACGACAATTGGGGCAACGATGTCGATATAGAAAACGGGTCCTGCGTTGCCCGGGTTGACGTTGCTCCTCTTCCTCAAGTCCCGGTAGTGTACGAATGCCGCTCCAAGATACAGAAACGAACCGATGATGCCCGGAGCCAAGAAGTACGCGCCCCTGAACCAGATGGAAAGGAACCCGGCCACGCCAAGGCCGACCTCTGCCCAGCCCAGCTCATGTTGAAAACCGCTTCCTGTCGGCCACCCGATTGATTTGGCAATCTGGTCCGAGTTGAAAAGCTGCTGAAGACCGGCCATAAGCGTCGCTACGCCGTAGAATCCCGCCAGCAACCAAATGAGACTGACTTCGGCGATGTGTGAAACGGACTGCGGGCCCAGCCCTGTGAGTAGGATCTGAACAACGGCTCCCAACACTGACGCCAAGAAGACGACTATCCAGTACATGGACGCTCCTTCTGAGCATTGCACAAGAACGTAGCTTGCCGCGACGGGGCGAGATTTGTCAGACCGTCAATGCTCTGCCAACCGAGCCGAGTCGAGACGCCTAACTCTTGTTTAGGCTGACCTGGATAAAACCGATCCTGGTTGGCCTAAGATGAAACCGTCGGCGGGGCCTCCCGGCAGGCAACCATTGTATTTACAACGGCTTACGGAACAACCCAAAACCTGTTCTTCTTTCTTAGGCCAACCCGCTCGGTTGGGCGGCGGCTACGGTTCGACGCGGAGATGATCGTTCACTGCTGCGCCAGCGTGGTGATGTGAAGCGTTCTTCTCGGCGGAGGCGGAGCTTCGAAGCATCCGCCCGCGGTAGAGATGAAAGAGGTTGAAGCCGAGGCTGGCCAGGCCAGCTACCTCCGAGACAAGCGCGTTCTGACAGCTTCATGCCCTTGTTGGGCGGCGCGCTACGCACCATCAGTTCGGAACGCTTCTCCAGCCGCATACGTGTCGAAGAACTCTTGAAACCGGGTGATCATCCCGTCGCGGAACCTCACCACGTGAACAAAGTCAGACTCATATGCGCGTCCAGTCCGCCTGGCCCTACACTTCATGTGACCCACCACTGCGACTGCGTCTTCGCTCGTAAGGAACAACTGCGGCTCGAGCAGTTCGATGTCTTCTGCCTCCCGCCCGATTCGCGCCCACTCGAGAAAGCCCGCGTGACCATGGCGCGTTCCCGCAGCTGGATTGAACGGGTTCTCCGGCTCGCTCCAGAGGATCTCGGGACTTAGATGGGCGAGAATGGCCTTCATGTCCCGCTGCGCAAATGCCGCGTAGACTTCCTGCACCACCGCCAAGTTGCTCATCTCACCCTCACCACCTTCCCGCGGGTCCACCTATGTTTCGCCTGTTGGTGAACATCACTCGCCGCCTTCTGCAGCCGCATCAGCTTTCGCTTTGGCCTTCTTCCTCCTCGCGGGCTTTGCTTCAGCTTTCTTCCTGTCGGCCCAGTACCGCTTCATGCGTTCAGCCTGCTGGGCGCTCTGCTCCGGAGTGAAGTTCCTGCGGCCGCGCTTCGTCGTTTTAGGTTTGGACGCAACGGCGCTCTTGGGCGGATGCCTCCTGCGCATTGCCGACGGGGCTGGTCCCTGAAGTGCCGCTATAGCGAGATTGAGTTTGTCGCGCTCCTGAATAAGAAGTTTGAGAAGTTCCTGGCTCGTCCTGGGTGGACTGTACAACGAAAGCCGGCGGAAAAGGGCACATCCATGATAAGCCAGGTGGATCCTGACCCGCCCCAGGTAGGTGCATCTGTAAGTGTCTGTTCTATTGACACTTAGCGTGGTGCGGCAAGACGCGGTAGCGGCTGTCCCAGGCCGATTTCAGTCTTTGACGCACATCGCCTGGTGATTGTTTTGCGAGTGATCCGGAACGTATCTGGCTGATTCCAGGATGCTTGCTGGCTATTCTCAGTATCCGCCGCTCTCGGGATGTCAAGCTTCCGCAGGCTTCGATTCTTTGGTGAAAACGTCACTGTGACGGGTGGTAGTGTCCCTGTTTTCGCTGTATCACTTTTGGGATGCACTCAACTATCTTCGGCGGGCTCTGCTCCTGAACCCTTTTTCCCGACCATAGCCCCGTAGAGCTTACGTTCCTTGCGTACTTCGGCCGGAGATTCCGGCAACCCTACCGCACGCGCTATCTCCCCAAACCGCGGTGAACCACGAAATTGCGACTTTATTACTCGTCTTTTCAACCCTTTCCGGTCCAACCATCCGGAAACTTAGAAATCCGCCCGCTACACTCGAAGCGAATAGGCATCTCTCCGAACCCCGGAAAGGATCCCCTCATGAACCTCTCTACTCGGTCTGCCAAATCCAGCGGCGCTTCCGCCGCCAGTCCCCAACCCGAGCCGCCCAACGGTCCCCGGTCCCCGGTACCCGGTCCCCTTCTCGATGGCCAGCGGCCATCACTTCCGGCGTCCGCCGCCAGGCTCGCCGCCAACCGCGCCAACGCCCAACACTCCACCGGCCCAAAAACCGACGAAGGCAAAGCCAAAGTCGCCCGGAACGCCCTCAAGCACGGCCTCGACTCCAAGGAAATCTTCATCGCCCCCGGCGAACAGGAAACCTTCGACCAGTTCCAGGCCGACCTCGCCGCCGAAATCAATCCTGTCGGTGCCCTCGAACAGGATCTGTTCCGCCAACTCCTTCACGCCGCCTGGAATTTGCGCCGCGTCCGCATCCAGGAAACCGACATCCACGAAAGGGCCTCGGCCCAGATGATCAACCCGTTCTTCGACGATACCTTCTCCGCCGCCCTCGACCGCCTGGCCAAACACCAGACGCGCATCGAGCGCACCTACCACCGCGCCCTCCGCGAGCTGCGCTCGCTCCAGACCAACCGCCACCTCGCAAACCGCCTGCTGCTGCGCCGCGACCTTCCGGGCAACCCTCCGGCCCTGGCCGACTTGCGAAAATCACCGGAACAAAGCCAACACCCGGCCGAACAACTGGATTGCACCCTGGCGATCGCCAGAAGATACGCCGGCAGCGGCCTCGATTTCCACCAGATTGTCGAGCAGGAGTTAAAGACCAGTGCTCGGCCTTGACCCGAACGGCGGACCAAATCAGTAAATCTGGCCTGCTGGAGTCTGAAGGTCCCGGGTCGGGAACTCACGCTCGAAGCTCTGGCTCCACGCGCCCCCAGTCAACGGCGTAGTTCCTCGGACGCATACACTAGAAAAGAAGCAACGGGCTGCGGCAGGAAAGGATGAATCATGATGGACTTCAACAATCCAGTCTCCCGGCGCAACTGGCTGGGGCTGGCTTCGGCGGCTTCTCTTACTTCCGGTTCGCTGGCCGCGGCGCCGGCGGCTGTCAGCGGCACCGCCCCCGGCACCCGCGTCTACAACATCCTCGACTTCGGCGCGAAAGGAGACGGCAAGACGCTCGATACCCAGGCGCTGCAGACGGCGATTGATGCGTGCAACAAGGACCAGGGCGGGACGGTTCTGGTTCCCGCGGGGGTGTTTGTCATCGGAACGGTGGAGATGAAGAGCAACGTCACCCTGCACATCGCGGCGCAGGGCAAACTGCTCGGCAGCGCCGATGGCACCCAGTATCACGCGGCGGACGCGATTCCGCTGCGTGGCGATTCGACGCTCGAGGACGGAAACGTCGGCCTGATTTTCGGTGTGAATGCCGACAACGTCACCATCGAAGGCCCGGGGACCATCGACGGCCAGGGCGCGCAATTTCGCAGCCCCAGCCGGGGCGTCCCGCCGCCATCCGGACGCGGTGGCGCCGAGCGCCCCTATCATCTGTTGTTTCACCGCTGCAAGAACCTCAGGGTTCGCGATATTTTTCTGGTCGCCAGCGCATTTCACTCCATTCGTGTGATCCAAAGCAGCTTCGTGTGGATGGAAGGCATTCGCATTTACAACCGCGTCAACGGTAACAACGACGGGTTTCACTTCATCAGCAGCGAATACGTGCACATCAGCAACTGCGACGTACAATCGCAGGACGACGCCTGCGCGCTGTTCGGCAGTTGCAGGTACGTGACGGTCACCAACAGCACGTTCAGCACGCGCTGGGCGGTGTTTCGGTTCGGCGGCGGAAATCCGGAAAACATCACCATTTCCAATTGCCTGATCTACGAAACCTACGGCTGCCCGATCAAGATGCAGTTCGGTCCGGGCGCTCAGGTGCAGAATCTCCTCTTCTCCAACCTGGTCATGCAGGATGTGACCGGGCCGATCACCATCGACCTGAATAACCGCGCGCGCCGCAACACCGCCGCGGCGGAACCGGCTCGAAAGGGTTTCCTGCGGAATATCGCCTTCAACGGGATTCGCGCCAGCGTCGTCTCGCAAGGCAGGCAATTCCCCGACATCGCTTTCCCGCAGAATTACCGCCCCGGCGAGACCCGGCAATGCATCGTGCTCAACGGCATCGGCGACGCCTTCCTCGAAGACATCACCTTCAACGACGTACACGTGACGTATGGAGGCGGCGGCACGGCCGAGGAGGCGCAGCGCGAAGTTCCGCAGGTTGCCGGTGAGTATTTCGAAATCGGCACCCCGCCCGCATACGGCCTGTTTGCCCGGAACGTGCGCGGTCTGACCCTCAACAACGTGCGTTTTGAGGTGGTCGAGCCCGACCTTCGGCCGGCGGTGGTCCTGGACCACGTCACCGATGCTGCATTCAGCGGGCTCAGCGCGCAAGGCAACGCACAGGCGAAATCGGTGTTGCGTTTTGTCGAAACGCAGGACGCCCTGCTCACCGCCTCGCGCGTTCTGACTCGGGCCGCGGCGTTCCTGCAGGTTGAGGGCGCCGCGAGCAAGGTCATCACGATTGACGGCGGGGATCTGTCGAAAGCGGCCACTCCGGTGGTGTTCGAGTCAGGCGCCGGCAAGCAAGCCGTGAAGCTGCGGGCGTGAATCAACAGATCGGCAGCGGCTTTTCAGAAGCTGAGCAGCACGTGCCAGATGTACAGGTGCGCCAGCGAGTCGATGTCTTCCCAGACACGCCGGACGATTTCGGCGTCTCCGCAGATTGAAGGCAGCTCACTTCGCTTTAGCTCAAATGGAAGGCACACACCCGGACGGACCCGCGCCGAGCTGATCCACTCCGGCAAGCCGGGCGCCGGCCCTTGCGCCGGTGCCTGGGGTACGGGTGCGGACGGAGAAGATGGCGACCGGTAAACTCCGTACTCCCGTGTGGCGTCCGTCATGGCCTTCACATTTTCCGGAAGGGCATCGCTCTGGATGATCGCGTTGGCGTCCATGATGTAGCCGCCCTCGGCTCCGATGCTCTCGATGAGTTTCCGGCAGCGCGCCTTCACCTCTTCGGGCCGGCCGAAGGCCAGCATCGCGTTGGGCACGCCCCCGCTCAGGCAAAACCTGTGTCCCAACACCTCGTGAGTACGAACCGGGTCGGTACGGTCGAGGTGAAAGACGATGCTCGCCGCAGGGAGTTCCGCGAACCGTTCCAGGTGGGCGTCCCATTTCCCTTCGGCATAAAACAGCACCTGGTTTCCCTGCGCCCAAAGGGCATCCACAATGGGCCGCAGCGTCGCCCAGTAGATGGAATCAAAGTGATTCTTCGAGATGAAAGGCGAACATCCGCGATGCATCCAGATGGGGATGGGGATCGCCCTCGCCGGGTCGGCGCTGGTGAGCGCAACGTAGGCCAGGTGCGGCATCAACGCCTGGCAGGCTTCGAGGACCTTCTCCGGAATTTCCATTAGGTCGTAAGCCAGGCCCACATATCCGCGCAGCTTATCTCCCAGAATATCGAGCGGCGCTTTCAGCATGCCGCAGATGGCGGAGACGGTGCCGCATTCGCGCTTCATCCGTTCCACCTGCGGGCCGAAAGCGTGGAAATAGTCCAGCATCGCCATGCCGCCCTTCACGAACGACAGGTTGTTGCGGTAGGAGGAGGGCTGGCCCTTGGGGCTCACTTCGCCGGTGACGCGCGGGAGCCAGGTTTCGTAAAGGAAGCGCGTCGGATCGGCAATCAGCTCGTCGTACTCTTCGCGCTTCATGAAGGCGTTCGGCTCGGAGGGCTCGCGGTATTGAAATCCGACGTCAGGGCCCACATCGATGCCCGGCACGCCGTAGTAACGGAGACCGATGGCCTGTGTAAGCCCTGTCCACACGTAGACCATGTTGGGAACCACGGCGTCCCAATCGAATTCCCTGCAGCAGCGGATGACGGCCTCGAATGCCTTGCGGTAGTCGTGAGTCACTTCCTGGCAGGTATAGCCGGCAATCCGCGCGGTGATCTCAGCGGCAAGCGGGCGGATGGGGACGCGGTCGGGCATTCCGTTGCGCATCGCGGTAACGTAACGCGCGAACCGCTCTTCAAATAGTTGATCGGGAGTTTTCAGCGCTTCAATGGTACTCAAGATTCAGCCTCCACGTAAGTGCCCTGGCCACCGCAACCGCGATTGCGGTCTCAATGGTGCAGTTCCACCAGTTCGTACTGATCGAGCGACGGCAGGGTGAATTCCGAATAGTCGCCCGAACGGGCCACAGCCAGGCCGGCGCCTGTACCGACCACCCGGGCCGACCGGAATGCCCCCTTGACCTGGACGTGAATACCAGTCATCGGGACGGGATCGAAATAGGCAGTCTGCGAATGACCCGAGAGATTGATGAAGTGCAGCAGGTAACGGTCCTGCTGCCGCATGAAAGAGATCTCCACCAGCGGATGGGCGTTGGTCTTCAACTGCCGGCCGTCCGGCAACAGGTGGTCGATGAGGTCGCGCACCAAACCCTCGTGCGCCTGCGAGCTTTGTTTGTAATAGAGTGTTCCGATGTCCCAGGGCAACCACGCGCACTTGCCTTTGCCATAGTCGCGCAGAATCAGGCCGGGTACGTCTGTGTCTTTCCAATCCACGTGAACCAGCTCCGGCGGACCGAACATCGAAGGCGGAATGAAAGTGACCGGAGAAGTACCCTCCACTTCCAGAAAATCGCCGTCGAGGAACGCCAGATTGGTGCTCTTCAAAGAGGGGAACAGCGTGTGGTCTCGAATGCGCACGTATCCCTGGACGTTCTTCCAGAGCTTGACCGGCTTGGCCAGATCGAACGGCTGAGCCTCCGCGCCGGCGACCAGCAGCCGACCCCCGCCTCGCACCCAGGCATCCAGTTCCTTAGGCGCCCCACCGGGGGCGACGACAAGATCGACGTCACGCTTCCCCAGCCAATCCAGATTGTCTACCACACCGAAGGGGATGTGTTCTTCCGAGAGAATGCGGAAGAAGCCGCGCAGCGCGGTTTCCGATGCGTGGGTGCCCGGCACTTGCCCCAGCAACAGCACGCGCGCCGCGCTTTGCTGCCCTACCAGGTACTGCTGGTGCTCGAGCATCCAGCGATAGATCGGCCGTGCCGCTTCGAGCGCCATCCGGTCTTCCTGCTGCATGGTTCCGTGCATGTTGAGCGCCACCGGTCCGCCGTGCGCAAAATTCTCCCACAGCCGGATGCGAATCTCAGCTTGCGGAACGGTGGCGAAGCGCCAGGGGAAATCGATGAACGACATGCACTGATTGATGGCCATCTTATCCGGGTAAGTGTTGCGAGCCCGCCCTACGTTGAGGCTGGAGGCGTAAGGCCACAGGGGCAGCGGCCGCCGCACGGCCGTGTTCGATTCGGAGAACACGATGTCGGCGATCTCGGCCGAGGTTCCGACCAGCGCGGCCCGCGGACGTTTTTCCTTGATCAGTTTCGCGATGGTCTCCGACATCGACTTGGCGGATTCCTGAAGGAACTGCCGGTAGTCCTCGTCCGGAACGGCCGGAAGCTCGCGGTGGAAACGGGCGCGGAACAGCCGTTTGCAGTTGTCGCACTGGCAAATGCCCACTGGATTTCCGCTGTAATCGCTGGACGGGTTGCTGAACATGTTGAAGAACAGCCCGTCCACGTCGTAGCGCTCCAGCGCCTCGGTCAAAATCTCGACGGCCTTTTGGCGATACCAGCCGCCGTTGATGCACGCCTGGTAGAGCCCGTTGTAGATTACCGGTTGTCCGTCCGTTTTCTTGAAGAACCACTCCGGGTGGGCGTCGTAGACGTCCTTGTGCGCCTTGCTGAAGTCGAAGCGCCCCACCACGCGAATGCCGCGGGCATGCGCCGCGGCGAGCACCTCGCCGAAGGTGTCGTGTCCCGGCGGCATGTACGGGTCCCTGTAATGAAATTCCACCCGCGTGGGGTAAAACGCGGAGATGCCGCCCATCTGCATCAGCAGAACGTTGGCGTCGAAATCCGCGACCTGGCCGACAAACCGTGCCGGGTCGAGCGTGGCGTCGGTTTCGCGGAGATTGGTTTGCAGCCAGCGAATGGGTTCGCTCATCCACCATCCCTGCTGACCGAAACAGACGGTGGAAACAACCAGGGCCATGACGACAATCCTCGAAGACTTCATAGGCAGCAGTATATCGCTCGTATTCAAGCCGGGAACACCATGCAATCGACGAAGGTGTCCATGAAGTCCGGCGACTGGGCCAGCGGGACGTGCCGCATCAGGCGGCGGACGCGGGCCAACGCTTCGCGACCCCGGTCGCCGTTCAGCAACAGCATTCTGGTTCCGCGGAGCGACGTGTTGCCGGCGGCCTGCAATTTCCCCACGCCGGCCTCGAGCAGGCCGATGCGCCGGGCGCTTTCGAAGCGAATGTAGTTGCCGAAGGCTCCCGCGATGTACAGCGTGGAGAGGCTGTCGGCGGCCGCGCCGGCCTGTTTCAGCAGAATGCGAAGCCCCGCGGCGACGGCCGCTTTCGCCAGCAGCAGCTCACGGACGTCGCTCTGCCAGAGACGGACGGGCGGACATATCGGAAGCTCCTTTGAGCCATCCGCGAAGCGCCCCCGCGGTAGTATCCAGCCGGCGTCGAGCGCGGCGGCCACCACGTCCACCAGCCCGCTGCCGCAGATGCCGCGCGGTTCCCCTCCACCGAGCACCTGGCATTCCAGGCGCGGCTTGCCGGCGGTGGAACAGAGAGCGGCGTGAGTAATGGCGCCGGCCGCCGCCCGCATCCCCATGCGGATCTGGCCGCCCTCGAAGGCGGGCCCGGCGGCGGTGGAGGCCACCAGAAGGCCGTCGCGATTTCCCACCACGATTTCGCCGTTGGTCCCGAGGTCGATGAGCGCGGCCATGTGGGGGCTCTGGTCCAAGCCGCAGGCCAGCACGCCGGCCAGGATGTCGCTGCCGACGAAACCGCCGGGGCACGGCAGAAAGCGCACCGGCGGGTCGGCGGGCAGGTCCCAGTCTAGAGCGGAGGAGGCGAAGGACTGTTCGTCGAGATGCGGGGAATCGAATGGCGCCCGGGCAAGGGGTGCCAGTGGAAGTCCGCAGAACAGATGGTGCATGGCGGTGTTGCCGGCAACCAGCACGGCGCGAATTTCGCGGCCTTCGGCCAGCGCCGCGCACATGCGGCCGAGCGCTTCCCGGACCAGCCCTCGCAGCTTGGCCCCGCCCTTTTCCGCCAGGCCGAACTCGATACGGCTCATGACATCGGCGCCGTGCAGGCACTGCGGGTTGATGCCGGTTTCAACCGCCAGCACCTGGCCGCTGCACAGGTCCACCAATTGCGCCACCAGCGTGGTGGTGCCCAGGTCGATGGCGATGCCAAGCCCCTCCGACGGTGTGAACTCGAGCGGTGACTCGTCGGATAAAACGGGCGTCTCCCACTGCGCCACCTCGAGGGAAAGAGCCGTGTCCGCCACCGAACAGCAAGCCAGCCGCCAGCCCTGGGCCAATTCCTCGGCGGTGAACGCCTGTTCCATTTCGGGGGTGATGGACAACTGTCCTTCCAGCACCCGGATGCGGCAGCCGCGGCACAGGCCCGCGCCGCCGCACGGAAACTCTACACCGTAGGGAAACAGCACGTCTTCCAGCCGCGCGCCCCGCGCGACTTGGAGTTCCACTCCCAGTGGAACCAGGCGGATTGGAACCAGGTTATTCATGCGCGGCAAGGTCGCCGGGGCACTTCAGTGATCCTCCACCGGTTCCGCGCGGATGATGTTGTCGTCGTAGGTGACGGCGATGCGGTGGCGGGGCGGCACGGTCAGAAAATCTTCCGTGTCCCAGTCGCCGTTCATCAGATGCTCGAACAACGCCAGGCCGCCCTCCACCCGTTCGAACTCCCAGCCTCGCTGGCTAGCTTCCTCGCGGGCTTGCTGCTCGAAGTGCCCGTCCGGCTCGAGCCCGGTTTGAATATAGGTGAGCTTCCGGTAATGCTGCCGATAGCGGGTGAGTTCTTCGTACAAGTAACTCGCGTTCTCTTCGCCATACTTCTCCACCAGAGTGTCGAAGTCGACTTCCGCGCCGGGGTTGGTGGCGCCGGATTCGAGCTGCTGCAGGCCTTTGCCGCGCTCCAGCCATCCGGTGGAGCGGTAGTAACAGCCCGGGTTGCGGTCGAAGTAATCCTGGTAGCGCTTGCGGCCGCCCATCAGCAGCGCGATGCAGTCGTGAGCGCGGGGAACGATCAGCGGAATAGAGCGGGTTTCGAGCCCGGCGATGCCGTTTCCGCACAGCGCGTAGCCCAGCAGGACCGCGTCGTAGCCCTGGCCCTCGGCTCGATCCAGAGCTTCCTGCAAGCTGCCTTTCATGCGCCGGCCGCCCAGGTCGTGCAGGCCCTTGGGCAGAAACTCGACGTCGATCTGGAAAGGAGAGCGGGCCACGGTGGCGCAGAACTCGCGGAACATCGTCTCGCAGCCGATCAGCTTCAGCTTCTTTGCTTCAGGCATGGCGTAATCCGGCCAGACGGGCGGCCACCAGGCGGATGAATGCGGGCCTGGTTCCGCAGCATCCGCCGATGAAGGATGCGCCGGCTTCCACCAGCTCCGGAACCCGCGCGGCGAATTCTTCCGGGGTGGTGCGATAGACGGTTTTGCCGTCTTCCACCACGGGCAGGCCGGCGTTTGGCTTCATCCAGAGCGGCAGGCTGGTGGCTTCGCGCATGCGGCGGCAGACCGGCAGGAAATGCTCCATGCCCGCGCCGCAATTCGCGCCCACGGCGTCGGCGCCCGCTTCGGTCATCGCTTTGGCCACCTGTTCGGGAGTGGCGCCCATCATGGTGCGGTCCTTGTTCTTTCCGGAATCGAAGGTGAAGGAAACCACCACCGGCAGCCCGGTGTGCCGGGCGGCTTCGAGCGCGATCTTCGCCTCGTCCAAATCGCTCATGGTTTCGAGCAGCAGCGCGTCGGCGCCGCCGGCGGCCAGCGCCGTGGCCTGCTCGCGGAAGGACGCCAGCATCTCGGCGGCGGAGCACTCTTCCATCATCAGCAGCTTGCCCGAAGGGCCCATCGAAGCGAATACCTTCGCACTGCCGGCAGCCTTTCGGGAGATGGCGGCCCCGGCGCGGTTGATTTGCGCCGCGTCGCCGGCGCGGCCATGCCCCGCCAGACACAAAGGACTGGACTGAAACGTGTTGGTGAGCAGCACCTGGCTGCCGGCGGCGGCGTAGGCGGCAGCCACCTCGGCGACCCGTTCGGGATGCGTCAGGTTCCACAGATCGGCGCTTTCCCCCGGAGCCAGCCCGCGTTGCTGCAACTCGGTGCCCCACGCGCCATCGGTAACCACCGGACCGTTGGCCAACAACTCTTGCAGATTCATCGCACCCCTTGCCACGGAAGAACGATCACGCCGGGCGCACGAGCTGGCGCGCGAGGCCGACGGCGGCCGAGGCGGTTTCGCCATAGCCGTCCGCGCCGATGCGGGTGCAGAACTCGGGGGTGATGGGCGCGCCGCCCACCAGCACTTTCACGTGCTCGCGGACGCCCGCCGCCGTCAGCGCCTCGATGGTGGTCTGCATGGCCGGCATGGTAACCGTGAGCAGCGTGGAAAGACAAACCAGGTGCGGTTCTTTCTCCTTCACCGCGGCCACGAAGGACTCCGGTTCCACGTTGGCGCCCAGATCGTAGACTTCGAAGCCGGCCCCTTCCAGCATGGACGCCACCAGGTTCTTTCCGATGTCGTGCAGGTCGCCCCGTACCGTGCCGATCACCACTTTGCCGATGGCCTCCTCGCCGCGGGCAACCAGCAGGGGTTTGATGAGCTCGAGGGCGCCCTTCATGGCGCGGGCGGCAAGCAGCAGCTCGGGCACGAAATATTCTTCGCACTCGTACCGCTGGCCCACTTCGTCCATCGCGGGAATCATATGTTGCTGCACCAGATCCACCGGGTTCGAGCCAGCGTCCAGCTCCTTTTTGGTTTCCGAAACAGCTTTCTTTACATCTCCAATGAGAATTGCGTCGTATAAGGCAGACATGATTCCTCTCCGTGCTCCAGCCTGGCGAAAAAGTCGTTCCGCGGAGTGGCCGCGGCAACTCGTCCGCGCGGATTAACTCACCATGATATCCCAGCGTGCTGCGCCCGGGTGCGGGAAGGGAAGCGAGGATATAATTCCCTATGACGGGCTTTCGACGAATCAAAAGGACAGGGCACGAATGACATCACGAGAACGTGTGAGGGCGGTGTTGGCGCGTCGCGACGCCGATCGGATACCGGTGAACTACATCGGAACCCCCGAAGTGAACGCCAAGCTTCGCCAGCACTTCGGCCTCGAAGACCCGCGCGACGGGCGTCCCGGAGACGTTGTGGTGAACGACTGGGACATCCAGGCGCGCCTGGGTTCGGACCTGCGGACCCTGCGGCTTCGCTACCAGGGGCCGCCGCTGCCGCAGTTCGACGATGGCGCCGTACAGAATTACTGGGGCGTGATCCGCCGGCCCATGCACACGCCGTCGGGGATCGTGATGGAATCCATGGAATTCCCGTGGGCGGCTTTTCAGACGCTTTCCGATATGGAGCAGTATCCCTGGCCCGATCCGGATTGGTTCGACTACGCCGGACTGGCAAAGGAATGCAGTCGATTTGAGGATTGCGCCATTATCTACGGCTGGCCGGGCAACGTGGACATGATCAACGGCACCTCTTTCGCGCGGGGTTTTGAACAGACGATCTTCGACATGGCGCTGGGGGATCCGGTCGGGCTGGCCTGCATGCAAAAACGGTTCGATTTCTACTATGAGCAATCGCGGCGGGCGCTCGAAGCTTGTGGCGGGCGCGTCGATATTCTGTGGATTGGAGACGACTTCGGCACCCAGAAGGGCCTGCTGGTCGGTCCCCCAACGTGGAGAAAGCTGTTTGGGCCGAAGGTGAGGGCGATGGCCGATCTGGCGCACCGTTTCGGAGCCAAACTGATGCTGCACTCCTGCGGCTCCACGCGAAAGGTATGGCCGGACCTGGTCGACAGCGGGGTGGACATCTACGACACCGTGCAGCCGGAAGCGGCGGGCATGGTTCCCGCCGAGCTGGCGGCCGAGTTCGGCGCTTCCATCACCCTTCACGGCACCATCAGCACCCAGCAGACGCTGCCTTTCGGAAGCCCCGAAGATGTGGCGGCCGAGGTGCGCGACCGCCTGGAGTTGTTCAGAGCGAAAGGCGGAATCATCCTGGCGCCTTCGCACAACATCCTGTCGGACACACCCACGGAAAACGTGCTGGCGATGTACCGCGCGGCCGGCAGCCTGGCCTGACGCGGGCGCGCCGTCTTACCGCAAATGCGCCGGCTGGGTGAAGGCGCCGTCGCCCCAGACCAGCTCGGCAAACACCGGCGGGAAGGTCCACTCCACGTCCGCCGTGTAGGTCCGCCGCGCGCCCAGGCCCGGATCAGACACTCACCACGGGGCATTTCGATTGCCGAATGATGGTGTAGGCATTCGCCCGCAGGCGGCCGAAAACACCGGCGGCCGAGCCCCGTCCAATAATCAGCAGCTCGGCCTTGTTCGCCTCGGCCAGCTCGCAGACGGTGGTGGCGGCATCGCCGCTGTCAATCACCACTTCGGCCTTTATCCCGACCTTTCGCTGAATTTCTTCGATGCCCTCGCGGGCCGCCGCGGCCAGATGTTTGCGCCAGTCGGGATCGAAATATTCGCCGGTGCGCCCTTCGAGCGTGGGGGTGGCGTGAATCAGCAGCAGCCGCGATCGCAATTCATCCGCCAGCTTGCCGGCCCACCCGAGCGTCTTCTCCGTCTGCGGCCCCAGGTCGAGCGCGACGGCGATGGTGCCCAGGGAGATGTTCGCTTTTTTCGGCGTCTCCTCCAGGTGGACGCCCGTCCACACCGGGCAATCGGCGTCGTGAAGAACCTTTGCCGTCACCGAGCCCAAAATGAACCTACGGAACGGCCCGTAGCCGTGCGTCGGCATCATGATAAGGTCCATCTTTCGCTGGTGGGCAAACTCGACAATCTCACGGGCCGGGTCCCCCTCCACAATCTCGCTGGTGACCTGGTAGCCCGCCAGCTCTTCGGAGACGAAGCCGGTCATCTCCTGTTCCGCGTGCTGCCGGCGGTTGCGATACAGTTCCTCCAGCACCGGACCGCCCACCTCCATCGCGCTGAACTCATAGTGCGGCGGCGGCAGAACGTGCAGCACGGTCAATTCCGAGTGAAAGTGACGGATGAGGGCATCGGCGTAATGCGCGGCCCCATGGCAACGGCCGGAGAAGTCGACCGGCAGGAGAATGCGATCGAGTGACAGCATCGGAACCTCCCGGTAAAACTATAGCCGAATCCGCGGCGCTTTTAAATCGTGGAAAACGGCGTTCGCGGAGATCGCGGCAAACAGCACGGAGCCTGGCGATACTCATCTCCCGGCTCGGAACTCTGGAACGCCGTGGTAAATTGGGTTGGCCCTTATGGGCCTTCTCGCGAGGTCGCCGTAGGGGCGGGGCTCGGTTGCCTGCACAGTCACACCCTTGGCTTATTGTAAGGGCGGCATACCCACATAGCGCTTCGAGCAGGCTCAGATTCTCAGGAGAGTTCGCTCGCTTCGCCGAACAAAGAGGAAAAGGCCACCTGCAAACCGGTAATTGCCATAGTACACCGATCCACCCTGAGCGACGATCTCCGCTACCCGCTGCGCACGCGTCCAGCAGGGTTCCAATCGGGCAGCGAAGTAGGTCATCCGTCTCAGGTTTGCGGTCGGGTGTTTCCCACCAGCTTGAACGCGGAACCGCGTTTGCCCAACTTCCGAGTAGCGCGCGCTCAGAATCTGCTGGACACGGCCCCGCGATCCAATCCACGACAGGTAGACGGCAGTCCAGATCGCACCCGCCAGTTCCCGCGGGAGAAGCATCGGCGGATCATCAACGCGAATTTGAAGAGCAGGGCTATCGAGATCTCTGCCACTGACTGGATGGCCGCGCCCGAATATCTGCCGAAGGAGGGGGACATGTTCGGCGTGCGGTGGATCTTCGTCGCGAAGCGTAAATAAAACAAACGCACCTTATGTCAGGGCCGCGATCTTTGTGCGATAAATGACCGCAAGCATCGTGATGCAGGAGAGGCCGATGTATATTTGGAATATCGAAGAAGCATCCAGCGTATACGCGAACAGTCCGAAAACCACCGCGAGGCCGCCCAGGAGGTAGTACCAGGGGGATTCGGTATCCGGATGTTTCCAGGTTTTGATGAACGCCGGGATATATGCCGCTACGTCGGCAAGGATGGAAAACCAGATGCCCAGCAGGGGATTGCCGGTAAGCTTCCATCCAATGATGCCGAGCGCCGCTATGATGAGGCAGACATAATCGGAACTGCTGGTGCCGCCCATGCCCCGCTTGAAGCTCATGAGCAAAATAACCGCGGCCTGCAGGAATACGATTCCGGCGAATACTTGGGAACCGAGGTTGCCATGGGCTGCAAGGATGCTGATGAAATTAAGGCCCAGTACGAAAAATAGAATGACCCGCGTTGTGCGATGGGGTTTCGAGCGGCCGCGGGCAATGCTTACGATATAGCTTGCCGGGGCGATCAGAATAAGAATCGAACTGAGCGCCAGTAAGACGGTCTGCACCTAGGAATCATATCATCGGCGACCCAGTCCGTCGGCGCGCCCGGCAGAGAGGGGGCAAGCAGTATACATATGTCCACGGAAATTGTTCCTGATACTGTTTTTTCGCCTCCTCGACGCTCCAAAGCGCTAGAGACGACACGATCGACAACCGCCATGTTAATCTCGGGGCAATTCTTACCGATCCCAATGGTCAAGGGGTCGGTACGGCGACCATGACCGTTGCGGCGCATGACAGTTCGAAGAATAAACGCATCGACGGAACGGGAGATGTCACCCACACACCCGAAGGGCCCCGCACTCTCGAATTTTGGCGTTCTGGGATGGTCGCGCTTGCCCTGAGTGAATTGTCGGCCATCCGGACATTGGGCGGACGGCGTTGGCCGAAGCACGTTGCGAAAAGATCGTGGTTACCAACTCCGCAACGGCCGGCGGTCAACTTCGAAATGGGCACCCTGGCGGCAGGCTTTTACTTGGCCGCCGTCCCCGCTAAACCCAGCTTGCTAAGGATCTCCGGGTTCGACTCGTCGTAGGCCAGCATTTCGTGGCACAAGTTGCAGTCTTGCGGGAGAGTCCTGCCGATTTTGACACCGGCCGGAGTGACACCTTCCCGCTCGTCGTGGCAGCGGAAACAGCCGGGGGAATTGTCGTGTCCGATGTTATTGATGTAAGTGCCCCACGTAATATTCATGCTGGGGAAGACATTCCGTTCATAAATGCCGGCGACGGAGGCGGCGGCCTTGGCAATGTCGGCGCGGCGGCTGGCATAAACTTGGGGCCACTTTTCCTGGTAGAACTGCTCGAGGCCCGCCGGGATCTGGCGCAGCGCTGCCTCGCGGCTGGGGTATTTCGCGTTCAGCAACACGGCGGCCTGCTTGCGCACAAACGGCAAGTCGGCGGAGATGTGCCCGAAGCGCATCTCCTGGTCAAGGGCGGGTCCAGGCAACTGGAAGATATGCGTCGGCCGGTTGTGGCAATCGATGCAATCCATCACGCGCACGTCCAAACCGGCAACTGACGCCTTGGTGGCGCCTTCCGCGTAGAAGTCGGTCACTTCGCCTTTGGCACTCGTGTACTCGACCCAGGGGATTTTCTGCCGCTCCGGGTCGGAGTGAGCATAGCGGATGGTGACGCCGGGAGCGACGTGGGCCGAATGGATGCCGCGAATAGCCGGGCCGCCGCCGATGTGCATCAACAGCACCGTCTCGGTCAGCGAATTCTTCTCATCTTCGGCGTAGTGGTCGATGACGTTGATCCGGTCGTGGCCGAACTTCTCCGGCCAATGGCAGGCCTCACAGGTTTCGCGCGCCGGCCGCAGGTTCTCCACCGGAGTGGGAATCGGCCGGTGATAGGTGTTGAAGACCACCGCGAAGACCTGGCGGACGCCGCTGAGCTTGCTCTTTACGAACCAGGAAGCGCCGGGCCCGATATGGCAGCTCACGCATTCCACTTTCGCGTGCGGCGAATTGGAATAGGCCGTGTATTCGGGAATCATCACCGTGTGGCAGGTCTTGCCGCAGAAAGTCGTGCTGTCCATGTAAGTCACGGCGCTGTAAGTGAACTGCCCGGCCAGGATGACGTTGAGCACGGTAGCGGCGGCGACAAACTTGAGCAGCCGGCGCAGGCCCGGATGCGAAAGATCGGGCGGTGGGAACTCTTTGGGATAGCGGTTGTGGCGGCGTTCCGATTGCCAGCGGATAAACATGCCCAGGGGAATCAGAATCAGTCCCGCGAAGAAGGCGGACGGGATCGCCAGGTACAGAAGGATGCCCTCGTAAGGGTTCGCGACCGTGGCCCGGAAGATCGCCGGCAGCAGGAACAGCGTGCTGACGGTGGCGGTGGTCACCAGAAAAACGCCGATCCAGCTAACCCAGTTGCTCGAGAGATAGGCGATGGGAGCGAGCCGCCGCTTCCACACCGTTCCAGTAAATTCAAAACCTTTCATTCCGGAAAGTCCCCCCAGAAGGATAACGATTCATCAATTCTCAGTCCATCGCCCGCAGTGATCCGGCGGCCGTCCGGACGCCAATCTAATCATCGGGGATATGCTGCTCGTGGCGGATGCGCAGGCTTTTGCCGGTGAGCCAGGCAATGTCCATCGGATAGACCTCCGGATCGAAAATCACCATGTAGAAATGCCAGATGACGATGGACGCAGCCGCCAGCACCGCTTCGTAAAAATGCACCACGGTGGCGAGATCCAGCCAATCCTTGGCTTGCGGCAGATAAGTCAGCACCGGAGTGACACTCCAGAGCATGATTCCGGTGAGGCCCATAATCACGGTCCCCCAAACCACCGCCCAGTATTCCATCTTCTCGATATAGCTGTGCGGAGAGATAGCCGGTTTGTCCCGGCGCAGGCCCAGACAGTACGCCGTGTTGGCAATAATCTGGTAAGCGTCCTCGCGGCGCGGGATCAACTCCAGCCAGTGGTTGCGCAACTTCTTGTTTACCACCAGCGAGACGATGTGCGTTATGCCGCAGGTGAGCATAACCACGCCGGCGGCGCGATGGATGATACCCCGCAGCGGGTACTTACCTTCCAGAGCAATGAATGGATAGGACCACCACTGGCCGGGGTACTTCAAAGCGAAGCCGGTCCATACCAGCACGAGAAAAGACACCCCCAAGGTGGCGTGCAGGTACCTCTCGAACCGGTACATCCGGATTTCCGGATGCACTGTCGAAACCATCGGCCGCACCAGCTCGCGCGAGGCCGGACTCAGGCGATTCCGCCACAGCTTGCGGATATAATCGCCTCCGTGGTGCAACAGCATGAACCCAAGCGTAAGCGGAATCAAGATAAGATAAGCCTGCCGCGCCAGCCGCACCGGCAGAAACTCGGTCTGGGATTCAATCGCATGAATCCTTCCGATGGCAAACCGGCGTCCGGCTCCCGGATGGCATTTTCCGCATGTTTTTCCGAGGTTCTTGGGGTTGATAGTGGACTTCGGATCGCTGCTGGGCAGGATGTTGTGAACACCGTGGCAACTGGAGCAACTGGCCACCGTCTGGTTGCCGGCTTTTAGCGCCAGTCCGTGGTAGGACGATTCAAAACTGGTGATCCGGTCCGGCGGCAGCCCGAAACGCGAACTCAAGCGCAGGTCGCCGTGGCAGCGGCCGCAAGTTTCCGGCTGGTTGATCGGGTTGACGCTCGAAGTCCGACTTTTTGGGCGTTCGATGTTGTGGATGCCATGGCAGTCCGTGCAGACCGGGGCGGCCAGCACGCCCGCCGCCACAGCCTTCCCGTGCACGCTCTGCTGGTATTGGGCGGCCACCGCGCTGTGGCACATGCCGCAGGTGTCCGGCACGCCCAGGCGGAAGGCGGCCGTTTTGGTGCTTGCAAGTTCGTGAGCATCGCCATGGCACAGGGTGCAGTTTGGGGCGGCTTCGTTGCCTTTTTGGATTTCCTGGCCGTGCACGCTGAGGTTGAACCGCGCCACCTCGTCGGCGTGGCAGGTTTTGCATTCCGGCTTCGGGATGTTAGCCGGGTGGGGGTACTCTTCATGCTTGACATGGCAGGTGGAGCAGGCAACGCTCGCATGCGCCGATTTTTGCAGCTTCTCCCCGACGTCGTGGCAGCCGGCGCAGACTTCGTTGCTCGCGTTTCCCTGTCCGGCTGCCGTGCCGGCTACGAAGATGAGAAGCACAGCCGGGAGAAAGCCCCGCAAAAAAGGAAAAAAATGCCACGTTACCTGCCCGCCGAACTCCTGCATCGTTTTAATTTCCGATCGCTACCGGTTTAGTGTATGGCCACGTTGCTGTTGACCCACAAGGCATACACCTGTGCGCCCGCCAGAATCACGAAGGTGACGGCCGCGACAATAGTCAGGAGCTTACCCCACTTGTCGATCGCGTCCAGTTTCTTGCCCAACTCTTCTTGGGCACTTATGGCTGAACCTTCGGCCACGGCAAGATGCACCGAGTCGTCTTCGTTGATCGCCATTTTCTGCCGGTAGAGGAAGACCGCTAACACGGTCAGCGCCAGTAACCCCCAAATTATCCAGAAGATTGTGAGTACCATGGTTCTGCCTTTCGTAGAAAAAAGAAAAATCGTTACTCTCTTATCTCACTTTCAATTACTCTTCGTTACGCACGGCGACGGCCGTTCGGCCTCGCCGCTACGAAAAACGCCGCTACGGACCGACACTCCGGCCCAGCGGCCGCGCATCCATCTTATTACCAAATCGGCAAGGCCGCATCTCGACCGGTAAGTGGCGCACCGCGCCGGCTGCAGACCGCTTGCGGGGCTTGTCTCCACCCGCCGGCAACTGCCCTGCTTGCCTGAAAAACTGAAGGGCGCGGGCCGGTCGATCCGCACCGGCCTTTAGGCTTCAGGAGGCCGGTTTCCCACGCTCGCACTGCGAAAACCGAGGGGCGCCGTCGGCGACGCCGGCGCGCCTTTTGCGTCGACCTTGGCAATTCGCAATCCCGCTGCCATCACCGCCAGGACGACGGTGCTCATCGGATCCTTATCCGAGACCACCGAATTCACCCCGGCATCCCAGGCTTTGGCCTGGTACTCCGGTTCGTTGCGGCAGATCAGGACCACGCGATCCGGATTTCGAATCGGTCCCCTCAGGCACTCCATGTGGTCAGGATCGATTACCAGGACGCTGCGAAGCTCGCAATCCGGAAGATTTACCACGCGGACCTCACAGCCCCCCGCCAGCAGCAGGCGGTCGTGTAGTTCGGCGGCGTAGTTCCGGTCGCTCAACGCCAATTGAATCAGTATCGGTTCCAAGGGTGTGTTTCCCATCGGCGAACACCCGTAGCTTTCGATCGCGCCTGTAATAGGCGGTTTCCCTACCTCTGCCCGTGCCCTCCAGCGCCGAAAGTCAAGAACTGTTACCTCCGGAGCAAACCGGGAAGCCTCGCGGAAGGCCGAAAACACACGGTCGCACCTCGCCGCCGTCGGCTCCCAACGCGAACCGTATCTTCGCCGATTTGTGGAGCAATCCGAGGACCAGAAACAGAATTGGATGGCAAGGACTGCCGGCGGTCTCGTTGCACTGACGCAACTCATTGAAAATAAAGACACGCGCCGCCGTCCTCGTCAATGTCAGGGTGGCGCAGACCTGTCGTCTGGGAACTCTCCCCGTCCTGATGGAGGCGCCGCGAAAGTTGGGGGTGGGGGAAATGCCTCAATTCGGATGGCTTCCGGCATGGCCGGTCCCCGATGGTTGGTCAATTCGTCCTACAATAAAAGGTTAGCTGGGCCTATCTTATGTCAAAGCTGGTTCCGCGCTGGCAAAGCGCCAAGGTACTCGAAGCTGTTTTCGATCAACTTTCGGATGCCCTAGTACTCTACGACACCGACTTCAAGATCACCGGGGTCAACCAGGCGGCGGAAGCGCTGTTCGGGATGACATCGGAGGAAATGGTCGGGAAGCGTTGCCAGGATCTGTTTCGTTGCGGACATTGCGAGCCGGGCTGCGGAATGCAGATCGGGCTGGCGCGGGCCGTCGCCGGGCAGTCTCAGGGAAGCGTCCGGTTGCATACCGATAACGGGCGCGAGCGGCTGGCGCTGATGCGCACTACCAAGCTGCTCAGCGACGACGGCCGGCTGGAAGGCGCGGTGGCCACCTTCAAGGACATCACCGACGAGGTGGAGCCGCAAAAACGCGAAGTTATCGCCGAAAGTCCGGCCATGCGCGAAATGATGAACTTTGTCCGCCGCGTGGCCACCAGCGAAGCCACCACCATCCTGCTCGAAGGCGAAAACGGTGTCGGCAAGGATTTGATTGCCAAGACGTTGCACTACCAGAGCCTGCGGCAGGCCGAACCGTTTATCGCCATCAATTGCGCGGCGATTCCCGAAACGCTGCTCGAAAGCGAATTATTCGGCTACGAAAAAGGCGCTTTTACGGACGCCCGCCAGCAAAAACGTGGAATCTTCGAGCTGGCCGATCGCGGAACGCTGTTTCTCGACGAAATCGGGGAAATTCCACTGATGCTCCAGGCCAAGCTGCTGCGCGTCCTCGAAGAGCAGACCTTCCGGCGTCTGGGCGGCTTGAAGGACATCAATCTGGATCTGCGCGTCATCGCCGCCACCAACAAGAACCTGCGCGAGGCGGTCAAGGAGGGCGCGTTCCGCCAGGATCTGTATTTCCGGCTCAACGTCATCCACATCCACCTGCCGGCCCTGCGCGATCGGCGCGAAGACATCGTGCCGTTGGCGAACTTCTTCATCGAGCATTACAACCGGAAGTTCAAACGCCAGATCGATAGCTTTACCCCGGAAGCCGTCGAGATGCTTGTGAGCCACGACTGGCCGGGCAACGTCCGCGAGCTGCGGAATGTGGTGGAACGGGCGATGATTCTGGAAGAGTCCTCCTACATCACGCCGAACAGCCTGCCGAGCAGCATCGGGCAGGCGACCAGGGTACTGTCCGCCTCGGCCGGCGCGCCGGCGCCATTCCCCGCCGAGGGGATGTCTCTCGAGGACAACGAGAAAATGCTGCTGGTCCGTTCGCTCGAAAAGACCAACGGAAACCAGACCCAGGCCGCCCGCCTGCTAAGGATTACCCGCGACACGCTGCGCTACAAAATGAAGAAATACAACCTTCGGTGAGCCCGCCGGCCGCCGCGTTTGTTTGAGAGTCTTTCGATCTTGCCGTTCCGCCAACCCTTGATAGAATAAGGCAATGCCCGACGAACAACAGCCCGCCCTCAGCTTCGAGGCCGGGCTCGAACAGCTCGAAGCCGTGGTCAAGGAGCTGGAAACCAGCGACCTGCCCCTGGAACGCGCGTTGGAGCTGTTCGAAAAGGGCACTCAGTTGAGTGAAACATGCCGAAAGCAACTTCTCGAAGCCGAGACCCGGGTGGAAGTGTTGTTGAAGAAGTCCGGCAAGATTCAGGCGGAACCGTTCGAAACTTCGAACGGGTGACGCTGGCTGAGCATCTCGCCAGTCAGGTTCGCCTCATCGACCAGGCGCTGGAGAGATGGGTTCCGGCCGAGTCGGTCCCGCCCGAGACCATCCACCGGGCCATGCGCTACAGCCTCTTCGCCGGTGGCAAGCGCATTCGCCCAATCCTGTGCATGGAGGCCGCGCGGGCGGTGGCCGACGAACCGTCCGGCATCCAGGACGCCGCCTGCTCGCTCGAGCTGATTCACACCTATTCGCTCATCCACGACGATCTGCCGGCGCTCGACAACGACGACCTGCGGCGCGGGCGGCCCACCAATCACAAGGTCTTCGGCGACGCGATGGCGATTCTCGCCGGCGATTCGCTGCTCACGCTGGCATTCCAGGTGCTGGCGCAACTTCCTCTAGTCAGCCCCGCGGTGAAATGCCGTCTTGCCGAGGAACTCTCGCTCGCTTCCGGCACCGTGGGGGGCATGATCGCCGGCCAGGTTCACGACCTCGAAGGCGAGCACCAGCAACCCACGGCCGAGGTACTGGAACGGATCCATCGCGCCAAGACGGGAGCCCTGTTGCGTGCGAGTCTCCGCATGGGCGCCATCTACGCCGGGGCCACCGAGCGGCAGTTGAACGCGCTCTCCCGCTTTGGGGAACATGTCGGCCTGGCGTTCCAGATCGTCGACGACATCCTGGACGTCGAGCAGACCTCCGACCAGTTGGGCAAGACCGCCGGCAAGGACGCCGAGCAGCACAAAATCACCTTCCCGGTGGTTTATGGGCTGGCCGAGTCGCACCGCATGGCGGAACAGCAGCGCCGCCTGGCGCATCGGGCCCTGGAGATGTTCGGCGACCGTGCCGGGCGCCTTCGCGCCCTGGCCGACCTGGTGGTCGAACGCAAGAAATGAGCGTCGCGCGCCCGCGCCTGGATCAATTGCTTTTCGACCGGGGCCTGGCCGACAGCCGCGCGACCAGGCCAAGGCGCTGATTCTGGCGGGGGCGTGCTGGTAAACGGGCAGAAGGTCGACAAAGCCGGAGCCCGCGTCGACCCCGACTGCCCCATCGAACTCCTCGGACAACGGAAATACGTCAGCCGCGGCGGCCTGAAGCTGGAGGCCGCGCTTGACCGCTTCGGCATCGATCCGGCCGGCCGTGTCTGCCTGGACGTGGGCGCCTCCACCGGCGGATTCACCGATTGTCTGCTCGCGCGCGGCGCCGCCAGGGTGTACGCGGTCGACACCGGCGCCGGGCAAATCCACTGGAAGCTGCGCACCGACCCGCGGGTCCGTTCTGCGGGAAAACACCAATGCCCGGTATCTGACAGCCGGAGGATATCGGCGAACCCGTCAGCCTGGCGGTATGCGACGTGAGCTTCATCTCGGTTACACTGATCCTTCCCGCGCTCACGCAGTTGTTGCTTTCCGACGCGGAGCTGGTGATCCTGGTAAAACCGCAATTCGAGGCCGGCCGCGAACATGTCGGCAAAGGCGGCATCGTCCGTGACCCCGCCGCGCACGAAATGGCCACCCGGCGCGTCGAAAGCGCGTGCCGCGAGCTGGGGTTTGCCACCCTCCTCATCGATAGCCCCATCCTGGGGGCGGAAGGGAACCGGGAGTTTCTGCTTTATGGACGGCGAGAAGCTGGACATTAAAACCGTCGGCATCATCAGCAAGCCGCATGCTTCACAAGCCGGCGCGCTGATGCCCGAGTTGATCGGCTGGCTGGAGGCGCGCGGCCTCGCGGTCTGCTATGACGAAGTCACCGCCGAATATCTGGGCCGCGACGATGGGCTGCCTCGCGAGCAGGTGCCCGACCGCTGCCAACTGATTGTCGTTTTGGGCGGCGACGGCACGCTGCTGTCGGCGGCCCGCGCGGTGGGGCCCCGCGAAACGCCGCTGTTTCCGGTGAACCTGGGCGGACTGGGCTTTCTGACGGCCATCCCGCTCAAATCTCTTTACCCCGAGCTCGAACGGATGCTGGAAGGCAAGTACCGCATGGCGCGGCGCAAGCTGCTGCACTGCGCGCTGGTTCGCGGCGAGGATAAAATCGGCGAGTACGAGGCGCTCAACGACGTCGTCGTGACCAAGGCGGCGCTGGCCCGCATGACCGACCTGGAAGCGCTGGTGGACGGCAACCTGGTGTGCCGCTACAAGGCCGATGGGCTGATTGTCTCGACGCCCACCGGCTCGACGGCCTATTCGCTGGCGGCCGGCGGACCCATCATATTTCCCAGCGTCGAGGCGCTCTCCATCACGCCCATCTGTCCCCACATGCTCACCAACCGGCCGGTTATCCTGCCGGATACCTCCATCATCGAGATCGTGAACTACGGCGAGGACGACTCCGTTTACCTGACCATCGATGGACAAATTGGCGGTCCATTGCGGTGTGGCGACCGCATCCGCTGCCGCAGTTCCCGTTATTCGATTTGCCTGACGCCTCCGCCCCGCATGGCTTTCTTCGACGTCCTGCGCGAAAAACTCAACTGGGGTGCCCGTTGAGAAAGCTGTCGCTGACGTCCTGGATCCTGATTGGAATGGGCTCCGGCGTAGCGCTGGGCCTGGCTGCTCCGGAGCTGGCCGCGCGGCTGGGTTTTCTGAGCAATATTTTCCTGCGGCTGATCAAGTCGATCATCGCGCCGCTGTTGTTCGGCACGCTGGTCTACGGCATCGCGGGAGCGGGAAGCGTGAAGACGATGGGCCGCATCGGGCTGAAGGCCATCGTGTATTTCGAAATCGTCACCACCATCGCGTTGATTCTCGGCCTGGCGGCGGTGAACCTGGTCCGGCCGGGCGCGGGGATGAGCCTGCACAAAACCGCGGCGGAAATGGCCGTGCCGCAAAAGCCGGCCGGCCTCGAACAGATTCTCGAGCACACCGTCCCAAGCAGCATCATCGACGCCATGGCCCGCGGCGAAGTACTGCAAATCGTGGTCTTTACGTTCCTGTTCGGGGCCGCGGCCGTCTCCGTCGGAGCCAAAGCGAAACCGGTGGTGGACTTCGCCGAAGCGTTGGCCGAGGTGATGTTCCGCTACACCAACTACGTGATGTACCTTGCCCCCGTCGGCGTGGGCGCCGCCATGGCCGTCACCGTGGGTTCGAAGGGCATCGGGGTGCTGTTCGGCCTGGGCAAGCTGGTCGCCACCATGTACGCCGCGCAGGTTGTCTTCGTTATTGGCGTGTTCGGCGGCGTGGCGGCTCTGTTTCACATCCCGCTCCGCCGCTTCTACCGCTACGTCCGGGAGCCGTTCCTGATTGCCTTCACCACCGCCAGCAGCGAGGCGGCGCTCCCCCGGGCGCTGGAGAACATGGAGCAGTTCGGCGTGCCCCGCCATATTGTCGCGTTCGTGCTGCCCACCGGCTACAGCTTCAACCTGGACGGCAGCACGTTGTACCTCTCGCTATGCTCGATGTTCGTGGCGCAGGCCGCCGGAATCCACCTCTCCATCGGGGAGCAGATTGTCATGCTGCTCACTTTGATGCTCAGCAGCAAAGGAGTGGCCGGCGTGCCGCGGGCGGCGCTGGTAATTCTGGCTGGAACGCTGGCAACCTTCGGACTGCCGCTGGAGGGCGCCGCCGTTCTGCTGGGAATCGATGCCGTAATGGATATGGCCCGCACCTCGGTAAACGTCCTGGGAAACTGTCTGGCAACCGCCGTCGTGGCCCGCTGGGAAGGATTCGATCTCAGATATGACCTCGCTCCTGCAACCGGGGGACCTGCTAATCCATCCAAGTGAGTGATAGTTCTCTTCGTCCTCACCTATGTTGAACCACTCCACACCCGTTCGGCTCTGCGGATTGTTATGGCTGGCGGCCATCACGCTGCCCGCGCAGTCGATGAACCAGATGGTCGCGGATTTCCTCTCCGGCTCGCCCACCAACACCGTGGACGTTGCCGAGGCGACGTCACTGGAGCGCAGCCTGCAATCCGATCCGGAGAACCTGCCGGCCAGGAGCGAATTGATTCTCTACTACGCCGGGAGCGGCCAGACCGACTGGGGAGCGGCCGAGGCGGATCGCCGACGCTTTCGCCACGCGCTTTGGGTGGTGGAGCATCATCCCGAATGGGGTTTGGCCGGCGCTCCCGAAGCCATTCCGTCGCCCGGCGAGGCGGCGTTCTATGCGCCGATGCGTGCCGCCTGGGAGCGGCAGATTGCCGCGCATCCGCACGATGCCGGAGTTTTGCTGAATGCGGGACGCTTTTTCGAGAACACCGGTTTTTCAAACGCCGAGTCGCTGCTGCGCATGGCGGTGGCCGCCGACCCCCGGCTTGAAGCCGCCCGGGAAGAGCTGGGCGCTCTGTACGGACGCACGCTGACCGCGGCGCGGGTCTACGCCCCGGGGCGCGATGGCGAGGCCGGCAGGCGCGCGACGGCTGCCGAGGCAACCCGCATGCTGGCCGCCAGCACCGACGCCCTGGAGCTTGGTTCCGCCGCCGAAGCGATGCTTGCGGCGGGCGATGAATACTACCGCCGCGGGGAGATCGATTCCGCTTTCGACGAGCCCGCCGAGAGGCTATTGCAGAGGGCCATCGGGCTTTCGGGCGGCGAGCGGGATTGGCGGCAGAACCTGGTAGAACTGCAGCACCAGCGTCGCTTTCGCGAGCGCATCGTCATCGGCGGCTCGTCCACCGTGCTGGCGGCCCACGCCGGGTCGCTGGCCACCGGCGCAGCCGGCGACGAACCGTTGCCGCAGCCCGGCCCCGGAGTGCGCCGTCTGCTGGTATCGGCCGCGCAAATGAACTCCCACCTGCTGAGGATGGTGCTGCCCGACTATCCGGTGGCCGCCCGGAGGGCCGGCATCCAAGGCGCCGTGGTTTTCCACGCCCTGATCGGAGAAGACGGCACGGTGCGCGCCCTGCAATTGATGCGCGGCCATCCGGCGTTGGTCGGCGCGGCCCGCGAAGCCGCGCGGCAGTACCGCTACGCCCCGCCGCGGCCGCTATTCGGAGCCGGCGAAATTCTAACCACCATCACCGTCGAATTCCAGGGAACTTAGTTTCCTGTCCGCTACCGGCACACGGCGGGCAAATCACGCCTTGAAGCGCAGGCTGAGGATGGCGTTGGCCGGCATGTTCAATAGCAATGCCGCCTGTCCCCGCTGCACTCCCAGATCGAAGTCCTCGCTGCCGCTATTCACCAGCACCACCACCACGCTGCCGTCGGGATTGAGAAATGCCGCGTTCGAGGTATCCAGCCGGGTCAGGGGGTTGGAGGCGATATGCCGGGCGCCGCGCTGGATCAGGGGGCTGAACGTCTGGTAACCGCAGTACACCACGGTGCGGTGCGCCGAAGGCGGGTCTTCGCGCTCCGGCACCACCATGATGCGCCCCATCTTCTCATACGGGAGGCGTACCGGGCCTTTCGGGCGGACGACGCCGCGGTATTGGTCCGGGCCGCCCCACTCGTCGGTGACGGTGGTCCAACTGATGTGGCCGGTGGCGCCGTTCGCCAGGATGTCCACCACCCGGCCGAGGTCGCGGATGCTGCCTCGACCCCGCTCGCTGAGAACCGCCGGAATATCCGGGTGCTGCCGCGCGAGCAACGCCATTTCTTCCGGCCGGCCGCGATAGTCGTGGAAGGCCACCATGTCGGTGATCCGCTTCACCCGCGGGTCGTCCAGCAGGGGCTTGGCGTAGGTCTGCGCCATATCGAAGTTGTGGTCCATGATCCAGAGCTTCGTTGTCATCCGGTTGTCGGCCAGACGCTTGCCCAGCGCCAGAAGCACATCGCGCTGCTGCTCCCAGGTCCACATTGCCGCCGGCGTTCCCCGGTCGCCGCCGGTGGCCGGCTCATTTTGGATGGTCAGGTATTGGATCGGGATCCCCAGGCCGGCGTACGCCTGAATACTCTTCACCAGGTAGTCGGCGTACACGTCGGTGAACTCCGAGTTGAAGAAGCCGTACATGATCTTCTTGTTGCTGGTCATCCAGGCCGGCACGCCCCAGACCGAGGCCAGTATTTGGATATCGGGGTTCACCTCGCGGAACTCGCGGACCACGTCGATGATGCCGCGATCGATATCCTTCTGCACGCTGAAGTGCGTCAGTTTTGGGTCGGTCTCGCCTTCGGGCACGTCGCAGTAGGTGTAAAAGTGGAAGTCCCGGTTCCAGTCGGTACTACCGAACCCGATGCGCATCAGGTTGAATCCCAGACCGTCCGGGCCGGCCAGGTCGGTGATGGCCGCGCGGCGCTTCTCCGGCGTCAGCCGGGTCAGGTTCCACACGTCGCTGTCGATGATGGTGCCGCCAAAGCCCAGCATTTGCTGGAAGGTGGTCTTCTCGTCCAGGTTGAGAATTTCCCGGACCTCGCACTCCAGGCCCCGCAGCGCCAGATCCCGCGCAGTGGGACGTTGGCAGCGTGCGTCATCCTTGACTGCCAGCCGGGCTTCAACCCCGTCCCAGGACAAGCGCCCGGACGGCAGAAGGTTCAGATTCTTTGTAATTGGGTTTATTACCTGTCCGATGGGGCCCTTGTCCGGGCAGACCTTGGGACTCTCGGCCGCCGGCGCCGCGGCGGGAGCGGCCTGGTTCGGGGCTGCCTGCGCGGCGGAATCCGCCAGCAGCATTCCACCCACGCCGGCCGACGCTCCCGTAAGGAAATTACGCCGCTTCATCTGGTTGGACTTGTCGCTTGCCATAGTTCATCTCCCGACGTGTAGTCTATCCCGCATGGTTTCAGCAAGGCAATCCGCGCGAATTCGAGTGCAACAGGGCGTTACCCGGCCTGGGAGCTTGAAATCCGCCTGGGTTACGTTGCTCGAGCGTGGTTCGCCCGGCGGGCAGCCGAAGGGAGCCCCGCCAGGGGCGCCACAACAGTAGCCGTGGGTGGAGTCGGCGGAACCCGCGGCTAACCGGGTGGCAGCCCTCGCGGGCTGCTAGTGGGAAATGCCGGCTCGAATCCCGCTACCATGGGTTGAGGTTGAACGCCACCCCCTGATGGAACTCGATTACCAGGCTGCTCTCATCAACGTGTCGCTGCTGTGGATGCTGACGGCGCCGCACGAATTCGCCCACGCCTGGGTTGCTACCAGGCTCGGCGACGACACGCCGCGGCGGGAGGGGCGCGTAACGCTCAATCCGATGGCCCACGTGGACTGGGTGGGGACCGTGCTTCTGCCGGCCGCCACCTCGCTGCTCGGCTTCGGCTTTCTGGGCTGGGGAAAATCGGTGAACACCAACGTGGCGCGCCTGCGGGGCGGTCTGAACGGCCTGGTGATGGTGGCGCTGGCGGGGCCGTTCAGCAACATCCTGTTCGCCGTGGTCTTAACGGCGGTGGCCCTGCTGGCCGCGAGCACCATGCCGGCCGTGTCGTCATTTGCCTACCAAGGCGTTTTCCTGAGCTTTTACCTGGCGATTTTCAACTTGCTGCCGGTGCCGCCGCTGGACGGCAGCAAGCTGTTGCTGGCCATGCGCATTCCTTCGCACATCTATGCCGAAATCGCCCGCTTCGGCTTTCTGGCTTTGATCGTGCTGTTCATGCGAACCGGGTTAGGCGCGTGGATGGGCAACCTCAGCGCCTCGATGACCGTCGGGCTCTTCTCGCTGATGCGCTGATCCCCGATTAGAAGCAGATTCCCAGTTCGCGAGCGGCCTTCGCCAGCCTGCGGTCCAGCGTCCAGAGCGGGCAGTTGCTCACCAGCGCCGAAGCCAGCAGACTTACATCCACCCACCCCAGGCCTCGTCCCCACAACCGCCGCTGCTCGATCAGTGCCATGAGCTCGGGATCGGAAACGCCTATCGCCAGCGGAAGGCTTCCCAGGTATTCGATCGTCTGTCGTCGGTTCGACAGGTTACCGCAGGCCAGCTCCCCGATCACCAACTGGTGAATCAGAATGCCGTCGAATTCCAGAAGGTTCACGAGGCCCGGAAGGCCCTCGCGAAAGTGGGCAACCCACACCGATGTGTCCGCAAGGACCATCATCCGGGCTCGCCACGCCGCCTCCGGCCCGCCTTGAGTTTCGGCATGGTCCCCCCCAGCGCCGCCAGGCGCCGGGCCCGCGCGCGCGAAACCAGCGCCCGCAATCCCTCGTGGATCACCGCGGTTTTTCCCTTCAGCCCGCTGGCGTGCAACGCCTCTTCGAGCAACTTATCATCGAGGTTCAGCGTTGTCCTCATATGTATTAGTATGCATCATTCATGCATATCAGGCAACTGTCGATTGTGCGGCTACTCGTAGCGCAGCGCCACTACCGGGTCGAGCCTCGCGGCGCGGCTCGCGGGCCAGATTCCGAAAAACAGGCCGACACCGACTGAGACGCCGATGCCGAGCGCCGCCGCCCACAGCGGGACGGTGGTCGGCAGATTGGGAAAGATCAGGTGTGAAGCCACCGAGAGCATCCAGCCGAGCAGCATTCCGAGCAACCCGCCGAGGCCGGTCAGCACCACCGCTTCGGTCAGGAACTGCACCAGGATGTCGCTTTGCCTGGCGCCCACGGCTTTGCGGATGCCGATTTCGCGGGTACGCTCGGTTACCGAAACCAGCATGATGTTCATCACGCCGATGCCGCCCACCAGCAAGCCGATGGAGCTGAGCACAATCATGACCAACGCGACGGTCGAGGTCATCTGGTGGAATTCGTCCAGCATCTGCGTGCCGCTGCCGATCCAGAAGTTGTCGTCTTCGGCTGGGCGCAGCCGGCGCTGCTGCCGCAGCACCACCTCCACCTCATCCATCGCCCGGGGAAGCTGGCCGGGCTGCGCAATCACCACCAGCATGAGTTGCTCGGCGTTGGGAAACATCTTCTTCATGGTGAAGTAGGGCAGCATGACGCGCCGGTCTTCCTGACCGGGGAAACGACGCCGCCGGCTTCTGCATCACCCCCACCACGGTAAACTGCTTGCCGTCCACCCAAACTTCCTTGCCCACCGGATCTTCGTTCGGCATCAGGTTTTTGTAGATGTCTTCGCCGAGCACCACCACCGGCATGCGGCGCCGGTTTTCCTCGTCGGTGAAGAAGCGGCCGTGCAGCATCTTTTCGGTTCCGCCTTCCACGTAACCTTCCACCGTGCCAGCCATATTCGATCCGGTAAACGTCCTGGCCTTTGTAGCGGACACGCTCGAACAGGCGGCCGCCAAAGACGTTGGGGCTCAACAGGTAGGGCGCGACGTGCGCCACCGACGGGCAGCGGTCGGCAATCGCGAGGGCGTTTTCCCAGGTAAGCGGCTTGCGGCGGAATTCCTCGCCGGAAACATTGCCGCGAAATCCGATGTTGAATTGAAAAACAAAGGCGGTATCGGGCCCGAAGCTCTGTGTAATACCGGTGATGACACTGTTGACGCCGGTAATCGACCGAGCCCACGGCGATTACCGTGCTGGTGCCGATAATGACCCCTAACACCGTCAGCAGGCTACGAGTCTTGTGCGACCGGATGGTGTCGAGCGCCATGCCGATGGCCGATTTCATTTCCGCGGAGATCATTTCTAAATCCTTGGAGTTTCCACGCCGTCCCGGCGCCGGCGTCCCCTATTTTACTCATAGCGCAGCGCCACCACCGGGTCGAGGCGGGCGGCACGGTTGGCGGGCCAGATGCCGAAGAACAGGCCGACGCCGACCGAGACGCCGATTCCGAGCGCCGCCGCCCACAGCGGGACGGTGGTTGGCAGGTTGGGGAAGACCAGATGCGACGCCACCGAGATCAGCCAGCCGAGCAGCATGCCCAGCAGCCCGCCCATGCCGGTCAGCACCACCGCCTCGGTCAGGAATTGAATCATGATGTCGAACTGTTTCGCGCCCACGGCCTTCCGGATGCCGATTTCGCGAGTGCGCTCGGTTACGGAAACCAGCATGATGTTCATCACACCGATGCCGCCCACCAGCAGGCCGATGGAGCTGAGCACAATCATCACCAGCGCGATGGTCGATGTCATCTGGTGGAAGGTCTCCACGAACTCCGTGCCGCTGCCGATCCAGAAGTTATCCGCCTGGTTGGGCCGCAGGCGGCGCTGCTGCCGCAGGACGGCTTCCATCTCGTCGGTCGCCCGCGGGAGCATTCCGGGCTTGGCGGCCACCACCAGCATGAGTTGATCGGCGTTGGGAAACAACTTCTTCATGGTGAAAAAAGGCAGCATGACGCGCCGGTCTTCCTGACCCGGAAACCAGGCGGCCGGTTTTGCCATTACGCCCACCACCGTGAATTGCTTGACCATCCACCCAGACCTGTTTGCCCACGGGATCTTCGTTCGGCATCAGAGCTTTGAAGATATCTTCGCCGAGCACCACGACGGGCAAACGGTGCAGGTCCTCCTGATCGGTGAAAAAACGGCCGTAGAGCATTTTCTCGGCGCCGGCTTCGGCATAGCTTTCCGACGTGCCCCGGGTTTGGATCTGGTAAACATCCTGCCCTTTATACCGGACGCGCTCGAACAAACTGCCGCCGAACGGGTTGGGAGGAAACAGCATCGGCGACACGTGGTCCACACTGGGACAGCGTTCGGCGATGGCCTGGGCGTCTTCCCAGGTGAGCGGCTTTCGGCGCTGTTCCTCGCCCGAGATTTGACCCCGAAACCCGAGATTGAACTGGAAAACGAAAGCGGTGTCCGGCCCGAAGGTCTGTGTGATTCCGACAATGACGCTGTTGACGCCGGTAATCACCGACCCGACCGCGATTACCGTGCTGGTTCCGATGATGACGCCGAGCACGGTGAGCAGGCTGCGCATCTTGTGGGTCAGGATGGTGTCGAACGCCATGCCGATGGAAGATCGGGCTTCGGGCGAGATCATTTCTCGTACCTCAGCGCGTCAATGGGGTCCAGGTGGGCGGCCCGGCGCGCCGGATAGACGCCGAAAAACAGGCCGACGGCGGCGGAGAGCCCCACGCCGATCAGGATGGAACTGGTGGGCAACTCCATGGGCACCGGCGTCGCCAGACGGACGATCACGCGCAATGATCCAGGCAAAGATCACCCCGGCTATCCCGCCGGCGGCCGACAGCATCGACGATTCCACCAGAAACTGGTTCAGGATGTCCTGCTGGCGGGCGCCCACCGACTTTCGTATCCCGATTTCGTGCGTGCGCTCGGTCACCACCGCCAGCATGATGTTCATCACCACCACGCCGCCCACCACCATGAAAACCGAGACGATGGCCATGGCGGTGGCGGCAATCACGCCGGTAAGCTGATCCCAGATCTGCAGCAACGAATCGGCGGAGAACATCCCGAAGTTGTCCTCGGCTTTGGGGCCCAGCCCGCGGTGGACCCGGATCAACGTGCGCACCTCGTCCTCGGCTTCTTCCATGTGCTGCGGGTCGATCGCCGCGCAGTCGTAGCCCAGTCCCTGCCTTCCGCCATACGTCTTCAGGAACGTCTCGACCGGAATAATGACGAAGTTGTCGCGCGATTGCCCGAACACGTTGCCCAATTTCTTGGAGACCCCGACCACTTCGTAGGGAATGCCGTCGAGCGATATGGTCTTTCCGATCGGATCCTGGCCGGCGAAGAATTTATCGTTGACGTCGGAGCCGATAAAAGCCACCGTGCGCCGGCGCCGGTTCTCTCCATCGACAAAAAACCGCCCTTGTTCCGGCTCCAGTTTCGCGATGCTCGGCATGTTGGGCGTCATGCCCTGCAAGGTCGACGTCCTCGAGCTCTTCGCCGCCGGAGCGCACCGTAACGCCGCGGCTGATCTCCATTCCGATTTCCCGCAACAGGGTGGCGTGATCGCGAATGAACTCGTATTCCTCGTGAGTCAATTCGGGGTTCTTCCGAATCAGCTCGACGAGCTTCTTGGGGTCCACCTGCCCCAGCGCGGCGACGCGCCGGACCCGGAAACCGTCCGAGCCCATGCTGGTGACCTGCTGGGCGATGTATACGTCCATGCCGTGGATTACTCCCATGACGGCGATCAGCGTGGTGGTGGCCAGGATGATGCCGAGCAGAGTCAGAAAGCTGCGCAGCTTGCTCCCCATCAGGGACCACACCGCCACCTTCACCGCCTCCATGAAAGCCGCGCGGCCGTGGCTGGCCTCCGCCGGCGGAGATTCGAATAACGGAGTCTCGGATTGCATGAAGTCTCAGTCCATCGGGGTTTGCCGCGCTAGCTTCGCTTTTTTGGCCTGGGCTCCGCGGCTGGCCGGCTCTTTCGGGTAACGGGATGCGGCGATCCTCTCGGACGAATCCTCTCCACCTTCCAGGTGCGGACCACCTGGGGATGCCGCGGCTTGTCCAATCTACCCTCCCGGTCCTGGGACCTTATCTACCCAGACGGCGCAAACACCGCCGGCTAAGCCCCCAAACACCATTTTCCGATATCGCCGCGCCGCTGCGCTGGAGATTCCACACTACCGGTGCAGGCGCAATCCGCGCCCGGTCCGACGGATGCTATCTTGAAGTACGAAGCCGCCATGCCAGAGGTTCCAGTTCTCACACCTGAACAAGTACGCATTCTCGGGGTGCTTCTCGAGAAAGAGATTCTGACTCCCGAATACTATCCGATGACCGTCAACGCCATCATAAATGCGTGCAATCAAAAGACCAGCCGCGAACCAGTGGTCGCCTACGACGAGGAGACCGTCGAGGAAGCTCTGGCGGGCCTGCGCTCGCAAGGCCTCGCCTCGGTGCTCACCGGAGCCGGACATCGCGTCGCCAAGCACTCGCACCGCATCTCCTCGGCGCTGAACCTGGGGCGGCGGGAACTGGCGGTGCTGTGCGTGCTGATGCTGCGCGGACGGCAGACAGCCGGCGAATTAAGGGGCCGCACCGACCGCATGCACGATTTCGCCGACCTGGAGGAGGTGGAATCGACCCTCGAACGCCTGATGAATTGGGAAGCCGGCCCGCTGGTGGCGCGGCTTGCGGCGCGCCCCGGTCACAAGGAGCCGCGCTACCTCCATCTGTTGAGCGGGCCGGCCGGCGCCGAGGACGCCCCCGAGGAGGCCGCGCTCGAGCCCGCGCCAAGATCGGCCGGCCGGGTGGCGGAGCTGGAAGAACGCGTCAAACGCCTGGAAGACGAACTGGTCGAAATGCGGGCGGAATTCGCGCTGTTCCGCAAGCAATTCGAATAGCCGGTTACCGCGTCACCTCCCACAGGGGACACGGGGCTCCTTCGCTGGTATAGAGCAGCGCCCGTCCATCCAGCCGGTAGCCGATTCCCTCGCCTTGCGTGCGAGCGCCCAGATCCACCGAATGAAAGGCCTGCTTCCAGATGGCGTCAAAGCCGCCCGCGGCGCCCGCCGGCAGCACCGCCTCGTAGCCCCGCAGGTAGTTCGTCAATGCCACCCGCCGGCCGTCCGGAGAAATGTCGCCGCCGGTGATTCGGCCAATCACCAGCGTCGCCTCGGAATCCTCCGGAAATACCAGATCGGCGATGTGTTGGAGCCGGGCGATGTTGTGCTCGTCTTGCGGATACGGCGCCTTGAAGACCTCAGTTTTGGGATCGCTCGGCCAAGCCTTGCTGACCAGGTAGATGTCGCCGCTGCGGGGATGAACCATCAGGGTTTCCACATCGTGAGGCTGATCGGGGTAGGAGAAGCGCAGAGCGGCGGCGGGCAACGGGGTGCGCAGCGCGACGCGCTCGCCGCGGCGGTCCACCGCCGGCTCCTCAACGCGATAGACCACCGCCAGTTGGTCGTTGAAGCGGTTGTTTCCGGTGTCGCCGATGTACAGGTACGACTTGGTCTTGTCCGGGCCGGGGCCCACCGCGATGTCCTCCCAGTCGCGAGCCTGAGCGCCGGTGATTTCGACGACGGCACGCACCTTGCACGAGGTGTCGACGGCAAACACCTGCGCGCCGTCGCCGGAATCGTTATGGGTCCAGTAGATTCCCGGGTTCCGCCAGGAAGCGGCGATGCCGCTGCTCTCGTTGATTTCTTTATCCGTGATGTTGCAGAGCAGGCGCGGTGCGCCGTAGGCCGTTTGACCGGCTCCACGAGCCGGTCCCGCGGGAGCGAGCGCCACCGCCATCGCGAACAGGCTCACGAGGACATTTTTCGACACCGGTGGGCGGACAGCCACACTTTAATAGTACCTGCCGAGGCGGAGCGATGCGCCACTCATTCGCTTGCCGGCCCGCCAGGCGGCAGGCGGCGTGCCCACGATCGCCGAAAAGCGGCGCGTGAAATGGTGAATGCTCCGGAAGCCCACCGCGCCGGCGATCTGCTTGAGGGCCTCGTGGGAATCTTCCATCAGGGCCTTGGCGCGCTCGACCCGGTGCCTCTGCAGGTACTCGAGCGGTCCCATCCCCAACGCCGTCTGGAAATGCCGCCGTAACGCGCGGTCGGAGCAGCCAACTTCGCGAGTGATGTCGGAAATTGAAATGGAATCGTTATATCGTTTATTAATATACTCCAGTGCATTATCCAGCAAATCGTCCAACGGTTTCCCGTCACCTGCAACCGGCAGGCCGTTCAATGAATGTTCTTTCTGCTTTCGCAGGAAAGTCAGCACGAGTTCAGCCATATAGGTATTACAGAGTTCGTGGTATAACGGTCCCTGCCGCTGGCATTCGTGGTGAATCCGCTCAAAAATGGCAGCCATCCCAGGATCGCCGGCCGGCAGATAAGCGGCGCCCGCCAGCAGCCGCCGGCGCAGGGACGAGCGGGCAACGATAAAACTGACGCGCAGCGTCCGGCAAGTACCCGAAACCTGCAAACCGGGCCGGCGGTTGGGCTTGATGAGGGCCACCGCTCCGGCGGCAACCGGTGCCGTTTCGCTTTCGAGCTTCACCCGGCCCTCGCCCCAGAGGAAATAAATCATCTCAAAGTATTCATGACAGGGGACTTCCTGGTCAGAGCCGGGTGCGGAATCACGGAGTTCCGCCCCCAGAACGTTGATTCGCGGAATCCGCATATAAACAATTGGACGCCGCCGCGCCCGCTCCGGGGTCAACAAAACCATTGGGAAGCACATTCCGTTTCGGACAAAAGCGTGTCCGGTCCGGGAAAAGTAACCGTCCCCGGGCTCCAGGTCCGGCTCGTCTAAATCAATGGTCAGAGGGTTAGGTCTTCGCCAAGCGTTTGCGTACACAGGCGGTATAATGCCGCCTTGAAAGTTATCGCTAACTGAATTAATTTGCGGGTATCTGATGGCGCGGCGAAACCGGAAGCACGGTTCTTCACTCTCATTTTTGTAGGAGGGAGAAGCAGGCGGTTTGTCTGTCGGCGTGTTGCTACCGGAGCTCGCGACGGATTAAGTGGCATCCCTGCGGGTTGGCAATCCGAGTCGCAGGCGTAAATTCTGAACTTGGTGGGAGGTAGAAAACATGCGAATTAGATGGCGCCATGCCGCGCCCGTACTATTTGTGTGCCTTTTGCTAGCCTCGGCCGGCACCCTTTTCGGCCAGGCGGCTACCGGGCAGGTGAACGGAACGGTGACCGACCCCAGCGGCGCCGCGGTTCCCAACGCCCCGGTGACGCTTCAAAACCTGGCGACCAACGTCGTCAGCAAAACCACAACCAACTCCACCGGGTCCTACACCTTTCTGAACGTGTTGCCCGGGCGCTACTCGCTGGAAGTGGAGGGCCAGGGATTCAAGACTGCGCGCATTCCCGAGCTGACCGTGGCTGTGAGTCAAACCGTGGTTGAGCCGGTGACGCTGGCGGTCGGTCAATTGACTCAATCGATGGAGGTGACCGCTCAGCCGGAGTTGATCCAGCGCGCATCGGCCGAGCTCGGCACCGTCATCACACGGCAGGCCGTCGCCGACCTGCCCCTGAACGGCCGCAACTTCACCCAGTTGCTGGCCCTGACTCCGGGCGCCACGCCGGTGAACACCTCTCAGGGTGGGAGGCGTGACGTTCCAGGATGCGGGCCCGTCCGGAATTCCGGGCACCGCCATCACCAAGCCTTCGCTGAACGGTCAGGAAAACCGCTCCACGCTGTATTACATGGACGGTTTCATCAACACCGATCTGCGGGGACCGATTTATGGCGTGCTGCCCATCATCGACCTGGTGGATCAGTTCAAAGTCCAGTCGCACAACGACAAGGTGGATTACGGCGGCGTTACCGGCGGTGTCGTCAACGTAGCATCCAAATCCGGCACCAACCAGTACCACGGCGACGCCTGGGAGTTTCTGCGCAATGACGTTTTTGACGCGCGCAATTCCTTCACCGAACCAACCTCGCCGGCGGCTTACCGGCAGAACGAATTCGGGGCGACCTTGGGCGGCCCGATCCTCAAGAACAAGTTGTTCTTCTACGGCGGCTATGAAGGCTGGCGGTACCGCAAGCCCAGCCAGTCGTTTCAGTACGTGCCCACCGCCGCGGAACTGAATGGCGACTTTTCCGCGTCCAAGATCAACCAGAACATTTTCAACCCGTTCAGTGCGCACATGGACGCGCAGGGAAGACTGGTACGCGATCCGTTTGCCGGCAACATGATTCCTTCGAACATGATTTCGACGCCCATGCAGACCCTGTTCCAGACTTACGTCCAGCGCCCTAACTTCACCCCGACCGCCACCAACTCCAACAACTACCTGGAGAATTTCAGCACCCTGGACAACGCCAACAACTGGCAGGTGAGGGGCGACTACACCATCGGCAACAACGATACCGCCTTCTTCCGCTGGTCGCAGATGCGAATTCACCACCTGGAGGCCGTGCCTGGGGCTAACGAACTCCGCCCGTCGGATTACGTTGCCAACAACATGGGCGGCGGCTGGAACCACATCTTCAGCCCGACACTGGTTCTGGATGTGCGCGCCGGTGGTCTCAGCAAACCGGTCACCTTCAACCAGGCAGCAGCCAACGCCGGCATCAGCCCATTGACACAGGCGGGTTTCAACGGTCTGAACACCTGGGGCGGAATGTTCGTGGACCTGGCTTCACCCTGGCTTACCAGCGATCTCGGCAACCGCGGCGATTCCATCCGCGACAACCCGGATTGGAGCATTAACGCGAACCTCAACTGGATCAAGGGGAACCACAACATCCAGGCAGGATTCCAGTACATTTACGTGGCCCGCGACCAGATCAACACCTTCCAGCAGTTCGTGTTCAGCAATCAGCAGACGGCGGATACGTTGAACCAGGGCACCACCGGCGCCTCTCTGGCATCGGCGCTGCTGGGGCTGCCTACCACGTTTACGGGCCAGTTGCCGGCATACGGGGAAGTACACTTCGCCGCACCGGCGTGGGCCCTCTACGTGCAAGACCAGTGGAAGGTCCGGCCCAAACTGACCCTGAACTACGGCATCCGCCTGGACGCCCTGTTGCATATCCACAACATCGACACCAACCGGCTGTCGAACGCCCTCGACATCCCCAACGGCAAGTGGATCATTGGCGGAACTTCGCTGCCACCGGCCTGCAACCAGAGCAACCAGAACCCGTGTCTGCCGGGTGACGGCCTTTCCAGTGTGCCGTACAGCGATCACATCGTTTCAGCCGGCCAGCAGTATTTCATGCCGCAGTCCATCTACGACAACTGGGGGCCGCGTATCGGCGCTGCGTACCAGTTGACGTCGAACACCGTGCTGCGCGGCGGCTACGGGCTGTATTGGGATGCGCTGCCGGCCCGAAGCCAGTATTCACAGAACGACATCGAGGGGGCCAGTTGGCCCTGGACGACGGGTTTCAGCGGCAGCGCCAACGCCGTCGGCCAGCCGGTACAGCTCATCACCGACCTGGTGGGGAACTTCCCCAATCCGGTGCCGGCCGCCAGCCCCTGGGCCACAGTGAGCGGTTCCACCTACGTCGACAGTCCGAACCTCAAGGACGGCTATTCGCAGCAGTGGAATTTTGGAGTCGAGCACCAATTCAGCAACAACTGGATGGTGTCGGCGAGCTATGTCGGCAGCAAAAACGGGCGCCTGGCCTACACCGGCTACGCAAACGCCGCGCCAACCCCTTCGCCGAACGGGACGCCGGCATCGACCATCGACGCACTGCGGGCCATGCCCTTCATGCCCGCCATCGCCCACTACACCGAGAGCATCGGGTCGTCGCATTACAACGCCTTCCACGCGAAAGTGGAAAAGCGGTTCTCCAACGGCTTCCAGACGCTGCTGTCTTACACCTGGAGCAGGTCCATCGACAACACCAGTGGTTACTTCGGCGTAGAGGACGGCAGCGGCCAGCGAGGCGTCCAGAACTTCTTCGACCCCAGTTCCAACCAGGCCGCTTCGGGATTCGACATCCCACAATACCTCACCTGGTTCACGGTGTACCAGCTTCCAGCCGGCCCGGGGAAGCGCTGGTTCACCAGCGGCCCGGCTTCCTACGCTCTGGGCGGCTGGCGCCTGAGTTCGATCTTCTCGATACGTTCCGGCCAGCCCTTCAATCTGGGGGTGAATGGGGACGTTGCCAACATCGGTGGAACCGGGCCGGCGCTCAGCAGCTACGCCCGTCCCAACGTCATCGGCGACCCGGTTCCGTCAAACCAGACCGCCGGCATGTGGTACAACCCGGCGGCCTTCGTGGCTCCGGCAGGCACGTTCGGAAACTTCGGGCGTAACTACCTGCGCTCTTCAAGCGTGTGGGACGCCGACGTTTCATTGATCAAGGACACCCCGCTTGGCGACTGGGAAGGCAAGAGCGTCGAATTCCGGTTCGAGACCTTTAACCTGTTCAACCACGTCAACCTGGGCGTGCCGGGAACCACCATCGGACAATCCAGCGCGGGCCAGATCACCTCGCAGGTGGTTGCGCCGCGTCAACTGCAACTGGCGTTGAAGTTCATCTTCTAGCACGGGACAATCCGCGGGCGGCCAGACACGTGCTGGCCGCCCGCGGTTTCGGATCTAGCTGTGCCCCAGCACGCCGTGCGGCCGGTAGGGCTCTTCGAGCGAGCGCAGCTCGGCGGCATCCAGCTTGAGATCGAGGGCGGCCACCAGGTCTTCGAGGTGGGACATCTTGCTGGCGCCGACGATAGGAGCCGTGATGCCGGGTTGGTGCAGTACCCAGGCCAGCGCCACCTGCGCGTTCGAAACCCCGCGCCGGCCGGCCACTTCGGTGATGCGGTCCACCACCTCGAAATCCGAGGACTGGTAGTAGAGGCGGTGCGCGTATTCGTCGGTTTTCGCGCGCGCGGTGTCGCCTTTATTCTCCGGGCTTCGATGTCCCATGACGAAGCCGCGCGCCAGCGGGCTCCAGGGGATCACCCCGATGCCCTCTTCCCGGCACAGCGGCAGCATTTCCCGCTCTTCCTCGCGGTAGACCAGGTTGTAGTGGTTCTGCATCGAGACGAAGCGCGTGAGCCCCAGTTCGTCGGCCCGGTAGAGCATTTTCGCGAACTGGTAAGCGTGCATCGAGGACGCGCCCAGATACAGCGCCTTGCCCATCCGTACCACGTCGTCCAGCGCTTCGAGCGTCTCTTCAATCGGCGTCGTGTAATCGAAACGGTGGATCTGGTACAAGTCCACGTAATCGGTCCTCAGCCGCCGCAGGCTGTTGTCGATGGAATGCAGGATATGCTTCCGTGAAAGGCCTCGATCGTTCGGGTCGTCGCTCATCCGCTGAAAGACCTTGGTGGCGATCACCACGCTTTCCCGCGAGGGGGCGAAATCCTTCAGCGCACGCCCCAGAATTTCTTCACTGACGCCCACCGAGTAGATGTCGGCGGTATCGAAAAAGTTGATGCCCAGCTCGAGCGCCCGCCGGATAAACGGCCGGCTCTCCTCTTCTTCCAGCACCCACTCCCGCCACTTCTTGGAGCCATAGGTCATGGCGCCCAGCGAAAGGCGTGAAACCTTCAGTCCTGTCGATCCGAGTCTGACGTATTCCATGTGTTCCATTACACATCCTTTGCGGTTACATTTGTAAGAGCGGAGGCCACGTAATGGGTGAGCAGCCACAGAGGAGTGCCGCCGAACGCCTGGATTCCTGGAAAGAGATTGCGGCCTATCTGGGCCGGGGCACGCGGACCGTACAGCGCTGGGAGCGGGAACTGGGGCTGCCGGTCCACCGTCTGCACCACGAAAAGCTGGGCTCCATCTACGCCTATCGCCAGGAGCTGGATCGCTGGTGGAACAGCCGCCGCGTTTCGTCCGCGGGCGAGCCGCCGGCGGAACCGGGCAAACAGCCGTCCATCGCCGTGCTGGCCTTCCGTGACATGAGCCGCGAAAAAGACCAGGATTATTTCTGCGAGGGAATCGCCGAGGAAATTATCGGGGCGCTGAGCCACATCGAGGGACTGCGGGTGGCTTCGCGCACCGCCGCGTTCCGGTTCAAGGCCGACGATGTCAACGTGCGCGACGCCGCCCGGCAGCTTGGCGTGCGCAGCCTGCTCGAGGGAAGCGTTCGCAAGTCCGGCGAACGGCTCCGCATCGGCGTCAAGCTGGTGGACGCGGAAAGCGGCTACCAGATGTGGTCGGCCACCTACGACCGCGAAATGCGCGACATCTTCGCCATCCAGGCGGAGATTGCGAATCAGGTGGTCAAGGAGCTGCGGGTGAGGGTGAGCGCCCGGGAGGAAGCTGCGCTGGCGAAAACGCCCACCAGCAATGCGCAGGCCTACGATTTCTATTTGCGGGGCCGGAAGTATTACTACGCCTATGGCAAGCAGGACATCGAGTGCGCCATCCAGCTATTCACCCGCGCCATCGAGCTGGACGGGGGTTTCGCGCTGGCGTATGCCGGTCTGGCGGATTGCTGGGCCTACATTTATCTTTACGTCGAGCGAAGCGACATGGTCCGCGAATGCGCCGATTGGGCCAGCGGGCGGGCCGTCGAGATGGACCCCGCTTCCGCCCAGGTACACGCCTCGCGCGGCGTGGCGCATTCGTTGAACGGCCGCGACGGAGAGGCCGAAACGGCTTTCGAAACGGCGCTGCGGCTCGATCCGCAGCTTTACGAGGCGCATTATTTCTACGCTCGCCACTCGTTTGCGAGGGGACACCTGGCGAAGGCGGCGGAGCTGTACGAAAAAGCCATCCAGGCGCGGCCCGAGGATTACCAGGCGCCGCTGCTGGTGGCGCAAATCTACGACGACCTCGGTCTCGCCGAAAAGGCCGCCGCCGCGCGGCGCCGCGGCATCGGAAATGCCGAGCAGCATCGGATCTTGAATCCGGACGACGTCCGGGCCCTCTACATGGCGGCCAACGGAATGGTGAAGCTGGGCCAAACGGACCGCGGAAAAAGATGGGCTGAGCGAGCGCTTGGCATCCGGCCGGACGACGCCATGCTGCTTTACAACGTCGGCTGCATCTACTCGCTCCTGGGCATGGCACAGGAGGCCGTAACCTGCCTGGAGAAGGCGGTTGCCAACGGACTCACGCAAAGGGGCTGGTACGAGCACGACAGCAACCTCGACCCGCTCCGCGCGCACCCGCGTTTCCAGAAAATGCTGCGGCGCCTGAAATAGACGGGCGCCGCCGGTCGCGCGCCGCTTCCACCCCCCACGCCAAACCACGCCAAACCGCGCCAATGTTCGCTCGCAAGCTTTTTCATGCTCATCTCCGGCGGCCTCGTTCGTATTCGTGATAGTGGCAAGCGATGCCAGAGAGATTGGGAAGGAGTAAATCATGATGAATTTCACCTTGAACAAGAAAGTCCTGCTTCTGGGAGCCGTATTCGCGCTACTGTGCGCGGCTTCGGCGCAGGCGCAGGCGATGGCGACAATGCGAGTGTCGATTCCCTTCAGTTTTCGCGCGGGCGACATTCTGTACCCTGCGGGCCAATACACCGTGAACCTCGACAAATCCATGCAGCGAATCACGCTCGCCCAGCCGGACGGGCATTGCGGGCCGATGCTGGCGGCGTTCCACGCCTACCGCGACAGCGACGCCCAGGATGGCAAGCTGGTGTTCCACAAGTACGGAAAGAGCTATTTCCTGCATTCCGTCTGGCGTTCCGGCAACCCGAACGGATACGAGATCATCCGCTCGAACGCTGAAGCCGAGATGGCGAACACCGGGGCAAAGCAGGAGGTGGCGGTTCTTAGGCTGCCCGCCCGCTAAAGATTTGGGTGTGTGGGTTCGGGAAGCCGTAACCGGACCCGCACGCCTCTGCGGCTTGTCGACCGGGCCGCTCGCCCAGAAGAGAGGGCAGCTATGTTTCTCCCGCCGGGTGCACGACGGCGTCTTCCAGGTCGAGTTCGATTCCGCCGAAAATCTTCGCCACGAAGTTGTAGATCGCCGCGGAGAGAAGGCCGCCCAAGAACCCCAGAACGCCATAGGCCACCGGGGCCAGGATGATTATGACCAGCGCTCCCAAAGCTGCCGGCAGCCCTGCACGCCGGCCCATCGCCCCGGCGATCAAACCGATGAGGACGATAACCACCATCACCGCACTCACCAGCAGGCCGATGGCGGCGTAGAGAACCCCGCAAATCTTGGCCAACGAGAGCGGTCCGATTCGCCGTACCGTTGTCTTCCTTACCGGCATACAGGAATCTCCTTGCCGTGAGGTGCCGCAGATCCAGCGTACCGCCGGTTTCCCTCCGGGCGCTGCAGGCGGAATCTGTTGAATTATATGACTCCGGGCAGCCTGCCGCACCCGGTATCTACGGAATTCCCATGTGGATGACAATCCCTTTTGGAGTGCTTCCTTAACAAAGCGCCGGCAACGTTTCCGTGCTGTCAGCCGTATAATCTTGAAGGGGGTTTCCGATGGCCGGAAAGCTATTGGCTTTCATTTGCGCCGTCTGCGCGGTCGGCTGGGCAGGCGACAAGCCCATTCCGTCCGGCTCCATGTCCGACGGGGACATTACCATTCAGGCGCTTCTGTACTTGAAAACCGAGCAGATCAAGGAAGCCCTGGGTGTCGATCCCGGTCCCGGGGGTTGTCGTGGTGCACTTGAAGCTCACACCGAAACCGGGAAAGAGCAAGAAGATTTACACGGACGACTTCATGCTCAGCTCCGATAAAGACGGAGAGCATTCGGGGCCGTTCTCCCCCTCGCAGATCGCGGGCAACAGCACCTTGACCGTGGTAGAGACTCCCGGCACTTACATCGGCGCGCAAAATACGGGGCCGGTGTGGGGTGGTATTCCCGGCACCGGAGGACCGATGGGCCGGCTGCCGGGCAATGGCGGCGGAATGGGAACCTCACCCGGCGTCACCGAAGCCAGCGCGAAAATCGACGCCGAAGATCCCGAAAAGACCGGCGGAAAGAAGCCCAACCCACTGCTCGACGCGCTGCGGGCCAAGGTGCTCACCGGCGGCGTGGTGGATGCGCCGCGAGAGGGATTCCTTTACTTTCCGCTGGATGGCAAGCACAAGCCGAAGCAGATCGAGCTGATTTACGGCAACAAACGCACCGGCCAGATGCGCTTGCGCTTTGCCGACTAAGGGCCAGTTCCGAAATAACCGTGCCTATTGCATCCCTCGAACCCCTTCGCGGCCGCGGCGCGCCGCTGAGCGCCGACTGTAAAGGAGGCGGCCTGCCCTACGCTGTGGCTCCGTTGCCCCGGCGCAGACCCCTTGCAGTCGGGGCTCCCAATTACCGGGACCCCAGCCACGCTGCAAGCTGTTCCGGAGTATTCGATGGCGCCGCTGAGGATTTCGCCGATCAGCCGCCGCGTCACAATCGTGTTGAACGCCTGGCCGAACCGCACCTCGCGCGGCGCTCCGGGAAAGCGCACCAGGTAGGGAATGCGCTTGAAGACCTTGCCCTTCGACAGCCGCTCCTCTTCCGGAGTCCAGGCCGCGCTCGAGCTCCAGACGAAGGGACGCAGTGGATGGTCGGCGGAAACGATCAGTACCGTGCGGTCCGCCAGTCCGGCCTTCCCGATGGCTTCGCGCATCCGGCCCAGGCAGTAGTCGGCCAGCTCCAGGTTGTCGATGTAATTGTTCTCGAAATCGAGCCCGAGCTGATGGGTGTGGCGGTTGTAGATGCCGAGCGGGTGAGGGATGTTCCAGTGAATCAGCACCAGCGCGGCATGCGGGTCGGCGACGTAGTCGAGCGCGTGGGCGAAGATGTTCCGGTAGACCGCCAGATGGTCTTTGCGGGCGCCGAAGCCGAACCACGGCACGCGAAATTGGGCTTCGCTACCGAAACGGGTCGAAATGACGTTTTGTCGCAGTTGATCGCTCCACTCGTCCCGCATTACCGTGGCTGTGCCGGACGGCCTGAGACCGGCCGGCGTCGGCTCGTAACAGTGGGTGAGGAGAGCTGCCTGCGTCTCGCAGTAATGGATGTACCAGCCGGCCACGGCGGTGTCGAATCCCATCCGCTGGACGTCGCCGAAGACGGTAGGGGTTTGCCACAGGCTGTGGGTGCTGCCATCGTTCATAGTCATCTTCTGGCCGGGCGAGGCATAGTCGAACTTCTTGACGCTGGCGCCGGTGAGGAGAGTGGTCATCGACTCCGGCGTGTCCATGCCCGGCGGTTGTGCATCGACCGGAAAGAAGGATTCATTTCGCAGGCGGTCCAGCTCGGGCAACTGGATATCGGAGGGGCGATCTTCAAACACCAGGCGCTGATCCATTTCGTCGAATATCAGCCAGACGACCCGTCGGGCGGGTACGCGGGAATGGCTGGCGGCGAGTCCGGTTACACGGACGGTTGGCGCCGTGGAGGCCGCCCAGGCGAATTGCAGCAGATTGAGTGGCAACAGCGGGGCCAGCACCAGAACAATTCCCCGGAAGGCACGGAATACCGACCGGTTGCCGTAAACCGCCAGCAGGATGCAGCCGACCAGCGGGACCACCAGCATCACGCTCCACAGCGGCCGCACGATGATGTCCTTTACCGGGCTTTGGATGGCTGAATACACCTGCCAGCCGAGCAGGTCCAGCGGCACCAGGGTCAGCACCAGAAAGCCGCACCGGGCGGCGGTCTGTAGCCAATCTCGCCGCAGGGCCCGCACCGCGAAGCTGGCGGCCAGTAATGTCGCGCCGGTGACGAGGACGTTGATGAGCGTCCCGGCAAAAAGCGCCACCGCCGGCGCCGACCGCATCTGGCCGGGCGACTCCTTGGCCAGCCGGAGAAGATCGAGCCAGGAGGCCAGAAACAGCAGATTCGCCATGGACAGGCACAACGTTAGTGTCCGTTTCATTCCATCCGTGTCCTCGCTACCCAAGCCCATCCGGTTCGCCGGCCTTCGAAGGCCGGCCGCGGAAGCTGCCGCCGCTGAATCGTCTGCTTCTTAATTTGTCGGCAAAAGCCGGACCGACCATTAGATTCGAATCCTGCGACAGATTCCGAAACACCCGCTGCGCCTGTTCCCGGCGGATGCGGGAACCAGTTCAGGCGGCCGACGCGGGCGAACCTGGAGAGATTCGGGTTCATTGATGGGTGCCCGCGGACGTTATTGAAAGCCCCTTCAAGCCAGATCAGTGCAGCACAAAGCAGGCCGCCCGCGCAGTCGCGGTTCAACCCGGGCGTCGGCTGGCTGATCGTTCCTCTTGTTGTGGGACACCGGCACAGCATCGCGGTGGCCGCGGCAGCTACCGGTCTGGCCTCGAAAGACTGGTGCTCGGAGAAGCGGTGGCCAACGCGCTCGTCGCCTTCGGCAGGGTCCCCGCTCTGCGTCGTGGTGATGCTTTTCGGTATCCTCGTAACCAAGACGACTTGTCAGAAGGCGAAGACGGCGGGTGCTGCCCGGGCTCAGTGATTCCATCCGGCATGCCTTGCCTCACGTCGGTGCTTCCGACGATCAACTCGCCAAAGAGGGGAAAATATTGAAGACCTGGACACTCGTACTATTTGCGCTTCCACTGGCCAGCACGGCACTGGCGGCGCCGACTATCGATTCGGGCGGTGTGGTGAACGCCAGCGGCTATCAAACCACGCTCGCCCCCGACACTGTCTTCCTGGTTTATGGCCACGGTCTTGGACCGTCATCCATCGACATCGGTTCGGGACCCGACTACACCATGAATTTGGCCGGTACCTCGATTGCCTTCACGCCCGTGAGCGGCGGCGATGCCACCAACGTGAAGATCGTCTTCACCCTGGATACCCAGGTGGCCGGCCTGCTTCCATCCGCCATCGCGCCGGGCGACTACCAGGTGACGGTTTCCTACAAGGGAGAAACCAGTCCGCCGGAACCGGTCACCATCGTGGCCCGCAATTTCGGCATCGCGACGGCGAACAGCGCGGGCACGGGCCCGGCGCAGGTTACCATCGGCAACGTCAACAACGGAATCAGCCTGGTGCGCCTCACCAGCGGAACCCTGTCCGGCACCTACAACTGGGTGCTTACGCCCGCCCATCCGAGCGATTATCTGGTGATCTGGGGGACGGGCGGCGGCGCCGATCCGGCCAACGACACCGGCGGCACCTCAGGCGACCAGACCGTTGCCGGCAATTTCAAAGTTCTGGTTGGCGGCCATGAGGTCACGCCGTTTTATGCCGCCGCGTCGTCCGGTTCACCGGGGCTGTGGCAAATTAATTTCCAACTCCCCGCCGATACCGCGCCGAACTGCTTCACCGAACTTCAGGTGAGCGCCGGCGGCGTGCTTAGCAACACCGCTACGATTGCCGTCGCTGCCGCCGGGCAAGATGCGTGCACCAGCCCCGTCCTGGACAAGGCATCGCTGGTCAAGATTGATACCGGCGGAACCCTCACTGGGGGCGGATTCTCCGTGATCAAGTCCACCGCCACCAACTCTTTCGTTTTGTCCGACGGCACTCGCACACCCACCGTAACGGCAACCAGCGAAATCTTCAGCGGTGACATCGGAACCTTTTCCGCGGCCGCCGTCGCCGAACTGTATTCCGGAATCCAAATCGACAAATGCACGGTGTATCAAAAGACGGCCTTCCAGCCGCGCATCAGCATCGGGATTCCCGACGGTGCGCTGGACGCCGGCAACTCGGTACCGGTCAGCGGTCCCAACCTCTCGGCCAACACCGCCTTGCAGTCCTACGGTTACGGCCTTTATGATTTGGCCCTGTCGGCGGGCACGCTCACCGGCGGCACCTACACCTTCACCGGCAGCGGCGGCAAGGACGTCGCCGCTTTTAGCGGGTCGACGACGTTTCCGAACGATTTCACCGCCACCAATTTCGATTCCATCCAGTCCATCGATCGCGCCAAACCGCTCACCCTCACCTGGACCGGAGGAGGCGCGGGGCTGGTCCAGATCGACGGAAATTTCCAGAGCACAATCAGCGGCAGTGGCGACGACCCTTCCACCTGGAAGTTGCAGGCAACGACGTTCACCTGCAACGTGCCGGCCAGCCTCGGCACGTACACGGTCCCCGCCGCCGTCTTCGGGCTGCTGCCGCCGTCGAGTTTCGACCTCACCAGCGGCAACCAAGCCTATTTGTCGGTATTTGCCGTACCCACTAGGGACCAGGCGGCGTTCCAGTTCCCCCTCACCGCCGGGGGACACACCGATTGGGGCTCGATCGGCTATTCGGTTGGGGTAACCAAGAACCTCCCGGTTCTGCCGTAGAGCGGGCGCACTCAAGTCCCGAAAGAGCGGAGGCTTCGGAGAATAACGATTCTCTCGAAGCCTCCGCTATTCCAGCCGGATGACCGCGGCGTTCCGGTCTTCGACCGGGGTGGTCACGGTGTTGCCGCTGACGCTGGGGTGGCTGGATTCCTGCCACAACTCCTCGGCCCGCCGATAGGCGGACGGTAGTGAGATTTTCACGGTTCGCGGCGTCCGCGTGGGATTTACCACCCAAAGGTACGTACCGCCGGCTCCCCGATGCAACCTGGCTTTCACTTCCGAATCGCTCGACTGCACCTGCTGCCTGACTCCCGCCCAGGCCAGCAGACCGGCGAAGAAATCGCGAGTCGCCGGCGAGTGATGCAGGTAGTAGCTCCCACCGGGGAACGTGCCGATCAACAGTGTCTTGCCCTTGCCTGAACTATGCTCGACGGCGGCGATGTGTCCGTTGGCATACTGGCCCACCGCCTGTCCGCCCGCAAGCTCATACTCCTGCAGGAAATACCTGCCGCCGATCTTATTGTCCTTCACAGTAAGAGTCAGATTTTCCAGTAGGTCGGGGGTGAACTGGACGTATGTCTCGCGGGCCCCAAACAAGCGATCCAGGCCCAGGTTTGGCTGGACGGTGCCGACCGTGCCACCGTCCCCGAAATACCCGGGGCAGCCTTCGCTGACCAGTACGCCACCTTTCTCGACATAGTCGCGGAGCTTATCGGCCGTGGATTTCTTGAGCATTTCGGGGTAGGCGAGATAAATCATCGGGTACTCCCCAATGTCATCGATGCTGACAAAATCGGCCTGGATATTCGAGTCGAAGAAGGCTTGATAGGCTCCTTGAACGGAATGGACGTAGGCGCCGGTTGACGACGCCGCTCCAGCCGGGGGCCGCTGGCCACGACCACCCCCGCTCTGGACAGTGTTAAAGTCGTCGGCCTCCTGGACAAAGACAATCCCCACGTCGCCCTTCACCGGCGGCGACTTCCAGATGTCCGGGTGCGCGTTGGTCCAGCGTGCCAATTTGCCCGCCATTTCCGCCCGCGGCGTAACCGAGCCGTCCATCCCCATGGGGCCGAACGCGCCGAACAGCGGGCCGTCCAGCAACGGACGCCAGCGGCAGAAAAGGATGCCGGTTGCGCCGCTGGTCATATCGATGAGGCTCCACACGCGGACATCCTTTGCGTCTGAGCTGCGGCCATCCTCCAAGGGGCGATTGATCACCTGCGGCTGCATCCACAGCGGGCCACCGGTCGCTTCCGCGTGCCAGAACGGCTTCCCCCGCGTGGCGCCGCGCACCAAGTCCACTACCTGAAACTGCATCCAAGGCTGGTTGCCGTGTCGCGATGCAACCCACGTGTAACCGTAGGTATCCACATTGTCAGACATCTGCCACTCAATGTCCGTCAGAAGGCCGGTGCCGTGAGCGGTGATCTTGTGTTTCTTATCGAGCCGGCGAATGAGTTCCACGCGCCAGCGCAGCAGCCGCATGGCATCATCCCGCTGAAATGCCAGCCAGTCAAGGGAGTCGGGGTAGCCGCCATGGTTGTGCGGCGGGTGAACGTACTGCCAATCACCGAGGCTATAGCGGTGCCAGGCGCGTTCCAGGGCGTCGATGGTTCCGTATTTCTTCTTCAACCACTCACGGAACTTCGCTTGAGTCGCCGGGCAAAAACATTCCTGCACATGACTTTCGTTCCAAAGATCGTAGCCCAAGATAGCGGGATTGTCGCGATAGCGTTCTACCAGCGCCGTCTCGAACTTCTCGGCCCGTCCCAGGACAATGTCGTTGTCCAGGCACAGCGGCGCGCCGCCGGTGGCGCTGCTGCCGCCTACGGAAGGGAAAGCCTCGTTGCCGGCGCTATCGATGCGGCGGGCATCGGGGTATTTGTCCCACATCCACTCCGGCGCGCTGTCTATGAGTTCCGCAATGACGACCTTGATGTGGTTTTGAGCTTCCAGTTCCACCATGCGATCGTAGTCGCGCCAGTCGTACTTATCCGGAGAGTTCTCAATCGATGCCCACATGAACCAGTGGCGGAAAATGTTGACACCCATCTGGGCGGCGGTTTTATGGTCGCGCTCCCAATCCTGTTCAGGCGGATTGGATTTGCGGAAATACACCGCGCCAAAAGGGAACACCGGATCCGGGAAGCGATCTTCCTGGGCCTCAACGCAAAGCGTCAGCACAAAGCCAACGGCCAGCACCCCGGCGAAGGCGAACTTCATCTTTGGAATTATCATGGCGGCTACAATAGTCCTTAAACGTTACCGGCTTGGGCTGCCCGGGCGCCTCTTTCTGCCCGGCTCGTTGCCGATTCTAAAAGTAGAATTTCAAGCCGAACTGAATCTGCCGCCCGGTAGCAGTCCCGTTGGACAGCTTACCGAAGACCGGATTCGCGGCGTTACAAGCTTGTCCAGCCTTTCCCTTGCAAGTTAGCGAGGAATTGCTGGCGGCGGGCAGGAAGAATGTGGGAGTGTTGGTCGCGTTGAAGAGTTCCGCTCGAAATTCCAGATAGCGGCGTTCCGTGAAGTAGAAGTTCTTGAAGAGGGACGCGTCGAGATTCCGGGAACCGGGACCTCGCGCGGCCCGCTGTGCCGCTGTTCCGAATAGTTGAATGGGGGCGCCGGTCACGCTTGGAGTTGTTCCGGGCACGGTCCACGCCTCCGGGTTGAAATAGCCATCGACGCTGTGATTGCTTAGTACCATCGGCTGACCTGCAACGGAGTCCGGTACGTTAAAGGTGTTGAAAATCGGAGGAACGACATTCGTCCGAATATTCGTGGGGTAGCCACCGCGGAGGGTAAGGATGCCATTCAACTGCCAGCCGCCGAGGAGCTTCGAAGCAAGACCACGCGAAAGCCAGGGTCTGCCCGGCCCGAATGGCAGTGCGTAGCCGCCGCTTGCCGATAGGATCTGAGGTACATCGATCGGAGCCACGCTCTTTTCACGGGAGAGATTGTAGGCGTCCATTACGATGCTGGTCCCATTCTGGGTGTAGGAATCCGGCCCGGCACCGCTGGATTCGAGATTTTTCTGAACAGTATAGTTCACCAACAGAGCAAAACCGTGGGCATAGCGTTGTTGGACGCGAATGTTCCACGCATTGTAATTATTGGCCCCGTGCGAAAAAACGGGGATGACCACCCCGTTGATGTATGGGTACGGTCGGTCAGCTTGCGTGTTGTGCCCCTCAATCGCCGCCGAGAAGGGCAACTGATTCACGTTGATAAAGCCGGTCGAAAGATCGCGGCCCAGAAGCCCACTGTAAGATGTTTCCAGCAGAAGGGAGTCTGTAAGCTGGTATTGAATGTTGAAATTATACTGATGCACCATCGGATCGGCCGCAGCGTGGAACCCCTGCGTACGCAAGGTCCCGACGAATGGTTTGTCGGCCGTAAATCCCGAAAGGTCAGCGCTCGCAGCTACCACCGGGATGGGGGTGTTGACGGTGTATGGCGGTGTCACAGTTTTGTCCGCGGTGATAGTGGGCGAGGCGACCACGTAGGTATTCGGAAAGTTCCCGGAGAATTGCGTAATCTGTTGGTTCTGGTCACGCTCTCCGTAAAATATTCCGTATCCTCCGCGAAAGACCAGTTTTCGGCTAGCCTGGAATGCAAAGCCGACGCGAGGGGCAAAATTATTATGGTCGCCGTCCACGATGGCGCGGGTGTAGCCATCCTGGCCCGGTAACGCGAACTGTCCGTTATCGATGTTGAAAAGGCTGCCGAGATCGCGACCATCCACAGGTTGCGTAAAGAGCTCGTATCGCAAGCCAAGGTTCAAAGTAAGCCTATTCGTGAGCTTCCAGTCGTCTTGCACGAAGGCGCCCCCGTAGATGGAGCGTTGTTCACCCCAGTTCAGCATCGCCGTGACGTTCGAAGCTTCCGTTGTCGGGTATCCGAACAGGAAATCGGCGAAGGGAAGGCCTGAGCCAGGGTCATCGGAACTGGAAGTGAAGGTCGAGGCGAAAACGAACTGGCCATTGCTGCCTCTCAGGGTGTCGAAACGACTCCGGCGGATATCCACACCGGTCTTGACCGTATGCCGGCCGTGTGTCCAGTTCAGATTGTCGGACCACTGAAACCGGTTTTCGACGTTCAGATTCGGGTTGCCGCCACCCCAGCCGCTGAATTCCGCAGAGCCGGACACAGTCCCCGCATAGATGAAGGAGAAGGTCGGGAAGCCAGGTAACGGCGACGGCAGTGTCGCGAGATCGTGCTGTGCGGCGAAATCCGCACCCTCTCCCTGATTTCCGAAAGAACTGCCGTTGTGACGTACGTAGCCAAACCGAACTTCATTAACCAGCGATGGACCAAAGATGTGGATTTCGGAAATTACCCCCTGTTGACTGTTGTCGATCGAGTCGGAGCCGCCTCCGATGAACCCGGGGAAACTCCCCACCCCTGGAGTGGAAGTGTTGGAAATCGAGTACCGGGCGAAGATGTTGTCGCTAGCCGAAAAGATCTGGTCGACGCGGATGTCGCCCTGATCTGTATTCGAAGATCGCGCCGGCGCGTAGAAGAAATTTCGTGAAAGCGCGCCAGGCGCTCCAAAGTTAGGCGCCGGAACCAGTTGCGCGACAGCGACAGAGCTTGGATTCATGCGGCTCTGTGGGATGCTGTTGCCGGGGAGTGGGTCTGAAATGACTAGCCCGGTTGGGCCAATCCGACGTGAATCGGGATCGTAGATCGTCGTTCCGACTTTAGAGAAATCGCCTGCTCGCAATTCCGCCGGTGGCAGATCGCTGATCGAACTGCCGCTTTCACTGCTTTGCCGGGTGCCCTGGTAATCGCCGAAGTAAAACGTCCGGTTGTGAATAATGGGACCTCCCACGGCACCGCCGAACTGGTTCTGATGAAACGGGGACTTCGACAGGCCCGCTGCATTCGTGAAGAAATTGTTGGCGTCGAGGTTTTGATTGCGAAGAAACTCGAAAACAGTGCCGTGGATTTCGTTGGAGCCGCTTTTGATCGTGGCATTAACGACCGCACCTGCGGCGTGGCCGAATTCCGCCGAAAAGGTACTAGTTTTGACCTTGAATTCCTGCACGGCATCCACGGAGGGTCTATAGGCGATTCCGTTACGTCCGATCGCGCCATTGTTAGAGACGGTGTTGTCGTCGACTCCATCCAACGTGACTTCGTTCGCCGAAAAGCGCCCCCCGCCTGCGATGAAGGGGAGGTTCGACCCCATGCCGAACATTGGCGTCGTGTCCCCGGCGAGCAGACCGAGCGCAAAGGCGTTTCGGCCATTCAGCGGAAGATCCAGAATTTTCTTATTGTCGATAACCTGACCGAGCGAGGACGTTTCGGTCTCGAGCGGCGCAGCGACCGCTTCGACTTCGACCTGCTCGTGGACGTCACCGGGTTGAAGGGTTAAGCGAATTGCCCTGGTCTGGTCTACCTGGAGCGAAACTGCCCCGATCGTCGTCTTCTTAAAACCGCTGTACTCGGCGCTGACGGAGTACTGCCCCACGGGGAGGAATGGGATCTGCAATTCGCCGCGCTCATTCGCCGAGCCGGTCCGTACCAAACCAGTAGCGGTATTGGTGACCTTGATGGAGGCCCCGGAAATGGCGCCTCCGCTGCTATCCTCCACGGTCACAGTCATATTCCCGGTTGCGACTTGTGCATCGAGGGGAATCAGAAAACACACCAGCGACACAGCCAGCGCGCGCAGAACTCTCCAGAACGTCATCGTATGCCCCCACCTTTCGTAAATCGTCAGACCGGACCCTCTGAATCGACGATCCAACGCAACGCGTCCGACCATTTTTCCGCTTACCGGTCTAATGGTAAGACCACTCGTTTGGATTCCATGTTTACCATGAACAGATTAATATGTCAACAAAATTTGCATTCCGGCGAGGACCGATCAGCCGTTCCGCACCTCAGTCACCCGAACCCGGCAAAACCTCTGTCAGTGAAATTGATCAGGCGGAAGTTCGGTGTGACAACTGCGACAACGCGTAGTGCGTGTGATAGTGTATTAGTATGGCCAAATTAGACGGCGTCGGGAGAGTCGGTCTTACACGAATTCCACGTACGACTCTTACCGAAGCGCTGTTTGAGAAACTCATCGGCCACGTGATTAATGGGGACTGGAAAGAGGGTGAGCGAATCCCCGGCGAGCGGGAGCTTTGCGAACAACTTGGCATTGGCAGAGCGTCTCTACGGGAAGCCCTCAAGGCGTTGGAGCTGCTTGGATTGCTGGACAGCCGGGTGGGTGACGGAACCTTCATTTGTCCCCGTTCCGAGTTTCTTTCCCGCCCTTTGTTGTGGGCCATCGCAGGCACCGACCGCACCGAATTGCGGGAACTGCTGGAAGCCCGCCTGATGATTGAAGAGAACATCGCGGGTCTGGCTGCCGAGCGGGCGAGCGCCGAAGAATTGCTCAAGATTCGGGTTGCGCTCGAAGAGATGCGAAACCGTATTGACAACCCGTCCAGCGCGCTGGAATCCGACCTCCGGTTCCATGTTGTCATCGCCGAAGCGGCACACAATCAAATTCTGTTGAACTCAGGCCAATTACTGCGCAACCAGTTAAAGCACTGGCTCCTGTTGAAGCATCAGAATCCGAGTTCGAGGCTGCAATCCTTCGAGCATCATCAGCGTATTTACGAAGCCATCCGTCGGCGAAACCCGTCACGAGCACGCAAGGAAATGCGCAACCACCTCATGACTTCGGGCCGCTTGGTGGCCGAACTCATTCTCCAGCATTGACGCCTGCAGGGTTCCTTTCCCAGTCAGTCTCGCTCGTGAGTTCGCCCCTCGAAGATCGCCCTTCCAGGTATCAGAGTTTCGCTGACACGCTGGTCTTATTGTCCTGCCATTTAGCGGTGTACAAGATCGAAGTGTTCAGACCACTGGACCTTTACTGGCTCGGCGGACGGCGCTCCAACCCGGCATAAGCCTCTCGGGTTGGCGGAGCGTGGCAGGAGCGTCGGCGACGGACGGCAAAGAATTCGCGGTTGGCCAGCGAGTTGTTCTAATAATGCCGCCCGCGAGTCGGCCCGTGCCGAGCGTCTCTGTTTGAACCCCGACTGTAAAGGAGGAGACGCTTGGGGCACCGTTGAGTGGTCGTGCAACGTGGCAACCGTCCGTGCCCGAATCGTCCGCTTGCTTGCGCGCGCGGTTCCGGGGACAACAAACGAGAAACTTCCGGCGGCGCTTCACTCCGCACCTGTTCCAGAGACAATTTACGGAGTGAAAAAAGGGAAATTAAAAAGAATATTCAAACGCCGGATTCCTGCCGGGTTCATTTCCCTGACACCGCGCGGCCCACGCGCCGCATCCACGCCAGCTCTTCTTCGCTCATCGGACCCAGCCGCAAAGCCTCGAGCCCCTGCTCCAGTTGCGCGGCGTTGGCCGGGCCCGTCAGACACACATCCACCTCCGGCCGGCTCATCACAAAACGATAACAGTCGGCGGCGGTGGGAGTACGCTCGGACGCGGGGATGCGGTGCGCGCCCGGAACAATTCCCTGAAGCGGCGCCTGGCCCAGAAGCTGCCGCCAGCTCGTGGCGGTGAACACTACCAGGCCTGGCCGGTTGTCCGCGGGCAAGTGCGGGAAGATGTCCACTTCCGCTCCCGGATGGGCCGCGTTGTAGCGAAAATGCAGCACGTCAATATCGTTTCCGGCCGCGAATTGCGGCACGGTCTTCCGCTGGTGTGTCGAAACCGCCAGGAAGCGAACCAATCCCCGCTGCTTCAGTTTTCGGGCAGCGTCGAGAATTCTCGCGGGCACCGGCTTGTTCCACAGCCCCAGCAGCAGGATGTCCGTGTGGTCGAAGCCTACAGAGCGCAGTGCTCGCTCCACGCTCGAGCTCAGGAGGCCGGCCACTCGGGTGTACGACTGGACAACCAGCACGATGCGCTCGCGCCGGCTGCCGAGGCGCTGGAGCGCCGCGCCGAACGTACCGGTTCGCCGACTGCCCCAGAAAATGTAGTTCACTCCGCACTCGAGAGCCCGCTCGATCGACTCGCCCGGGAGCCCGTAGCCGGAAGCCAGGCCGAGCCGCCCTACCTCCAGACCCGTTCGCCCGAGGACTGTCCTCCCGAAACCTACGGCGGGTGTGTCGTCCATGATGGTCATGATAGCTTGAGCGCGCCGGTGGCTTCCAGCCCAACGCCGTCCCTCCGCAGCCCCGGTGCAGACCCGTTCCGTCACCGTCGCGCCTCAGGCCCGAGAATGCGATGTGCTCGTGGAAGTCTGCAAACGGCCGGGACAATTCTTCAGGGTGCTCAATTGAGCATGTAGGTGCGGTACAGCGTGTCGCGCTGTTTGGGGATGAACCCGGCGTCGCGGATCATGCGACGCAGCTCCTCTTCACTGGCCTTATTGTGAGCGCCGGCCGCCGAAACGACGTTCTCTTCGATCATGATGCTGCCGACGTCGTTGCCGCCGAAACGCAGACCGATCTGGCACAGTTTCAGGCCTTGCGTCACCCACGAGCTTTGTACGTTCAGAATGTTGTCGAGATAGAGCCGGCTGACCGCCAGCGTCTTCAGGTACTCCGCCGCGGTGGCCTCTTCCTTGACGAAACGGCCGAGCGAGGTGTTCTCTTTCTGGAAGGTCCAGGGGATGAAAGCCGTGAAACCGCCGGTGTCTTCCTGAATGCGGCGGACCACTTCCAGGTGGTTGACACGCTGCTCGAGCGTCTCGCCGCAGCCGAACATCATGGTGGCGGTGGTGCGCATTCCGAGCGCGTGCGCGGTGCGATGCACGTCGATCCACTCGGAGGTGTTGCACTTCAGGCGGCTGATGCGGTGGCGTACTTCGTCGTCCAGAATTTCCGCGCCGCCGCCGGGAATGGAATCCAGCCCGGCATCGCGCAGCCGGGCGATGGTGTCCCGCAGGGACAACCCGCTCACCTCCGCGATGTTGGTAATCTCGGGCGCCGAGAAACAGTGCAGCCAGACTTCCGGAAAGCGCTTCTTGACCGCGCGCAGCAGGTCTTCGTACCACTCGATGCGCAGATCGGCGTGCAGGCCACCTTGCATCAGAATTCCGGTGCCGCCCAACGCGACGGTCTCCCGGATCTTCTCGAGGATGGTCTCAGTTTCGAGCACGTAGCCCTCCTGGTGCCCCATGGGCCGATAGAAGGCGCAAAACGTGCAGTATTCCGTGCAGAAGTTGGTGTAGTTGATGTTGCGATCAATGATATAGGTGACGACGCCCTGCGGGTGCAGCTTGCGCCGCACCGCGTCGGCCGCCATCCCGATGCCTATCAGATCGTCGCTGCGCAGAAGATCGACGGCTTCGTTCTGTGTCAGCACGCCACTACCCTCCCAGGGGCAATCTGCTCATCCAGTTCCGCGGCGAGTTCCAGAAACCGGCTGAGGCCTCGGTGTTCTTCATTTCCCAGTTGAAGCACGACATTGTCGGAGAGGTACGCCCGGATGGCCTCCGCGGTAAGACCCCGCCGGGCCGACTCCTGGTGGGCGATCTCATCCAGGTTCGCCAATCCGTATCGGCAGGAATCGGCAAACACCCTGTCCAACTCACAGTTTAGCGTCTCTTCGCGGCCCGCCCAAACGGCGAACACCATCGGCAGGCCGGTCATGGCGGTCCATTCCTCACCCAGGTCGAGCACCTGGTAGGGGGTATCGGCCGGATTAATCGAGAGCGCGGCGTCTCCGATCACCAGCGCGGCGTCGGCCGAGTCGAACATCGAAGGCAGGTCCGGCGGCATCGGAAAGACTCGCGGCGAAACGCCGTAGCGGTGCGAGAGAATCACCCGGGCCAGCATCACCGAGGTGCGCGATCCGGAATCCGCCGCCAGCGTTCGTACCTGCCCAAGAGGGACTTTTGATACCAGCAGAATGCTGCGAACCGGCCCGCGCGATGCAATGCCGGTGGACGGCAGGTAACTGAGCCCCTGGCGGGCCATCTCGACGACCGGGATGATGCCGATGTCGGCCTTGCCGGCGGCCACCTCGAGGGCGCACTTGGAGGGCACACCGAACTGTAATTCAAACTCGGCGCCCTGGCGTCCGTGGAGAATTCCCCAGATTAAAGGTACGGTATTCAAATAGCTGACAACGCTCAGGCGGAGGCGGCGGGATTGGTCGGAAAGGGTAGTCAAATACCATCCTACCATTACGATGCGAGGCATACCGGGGAGTCCGTCTGTGTTGCGGCGCAAAAAGCCGAAGTGATACAGTTGAGGAACGAAAATCCACGCACACATCTCCGGTAACATTATGAAAACAAAGCGCATTTTGTTTGCGTTCGTTCTCTATGCGGCATCGCTTGGAGTGGCCGGGGCGCAGTATTCCCTGAACGTCGTTCCATCCCGAGTTTTTGGCCACCCGCAGGTGGAATTGAAAACAACCGCGCCAAACCTGGTGGAAGGCCGCGAGTTGTTTTCCCCCCTTTCCGTGGCCATCGACGCAAGCGTAATTCCCCACCGGATTTACGTGGCGGACACGTTAAACAATCGCGTTCTGGGCTGGTCGAACGCCGGGTCTTTCAGCAACGGACAGCACGCTGACATCGTGATCGGCCAGAAGGATTTCTTCTCGACCATCCCCGGTGGGCCGCTGGGTAGCGACAAGAGCCTTTCGAGCGGTCTTTTCCAACCCACCGGTGTGGCGGTGGACACGGATGGCAACCTGTTTGTCGCCGACGCCGGCAACAACCGCATCCTTCGTTACAAGCGCCCCTTCGAGCAATCGGATGTCCTCAAAGTGGCCGACATGGTGATCGGCCAGCCCTCTACACTCCATAGGAACTGCGCAACAATGGCGGGCTGAGCGCGAAATCGATTTCCACGAACCCGTCGAACAGCGCCTCGTGCAGCGGGTGCGTAGTGGCCTATCTCACGTTCGACACCCAGTCGGGCGATTTGTACTTTTCCGACGCCGGCAACCATCGCGTGCTTCGCTACCCCCAGTCGAAGGTGGCCGACTCGGCGTCCGCGAATCAGCCCGAGGCGGACCTGGTGCTGGGGCAATCGAACTTCACCGACCAACCTGTCCAAGCTCCCGATTTCCACCACAGGGCAGAAGGACAAGGCCTCATCTGCGGGGGCCATCCGGCCTGGCTTTCGACTCCTCCGGGCGGCTTTTCGTGACCGATGACGTCAACCGGGCGGCTCGTGTTCGAGCGGCCGTTCAGCAACGGAGAGGCGGCCACCAGGATCCTGGGTGTGGTTCCGGCCGGGCAGCAGACCGTGAACGAATACGGTTTCCTGGCCCCTCGCGGCGTATTCTTCGCCGGTGGGCGTCCGTTCGTTGTCGACACGGGCGATAATCGCATTGTCCGTTTCCCGGCGTTTACCGACTGGGGCGACGAAGCCACGCTTTACTCGCCGGCTGCGGACGCCGTCTTCGGCCAATCCAGCTTTAATGCCAACCTGGCGGACCGCGGCGATCCGGAAGCGTCCTCCTATTCCTACTGGGCCCCCTCGAACGCTGTCGTGGACGGCAACGAGGTGTATCTCGCCGATACCGGGAACAACCGCGTGCTGGATATCCCCACCACGATCGGCGACGCGGCATTGAGCGGCGCGCACGACGTCGCGGCGGTGCGGGTCCTGGGCCAGACCTTTTTCAACCTGTACGCACCCAATTACGTGGAGGGCAGGGAACTGAACGGGGCGCTCGGCGTCGCGGTTGACACCAGTTCCACCCCCCGAGGCTATACATCGCCGACTCGAACAACAACCGGGTGCTGTGCTTTGCGGACGCCCGCCGGGTTCGTCCGGGAGACCGGGCGAGCTTTGCCATTGGCCAGCCCGATCTGCTGCGGGTGGTTCCGAACTGGCCCGGCGGCAAGCCGGAGTCGCGTTCGGCCTCCTCGCTGGCATTCCCAATCGGTGTAGCGGTGGATAGCGGCGGAAACCTGTGGGTGGCTGATTCGGCGAACAGCCGGGTGCTGCGTTTTCCGCGCCCCTTCGATCATACCGGCCAGACACAGACGGCCGACCTGGTTCTGGGACAGGACAATTTCACCAGCCGCATCACCGACGCCACGTCCCACACCATGAGCGCACCGTATGGGCTGGCGTTCAGCGCGGACGGCCACCTGGTGGTTTCCGACGCTGCTCACAACCGGGTTCTCCTATTCAAGAAGCCATTCAGCAGCGGCAAGGCGGCCGACCGTGTTTTCGGGCAGAATGAAAACGACTTCAGCACCACCACCCCCGGGACGCTCAATAGCCCCCGGCACGTGGCGCTCGACAGTAACGACCGTTTATATGTCGCCGACTACGGTAACAATCGCGTGGACATCTTCTCCCAGTTGCTGGTTGGCGGCAGCACGGTAAATCCCACTTTCAAAATCCAAACCAGCCTGCCGCACCCGATCGGCGTGTTTGTCAATAAGAACAACAACGATGCCATCTGGGTGACATCCGCGGGAAGAAATCAGGTCTACAGGTACGTCAACTACGCCGCCCTTCAACTGAGCGGGGAGGTTCGTACCGGAACCCTCGGCGACAAACCACAGTTGCTGCAACTGATTTCACCTTACGCGGTCGGCATGGACGGATCGGGGAATCTGCTGCTTCTGGATGCCACCAACCGCATGATGATGTTCTTCCCGCCGATGGGTCTGCAGAACGCCGCGAATTATTTTACGGACCTCTCGCCGGGAACCATCGCCGTGGCCTACCCGCAGGGCCAGAACGTCACTGGTTCACCCAAAGTGAACGACCAGGCGTCGTGGCCGAAGACGCTGGCGGACACCCAGGTGCTGGTGAACGGCGTGGCGTCGCCCCTGTATTATGTGTACCCGAAACAGCTTGCCTTCCTGATTCCGTCCTCGACGCCGGAGTCGGGAGTTGTGACCTTCGAAATCGTCAGCGCCAGTACGGGCCAGCTCTTCGCCGCGGGTTCGGCCAGCATGTTTGCCGTGGCTCCGGGACTGTTCACGTCGTCACAAACCGGCTCCGGCGCGGTAGCGGCTCTGAACATCTCCGCATCCGGGGCGGTCTCGATCAACGGACCGAACAATCCCGCTGAACGGGGAGCTTACGTCGCCTTGTACGGAACCGGTTACGGAGTCATTCCAGGTGCCCCACCCGACGGCGAGCCGTCCACCGGACAGGTTTGGACCCCGGGCGAAAAGCCTATCATCGCGATGCAGGACTGGCCGAACCCGATTCAGGGGGACGAAATCCTTTACTCCGGACTTGCGCCGTACCTGCCGGGTCTCTGGCAAGTTAATTTTAAAGTGCCCAATATTCCCACGGCCGCAGTTGGAGAGAAGGCAATCGGCGTATTGTTCCACAGCATAAGCAGTGTTAGCGACCCCAACACCGGCCAGCGAGTGGTAACCACCATCTACATCAAGTAGGCGCACGCTCGAACACATCCAGCGCCGGCCCGGTTGTCGATCGGGCCGGCGTTTTGGTATTTTCTAAACGAACTTCCTTGTCAAGGAGAAGGCTATGATTCTGGCCTCGCAATTGCGACCGGGGATGGCCATCCGCTACGAGGGCGAGGACTACAAAGTACTGCTCGCCGACTACCATCCCGGACAAGGCAAGATGGGTGGCGTCACCCACGCCCGCCTCGGCAACCTCAGAACCGGCACCCAGTGGGAACACAGTTTTCGCGCCGACCTGAAGCTGGACGACCTGGCAGTGGAAAAGCGGTCGATGGAGTTTCTCTATTCCGACGAAGACTACTGCTACTTCATGAATCAGGACACCTTCGAGCAGGTGATGCTGCCCTGTCCGGGGCTCCAGAATGAATTGAAGTTCCTGATGCCCGGCATGCTGGTGCCCGTCGAATTTGTGGAGGACGAGGCCAAGTGCCTTTCCATGCCGCCGTTCGTGGAACTGCGGGTGAGCGACACCGCGGCGCCCGTCCACCACCAGCAGGACGGCGCCTGGAAAGACGCCAGCCTCGAAAACGGAATGACCATGCTGGTTCCGCTGTTCATCAAGAACGACGAGGTCATCCGCGTCGACACCGCCACCGGCAAATATATGGAGCGAGCCAAAGGCGCCGGCAAATAGGGAGCCGGGGATGGCTCAGGCCTGGGGAGCGCTTGGGTCGCGCCGCTCGATCGGCAGGGACGCTTCCACGCTTCGCAGGTGAAGATCGCGCTGGGGAAACGGAATCTCGATGGCGTTCTCGCGGAACGCCTCGAAGATGGCGAAATAGAGGTCGCTCTTCAGCATGGGAGCCTGGTCGACCATCGCTTTCGTCCACACGCGCAGCTCGAAATCGAGCGAGCTGTCTCCAAAGCCCTTGAAAATGACATCCGGCGGTGGATGGCCCAGCACATCCGAATGCCCGCGCGCCACGCCCAGCAGCAATTCGCGCACCTGCTTGGGATCGCTCGAATAGGAAACCCCGACGGGAACCAAAAAGCGTACCTGGCGGTCGTTCGCCGTCCAGTTCACGACCGGGCTGGTGATGAATTCGGTGTTCGGCAGCACGATCACGATGTTGTCGTTGGTCCGCACCCAGGTGGCCCGCGCGCCAATGCGGATGACGTCGCCGTTGTGATCGCCCACCTCCACCCGGTCGCCCACTTTGATGGGCCGCTCGAACAGCAGTATCAAGCCGGAAACGAAATTCGAAGCGATGGCCTGCAGCCCGAAGCCGATGCCGATGCCCAGCGCGCCGCCGAGCACCGCCAGGCTGTTCAAATTGACGCCCGCCACCTGCAGCGCGATAAACAGGCCGACCACGAAGATGACATAGGTGGAGGTGCGCTCGATGGCGTACCTTTGCCCCACCTCGAGGGACGTGCGGTCGATAAGTTGGACGCGCAGAAGCCGGCTGGTGCGCCGCGAAAAATACGCGATCAGGATGAAGACCAGGATGGCCTTGACGACGAACACCGGCGAAATGCCGATATCGCCGAGGTGGAAAAACGGAGTGCCGATTACCCGGCTGACATCCGCCCAGCCGACGTTGAGCAGCGACGTGCGCCAGCGCAGTTCGAGGACGCTCGCAACGCCGATGAGCGCCAGCAGCCCGGCAATCGCCAGGGTCACCCGTTTCGGCGTGGAACCTTTCATGGGAGTTCCTCCTATCACCCCTGTTGCGGAGCGAACTTCGGGCGCACCAGAAACGCGTAACTGGCAATGCCCGCGAGCAGAATCACCCAGATGGCCTGCATTGGTGCGACGTAGCTGCCGGTGACTTCGAGCAGCCAGCCGGTAACCAGCGGCGCCACCACGCCGCCGCAGTTGGACGCGAAGTTCTGAGCCCCGGTAATGCGCCCCACCGCCGCGCCGGGCATCAACGTCTGGGTCAGCGCCCAGTAGTTGGCGGTGGTCAGCCCGAGGCCCGTCAGCGACACCACCGTGAAGAACACCGCCACCGACGTCGAGCTGGTTATGCCGCCGATAATTTCCGTGGATGCCACCACGAAGCCGGCGATGGTGAAGATCTTGCGGATGCGAAGGGCCGGCTGACCATGCTCGATCAACTTATCGGCCACCCATCCGGCCAGCGTTGCCATGATGGCAATGCCCGCGAAACTGGCCATTGTGAGCAGGCCCATCTGGCTGGCCGAAAGTCCGCGCTGCTCGCGCAGGTAGGCCGGCAGCCAGGTCATGCAGTAATACACGAAATAGTTGTAGGCGAAAGTGCCGATCAAAATACCCCACATGGCCGGCGAGCGCATCACCGTCGAAAACTCAACCGATGGAGCGCTGGTGGCGCTCGCCGCGTCGCTCTCCAGAATCCGGTCGTCGTTGCGGACCACGGCAGCCCACGGGACCAGCCAGACCAGCGCTCCGAAGCCGAGAACCAGAAACATCACCCGCCAGTTGAACTGCAGGATCAGCCAGGCCGCCACGGGAATGCCGACCGCCGACCCGATCTTGGTGCCCGCCATGCACAGGCCAACGGCCAGGCCGCGCTGCCGCTCCTCGACGTTGAAGCGGATCCAGCGCAAGCTCGCCGGCATCGCCGCCGCTTCGCTCACGCCCAGCAGCAGGCGCAGGGTGAACAGGTGCGCGTAACCGGTGGCAAAAGCGGTAGCCGCCGAAAGCAGGCTCCAGGCAAGAAAGGAGATGCCGTAGGGGTACTTGACCCCGTAGCGGTCCACCACGTAGCCGGCGGGAATCTGCAAGAGGGCATAAGTCCAGAAAAATGCCGACGAGAGGGCGCCCCGGTCGACATCGTTCAACCCGAAGAACTGGAAGAATTGCGGTTCGGCCAGCGCGGCCGACAGATTCGCCCGGCACATGTAGGCGATGACCATTCCCAGGCTGAGCAGGCCGACCACTGACCAGCGGCGCGCAGGAGAGATGTGGGTTAGCGTTTTCTCAGACAAGGAGTTCAAGATACCACACCCGTGACAGGTCTGCGTGCCGCGCAGCGCGTGACGGCGCGGGCACGCCCCTGGGTGTTTCGCGCTCGGTGGTCGGGCGCTCGGTGGTTACTTCTCTCCTTCGACCTTCTGACCTTGACTCTGCGACTTGCGGAATTCGGCCAGATTGCTGCTGTCAATCAGCATCGTGCCGGTGTCCACAAACTGGGGAACCGGTGACAGCGGATCGTTGGTGAAGTCCACGTTGAACGTCGCCGGCTTATCCAGCACCAGGTTGCCCAGCGTCATTGCGCCAAAGTAACCCATGGTGAACGGCTTCTGCCCGATGGTGGCATCGATCATGCCGCGCTCGATCCAGTTCAGCGTCTGCTCATCCGTGTCGAAGCCCACCACCAGCTTGCCCTTGACGCCGGCGCGGTCCAGCACATCGGCCACTTCCTTGCACGAAAGCGCCTCCAGGCAAACGAACGCGTCGATATCCTGCTTTCTTTTTTCGATCAGCCGTTGGGCGGTGTCGAAAGCTATGGTGGCGTCGCCCTTGATGTCCACGGTATCTATGGACTTCAAGAACTTGAAGGTGGAGACCACCGACTGCATGCCCCGCAACCGTTCCTTGGTGTTCTCCTGGTTCAGGATGGTGAACACCACAAACTGTCCGGCGCCGCTCAATTTCTTTGCCAGACGTTCGCCCGCCATCTGGCCGGCCAGGTAGTTGTTGGTGCCGATAAAGGTCAGGCGCTTGCTTTTGGGCGAGTCCGAATCGATGGTGATCACCGGGATGCCCAGCGATATGGCACGATCGATTTCCGGAGCCATCAGCTCGGAGTCGGCCGGCGCGATGAGGATGCCGGAGGGTTTTGTGGCCACTGCGTCCCGAAAGTTCTGAACCTGGCCCTGAGGGTCGTACTTGTCGGGTCCGACCATCTCATATTTGACTTTCAGCGCGTCCAACGCCTTTGAGAAGCCCTTGAATATTGCCTGGTAGTACGGCAACTTTGTGTTGGCCACCACCAGGTAATACTTCTCGAGCACATCGTGGCCTTTGCCTCCGCCCGCGCAGCTCGTCAGCGCAAGCGTCAGCGCGCCCGCCAGTATGAAGCCAATCAAGCGTCTCCCGCGTAACATCGAATCTCCCATTTCTGTGTTTCCTGTTGCAGCGTTCTGTGAGTGTTAAGAGTGAAACACCCATTCTATCCAACAGACAGGCCACCGGGACAACCCCCAACAAGAAATCGTCGGACTTTTCGATGGGACCTGTCGAACCAAACTCCAGCGGGTGCCAGGATACCACGCGTCAGGAGGCGTCCGAAGCACTTTGTCGCTAAACCTACCCGGCGACCGCCAATCAGCGAACGAGAATCTTCACTTCGTTGCTTTGGACTCCGCTCATGGCCAGCTTGAGGCTCTGCGGCCCGCTCGCCACGCCAGGCGGGATGGTAACGTTCACCTGATACAACCCGTCGAATTCGGGAATCCAATCCGCTATATACCACGTTCGCGGGCACACCGCCAACGGTCGCCTCCGGGGTGACGACAGTTCTATTAAACCCTTCGGCGTCCGGAGCGGCGGCTCCCAGGCCGGTGCAATACACCTCGACGGTGTCTCCAGTCCCCACCGGCCGCTGCTCGGTGGTCAACGCGGTGCCGGCCGTGAGAACGGCGCCGTAGCCGTTGGCGGTATTGAAGAATATGCCAGGCGATGGCGATATCGACGTCACCGGCACGGTGGCCGACAATGCCAGCGGGGTCGAAACCACCAGGTTCACGGTGCCGACCGGTGTGTTCTCCGGAACCACGAAATTGATCTGCCGGTCGCTCACATAAACCATTTCCGCCGCGCGGTTGGCGACAAACACCTGCACGTCGGAGAGGCTGAAGGGCAGCGGCTGGCCAGTTGCGGAGGCGGTGGCTCCGGCTGCAAGATTGGCGCCGAAAATTGTTGCCAACGAACCTGGAGTGATGCCATTCGCATAAGATGCGGCATTTACCACCGAATCGGGCGTCAGGTACGGGTCGCTCAGCGCGGTAACCACCACCGGCGCCCCCGTCCCGTCCGCAAAAGACGCCGTCAGCTCATTCAGCGGGTCGCTTGACGGAGCCCAGTTGAACGAAACGTTGCCGCGCTCGTCGGTCACCGCTTCCTGGGGCTCGACGGTGCCGTCTCCGGTGACTTGCGCCCGCACCAGCAGGCCCGGGTAAGGAACGTTATTGATGTCGACCGCCTTGACAACGACCGGCTCCGGCAAGGGCAGTCCGGGCAAAACCACCTGCGGATAAACCGCCGTGTCCCGCAGCAGAAGCTTATCCCCGGCGGCCGGCGAAGCACCTGGATCTTCGAGCGCGAAACCTCGTAGGCCGCATTCGAGGTGGTCGCAATCAAGTCGCCCTCGCCCCGGCTGCGGCTCTGGATGGTGAACTCCGCGCTCGTCGCTCCGGCGGGAATGGTAACCGTGGCTGGTGCTTCGAAGGCTCCCCCCGAAGACTGCAGTTGCACTTCAAGCGGAGCGCCGGCCGGCTTGCCGATCTCGATCGAGGCGTGGAGCGACTGACCAAGCAACACGCCCGCCGAGGGAAACGTCGATAGCTCCAGTTGCTTCTTCAGAGCGGTGTCGACCGTCTCCAGGTTATCCGACGCTTTGGAAATATAATCGGGTAGAAGGCCGCGGAACTGTTCCACCTTATCCAGGTCGTCTTGACTGGGGCCGACGCCGGCCCTGGCAATTACCACGAACCCAACCCGGAAGTTCTTTTGCTCCATGGTCGAATCCGGCGCGCGGCGTCCTTCCGCCGAGATCAACTCCCCGATGCTGATATCGCGGCGCATTCCGTTGCCGATTACGTGGTTTGGCCAGGGCAACATGCTCGGGTCCGCCCCGGACCCCACCACCAGGAACGACGGCGGAACTTCCTCGGGAGGCCGCAGCCCCATCAGGTATTGATCGAACAACGAGTAGTGGTTTACCGTTTCGGTGGTACGAAAGCGCTGCGAGGCCGACGCGCCGTCGTCCACGATGCGGTTGCCTTCGAGAAACGACGCGTCGCTGTTGAAGACAAAACTCCAGTGCGCCAGGTTCGCGGGATTGAGCATCGGCCGGGCGTCGGGATTGCCCGGATCGCGAACGCTTGCCAGCGCCAGGAACAGATGGCCCATCTCGTGCGCAATGATTGACATCGGCGTGTCGCCGGTGCCCGCGCGTCCGACCACGTAGCCGTTTGGAGACGAGTACTGCTTCAGGTTCCCCAGGTTGATCACCGCCTGCAGCCTGGAGGCCGACCCGAAGCGGGCACCCACGTTGATGGGAGTGTCTCCGATGCCGTCCCGGAAGGTCCGCACCGTCGATTCGTAGGCCACCGCTCCGGAGAGGGCGGCGACATTCAGCGTGTTGTAAAAAACCAGGTAGTCGTAGGCGTCGTCGTGCGTCTGGTAGAACTTCTGGGCGGCCAGAACCATGTCCACCTCTTTGGAGTAGGAGAATCGGTCCGCCACCGTGCCCGTGTACTCGCCACTCGCATCCGAGGTGAAACTGACGACGTCGATCGAGCCGGCGGCGCCGCCCGGGGAAATGCCCACCACCGCCTCGGGAGGAAACGCCCCCGAGTCGATCCAGCTCAATTCGATGTGCCCGTCCGGGAAGAGACTTGCCTGAAACGTCCGCGGCAATCCGTACCCGTACTCCGGCACCGTCACCCAGCTCACCGTGAAGCGGTCCGCCTCGCTCAAATAGCGAACGCCGCTGGGATCGTTGGTGATGGATGGGTCGAGGTCGTCGAACAGCGGAGCGATTCGGGGCGGGCCCGAAAACATCCTTCCGAGGGACCGGGCGTCATAGGACACATCGGCGCGCGTGAACGTCAAATTCCCGTCCGAGTTCACAAAGACCTGTTGATAACGCTGGCCGTAAAACGGGAATTCGAATGGAAGCGGCAGGCGCCGTGCGTCGTCGTCGCCTAAATTCAGCCGCTGGCCGCCGGAGGCGAGCTGCGCATCGTAACCTCCGGCGGTGGTGGCGAAGTGGTAACGGGTGGCGGCCGGGTCCTGCGGAAGAAAGCTGACGGTCTTTCCGCCCAGGTCGAAGCTCACGGTGGGGTCGGTGATCACTCCCCCCGAATCATCGATCACGGCCAGGTCGCCGACGTCGTAATTCGTGGTGGCGGCCGTTCGCAGCGCCAGCGTCTTCAACCCCTTCAACTGCCGCTGTCGCTGGTACCGCTGGTGCAGTTGAAGGACGACCTGGCTGTTGCCCCGGTAAGTCCCGCAGGTTTGCGGCACCTCTCGGGCGTCCGCCGTTGCCAGCAGCACAACCGCGGAACAAAGCCAGGCGAGTGTGCGTTTCATAAAAAGACCATTAACCATTGTAGGATACGGTTTAGGAGATCGACGAAACGATGCCTTTTTGCACAAACTGTGGTGGACGTCTGGAAGATGAGGTCCGTTTCTGCCCGGCGTGCGGCCATGCCGCCGGCGATGGCGCCGCGGCCGGGGCGAGCGTCCGGCAGGGGATTCCTCTCGAATACAGGGTCGAGGGAGACAACCTGCAGGTTGCCCGCTTATTTCTGAAATCCGGACAGGAGGTTTATGCCGAAGCCGGCAAAATGGTCTACAAGACCTCCAATGTAAGCTGGGAATCGCGGATGTCCGGCCAGTCGCTGGGCGACAAAATATGGGGTGCGGTAAAGCGAAAACTGATGGGCGAGTCGTTGTTTCTCACCTATTTCCGAACCCCGGGCGAGGGCGAGGTCGGATTCGCCGGCAACTACCCCGGCCGGATCCAGGTTTTCGACCTGGCCCCCGGCAAAAGCGTTCTGGTGCAGCGCGACGCCTTTTTGTGCGCCGAAGCAAGCGTCGAGCTGAACATCGCCCTGGTTAAACGAATCGGCGCCGGTTTCTTTGGCGGCGAGGGATTTATCCTCGAAAGGCTGACCGGCCCCGGAAAAGCATTCATCCATGCGGGCGGCGACCAGATTGAGTTCAGCCTGAAGCCCGGCGACACCCTACAGGTGGATACCGGCTGTGTTGTTGGCTTCGAAGAATCAGTCTCTTACGACATCCAACTGGCAGGCGGAATCAAGACCGCGCTGTTCGGCGGCGAAGGTCTCTTTCTGACCACCCTGACCGGGCCGGGAAAAGTGATTGTGCAAAGCATGACCCTCGAGAAGCTGCGTCGTGAACTGAGCCCGGGCCGCAGCGGCGGTGACGAACGGGGTCCTCTAGGTTCTCTCACGGGACTGCTCAGCAGCGAAGACTGAGCGATTCGAAAACGCCAGCCCGATGGGCGGGCGCCTCGGTACGGGAACCACCTAAGCAGGATGGCTGCCACCTAAGGTTCCCGGTATTTTTGACCGATCAATACCTGGGAGTCAGTGTCCCAGTTGGAGTGTATGCCACACATTGACCGACCCGCCGCAATCGCTGCCGACGACCCTCTGTCCAAGCTGAAGGGCGAGTTTCTGGCCGGCCTGAACCACGAAATCCGCACACCGTTAAGCGGGATTCTGGGCATGGTCGACCTTTTGCTCGAGACCAAACTCTCGCCGGAACAGCAGGAGTACATCAACGCTGCCCAGTTGTGCGCCGAGAGCCTGCTCGAGATTTTGAACTCCACCCTGGAATACACAGCCCTGGCCGGCGGGTACCTGCGCCTGGAAGAGTCCGAGTTTCAGCTCTCCGATCCGATCCGGGCCGCCGTCTATCAGGCCGAGAACAAGGCCGTGGCCAAAGGGCTTCGGTTCAGACATAACATCGCTCCGGAGACGAACATCGTGGTGTTGGGAGACGCTCTCCGTGTGCGGCAGGTTCTTGGCTATTTGCTCAGCAACGCCGTTAAGTTCACCCGGCGCGGCAGCGTGGAGATTTCCGCCGGGCTGGTGGTCGCGGGGGAGGATTCGAAGCTTCTCGTCTGTCGTATCAAGGACACGGGCATTGGCATCGCGCCCGAGCAGATTCATCACATTTTCGACTCTTTCAGCCAGGTCGAGGGGGGGCTCATACGCAGCTACCCCGGCCTTGGCCTTGGTCTGACGCTGGCCAATCGTCTGACAAGTTTCATGGGGGGCGGGATCGACGTTGACAGCCGGCCCGGCGAGGGGGCAGCCTTCACGCTGCAAATCCCGTTCCGAACCGTGCGTCCGTCGGCCACACCGCAAGTTGGGAACGCGGAAGGCAGAGACGGCCGTGGTCCGGAGGCGCAAACTCCGAAAATCCTGATTGTGGAGGACGACCCGGTTGCTCAACGCTTCCTGACGCGGGTCCTCTCTCGAGCGGGCATCGATACGGACTGCGTGGAAAGCGGGGACGGCGCGCTCGAGTTGGCTCGCCACAACCGGTACATGGTGGTTCTGATGGATCTGTACATTCAGGGGCTGGACAGTTTTGAGACCACCCGCCGGATACGTGAGCTGGCGGGCAGGCAGAACATGCCCATTCTGGCTTTAACCGCCGGAAGCGTGGACGAATACCGCCACCGCTGCCTGGAAGCCGGTATGCTCGATTTCATCTCCAAGCCGGTAGACTCGGCCACCTTGCTCGAGATCATCCACAAATACCTTCCCTGACCGGCGGCGCGGATTGGTTCACGGCTACTTCCGCGCCGGCGCGATCCACAGACCACAAATCAGGAAAGGCCCGCGGCGGGTTTTCCGTTTCGCCTGCACTTTCAGAATGGTCCGGTCATAGTTCACGTAAACGTGGGTGACCACGATGCTGCCCGGAATATTGGGGTCCGCCACGATTACCGGCTGGCCAAGGCGGTTTTCCGATTTGAAAAGCGAGGACACGTAATCGAAAGGGTCGCCGATATGGAGGTGCGTCTTGTTGACGGTCACTTCCTGGACGGCCTTGAATTCGTCGTCCCGGGGCATTTCGGTGACGACATCCGAATCGGCCGGCCGGGTGTCAGCTCCGTCCTGTTCGGAAGCCGGCGGGCGGGCGGCCATCTGGGCCGGAGCGGCCCCGGTCGTGGGTTTGGTCGGCGGCCCGTTTCTGCCGCCGGCAAGCCACAGCAACAGGCCGCCAAACAACACAAGGAACAATCCTATCAACAACATCCTGCGCATACGGGAATCGTCATCCCTTCCGATTCAAGCGATGGTCCCAGACCGGGCGGCATTCGCCGGCACCGGTCGGTCCCGCTAATTTCATCCTAGTCCTTCGACCGCCGGCTCGGCCGGAGTCACGCTGTTGTTCGAGGGCCGAGCGAAACGCCGATTTCGACCTCACGCCGGTTGCGCGGTTCCGGGGCCCGGTACCGCCTTCAAGACGGGCACGCGCGAGGCTGCCGGCGGCAGCGGCGGGAACGCGTCCGCGGGTTTGTCCTGGTACCAGTAGCCGCAGGAGTAGAAGTTGTCGGAACGGCTGTTGGCGTGGCCATGCTCCATGGTGTGCTTCAAATATCGCGTGAACGTTACCGGATTGTCTCCGTGGAAGCGATAACACAGGTAGCGTCCGCCGGTGCGTTCCGGCAGTGCGATATACGGTGCGCCGTACTGACGGTGCGCGAAGGGCTGGGCTCCGTTCGCGCCGCCGAAATCCCAACTGCCGAGAAAGTAGTCTTCCGATCCGGTTCCGTTGATGAGCGGTTTCGATTCGTCGTCGACGAAGATCATCTCGTCGCCCTCGCCCATCCAGAATTCCTGGTTCTGCAGGACACCCAGCGTGACGCCCATCAGATGGCCGCGTCCGCGGGTTTCGACGTAGACATAGTTGTCTTTGCCGTCCAGGTTCTTTAGCGAGTTGACGTCGCCGTTGCTCTTCCAATCGCTGGTAACGCCTTTGCAGGGAGCGGCCTGCCGGTATTGCGCGTGAAAGTAGAGCGCATCGTCCGGAACCGAGGCGGCGCTCATGTAATCGATGTTGGAATAAAACGCGCCCACCGGCATGTCGCTCTCGTTGGTGACGGCAATTCGCGCCGATTTGCGGAAAGGCATGGAGAAATAACAGTTCAGCGACTTGCCGGGAGAGCAGGCCAGGTATTGCGATTCGTAGATGACGTATTCTCCGAGGTTGAGTCCGAAAAAGTCGCCGATCGGCGTCTCGACGCTGGCTTGCGACGCGCCGTCCCAATAGATGCGCAGCACCAGCTCTTTCAGATGGTTCCGGCTCTGGGCGGAGATGGTAAACCAGATGTGCGAAATGGCGCCCGCGCCGCTAACCTGGAGCAGTTCCTGGGTGGCGCCGGGCTCGATGCGAAATCGATCGGCGTTTCCTCCGCTGCGGTCGTAGCTGGATTGTTTCAGCGACCGGTAACTCTGCGCCCGCGTATAACCGGGCAGCAGTGGAAGGCCGCCGGCCTGGCCCTGCGCGCGGGCGGCGCCGGGGGCCGCGGCAACCAAGGGCGTGGCGGCCAGCAGGCGCCGCAGGAATCCTCGTCTGGCGTTAAAGTCGTGTTGCTGTGGCATTCCCGAATTCTACCTCGACGAGTGGCACGGGCCTCCGGCCCGGGTGTAATTTCGAGACCGGGTCTCCAATCCGATACCGAAGCCGGGGTACTCTTATATACTTGGTGGCGCGCCCGGCACTCGCCCCCGCGGAAAGGCCCATCCGGACAATGCAATCAAGTGGTAACCCCATCCCGCGCACCCTGCTTGCCGTGGCCCTGGCCACCACCGTGGCCGCTGCCTTGTGGCTCGGACTAAACATCGAATTCAATTACCAGGGCCACCTCTCCGGGCTGTTTTACACGGGATTGAAAGCGCCGCTTCCGGAGGAGATGGCGGCGCTTGGTACCTATCGGGTGGATGACGATCGGGGCTACGACGGCCAGTTCTACCGCCTGGTCGCACACGACCCGCTGCTGCGGCGCGGATTCCTCCGTTTTGTCGACAACCCCCAGCTCCGCTGGCGGCGGATCGGCGTGCCCGGATTGGCTGCCCTGCTTGTCCTGGGAAACGACCGCTACGTCGACGACGCGTACGTAGCCGTGGAGCTGCTATTCGTTTTCCTGGGCGCCTTCTGGCTTGCCCGCTGCGCTCAGCTCTGGCGCCGGAGCGCCGTTTGGGGGGCGGCGTTTCTGCTGATTCCGGCTGTCGCGGTGTCGCTCGACCGGATGACCGTCGACCTGCCGCTGGCCACTCTCACGATTGGCTTCGCCTTATTTGGCACGGCCCACGGCGGGGCTGCGTCTCGGCCGCGATGGCCCTTCTACCTGGTTGTTTGCGCCATGCCACTGGTGCGCGAAACGGGGATGGTGCTGGTTTTTGCCTGGTGCCTGTACGCCAGCCTGCGGCGGGATTGGCGGGGGGCGGCGATCGGCGCCGCTTGTGCGGTCCCCGCGCTCGCCTGGTGGGCGTTCGTTTACAGCCGCACTCCCCCCGACGCCACCCACTGGCTTTCCCGGTATCCCTTCAGCGGCCTCATCGACCGCACGTTCCAGGGCATCGCAGCCCCGGTTTCGACGTTGGGCCTGCACGTCGTCGCCGCCGCCGAACAGTTGGCCGCGCTGGGAATCTGGCTCGCCCTGGGCCTGGCGCTCTACCTCGCCGCGAGGCGCCGCTGGGGCTTACTGGAGCTGGCCGCCATGCTGTTTGTGGCTTTTTCGGCGACGCTGGGAAAGTTCGACATCTGGTCCTCGGCGTACGCATTTGGCCGCACCATGTCTCCGCTGCTGATCGTTCTCGGCCTGCTGGCGTTTCGAGACCGGAAGAACATCTACGCGCTGCCGCTGCTGCTGATTCTGCCGCGTATCGCCCTGCAGTTCGGGGCCCAGATCAAAAGCATGCTCGGGGCCTTGTCGTAGCACTTTGGGAATCGGATCTCAGTTCCCATGAAAAAACCCGTCTACCTTGTGGCGGAATTGCTGGAATTCGACTTTCACGCTGTCATCGACGCCCCAGGTGACTTCACGCTGAAAGACGATTGCCAGCGACAAACTTGCTGGAATCGACCACGCCAGCAGAATGCCGGCCAGAACCTTCAACCGGGTCCGGTGGCGCACATTCTCGCCCGCCTCCAGCCAAGCCACCCCGACGGCGCCGGCAACGGCCAGGAAAGGGAACAAGTCGTGGAGGTACCTTTGCGTGATTAAGGCCATCGTCAGAAGAATCGGAAGGGGCAGCAGCAATGCCAGCAGCATCATCCGCAACCACGCCGGAGCGGAGTAGCGGCGCACTCCCACCCACACGCCGAGTATCGAAAGCACCGCCAGGCCCGGGGAAAACGCAAGCAGCCCGGCGTGCGGCTCCGCGTAATCGAAGCCCATCGGGGGAGGTCCGAAGCGCGAATGGGCCGGAAATGTAATCCAGGGAAAGCTGGAGCGGATGCCGATGTAAGTGGGAGAAAGGTACTCCCAGGCCAATGGCAAGGCGAATTCGTAGTGGAACAAGGTACCACCGATATGCGCCAGCCGTTTGTCATTCATTTGGACCATATATTTCGCGGGCACGCCATTGAAATAGGTGCCGAACCGTGCGTGGTTGTACCAGATGTAGGAAGCGAAACCGACGGCGAGACCGCTCGCCAGAACAGCGATCTGCAATCCCCGATTGAGCTTTGACGGACCGAGGCGCACACCCGCCTGTCGCGCCAGTCGGATGGTGTCTGCGGACGAGGCTTCCTCAGGGAACGCAAAAACTAATCGGCAGAACAGAACCGCGCACATGGCCAACGCTGCCATCCCGGGCACTACGCGACACCAACTTGCTACCAGGCCCGCTCCGACGGCGCCCGTGGCTGATGCCACCGAGGGCTGGAAGAAGGCTCCCAGGGCGAAGTACGCCGAAATCAGTGCGAACGCTGCTCCCCAGATGGATGCTTCGTGGTAGATGTAACAGCGGGCGGTCATATAGACGACCGTACTGCCTGCACCAATGCTCGCCAAGAAAAGCAGCGGCAACGGCCGCGCCGGCAGGCAGCGGAGACGCCGCAGAATCAGGAACGCCAGCAACACGTGCAGGCAGCCCGCGACGATCAGTGAGAGGCGGCTCCATTGACCCTTGTGTCGGGGCCAAATCTTGTTGAGAAGCATGCGCGGTATGGCTGGTCCGAAGCCGAAATAACCGTAAGTCTTTCCGTCGACAATGAACGCTTCACCGCTGATGGCCGGTGGTGCCACGTCGAGGCGCCCTTGCTCCAAACTCTCCGCCAGCCCGTCGTAATACTGCCCAAAGCTCTCTGTCACAAACAGCTTCCCGGTACCCCAGGTGGCAAACCAGGTATACAGCGCCGCGCTGAGCGCCAGCGCGACAGCCAGCGTTACAACGGAACCGCGGGCCCAGGGGAAACGATCCGCTTTCCGGATCTTGAGGAACTGCTGCGCAAACTTCTCTTGCCGCTTACTTTTCTTGCTCATCGGCCCTACTCGGAACGAGTTTATTATGATAATCCTTACACGGCCGGCGATGCGTTCCGGATTCCGCCGCGGTACGCTCCCCGGACCGCGACCCTGTCTTCGCACAAATCCGATTGAGAATGTTCTGCGCCGCGTGTTAGACTGCGAAGGAACTGGCGGTCTCCAGCGGGTCCCAGGTCGCTTCAATGATCCGCATCTTTCGAGTCGTTATACCGGGCAGCGCGCTGGCTTTGTTCCTGGCTGAAGTGGTGCTGTTCTACTCGGCGTTCATCGTGTCCGTTACTGTCATGATGGACATTCCCGCGGACATCTTCCTGTTGTATGAAGGCGGCCTTGGCCGCATCAGCGTGGCGGTGGCCAGCCTGGTTCTTGGGATGTATTTCCAGGACCTCTACAGCGATCTCTCAAGAACTTTCGTTGTTCACCTGTTGCAGCAGGTCTGCCTGGCTTTGGGTGGGTGCTTTCTGACGCAGGCCTTCCTCGGTTACCTCGACTTGAACTTTCTAATGCCACGCTGGGTGATGTTGATGGCGGGGCTCCTTATTTTGGTGGTGGTGCCGTTAAACCGCATCCTGTTCACCCAAGCCCTGTTATCGAAATCCGGCGCGCAGCGCATCTTGTTCGTAGGCTGCAACGAACTGGTTCAAAGCATCAGCGGCAGGTTGAAGGCGCGTCCGGAATTTGGCCTCTCCTCGGTCGGATACCTGTCCGATGGCCCCGACGGGGGGACCTCGCCACTCGGAGAGCCGCTGGGCAAAGTGGCCGACCTGACAGGGGTATTCGCCAGCCTGCATCCCGACAGGGTTGTGATTGGCATGACGGAGCGGCGCGGCGCCATGCCCGTATTCGACCTGCTCGAGCTACGCATGTCGGGGGCCGTGGTAGAGGATGCCGCGAACCTGTTCGAATCCCTGTTTGGACGGGTTTCGGTGGCGATGCTGCGGCCTTCGCAGTTGATCTTCTCGGGTGAGCTCGGCCCTCGGAAACACCGTGTCGCCTGGCAGGCCCTGTATTCGTCGTTGATCGCGGTTGTGGGCATGATTGTGTCCTTGCCGCTGGCATTGCTGGTGGCGATTCTGGTGAAGCTGACCTCCTCCGGACCCGTGCTGTTACGGCAGACACGAGTGGGCAAAAACGGAAAGAACTTTACCCTTTTGAAGTTTCGATCCATGTTCGCCGATGCGGAATCGGATACCGGAGCGGTGTGGGCCTCTAAGGACGATCTGCGTGTCACGCCGGTGGGCCGCTGGCTGCGTAGGTTTCGTCTGGATGAATTGCCTCAATTCATCAACGTCCTGCGCGGCGATATGTCGATCGTTGGCCCGCGGCCCGAGCGGCCCGAATTTGTCGATGAGTTAAGCCGGAAGATCCCCTTCTACCGCCAGCGGCTATGTGTGAAGCCGGGGCTCACCGGCTGGGCGCAGATCAACCACAAGTACACCCAATCGGTGGAGGACACGGTGGTCAAGCTGGAATACGATCTGTATTACATCAAAAACCTGGGGCCGAGCCTGGATCTGTATATTATCCTCAACACCCTCAAAGTCGTTCTGCTGTCACGGGGGGCGCTGTAACGGCGTGGCGGAGGCGCGCGTATGCTTTCCGAGGGACCCGGACTTTTCGATTCGCTGGCGGGCCCCCGCGGACCGCTCGCCGAAAAGCTGTCGGCGCTGGCGCGCGAAGGCATCTACTTCGGCGGCAGCTCGTGGAAGTACGAAGGCTGGCTGGGACAGATCTACACCCGCGAAAGGTATCTGACGCGCGGCAGGTTTTCGAAGAAAAAGTTCGAACAGGCGTGCCTGACAGAGTATGCCGAGACGTTTCCGGTGGTCTGCGGCGACTTTTCCTTCTACCAGTTCCCGTCGCGCGACTACTGGGGCCGCCTGTTCGCCTCGGCGCCGGAGAGCTTTCGCATGGCGTTCAAGGTGCCCGAGACCATCACCGTGAAAACCTGGCCGTCACACGCGCGCTACGGCGGCCGGTCGGGACTCAAAAACGAATCGTTTCTCGACGCGGAACTGATCAAGTCGGCATTTCTGGAGCCGCTCGAGGAACACGCCGGCCGCGTGGCCGCGCTGATTCTTGAGTTTGGAACGTTTTCCAAGTCGGAGTACGAACATGCTGGCCAGTTCGTCGACGACCTGGACCGGTTCCTGGCCGCGCTGCCGCCCGGTTTCCGCTATTCCATCGAGATCCGCAACCGGGAATTCCTGGGACCGGCCTACCAACAATGTCTGCGGAGCCACAACGTCGCGCATGTCTTCAATTCGTGGACCCGGATGCCACCGCTCGAAACGCAGATTGCGCATGCGGACAACTTCACCGCCGATTTCACGGTAACCCGCGCCCTGCTTCATCCGGGCCGCAATTATCAGGCGGCCGTCGCGGCCTTCGCGCCCTATGACCGCATCCAGGACCCATATCCGGAGGCGCGGGAAGCCATGCGGGAACTGGCGCGGCGGGCCAGGCACACGGCCCAGCCGTCCTATATCTTCGTGAACAACCGCTTTGAGGGCAATTCTCCGTTGACCATTGAGGCGGTGGTGGACGCTTTGTAAGGCTGACGGACCGGTTTAGCGCACCTGCACGTTGGACACTACGCCTTCGTTCAACCGGACGGTACCGACCAGCTCGCCGCGGGTGCGGTATTGGAGAATCTCGCGGCCGCCGTCTTCGGGTATGAAGATCGAGGCGGCGGGACGGCCAAGCCTGGCCACCACTACTTCACGCTCGGTGCCGCCTTGGATCCCGCGCACATCGTCGGCGCTCGGAGTGCGAGGCGGTGGCGCCGCGGCCGGCGGGTGAGACGTCGCCAAATCCACGGCCTCTGTCGGGGCGGTGGCAGAAGACTCGGCGTGCGCCTTATGCGGCCGCGAATTTGCCGCCGCGGCGGCGTTCGCCGGTTTTTTTGCGGGACCCGAAGTTGGGAAGAACCGCGGCAGGCTGGTATCGCGATGCTCTCCAGTTTGCGAGGATTTCTCAAGCACCTTGCCGGTTTTTCCGAAGACGGAGTTGATGCCGTCGCTTACCTTCTTGCCGGCGGCCGCCCCGATGCTGCTGCCGCCGGCAACCGCCGCGGCGTCCACCATGTTCTGGGCCCACGCCACCGAAGCGGCCACCCACAAGGTACACACGACCGAAATGGAAATACGCTTTGCGTTCATGGCACAACCGTCCCTGCCAGGGATCATACGGGAAGACGCCGGCGTTTGAAATCCATCACCCGCCTTAGAACGTTAGGATTTTGGTACCTAAGGTGTTTGCTCGTTCCATGCTGGGGAGGTCTCCGGCGATTTCTCTGCCGGAATTGGATGACAAGTATGCGATGTTACCGATTGGCGGGTCCGCCAAAGTGTATAATCGTGGCATAGCGACGGTCCTGAAAGGACATTCGAAGGGAAATATTTCACCGAAGAGGCTCTTAATGTCTTCTAAGTCATCCCGCAGAAATTTTCTGGCTGCCGGTCTGGCCCTGCCTACCGCCGGGTTGGCCTTGCCCAGCCCGGCCCCGGCGCCTTCCCAGGCGGCCGCCACTCCCGCTGCCGCCAAACTGGAGTATCGCGTTTTGGGCAAAACCGGCGTGAAGGTGACCACCGTCGGCTTTGGCTGCATGATTACTTCCGACCCCAGCGTCATCGCGCAGGGGCTGGACATGGGCATTACCTACTTCGACACGGCCCGCGGCTACCAGAAGGGCAACAACGAGCGCATGGTCGGAGCGGTGCTGAAGGGCAAACGGAACGGTATCACCCTGTCGAGTAAATCGGCGTCCTCCACCAAGGCCGAGGCCTTCGGGCACCTGGAGACTTCGCTCCGCGAACTCGGAACCGATCATCTCGACGTCTGGTACATGCACGGCAAGGACAAACCGGAGGAGATCAACGACGACTTGGTGGATGCCTGGCTGACGGCCCGCCAGCAAGGCAAAATCCGCTTCATCGGCGTCAGCACGCACGATCCGAACGCCATCGTGGACCGCATTCTGGAGGTTGGGAAATTCGAAGTGGTGCTTTCCACCTACAACTTCACGATGGCCAGCACCCGCGACGAGACCTTCCGCAGGCTGCACCAGGCCGGCATCGGGCTGGTGGCCATGAAAGTGATGGCCGGCGGCATGCGCGACCGCAAGCCCAACCCGGCGATGCAGCGTGAAGGGGCGCCGCTGGCGGCTCTCAAGTGGGTCATCCACAACCCGGTGTTTTCCACCACCATTCCCAGCATGACCGACACCGGCCAGTTGGAGATGAACTTCCAGGCCATGAACGAGCGTTTCAACGCCACCGACGAAAAGACGCTGGCCGCGCGCCTGGAACAGATCCGGCCCGACTACTGCCGCATGTGCTTCGGGTGCGAGGGACAGTGTCCCAAGGGTCTGCCCGTCGCCGAGATGCTGCGCGTTTTGCGTTACGCCGACGGCTACGGCGAATTCCCGCTGGCCCGCGAGAGGTTTCTGGAATTGCCTCGGCAGGTGAGAGACGTACGTTGCAGCGATTGCTCTTCGTGCGCCATCCAGTGCCCCAACGGGGTGCACGTGGCCGAGCGGCTCAAGCTGGCGCAGCAGTTGCTGGCTTAGGGCAAGCCGGATTCGCTGTTCTCCCGGACCACCACGATCGGCACTCCCAGGGCGTGCCGGACGGCCGGGGGCGCCCGCCGGCATTACCAGTCGGAAAGCAGACGCACGCTCCGGCGGTCGAAGAAAGCCGCATCGGCGGCGCGGAAATAGCGGCGGATGGCCGCGCCTCCGACGTTCACGGTGGTCTGGTCCCACTCGCACTGCGTACAGTGGGGCGCATCGCCGGAAGCGGCCGCGCGGCCCGCGAACCACGACCGCGCCTGGCGGTATCTCTCCGAATTGAATACGTCGCCGCCGCTGCCGTCAAAGCTGCCGAACACCAGGTTCGTGTCATGCCGCGGTCCGCCACAGCAGGGCAGTATCCTTCCCGTCGCGTCCATCACGATGTTCTTGTACAACCAGTGGCACGTGTGGCCCGAAGCGGGTGGGGAATCGCCGTCTGCCTGCAAGTTCCACGGCTTCTCGAACGCGCCCGCGATCGCGCCGTCATCCAGGCTCTCCGGGAACGGGTTCCAATTATCCGCTTCGCTGGCGATGGACCACCAGTCCAGCAGCTGTACGCGGCCTTCCACGGGCGCCGGCCGGATGTCCGGATCGTCCCATCCTACGTCGAAGGGATTCACGATCCGAAACTGGTTCACTCCCAGTTTCCGCGCCATGCGGGCTGCCATGGAAATCTCGTGGGCATTGTGCTCGAACGCCAGGAAATTCCAGGAAAGCACCGGGGTGCGCTTACGCAGCCTGCGCTTGGCGTCCACCAGTTTGCGGATATTGCTGTAGACGAGCTCCAGGTCGCCATTGCGGCGAAACCGCTCGTATACCGGCTGGGTCGCGCCATCGACCGAAATCACCATAAAATCGAGACCCGATTCCACGTAGGCCTCGGCGTCGAGCTTGCGGACGGAGAGGCTCGTGGAAAGCGCCGTTCCCATCAGGTATGTTTTCGCCAGGCGGATCAGCCTGGGCGTCTGGAGGTTGAGCAGCGGCTCGCCGTAGTTACAGAAATACGCTCCAATCGCATACGGCCCATAAAGCTTCAGCAGGGCGGAGAAGCGAGCCTCCGAGAGTGTGCCTTTGGGCCAGTCGAAGACTTTCAACGCCTCGTTGCGAGCGGAGTGAACGCAGCCCGGACACGCGAGCTGGCACAGATTCGAGGGATCAATTACCAGGCCAAACGGGCGCGACGACACGAAAGCGCTGCGCGCGTGGAGGTGATGCCGGGCCAGGAAGAGATTGAGAATCTTGACGGTCAGCGCCCGTGCCGCCGGGGGGGTAAAGCGCCCGCACAAACGAGCATATAGATCCGCCTTCGATTTCTCCAGAATGCGAGCCGCCGAATCGGAGGGTTGGGGCCGCTCCAATCCCTGCTCGATCCTGGCCAACGTAGGAAAAGCGGTTTGACCGCCGTACAGGGAAGCCGGAATGAAGCGATGGAACAGAGCGCTCAGCATGCTGCGCCCTACGCCATGTTGCCGCAGCCCCGCAGTCATAACCTCTACTGTATATGGCTATCGACCCAAAGCGCTGAGACAAGTCCTTCCGCGGAACCCGCGTTCGATCCGGCCGCGCTACTGGAAATCGACCGTTACGGTGTTGGCGGCATGTCCGGACACCGATAACACGATGTCCGCCGAGCCATGTCCTGCCAGGCTGCGGGGCAGCGGTCCGACGTTCACCTGATCCAGGCCCTGGTACTGGCTTTGCGCCGCGGCCCCCGCCACCGGGCAGTTCTGGCCGCCGACCGTCACTGATATATTCGAAAGATCGCCAAAACCGCGGATGCCGGTGCCATAAAGCACCAGGAAAACCTGGTCCCCTTCGGGCCCCAGATCGATCGGTTTTGCCACGAACTTGCCGGAGCCGTTATCCATCACGACGGGCTCGTAGGCATAGGCGCCCGAGGCGGGAAAGCGCAGGACGTTGGCGGCCGGGGCGCCCATGCCGTCCGCATTCGCGGAGAACAGCGCCGGCGCCACGGCGGCTACCTGGACTTCGGCGCTCGCCACGGCTGCCCCATCTCGCAGGACGGTTACCGTCGCCTTGCCCGTGGCGGTACCCTCCGGAATCACGCAGTTGATCTGGAGGGACGACACGAAGTAGAGGCCCGCCGTCCGCGCTACCCCCTTCAGGTCGGTCACTTGCACGCTGGTGCCAGCCAGCGATTGAGGCAGGTCTGCTCCGGGCGCCGCCGCCGTCTCCGAGGCAAGGTTGTCTCCGTAAACGCTCACGATCATGCCCGGCGTGACGTCGCCGTTGGCAAAGCTGGCGGCATTCACGAGAGCAAGCTCTCCTAAGGTTGCCCCCGGCGTCAACTTTCGGATCCGGTGGATGCCCGTGTCAGCGACGTAGACGTTACCTTGGTCATCCACGGCGAGGCCCTTCGGATGATAAAGGCTTGCTTTTGTGGCCGGGCCTCCATCGCCGGTAAAGCCGGCGTCACCGCTGCCGGCGATGGTGCTGATGATGCCGGCTGTGGACACGCGCCGGATGCGATTGTTGTAAGTGTCGGAGATATAGAGGTTGCCATCGGCATCGACAGCCACGCCACCGGGGTAGGATAAACTAGCCTTGGTGGCCAACCCGCCGTCACCGGTGTAGCTGGACAAGCCGTTTCCCGCCACCGTGGAGATGGTACCGTCGGTCGCAATCATGCGAATCCGCTGGTTGCCGGAGTCCGCCAGGTACACGTTCCCCTGGGCATCCACGGCCAGCTTGGCCACGAATGAGATCTGTGCTTGATTTCCCGGGCCGCCGTCGCCGCTGAATCCGTACACGCCGGTGCCCGCCACGGTTTCGATTTGCCCGCCCACGGTGAAGTGACGGATGCGGTAGTCGGAGGAGTCGGCGACGTAGACAGATCCGTCACGTTTATCCACGGCGATGCCTTCGGGGCCCTGGAACAGGGCTTGAGTGGCAGGCCCGCTGTCACCGCCGTATCCGTAACTCCCCGACCCCGCGACCGTCTGAATCGTCTGGCTGGCGTCGACCTCACGCACCCGATTATTGGTCTCATCCGCGATGAAGAGGTCGCCGGACGCATCCACGTCGACCGCATACGGTTCGTAAAGCTGGGCGCTGGTGGCAGGGCCGCCGTCGCCGGCGTGTCCCGCCGCGTCCGATCCGGCGACGGTGGTGATGACACCGGCCGAATCCACTTTGCGAATCCGGGAGTTCTCTGTGTCGGCAATGTAGAGGTTATGCTGGGTGTCCACCGCCACGTCCGCGGGCGAGTTCAGCGTGGCTTTGTCGGCGGGGCCGCCGTCCCCAGCGAAACTTCCGTTGCCTGCCACCGTCGAGATCACCCCGGATGAGTCGACCTCGCGAACCCGATTATTCCCGGAATCCGCGATGTAGAGGTTGCCTTGTGCCAGCGCAATCTGCTCTGGCCTGGTCAAGCCGGCCTGGTTCGCCGGCCCGCCGTCGCCGGCGAATCCGGACGACCCACCGGCCACTGTCGTTACGGTTCCATCCTGCGCCATCTTGAGAATGGAGGCGCCGAAGGTATTGGCGATGTAAAGCTCCCCGTTCGAGTCGGCCAACACACCGTAGGGGAAACTGAGCCTCTCCTGTAAAGCAGGTGCACCCTCGCTAAACGAGGTCCCTCCTCCTGCCACGGTGCTGATGGTGCCGTCCGGAGCGACTTTCCGAATGCGGTTGTTTGAAGCGTCGGCGATATACAGGTTGCCGTTGCCGTCGAACCCAATGCTTTGGGGTTGGTTGAGCTGCGCGGCCGCCGCCGGACCACCGTCGCCGGCGAATCCGGCTTCGCCCGTTCCGGCGACCGAGACCAGGCTCCCGTCGGGAAGCAGTTTGCACACCCGATTCTGGATCCAGCTCGAAACATAGACTGCGCCATTCGGACCATACGCAATCCCATAGGCGTATTGCAGGGGATGGCTGCCAGTGGCGCAGTCGCCTTGCGTGATCGTATTTAAGCGGGCGAGAACCGTCATTTCGTGGGTGGGATCTACCTTAAGAACGGTTTGTGCGTCGCTGATGTAGGCGCTGCCATCCGGGCCAAACGTGATGGAGTTGGGTTGATAGAGGGACACATCCGTGGCGGGCGCACTCGGGGCGGCATCGTAGCCCGAAATGCCATTCCCGGCAAACCGCGTCAGCGTGCCGTCCGAAGCCAACATACGAATCACGGCTCCGGCGTGCTCGACGATATACACGTTGCCGTTCTTGTCGGCGCCTACGCCGGTTGGATAGTAAAGCGGCACGGAAGGCCCCGAACCGCTATCGGGCGCCAGGCTTCCGGCTACGCTGCTGATGGTGTACGAGGGGGTTCCCTGCGCGAACAGGGCGAAGGGCAGTAGGAGCAACGACAAGACGCGCGCGCCACGAAGATTGTTCATTTCATTTCCCAGAAGGTGAGTGAAGACGTGGGTTCATTGTACGCCCTGGGCGCACCTGAACCCAATAATGCGAATGAACTATGTCTGCCGCCATACCGCACGCAGTTGGGGCACATTGCAGGCTTGTTTTTCTGGTGGTAGGCTTCGGCCAGGAGATTTCCCATGCGGGGTTCGTGGAAGATCACGTTTCGCGGCCTGCGTCGAAGTCCCGGGTTCACGGCGGTCGCGGTGCTGACGTTGATGCTGGGAGCGGGTACCAACATCGCCATGTTCACCATCATCAACGGGCTGATGCTGCGGCCGCTGCCGTTTCCCAACCCGCAGCGGCTGGCGATGCTTTTTGTCACCGACAACCGCCCGAACGGACCCTCCCGCGGGCTGAATCCCAGGAAAATGCTTGCGGACAGCTTACGGATCGAGCGGTGGGCGCAGCTCAGCCGGTCGTTTGAGAGCATCGGTGGATACCACGCATTGCGGGTGAGCGCTACCGGGCAGGCGGTCCCCGAACGGCTGGATGCCGTCATCGTGCTCGGCGATCTGTTTCGCGTGCTGCAAATCAAGCCGGCGCTGGGACGCGGATTCCTGCCTGACGAGCTCCGGGCTGGCGGCGCGCGCGTCGCGGTTCTCTCGCTTGCCTATTGGCAGAGAAGGTTCGCGGGCGATCCCGGTGTTTTGGGCAGGACGATCGGACTCGACGGATATCCTTACACGATCGTGGGCGTCATGCCCCCCGGATTTGCGCCCATCCTGCCGCAAATGCCGCGCTATGCCGACATCTGGACTACGGCCGCCGTCGATGTCACCGCACGCGGTCTCAGCGGACGACGTGCTCCCTTCACCGTGTGCCAGGCTATTGGCCGTCTGCGGCCAGGCGTTACGCTGCCGCAGGCGCAAACCGAAATGGATGCCATTGCAAGAGGTCTGGAGCCGGAAGCCCGCCGGTTCGCCGGCACGGGCGTGAACCTGGCGAAGGCCGGCGAGGAAGTGGCCGGGAATCTCCGTCCGGCGCTGATTGCGCTGTTCGCCGCCGTCGGCTGTGTACTGCTGATCGCCTGCGCGAACATCGCGGGGCTGGCAATTTCCAGGCAGTCGGTACGGCAGCGTGAAACCGCCATCCGCGCCGCGCTGGGCGCCTCGCGCTGGCGCTTGATCGAGGAGTCTCTGGCGGAGAGCCTGACGATTTCCATCGCAGGCACCACCCTCGGTCTGCTGGCCTCGCACTGGCTGTTGAATGCACTGCAGTCGTTGTCGCCCATTCATTTCGATCAACTGGGCGACGTTCGCATGGACGCCACGGTGGTGGTGTTCGCCCTGGGGTTATCGCTGGTGAATGCGCTCCTGTTCGGATTGGCGCCGGCGATCTTTTCGTCGCGCTGCGATTTGAACTCGGCGATCAGGGAAGCGGGGGCGGGAACCGGCCGGGGAAGCGTTTTCTCCGCGCGATCCGTACTGGTAGCCTCCGAGGTTGCGCTCGCGGCGGGCCTGCTGGTGACCGCGGGCTTGCTTCTCAAGAGCCTGGTGTTGCTTCGGGGCATCGATACCGGTTTTGAAACCCGCCATCTGATTACCGCCACCCTGCCTCTGCCGGCTACCACCTATAGCACTCCCGCGCGGCGTCAGATCCTGGTGGACGCACTCTCGGAACGTTTGGGGCGCCTGCCAGGAGTGGAATCGGTCGGGTTCACGAATTCGATGGCGCTGGCGGGCATGTTCATGATGACCGGCGATTTCACCATCGAGGGAGCGCCGCGCAGAGACCGGCCTCCCCAGGCCAACCTGGCGGCGGTAAGCGCGGGTTATTTTCATGCGGCGGGCATGCCTCTCATCGCCGGCCGTTATTTCACCGAAGCCGAGGCGCGCAGCGGCGATGCCGCGGTGATCAATGAAGTCGCCGCCAAAGAGTTCTTCGGCAGTTCTCGAGAGGCCTTGGGACGCCAGATCGGCGGTGGTGTCTGCAAGTCGTGCCGCATCGTCGGAGTGGTCGGTAACGTCAGGAACTTCGGCCTGAAGAACGAAAGCGCGCCGGAACTGTATGGATCGCTGTCGAATATGCCTTGCCCCGCGCTGGATATAGCCGTGAGGACTTATTCCGACCCCGCGTACCTGGTGTCCTCGGTGCGCGCGGCGATTTCCGCCGCTGCCCCGGATACGGCAATCGACCGCATCGGCAGCATGGAGGACGTGCTGCGTGAGCACGTGGCGCAACCTCGATTCAATGCCGCTCTGGTTGGGCTGTTCGCGACGCTGGCCGTGCTGCTCGCCGCGGTAGGGGTGTTTGGCGTCACGGCGTTTTGGGTGACGCAGCGGACCAGGGAAATCGGTGTGCGCATGGCGCTGGGTGCAGACACGGGAAGGGTGCTGCGGATGGTGTTGCGCCAGTCGCTGGTCTCCGGGGGAGCGGGTGTGGTCGCGGGCGTCGGTCTGGCGCTGTTGGCGACGCGCCTGTTGCGGAGCCTTCTGTTCGGCGTAGCCGCAAACGACACGGCGACTTTCGTGGTTGCCGCGGCGTCGATGCTGGCGATCGTCCTGTCAGCCGCCTGGGTGCCGGCCCGCCGCGCCGCTCGGGTGGACCCGATGACCGCGCTCCGGCACGAGTGAAGTTCGGGAAGCAATACCTCACTCGGCACAGCAAGCCGAATTCTCTCGCGCGTGTGCCGCGGAATACCGCGGATCGTCAAAAAGTTCTGCCGGGTGGCGATATTATCGCTGCCACCCGAATTTGCAGAGCCTATAACCGACTAACAACAGCCAGACAGTAGTAAGTGCGGAAGTTACAACTATGGTAACGCTAAGAGCACTTACAACAACGGGCCCTACTACCGACACAATCCCGAGGATTCCGATGGCCACGCCCAAATAAGCCGTGCTCTTGCTGAATGCTCCTTTTCGCATGACGAAGCCGGCTATGAGAATGCCGACGGCGAGGACGAGTGTGTTGTAGATAAACAAAAGGTTCGACTCGACCACCACGGACGGGTACTCCGCGGCCGCGATAACGGCCGCTCTCTGAGCTTCGCCCGCGGCGAGGGCGTATTGACCGCTCAGCGTAATCAGCGCGGCATAGTTTGTCCAGGTAATTGCCAAGTCCAGGACGACGAACAAAGCCACGCATGCGGCCGCCAGCAGCATGGCGTTTCTATTGAACTGTTTCAAGGCGACGTAAAGCGACATCGCCAGAGGCAGGAAGAGAATGTCCGTCAGGACGGAGAGCCCCAGAATTGCCCACCACGCCGTGGTATTCCCCGCCATAAATGCCAGCCGCGCCTCGGCGCCGTGCGGCGGAGCTCCCATCGGGACATACAATGCAACGATTCCTATATACCCGATGCCAAGCGCGAGCGCAGAGATGCCACCGGCTCGATAGAGCCAGCTCGCGTCCGGATCAATCTGATCGCCTGTCATTTTCGGCACAATCTCCCCTGTGGGGCAATCGATCCTCCATCCTCCGATTCTGCCAGGCGGGTGATCGATTCCCTCCGGGGGCCCTCGATGAAAGATGACGAACCGTGGACTGTACTTATTTCAGTCGAAACAGAAAAAATCTCTGAGCCGTACGAAGTGGGAGTGTAAATGTCACCTGGTGTTCACATGGAAGCGCAAGTTCGAGGGCCGGCACTTTTGGGCGCGAGGGTTTTTCGATCCCACGGTGGGGCAGGACGAAGCCATCGTCGGTGTCGGCATCCGCAGCCAAGCGCAGGAAGACCAGCGGAGGGATATCTACCCGGCGCGCCCGCAAAACGTCAAAGCAGATCCATTTCGTCCCAACCGCGGATCAGGCTGTGCACCGGCCGGCTGCGATTCGATCAGACGGCAGTGAGGGTGTTGAGGGAGCTTACGCGCCGCGCTTCGTAGGCTGCGATTTCGGCTTGCTGCTGCAACACGTAGCCCAGTTCGTCCACGCCGTCGAGCATGCACTGCTTTGAGAATGGGTCGATGGGGAATTCCACCCGCTTGCCGTCGGGAAGCGTGAGCGTCTGCGACGCCAGGTCCACGTGAACCGTCGCCGCCGGGTCCCGCTCCACCGCGCGGAACAGCTCCTGGTGGGTCTCGCGCGGCACCACCAGCGGCAGGAGGCGGTTCTTGGTGGCGTTCTGCTTGAAAATGTCGGCAAAGCTGGTGCTGATGACGGCGCGAAAGCCGAATTGCGTCAGCGCCCAGGGCGCGTGCTCGCGCGAGCTGCCGCAGCCGAAGTTGTCTCCGGCGAGCAGAATGCGAGCCTGTTTCGCCGCCGGCTGGTTGAGGATAAAGTCGGACTTCGGGTTGCCGGCCGCGTCGTAGCGCCAGTCGTAGAAGAGCTGATCTCCCAGCCCCGTCTTCGAAATGGTCTTCAGGAAACGCGCCGGGATGATCTGGTCGGTGTCGATGTTGTCCACCGGAAAGGGCAACATGCGGCTGTCAAATGCTGTGAACTTTTCCATCTTCGATCCTCTTTCCAGCGGCGGTCAGGCCAGCGTGCGCGGGTCGGTCACGACGCCGCGGACGGCGCTGGCGGCGGCCGTCGCGGGGCTCGCCAAAAACGTCCGTCCGCCCTTGCCTTGCCGGCCTTCGAAATTGCGGTTGCTGGTGGAAACGCTGTATTCGCCGGGCTGAAGCTGATCGCCGTTCATACCGATGCACATCGAGCAACCCGCCTCGCGCCACTCGGCGCCCGAATCAATGAACACCCGGTCGAGCCCCTCGGCTTCCGCCTGCCGCTTGATCTGTTGCGAACCCGGCACCACCAGCGTTCGCACCTTCGGGTCCACCTTGCGGCCCTTCAGCACTCCGGCGGCGACGCGCAGGTCGCCGATGCGCGAATTGGTGCAGCTTCCAATGAACACCACGTTCACCGGATGGCCGGCCAGCGGGACGCCCGGCGCCAGGTCCATGTACTTCAGCGCCTTGGCCAGCGAGTCGCGCTCGATGGGATCGGACATCGACGCCGGGTCGGGAACCACGCCGTCGATCGGCATGCCCATCCCCGGGTTGGTGCCGAAAGTGATCATCGGCGTCAAGGCGCCAGCGTCGATTTCCACCGTCCGGTCGTAGAGGGCGCCTTCGTCGGTGGGCAATTGTTTCCAGCGGGCGACGGCGGCGTCCCACTCGGCGCCCTTCGGCGAACAGGCGCGGCCGTTCAGGTATTGATAGGTGGTGTCGTCGGGCGCGACAAGTCCGGCGCGCGCGCCGGCTTCGATGGACATATTGCACACGGTCATGCGCTCTTCCATCGAGAGCGCGCGGATGGCCGAGCCGGTGTATTCGATCACGCAGCCGGTGCCGCCGCCGATGCCGATTTTGGCGATAACCGCCAAGATGACGTCCTTGGCCGACACGCCCGGCTTCAGCGTGCCGTCGACGCGCACTTCCAGGCTCTTGGACTTGCGCTGCAGCAGGCACTGGGTGGCCAGCACCATCTCCACCTCGCTGGTGCCGATGCCGAAAGCCAGCGCGCCAAAGGCGCCGTGGGTGGCGGTGTGGCTGTCACCGCACACCAGCGTGATCCCCGGCCGCGTCAGCCCGTTCTCCGGACCGATGACGTGGACGATGCCCTGCTTGGCGTTCTGAAAGCCGAAGTAGGGGATGCCGAATTCGCGGCAGTTTGCTTCGAGAGTCGCCACCTGCGCCGCCGCCACCTGGTCGAGAATCGGAAGCGACCGAGGGGTGGTGGGCGTGCTGTGGTCCACCGTGCCGAAGGTCAGGTCGGGACGCCGCACCTTTAACCCGCGCGCGCGCAGCCCGTCGAACGCCTGCGGAGAGGTGACTTCGTGCACCAGGTGCAGGTCGATGAACAACAGCGCCGGCGCGCCCGGGCGCTCGGCAACGACATGCGAATCCCAAAGTTTTTCGATAATCGTACGTGAAGTGGACATCTTGCCTACCATTTCCCGGCGGCTCAGCCGATGGCGTCGCACACGTCCCCGCCCACCTGGGTGGTGGTGGCCGGCGTGCCCTGGGGCTTCAGGTCCGCCGTCACGCGACCGCTGTTCAACACTGCCTCGATGGCCGCGTTGACCGACGCCGCTTCTTCCTTCAATCCGAAACTGTATTCCAGCATGGCGGCCACCGAGCCGATGGCGCCGAGCGGGTTGGCCTTGTCCTGGCCGGCGATGTCGGGCGCCGAGCCGTGCACCGGCTCGTATAGCCCCACCCAGGCGCCGGAAGGCTTCCGGCCGCCGATCGAGGCCGACGGCAACATGCCGATCGAGCCCGCCAGTACCGCCCCTTCATCACTCAGGATATCGCCGAACATGTTCTCGGTGAGCACCACGTCGAACCGGCGCGGATTGAGCACCAGTTGCATGGCGCAATTGTCCACCAGGATGTGTTCCAGCTCGATCTCGGGGAACCCGGCCGAGACCTCGATTACCACCTTGCGCCAGAGCTGAGAATTCTCGAGCACGTTCGATTTGTCGACGCTCGAGACCTTCTTGCGCCGGTTGGCTGCCAGGCTGAACGACATGCGTGCGATGCGCTCGATTTCGGCGCGCGTGTAAGTCATCGTGTTGACGGCGCGCTCTTCGCCGGCTTCGCCGCTGATGCCGCGCGGCGTGCCGTAATAGATGCCGCCGGTCAGCTCGCGCACGATGATCATGTCGGTGCCTTCGACGATGTGGTTCTTGAGCGGCGAAGAATCGATCAGCGCGGCGAAGGTACGCACCGGCCGCAGGTTGGCGTACACTCCCAGGGCCTTGCGGAGACCCAGCAGGCCGCGCTCGGGGCGCTTCTCGGGCGGGGCGGCGTCGAATTCGGGCAGCCCCACGGCTCCCAGCAGCGTGGCATCGGCATCCCGGGCCAGGCGCGCGGTTTCGTCGGGGAACGGCGTGCCGGTTTTGTGGATGGCCACGCCGCCGAGCAATGCTTCTTCAATGTGCAGCTCGTGGTGGAACACGGCGGCGACATGGCGGAGCACGCGGAGCGCCTCGCGCGTCACTTCCGTGCCGATGCCGTCGCCCGGCAGTGCAAGTACGTTTAATTTCATGTTTTCGTGAAAGGAACTTGACTTCGGAATGGTCCGGCTAATCCGCGCCGATTGCCGCCGTCTGCGAGACCGCCTGCCTCAGCAGTTCCACAATCTCGCTATTGGTGACGCCTTTTTTGCGATCCGCCAGCGTGGTAAAGGCCTGATAGACCGAATCCAACTGCTCCCGCGTGAGCGGATAGCCCAGGTCCTGGGCGCGCTTCAAAAGCGCGTGCCGGCCGCTGTGCTTGCCGAGAACCAGCCGGCTTTCGGGGACGCCCACGTCCTTCGGATCGATAATCTCGTAGGTGGTTCTCTCTTTCAAAAAACCATCCTGGTGAATGCCCGCCTCGTGGGCAAACGCATTCTCGCCGACGATGGCCTTGTTCGGCTGCGGCCCGAAACTGATCATACCGGTCAGCATCTGACTGGCGGGATAGAGGTGTTCGGTGACGATGCCGGTGTGGAAAGGCAGGTGATCGGCCCGTACTTTGAAGGCCACCGCGACCTCTTCAAGCGCGCAGTTGCCGGCACGCTCTCCGATGCCGTTGATGGTGCATTCCACCTGGCGCGCTCCCGACTGTACTGCGGCAATCGAGTTGGCCACCGCCAGCCCCAAATCGTCGTGGCAATGCACGCTCACAATCGCCGTGTCGCCCAGCGCGTCGACTACCTGGCCGATGATCGCGGCGTATTCCGACGGGATGGTGAATCCCACCGTGTCGGGCAGATTGATGGTGCGCGCTCCGGCCGCCACTGCGGCCCGCGACACCTCGACCAGGTAATCCATGTCCGTCCGGGTGGCATCCTCGGCCGAGAATTCGACGTCGTCGGCGTAGTTCCGCGCGCGCTCGACCGCCGCTACCGCTTCTTCGAGAACCTGCTGGCGGCTCTTCTTCAGCTTGTACTTCAGATGAATATCGCTGGTTGCGATAAACGTGTGTATGCGCGGACGCTTGGCTTTTTCGAGAGCCTTCGCAGCGCGATCCACATCCAGTGCGCAGGCCCTGGCCAGCGCGGCCACCTGGACCCACGGGAATTCGCGGCTGACCGCGTCCACGGCTTCAAAATCGCCGTCGGAGGCGATCGGGAACCCGGCCTCGAGGATATCGACGCCCAGCTCCACCAGTTTTGCCGCCATCCGGAGCTTCTCCGGTTTGTTCATGCTGCATCCGGGTGACTGTTCGCCATCCCGGAGCGTTGTGTCAAAGATGTAAACGCGCTGCGATTGGGATCCCGAGCTCATAAGCAAGCAACCTTTCTCGTGCTTGGGTTAAGCTGATTGACCAGGAGAGCGAGCACGACGGCCTGTTTCTCCGCCGGCCCACTTGGTCACTCTGCCATTATCGGAGCCCTCTCAGAATTTAGCAAATTTATAATATTGCGATGTTCAATCAACCATAGTTATACTATAACGATGCCTAATCGCTAGCTCTCTGACGTCCGGCGGCCGGCGGGGATGACGGGAAGCTATAGTATTCTTTGGTGTTCATTTATGGAATTGTATTCTTTGAAGGTCTTCTCTGACGGTAGCCAACGAGAAGAGTTTTTCGCGAGCAGGTGAAAAGCTGCTGCGGACACAGCCAGCTATCTCGTTGGCAGTACAACGCTTAGAGAATGAGCTGGGAGAAAAGCTGATCGACCGGTCGGGCCGGGAACTGATTCTCACCGACGCCGGCCGCATCGTTCTGGAGCACGCCAGAAGATTCGAAAACCTGGAGCGCGAGATGGACAACGCGCTGGCGGAACTGCGTGACAACGCGGCCGGGCGCCTCATAATCGGCGCGAATGAATCGACGTCGCTTGTACCTGTTGCCGCACATCACTTCCTACCGCCGCCTGTACCCAAAAGTGAAGGTTCAGGTGCGGCGCTGCCTGTCCAGCAAAATTCCGTCGCAGTTGATTGATGGCGACCTGGAGTTGGGTGTCATCAGCTACGACCCGGACGACGACCGCCTCGTATCCTCGGTGATCTTCACGGACCACCTGGCGTTCGTGGTCTCGCCGGCGCACCGCTTCGCGCCCGCGGAGCTCGGTTTCCATCAACGAGCTTGGGATGGAAACGTTCATCGCCCACAACGTGCTCTCGCCGTACCGCGAAAAAGTGCTGCAGGAGTTTCACCGGCTGAAGGTGCCGCTGAACATGGACGTCGAGATGCCCACGGTGGAAACCATCAAGCGGCTGGTTCAGCGCAACGAAGGGGTGGCGTTTCTGCCGCGCATGTGCGTCGAGGCGGAATTGGAGCAAGGGATTTTGAAGGAAGTGAAGGTGGACGAGTTCGGCCTGGACCGGAAGATCCGCCTGGTGCGGCCCTCGCGCCGCGCGCTGAGCCACGCCGCGAAGGCTTTCCTAGAGCTGGTGAAGGCGCGTTAACGGGAACATTTGGCGCAACCGCTCATTCGAATCGCAGAGCCCTCACCGGGTCGATTTTGATGGCCCGGCGCGCCGGCAGATAGCTGGCTGCGAGAGCCACCGCGGCCAGCAGGCCCGCCACTCCGAAGAAGGTCAGCGGATCGTTGGCGGCGACGCCGTACAACAGGCTTTCGAGCAGCCGCGTCAGTGCGAATGCGCCGGCCAACCCGATGGCGATGCCGATGGCCGCCAGGACCGCTCCCTGCCGCAGTACGTTTCCCAAAATGTCCCGCCACTCGGCGCCCAGCGAGATGCGGATGCCGAATTCGCGCGTGCGCTGGCCGACGTTGTAGGCCACCACTCCATAAATCCCCACGGTCGCCAGCAACAAGGCCACCAAGGCGAACGCCCCCAGCACCCAGGCGGCCAGCCGCTGCGAGGTCCGGCCGGAGGCGCGCGCCTGCTCCATCGTCTCGGCGTCGAAAACCGGCTGATCAATGTCCAGCCCACGCACCACGCGGCGCACCGTCCCAATCTCGGTGCCGGCATCGCCGGAGGCGCGCACCACCAGCGACATGGCCGGCCTCGGCGCTTGCGCCATCGGCAGATACACTTGCCCCACCCGGCCTTTGACCATCCTTACCAGCAGGCTCTGATCAATGCTGCCGACCACGCCCACGATCTCCCTTGGCGGCTGCGACAAGCCTACCTTTACCCGCTTGCCGATGGGGTTCTGGTTGGGCCAATAGCGGCGGGCAGCCCACTCATCCACCACCACCACCGGCGCCGAATCCTTTCGGTCCGATGCGTTGAAGTACCGGCCGCGCAGCAGCGGAATTCGCATGGCGCGGAAATAGTCGCTGGTCACTGAATCGCGCAGCACCACCGGAATGTCTTCGGTGCGGGGAGCCGGGCGATCGGGGAAGAAAAGTCCTGAGCCGTGCAGGTCGTCGCTGGTGGGTATTTCATCGATAGCCGCGGCATTGCTCACTCCGGGCAGGGCGGCCACGCGCCCCAGCACCCGGTCGAAGAATGCCGCCTGCTTTTCGGGTACATCGTAGCGGTGGTCCGAGAGCGCGATGCGCATGGTTACCAAACCCTGCGATTGGTAGCCCGGCCAGGCGGAGCGCATCCGCTGGTAGCTCTGAAGAACCAATGCCGCCACCACCAGCAGAACCATTGTCAGGGCCACCTCGCTCACCACGAACAGGCCGCGCAGGCGCTGGTGAAAGGCCACGCCGTGCGAGCCGGTGGCCGCCTTCAACGTGTAATTGATATCGGTGCGCCACGCCTGCCAGGCCGGCACCAGGCCGAACAACATGCCGGTGGCGAGCGACAGGCCGAAATCGAACGCCACCACCGCCCAGTCGAAGGCGATCTGGTCGGCGTTCGGCAAATCTTCCAGGTGAAACGTGGAAATGAAGTGAATGCCCCACAGTGCCGGCAGCACGCCCAGCACGCCTCCCAACGCCGCCAGCAGCACGCTTTCGGTGAGAAGCTGGCGGGAAAGTCTCCAGCGGCCGGCGCCCAGGGCGGCCCGTATCGCCATCTCTTTCGCCCGCGCCGTTCCTCGCGCCAGCAGCAGGTTAGCGATATTGGCGCAGGCAATCAGCAGCACAATGCCTACCGTCCCGAACAGGATGAAAAGCAGCGCTTGCGAATCTTGCACGAAGGCTGCTTCCACTGGCTGCAGCACGACGGTGTTGCCCGCGTCGTCGTCGTGGTAGCGCCGGTCCAGAAGCCGGCTCAACTCGGTCATCCTGTGTTGCGCCGCTGGCGGGTCGATTCCCGAGGCCAGCCTGCCCATCACGACGAAAAAGCGGGATCCCCGTTCGGCCGCCAAAGGAGGCTGGAAGACGAGCGGAAGATAGATCTCCTCGTGGCTTAATCGGGGAAAGGTTTTCTGCAGGACGCCGACGATGGTGTGTGGCGTTCCATCTACCACCAGGCTCTTACCCACCACCGACCGGTCGGCCCGAAAGCGCGAACGCCAGAGCCCATCGCTCAGGATCACCGTCTGGCTGTGACCCGCTTCGGTGTCCTGAGCGGTGAAAACCCGGCCGAGCTGGGCCTTGCGCGACAACGCGTCGAAAAACCCGCCGTTGACTCTCATGCCGCTCAGCCGCAGCGTCTCGCCCCCCAGCCGGACGTTGAAGCCGTCCTGGGTCAGCGCGCCCAGGCTCGAGAAAACGCCGCTCGCCTTCCAATCCAGGAAATCCGGCACGGAGGCGGGGAACTGGTGCCAGTCGCGCTTGGCATTTTCCGTCCACACCATCACCACTCGCTCCGGCTCGGGCACGTCCAATGGCAGGAGGGCTGCCCGGACGACGCTGAAAATGGCGGTATTGGCGCCGATGCCGAGCGCCAGCGTCAAGGCTGCGACGGTGGTGAAACCAGGGCTCGCGCGCAGCACGCGGGCGGCGTAGCGCAGGTCCTGCGCCAGCCGTTCGAGCGACGCCCAGCCCCAAATTTCGCGCGTGGTCTCTTTTACCAGGCCGACGTTGCCGAACTCGCGGCGCGCCGCGTGGCGGGCGTCTCCAGCGGACTCGCCGCGCTCCAGGCGATCTTGAACCGCCATCCTGAAATGCGACTGGATCTCTTCGTCCAGCTCCTGGTCGCGCCGCCCCCGATGTATCAACCTCTGCCAGAATTTCATGACTCGGCTTCCTTGGGCGCCGGGCTCATGATGCCGGCGATCGCCCCGGCAAGCTGCGTCCAGCGCTTCGTTTCGGAGGCAAGCTGTTTCTTGCCGGAAGCTGTAAGGCGGTAGTACTTGGCCCGCTGGCCGGCTTCCGACTGCCGCCACTCCGACTTTACCCATCCCTGCCGCTCCAGCCGGTGCAACGCGGGGTAGAGCGAACCCGTCTCGACGCGCAGCACCTCGCCGGAGTTGGCGCGGATGGCGTTGCCGATGCCGTAGCCGTGCTGCGGACCCCACTGCAGGGTCTTGAGGATCAGCATGTCGAGCGTGCCTTGCAGCAGTTCAATGCGGTTCTGATAGCGTGGCTTCATGGTAGCTTGTAGACATTCTACATCCACAGCCAGTAGCCTGTCTACACCCTTTGGCCCGGGCCAGTCCGCTGGGGGGCCGCGGCACGGTACAATCGTCAGCATGAACGCTCGGGTCTTACTCGGTTGTGGAATCGGCCTGGTTTTCCTGATCGCCCCGGGGTGCAGCCGGAAAAGCGACAGCCAACAATTCGACGCCATGGTTTCGGATTTTGTATACACGACACTCTCGTTTTCGCCGGTGAGCGCCACCGCCGCCGGCTACCACGTACACGAAGGCGTGCCGCTCGACGGGTTACTCGACGACGTCAGCGAAGCGGCGATGGAGCGGCAGCGGGATTATTATTCCGGCGTCGAACAGCGGTTGAAGTCGATCGCCAAAGACCACCTTACGCCGGAACAACAAGCCGACTACGATCTCATCGACAACCAGGCGCAACTGGCCCTGCTCGAGCTCAACACCATCCAAAGCTACAAGCACAACCCGGCATCTTACGTCGAACTGCTCGGCAGCGGCCTGTACACACCGTACGTGGTCGAGTATGCCCCCAAGGAGCAGCGCTTCGGGCACATCATCTCGCGCCTCGATCACGTCCAGGCGTTTCTCGAGAATGCCAAGACGAATCTGAAGGACGCGCCTCCCGTGTGGACCGAAACCGCCATCGAGGAAAACGACGGCAATATCGGGCTCATTGACGGCGCGCTTCGGCGCGACGTGCCGGAAGCCTTGAAGCCGGCATACGAAAAAGCCGCCGGCGCCGCGATCCCGATGCTGAAGAGCTTCAACGAGTTTCTGAAGAACGACCTTTCCAAGCGCACCTCCGATTGGCGGTTGGGCAAACAGAAATATGACGCCAAGTTCCGGCTGGTGCTGGGAACCGACCGTCCGCCCAGCCAGATTCTGGCGGATGCCGAAGAACAGTTGCACGCCATCCGACGGGAGATGTTCAAACTGTCGCTGCCGCTGCACCATAAGTTCTACCCCACCCACCGCGACCCGGTGGACGTGAACCTGATTGTCGGTGAAACGCTTGCGAAGATCGCCGAGAAGCACGCCACGCCGGCAACTTATATTTCCGACGCCAGGCGCGATCTGGCGGAGACCACCGCTTTCGTACGGGAGAAAAATCTGGTTCCGCTGTATCCCACCGACAACCTGAAGGTGATTGAGACGCCGGAGTTCATGCGGGGAATCTACTCGGTGGGCGGCTTCAATCCGGCGCCCCCGCTGCAGCCTGAGTTGGGCGCCTTTTACTGGATCACGCCCATCCCCGCCGACTGGCCCAAAGACCGTGTCGAGTCGAAACTGCGCGAATACAACTACTACGGACTGAAGCTGATCACTATCCACGAAGCCATGCCCGGCCATTACGTGCAATTCGAGTACGCCGACCGCGTGGAGCCACGGAGCCGCCGCCTGCTGCGCGCGCTGTACGGCAGCGGGCCTTACATCGAAGGCTGGGCGGTTTACGCCACCGAAATGATGCTCGACCAGGGCTATCTGAACAACGACCCGGAGTTGCGTCTGACCTTCCTGAAGCAAATGCTGCGCGCCATCGCCAACAGCATTCTCGATATCCGTTTCCAAACCATGGGGCTCACCGACGAAGAGGCCATGGACCTGATGGTGAAGCAGACCTTCCAGGAGAAGGAGGAGGCCACCGGCAAGCTGCGGCGCGCCAAGCTCTCCTCCTGCCAGTTACCCACTTACTATGTGGGTTACGTGGATTGGCTGCGGCTACGCGGACTCTACCATCACACCAAAGGGCAAGCGTTCAGCCTCACCCAATTCCACCAGGACGCCCTGAGGCACGGAGCGCTTCCGCTGCCGGTGGTGGCCAAGCTGCTTACCGGCCAGGATCTGGGTAAGGCCCAGTCGCTGGGCGTGAAGTAGCGGCCGCCCCATGCGCTAGAATGGCCGTTTGGCTATCGACGTCTACGAATACTTCCAGCGCGCGCTGCGGTACCATCACCACCGCTGCCTCATCGCGCCGGAACAACTGGTCCGCTGGTGCGACGGTAACGTGGCCGGATTCAAGCTGGCGACGGAAGGCGGTTTCATCCGTCGCGCCGCCTACCGCAGCACCACTTGCGCGACGCTGGTCGGGCTGTGCGAGCACCTGTCGGAGATGCTGCCGGGAATGCAGCTTGAATGCGCCCGCGGGATCGAAGCCGGCGAGCTGCTGCGCTTTCATCCGGAAATTCCGGCCCGGCGCCACGACCGCGCCGAACTCTGCATTCACGCGCTGCGCGCCGCCATTCAAGTGGAAGTTATTCGGAGGAGCTGAACGTGAAAGTCGCCTATATTTTTTCAACCCAAGGGCATTCGGTGTCCTACAAGCTGGGGAAGATGATACTGCCGCAACTCGAAGAGGGACGGCACGGAGTGGACGTGGTGGGCATGTTCTTTTTCGAAGACAACTGCTACGTCCTGGTGAAGGGCAACCCGATCGGCGAGCGCCTGGCCGCGGTGGCCCGCGCAAGCGGCATGTTGCTGATGTGCTGCGACCAATGCTGCTACGAGCGGGAAATCGCGGATAAACTGATCGACGGAGTACCGATCGGCTGCTTCCCCGACCTGTACCAGGCGCTGTCCGGGAACATGCCCGATCAAGTCATAACACTATAGATAGGTGGATCATGAAACCGAGACTGGAAATCGCGGCCATTACCGACGAGTTCACCCCCGATCTGCCGGCTGCCCTGGAAGCCATGTCGGCGATCGGCATGACGGGCGCCGAACTGCGGGTGATCGACGGCAAGAACATCATCGATCTGACCGACGAAGAGCTGGAGCGCGTCATCGCGCGGGTCGACGAGAAGGGGATGAAGATCATCTCAATCGCCTCGCCGTTGCTCAAGTGCGTGCTGCCCGGCTCGCCAGACGTCGATACCCGTTTTCAGCAGGATGTTTTCAACGCGAAGCTGACTTTTGAAGACCAGCCGCGCCTGGCCGAGCGCGCCTTCGAGATTGCGGCCAAGACCGGTGCCGGGATCATCCGGGTGTTTTCCTATTGGCGCACGGTGCGGCCCGAAGCCTGCCACGACGCGATTGTGAAGGCGCTCACCGAGCTGGGTGAACGGGCTGCGCGCGCGGGCGTCATCATCGGTCTCGAAAATGAGCACGCCTGCAATGTTGGCACCTGCGCCGAAACAGCGAAGATCCTCGCGGCGGTGCAGCACCCCAACGTGAAACTGGTGTGGGACCCGGCCAACGGTTTGGTGGGGGGCGAAAGCCCGTTTCCGGAAGGCTACGCGCTGCTGCCCAAAGACCGCATCGTCCACGTGCACTGCAAGGACTGCCACATGGAAGGGAATACGCCTATCTGGGGTCCGCTCGGAACGCGCAAGGTCGACTGGAAAGGCATTGTGAACGCGTTACTGGCCGACGGCTACCGGGGCTATCTGAGTCTCGAAACGCACTGGCCCGGCCCCGGAGGCAACGACAAAATGCTGGCCAGCACCATCTGCGGCTGGAACATGAAGGGACTGGCCGCGGCCTGACAGAACGGCGCGTCGGCCAGCGGCGACTCCCGCGATTGACCCCTGTAGGCGGTTCTCCTACAATGATTTAAGGATGCTCCGCCGGCCGCCCGGCGGTCTGGAAAGGAGCATTCCGACCCGGCGGGCGGGAGTAACTCAATGGTAGAGTCACAGCCTTCCAAGCTGTTGGTTGCGGGTTCGATTCCCGTCTCCCGCTCCAGTTTTCAACAACTTGCAAGCCACCGAGTTTAGCCCCTTACTCCATTTACTCCATTAAGAGTTCCGCCGCAGGGACCACGTCGGACTCCAGTTTCGCAACCGCGTCCATTTTCTGCGGGAGATCACTGATCGCGTAAACGCCCAGGCTGACGCCGAGGCCGTGGCCACGTTGATCTGCAGACACCTTGTCGCCGACATTCGCTTTGCGAGACAGACTTGCATTCGTCCGCCGAAGCACCTGAAAGTTGACCCATTGCTGCCCGATCGTCTGCAGGCGCGGCCTGATCGCGAGTTTCCAGAGATTGTTCGGCCGAAGCGGTGTGGAGCCGGTCTCCGAAGGAAAGAGGAACGCCTCCTCACTTGTTCGTCCCAAGAACATCTTCCAGGCACCCAGGTCGAATACGGTTCCGGGCGAGAGCGCAACTACGCGAGCTGTCCGCTTCCCCTTTCGGCCCTTCGGCGTGTCGATGTTGCTTCCGTAGAGTCGTTGATCGATCAGAACGGAATTCCCATTGACCTTTCCCAGCGTGATCGCGAAGATCTTGCCGGGGCGCATTCCGTCGAACACAGCCATTCGAAAGATAAGCCGCTCCGGCAGATCAAGGCTGGCCAGCGCCAACCTCACCTCGTCCTTGGCCATCACCCTCTTCTCCCCAGCGGGCTTGCAGGCTGGAATGAATAAGGCGGCAGCGGGGTTGAAGTCCACAACACGATCGCTCTGCGCCATCTTGAAAATCGCATTCAAATGCCATCGCAGATGGCCAACGATGCTGGCGGAAAGGCTTGTAGCGTTCTCTTGCAGAAAAGCCTTGATCGGCGACAATTAAAATTCCCTACCGACGACAACTATCAACGACCATCAAAGTTCGCGCCTGCGGGGGCGCTCCGGAGATGGTTACCGACACACAAGTCAGGAGGTTGAAGAGGTTGTCGAAGACAGAGAGGACCCAAGAACTCGCGGCCGCCAAGGCGGGGATGAATGCCAAGACGGCCAGGAAGTATTTGCGCGAGGGCAGACTGCCTGGCGAAAACAAGCGGGACCGCCCCTGGCGATCCCGGCCCGACTCGTTCGAATGGGTCTGGGAAACGATCCGCCAGCAGATCAATGCGAACCCGGCTCCGGAGACCATGACGCTGTTCGAGGCGCTGCAGCGAGACTGCCCGGGCGAATTCGCCGATGGACAACTGCGGACGCTGCAGCGGCGGATCAAGCGCTGGCGAGCTGCCGAGCTTCGCCAAGATGTCCCAGCCAATTCCTGTAACTTCGGTGACTCTCGGAGCCGCAAAACGGGCCGATTCTGCGGCCGAGTCAGTTCCCCGGGTGACAAGAAGAGCTTGTAGCGCAGCTTCGTGACTTGATTCCAGCGGCGATTCCGACGTCGGCCGACTTCCCGAGGAGCTGACTTCGCAGGCCCTTCCGCTCGCGGAACTCCCGCACGAACTCTTCCGGCGGCACATAGAGCATTTGACCTCGCGCTCGGTTCATTCGTTTTGGAATATCTGGCGCGGACAACTACGGTCGCCATGTCAGCTTGCGTTCTTCTGCTTTCGGTCCGCGTCAACGATTTCGTTTTTGGTTTCTCAGTTCGGGCGGGCGAGAAGGAATAACAAAGGGCCACCACCGGACAACGATGGCGAGGATAGGACCGACAAGTTCGTATGACGCGACGCCAATCCATGTTCCGAGCGTGTTGGTAAACAGGTCTGTCATACCTGAATCTCGGGTCGGCAGGTATGCTTGCAGGACTTCAATTGTAAGGCTTACCAACGCTCCCAAAATGACCGTTGCAAATGCAGCCCGTTTGATTGGTAAAGTGACAAAGTAGGCATAGAAGCAGAAACCGAAAGGAATGAAGCCGACAATGTTCTTGAAAGCAGCGCCCCAATAATTCCAGGACATGCTGAATTCCTGCCAGAACGGCTCGAGAAAAATCTGATCAAGAACCACGTACCTTTCCGGAATATAAAGGTCCAAGCCCGACCCTGCTTTGTTTTTGGCGACATTTCCGATGCGATCATCCAAAAGATAGAGCGCAACATCACGTTCATTTCCGGCAATTTCGGGCCGCCCCTTTAGCGTCCAGGTTTCATAATGCCGAGCGACCTGCGGTGCTTTTAGTTCTCGATGATACATCGCTAAGCCGAAGAAATTCCCGCTCCAGCTATCTCCTTGTCCCGGCGAATCACCGACGACCAATTGGCCTGTTAAGTCCTTCGCTGAGAGTCGAAACTGGGGCGTGGACTTGGCCAAGACGCCGTCGACATAGACTCTTGTCCCTTGTAAACCTGAAATGATCGTTATGAAAGCGGGCTTGGCCTTGCGGAAAACGTCATCCACATAGAGTCTTGCGGTTCTTTTATGATATCGGTCGTACCGGTCAGACTGTATCTCGATGCCAGTCTGAGATTGGCGCACGATTAATTGGAAAGGGTTCCCTGGGATACAGAATCCAAGGAAGGTGCCGCTGGTCCAGATACTGCGGGGCTGCAGCCAAATTTCAAGACTGAAACCCGGTTCTTCCGCTGAAGCTGGCATAGGGAATGCGCCGGAGGTAATCATGGTGCTAAATCTGCCGAATGCAAGACCGGACTGGTGTTTCAGCCATGTAACGTCATTCGGTGGCGCATGAAAAGGCCATAAACCTAACGTCAGAATAGTGCATAAGACGGCGAAACATATTAGGCCCAAGATTCTTTTTTTCATTTCAGCCGAGAACTCTCTCTGATTGATGCTTTCCGACACTTATCACGCATACGTCCAACCGCGTGCAGTCAGCTCGATCCGTTTGTTGTGCCGTTTCCATCGCGAGCGGTCTCGGCGGCGACGAGTGGTAGGATCGCGAGTTTCCAGCGGCTAAGAGAGTTTTCTCACAGATTCAGCCGAACCGTATGATCCAAAGTTACCGTTACTGCAATTTCGCTTGCGGAGAATTCGAAGCGCCCACCTCGTTGTTCATCGTCACGGTAACCGAATCGATTCCGCTAAGAAGCGGTTTCCCACTGGACAGTGTTCCCTGGAAGGTGAAGGGGATCGAAACGGTAAACTGACCGCCAAACGCTTGCGATGCGGTTCCACGAAACCAGGTGGTGGCCAGTTGACCGATATCGAAGGTGAACTGAGATGCAGGCATCTGAACGCCTGACACTGGAGTGAATTGCACCTGCCAAGTGGTGAGAGAGCGCGTGGTAGTAAAGCCGGTCGCTACGATCGTCAGGCTGGTGTCGGTCCGGTTGCTGAGTTGAACGGCGATCAGGGTTGGCGCTGCTGGTGCGACCGAGAACTGCAGAACAGTGGGTGAGGCGGGGTTCAGGTCCACGTTGCCCGCCTGCGTAGCAAATGACGGAGTCAGTGTCATGTTGCTTACCACCGTCCCCGTCTGCAATCGGACTTGCGTGCCCTGCTCTGCAAATACGGCATCGGTATTGTTGGCCGGGATGACGAATGGAACCGTTCGGCCCCCTGTAGCAAACTGAACCGCCGGGTCGGCTGGCAGATCGCTGGAAATCGTCAGGGTAAGAGTGCCGGATATTGCTACCGGGTAAGGGCTTGCAAGCGATAACCCTATTTCAGGCTGGGACATCGGAGTGGCAGCGCCGCCAGGACCAACAATGGTGTATGCAGGAAGTGGTGGCGGTTTCGTGCCAGAGCCGACAAGCGCAATGGTCGTTGTGTCGAACTGCAGGGTCCCGTTCGAAAACCCAAGCACAGTCGGCGTAAAAGTGAGCGTAATCGGGAGATCCGCATCGGGGGCCAAGATCACTGGTAGTGCCAGGGATGTGGAAATCGAGAACGGACCGTTGAGCTGGCCAATGCCGATGTTGGAGATCGTCGCGGGAGCCGTCCCAGTATTGCGCGCGACAAAACTCAAATCCGCCGCGTGGGTGATCATCACCGGGCTGAACACAACGGAGTTATTCGTTGAACTTAGAGTAATGGTGCTACCGCCCGCTACATACGAAAACACCAGTTGAGAACCCAACCCCTTTCCGCTCAGGTTCAGCACGTCCGAATTCACGGTTAAGCGGCCGGTGAGAGTTGCTGGCTGCGTGGGAGAAAACGTTACGTTGAAGGTCAGGCTTGCACCGGGGGCAAGGGTTTGCGGAAGCACCGGTAAATTGCTCAGTTGATAGCCCTGTCCAGCAATAGCGATCGAATTGACCGAATTGCTGGCTGTGCCGGAATTCATGACTTGAAGGGTAATACTGCTGGTCTCCCCGATATTCGTGTCCACAAAAGTCACAATACCGCCCGGTGCCACAATCGTCGGCGGATCTGTCTGAAGGGTTTTGTAGACGAAATTTGACACAATCCCACTGCCCTGTAATTTAATGGTCACCGCCTGGCTGCCGGAGAACGAGATCGAAATCTGGCCCACGTCGGTGCCAACGCTGACGGGACGGTAGAGGACGAATACTTGCAGGGTCTGCCCCGCGGCCACGGTGGCGGGAAGCAACGGAACCCCTGACAAGTGGAAGGCGTCACCCGAGATGGTAATGCCCGTTATCGTCCCGGGTCCACTCGCGAGGTTGGTAACATTCAACAGGGCCTGAACCGTGTTGTTGATCGGCGAGGCGGGGAAAAGAATGGAGTCTCCAGGCTGAAGTGGGACGACATTCTGATCCGTCGATAACACATAGCTGAGGGCAAAGCTTGAGGCGGTCCCAGTGCCCTGCAGATTGATTGTTACCACCGAACCATCAGAAAAAGTAATCGTGATTTGCCCGGCATCGGCGGCCACGCTGGTCGGTCGATAGAGGACCAACACCTGCATGTTCTGTCCCGCAGTTAAAGTTGCCGGAAGCAACGGAATTCCGGACAGGCGGAAGGCATCACCGGTAATGGATATTCCGGTTATCGCCCCCGCTCCGCTGCCAACGTTCGTTATGTTTAATCCGGCCTGGGCCGTGGCGTTGATCAGCGAAGGTGGGAAGGCGATGGACTCTCCAGGCTGCAACGGGATGACGTTCAGGTCCGTTTGTAAGACATAGCTCAACGTGAATGAAGGTACGGTGCCTTGCAGAGTGAAACCGATCGTGCCTTGGGTTGTAGTCGGAGAGCCTCCGTCGGTTGTAGGGGGTAGAGTCTCAGAGAACGGCAAAGTAACTTGCGCGCCATATTGCGCCACACTAGTCGGATGGAATTCGACATCGAAGGAAAGACTACCGCTGGGATTCAACGTCACCGGCAAAGTCCCGACGAAAGTTGCGGTGAATGCATTGGACCCAAAGACGGTGGGGGGCTGCAAGACCCGAACCTGACCGGTTCCCGTGTAAGCAGCCGTGATCCGCACGGTCCTCGTCTCGCCCACCGCCGCGATGAGCGCCAATCCTGCGCCGTTCTGAATCGTGAGGGAATTCCCCGCCTGAGTCGCCACCAACTGAAAAGGGAACTGCTGGGCCGAAGCCAAAACAGCCACCGCTACGAAGAGAAGAATTCCGCGAACAATCGAGCTAGACCTCATTCGCTATCTCCCTTGTGCGGCAAGACCGCTGTGCGGCAGGACCGCCGTTGTCCGTACAAAATAAGCAATTCCTCGTTCTGGCTCTTCCTCAGGTGAGTGGTTTTCCCAACCAAGCAGTCCCACCCGGGGGTTTCGGACAACCAAGATTCTCGAAACATCGCGCTACTGAGGGCCTCCTATGGTGGGAGAACCCGGAGAGGCTGTGATGGTGTCCGTGTTATCTCCCCTCGTGGCCAAGATCACACCCACGGCAGTTGCTGCACCAGCCACGATAGCGATCTTGAACCAACGCGAGGACCACCACCTCTTTTCTTTCTTTCTCCCCTCATCAACGACCACGGTCGCGTTCGCCATGGTGATGGTGGCCTCCCCCACTTCGTTACCCCGAGAGGCTGTCGCTCGCACCTGAAAGGTCCCCACTTCATCATTCGCTGTCCAGCCAACTGCCGCGGCCTGACCATCTGCGTTGGTCCTTGCCGTCTCCGAATTTCTTCCATTCGAGAACGTCGCGCTGGGGCCCGTCAGCGGGAATCGAAACACGACATCAGCGCCTTCCACCGGATTGTCATTCTGGTCGAGTACCTGCACTACCAACGGAGCCATGATTCGACGCTTGAGATCATTCGTCTCCCCATTGCCCGCCAGGGGGATCACTCGAAGGCTCTGTACTGTTGGCAAAGGGGCGATTGGCTGGAGCTGCGGAGGTGCAGGCGGTTGGGCTCGGACGACAGGCGGCAGAGCAAGCAGAGCGATCAAAACTTGAACTAGCTGGTGCCGAGTTCGCAAACTCTTAAAGCCGAGACATTTCATGTAGTGCTCTTATTCCTCGTGAGCCAAAGTAGGCCACTCCAACATACGAATTTAAGGTCGCAGTAGTGCTGTAATAATGAGATAAGGGGCGGATGTTAGAAGTGAAGTGCCCATGGTCGTGAGAAAAGTCCGTCTGGTTGAGCGTGGTACAAACAGCACGTCATTGGGCAACAAGGGAAAGTCGATGTCTTCTCCCTTGTAAACCCGTTTCATGTCCACTTCAAATGCCGCCCTTCGATTTGTCCCCAGAATTGGTCGAAGAACCACGACTCTGTCGCGAACTGCGTTGGGTGTGAACCCGCCCGCCTCGGTCAAAGCCTGAGTGACAGTGATGTAATCGCGCTGACCCACTTCGACTGCTGAAGCTCTGGCAACCTCCCCGCTCACATAAACCCGCTCAGCCCGCTCAACACTGATAATATCGTACGCCTTCAAAACGATGTCCTCGGCAGGGTTTATATTCTCCGTCAAGCTGCGCAGGCTGATCTCTACGGAGCTAATCTTCTTCTCCGGGTCCACAATCGCGTTGGGGAGGGGGATGGGGCCGTTCTCAGCGCGTCGGGTGATTCTGATTCTCCGGCCAGCTTCGGGAAGGAGCCCGCCCACGGCCGCCAACATCTCGACCAGCGTCCGCCGACCCTGCAGCGGATAGACCCCGGGTGTCTTAAAGGCGCCAACAAAGAATACCGGTTCACTGCGATACTGCACCACGGTAATACTTACAAGCGGGTTGCGGACATATTGACGGAGTTGATTCGCTACTTCAGTTTCTAAGGCTTGCACCGTCAGACCCGCGGCATGGACCCGTCCGGCAACCGGTAAAGTCACATAGCCGTCGGAGTCAATCCGAAACGGCCGCTCGTTGATCTGCTCCTCCTGAGGGACCCGAATGAGGATCTGGTCATTGGGCCCTAGGACGTAATCTGGCCGGAATGGAAAAGAGATCTGCGCCGGACCTTGGCCCGCTGGAGCTTGTGCGCCGGCCGTGGGCTGGTCCTGGGGATTCTGGCCAAACAGGAGGAAGCTCGAGGCTGCGAACAGGGCAAAAGCGACAATATGGCGGAACCTGATGCTAGCGTTGAACATGACTCAATTATGCTCCCATCGGCGTCCAAGCACCATCAGCGGCATCCTGTACCGAAGAACCTTGGGGGTGGTCTCCTCTGGCGCTGGGCTCCACGAGTTGCTGTGGATGAAGCTCAGCTTCCATCCGCACCCGCTTACCACGCCTCAGGATGACAAAACGTTCACGCGCTGTCAATAGAACTCCTTCCCGGCCTATAGTTTATCGTTAGATGTAGCCGCCAACCTTAGGACGGAAGGTGGCTCCGCGCAGAAATTTGAGGAAGTGCCTAATTGGCGTGGCTTTGGAATCTGTGGGTTTTCGACTGGCGCCAATCGTCTTCGTGCGTCAGTCTCACGGTCGCGAACGGCCTGGCCGCTCGACGAGAGCCAAGCCTTCCACAGACCAAAGGCGACATTCCCCGCACAAAAAATCTACGGCAACCATTTGTAACTGATTGATTTTATGGACGTTGAGAAACTGTTCTTGCCACTGTGGGATTTGCGTCGATGAGATCGATGTTCCAATCGCTTGCGAGGTAAGATGGCTGCCCAATGGACAAGCCGACGGCGGTGCACGTCCAGGAAATGGCGTGTTGCCGCCAGCGCACGGCCGACATCAGGGTGTGTCTTGGTTCTGGTACCGGTGTTCAGGACAGGCGAACGTTCGCACAGTTAAGATAGATGGTAAGTCCGCTCATTGCTTGAGGAGTTGGGTTGAAAGTGCAGACAGAAGGCGAGGAGAGGTCTGCACGATCCGGTATCTGAAGCACGGAGGCTTTGATGGTCACCAGTATCTTTTCCGAGAACGCGACCGCCTGCCAGTTGGCCGGGCGGATTACCGGCCACACGGCCCTGGTGGGCGTGATTGGCATGGGCTATGTCGGTCTTCCGCTGGCGGTGGAGTTCGCGCAAGCCGGCTTCGAAGTGACTGGTATCGACATTCAGGAATCGAAAACGCAACGGGTTAACGCCGGGGATTCCTACGTGAAGGATGTTCCCAAGCGAAATTTTGGCCCCGCTGGTAAGAGGAGGCAAACTTCGGGGAACCTCGGATTTTTCCGTCATCCAAGACCTGGACACGGTCGATATCTGCGTGCCGACTCCGCTGCGAAAGACCAAGGATCCGGACATGAGCTATATTGCCGATGCCTGCGAGGGAATCGCGCGCTACGCTCATCCCGGAATGCTGATCATTCTGGAATCGACTACCTACCCGGGCACGACTTCGGAGTTCGTCCAGCCGATGCTTGAAAAGGGGGGCCTGCGGGTGGGCCAGGATATCTTTCTTGTGCTTCTCTCCGGAACGGGTGGACCCTGGCAATCCGCGATTTCAAACCAGGAACATCCCCAAAGTGGTCGGAGGCGTCACTCCGGCCTGCACCGAGCTCGGCAGGCTGTTCTACTCCCAAGCTCTCGAGACAGTTGTGCCGCGTCAGTTCCACGCAAGTGGCCGAGATGGTCAAGCTGCTGGAAAACACGTTCCGGATGATCAACATCGGCCTGGCGAACGAAATGGCCATGATGTGCGACCGCATGGGGATCAACGTCTGGGAAGTGATTGAAGCGGCGGCCACCAAACCGTTCGGCTTCATGCCCTTCTTCCCGGGACCCGGGCTGGGCGGGCACTGCATTCCCATCGATCCTTTCTACCTGTCCTGGAAATCGAAGCAGGCCGGGGCTCGAGGCCCGGTTCATCGAACTGGCCGGCCAGATCAACGGACAGATGCCGCTGTTCGTTGCTGGATAAGATCCAGAACGCGCTGAACGACGTGTCAAAGCCGCTGCGAGGCTCCCACGTTCACATCCTTGGGTGTGGCTTACAAGCGGGACATCGATGACGTGCGGGAGTCGCCTGCCCTGGACATCATGCATCTGCTGGACAAGAAGGGCGCGAAGGTGACGTACAGCGACCCCTATGTACCCTCCGTCGATTTAGACGGCCAAGCAGTGGAACTCGACCCCGAACGAAGACGCTGTGGCGGCGGCCGACTGCGTGGTGATACATCACCGATCACTCATCGGTAGATTATGCCGCGGTGGTTGAAAAGGCGAAACTGATCGTCGATTCCCGGAATGCCCTGAAGAACTGGTCATCTCCGAAGATCGTCCGGCTATGAGACTCCCGTCTTCCGTTTTCGGCAATTCGGACTAAACACAGCGTCATAATTCATTGCGCATAGCTACGAGTTGTGCTCTCATGGAAGCATGCGAGCGCTTACTATTGCCGACCCCGAAAACATCATTCTCGGATTGCAGGACGAGATCCGCCGATCTGGGGAATCCCGCTATGACCATCGACTCCATGGCGTGCTGTTAGTGGCGCATGGGTTGACCTGTCCCGAAGTGGCTCAGCTTTTGGGCGATGCCCCGCGTTCGGTGGAGTATTGGATCAAGAACTTCGAGAGAAATGGTTTGGCGGGGTTATGGGAAGGAGAGCGCTCCGGACGGCCCCGGCGCTTGGATGAAGAACAACTGCGCGGAATCAATGCTGCTCTTCGTAAGACGCCTCGCGATATGGGATTGGGTGGAACTCTGTGGGACGGCAAAACTCTGGCTGCCTGGATTGCCGAGACGTACGGGATTGACTTGGGAGTGCGGCAGTGCCAGCGTCTTTTCCGGCAGTTGGGCTTTCGGCTGCGCAAGCCGCGCCCCGGCATCGCCCAAGCCGATCCCGAACGCCAACAGACGCATAAAAAAAACTCAAAGCGCTGATGGAAGACGAGGCCGTGGATCTCTGGGCCACGGACGAGGTGCATTTCCAGCAGCATGGTTCCCGCTGCCAGATGTGGATTCCGCCAGAGACCAAGGACCCGGTTTTGTTGCACGCGCCCACGCGGAAGAGCGTGGGATACTTCGCCGCAGTGCGGT
>CAWEOG010000016.1:0-180414 GCA_963810595.1 Bryobacterales bacterium | reverse complement strand
CTTTCTAGAATAGCAACGTACGCACCCGCGACCCTGACGCTAACGACACCCGGGACGCCGGCATTCGACCGCAACGCGCGCGGTGGCGATTGACGCAAACCGACCGCGCCGTCACTGCTTGGCCGGCGCCGTGAACCACACGCGACGTACCCTTCCCGCATCTCCGTGTTCCAGCGGGGGTCATATGCCCCTTGCGAATTCCGCCGAAGGCAGTACGGATTTCCAGCCCAGGATTGCGCCGACCCGGCACTATCCTGGGTCGGCGATTCGTCTCGCGAGAACCCTGTATGGGTTCCGGTGGGGGCGTTCCATCCTGGAGGCAACGCTCGTTGAATACCGCGCCATGTTGTGCAGGAAACCGGCGATACTCACACCAATACTCGCGAATGCGGGATCACCGGTTGGCGATGGATAGAACCAGAGACAACAATTGGGGCATACGCGACGGGCTCCGGTGCCCATTCAGGGCAATCCGGAATTGTTGCCACATCACCCAGGGTGGCGCCGTGTGCGGCGCGACCCTGGGCTGGAAATCCTCAGCGCCTTCAGCGCAGGCATCAGTGATATTCGAAAGATTGCTGGCGTTCAGGTTGGCTGTCGCTTCTGTGCCTACGCTCCGCAAGACTCACGTGGTCCTGTAACGCTCAATTCCTGAATCACCGGCCGGCCCAAGGAGAAACGCAAGTCATCAATTCAGCGTTCCGGCGGCCAAGCGCCTCCATCCCTTGGGGTGGCCCGCAGGGCCATGGGGACACCTTCACAGCGGTGGCTCAAAATAACACGCCCAGAAGAAACTCGACCTGGTTCGGGGCGAAACGAAGCGCACCACTTGGGCCTGAAATATTTGCAGTCCAGTGCGTGTATCGGAGTTCCGGCAGCACGCTAAAGCGCCTGGCGCCGAACTCCACACCGACAGCGGCAGTCAGGCCGGGATAGAAGCGTTTTCCAAGCTCTGACGGCTGCGATGTATCGAGCGCGCGAGTGGAGGAACTCTCGGTAACGAGCGAGCCTAGGGTGTCTTGCCCTTGCCCCCGCACCGGGCCTACATACCGCAGCGTGCCGCCCCCCGCCACATAGGGTCGGATGGTGCGGCCGAAGCGGTACTTGGCCACCAGCGGGAAGTCCCACGAGTTGCCCTTGACGTCAATGGCGGACTTCTCAAAGTTCCCGGTGGCCGAATCGACGAAGTTCACAATCGCGACGTAGCCCATCCGGTGGTACAGCACGCCGGTTTGGAACCCGAAGGCACTCGTCAGGCGCAACTCCGCGAAAGCTCCGGCGGTGTAGCGGCGTGTGGCTGCCGAGTACTCGCCCCCGCCATGCAATCCGAGTGAGTAGGGGCCGGCTTCAAAATACTCGGTAATAGGAATACCTATCTGTAAACCGGCGTGGAAAGTTTGACCGGATGCTGGTACCGACCACAGGATGATCACGAGAAGAATGGCAGAGCGCATACGGAGAAGGGCCTCCTGATGCAAAGGCGCCAAGCCCGCGAGTTCCACTATACCCGTTTCGAACTCGAGGGAAAAGTGACGGCGGCTCCGGCCAGCGCGCTGATTTACGGCTTCTGACACATTCGCATGCCACGCTGTCATCACACACCCGAGACTGTCTGCCCAGCGTAAGACCGCCGTCGCCCCGTCGCAGACCCGCTTCTTTACAGTCGCGGGAACTCACACCAACAGCGCGCGCATCTCTCCCGCCAGGTACAGCGATCCGGTGATGAAGACGGCGTCGTCCGGGCCCGCTTCGCCTGCCAGCGCCAGCGCCGCCTTCAGATCTGGCTCCACGCGGGCGTTCGGATGATGGCGGATTTCGAGAATCCGCTCGGGACTCTGCGCGCGGCTCATGTGCGGACAGGTGACGATCAAGTCGGTCGCCAGCGGGAAGATCTCGCCGGCGATGTGCTCGATGTCTTTATCCGCCATCGCGCCGAAGATCATCCAGATGCGCTTGCCCTGATGGAATTGCTGGATGTAACGGGCCAACGCGCGGGCGCCCGCGGGGTTGTGCGCCCCGTCCAGATAGACGGCCGGCCGCTCGCGCAGGCGCTCCAGGCGTCCGTCCCAACGAGTGGATGCCAGCCCCCGGGCAATCGCGTCCGCGGAAACGCCCAGACGATGCAAAACGTCCACTGCGATCAGCGCGTTCTCCACCTGGTGGCCGCCCCGCAGCGGCAAGCTGAGGTTTACCGATGCCGGCCCCTCGGCGCGGAACGTACTTCCGTCGGTGGCGAGACGCAGGTCTTCCGCCTGCCAGCGCGAGGCCCAGGTGTAAGGCACCGCCAGCTCACGCGCCCGATTCTCCAGAACTTCGGCGCCCTCCGGATATTGCGCGGCGAACACCGCCGGCACGCCCGGCTTCAGAATGCCGGCCTTTTCGAAGGCGATGGCTGAAATGGTGTGGCCCAGCATCGCCGTGTGGTCGAACTCGATGCGCGTGATGGCGCAGATTTCCGGTTTCACCACGTTGGTGGCGTCCAGACGGCCGCCCAGTCCCACTTCGAGAGCCACCGTGTCCACCCGCTCGTCGCGGAACACCAGGAAAGCCATGGCCGTGACCGTCTCGAAATAGGTGGGGTGCATGTCGATGGAGCCGCGCTCGACCAGGCTCTTCGCCGTTTCGTGCACCGTATCGAAGGCGGCGGAGAAAGACTCGGCGCTGGCCGGAACGCCGTTCACCTGAATCCGCTCGGTGGGCTCCACCAGGTGAGGCGAGGTGTACATCCCGGTGCGGCGGCCGGCGGCCCGCAGCGCGGACTCCACCATCGCGCACACGGAACCCTTTCCGTTGGTGCCGGCAACGTGGACCATGCGGCAGGCGTCCTGGGGATTGTCGAGCGCCTCGAGCAGGATGGAGATGCGCTCCAGGCCGAGCTTGATGGTCTTGGTCTCGTTTCCGAGCGCGTACAGGTATTGGACCGATTCCGGGTAGTTCATGGCGTTACCAGGACCTGGTTCGAACAGAGGAAAGCGACTGGCGCCCAACAGGTTAGCTCCAGCAGCCAAGCCTGGCGCTCCAGCGCGCTCCGCTCAATGGTACACTTGGCGCCGAGAAGGAGGCAATTGCTCGAATCGGGCGGTTGATTCGTCTTTTTCTCCGGCAGATGCGTCTCATCAAGGAAGCCGGAGATCGGGAGCCACGTGCTTGATCTTTCGAGATGCAGAAGATAGCGACCTGGTCCGGAGAACCCGACGCGGCGACGTGGACGGATATAACATCCTCGTGTCGCGATGGGAGAAACGTGTCTACAACTATCTGCTGCGCCTGGTTCGCCAGCCCGACGACGCCCTGGATATCTGCCAGGACGTTTTCCTGAAGGCCTACCAAAACCTTGCGAAACTCGACGACCCGACCCGCTTCGGACCGTGGGTGTTTCGAATCGCGCACAACGAAGCTTTCTCCTTGTTACGGCGCAACCGGCCGGAAACCGAGCTGGTGGAAGGCGTGGGGGAGGGCGAGCCCAACCCCCGCCTTCTACCGCTCGAATTGAACCTGGCGGTGGCGAGCGCCTTGCGGCGATTGAGCGGCGACCAGCGGGAAGCGGTGCTGCTGAAGATCTATCAGGGCTTCAAATTCGACGAAATGGCGGAAATTCTCGGCTGCCCCGTTTCGACTGTGAAGTCGAGGCTGTACGCGGCCCTGGATCAACTAAAGGATCTACTGGCCCCGGCAGGGGTGCGCGGCAGCGGCGGCTAGCAAGCGCCGGCGCCGCCAACGGGAAATGGTCAGGTGCCCGATGAATTGCACGGATTTCGATCTCAAGGGTTACATCCTCGAAGAACTCGCCGCCGATGAGCGGCGCGGCGTGGAGCAACACCTCCGCGACTGCGAGGGCTGCCAGACGGAGTTGGAACGCCTGTTGGCGACGCACTCGGCCCTTCTGGCGCTGAAGGAAGAGGAAATGCCGAGGCGAATTGCCTTCGTCTCGGATAAAGTGCTGAAGCCCTCCTGGTGGCAGCGCTTCTGGCAGTCGGGGCCGCGCCTGGCCTTCGCCGCCGCGGCGATGTTGTCGTTGGCGATTGTGCTTCACGCGCTGGTGCGGCCGGCGGTGGTGGAGGCTCCGGCGACGGCGGCATTCGATCAGCGCATCCAGGCCATGCAGGCCGCCTTCGACCAGCGCCTGCAAACCGAGATTCAGGCGCGTGTCACGGCCGCCGTGGATGCCCGCCTGAGCCGCCGGGAAGCCGAATACCAGGAAAAACTCGCCGCCGCTGTCGCCAGCGCCGAACAGCGGATGCAGGCGCGCAACCAGCAGGAACTGCGGGCGGTCGAGGACGCCTACGAGGTTCTGCGCAAGCAGAACAACATCAACTACGTCGCCGCGGCCAACTTCAGAGGAATGTAATGCGACGGGCCATTGTCTTCAGCATTGCCCTGGCCGCCGCCGCCTCGCTGCTGGGCGAGAAGCGGACGCCGGAAGTTCGGGCGGCCATCGCCACGGTAGAAAAAAGCATCGACCAGCGATTTGCCGCGCTGATGCCGGAAAACCCCTACGTCGTGCTCGGTATGACCCGCGGCATCTACCTGAAGGACTACGGCGCCGTCTTCTCGCTGGAGTTGAACCTGGTGACCACCGTTCCCATCTCGCCGTTCTACCGGAACGTTCCTCCCGCTCGCGTGGAAAAGATTCACCAGGAGAAACTGGAACGTCTGAAAACTTTGAGGAGCGTGATGCGCGATGCGCTGGTGGACGCCGCCGGCTCGCTGGACATGGTGAAGCCGGACGAACAGATTGCCCTGGGAGTGACGTTGTTCAACCACGCCTGGGAGAACACGGAAGGCATTCCGGGCCAGATTGTGATGCAGGCGCGCAAGCAGGCGTTGCTCAAGCTGAAGGCCGAGGCGAGCGACAAAAGCAAGTGGGAAGCGGCGATCGAGGAACGGGAATTCTAGCCATGCGTCTGGGCGAACTTCTCATCGCGCGCAAACTGATTTCCGAGGAGGACCTGAGCCGCGCGCTCGAGCTCCAGAAAGACCGTGGAGACCGGCTGGGCCGCATCCTGGTGGATCTCGGCTTCATCGCGCAGCGTGACGTGCTGGACGCGCTGTCGGAGCAGCTTTCGGTTCCGCTGGTCGGTCTGAACGGCCCGCCGCCGGTGACGCCGGAGACCGAGAAGATCACCGCCCGCTTTCTGCGGCAGTGCAAGTGCATTCCCTACGGCGTGGACGATTCCTGCCTGGTTCTGGCGATGGCGGATCCGCTCGACTTCGAGACCCTGGCCGCCGTGCGAAGTGTTACGGGGATGCGGGTGAAGCCGGCGCTGGCGCCCGAACAGGAGATTCTCGATTCCATCGACAAGTACTACGGCGAGGGCCAGCGGGAAGACTACACCTTCGGCCTGGAAGACGCCGACGCGACGGCCGATCTCGAGCACCTGCGCGACATGGCGAGCGAGGCGCCGGTCATCCGCCTGGTGAACGCGATGATCGCCCAGGCGGTGGAAAAGCGCGCCAGCGACATTCACATCGAGCCGTTCGAGAAAGAGTTTCGCGTCCGCTACCGCGTGGACGGCGTGCTGTTCGAGCAGGACGCGCCGCCGCGCGAGCTGAAGGCGGCCATCATTTCCCGCGTCAAGCTGATGGCCAAGCTGAACATCGCCGAGCGGCGGCTGCCGCAGGACGGCCGCATCAAGATCAAATCCATGGGCCGGGAAGTGGACCTGCGCGTCTCGACGCTGCCGACGCTGTACGGCGAAAGCGTGGTGATGCGCCTGCTGGACCGTTCGGCCACCGACTTTTACGACCTGACGAGCCTGGGCTTCGACTCGCGGATGCTGGGGCGCATGGAACATTTCACCGCCATGCCGCACGGCATCTTCCTGGTGACCGGGCCCACCGGCAGCGGCAAGTCCACCACGCTCTATTCCGCGCTGAAGCGAATCAACTCGGCCGACAAGAAAATCATCACCATCGAGGACCCGGTGGAATACCAGATGGACGGAATCAACCAGATTCACGTCAACACCCAGATCGGTCTGACGTTCGCCTCCGGGCTGCGGCACATCGTGCGCCAGGACCCCGACGTCATCATGGTGGGCGAAATCCGCGACCGGGAAACGGCCGACGTGGCCATCCGGGCGGCGCTCACCGGGCACTTCGTGTTCTCGACGCTGCATACCAACGACGCGCCCAGCGCCATTACCCGCCTGGCGGACATGGGCGTGGAAAATTACCTGCTCACCTCTTCGCTGGTGGCCGTGCTGGCGCAGCGGCTGGTGCGCGTCATCTGCCCGCACTGCAAGGTATTCGATGGACAGCGCGCCACCGCCGAAGGGAAATGGGTGGACTCGTTCCGCGGCAAAGGCTGTGAGCGCTGCTTCGGCAGCGGATACACCGGCCGCATGGGAATTTTCGAGCTGATGGAGCTGAGCGACGAGCTGCGCAAGCTCATCATGTCGGGCGGCGACGCCTCCGACCTGACCCTCGCCGCCCGCCGCAACGGAATGCGCAACCTGCGCGAAGACGGATGGCTGAAGGTGGCGCACGGCGTCACCACGACGGACGAGGTGGTTCGTGTCACCCAGGAGTTCTGACGAGGAGCGATGACCAGCTTCTACTACAAGGCGGTGGGCTCCGACGGCAAAGTCCGCGCGGGTTCCCTGGCGGGAGAAAACGAGAAGCTGGTGGCGCGCGAGCTGCGCAAACAGGGTCTGGTTCCCGTCTACGTGGGGCTGAACAAGAAGATCGGCGGTGAGTTACGCCTGCCGCAATTCCATTTCGGCAAGCGCAAGGACGTCCTGTTTTTCACCCAGGAGCTTTCGACGCTGCTCGGCGCCGGGGTGCCGCTCGACCGCGCGCTGCAAATCTCGGGCGAACTGACCGAGCGCACGAAGTTCCGCAGCATCATCCTCGACGTATTGCGCACCCTCAAGGGCGGACGCAGCTTTGCCGATAGCCTGGCCACCCATCCGGAGTATTTCACCGACCTGTACGTCAACATGGTGCGGGCGGGCGAAGCCAGCGGCTCTCTGGTTACCGTCTTCGAGCGTCTGACCGAATTCGAAAAGACGCGGGACGAATTACGCGGCTACATCGTTTCTTCGCTGATCTATCCGGCGCTGCTGACAATGGTGGGCCTCGGGTCCATCTTCATCCTGCTGAACTTCGTGGTGCCGCGCTTCGCCTCCATCTTTGCCGACGGCACCATGAAGATGCCGCTGCCGACCAAGATCATGCTGGATGCGAGCGCCATCGTCCGGGAGTACAGCCCGCCGTTTTTCGGAGGGCTGGCCCTGGTGCTGATCGCACTCAGCTACTACGTGCACACGCCCAAGGGCCGTCTGTGGTGGGATTCGCTGCGCCTGCGCGTCCCGCTGCTGGGGCTGGCCATGCGCAAGGCCGAGACCGCCAACTTCGCGCGCGCGATGGGGACGCTGGTGGCCAATGGAGTGCCGCTGGTGCAGTGCATCCAGATCTCGCGCGCCATCCTGACCAACCGGCGCATCGCGGGCTCGCTCGAAGGGGTGGCGCAAGGCGTGAAACGCGGCGAGGGAATCGCCGGACCGCTCTCCCGCGCCGGCGAATTTCCCGCGCTGGCGGGCCACCTGCTGAGTGTGGGCGAGGAGACCGGACGGCTGGACGAGATGTTCAAGCAGATGGCCGAGATTTACGAAGCCGACACCAAGAACTCCATCAAACGCTTTACCGCGCTTTTCGAGCCGCTGGTGATCCTGGTGATGGGTGTGATGGTGGGGGCGCTGATTCTCAGCATGTTGCTGGCGATTACCAGCATTAACGACGTGGCGATGTAGGCTTGCCGCGGGGCACGGCCTATGCCGCCGGAAGATGGAGCAGGCAATATGAGACGAGAGATTTTGACCGAAAGCCGCCGGCGGCGGACCCAGGCCGGCATCACGTTAATTGAAATGCTTGTGGTGATGACCATCATCGCCCTGTTCGCGGCGCTGGTGGCGCCCCGGATGTTCCATCATGCCGATACAGCCCGGATAACGGCCGCTCGCGCCCAGATCAACTCGTTCATGACCGCTCTCGGTGCCTACAAACTGGACACCGGCTTTTTCCCCACCACCGAGATGGGATTGCAGGCACTCCGCGTAAAGCCGCCCGACGTAAACCTGTGGCAGGGTCCGTACCTGCCGCAGGAAATTCCCCTGGACCCGTGGGGAAGGGCCTATATTTACCGCTATCCCGGAGAACACGGCGACGAGCCGGACATCATTACTTACGGCGCCGACGGACAGGAAGGTGGAGAGGGCGTCAACGCCGACATCGTGAGCTGGAAAAACAATTGAGAACGGCATGACCCTGTTCGGCCCACAACGGAACCCGCGCCGGGCGGCGAATCGCGGCGTCACGCTGATCGAGATGCTGATTGTCCTGGCTATCATCGGCCTGATCGCCGGCGTCAGCTACCCTTCCATCAGCTCGGGCCTCGAAACGGCTCGCCTGGTCTCGGCCTCCGACGCCATCGCCGGCTTTCTGAACCAGGCCATGAACCGGGCCGACCGGCGGCAGCAGGTGGTGGAAGTGGCCATCCTGCCGGAAAAACGCCAACTGCGGATGCTCTCGACCCAAGCGGGTTTCGAGAAAACGCTGGATCTGCCGCAGGGGGTGAGGATTCTCGCCGTACATCCGGAATCGGAAGCCCGCGGGCTAACCGAGCGGCGTTTTTACTTTTACCCGGGTGGAACCGTCCCCGGGTTCTCGATCGAGCTGGTTAACGGAAAGGGACGCCGCCGCATGGTCCGCGTGAATCCCATAACCGGCGTGCCGGAGACCATCGATCGGGCCGCGCCACCGCCGGCGAATGCGTCGAAGACGGGTAGGAGATGACGGGTACACGCCACCATCGGACCGGCCGCCGGAACGCAGGCGGCTTCACCCTTCTCGAGGTAATGCTGGCCACCCTGATCATGGGGATTGCCATCACCGGCCTGCTGAGCAATCTCCACACTTCGCTTCGAAACGAATCGCACCTGACCGACTCCGAGCGGGCGGCGCTGCTGGCGAAACGGCAGATGGATGCGTTGCTGGTGGATCAGACGCTGCCGATGGGTCAAGTTCTCACCGGCGAGTTTCCGCCGGGAATCATGGGAGAAGACGCCTCGGGCTGGCGCGCGCGGGTTTCCGTTTTCGAAGCACGTCCCCGAACGGGCGCCGGAGGCGACGTCCTCCAGCGCATCGAGCTGCAAATCTTCTGGACTCGCAACCGCCGGGAACAGACTTTCGATCTGGACGGCTACCGGCGCCACCTGGTACGCCCCGACGAAGTTGGCAGCCTGCCCCAACAATGATGAAGGCGAACACAAAAGAGCGCGGCACCACGCTCATCGAGCTGCTCATCGCCATCACCATGCTGAGTTTGCTCGCCGTGGGCATGATTATGGTGTTTCGCGTCGGCCTGAACGCCATGCAGCGGACCAAGGCTCACGTTACCGCCAACCGCCGCACGGCCGGCGCGCAACGCATTCTGGAACAGCAGGTGGCGGACTTGATGCCGATGGTGGCCGAATGCATGGGCAATGCGGGCCAATCGGCCGGGAAGGAGATCTTTTTTCAGGGAGAGCCGCAGACCATGCGGTTTGTTTCGTCGTATTCGCTGGCCGAGGCAAACCGGGGCTACCCCCGCATTCTGGAATACCAGGTGATCCCCGCCGACAACCCGCAGACGGTCCGGCTGGTGGTCAACGAAATGCTCTATTCCGGGCCGCGCAGCGCCGGTGTGTTGTGCGGCAGCCGCGGACCGGACCCGCGAACCGACGCCCCGGTGCTTCATTTCCGGCCCGTCGAAGTGGGCGGGAATTCCTTCGTGCTGGCCGACAACCTGGCCTACTGCCGGATGTCCTACCTACTGCAGTCCGACGACCAGAAAAAGTCGGAATGGGTGCCCATCTGGACCAAGGACAATACTCTGCCCCGCGCCATCCGCATCGACATGGCGCCCGCGAAGCTCGATCCCGGCCGCCTGCCGCCGCTGCCGTTCACCGCGCCGGTCCACATCCTGAAAGCGCCGAAATATCAGTACAACGACTGGTGGGAGACCAAGAGGTAGCGCATGCATCGCAACCGGCAAGGCAGCGCGTTGTTGATGGTGTTGTGGCTATCGGCCGCCCTTTCGGCGGTCGCATTCTCGGTGTCGACAACCGTTCGCGCCGAGATCGAACGGGCGTCCACCTCGATCGACGGGGTGCGCACGTACTACCTGGCGGCCGGGGCGATCGAGCGCACGCTGCTGCACGCGGAATGGGGAGACGGCGACCGGAACCCCGACGGCAGCGCCAAATACATCGACTGGAAGCGCCCGGTGGAGGTGCTCAATTTCCCTACCGGGGTGGCGGTGGTGGAGATGATTCCCGAATCGTCGAAGTTGAATGTCAACAAAGCCTCGCCCGAAGAGCTGGGTCGGTTGTTGCTGGCGTTGGGAGTCCCGCCGAGAGAGGCGGCCGGCATCACCTCCGCCATCGTCGAATCGCGCTCGGCGGGAGGGCAGAAACCGCCGTTCGCGCTCTTTTCCGACACCGATATTCCGTCTTTTCCGCCGCGCCACGCGTCATTTGAAGAGATTGAGGATCTTCTCATGGTGCCTGGCATCACGCCGGATTTGTTTTACGGGACTTACTATCGAAGCTCCGATGGCCGCCTGCAGGCGGGCACCGGTCTGCGCGACTGCGTGACAACTTACGGTCTCGACAGTGGATTCGATATCAACACCGTGCAGCCGGCGGTGCTGATGGCTTTGGGCGCCGATCCGGCGGCGGTGGCCAGGCTGGTTCAGGCCCGCTCCGTGCGGCCGATCAAGCCCCAAGAGCTGAACGATGCCCGCGACTCGCTGGGGCCTGCGGCGGGGCACGTCCAGGTGGGCGGGAACGTCATCTACACCTTCCGTGCGACGGCGCGCCTGCGCCTTCCGGACGGCCGGCTCAACGACCTGGAGCGATCCGTGGCCGCGATGGTGCGGTCCAATGAGGACACCTGGTCGCCGAAAATACACGTTCTCCGCTGGTATGACAACGCCGGCGGCGAAAGAATGTTGTTTCACGTATGGCCGCAATGATTTCTCCAGCGCTGCGAAAATGGCTCGCCTTCGGGACGGGCATCGGCATCGAAGTCACTCCCTTGGAAATGCGCGTGGTGGTGGTGCGGGTGCGGGGCAACGTCGTTCGCATAGCCGGCACGCTCGGGATTCAGCGCTACCTGGAGCGTCCCGCGGGAGAATGGGGCGCCGAATACCGCGCCTTTCTCAAGATGACCGGCGTCTCGCACGTGGCCGCCACCGCCGTGCTGCCGCGCCAGGAAGTGATCGTCCGCCAGGTGGCGATGCCGGGCGTGAAAGATAAAGAGCTGGCGGCCGCGATCGGCTATGAAATCAATTCTCTGCACCCGTTTCCCGACGAAAGCATCGCTTACGACCACAACCGCATCGGCAAGACGGGCAACGTTCTGGTCGGAATCACGCGCTCCGAGATCCTGGCGCGTTATTCCACCCTGTTCGGGGAGGCGGGCGTCAAACTGGCGTCGCTCACCTTTTCGGCTCCGGTGATTTATTCGGCGCTTCGGCTGTTCGCCGATCCCCCGGCGCAGGGTTTTCTTTTGGGTATTGGTCTGGATGCCGGCGCGGGAGAGAACCGCTCGCTGGAAGTTTATGGGGAAAGCCCCTCGCGGCCGGTCTTCTCCTCCACCTTCGACCTGGAGCCGGAACGTATCGCCTCGCTGGCCGCCGCCGACCTCCGGCTGGATCCGGAAGCGGGCATCCAAGACCTGGTGTCGGCGCTTCCGCCATACCGCGGCGGCACTTCGGAGTTGGCCGGAGAACCCGCCGAGGTGAGCCGCTACGGCGTCGCCTACGCGGCCGCCCTGACCTCGGCGTGTCCGTGGCTGGCGATGAAGCTCAACCTGCTGCCTCCGGAACAGCGCGTCAACACCTCGCGCCTGATTTATGTTCCGACGGCGGCCCTGACATTGATTCTGGCCGGCATGATCGCCGCCATTCCGCTGCACCGCGATTACGAAGACCATCAATACCTGGATTTGATCCAGCGCGAGTCGGCAAAAGTGGAGAGCCAGGTGCGCCGTCTCGATTCGTTGGATGCCCAAACCAACCAGGACCTTCGTCGCATCGACATTCTGAACGAGTATCACCGGCGCACGCAGTCGGACCTCGACGTGCTGCTCGCCCTGACGCAAACGCTGGAACCGCCCACCTGGCTGCGGCGTGCGGAAATCAGCCGCGGGGAAATTACGATCCAGGGCGAAGCGGAGAAAGCCGACGGGCTGTTGCAGTTGCTGGACCAGACCAGGTATTTCAGCAATTCGGACTTCACCAACCAGATCTCGCGGTCGGGCGACAAGGACACGTTCCGCATCAAGAGCAACCGCAAAGGAGGCGACTAGCAGCATGTCGAACCGCGACAAAAAAGCGCTGGTCTATCTGGTGGTGGCGGCGATGGTTGCCCTTGGGATCTACTTCTGGCCTGAAAGCGGTGCGCCGGCCAAGGTTGTAGGCATGTATCAATCCATCCCGCAGGCGGAACAGCGTCTGGAAAAACTGAGGCGGCGCGCCGCGTTGGTCCCCGCCGAGGCCAGCAGCGAGAAGAGAGTGTCCGCCGTTCTGGCGGAGCGGGAAAAGGCTCTGCTGAGCGCCGAGACTTCCGCCCAGGCGCAGGCGCTGTTGCTGCAAATCGTCCGTCGGGCCTGCGATGCCCAGTCTCCCGCCATTGTGATTCGCGGGTCGAATTTCGGGAGGCCGCGCGCGGCCAACGACTACTACGGGGAGATCGGTGTCAACCTTACTTTCGAGGTACGCATCGAGCAGTTGGTGAATCTGTTGGCCGACCTGGCGGCCCGGCCCGAGTTGATCGCCGTCGACCAGCTTTCGATCGGCCAGGCGAACGACAAACAGAAAACCATTCCGGTGCAAATGGACGTGACAGCCCTGGTGCCGAAGCACCTGGTGCCCGAAGAGAAGAAAGGACTGGCCCGGTTTTGAGGCGAAAACTGCTGTTCCTGAACCTGGTGCTGGTGGGCCTGATCGGTGCCGCCGGATGGCAGTTGCGCCTGGACTGGAAGTCGGCGCGGGTGCGGGAAAAGGCCTTTCGGAACAGCACCGTGAAGGCTGCCCAGACGCTGGAACATCCGATTGCGGAGCTGCCGTCGGCCAAGCCGGCCTCCGATTATATCGACATCGCCCAGGAGCTGCTCTTCAGCCCGGACCGCAACCCCGACGTGGTGGTTGAAGTGGCCAAGCCAAAACCCATGCCGCCTTTGCCCAAATACTATGGGGCGATGGATTTCGGAGATGGGCCCACCGTCATCCTCAGCGGTGCCAAATCGGAGCGGCAGCGCGGTTACCGTCTCGGAGACAAGGTCGGCGAGTTCAAGCTGGTTTCCATCGATCAGGAGGAAATTACCTTCGACTGGGATGGCCAGCCGGTGACCGCCAAACTCTCCGAGCTCCGTCCGAAACAGGTGGCGCGCGCGAAGACTTCGGCATCGTCGGATGCCGCGCGTGCGCCGGCGCCGAGTAAACCGACTGCGGTGAAGCGGGTGGCTCCGGTGGCTCAGGGCCATCCGGCTCCGTCTGAAACGGGAACCAACGTCCGCGCCTGCGTGGACGGCGACAATTCTCCCAATGGGACAGTGGCGGACGGCTTTCGCAAAGAGGTCTACAAGACGCCGTTCAGTAATGTGTGCCGCTGGAGAAAAGTAGGCCAGTGAAGGTTTGTGCCGAAAGGAGCATGACGAACGTGTCAAGAATTCTGATTGGAATATTTGCGGTGGCCCTTTTGGTGCCGGTCGGCATGACCGCGCAGCAAAAGGCCCCTGCCCCCGCCCCGAAGCCGGTTGTGAAGAAAGCCACGCCGAGACCGGCGGTGGTTCCGAAAGACGCCGTTCCGGCGGGCGAGCGCCGCTGGCGTTGGAAAGATCCGCAGGGGAAAATGTGGATCTTTTCGCAAACCCCCTTCGGCGTCACCAAGCGGGAAGAAGGCGCGGTTGACGAGAAGCGCGCCCATACTCCGGAATCGAACAAGCTGGCGGTTTCGGAGATCGTGGACCAGGGAGACAGCCTTCACTTCATCTCCAAAACTCCGTTCACGGAAAACCAGTGGACGAGGAAGAAGACCGAATTGACGGCCGCCGAAAAAGAAGCCTGGGAGAGTTGGAAGGCCGCGAAGCAAGCCCACCAGGCGCCGTAAGAGCCCGCGCTGGACAGTACGATCCGCCCGCGAGCGTGAGGGACACGAAGTTTCAGGAGTGGGCCCCGGCGCGAGGGCAGAGAGTGGCAGGTTGTGCGCGGAGCTGCCGCGAAACGAAATTCAGGACATGGTGAGCGTAGCAATTGTGCCGGGCTCGCCCCGGCGCCGCGGGTGCGCCGTGTCGGGACTTGGAAAGTGGGAGGAAGGCCTAATGATCGGGAATTGCGCCAGGAATCGTTGGATCGCTCTGTTTGGGGTCGCGCTGCTGTTCTGGCAGAGTTTGTTGCTGGCACAGCAGACCCCGCAGGAGCCGCCGTCGCAGGCAGCTCCCGCGCAGGCTGCAAAGCCTGCTGAGCAAACGCCGCCGCCTGCTGCCGGGGCGAAGGAAGCCCCTGCTCAGACGCAGGCGGAACCGGCCCCGGCCGCCCCTCCGCCGGCTCCCGCCCCACAACAGCAGCCGGAGCCGGCTCAACCCCCGGCGCAAACGCCGCCTGCGGCCGCCGCCGCCAAACCTCAGGCAGAGTCCCCCGGGGAGGCTGCCGAGACCACTCCGGCGACCACGCCGGAAGGTCAAGCGGCGGCCGCCGCCAAGGGGCCCCTCATCGGCGGTCTCAGTCTGCGTAACGCCGACCTGCTGGAGGTCATCGACAATCTGGCCCGCCAGTTGAAAATCAACTATATTCTCGATCCCGGGGTGAGCGGGTCGGTGACGATCAATACCTACGGCGAGATAAAAAACGTCAACGCGCGAGACCTGTTGGATACCATCCTGCGAATCAACGGAGCGGCCATGGTCAAGACCGGAGACATCTACCGGATTGTGCCGTTGGCCGAGGTAGCCCGGTTGCCGCTCGAGCCCGAGACCAAGGAGGCGAACATCCACGCCGACGATCAGGAGATGCTCAACCTGATCTTTCTGAAATACATCACCGTGGATTCGCTGGCGACCTTGTTGAACGAATTTGTCGGCCCCAACGGCAAAACCTGGACCTACCCCCCCTCCAACCTGCTGCTCATCCTCGACAGCCGCCGCAACATGAGCCGTCTGATGGAGCTGGTGTCGTTGTTCGACAGCGATACCTTCGCCCGGCAGCGCGTCCGGCTGTTCGAGATCAAGCATGCCCGTCCGTCGGACCTGGTGAAAGAGCTGCAAGGCATTCTGCAAGGCATCTCTCTCGACGAGAAGAACGCCTCGGTGCGGTTCCTGCCGCTCGATCGCATCAACACCATCATTGCCGTCGCTCCCAATCCGGGGGCCTTCACCGAGGTGGAAAACTGGATCAAGAAACTCGACATCGAGGTGGCCGTCAGCTCCGATTCGGTGAACAACTACGTCTACCGCGTGAAGTTCAAAGATGCCATGGTGTTGGCCGGCTCCATCATGAGTCTGTACGGCAATTACATGGGCGGCGGCTACGGCGGCTTTGGGGGTTACGGCGGCTTTGGGGGGGGGGTACGGAGGGTACGGGGGGTATGGAGGCGCTGGTAGCCAGATGTACGGCGGCGCGGGAGGCGTCATGAGGTACGGGGGCGGCTACGGCATGGGCGGAGCCTACGGCGCGGGTGGAGGATATGGGGGCGCGTCCATGTACGGGTACGGTTCTCCTTACGGGGGCGGGATGTACGGAATGCAAACTGCGCCGGCGGTCTCCCGCCCGCAGATAGCCGGCACGGCGGAGGGCGGCCAGACCGGTGGCGCCGAGTCGGGAGATCAGACCGGCACGTTCCTGCAATCGCGCCAAAGCTACATGGCGTCGGGCATCGCCGGGCCGCGGGTCATCCCCAACGCTATCGACAATTCTCTCCTGATCCAGGCCACTCGCACCGATTACGAGAAGATCATGAAGCTGCTACGTGAGCTGGATACACCCCCTCGCCAGGTGTTGATCGACGCCAAGTTCTACGAGGTCACCCTCACCGGCGCGCTTTCGAACGGCGTAGCCTGGTATCTGCAGCAGCAGGGTTCCGCGAATTCCGGCCCGCATACATTCCTGGGCAACCTCGCCGGCGGCGCGTTCAACGCCTCGACGGGGATGATGCTCGGCCACACGAAGGAGTTGATGGCGTTTATCAAGGCCACCGAGAACGATGGCCGCACCAAAGTCATCTCCGCGCCCAGCATTCTGGCCACCGACGGCATCGCGGCATCCATCAACGTGGGAGAGGAGGTGCCGACGCTCGCCGCGCAAGCCGTCAGCGGCGTGACGCAAGGCGGCACCAGCCTGTTCGCCAACACCGTCAACAACCGCACCACCGGGTTGACCCTCAACATCGTCGCGCGAATCAACCCCAGCGGCATCGTGACGCTGATCATCAACCAGCAGTTCAGTTCGCCCAGCCCTCCCCAGGCGGGGGATGCGATCCAATCGCCCTCATTCCAAAACCGGACCATCAATACCCAGGTAACCGTGCAGGACGGCGACACCATCGCGATCGGAGGCATCATCAGCGAAAGCAGCGGCTTTTCGAGCAACGGCGTCCCGGTGCTGCATCGTCTGCCAATCGTGGGATGGGCGTTCGGCAGCAAATCGTACGATCACTCCCGGACGGAGTTGATCGTCATGATGACGCCGAGGGTCATTTACGACACAAACGAGCTGGTGGAGGCCTCCGACGAGCTGAAGACCCGCCTCAAAGACCTGGTGAGGCTCACCAAAGAGTAACCCACCCGATAGTGGGTCTGCCGGGCCCGGCTGGCACGGCGGCGAGTTTCCGAAGAACTTCCCCTGGCCGCGCGGGATCGCGGCGAAACGGTTCGAGGGCCCGTACAGGGCCTGAAGCTCGCATTTCGACCCCAAAATGGCTCCTCTCGCCGCCGGAGGCGGCCAAGTGTCTGAAAAGTGTTGACGTCGGGATGGGTACGTGATCTAATATGCAGGAGTGAGGACCTTACGCCGATAAGACGGGAAGAAGGTTCGCACGATGTGGTTTGTGCTTGACTTGGAAGCGCGAGCAGTGTTAAGAATGATTTGTCGGTCTCCGCGAGGAACACAACGGTCTCATTGCGTGTGAGTCCCGCGAGCACGAAACGATACGAAAAAAACAAGAATATTCAGTTTTACTCTTCAGGTCTCCTCGGAAACTAGGGGTTGAGCGACAAAGAGGCAGAAACAGATTGCAGACAGAAGACGGATGCCCGGCGCAAAATCCCGATTGCTCAAGAAATGATTCGTTTGACTCTAGGCTCAGGTTGCAAGTGAACTTTCATCAATTCACACCTCAACTTCTACAAGGAGAAGGAAATGGTTGATCTTCGTAGGATTCTTCTGCTAGTGGCGGCGGTGGCACTTTTGAGTACTCTCGCCCTCGCGCAGACACCAGCCTCGCAAGGTATTACGTGTACTGTAAATGCCGCGGTCCCCACGATTATTCGAGATAACGCCAACGCCGATCAAGCTGGCGATATCTACATCTCGTGCACCGGCGGTGTTCCGACAGCGTTCAACGAGGTTATTCCGCACGTCAACATTCAGGTGTTCTTCACCGCTCCGGTAACCAGCAAGGTGGTTGACTTACCGAAGAGCGGCCCGAATGCGGGACAGCAAAAGCTGGAGAGCATTCTGATCGTCGACGAACTTCGCAATGCCGACAACAGCCCGCGCATGCACGAGCCCTGCGACGCGAGCTCGGCCTCGGACGTTTACAATGCGGCTTTGGATCGTTGCGACACTCGGGCCAGCGGTTTTCCGTCCGAAAGCTACCTCGGCGAAGAGCCGACGACCCAGGGTTCGAACACGGGCAGCAAGCCGAATATCTTCCAGGCGATCTCGGTTCCGGGCGCGACCTCGTCGAGCCAGACCTATTCGCTTGCGTTTTATGGCGTTCCGTTCGATCCTCCGGGTACATTGACCACCCGTATCTTGAGAATCACCAACGTGCGCCTGCAATCCGGCGGGTTCGCCTCCGGTGGCGGCATCCCCGCCCCCATCGTGGCGAGCGTCAACATTCAGAATACGCAGGGCATCACGCTGACCCAGAATACGGCTACTGTCGCTACTGTCCAAAAGGCCCTGACCTTCGACACCACCGGCAAACAGGGGTTCCTGCAGTGCGAAAGCCAGTCCGGAACCTGCCCGTCGTTTACAGTCAACTTCCACGAAGCGCAGCAGGCCGCCTTCAGGAAACGAAACGGGTGGATAACGCCGGATAACTACACTTACGACGTGAATGACCTGCTTCAAGAGCAGAATAATCCCGGAGCGCTCCAGTCCTGCGTCAGCTACGGCCCTGACATCGGTTGCCAGGGAACGGAAGACATGTTCACCGATGAGGCGTTCACGGGCACAGTGTTTGAAGACGCGGGTGTCGCGAAATACGGTACCAGGCTACTGGCTCGCTTCACCAACGTGCCGCAGGGCGTCCACTTGCTGGCGACCACGGTTTCGGCGAACTTCAGTTCATCCTATACCGACGGCATCGCAAAGGCGATCCTGGTTCCCGACGCCGATTACAACGGCGATGGCGGCGGCATGGACCCGGATGGAGATCAAGAGGTCGCCTCCGACTGCACGACTTGGCCAAGTGCTCAGACGGCGCGCAATCTAAGCGAACTCCAGTACGACACCGTCGACGGCTCGAACGTCGCTTGGGGCACCTGGGAGATCGTGGATGCGGATCCTGGCATCCTGCAGACGGTATCCTTTGGCATCGTCGTGCAATACACCGCCGATACTTCCGAGGACAAACCCGAAGTCCGTGACGACACCTCTGTGATCGGTCACATGGCTCCGCTGGATCAGACCTCGGTTCCGGCGACGTTCAGCACTGCTCCGGCTCCGCGGTTTAACCCCGGCACCGAGAGCAAGACCGGCATCATCAACATCGCCCGCTGCCGCACGAACCTGCTCTACCCGTTCGTCGCGCAATACGGCGGTCCTGACAGCCCGGCCGACTTCACCACGTTCGATACGGGCATCGCGATAGCCAACACGTCGGCTGACCCGTTCGATTACACAGCGACCACGCAACCGACTCCTCGCGCCCAGAAGGGTGCTTGCAAGATCTACTACTACGGCACCACCGGCGAGAGCGACGATCCTCCGCCGATGGCGACAACGCCCGTCATCCAGGCCGGCAAAGTTTACGCTTTCGGCTTGTATGGTGGCAGCGCGGACGGTAACATCCCGCCGGCCAGGAACTTTGAAGGCTACATCATCGCAGTGTGCGACTTCCAATTCGCCCACGGCTATGCCTTCCTCAGCAACTATGGCGGTGGCGATTACGCTCAGGGCTACGTCGCGCTCGTGATGGATGCGGATATGTACACCAAGCCCGCATTCACGCGCACGAGAACCTACAGCGAACCGTTCAACCAGTAGTTGGTTTACAGGCAAATTGCCTACAGCCAGGAAGGGAAAGGGGAAACCCTTTCCCTTCTTGTTTTGCGGCCTCGCTTTCGGAGGCCGCGCCCTCCGCACGGGGGGAATGCGCCGCAGACTGTTGCCGCGGCGTCGATCCCGACGGAGAAATTGGTGCTCGAGGCTCATACCCCTTCCGGAGTACCGCGATCGTCGCCAGGTGGCCCGGAGGGACAAGGTTCCCGGCGGCGGCCCTCAGTCCGCGGGAGAGCAACCACGCCGGAACCAACGTTTGAAAAACAAAAAGAAACCCTATTCTTCCCGCAGCAAAGATGATAGAATACACTTTGTTCCCGCCGCGTCCATCCTTCTTGTCTCCGATTGTGTTGTGAGGTGTCGATGAATTTCCTTCGAAGTATCCGTTTTGCATTGCTGGGCCTGCTTGCGGCTGGTGGCATGCTGCGCGCTCAGATGGTTTTCCAGTTTCCGAGCGAGAACTCCAATGTCAATATTGCGATTCTTGACAATGAACTGAACACGTTGAGCGGTATCGACAACCAGCCGGGAGTGTTCAAGGCCGTATATTTGCCGGCGGTGAACAAGTACTATCTGGTGTCTCACAACGCCGCAACCGCCATTACGGTGGTAGGCGGTGTGTCGCTGTCGTTCAACAAGACTGTTCCGATGAGCGCTTCACCGACGGCCGTTGTGGTCACTCCTGACGGCACTCGGGCCCTTATCTTGAGCGACGCGCTGTACGTGGTGGATGGCGCAACCGACACGGTGCTGCCCCCCGCGGTAGCGGTCGGGACGAACCCCATCGACGTGGTGGTTTCCCGCGATTCGAAGTTCGCCTACGTCTTGAGCGCCCAGTCGAATACCATCACCGTTGTCGATCTGGACACCCGCACCGTCTCCGACACAATCGCCTACACCGGCACGGGCCGGAACCTGGCTATCAGGCCGACCGGCGAGATTTGCCTTACCAAGTTGAACAACATCTGGGTCTATGACCCCGACACGCTCGAAAAAGTGGGCCAGTTTGGTGTCGCTGGACTTCCGCTGAAGCCGGTCTTCACCGCGGACGGGCAGTACATGTTGGTGCCCTTGTCGACGTCGGACGGCAGTGCTCCCGTTGCATCCGCGGCGCTCGTCGACTGGAACGAAACCGACCTCACCAAGGTGGTCAGAACACTCACCTTGCACGACCCGGCCGACAACTCGGTGGTGGCGTTCGATCGCATCCTGATTTCAAAGGTAGGCGAAGCTTATGCATTTGCTCCGAAGCACGGCACGATTTACCGCCTGACCTGGCTGAACTTTCTGGGGAACGCGATCAACGTGGTAGACAATGGGAGTGCGCCGACAACCGGAATCGACGACTTTGCCCTGAGCACTGAGTACCCCGAAGCCAAGAACCTGTATTACATCCAAAATCAGAACATCGGCATGTACGACCTGGGTTCTCAAACTCCGGGCGTCACAAGATTTGGATATTCGGGAAAGCTTTCGCTGGTGCAGCCGCCTTCCAGTTCGACCGCGAGCTTTTCGCTGCAGTATAACTCCCTGCAGAAAATCGCCATCGGCGGTGCGCTCCAACCTCTGCTTGTCCGGTTGTTTGACGCAAACGGGATACCGCTGTTCGATCAGCCGGTCCAGTTTTCGACAGAAGACGACCGGGTGACCATCAATAATGCCTCAACGTTCACGAACGCCGACGGTTACGCTTGGACGTATGTCCACGTGCCCGCCGATAATGGACGTTTTACCATAGATGCCACGGCAGCCGACAATATCGACGAGGCGTTCGTAATCATCTCGGGCACCGGTGTGAACCCGGGCGGCGGCGGAGGCGGCGGCGGAGGCGGGGAGATCCTGGGAGGCTTATACAAGATACAGGGTGACGGGCTGGTAATTCCTCCACAGGCTGCATATCCTCTAATCCCGTTGATCGTGGAAGCTCGCGACGAGGCCGGACGGCCGCGGGCTGGAGAGTACATCCATTGGAGAGTCATTCCCGTTACCGGCCAACCGCCGGCGAACGTCGCGACCCTTCAAAGCATTACCAGCAACGTGGGACAGGCCTCCAATGTCGCCCTGGGGGCTTACCCGATACCCCCGAATCTCTCTTACGTGCAGTCCATGATCGAAGCGAGTTGGAACGGCTATGTCACCGATTTCTGGGTATCGACAATCCGCAGTGGGGCGCCACCTCCCTTGAGGGTCCCGCTGAAACCGAGCCTTGGTAATCCGGTTGTCACGGGAGGCGCCGGTGACACGGTCGCCGGGGCGATCCAGTTCCAGATCTTGGCGCAAGGGGGACCGCAGTCGTCGTCGCCCATGCCAAACGTCGGCATACGGATTCTCAACACCTTCGAAGATCCTTCGGCAGGCCCAACCGCCAATTGTGTCGGCAACATCGCGCTTTCCGACGCCAACGGCATCGCCACCTGCGACGTGAAGTTCGGACCCGTTCAGGGCCTGACCACCATCTACGTTGAGATCGCCGGCACCACTTGGCCTCTGGGTTTGAAAGTTACCGCCGGGCACCCGAACACCATCAACATCGTAAGCGGAAACGGCCAGTCCGGCAGCCCCGGCAGCACATTGGGTACGAAACTCGGCGGGCTGATTCTCGACGGCGGCGGCAACCCGATGGCTGGCCAGGCGGTGACATGGTCCGTGGATCCCCCCAGCGCCGGCACTCTGGTCAACCCGCCCGCCGTTACCGATGCCAGCGGCCAGGCGGCCGCGCTACTCAAGCTGGGGAACACTCCGGGAACGTACAAGGTCCATCTCACGGCCGGCAGTGCCGAGGCGGTGTTCAACTTCACCGTGAACCAGGTTGCCACCACTCTTGCGAAAATCTCCGGTGATAGCCAGACGGCGTTTACGGGTCAAGCATACGCTCTCCCGGTGCGAGTCCGCGTCACCGATGCCAACGGGGCGGCGATAGCCGGCAATCACATCGTATTTCAGGTGATCCAAGGCGATGCTTTCGTTAACCCCGCCGGGGTCGACACCGATTCCGACGGGTATGCCCAAGCCACGGTGACGGCCGGCAGCGTGCCCCAGTCGATTGTGGTGCAAGCCACTGCAACGGGCATCGCCACACCGGTCACTTTCACTCTCACCTCGGTAATGGAGGGTCCGGTCGTAACCGCGGCCGGTTTCATGGATTACTCCACCCATCGACCTGGCATCGGGCCAGGCAGCCTGATGGTCCTCCAAGGGATGGGCATCGCCACCAGCGTTAACGGTCTGGTGACACCGCCGCCGCTCTCCCTCGCGTACCCGACCGAACTGGCCGGGCTGAAGGTCGAGTTCGTCAATCCCGACGGCACTCGCTACCTGGCGCCCATTCTCTACGTTCAGCACGAAGGGAACACCGAATTAGCGGTGCTCCAGGTTCCCTTGGAATTGACGCCCGGAAGCGTGTCCGCGGACATTACCGTAAACGGCGGCACGACTACGGTGGACGGAATCCTGGTGGTCCCCTACGCACCGGGTTTCCTGCTCAATTACACGGGTAATACCGCCTATGCCCTCGCGCTGCACGCGAACGGGTCGCTGATCACCACTGCCAGCCCGGCGCACCCCGGAGAGAACATCCGCATCTACATGATCGGGCTCGGACAAACCACTCCGCCGGTGTTCACGAATACTCCGGCCGGAGCCGACCAGTTTGTGAACGCGACGGTGATTGCCGGTATCGCACACGCCGGTGTCCAGGTCGTTTCCGTGAAAGCGGCGCAGAACTTCGTCGGTGTTTACATCCTGGAACTCACCGTGCCTGCCAGTCCGCCTACAGGTTCGGCGGTTGCGCTGGACGTTTCCGTGGTCGGACCCGACAAGACTCAGATTTTCGCACCGGGAACAACTATCCCGATCGGAAACTGACCACCAACCTGAAACGGAAAAAGGCGCGGCAGCGAAAGCTTGCCGCGCCTTTTGCACGTTCACGAGGAGAGGGAAGTGCCCGCCAGACAGCGCCTGCAACTGCCTCGCCGCCGGAAGCGCGGCGCCTTACTACGCGTTCAAGCCGTGTGCCTTGAGGGACGATCGAATCGAGATCATGGTGGTGACGGGGTCGCGCACGACCTGGCTGGCGTCATACTCGGACAGCACCACGCCGTCCTTTGAGACTCGGAGGGTGTAGAAGTCGGAGTAGCCGAAGGAATGGTAAACCGTGCCCTCGCCGTACTCGAAGGTGAAATGGCTGGGGTCCATATTGGAATTCGCCATCACGTCTTCCACGGCCTGCACCGGGTTGGCTCCCAGTTTGGACTGATCCGGATCCACGAAACTATGCTCGACGTAGAAGGCGATCGCCGGAGGCACTCCAAAACCCGACGCCAGACCAGGATAAAGGCTGGCCCCTCGCGCCGCGGCGAGGTCCAGACCGGTGGTTGTTGTGGGAGGCAGATCACTGCTGCCGCCAGTCGATTCGACGGCCGCAGCCGTCGTCGCCAAGCCGGTCGCGACCGGCCCCGAGTTCCCGTCGGTGCTCAAACATTGGCCCTGTGGCAAAATACCGTCACCTGAAAGCGCCGTATCGGCGACGGCGTCCTGGCTGGCAGCCTCCAGGGTGGCGTCCTGGAATTGATCCGAGAAGCTGCCAATCTTCCGGGCCGTCTCGCCGTCGGTTTGCACGCGTTTGGCAGATTGATCCTGCGAGTAGTCTATCGTCGTGTCGTAAACACCGAAGCGATTGGAGCGGTAGATGGGGGCGCTGACTGACATTTCAACCTCCGGCATGTGCTTAAGCAGGTGAAGGACCATTCCTGCCGGCCCGTTACCGGAACCGCCGCAAAGATCATACTCGTGGCTCAACCCCCGGTTTGAGCGGCGACGGAAAGGGAGGCGGTCCGCCAGCTCCCGGACTTCGTATTACTGGGTGGCCGGCTTCTTGCCGAAGTCGATATCGAGATCGAAGACCTCCCCGAGCGGTTCCACCCTTACCGTCACGCGGATCACTCCCGACAGTTTCTCGGCGCCCGGTGAATACCGCACGTGCAGCGCAACCGACTTTCTGGGTGGAACATCGGTTTTATCCGCCACCACCTCGAGTTCCGGGAGAGCGGGCTTCGAGATCGACAAGGAAACGTACCCGGGGAGTCCATTGTGAAACTGGACCGTCTGCTCCCCGCCGACTCCGTATTCGAACCGCAGGGTCCGCGGGGACACCGTGACGCCCTCATAGATCTTTTCCGGGCTGGCAACCTTCTGATCGGGAACAGTTGGTTGTCCCGGAGCGGGGGCGCCCTGGACGCCCTGCGGATTCTTAGGAGCGAGCATCGGCCCGAACGGTGTTGGAAGTGTACCGCTCTTCGGATGCGGAACTTGAAAACACCACTGGCTTTTCTGGAGGGCCCACATGGAAGAGACCGGAGCTAAAAGCACCTGATCCCGGCCAAACATCGGGTGCCTCACTTTAGCAGTCACCAGCACATAAGCCCTGGTGAAATTGTCGCTGTAAGTGATGCCGCTGATCTCGAAGGATTCGGGGCGCAACTTGTTCATGCCGTAATAAGCGTCCTTGCTATCCTCGCAAACCAGCTTCTCGGCCTCCCGGAACTTCGCCGCCATGTTGAGGTTATAGAACTCTTCCACGCGTGGCCGAAGGGCGGCGTCCACCTCCGGTGGAGCCTTCCGGAAGACACTGGTCTCCTGAGAAAAGAGCGCCGGCGAGAGGACGCCGAAAACCAGCACGAGGCCCGGCAAAAGGACTTTCGATCGAGTGATAGACATTCCCCAACTCCAACAAAATCAGTTTGATTGCCCTGGCAGAAAGGCTTTCATTCCGTTAGACGAACGACACGCCGAAAAGGAACACCCGCGCGTCTCCACAAATAATTATTCTAGCTTTCCAGGGAGTGGTCCGGTGGGTTGGCTGGGAGGCAGGGATTTGAACCCCGATAGGCGGATCCAGAGTCCGCAGTCTTACCATTAGACGACCTCCCAGTCGTACAACCATACTATAGCATTCCGGTTTTTCGGTTTCCACAGCCGCCCGCGGAGTGCCTTGCATCCCGCCGGTACCGTTTTACAACTCCATTGTTATCCGCCAGTTGTGGCGGAAGCATGCTCCGCCTCGGGAACCCGCCGGCGGCCCCGGCGTCCCGCGTAAGCGCGCAAATAGCGCATCCACGCGTCCCGCTGGTGCCTGCCGGCGAAGTGGGCCGACCAGTGTTTCATAAAGGCGTCGATTTTGGCCTGTTGTCTGGCCGTCAGCACCTGTCTGATTTTCTCCGTGGCGTCGGCCAGGGGTTCCCCGGCTCCCAACATCCGCAGCGCGACCTCGCAGTCGTTGATATCTCCCAGCAGTTGCTGAGTCTCGCGGAGGCGCGCCAGCTTGGTGGCCAGCGCGGGCCCGTACAGCCGCCTGAAAATCTCGAGGGTATAACGGAATCGCTTGGTTTCCAGCCGGAACCGGTGCAGTTCGGCCGGCGAGGAGTCTTCGCGAACCAGCCGCGCACCCCTCCGGAAGTAATCGTTCACCACCTTAGGCAGGTATTGCGCGGCGTTGGCGGCGGCCGGCGCCACCGGCTCCCAGTGGATGGCCTTCCGCTTCCTCATGGCTTCACCAGGTTTAAAGCGCGGCGCCAGCCGGCCGAGTAGTCCAGCCTGTCCAGCAGCGCAATCTCACTGAGCAGCCGTCGTTCAGCCGCCTTCCTCTCCGCGGAAAGTGCAACAAAAATAGGACTCTCCGGCGGGGCGCCGGCTTCGGCCAGCAAAACCAGGGCGATGTCCCGGTCCCGCGTCTCGGCTGCGGCATCCAGAATCCTTTTCAGACGCTTGCGGATAGAGCGCACTTTGCTCTTCGGCAGCAGGCGCGCGAACACGCGCAGGGCCTCCAGAAAGCGGCGAATGGAAACTCGTAAGTCGTGGATGGAATCCGGGTCGTGGCGAACCGCGGCCTGGTGCACCTGGAAGACCAGCCGCGTCAACAGCTTCGATGTTTCGCCGGCGGCGAACTGCCACAACGTCTCGCCGGAATTCATGGCGATCCCCGGATCAGCACTTGTCTACCACTATTAGAACGGATTTGCCGTAAAGCTGCAAAAAGGCCTCCGCCACCTGCTGCACCGCCCACTGTTCCAATTCGGTATCGCGCCCCGATTTCAAATTCAAAGCCACGTTCCCATTCGACACTTTACATTCGAGCGTGTTGACACGCTGGTCGCGGTTGCGGTCCAGGCCGTCGGCGATGCGAAGCAGCGGCGTCAAATACAGAATCAACCGCTTTTGTTCCGCCGGCAGGCCTTGATAGGAGCCGTGCCGCTGCGCCGGCATGGATTTGCGGTGGAACCGGCACAGCAGTGCGATCAACTGCCGCTCGGCTTCGGTGAAGCCGGGAAGCTCGGAGTGCGCGACCACATATTCCGAGTGTTTGTGGTGCGCCGTTCCGCTGATGTAATGGCCGACGTCGCGCAGATAGGCCGCCGCGTCCAACAGCCGGCCGGCCTCGGGGGGCAGCCGGTGCAGGGGCGAGAGGTCGAAGAACAGTTGCCTGGCGAAGCCGGCCACATGCCGCGCGTGGCGCAGGTCGACGCCAAACCGGCGCGCCGTCGCCTCCACCACCTTGCGCTGGTCGGCGGTGAGGTGGGTTTTCTCGCGCCCGACGCCCCGTTCGGCCAGGTCGGCGACGATGCCGTCTCGAACTCCCGCGTTGGAATAGTAGACCGAGGGCGCCTGGACGGCCTGGAGAATGTGATGTAGGACACTCACGCCGGCGACAATGATCTCGGCCCGCCGCGGGCCGATGCCGGTCACCTTTTGCCGCGCGGCCAGATCTTTCCCGCCAAGGGCGCGGTAAATCCTCTTCAATTGCACGGCGGAGGCGCGATGGCGGTTGGCTTCCTCCCGCCGCGAACGGGGAATCCGGTTAGCCGCGCAGATTGCCGCCGAGGCGGTGGCCGAGGTCGCGATCACGCGATCAAAGCCGCCGGGCGCAATTCGCCGCCACACCGGGGCCAGCTTTTCCTCGATGAACTCTTCCATCTGGGCCATCTCGACCGGCCGAGGAGGATCGTTGTGAAGGAACATCTCCGTCAGGCGGACCGCGCCGAGGGGACGGGAAAACCCCTCGCGCAGGCGGCCGTTCTCCGAGAGAATGATTTCCGCGCTGCCGCCGCCGATGTCGATAATCAGAACCCGTTTAGCGGGATGGGGCCAACGGGTCTGGACGCCGAGATGAATCAGACGGGCCTCCTCCAGGCCCGAAACGATTTCCACCGGATCGCCGATCACCTCGCCCGCCTGGCGCAAAAATTCCGTCTGGTTCCGCGCGTCCCGAATGGCGCTGGTGGCCACCGCGCGCACCGCCAGTACGTCCAGCGCCCGGTAAGCCGCCACCATCCGGCGCAGGCCGTCGCAGGTCAGCTCCATTGCATCCCGGTCTACCTCGCCGCCGCGGAAAACGCTCTCGCCCAGGCGAGTCACCTGGCGGTCTTCCGCTAGCACTGTCAATCCGCCGCCGGATTCCATTTCCGCGGCCATCATTCGGAGAGAGTTGCTGCCAATATCAATTGCGGCGTAACGGGGCATGAATCCAGATTATGATATAAGGAGGTCTTTCGAGTACCCTATGCCGTACTTCACTCCCAACCGCTTTCGCGGAAAGCTCATTATCGTCGAAGGGATTGATGGATCGGGGAAATCGACGCAACTTTCCTTGCTCGCGCAATGGCTCCGCATGGAGGGTCTGGCGGTGGCTTTCAGCGAGTGGAATTCCTCGCAACTGGTGAAGGCCACCACGCGCCGCGGCAAAAAGAAGGAGATGTTCACCCCCACCACCTTCAGTCTGATTCACGGCACCGATTTCGCCGACCGCCTGGAGACTTACATCATTCCGATGCTCAAATCCGGCGCCGTCGTCTGCGCCGATCGCTACGCCTACACCGCCTATGCGCGCGACGTCGTTCGCGGCGTCGGGCGCAAGTGGGTGCGCAATCTCTACCGCTTCGCCATACGGCCCAACCTCGCCTTCTACTTCAAAGTCCCGCTGGACGTTGCGCTGGGCCGGATTCTCGGCGGGCGCGACGCTCTGAAGTTCTACGAAGCCGGCATGGATTTGGGTCTGAGCCGTAACATCGAGGAAAGTTTCCGCCTGTTTCAGGGGAGAATCCTCGAAGAGTACGACGCCATGACCGACGAAATGGGCTTCCACGTCATTGATGCGACGCAGTCCATCGAGGCCCAGCAGAAGCAGATGCGGAGCGTCGTCAAACGAGTTTTGGGAAACAGCTTGAAGGACCGGGTTTTGCGCCTGCGGTCGAAGGAGATCGATGCTATCAAAGGTGCCGCTGCAATTCTATAGTGAGCCGCTGCCGGACGTCGATTGCAGCGAGCTGCAGGGAAAACTGGTGGTGGTCGAGGGCCCCGACGCCGTGGGCCGCAGCACGCAGATCCGCCTGATTTCCAGTTGGCTCGAGCGCCAGGGCCACGCCGTGCTGAACACCGGCATGGGGCGCGGGGCGCTGGCCGGAAAGGGAATTCAGGATGCGAAGCAAGGCAACACCCTGGGTCCCATCACGATGACTCTTTTCTACCTCACAGACTTCGCCGATCGTCTCGAAAACGAAATCCTGCCGGCCCTGCGCGCCGGCTTCGTGGTGGTAACCGACCGCTACATCTTCTCCATGATGGCCCGCGGCATCGCGCGCGGCGAAGACCGCGGTTGGCTCGAGCGGCTGGCCGGTTTCGCTCTGGTTCCGCACGCCATCTATTATCTGCGCGCCGATACCGACGAGCTGGTAAAACGCGTGGTGCTGGGCCGCGGACGCTTCGACTATTGGGAAAGCGGCATGGACCTGCGCTTTGGCGCCGATATGTACGAAAGCTTCGTCCGCTACCAGAACCGGGTGACACGGGCGCTCGATTCGATGGCCAAACGGTACGATTTCACGGTGATCAACGCAAACCGGACGCCGGAAGCCATCTTCGATGAGATCCGCCAATCGGTTCTCGGATTATTCTCGCCCCGGCGGCGGGTGGCGGCCATTCACGTTCCCAGAACGACAGCCCGTGTGCGCGGGAGTTAGGATCGCTCTCCGCGCCCGATAAATTCGTCCCACCAAAGCTTCAGGTTCAACAGCGACCACATGGAGCTTCGCCGCCAGCCCGGCTGCGAATCGAGGCGGCCAAGACACCGTTCCAGCGCGGGGCGATCGAACAGCGCCGCCGAGTTGGCGCCGCTCAGCAACGTGTCGGTGACAAACGCGCGGATGCGAGGGCCGTTCAACGCACGGATTGGAATTGCCAGCCCTTGCTTTCGGCGCGCTGCGACGCGGGGCGGCAAATGCCGTGCCAGGCGGTTCAACAGATACTTCTCCCGCCTCCCTCGCAGCTTCAGCCTGGAAGGAAGCGCCAGGGCGAAATCGACCACGTCGCGATCGAGGAAGGGCATTCGGATCTCGAGCGAATGCGCCATCGACGTCTTGTCACCGTTCAGCAGGATGGCGTCCGGAAGGCGCGTGGTGAAGTCCCGGCTGAGGTACCGCTGCAGCACGTCCCGGCAGGACGCGAGCACAGCTTCCGGAGCGCGAAGGACGCACCCGTCCAAATGTCGCCGGACCGGAAGATCCGGGTTCAGAATGCCGTCCAACCGGGTGCTGCCCGCGTTACGGAACCATTCTCCATCGGCGGCAGGCGGATCGGGGGCGCCGGCGATTCGAAGCAGCCGGTTCAGGCGCTCGTCGGTTACATGCCGCTTCAGGTCATTTGCCAGCGGCCGGGGCACGATCCGGCAAAGCGGTTCGCTCCAGCCTACTTTGAACCACCGGTAGCCCGCGAACAGCTCATCGGAGCCTTCGCCGGAGAGAACCACCTTCAAGCCCCGCGCGGCCAGCTTCGAGAGCATATAGATCAACGCGGCCGGAGCGGCGACATTCGGCTCTTCCTGCGCGCGCACGACGGCCGGGAGAATGTCGGCCAGGTCATCCACGCGAAACTCGACTTCCTCGTGCTCGGAACCGATTTGTTCGGCCACCAGTCTGGCAAAGCGCCGCTCGTCGAGCTTTGGATTCTCCGGAAAGACAATGGCGAAAGTCCTCAGCGGCCTGGCCGACAACTGCGCGGCGTACACGGCTACCAGCGACGAATCCAACCCGCCGCTGACGAAAGCGCCCACGGGCACGTCGGCGGTGGAATGCGATTTGACCGCGCTGCGCAAGGTGGCCTCGAGCTCGGCGGCCTGCTCATCCTCGGTTCGTGGAATGTCCCCACTCCGAAATCGCGGCTGCCAGTAGGCCTTCTCAGAGCACCGTCCCTGGCTGCATAAAAGACAGTGTCCCGGGCGCAGGCGTTCGACGCCCTGAAACGGAGTGCCGGGCGAAGGAATAAAACCGAAAGACAAATACATGGCCAGCGACGGCCAGTCCGGAGCGGGCCTTAGCATGCCGCTCGCGAACAACGCCTGTGCTTCCGAAGCGAACACCAGCCCGTCTTTCCGGCGCGCCCAGTAGACATGCTTCATCCCCGCGGCATCGCGAGCCAGCAGCAGGGCGCGCCTCCGCTTGTCCAGCACCGCCAGCCCGAACATCCCGTTCAGATACCGTAGGAACTCTTCTCCGTGTTCTTCGTACAGGTGAACAATGACTTCACAATCGGACCTGGTGCGGAACCGGTGGCCGGCGTTTTCGAGATCGCGCCTCAGTTCGCGATGGTTGTAAATCTCACCGTTCGCGACGACGGCGATGCTTTCGTCCTCGTTTAGCAGGGGCTGGTTGCCGGTTTCGAGGTCGATGATGCTGAGCCGCCGGAAAGCCAGACCGGCGCCCATCTCATCAGCCAGCCAGAAGCCTTCATCGTCCGGTCCCCGGTGTACCATCGAGCCGGCCATCCGGCGGAGCACGCCGGTCCGCTCCTCGGTTGAGAGGTCCGACAGAAACAACCCCGCAATTCCGCACATAGAATTCCAGCTCTCCCGCTCATCGCGCACGCCCAACGCGACGCTGGCCGCTCTTGAATCTCCGATACTACAATAGGCGTTTGGCTTACGTCTCTGTTCACCTCCGGAGGCTCGCCCCGAGATTTCGGATGCGCCTGTTTGACTGGTGGGTGGCGTTTACTCTCCGGGTGCGGGTCATTCTGGCGAAAACCTGGCGCCGATTTCTGTGGCGAACCACCTTCATCGCCATCACGGGAAGTTGCGGCAAGACGACTGCCAAGGAAGTGCTTGTCGCCATTCTGTCGGAGCGGGAATCGGTAGTCTGCACCGACGGGACAAAAAACTCCATTCGCGCCATCACCAGCGTCGTCCTGCGCTGCCGCCCCTGGCACCGCTTCGTTGTGGCCGAGACCGGAACCGTTGGACCCGGGGACCTGGCGGCGATGGCAAGCATCCTCCGTCCCGATATCGCCGTCGCACTTTCGGTTTTGCTGGAACATTATTCTGCCTTCCGAACGCTCGAGAATGTGGCGGCCGAGAAGGCCAGGCTGGTCGAGAGCGTCCGGGCGGGCGGCTTGGTCTTCCTGAACGCCGATGACGAATTTGTCGCCCGGATGGAAGCTTCCGGCGGCGGCCGGGTGGTTACTTTCGGCAGGGCTTACAACGCGGACGTTCGCGCGCGGGACGTCGTCTCAGACTGGCCTCACCGCCTGCAATTTTTGGTGGAATTCGGAGACGACGCTCTTGAGGTGGCCACCCGGTTGGTTGGCGAGCACCAGGTCTCTCCGGTTCTTGCGGCAGTGGCGGTCGCTCTCAATCTGGGGTGCGGCCGAAACGACATTTCGACGGCGGTCCAAAGGTTTCAGCCGGTTGTCGCCCGCATGCAACCGGTAGGCTTGCCCAGCGGCGCGACCCTCATCCGCGATGAGCTCAAATGTTCGCCGGCAGTCATCGAGGCGGCCTTTGAAGAGATGCGTCGCGCTTCCGCAGCGAGGAAGATCCTGGTATTCGGCGACGTGTCGGATACTTCCAAATCCCCCAGAGAACGCCAGAAGAAGATAGGGCGTCTCGCCGCCGGCATATTCAACGTCCTGGTCTTCATCGGAGCTCATGCGGATGTCGCGGTTCGCTCCGCCCTGCGAAATGGAGTCGCCCCGGGACAAGCACGCGCATTTACCACCGTGGAGGCAGCGGCCGAGTTCCTCCGAACCGAATTGAGGGCGGGCGACCTTGTGTTGCTGAAGGGTAAGCGGAAAGAACATTTGACCAGAATCATTTTTCGCCTGGCGGGAACCATCCAGTGCGACAAACCAAGTTGCGAAAAGGTGATTTTATGCGACGCCTGCGCCGAGCTTGGCGCGGACGAAGCCGGGCAGGCGCTCGCCACCCGCTATCCCACAACCGGCATTCGGCCGAAGCGCTAAGCCGCCGCGCTCAAGCCGCGGGCGGGACGTCCAACCGGATGATCGAAAAAACCGCGCCTTGCGGGTCGCGAAGCACGGCGAAGCGGCCCACGTTCGGGATGTCGGTGGCGCCAACCACGACAGCGCCTCCAAGCGCCTCCGCATTGGCCACCGAGGCGTCGCAGTCGGCTACCAGAAAATAGGGCATCCAGTGCGGGGGAACGTCGCCCCACCGTTCGTCCATCTGCAGCATGCCGCCGGCGGATTGGTCGCCCACTTTCCATTCGGTGTACTCCACCGGCCCCATTTGCGAGATCTTCATGTCCCAGTCGAACACCTTGCCGTAAAAGGCGCGCGCGCCAGCCGCATCCGTGGTCGCCAGTTCCGACCAGCCCAGCGTCCCGGGAACCGAATGAATTTTCGCACCCGGATGCGACCGGGCCTGCCACACTGCAAACTCGGCCTTCTGGGGATCGTGGAACAGAGCCATTCGGCCGGCCTCGCCGACGTCCGTCGGTCCAATCGTCACTTCACCACCGTTCGACCGCACCCGTTCGATGGTGTCGTCGACGTCCGCGGTGGCCACGTACAAAAGCCAGTGAGCGGGAACGCCCGTCTCCTGCTGCTGCGGCATCAGCCGGTACAATGCGCCGATTTCCCGCCCCTCCAGCTTTAGCATGGTAAAAAAGTTGCCGCCCCCCAGGGGCATGTCGTCCGGGGCCCATCCGAACAGACCTCCGTAAAACGCTTTCGCGGCATCCGGGTCGGTCGTTGCCAACTCGGCCCAGCAGAAAGTTCCTCGATCGTGACTGTCGATATATGCCATACTGGCTTCCTCAACTCGCAAGTCCCGCCGGCCGCGGGTTATGCGTGGAAGTATAGCGCAGAAGCGCGCCAACTTCACGACGGCGGAGAACCGAGAATAAATAATGAAGGAATCCGGCGGATTCCGGACGGCAATGTTCTAGTATATTTAAGTTGACCATATACAATTAGGCGGATTCTATGCTGATTTTGTTACTTTTTCAAGCTGGAATTCCGAGTCCTATTCTATAATTCAAAGGGGACGCTTGGGGGGGCTTCCCAATGGGTTGAGTTGTTTTCGGGGGTTCGCGTGAAACGGCGATTTCCTTCTGCCCTGGTGTCATTTGCAGCGGTGCTGGCGGCCTGTTTCCTCCTCACCGGCGGGCGGCTTGCCAGGCTGAGCGCTCCCGATGAAGTTTGGGGCAACACACCCGATGCCCCCGAATTCGCGCCGATTGAGCCGCCTCGTCCACAAATTTACAGCCAGGCGTTTCTCAACGCCCTCAAAAACGTGCCTCGCCTCAATGCACGCGACGCCGCCGCTCTGGAACAGCGCCTGCGGACCGATCCAGGCCACTGGACGGCCCGTTTGCAGGTAATGGCCTATTACGCTAATGCCACCCGGCGCCACCAGGCCGGCAGCACCGCGAACCGGGCGCGGCACGTGGTGTGGCTTATCCAGCACAATCCTGAATCGGAAATCCTCGGCTCCCGGTACGGGACTTTCCTGCCCGGCCAACTGCCGGAGGCCGAGCTCGCGAGGGCGGAAGAGCTATGGGCCCGCGCCGCCCGCAGCCATCCTTCCGACAGCCGCGTGTTGTGGAATGCGGCGCGGTTTTTCCGCTCCCTCGACAGAGACGCGTCCACGGGCTTCCTGGAAGGGGCCGTAAATGCTTCCCCCAACGATGGGCGCTATGGCAGGGCGCTCGGCCGAGCGTACGCCAGGGCGATCATCGACGGTTCGCGGGGTGGCGTTCGCTATAGTTCCGCGGACGATGCCACAAGCGAACTCGAAGCCACGGGAAATCCGGTTGTGCTGGCCGCGGCCGCCAACCTGTTCCTCGTCGAATACCGCCGGACGGCGGCGGTGGGCGGTGCGAAGACCGCCTATCGCGAACTGGCGGTGCACTATTTCGATCGGGCGAAGGCGCTCGATCCAGGCTTGAGAGGAAAGTGGGGGCTTCCCGAAGCGAATTCGCCCTCAACACGCACTTCCGGCGAAGGCTCGTAATTTTAAGGAAAAAAGGTGGCCGGCCGTAAGGAGGTCGTCAACCGGCCACGTTCAGTCAGGAACTCTGGTTGACCGGGTTGCCAGACCCGGGGCTATTGGCGGCGGTTGTTGCGCGACTGCTTCAGTTGCACAACCAACCGCGTTACCTTCTCCGATTCAATCTTGAGGTCGTCGCTCTCGTAAATCTCGTAGCCGGACTGCCCGACCGAGACCCGATAGACGCCAGCGCTCAGTTGGTTGAACTGGAAGGCCCCCTTGGAATCGGTGCTCGTCTGCCAGGACTCGCCCGATCTCAAATTCATCGCCAGCACCGTTGCCTGGGCCACCGCCTTCTCAGAACGGTCGCTGACAAAGCCCTCAATCGCGCCGCTGTCCTGCGCCGACACTCCCGATCCACCCGCCAGCGCGCCCAGCATCAGCAGGCAGGCGACGGAAAGGCACTTCCTTGCGTCGCCGCCAATCTGCTCGAATCTCTCTCGACTCACCTTCCGTCACCAACGTTGCAGGCGTTCTCTCCCAGAAAAAACACCCCAACTCACTAATATTCTGGGCTGAGTTGAGTTTCCGGACAATAGCCGCGATCCGGTAATGCGCAATAGGAATTTACGGGGGCTGGAGACGGCGTCGGGCTGACGCTTCAGTCGATGACGCCGTTTCTGACGGCAAAGCGCACCAGTTCTCCGGTGCTGTGCAGGTTTAGCTTGTCCATAATCCGCCCGCGATGGGCATCCACGGTGTGTACGCTCAAGCCCAGGCCGGACGCGATGTCTTTATTCGTTCTGCCCTCGGCGATCAGTTGCAGCACCTCTCGCTCGCGGCTGCTGAGAAGGTCGACCGGGTTGGTGACATGACGGCGATAGTCTTCCAGTACGGATGTGGACACCGCCGGGCTGATGTAACCCTCGCCGCGGGCCACCGCCCGGATGGCGGTGATCAGGTCCTTGTCGATGGCGTCCTTCAACAGGTAGCCGCGGGCGCCGGCCCGCAGGATCTCCCGTACATAAACGGAATCCTTATGCATGCTGAGCGCCACCACAACCGTCCTTGGCTCTGCCTGCGAGATGCGCCGCGTCGCCTCGATCCCGTTCAACTCCGGCATGGCGACGTCCATCACAACAACATCCGGGTGAAGCTTCTCCGCCAGTTCCACCGCCTCCCGGCCGTTGTTCGCTTCGCCGATCACTTCTATGTCGGGCTCGGCGCTCAAAATCAAACGGAAGCCCTGGCGGACTACGGCATGGTCGTCCGCCAGCAGAACCCGAACTTTCGCGCTCATTCAATCACCTTCGACAAAGGCACCTGAACCCTCACCCGGCAGCCCTCTCCGCTTTTACCGTCCAATCGGAGTGTGCCGCCGATGTTTTCCGCGCGCGCTCGCATGGCAATCAGCCCGATGCCCGTCCCCAGCCGCCGCGGATCCCCATTCCGGCGCAAGCCCTTTCCATTATCGGCGATCGTCATGCTGATTTCATCGCCCTCTCGGACCAACTCCAGGTGAACTTCGGTCGCTTTGGAATGCCGCGCGACATTGGTGAGCGCCTCCTGAGCGATGCGGAACAGGTGCAATTCCGCATCCGGCGACAATCTCTCGCTCCAGTTCGAATTGAATTGAAAATCGATGTTCTGCCTCCGGGCGAAATTCTCGCCCAGCCAGCGCAATGCGGTTTCCAGGCCAAAATCGTCCAGAATGCGCGGGTGCAGCAGTTGCGACATCTGGCGGACGTTCTCGATGGACTCATCCACCAGCCGCAAGCAATCCTGAACCCGTTCCGGCACGGCCTTGTTTCCGCCCAAGGCCACCAGGTTCGCTTTAATCGCGGTTAAACCCTGTCCCAGCTCATCGTGCAGCTCGTGTGAAAATCGGCGTGCCGCGCCTTCCTGATCCTGCAGGAGGTGAAACGACACTCTTCCGATCTCGCCGGTCCGGGCCTCCTGCTGGTTCATCAGCCGGCGGGCCCACAGCAGCGTCAGTAGCGTAAAGAAAAACGCCACCGCGGTGCAACCGCCCATAATGGCCACCGTCTCGATGACCAACTGCTGCGACTTTTGGTCGATCAGAGTCTGCGCCCGGACGCTCCGCCAGTAGCTGGCGTTGAACAGCCGTGCGGCGATGGTAATCAGGTCCTCATGGCTGTCCACCAGTTCCCGCGTCGTGACCCGCACACGGTTCTCCATCCCGAGAACGTTGCGCGCCTCCGCGGAGAACTTGTGGGAGGTCTGGTCCAAAGCATTCCACAGGTTCTCTTCGGGCGACCCCCTGCCGGCTGCCGAAATCCGGGAGATGTTCCGCTGGGCGCGATCGATCTGCTCCAGCAGCGTTGCCGCATCCACGGCTTTCGGATCGCGCGAAATTCTGTGGATGACCGCATTCAGATTGGTCAATTGCAGTTGAATCTGCGCCACCAGGAACGACGACATCTGGTGTTCCTTCACCAGCTCGCCGGCATTGACCTGAATGGCCTTGAGATTCCGTACTCCCGCCAGCCCCCCCAACAGCAGGATGGTGAACACCAACGCAAAGCCTGCAACCAGCACCATGAAGATGCGCCGATCGGTGATTCTGCGGAACAATCCGTTCATCGGCCGGCCGTCTTGCGGGCGGTGCTGCTGAAGTGCATACATACTAATCCTGTTTACATAAGAATAGCCCGCATTGTGGCATGGGAATCTATCTGGTATCCCGCCATCCTCCTGGAAACTGCCTCCCAGCCAGAAAAAGCGCCGTATGGTATTGATTTTACGAAGGATAATCGAGTTGGCGGAGATCCCTTAAAACCGTACGCCAGATTAGCCTCGTGGGGCTATAGGAGATTTCCGGGTTGTGCCGCATCATGAGATTGACTTGAGCGGAATGCGAAAGCAAATCTGCCACGCGCTTGACTATCCGGCTCACAGTCAGCATTTGTCGAACTTCCATCGGCCTGTCCCGGTTTCCTATCTGCCCAAGCCCAGCATCCCTCCGGAAACCGGGACAGCGGTGGAACCCACCGCGCAGATTTTTTGACCAACCGTCCTCATCGTACCAGTCGAAGGTTCGCGCGCGTTTCCCTCTTTGATCGCCGCCGAACTTCCCCCAAACCGGTTGCCCCCCTGTTGCAGCGCCGGGTTCGCTTCCCTGTTTCCCCAGGACGAGCTTGCATCCAGCATGGAAGCGGCTACCAACGCCGCCGCCGAGATCATCCATTGGCGCTTCCATTTGCGAATTGTGTCGGCGCCTGACCGCGTACCGTAAGGCGACGGCGTCAGCTCGGCCGACAGGCGCCGGGCATCCGCGCTGGTGAATTCGTTGCTCAGGTTTTGAGCACGGGTCTGCCCCGCCATCAAAACCCAGCACAGGCACACGAAGGCTCGAAGAAGTCTCATCGAAAGTCCTCCACTCAAGTGTTTTACTCTTTGTTTCTAGGTAGCTTGTAGCCTAATCGTAGCGGACGACGCCTCGCGCGGTCCAGGAGTTTCCCTGCGTGTTTCACTAGGGAAAGTAGGGGTACGGGAAAGCCATCCCTCGGCCGCCGGTGGTTGGGACCAGACGCCTTCCTTTACTACCACTGTGGGCATATCGGCGATCTCGGAAGCTCGAATTGGAACATTCTCAGTTGCGTGAACGTAGGACAAAGAGGAACCGAGCTCAAATGGCCACCGCGGCAAAACTTGACAACGAAATATCAATTGAAAAATTGCCGGTTGAACATCCCGCCTTCGGCCCACGCGGCCCGAGACTGCACCCGGCGCACCGTCACCAGCGCATCCACATGAATCTCTGGGAGTTTCTGGTGGACCTTGCACGCCAGACTCTGGCCAACGTCCGCCGCAACAAGCTGCGCAGCTTTCTCACGCTGTTCGGCATCGCCTGGGGCATCGCCTCGCTGGTTCTGATGGGCGCGCTCAGCGACGGCTTCCGGCAGGGGCAGCGCAACAACATGAAACAGATCGGCGACAACGTGGTGATGCTGTTTCCCGGCCGCACCGAACGCCAGGCCGGCGGGCAGCGGGCCGGCCGCCAGATCCGCTTCTACGCAGCGCGACATCCCCGTCATCCGCGAGCAATGCCCGCTGGTGGAGGTGGTTGCGCCGGAAATGAAAACCCGACGGCGTGGCGGTACGCAGCCGGTACAACTGCGGCCAATTTCTGACGGTTGGCGTTTCTCCGGACTACCTGAAGCTGCGCACCCTGCCGGTGGGCACGGGCCGCGACTTCAACCGGGCGGATGTGGACCAGGTCCACCGCGTCGCCGTGCTCGGCTCGTCGGTGCGCAAACAGCTATTCGAATCGCGCCCCGACGTCATCGGCCGAGACCATCGAGATCAACAACTATCCCTACGCCGTCATCGGGCTGATGAGCGAAAAGGCGCAGAACAGCAGCTACGACGGATGGGACAACGATAAGGTGCTGGTTCCTTACACCACGCTGCAGCGCGACGCTCCGCCCAGCCGGAAGGTCTACGAAGAGGGCCAGGTCGACTCCATCCTGTACCGCCCGGTATCGCTCGATCAGTGGGAAGCCGCCCAGCTTCAGGTGAAGACGGTGCTCGGGCGCTTGCATGGTTTCGACCCGCGGGACGATTCCGCCGTCTTCATCTGGGACACCATCGAAAGCGCCAAGCTCTTCGATACCGTGTTTGATTCGACGGAAATCTTCCTGGCGGTGATCTCACTGGTGACGTTGTCGCTCGGCGGAGTGGGCGTGATGAACACCATGATGATGGCGGTTTCCGAGCGAACCAACGAAATCGGCCTGAAGAAGGCGCTGGGCGCCACCCGCCATCGCATCCTGGTGGAATTCTTTCTGGAAGGTGTTTTTCTCGCCTTGTTGAGCGGGTTGGCCGGCTTGCTGCTGGTGGGCGGCCTGTCGGGCGCCGTGAACTCCCTGCCGCTGCCCGAGATGTTCGCCGGACTGCCCATCAAGTGGACCCTGCTCGCCATCGCCACCGGGGCATTCTCGGCCTGGTGGCCATCCTGGCGGCGCTCCCGCCCGCCTGGGAAGCCTCCCAAATGACGCCGGTGGAAGCCCTGCGGCACGAGCGCTGAACATGAACACATGAACTGGAAATATGCATTCTCGGAAGCGCTCGCCGCCATGCGGTACTACCGCCGGCGCACCATCATCACAGTGCTCAGCCTGGGATGGGGGGTGGCCTGCTTTGTCATCCTGATGTCCTACGGCAACGGATTCGACTATGCGCTCACCACCGCCTTCCACGCCATCGGCCAGGACGTGGTGATATGTTTCGGCGGGCAAACCAGCGAACAGGCGGGCGGCCTGCGGGCCGGGCGGCGCATCCGCCTGGAATTCGCCGACGCCGCCGCCATCAAAGACACCGTGCCGCTGGTGGGCGCGCTGTCGCCCGAGGTCATGGTTTACGACTTGAAGGTGCTGCGTGGCCCCGCGAAAAAGAAGGCACCCTGCGCGGCGTCTGGCCGGAATACCAGACCGTCCGCAACGTCAAGATCGTCGAGGGCCGCTGGATCACCGCCGATGACGACCATCACCGCAACCGGGTGGCCGTGCTCGGCGGCGAAAGTCGCCGAAGAGCTGTTCAGCGGCATGCCCCCGGTGGGCGAGGAAATCTCCATCAACGGCCTGCGCTTCACCGTCATCGGGGTCATGGAAACCAAACTCCAGATCGCCAACTACAATCGCCCGGACAACGAGTGCATCTTTGTTCCGTACCAGACGGCGGGTCTGTTTCGCGACATCAAGTATCCGCAGTTTCTGGTCTGGATGCCGCTCACGCCGGGCTCCCGCGACGAGGCGGTCCGCATGGTGCGCGAGCGGCTGGCGGCGCTGCACCGCTATTCGCCGAAAGACGAAAAGGCCATCGAAATTCTGGCCTTCAACAAGTTCATGAGCATCATCACCGGCATGGCGCTGGCGGTGAAAGTGCTGCTGGGCTTTGTCGGCACGTTGACGCTGGCCATCGGCGGCGTCGGCCTGGCCAACATCATGCTGGCCTCGGTGATGGACCGCACGCGCGAAATCGGCATGTTAAAGGCGCTCGGCGCCCGCCGTAAGCTGATCTTGCGCCAGTTCCTGGTGGAAGCCACCGCCATTGTCGGTATGGGCGGTCTTCTCGGCGTGGCTATCGGCGCCGGCATGACCGTGCTGGTCGGCTCCATGCCGTTTTTCGGGCCGATGTTCAAAGACACCAGCGGCCGCGGCGACATCCATCTTCAGGTGTCCATCGCCGCCATCGTCGTTTCGAGCGGCGTGCTCCTGCTGGTGGGCCTGATTGCCGGCATGGTGCCCGCGCTCAAAGCCTCCAAACTCGACCCTATCGAAGCATTGCGCTACGAGTGAGGCGCGCCTACTCCGTGAACTCGGCGTTCGGGTGAGCCATCGCCGCTCCGCGGAACACCGCGTTCAGCAGTAGCACGTCCAAACCGTCCATGTACGCGCGGAAGGCCGGGTCGGCGGTGAAGCCGATCACCTGCCCGCTTCCCTGCTGCTGCACCACCACCAGGGGTTTGAAGGCGAGCTGCTTTTTGTTCTCTTCCCACATGTATCCGCTGGCCACCAATTGATCGGCGGCCGCGAAAACCGCCACGTTGACGCCGTGGTTCAATTTGATGGGCGTATAGATGGCGCGGCCGGAAATCAGAGCGTTCACGCTCGGCGCCACCCCTGCCCCCAGCCAGTTGTCGGGGTCCACGGTGGCGCGCACCAGCACGCCCGGCATCGCGTCGGGCAATACCGCTTGCGCCTGAATCGCTTTCTCGTACTCCGCCTGGTTGGTGAACACCTTCCCCGGCACCCGGTCGCCGGAAGTCGGAGCCGTCCCTGGCGCCGAGCCCTCCGCCGGCTTTTCGCTGTCCGCGGCCGCCGGTTTTTCCTTCCCTTTTTCGTCGACGGCGCGATTTTCCTCGGCCACCTCCAGCAAACCGACCCGTTTATCGGCTAGAAACGACACACCGCTTTCGACACCGATAATGACGCCGCCGCCCCGCACCCAGCTCTTCAGGCGGTCGATGGCCGCCGCCGAAATGGCTTGCCGGTAGCCCGTGCGGCCGCTCGAAGACGGCACAATCAGCACGTTGAAGTGCTGCAGGTTGGCCGTCCGCAGGGTCTCCACGCGGATGGGCGTCACCGGGTAGCCGAACTGCCGCTCCAGCACGAAGCGCGTGTTGCCGGCGCCCGACGCCGAGGTCGGCTCATCCCAGAGAATGGCCACCGCCGGCTTGGGAATATGCACCGTGTTGTCGCTGCCGAAATCGATGCCTTCGTCCACCCAGCTCGTATCGGTTGCGATCACCTCGGCGCCGCTTTCTTTCGCCAGGCGCGCCACCACTTCGTGAACTCCCGGCTTGTTGTCTTTTACCGGGACCACCAGCGATCCAGCCGGAAACTTCCGTCCCTTCTGCGAGAAGGCCTTGTTCGGGCTGAGGATCTCCAGATTCGGCGCGCAGGGCGGCACTGAGAAAGCGGCCCGCCGCCAGCGTCCCCCACGGCACCAGGTAGGCCACCTTGGCTTCGCCGCCCGTCCACTTTCCCTTCCGGAAGCGGCGCCGCTCGCTACCATCTCGAAGTCCCCTGCGCGACGGCGCCGCGGCGCTCACCGCGGCCACGTTGAATTCGAGCGGCAGCGACCAGGCGGTGACGTCATAGATCTCGTCGGGCAGATTCTTCTTGCGCCGCCGTCTCTTGTTCCTTGATGAACTTCGCGTCCATGCCGACCTGCGGCGTCCATCAGCGTCCGGATCATCCGTTCCTTCGGCTGCGCCAGGTCGATCGACGTAGGTTCCGGCGGCGTACTGTTTCCCACCGTTCGAAAAGGCGGCCTTGGCGCGCTTCACTTCGATGCCCATGTCCACCAGCATGCCGGCCAGCTTGTCGGTTGCCGAAAAGTCGCCGGTACGCGGCAGGATGTACTCGCGTACGGGGCCGGTCCGCCCCTCTTCGATGGCCGTCTGCTGGTATTTGTAGAAGTTCTCGAGCAGCTCGCGCCGGTGCGTGGCGGCCGTTTCGCAGGTGGAAATCGAAGCCACGAAGTGCTTCTGAATGGTGCCGCGGAAGGTGAATTCGGTGCCGTCCTGGCGCCGCATCACCAGCCCGCGCGCCGACCCGCACTCGTAAGTCGCCGCCAGCGCCCCGTAATAGGCCGGCCAGCTTGCGCCGTAACCCGGATAGAAGGCGTCGTACAACTCGCGGGTGAAATAGTGGAAACCGAACTGGTCGAACCATTTGGCGTTGTTCTTCCCGAACCAGAACAGGTCGCTGTGCTGTTGTTCGGTGAGGTAGGGGTTGTAGGGGCTGGCTTCCGGGCGTGAAGTAGTAGGTGGTATTCGGTCCCATCTCGTGCAGATCGATAAACACCTGCGGATACCACTCCAGCAGCGCGCGCACGAGCGAGCGGATTTCGGGTTGGGTCAGCGCGAACCAGTCGCGGTTCATATCGAAGTAGTAGTGGTTGGTTCGCCCGCCGGGCCACGGCTCGACGTGTTCGGCGGCCAGCGGACTGGCATCGGGTTCCAGGCCCCGCGCCATTTCGAAGTCGTGAACGAAGCGGTCGCGCCCGTCGGGGTTCTGTTGCGGGTCGAGCATGACGACGGTGTTCTTGAGAATGTCGGCCACCATCGGGTCGTTTCGCGACGCGAGCAGATGGTAGGCGGTAAACATGGCGGCGTCGGGCGAGGAGATCTCGTTGCCGTGGACGCCGTAGGCCAGCATGATGACGGCCGGCAGCGACTCGATTAGTTGGCCCGCCTCGGCTGGGGAGGTGATTCGTGGATCGGTGAGTTTTCGAACGCCGGCGCGAATTTCATCCAGCCGCCGCAAGTTCTCCGGAGAGCTGACGACGGCAAAAAACAGCCGGCGGCCTTCCCAGGTTTTGCCGTAGTCGAACAATTTAACGCGATCCGGGGCGGCGGCAGCCAGTGCCTCGAAGTATCGGACGATATCGGAGTGAGGCGCGATGCGCCCGCCGGGCTGGTATCCGAGCACGGACTGAAAGGTTGGAACAGCGGGGTCATATTGAGCCCCGGGCCAAAGTTCCGCCGTCTGGCCATAAAGCGGAAAAGCGACGAAAAGTGCAAGGAAGAGGAGTGTGCGCATAAACCATAGATCATATCTCCAGCCGGGCGAAGCGGGGAGACCAACGGCCGCGATGCAGGATTTTTCGTAAACCAAAAGCCCGAAAGGGAGTGCCGCCACATGGCGCCCAATTGATCACTTTGACTGGATCGCCGGGCGGAGTGCCGCGGTTCCGGCGCTACCCGCCACTCCGCTGTGGGAGCGGACCAAGAGCGTTTCGCACCAGATTGCGGTTGATATCGAACCAGGATGCATACTGGTTGCCCGGCAGGAACTCATCGTGCGCCTGGTTTAACAGGTCCCTCAGCCGTTCGCGCATCTGTTTCATCACCGGTGGAACGTTACGCCCATCGAACAGATTTGTCATTTGGTAAGGGTCCGCCTGATTATCGAACAGCTCTTCGGCGCCGTTCAGCCAGCGGACGTAGGTGTAGCGTTTGTCGCGTACACCGCGCCACTCCGGCCAACTTGTTGCAGTCTCGGGATAATCCCAATGGGAAGTGAAGTTCATCAGCAGCGCCGCATCTCGCTCTTTTCCGTTGCGCTGCGTCATCGATGCGGAAAGATCCATGCCATCGACGATGGACGGCGCCTCGATGCCGCACAGGGATGCCAGCGTTGGAAACGAGTCAATCGGTGTGTAGAGCGCATCGGTAACGCTTCCCGGTTTGATGTGTCCGGGCCAGCGCACGATGAGCGGAACGTGAACGGCCTCCACGTAGGGCACCATCTTGTTATAGCGGCCCTGGCTGGCCATCATCTCGCCGTGGTCGGAGGTCATCACGAAAATGGTGTTGTCGGCGAGCCCGGACTCATCCAGGAACTGCACGAGCCTCCCAACGTTCTCGTCCATGTTGGCCAGCATCGAGTAGTAGCAGCGGGGATCGGCCGCCGGGGCGTCGCGACGGCCCTTCACGTTCGGCCGCCAATACAGATTCTCTGGCGTCGTTTCGAGGTTTCTCGCGGGAGCCTGCGCGGTTGTCCAGGGTGGGTGCGGCGGATGCGGCGAAACGACAAGAAAAAACGGTTCAGCGGACGATTGGTTTCGCTTCATGAAGTCAATCGCCATGTCCGTTTCCGAGTCGGTCTCGAACTTCGGCATGAACAGACGCTCCGGCGTGTCGCGATAGTAATAGGCGTGGTTGAAGTCGGAGTGAAAGTTGTACGCGGCCCAGTGGCGGTAGCCCATCCGCATCGGGCCAGGGGGAACGTATTCCGGCTCAGAGCGCGGGGGTGGCGGTACGTCCCGCTTCAGCGTGCCGCTCAGACGGCCGGCGGCCAGATGCCACTTGCCGATGTAGCCGGTGTGGTAGCCCGCGCGGCTAAATACGTCTCCCATCGACTCCCCGGTGGAGGGCAGGTTGATCCAGTTCATGATGCCGCCGGAGAGTGCGGGCCAGCGGCCGGTCTGCATCATTCCTCGATAGGGGGTGCAGAGCGGGTAGGTCGAAAGTGCGTTTGTAAACCGAACGCCCTCGCCCGCCAGACGATCGAGGTTGGGGGTGGGAGCGTTCTGGCCGCCGCCATAGCACCCCACGGCGCACGCCCTCACCTGATCCGGAAGAAAGAACAGTATATTCGGGCCTTTAGGCCTTGATTGAGCGGCAGCCGCCGAGGCCACGGCTCCCGCAAAGAAGGAACGTCGTGAAATGTCATTGTCCATCGTCGGAACCTTATCGAACATTCCCACGGGCACGAGAAGTTGTCAACCTGGCGGATATTGAGGTTCGAGGGCGCGCGATCACAGCTTCGTAGGAACATCGGCGTACACCGCTGCAAGGGCAACCTCCGGCCCCCCTTTCCAACGCAGGCAATTTGTAAGCGGAGATCCTTCAAAAGCAGGTGCTGCCCGGCGAACTCCGACCGTTGGTCAGTCCAACGTTCCAGTACGCGTACCCTTGAACCTCGCCAGCCGCCCGTGATAGTTTTCATCAAGGGGAGATGGAGGGGATTGTCGCTACGCTCGATGAACGGTTGGAGACCGGCTACGAAGACGGCCCTGCTTTGTGCTGTCCTGCTGTTCGGTTATCAGGTTCCCTCGATAGCCTCGGAAATATCCCTCCCGGCCCAATCCGTATCTTCTCCAGGAAGCAGCATCTTTCTTCCGGTTGTGGTTGCATCCCAAGCTGGCTCCATTAGCGCACTGCAGTTTGATCTGCAATACGACAACTCCGTCATGAGCCTGGCCGCGATCGCGGGTGATGCAACGAGGAATGCGCTGAAAACCATCTACTACAGTGACTTGGCGCCAAACAGGAAACGGTTCGTGATCGAAGGTCTGAACCAGGACCGAATTGATGATGGCGCCCTCATTACTCTCTTCCTCTGTTTGAACCCAGAGGCTCCCAGTGGCGTGTACCCTCTGTCTTTTTCTAACGTTATGGCTGTAAATCAGCTTGGTTATGCGGCCCCACTCACCAGCAGCGATGGGACCGTGACGGTGCAGGGGACGAGCCCTGAGCACACCACTTGTACCGGAGGGCTTACTCAGCGGTGCGAGCCTGCTTTCCGGACCCGTTGCCCCTGGAGAGATCGTCACGGTTATTGGTGCTGGAATTGGTCCGGAGTCTGAACCGGAGCCTTTCCCACCCCCAAGCAGCACGGTGCTGGCTGGCACCAGCGTGTTTTTTGACGGAACTGCTTCGCCCCTTCTGTATGCCGCGGCCAACCAGATCAACGCAATCGTCCCTTACGCTGTGTTTGGTGAGGCGTCCACGCACATACACGTCCTGCGAGGCGGCCAAGAGATCGCGGATCTCATCTCACCGGTTGCGGCGGCAGCGCCTGCCATCTTCACACTGGAACCCGGCGGCGTCGGTCCTGGCGCCATCCTGAACCAGGATTTGACAGTTAACACGCCCCTGAACCCCGCACCACGGGGTTCCATTGCGGTGCTGTTTGCCACCGGAGCCGGACAAACCGACCCGCCGGGCACCGACGGTCTGATCGCAATCGAATCCTGGCCGAAACCTCAGTTGCCCGTTTCCGTACAGATTGGTGGGCTCGACGCCGAGATCCTCTACTCCGGTGCGGCACCCACTCTGATCGCGGGTGTGCTTCAAGTGAATTGCAGGATCCCGGCGGAGGTGGTCCCCGGATTTACGGTGCCTGTGGTTCTGAAAGTCGGGAGCGCCGAGAGCCCGCGGGGTGTAACGCTCTCGGTCCGTTGAGACCGGTGGCACTTCGATTGCTTGCTTCAGGTCAGGAAGGTTCCCATGGACTGATTGGGCTCATTGAAAGATGGCCCTGCCCGAGTGCGCATCAGGCGGGCTGCAACGCTCCGTCCAAGCTCTCCGATGAACGAGCCTTGGCTCGGCCCGCCGCACACCGCGATCCTCCGGATTCCCGCCTACAGACAAGCGCACTTTCCGGAGCGGTTCCGAGAAGGTTAATTCGGAATGTTGCTGAAGATCTCCACGGCACCTTGCCACGACAAGTACAGAGCGCCGATTGTCGCCAGGATCATGACTACGTTGGTCACCCAACCGTTGGCGTGCGGTCCCATCACTTTCCGGTCCGAGGTCAGGCGCAGAATAACCAGCGTCATCACCGGGAGCGCGACGATACTCATAACTCCCGCGGCTACCACAATGCCGACGGGCGTCCAATCGGTGAAGAACACGTAAAGTGGGGAGACGAAAAAGAATAGCATCAGCCATTGATAAGCAGGCATTTTGCCTGGTGGCACGCCTTCGTCCATCAGACGCGACGATGGACGAATGAACCGGTGATACACGTCGGATATCATGATGCCGTAGCCGGCTTCGCTGCCGACGTGAGAACCGAAAACCACGCAGAGAAGCGTCACGCCGAGGACGACGTGTCCTGAATCGCCGAGCACCTGCGAGAACATGGGAATCAGGTCATCTACCCTGGTAACTCGAATTCCGAGCGGCCCCAGCACACCCGCAGCCGCGATTTGAACCAGGGCCAGCATCAACAGGCCCCCGAGCATGCCGAGCAGCAAGTCCATCCTCTGGCGCCGCAAATGATCCAGAGTTCGCCAACCCTTTTCATGGACAAAGGCGGCGTACCTCAGATTCCCGAATGAGCCGACGGCCGTGGAAATGACTGCCATGAGGACGATGATGGAGTGGTAGTTTCCACCACCGGAGGGCAGCACCGGATGCAGCACTCCATGCAGGAATTCAGTAAAGCTCGGCTTGGATGCAATGGCCGCCGCCAGGAGACAAACCGCCATGACCGACGCCAACGGTTTACTGAGCTCTTCGACCCAACGATACCGGCCCCAGTACATCAAAGCGAACGCTGCCGTGAGAAAGACCATCCCCCAGATGACGCCGCTATGCGGTGTTGGCAAAGGAAAAATGAAGTTAGCGGCCACGCCAAACATCACCGCCCGCCCGATGGCGCCGGCATGTTGCCGAAGCAGCCAGAACCCCACCCACAACACCACGGCCCAACGTCCCAGCCGGCCGCAACCCGTGAGCAAGGATTCACCGGTGACAAGGACATATCGGGCGGTGGCATCCACAATGACAAACCTGGCCGCAACCGCCACTACCAGGATCCACAACAGGCTGTAGCCGTTGCTGGCCCCGGCCATGGAGTTGACGATCAGGTCTCGCGCGCCGATACCGCTCAAGGCGAAGAGCAAGCCCGGCCCCAGCGACGCGAGCCGCCGCCAATCCCGCTTTGAGGGTGCATCCGACGAAACTTGGATACCGGTAGCCATAAATTCAGAAACGCAGCTTCAGCCCAATCTGGATTTCGCGGCTTTTGCCCGCAGAGGTAATGCGTCCGAAATCTTCCCGCACGGTGGTCTCGGCGAAGGTCTCCATCCGCTCCACCGCGGGCAAATCGAAATTCGTTCTGTTCAGAAGGTTGAAGAACTCGAAACGGAGATCGACGCCGGCTGCGTCGCCGAGTCTGGTCAATCGGAACTGCTTGGTCATCGAGAAGTCGAGACTGGCGAGATCCGGACCCGAGATTGTATTTCGCCCGAGGTTTCCGAGATAGCCCGGTTGGGGCCTGCTGAACGCGCTCAGGTCCACCCAGCGCTGCGGGTCTCCGGTCACCGGATTATTGCTTGCCCCCGGCACCAGGTCCGGACGTTGGCCGATGCTGGCGCCAGACATGTGCGTCCTGGTGCCGGCCGCGTCGTAGGCAAGCCAGGCCGTGGTCGGCAGCCCGGAACTATAAACCAGGATGGCTCCCATCTTCCATCCCCCGGCCACCCATTTCCACGCTGAGCCTCGGAACAGCGGCAGGTCCCACGTTCCGCTGGCCGTAAGGTAATTCCTCACATCGTGACCCGACAGTCCGCGGTTAAACTTCGGGCTGTCGTTCAATGGCAACACCCCGCGGTTGGGTGACTCGCTGGAAGAGTAGAAGTTGGAACTGTCGTCGATGCTCTTGGAAAACGTGTAGGTGAATTCCGTCTGCAATCCTCGGATCAGACGCAGTCGGAAATCTGTCTGGAGGCCGTGGTAGAAAGATTGCGCATCGAACTGGCGGTTCCGGATGCCCGCAAAAACCGGGTTGAGCGGCTGACCGTCCGGCGGAAAGAACAGCCGGCCGTCCGCCTGCCTCACCGGCTGCACCAGATTGGCGTCGTTGGTGATGCTGGAAAGATTCAACCCGTGCGATCCGACATAGGCCACGCGAAGGAAGCTGTTAAGGCCGACCCGTTGTTCCACGTTGAAGTTCCATTGTTGGACGTATGGCTGGCTGACATCGCGGGGGATGCGGTCGACAGCCAGGTCGGGAGTGGGGCTCGCGAGCAGAGCCTGGTAGCCGCCTTTCGGAAAGTCGCCTTTGGTCAGAGACCGCGTCTCGCCCCGCCGGAAGAATGGGGAGTTGCGGGTTCCGATGTAAGAGACATAAGGAGAGAGCAATAAGTCAGGGAAGATGCCATAGCCGCTCCGGACCAGCGTCTTTCCACTGCCAAAGACATCCCAGGCCAATCCCAGGCGCGGCGCGAAGTTGAGCCAGGAGGGATTATCGTACAACGGATCGCCGACGCGCATACTGGTGTCCGTTAGCAGGTCAAGATTGGATAACTTGCCGTTGACCTCAATTGGCACGCTGGCCCATTCCCAACGCAGCCCTGCATCCAGGGTGAAACGCCGCGAAGTGACCCACGTGTCCTGGATGTACATAGCGCCGATCCACTCGCGGAAGCCGCGGACGGTGTCGGAGCCCGGGAATTGCGCGCGGAATCGGTCTGGAATGTTCTGGAGCAGCCGGCTGATGTCGCGAAAACGGAAGTCGCCAACCTGGCGGTTCTGGCTATCGATGTTGAACTGGGTGCGTTCGAAGTGAACGCCCCACTTTATGGATTGGCGGCCGGTGGTGAATGTCAGATCGTCGTCGAGTTGGTAAGAATTCAGAATGGGCTTGTTCAGTCCGAGCGAGCCACTGCCGCCGGGAAAGTCCGTCAGGCTAACCACAAGAATCGAGCCCATCACCCCGGCGCCGGGGATGAACTCCAGATCCGAGGAGTCAGTGTCCGGGATCCGCGTCACCGAGTCGCCGTCCGACGTCAGGTTCCGCGAGTAGCCGACACGCGCGGTCTGCAACAGTCTGGGAGATACGATACGCATGTGCTCGATGACCATGGATTGGTTGCGAGTGCGATCCAGACGGGTGCCCGCTTCGAAGTCCGTGCTGCTCTGTTGACTGGCTCCGTCGAAGCTGTACCGGAAGAAGAACTTGTCCCGGTCGCCGGCGCTGTGATCGATGCGGGAAGTGATGAAATGCTCGTCGGTCAGCGTATCGTTGGCGAAGATAAAGAACCCGGTGTCGCCAAAAACGGGACCGTTCGGCAACGGGTAGAAGGGCAGGATACGGGCGATTGCGGGATCGACGGCGACAAAGCCGGTGGTGAGATTGCCTGTCCGCGCTTCCGCACTGAGGGTCGTGTCGTACGTGGTGTTGCCGCGTTCCTCCAACAGCGATTCATAGTTCACAAAGAAGAATGTCTTGTTCTTCCAAATCGGCCCGCCGAGAGACCCTCCGAACTGGTGGCGGCGGAACTCGGGCGCCGTCGCGCCGTCGAAGAAGTTCCTGGCGTCAAGATTGTCGTTGCGGTGGAAGTAGAATGCGGTGCCATGGAAGTGGTTCGAACCGGATTTTGTCACTGCGTTGATAATTCCGCCGGCGGCCTGACCGTACTGTGCGCTGTAGGCGCTGCTGTTCACGCTGAACTCGGAAATCGAATCCACACCGAGGTTCAAGCCGGTTACACTTCCCGGTGTCGACCCGTGGTAAGTCGTGATGTTGAGTCCGTCGAGCCGGAAGCTGTTTTGAAAGGGGCGCGACCCGGAAATACTGAGATGCAGTCCGTATCCGGTGTCTACATTACGGCCCTGCGCCCTGGCGGCCGGCACGCCCGCCATGAGCGTGGCAAGCTGGATGTAGTCGCGGCCGTTCAGGGGTAACTGCTCGATGGTGTGGGTGTTGACAACACTGGTGATAGCCGACGGCGTGGCTTCGATGGTATGGGCTTCGCCTGTTACTTCGACGCTTTGGGTGAGTTCACCGACAAACAACCGAAGGTTCACCACTGCCTCGTGATCTACTTCGAGGAGCACGCCTTGTTGGCGCGATGTCCTCATCCCCTCCTTCTCCGCCGTCACCTGGTATTCGCCAAGGGGCAAACGCGCCAGACGGTAGAAACCGTCGCCTCCGGTGATCGTGATGCGCGCTTCGTTGGTTGCGATATGGGTTACCCGGACAACGGCGCCGGGCACCGAGCCGCCACTCTGATCGACGACCTGGCCGCTGATCGCACTGTAACGGTCCTGCGCGTGAACGCAGACCGCCACTTCCAGTACAACTATGGCTGTCAATAAGTAGTGCACTCTCATAGGCTTCGTTTCAGCGCGGCGCGGTCCCGCGCAGGTGCAACAGGTTCACCTTGCCCCCGCCCATGGCATACGGCTCGCCCAGCACCACCCGAATGGCCCCCATATTCTTCCAGACGCCACCGGCCGGGCCGCCGCCCCGCAGCTTCCGGAGTTCGGACAGGAAGAAGTGTTGGATTTCCTCTTCGGAGCCGCGCAGGCGAGGGTGCGCACGCAACTGGATTTCCGTTTGGGCGGCACCCTCGAATTCGACGATCTGGTAGTCGGACGGCACGCCGCCGAATCGCGCTGGCAGACTCTGCTCCAGAATGCTCAGGAGCCCTTCGGAAAGCAGTGTCACGCCGCCTCCGGTGAGTTTGCCGTAGCTGAAGATGTTATCGAGTTGCCGGGTCAAACCGAGCGCCGAGAGGGAGCAACCGCACGTCGCCTTACCCAGAGTTCCCGCGTCGTCCATCTCCACGTTGACGGCGACTGTCGGCGCCGAGGGCAGGAGCGGAGTCAACAGGAGCGAATTGACTTCCACGTCGCTGAGGGGAGCGCGCTTCTTGCGGCTGATAACTGCGATGCTGTCGAGGCACACGTGGACACAATTGCCCTGCATCCGGCGGCAACTTACGCCGACGGACCCAACCTCGGAAGTCGCATATCGAGCATGAGCCTCGCATCCGGCGGCCTCGATGGTGGCGCGCTTCGACTCCGTGAGCGCCTCTCCGCCCAGCAGGAATAGCGTGCCGCTGATATCCAGTCCCAACTCCCGAGCGGCCGCGACGGTGCGAACTCCGCAACTGACGGCGCCTGTCACCAGGCTCGCCACGCCTTCGCGCTTGCGGCGCGCCAGCCATCGGGCTACCGGGCCGAAGTCGTTTGGGGGCAGCAGCGAGGGAAAGGGGACGGGGATTCCAAGCAGCCGCAACTCGAGCAGTAGCAGTGTGGTCGCAGCCCGGTACTTGAGGAAATGATGGTTGCCTCGCAGGGCGAACCACCTGTCGTGCGGATTGCCCCGGCGCGCATAGTTGAAGGCGCGGCGAAGACCGCCGGTGTTCGGTAAAATCCCGGAGGTGGCAACAAGTGCCCGCGAGCTCATCTCGAACTCGCCCATCATGACGAGGTTCTGAGCTTCGCGATAGATCTGGTACTCCACACTGCGTTTGGTGACGGTCCCCAGGCTGCGGCTGCCACTCGATGTCGCAATCTCGACCACACCGGTGAACCGCGGGTTGGCCAGATCGGACGTTCTCACCAGGATCTGTCTGCCGCCGCGCTCCACCGGCTTCTTGCCCTTAAACTCGTCGTGGGTCAGGTAGACGCCGGCCCGGAACAGGACATCGAGGGCTTCTTCAAGTCCGACCTTCCGCACCAGTTGCTCCAGGTCCTCATAAGTGCAGCCGGCCCACCCGAACAGCGTGTGGTATGGGTTAGCCGGATTATGGAACACGGCCTGCTTCATCAGGCCGAGGAAATTCTCTTCCCGCTGGTGGAGGGTCCGCAGGATCAGCCCGAGAGGGTCGGATTCCAAGGGAGAGTGGGCCCACTTAGCCAGGCCGAGCGCCATGTTGGTGTAATATACTGCCTCTTCGAACATACTGATCTGGCAATAAAGAGCTTCAGTATATCGCATGGGGCCAACCCGCTTACCCACAAAAAGAGTGAGTATCCCCCAACACGAGTTCAGAAGCCGTTGGGCGGCGACCGCTTTACGATAACGGTGGATGGCCAATCCTTTTCCTGTGTCCGGGTACTCTCCGGGAATTGAACCAAATGAATGTCGCAATGGCGCTTAGTATGGTGTCTTTTCAATAGCTTGGCCCATGCCCGCCTTGCCCGTTGCCCACCTGCGGCCCGAGGAAGTGCCTCCAGCCCGTGGCGGGCCGCGATGGTGAACTTTACTCAAGATGACAAAACGAACTCCTTCGCAAGAAACCGGTGTCACCGCCCGCGGCAGCTTGCATCTTTCAGATGGGAATATCTCAAATGCCGATGTACGAATACCATTGCGAAGACTGCGACGCCACCTTCGAACAGCTTCGCAAGATGTCCGACGCCGACAAGGAACTGGAGTGCCCCTACTGCAAATCCGTCCACGTCGAGCGGCAGGTTTCCGTCTTTGCCGCCGGCGGTTGTGGCTCGGGCGGCAGCGGTGGACGCTTCACTTGAGCGCGCTGACGGCAGGCGGCCGGTCGGGCCGCCAGACGGCAGCCATCGTTCATGAGACTTGTTCCAGGTTGGTTTCCCGCGTCTCCGGCAGAAGGAAAATCAGCGCGGCGCTGGCCAGGAAGAAGGCGGAGTTTAACCCCAAGGCCGAGCCCAGCCCGGTGCGGTCGGCGGCCAGGCCGATGACGTAGGGCGCCAGCGCGCTCAATCCCCGTCCGAAGTTGTAAGCGAAGCCCTGGCCTGTGCCCCGAATTTGAGTGGGGTAGATTTCCGCCAGCATCGCGCCATACAGCGAAAAATAGCCGGTACCGAAAAAGCCCACCAGCGGACCCATCCACAGCAGGGCCGTCGTGGCGGCGTCTCCCCCGAGACGTGGCAACATGCCGTAGAGGGGAGTCACCACCGCGGCGGCCACTACGTAAAATGCAAACGCCGGACGGCGCCCGAAACGGTCGGCCAGAACGCCAAACGCAAGGTAGCCGAAATAGGCTCCAACCTGGGCGGCGAAAACGAACCCGCTGGTCTTCACGATGCTCAAGCCGGCGCCCCCTTCCCGCGTCGAGGCGGACAGAAATCCGGGCAGCCAGGTGAACAGCCCCCAGTAGGCGAACAACACGGCCGTCGCCGACGATGTCGCCAACAGCGTCCGCCTCGCCAAAGGTGGCCGGAAGAGCTGCCAGAAGCTGGCTCGGGCGGCGCCCTGCCGCCGCTGCCTTCGCCACACCTCCGGCTCCTGGACTTTCAAGCGGATAACCACCGTCAGGAGAGCCGGAACCACGCCCACCAGAAACAGCATCCGCCAGCCGAAGCGCGGCAGAATGACCGCCGTCAATCCGGCGGCCGCCATGTAGCCGATGGCCCACCCCGACTGCATGAAGGCGACGGCCCGCGCCCGGTACTCGGCCGGCCAGCTCTCCGAGACCAGCGTCGCCCCGGCCGACCACTCGCCCCCCAGGCCGAAACCCACCAGCGTGCGCCACAAGATCAGCTCAATCAGGCCCCGCGAGGTGGCCGTGCCAGCGGAGGCCAGCGAATACAGGAGAATCGTATAGACCAGAACCCGCCGCCGCCCGAAACGGTCCGATAAAATTCCGGCCGCGATGCCGCCTACCGCCGACGAAAGCAACGTCACTGAAGCCACCAGGCCGGCGGCGGCGTTCGAAAGCTGGAATTCCGCGCGAAGTGTCTCCAGCGCAAACACATACAGCAGAACGTCCATGGCGTCCAGCAGAAACCCAAGGAAGGCGGCCCACAGCGCCAGCCACCGGGGTTGCGTAAACATGCCGGAGAAGAACGTCATGGTTACTGGACAGTATAGCTGGCAGCGCGTAACCTGTTGTGTCCAAAGAGCGTCTTTCTATTTTGGCCGCGGGGTAGATCGAATAAGCTGGAAGTTCGCCTGCCTGCTACAGTTGTGGCCCATGTCGTTGAAATCCTGAAGGGAGCTATGTCCGCAGCGTCCAATCCGATCCCCAACCCGCCAGAGAACGAGGCGGATTCTCCGCTGTCGCCGCAAGCGGCATCGCGGCTTCCCCGGACGACGAAGATCGCCGGGCTGGTAGTGGCCGTTTCCGTGTCGGCTTGGTTTGGCTACCGCGCCCTGGCTGGCGGCTCCGGTCCCGCAACCGCCAGTGCCAGCGCGGCACCCACCGCCAAGGCGACCTCCGGCAGCTTGCAGGTTACCCTGCGTATTTCCGGTTCCACGGCAGCGCAGGATTATGTCTCCGTGCGCGCTCCCATTCAGCGGGGCCGCAGTCGTCTGGCCATGACGCTTCAGACCATGGTCCCTTCCGGCGAATACGTCAAGAAGGGCGAGGTTGTCGCCCGGATCGAGAGCCAATTCCTGATCGATCACCTGGCCGACCACGTCGCCCAGGTGGAACAGGCCGATTTCGAGCTGAAGACGCTGGTCGCGCAGCAAGGCGTGGACATGGCGAATCTCAGGCAGTCGCTGCGAGTCGCCAAGGCAAACCTGGACAAAGCCGAACTTGACCTTAGGACCAGGGAAATCCGCACCAGCCTCGACAAGGAGCTTTTGCAGCTATCCGTGGATGAAATGCGGGCGCAGTACAATGAACTCCGCAAGGACATGGCCAACCAGGAGGTCGTCCGCAAAGCGGCACTTCGAATTCAGGAAATCGAACGCGAGCAGGAGGCCGGGGACCTGGCGCATCTGCGGAATAACCTGGAGCGTTTCACCATCCGCGCTCCCATCGACGGGCTGGCCGTGGCGGAGACTCTCTGGCGCCGGGGCGTACAACAGACCGTTCGGGAAGGCGACCGGGTCGGCTCCGGCCAGCCCCTGCTGAGAATCGTGAACCCGTCCTCCATGATCCTAGAGGCGATGCTGAACCAGACCGCGAGCAGCGCGTTGCGAATCGGCCAAAAGGCGACAATCCGGGTGGACGCATACCCCGAGATGAAATTCGAAGGGGTAATCTCCAGCATCGGAGCCATGGCGGTGGGCGGCCGGAGGCAGAACGACTACGTGCGGAAAATTCCAGTCAAGGTGAGCATTCGCGGCTCCGATCCGCGGCTGATCCCCGATCTTTCCGCCTCCGCAGTCGTTCAGGTGGACCACTCGGAGGAGGCCACGTTAATTCCGCGCTCGGCCATCCGGGAGGCCGGCGGCCAGCACTTCGTCTACACGAAAACCGGCGATCATTTCGAAAAACGTCCAGTGGAAGTTGGCCTCCAGAACAACATCCAAGCTGCCATTACCTCAGGCCTGGAGCCGGGCCAGGAGGTCCGTCTGTCGAATTGAGATTCTGACCCGGGCCGGCGAAGGAACCTCTCAAGTCCTGGTAACCCGCGATGAACCGGAATCGCCTCTCGTAGTGAGTCCGTACGATACTGACTTAGCGACCGGGCAAGTTAAGCAGGTCGATTCTTGCCAGAAGAACAAAAGGGCCAATATGTCCACCAGCGCCACTCCCCGTCCTGAAACTCCGGCCGACGAGCCGGCCTCCCCCCAGGCGCCGCAGCCGGCGTCGCGGATTCCTCGAACGGCGAAGGTCGCCGGGCTGGCGGTGGCCATTGCCGTATTGGCCTGGTTCGGATACCGCGCCCTGGCCGGCGGCTCCAATCCAGCGGCCGCCCGTGTCAGGGTGGCGCCCACCGCCAAGGCGACTTCCGGCAGCCTGTTGGTTGCCCTGCGGATTTCCGGCTCCACCGCCGCGCAAGAATTCATCTCGGTGCGCTCTCCCGTCCAACGGGGACGCGACCGGATGGCCATGACGCTGCAGAACTTGGTTCCTTCCGGCCATTACGTCAAAAAGGGCGACATTGTCGCCCAGATCGAAAACCAGTTCCTGATCGATCACCTCACCGACCACACCGCCGAACTGGAACAGGCCGATCTCGACCTGAAAAAGCTGATTGCTCAACAAGGGGTGGACTTGGAGAACCTGAGGCAATCGCTTCGGGTGGCCAAGGCGAGCCTGGATAAGGCGGAGCTGGATTTCCGCGCCGCGGAGATCCGCACCGACATCGACAGGGAGCTTTTGCAGTTGTCGGTGGATGAGATTCGGGCCCAGTACGAGGAGCTGAGCAAGGACATGGCCAACCAGGAAATCGTCCGGAAAGCAGCCCTTCGAATCCAGGAAATCGGCCGCCAGCAGCAGGCCAACGACCTGCAACACCAAAAGAACGATCTGGCGCGGTTTACCATTCGCGCTCCCATCGACGGGTTGGCTGTCGCGGAGGTCCTGTGGCGCCGAGGCGAACAGCAGACCATTCAGGAAGGCGACCAGGTTGGCTCCGGACAGCCGATTCTGAAGATCGTCAACCCGTCCTCGATGATCGTGGAGGCCATGGTGAACCAGGCCGAGAGCAGCGTGATGCGCATCGGCCAGAAAGCGACTGTTCTCGTCGATGCCTTCCCCGGAATGAAATTCGAAGGGCACATATTCAGCATCGGAGCTATTGCAGTGAGCGGGCGGATGCAAAACAACTACGTTCGCAACATCCCGGTGAAGGTCAAAATCAACGGCTCCGATCCCCGTCTGATTCCCGATCTCTCCGCCTCGGCTGACGTCCAGTTGGACCGCTCCGAAGTGGCGACGTTAATCCCCCGTTCGGCCATCCGGCAAGAAGGCGACCGACCAGTCGTTTATGTGAAAACCGGCGATCATTTCGAAAAGCGTCCGGTGAAAGTCGGTCTTCAGAGCAACACTCAAGCCGCCATTACTTCGGGCCTCGAGCCGGGCCAGGAGGTCCGGCTGTTGGACTGAAGCCCTCCCCCTGCAGGCGCCGGAACCTCTCGGAACCCGGTAACCCGCGATGGGCCGGAATCGCCTTTCGTTGTGAGTCCGTACAATACGTACTTAGCGACCGGGCAAGCTGGGCAGGTCGATTCATGGGAGTAAAACAAAAGGGGCAATATGTCCTCCAGTGCCGATCCCTGTCCCGAAACTCCGGCGGGTGAGCCGGATTCTTCCCGGCCGTCGAAATCGCGGCCGCCGTTTGGCAACCTCGTGAAGGTCGCCGTGCCGGCCATCCTGATCGTAGCGCTCGCCTGGTTCGGGATACGTTCCGTTTTGGCGAAGCAGCAGTCTCGCCCGGCGCAGGCCGCTGCGATCGCGACAGTCAAAGCCACCTCCGGCAACTTGACCCTGCTGTTGCGGGTGTCGGGTTCCACCGCGGCCCAAGACTATGTGTCGGTGCGCGCCCCCATTCAGCGCGGGTGGGACCGTCTGGGGTTGACCATCCTGAACATGGTTCCGTCCGGCAGGTTCGTCCACAAGGGAGAAGTGGTCGCACAGCTCGACAATCAGAGATTGAAGGACTTCATCGAAGACCACACCGCCGAATTGGAGCAAGCGAATCTGGATGTTGAGAACCTGAAAGCCCAGCAGGTTGCCGACCTGGGACAGCTCCAGCAGTCGGCACGCGAGGCAAAGGCGGCTCTGGACGCCGCGGAGCTCGATTTCAAGGCCGAGGAAATACGAACCGACATCGACCGGGAGGAGTTAAAGCTGGCGGTGGACGAGGCCAGAGCCGTTTACGCGGAACTGGAGAAGGACATGGCCAACCAGAAAATCGTTCAACAAACCCAGCTTCGCATGCAGGAAATCACCGCCCGGCAAGTGGAGGAGAACCTGAACCACTTGAAGAACGACCTGGATCGATTCACCATCCGCGCTCCGATTGACGGCCTGGCCGTGGCGGAGACTCTGTGGCGGCGCGGCGAACAACAGACGGTTCAGGAAGGCGACGACGTGGGATCGGGACAACCCATTTTGAAAATCGTCAACCCGGCATCCATGAACGTCGAAGGGGAGTTGAATCAGACCGAGAGCACCGAGCTCCGCATCGGTCAGAAAGCCGTGGTCCAGTTGGACGCGTACCCCGGTTTGAAGTTCAGCGGCACCGTCTACAGCATCGGGGCCATGGCGGAGGGCGGTTTCATGGAAAACAACTACGTCCGCAACGTTCCGGTGAAGATCAGAATCAACGGTTCCGACCCGGCGTTGATCCCGGACCTGTCCGCCTCGGCCGACGTTCAATTGTCGAACAGCGGGCCGGCAACCCTGGTGCCGCGCTCCGCGGTGGTGGAACAGAACGGCCGATACGCGGTCTACGTGAAGTCCGGTCCGGCATTCGAGAAGCGACTGGTGCAGGTTGGGATGCAGGGCACCTTGCAAGACGCCATCACGTCCGGTTTGGCGCCCGGAGACGTCGTACGCCTCCGCAATTGACCCCGAGAGAGATTCAAAGGGCGGAAGGGAACGCCCTCACTCTACCCTCTCCAGAACGACGGCGGTGCTGTCGTAGTCCCCTCGCAGGTTGAAATCGAGGCCTTGGCCCATTAAATAGGCGCCGCTCAGTTCCGGCTGCCGTTCCAGCAGTTTTCCGTCCACCGATTCCAGCCGGTACACCGCCCGTTGGTCCAGGCCGCGCAGCCGGATCGTCGGCGCCGGCCAATTATATTGCTGCGCGTGCCGGAAAACAAACAGCACCGACTGCTTCCCGTCGGCGGCCACGTACTGGTTGGCGGTGACCTCGCTCAATCGCGGCGACAGCAGGCGGTACAGGTCGCCAAGCTGCACGGTCCCCCGGATGCGCTTGTACAAGGCCACCATCTTCGTCGCCAGCGCCGAATCCTCCTCCGTCCAGCGATTCAGGTTCGCTCCGATTCCCAGGGCGCCCTGCATCGCAACCAGGAACCGGAACTGCAGCGGCGTGCTTCGCCCGTTCATGTTCGGGACGTCGGTCACCCACGCCGACATGATCCTGGGAGCATACGCCTCGGTGAAGCCTTCCTGAATCCGCAGCCGGTCGAAGGCATCGGTATTGTCCGAGGTCCACACTTCCTCGACGCGCCGCAAAATACCCAGGTCGACGCGCCCGCCCCCACCCGAACAGGCCTCGATCTCGAGCTTCGGATGTTTGGCCCGCAGCCGGTCGAAGATATCGTACAGGTTCCTGACGTAGAGCACCCAAATTTTCTTCTGGTCGGCGGGCGCCGCCTCCGGCCATCCGGGTTCCGAAAGAGCCCGGTTCATGTCCCATTTGAAGTACCGGATGTTGTTTTCGCTGGCGAGCTTATCCAAGACGCCGAAAATGTACTCCTTCACGTCGTCCCGCGCCAGGTTGAGCACCAATTGGTTGCGCAGCTCGGTGCGCGGTCTTCCGGGGAAGTTGATGACCCAGTCCGGGTGCTGCCGGTACAGGTCGCTGTCCGGATTCACCATTTCCGGCTCCACCCACAGCCCGAACTCCATGCCCAGGCTGTTCACGTGGTCGATCAGCGGCTTCAGACCCCCGCGGGAATTTCTGCGGATTGACGTACCAGTCGCCCAGCCCGGCGCGGTCGTTGTTGCGCTGGCCGAACCAGCCGTCGTCCATCACAAACAGCTCCACACCCAATTTCGCCGCCTTGTCGGCGAGCTGTTCCTGGCCCGCTTCGGAGACGTTGAATTCGGTGGCTTCCCACGAGTTGTAGAGCACCGGCCGCAGCCGGCTGCGAAAGGCCGCCGGGAAGAATCTGCTCGCGTTCGAAGTGGTGCAGCAGCCGGGAGGCGCCGCCGAATCCGCTTCGACGAGTACCCGGCATAGAATTCCGGAGTCTCCAGGCTCTCGCCGGGCTTCAGCGGGTACGAGAAATCGAACGAGTTCATCCCGCCGGTAACGCGCACCTGCCGGTACGGGGTTTGTTCCACGGTGATGCGCCAGTTGCCGCTCCAGCCCAACGCACCGAACCAGACCGGCCCGTTCTCTTCCGTCGCGTTGCCCGCGTCGATGGCAAACCACGGGTTTAGGTTGTGGCTGGTATTCCCCTTGCGGCTCTCCAACACCTTCATGCCCGGCTCAATCGGCTCGCGGTGGAGCTGCGTCTCCGCCGCCCACCGGCCGCTCAGATAACTCAGGTTGTATCCGTCGCCCGGCGGCAGGCTCCAGGCCGCCGATTGCGCGCTCTCCACCGTCAGCGGCCGGCCGGTGCCGTTCCGGATGGTGGCGTTGCGGCGCAAGATTCCGTTGTCGGGGTAGATGTGGTAGTGCAGGGTTACCAGGATGTCGTCGTGAATGTCTTTGAGCTCGATGTCCAGGTCGTTGCCGCGAATCTGCTGGGAAACGTAATGGAGAACCACATCGCGGTCGCCGTCATCCCGTGTGATCTTGAGCGCGGGTTCCAGGTAACGCGGGCCGCCGAAGGCAGGGTACTCTTCGTTGGCCATCATCTCGCTGGGGTCGAACGACGACAGGCCACGGGGCTCCGGCGCCACCGGAAGGTCGTCGGCCCGCCACAAGGGAGGGCCCCAGTAAAGGTGCTCGAGCAGGCCGTCGCCGGCGACACCCATGGCGTAAGAGGATTCGCGGGTAGTGAGCAGCCAGACTTTCCGGGACTCGACGTACTGGATGGACTGTGCGCCGGCCAGCGGCGCGAGAAACAGTGGAATGAGGAAGAACGCAGTTGTGCTGTGCATCACCAAAGATTCTATCGAAAACGCTGGCAGCGGTTGGGCTTACGGTCTGTGACAAGCACTCGTGGCGGCCTGCCGGAAGCCGCGACTTCCGAGGTTGGATGGGGTCATACCAGATTTATATAACCTGGCAAGAGAAGATTCCGGTTCTCCGGGCACTGTCACTATGTATGGCACTAATATCCACTTGCCGAAAGAGCGGAATCTGGGGGATGACGGTGGTCGCCTCCTGCCTGCTGGCCGGCTGCCAGGCGCAGTCGCAGGCCCCCCTGATTGTGCCGGTGACGCGGAAGGACCCGCCGGTGCGGGCGCAGCGGATTGAGACTCGGCAGGCCGGCAGTCGGCAGCTCGCACTGGTCAACGACCAGGAGGCACCGCCCCGTCCCGGACCGGAACATCCCGGGTCGCCGGCCTCGAAACTTGCGGCGAAATCCGCGGTCGACTCCGACGCCGCGCTGGAACAGGCCATCCGGCAGCGCTTCGCCAAATCGAAAATCGGCGCCGACGGCTTCGAAGTCCGGGTGGATGGCGGCACCGCCTACATCTCCGGCAAGACCAACGTGCTGCAACATAAGGGAACCGCCACCCGGATGGCAAAAACAGCCGGAGCGGCACGCGTCGTCAACCGGGTGGAAGTTGACCCGGAGGCCAGAAAAGCCGCCGCCGACCGGCTGCAAAAGGCAAGACAAACCGAGGCTCGCAAAGGGAGGAAACAGCGCCGGGACGAGCGTTGATTGTGGCTCCCGGCCGGGCCCTATCCATGCCTGTCAGCAGGGCGGGCGCCAGGCGCTTATGATTGCATAAAAAAAGCGAATCCGGCGTACCGACCGGCCCCTCTGAGGCGTCTGTGAATTGAGTTCATGCCGACCATCTTGAAGCTCGTGCCCGGCGAAGATTTTTCCCCACGGCAGCTCTCGCACGCATGATACAATGGGGCACTTTCCAACACCAGAAAGACTTGATATGAGAGTGGTTAAGCTAATACTGGGTCTCGCGGCCGCAACCCTTACCATTTGGGCGCAGGACGCCCCGAAACCGCCGAAACCCAGGCCGCCAGCCTCCGTTGGCCAAGATACCGTTGTCCGGACGATCGACGTTGGGAAAATGATCGAACCTCCGGACAAGCATGTCGTCGCCGTGATCGACGGCGAGTCGATCACAGCCAAGGACTTTTCAGACTTTTTGCGGTCGATGTCGCCCGCGATCCAGCAGAATTTCAAACGGAATCCGCAGGCCTTTCTGAACCAGTTCGCGATGCTGATTCATTTCGAGAAACTGGCGGAGAAGAGCGGGCTGGATCAGACAGTACCCACACAAGCAGCGCCTCGAGTACCAGCGCCGCACCTACCTGTTCGAAGCGCAGCTTGACCAGTTCAACTCCAAGGTGGACGTCACAGACGCAGAGAAGAAGCAGTATTTCGAGGAACACAAAGACAACTACCGAAAGGGCTACTTCAAGATGATTTTTGTCGCCTTCCACGCCGCGGCGGGGGGAAAAGGTGGCCTTGATGAAGACAAAGCCAGGGAAACCGCCGATAAAGTGGTGAAGGAAGCCCGCGCGGGAGGAGACTTTGTCGCCTTGGTGAAGCAATACTCCGAGGATGCCGAGACCAAGAGCAAGGACGGCGATTTTGGCCCATATACGGCCAACGACCCGAGTGTTCCGGCGCCCTTGCGTGCGGCCATGTTCAAGTTACAGCCGGGTGAGGTCAGCGATCCTCTCCGGCACGAGAATGGATTCTATATATTTCGGGCGGAAAAGTTCGAACAGCCGGACTTCGAAAGTCTTCGCGACCAACTGGGTGAGCCGATCCGCCGGCAGAAGATGAACGAGTGGGTACGCAGCCAGCAAAACGACATTCAACTCGATATCAAGGACAAGGGCTACTTCGCGCCGGAGGGTCCGCCCGACTACCAAGTAGTCCAGTTGTTGTCCGGGCGGCTACGGACGTTGTCGGGCCGGCTGGAAAATTGTGGTGCGGGGCCGATCTGGGTCACCTTTCAGCCGGAGCTGAGCGCCTATGGGGGACGTCTGTATTCCGGCGCCGAGATTGGCGTCGGGATCCACGGCGGAGCCTATCTCAGACGCCGCCGCCTGGTAGTGGACCGCCTGTTGCTCGAACAACCGGGGGAACTGGCTCGCATTCTGGTGCACGAAATCGGCCACTTTGTGTGGCTGCGGCTCGGCAACCAGTTGCGGCGCAGCTTCGAAGATCTGGTACTGCGCGAGCTGGAGCAACGGGCCCGCGGAGAACTAGGCTGGTCGTCGGAGCTTCGAAAGGTCACCATAAGCAGAGTGGACATCCGGTATCAGACGCGCAATTGGCGCAACTACCTGTGCGAGAGCTTCTGCGACACGCTTGCCTGGCGCTACTGCGGGCTGAGAAAACACGACGAATTCACCCTTTCCATGCGATACCGCCGCTGGCGGCGGGAATGGCTGGAGCAGAGCCTGCCCGGACTTCTGCGGGTCTGAATCGGCCTGCCGGCTGTCGCGGGCATTCGCCCTCTTACCCCCAACCGCCCCCGTTCTGCGAAAATCAATGAGGGAGGGTGTTTTAGTGACCGTTCACCGTTTCGGCCGGCTGGCGCTGGCCATCGCGGCGGTAGCTTTTCTGGCCGCGTGCACGCATCCGCTCGAAGAGGTGGGCGAAGCCTCCTTCAAACCGCAAGCATCGCGTCGCCAGGCGCCCGACTTTCGCCTGCGCGATGCCCAGGGGAAATACGCGAAGCTGTCCGATTACAGAGGCAAGGTGGTGCTGCTGAATTTCTGGGCCACCTGGTGCCCGCCCTGCAAAATCGAGATTCCCTGGTTCGTCGAATTCGAGAAGCAATACAAAGACCGGGGCTTTGCCGTAATCGGAGTGTCCATGGACGAGGACGGCTGGGACGCGGTGCGGCCCTATCCTCGCGCACGCGAACATAAACTACCGCGTGGTTGTCGGCGACGACGATCGTCGGGCCAGCTTTACGGCGGCGTGGATTCTCTGCCCACCACATTTATGATCGACCGCGAGGGGCGGGTTGCCAACGTCCACCTTGGATTGGTGAGCAAGTCCGATTACCGCGACGATATCGAGAAGCTGCTGAATGCCGCCCACCTCAAGCGTCGGCCGCGAACCAGTGATTCGGACGGTGCGTCGCATCAAAAGAAAATGAAGGGTACATTCGTATTTCGATGGGCGGGCCGGTTGGCTGCCTTGGCCTTGGTTGTCCTGCCGGTGGCGGCGCAATCTGCCGACGTGCTGTCGGTGGTGGAGCCGCCGAAGTTGATCGTCAGGCGCGGTGAACCGGCTCCTCTTGTTCTGAAAGTCAATCTGAAGCCGGGCTACCACGTAAACAGCAACACCCCCAGCGAAGACTACCTGATTCCGCTGCGCCTCTCCTGGGACGGCAAGATCCTGAGAACGGAAAAGGTAAGTTATCCAGCGCCCAAGCTGGAAAAATACTCCTTCGCCGAAAAACCCCTCTCGGTATTCACCGGCGATTTTGAGATCGAAACGCTGTTCCGGGCTCTTCCCAAAGCGCCGTTGGGGCCCGGGCTGGCCGTCGGCTCACTGCGCTACCAGGCCTGCAACAACCGCATGTGCCTGCCGCCCAAGACGGTCGAGGTGCGAATGACGGTATTGGTGAAGTAACCCCGCGCGAGACGCCGTGCGCCGCCTACTGATTCGTCCTGGGGCCATTGGCGACGTCATCGTCTCCTTCCCGGCGATGGAATGTCTGCGTCGCGGCAATACCGAGATCTGGGCCCCCGCTCGCATGGTCCCGCTCATCCGCTTCGCCGGCCGGGCCGTCGCCTTGTCTTCCACTGGCCTCGATCTGCTGGAAATCCCGGGCCGCGAGCCGCCGCGACACCTGCTCGATCGGCTACGCTCGCTTCGACAGCATCATTTCCTGGTACGGGTCGTCGCGTCCGGAATTCCGCGACGCGGTGAGCCGCTTCGAATTGCCCTTCCAGTTTCTTCCCGGCGCTGCCGCCCGAAGGCGGCGCGCGGCACGCCGTCGATTTCTACCTGGCTCAGGCGGCGGGGCTGGCGGAATGCCGTCCTGGCCGGACGGAACCCGACATTCCCGTTCCGCGCAGGGCGGGGAAAGCGAATTGTGATTCACCCGTTTTCCGGCAGTCCGCGGAAGAACTGGCCGCTCGAACGCTTTCGGCGCCTTGCTGAAAAGCTTAGGCCGGCGCACGAAGTGGTGCTGGTGTGCCGGTCCCGACGAGGAGCTGGAAGAGGCACAGCGGTTCGAAGATCTGGGCGAGCTGGCCCAATGGCTTGCCGGTGCGCGTCTGTTTGTGGCAACGACAGCGGCATCGCGCATCTGGCAGCGGCGGTTGGCACACCGGTAGTGGTCCTGTTCGGGCCTACCGACCCAAGAGTCTGGGCGCCCCGGGGCCCGCTCGTCCAGATTGTCGAGAGCGATGCGCCGGGCGGAGAAATGGAAGGGCTGTCGGAGGAACTCGTCATGGCGGCGCTGCGGAACACGCTCGAACGCCCGTGAGGTGCCGGCTTGATTCTTATTTGTCTTTTGTTTGAGTGTGGGTGTGATATGAACTCCGCGAAGGAATCGATTCCATGAGTCGTCTGTGCTTCTTTCGACTGGCTCTTATCGTAGTTGTCTCGACATTGCTGGTGTCCTGTTCCTCCGGCCCGCAGGCTCCCAAAATCGGCTCGCCACTGTTTTATTGGCAGGCGGCTCAGACAACCTATGCCGCGGGCGACTATTTGAAGACGGTGGGCGACCTGGACCACATCGTCGCATCCGACAACGAGTACACGGCCCGAGCCCACCCGTTGCGTCTGGTCCTGCTTTGCGGCCTTACCAAAGGCTACATGGACTTGGCCGACGCCTACGAGTCCGGCGGGCGCGCGAATAGAGTGAACTTCCGGTTCTACCAAACCGAGCTTTCGAAGGACCGAGCCCAGGCCTCGCAACTGGCGCTGCAGTTGGTTGACGCGTATCAGGATTGGCAGAAGAGCGGTAAAAGCGGCGCCGTCACCATGGGGTTCCCGCTGCCGGCGGGTAGCGTCGAGCAGCATCCTCTGTGGAAAACTATGAAGGACGGGGCGGCAATGCGGGAAAGCGACTTCGCGGCAGTGAACAAGTACGCCATCGAGCGCGAAGTGTTGCTGGCATTCTGCCGGGTGGCGGCGCCGAGACGACCCCGCCAAGGCGCAGGCGATTCTGAAGTCGCTTCCCGTCGAAGTCAAACGCGACGTTTTCCTGGGCGGGATGGGAACTCTGCTCTATGACATCGGCGGCTTGTTTGGCGCCAAGGAGCTGGACCGGCCGAACTACCAGAAGTTCTTCTATACCAATGCGCTTGAAGCCCTCAAATCGGCTCCCGAAGACAAGCAGGTCAAGGACCTGACGAAGAAGATCGAAGCGGCGCTTAAGGAGAAACGGCTGGCGTCGGTACATTGATGCATTGCGGCAAGGCGGCGCGGCCTATCGGAACCCCACGCCGTTCAGAATGATTCCCAACCGTCGGTTGTCTCCCGGCGCCGAGAAGGTACGGTCCACTTCCACGATAAGTACGGTTGACGCTACGGCGGCGAATGTCACGGGCTCGCTCGAAGCCAGCTGCTGCGGTCCCGCTCTGGGGTAGGTGGCCTCGGCCATCTGCTCGCCATCCACCAAGACCGTCACGCGCCGGCCGCTGGCCTGGTCGGGAATGTAAAGCGACACCGAACGGGTGTGGGCTGCTTGGGAGCTTTCAGCAGGAACACGGCGCGCGCCGGAGATCCAGCGGTACCGGTTGTCTTCAAGCTGGTAGACGCCGCTCACGATATGGGCGCGCGGCCTCGGGCGAATTCATCTCCAGCCAGGAGAGCGTCGGCGTGCGCTCCATCACCGTTTCTAGCCGCACCCGGTCGAGCGGACCGAACTGGATGTCGAACGGACGGCAACCGAAACCCACCGTGGAATAACCCGAATGCGTGCCCAGGCCGATAACGGCCAGTGGAATCGAAGCCCGGATCTCCATTTCCTTGGCTGGAGCAAGCTGATCCGCCGCCGGTTGTGAAGGGGTGGGATAAGCCAGGCTGCTCGATATCACCTCCTCGTCCGGGAGAACCGCCTGCCCGCGCTCGAGCGGCAGCGCGCCACGCGTTTCCGCGTAATAGCGCAGCCCCCACTCGCCGTCGATCCACACCCGCTTCGAAATGATGTCGGAATCCACCTCGCGCGCGAATCGCCGGTAGCCATCCCAGTGTTGGTAGTTCGTATAGGCAAGCGCGAGCGACAACACGAGGTTTGCGCCGAAAGCGCCATAGATCCAGATCCGCCTGCCCTTGAACTGGTTCGCCACCAGAAGCGCCAGGGGTGCGGCCAACGGCAGCAGATACCGCGCGGAGCCGGCATAGAAAAGCACCAGGGCCGCGACGAAAAAGATCAGCGACCACGCGCCAGCATTGCCGTGTTTCGATCGCTCCTCGGAAACGCATTTCCAGTTTTCGTAATCAGAAGCTTTACCGAGGCGAAAACAATCAGCGCCCCGGCGCCAAACGACAGCCAGAACAACGGATTGGGGTCGGCGAAGCAGCCGCGCCGGCGGCGCAACGGCGGCAACAATCAAAACCGTGCGCACCGGCCTTGCGGAAGGCGAACAACGCCAGCACGGGAAACACCATCCAGGCCAGATGCCCGGTTAGCGCGGCGGCGCTGCGCAGCTTGTTCCTGAGTGCCTGAGTCCATAGTGCTGAAGTACCCCGCGAACACGGCTGGCGGGCAAGTCGCCGGAACTCAACCGTTCGAAGAGCTGGTAGGCTCCGATAACGATAGCGGGCATCAGCGCGAGAATCCATCCCGAATCCACCGCCGGTTGCGCCACCACAACCAGACGGCCAGAATCGGAATCGCCACCACGGCCTGATAGGCCGTGAGGGACGCCAACGCAAGGCAAGACCCGCGCCGCAGCCATGGTGGCCTGGACGACTTCACTCGGCGGCGCGGAGAAAGAGCGCGCAACCAGCGAGCCAGAGACGCCAGAAACGGGCAAGTCCGCTTCGAGCGACGTGGCGTTGATGACAAACGCCGGGACGGCGAGAAACAGTAAACACGCTTCCACGCGCCTTTCGCGGGCAAAGCGTCCGGCCAGCCACCACATGGAAGCCAACGCGATCAGCGAGAACAGCAAATAGGCCGCGTGAAAGCCGATTTCGTTGACGCCGCCGCCAAGCGCGATGAGCGCCGCCAGATACCAGGAATCGAGGGGCGGGTGCGGGTGCCCGCGCATGTCCACCAGTCGCCTTGAAAACAGAACGCGCGTGGCTGGGGTGCAGGGGGTCGATCAGCGCGTGTTGCGCGCCGTAGAGATAGTAGATATCGTCTCCCTGAATCGCCTGGTTCAGGAACGGCAGGCGGATCACCAGCAGAACGAGCAATACAAGTAGGAAAATGAGCGCCGCAAATCGCGTAGTATAACCTGTGGCGGGGCGCATGCTCCCCTATTCGTGCGCCGCGTCCAGCGGACGATGGGTCTTGCGCGCGGCGCCCACTTCATCCACGCGGCTCGTGCGCGTGAAGTGCGGAGCCTTCAAAACCATCTGCGGGTCTCTCTTCCATCTCTTTCGCGATCGCGATCATCGCATCGACGAACAGATCGAGCTCCTGTTTGCTCTCGGTTTCGGTCGGCTCGATCATCAGCGCCCCGTGGACGATGAGGGGGAAGCTCACGGTGTAGGGATGAAAGCCGTAATCGATGAGGCGCTTGGCGATGTCGCCCGTCCTCACGCCCTTCTTCGCCTGGCCGCTGTCGCTGAAGACGCATTCGTGCATGCTGGGCGCCTCGAAGGCGATCTGGTAATAGCGGCTCCAATTGCTTGCGGATGTAGTTGGCGTTCAGCAGCGCATCCAGGGTGGCGTTTCGCAAGCCCCTCGCCGCCGTGCGCCATGATGTAGGCCAAGCGCGCGCACCATGACGCCGAAGTTGCCGAAGTAGGCCCGGACGCGGCCGACCGTGTCCGGCCGGTCATAATCCCACTCGAGCAATTCGCCGCTCCGCTTCAGGCGCGGAGTGGGAAGGAACGGTTCCAGGCGCTGCTTCACCGCCACCGGGCCGGAGCCCGGCCCGCCGCCTCCGTGCGGCGTCGAGAACGTCTTGTGCAGGTTCAGGTGCATGACGTCCACGCCGAAATCGCCCGGACGGGCGACGCCCACCAGCGCATTCATGTTGGCGCCGTCCATGTACACCAGTGCGCCCTTGGCGTGCAGCACGTCTGCAATCCGCCGGATGTCCTGCTCGAATACGCCGACGGTGTTCGGGTTGGTCACCATCAGCGCCGCGACGTCTTCGTCCACCAGCCTGGACAATTGCTCGACGTCCACCATGCCGCGGTCGTTCGAGCGAATGTTTTCCACCGCGTAACCCGCCATGCTGGCGGTGGCCGGGTTGGTGCCGTGCGCCGAATCGGGGACCAGAATTTTCTTGCGCGGATTGCCCTGTTTTTCCAGATATCCGCGTACCAGCAGGATGCCGGTATACTCCCCGTGCGCGCCGGCGGCGGGCTGCAGCGTGACGGCGTCCATGCCGGTGATTTCCGCCAGCGCCGCTTCGAGCTCGGCAATCACCTGCATTGCGCCCTGCGCCAGCGCGTCCGGATGATACGGGTGCGCCCATGCCAGACCTTCGGTGCGCGCCACCAGCTCGTTCACGCGCGGGTTGTACTTCATGGTGCAGGAGCCGAGCGGGAACAGGCCCAGATCAATCCCGTAATTCCACGTGGAGAGCCGCGTGAAGTGGCGGATGACGTCCACTTCGCTCACCTCCGGGAAGTCTTCAATCTCCTCGCGCACGTTCCCGGCCCCGAGCGCCTGGCTGGCGTCCACGGCGGGCACGTCCAGCGCCGGAAGCTGGTAGGCCTTCTTGCCGGGCGAGCTGCGCTCGAACAACAGCGGCTCGTTTTGCGTGATGTGCGGCCGTACCTTTCGGATCATCTCGAGCGGAACTCCTCAATCACCGTATCCATGTCGTCGCGCCTGCTCATTTCGGTGGCGCACAGCAGCATCGCAGTCGGCCAGCTCGGCGTACCAGCGGCCCAGCGGAATGCCGCCCACGATCTTCTTCTCCAGCAACGCGCGGTTCACTTCGTCCGGGGTTCGCCCCTCGACGCGGGTGACAAACTCGTTGAAGAACGGGCCGGAGAAGCGCGCCGGCAGCCCGGCGGAAAGGTAATGCGCTTTGGCCAGGTTCTGCCCCGCCAGCTCGCGCAGGCCCTGCTTGCCGTACACACTCATGAACACCGTGGCCATCAGCGCCATCAGCGCCTGGTTGGTGCAGATGTTCGAGGTGGCCTTTTCGCGGCGGATATGCTGTTCGCGCGTGGCCAGCGTCAGACAGAAAGCGCGATTGCCTTCGGCGTCCTTCGTCTCTCCCACCAGCCGGCCGGGTATCTGGCGGATAAACTGTTGCTTTGTGGCAATGACGCCGGCATAGGGTCCGCCGTAGCTGGGCGCGATGGCAAAGCTTTGCAGCTCGCCGGCGACGATGTCCGCATCGCGCGGAGGTTCCAGCAGCCCCAGCGCCACCGCCTCGGTGAACACCACCACCAGCAGCGCGCCTCGCTGGTGCGCCAGTTCGGCCGCCTGCTTCACCTGCTCCACCACGCCGAAGAAGTTCGGAGACTGGATGATCACCGCCGCCGTGTCGCCGGTAAGCCGGGCTTCCAGGTCCGCCAGGTCGGATTGGCCGGTCTCCTCATCGAAGCCGCACTCGTCCACCGGCAGCCCCAGGTGCCGCATGCTGGTGGCCAGCACTTCGCGATATTCGGGGTGAACGGCGCGGGAAACCAGAATGCGGCGGCGCCCGGTGATGCGCACCGCCATCATCGCCGCTTCCGGCACCGCCGACGAACCGTCGTACATCGAGGCGTTGGCCACCTCCATGCCCGTCAACTGGCAGAGCATGGTCTGGAATTCGAAGATCGAAGTCAGCGTGCCCTGGGCGATCTCGGCCTGGTACGGCGTGTAAGACGTCAAAAACTCGCCGCGGGAGACAACCGCGTCCACCAGCACCGGCCGGTAATGGAAATAGACGCCCCCGCCCAGGAAGCGATGGGATAGCCGGTAGCCGTTCTGCTCGCCGCGCGCCTTGAAATAGTCGATGATCTCGTATTCCGAGTGCGCCCGGCGGAATGCCCAGCGGGCCTTCGAGAAGCACGTCTTCGGGGAGGCCGGAATAAAGTTGTTCCGGGCCGCTAAGCCCGCACACGGCGAGCATCTCCCGCCGTTCGGAGTCGGATTTCGGAAGATATCGCAAAGATGGTTACCCGCAGTGTAAGATTGACGGCCCTGCTCGCTCGGTGGCCGCCCCCGCCAGAAGCGTCCAGGCACCCGCAAGCAATTATGCATAGGTCCCCTGAGTCCTTCGCGCCTCGGTCCCAGGTATTCCGGATACTCGGCTGGCGGTCAAAAGCCTGCTCGATTTCGCCGGCGTCGGAGAGGCGGACCTGACCAGCCAGGCGGCGCCGTGCGGATCTTCGTTCAGTTTTTCCGGAGTGTCGGCAAGCGCCGTGTTCACTTCCACGATTTCGCCGCTCACCGGGAGAAAAGATGTCCGAGACCGCCTTGACGCTTTCTACCGAGCCGAAGGACTTGCCGAATCTCCACCTTCGCCTGCGCCGTGCCGGGCTTGGGCAGATCGACGTAGACGATGTCGCCCAGCTCTTTCTGCGCGTGATCGGTGATTCCGACGGTGCCGATGTCACCTTCCACGCCGACCCACTCGTGCTCTTTCGTGTATCGATAGTTCTCTGGGTACATTACGATTTCGCTCGTTTGTAGAAAGGTGTGGGGATGGTTACCGCCTCGACGGGCTGACTCCGGATGACGACCTGGATCGCCCGGCCCGGTTCCGCCATCTCGGGCGGCAGGTAACACAACCCGATGTTCTTGCCCAACGTGGGCGAGGGCCGCCGCTGGTTACCCAGCCGGCGGCCTTCCCGTCAACCTGGATCTCATAGCCGTCGCGGGCGATGCCGCGGCCGCGCATTTCGAAGCCTGCCAGTTGCCTGCGCAGCAGGCCGCTCGCGGCGGCCTTCATCAGCGCATCGCGGCCGAGAAACTCCGCCTTGTCCATCTTGACAATCCAGGAAAGCCCGGCTTCCGACGGGTAGGTCGAGGCGTCGATCTCATGGCCGTACAGCGCCATGGCCGCTTCCAGCCGGAGCGTGTTGCGCGCGCCCAGCCCGCAAGGCTGAATGCCGAACTCCCGGCCCGCTTCCAGAATGGCGGCTCCACAAGCTTCTCACTCGGCCGTGGGATCCATGTAAATTTCGAAACCATCCTCGCCCGTGTAGCCGGTACGCGCAATGCGCGCCGGCACGCCGCACACCTCGCCATCGCGAACCGGTAGTAACGAATGGCCGGAAAGCTCCGCCGGCGTCAGCTTCTGAAGCGTCGCCAACGCTTTCGGACCCTGCACGGCCAACTGGGAGTATCGTGGCCCCGAAAATTCCACCTCGGCGTCAAAGCGGTTTGAGGCGCGAATATGCTCGAAGTCCTTCTCCTGGTTCGAGGCGTTGACGCACAGGAAAAAATGGTCGTCAGCCACTTTGTGCACCAGGATGTCGTCGACGAAGCCGCCGTGCTCGTAAAGGAGGCCGGAGTAGTGCGCCTGGCCGGCGGCGAGCTTGGCGGCGTCGTTGGTGGAGACGTAATTGACCAGGCGCAACGCCTCCGGCCCCGGATGTCGATTTCGCCCATGTGGCTGACATCGAACAGCCCTACCGCGGTGCGCACGGCGTTGTGTTCGGCGAGAATGCCGGCGTATTGCACGGGCATCTCCCAGCCGCCAAAATCCACCATTCTGGCGCCTGCGTGGACGTGGGCTTCATAAAGCGCAGTGCGTTTGAGGGAACCGGTAGGGCTCATGAGTACCGTCGGGAAACTCGCTCAACAGCGGTCCCGAACGGTCAAACCAGCGGCGGGGGTCCCCCAACGACCGGTAGTGGCGAACTGCGCGCAGCCGGGCTCCCGGCTAGCGATGTGTATGGGCACCCCAGGCGGATATCGTCCGAGTCGGGGATATCGCAATGTTGTGCAATCAAGTAACTTAGGAATAGCGATGGATAATGTGCTCGGAATCCTGCTGGCGGGCGGCGCCGGCGAGCGGCTCTCCCCTTTGACCCGCAATACTGCCAAACCCGCCGTTCCCTTTGGCGGCTGCTATCGCATCATCAGACTTCAGCTCTGTCCAATTGCGTGAATTCCAATTGCGCCGTCTCTTCGTGCTGGTGCAATACAAGTCTCTCGAGATGACGCGGCACCTGCGTGATGGCTGGAACATTCTGCTCGGGCGAGTTGGGTGAGTTCATCGAGGTGATCCCGCCCAATGAAGCGGGTTCACGACGAATGGTACCGCGGCACGGCGGACGCAGTCTATCAGAACATCGAGAGCCTGCTGCTGGAAAACCGGGAACTGACGCTGATCGTCTCGGGCGACCATATCTATAAGATGGATTACCGCGAGATGGTGGAGCGGCACCGCGAAGAGAATGCCGATGTCACCATTTCCACCGTCCAGTTTCCTCCCGGAACAAGCCCGCCATTTCGGCGTGGCGGACATCGCCCGGATCGGCCATCCGCAGCTTTGAGGAGAAGCCGAAGCACGGCAACCCGACGCCATCGATCTTCAACCCCGAGAAGATCAGTGTCTCGATGGGCGTTTATCTGTTCAACACCCGGGTGTTGATCGACGTGCTGGTGGCAGACGCCGCCGATGCGAGCTCCTCGCACGATTTTGGCAAGGACGTCATCCCGCGCTGCCTGGGGCGATGCCGCGTCATCGCCCACGATTTTCGCGACCTGAACGACAAGAGCGTCCATTACTGGCGAGACGTCGGCACCATCGACGCCTACTACGAAGCCAACCTGGATCTGGTGGCGGTGACCCCCGAATTCAACCTCTACGATCGCCATTGGCCCATCCGCACGCGCCCCATCCAAGGACCGCCCGCAAAATTCGTGTTTGCTCAGGAAGGCCGCCGCATGGGGGTCGCCATGGATTCCATCGTTTCGCCGGGATGCATTGTATCGGGCGGGCGGGTGGTGCGCAGCGTGCTGGCGCCGGGCGTCCGAGTGAACAGCTATTGCGAGGTGGACAGTTGCATTCTGTTAAACAACGCGCGGGTAGGCCGCTATAGCCGGTTGCGGCGGACGATCGTGGATGCCGGTGTGGAAATTCCCGAAGGCAGCGTCATCGGGCACAGTCCGGACGAGGATCGCGCACAAGGTTTTCACGTGACGGGAACCGGCGTTGTCGTTGTTCCCGCGCCCCCGATGGACTGGAACCTGGAAGCGGGCCGCTGACGATCGCGCTCCGGCGTATCGTCGCGGGCGTCCGGCTGTGACAAAATAAGAGTTTGGCTACTCAATAACCCTCATTTCCAAAGGACAAACATGACGGAAATCGTAAAAATCATTGGCCGAGAAATTCTGGACTCGCGCGGCAACCCTACCGTGGAAGCCGATGTAATGCTGGCCGACGGCAGCCTCGGGCGCGCCGCTGTTCCTTCCGGCGCCTCCACGGGCGAACACGAAGCGGTGGAGCTGCGTGACGGCGTCAAGACCCGGTACCTCGGCAAGGGCACCCAGAAGGCGGTCGCCAACATCAACAAGAAAATCGCTAACGAAGCTGGTGGGCATGGACGCGGCGAACCAGGTCGAGCTCGACCGCACCATGATTGCCCTCGACGGCAGCGCCTAATAAGAGCGTGCCTCGGGGCCAACGCCATTCTGGCAGTCTCGATGGCGGCGTCGCGCGCGGCGGCAGCGTCGTTCGGACATGCCGCTCTATCGCTACCTGGGCGGCGTGAACGCCTGCCTTCTGCCGACGCCGATGATGAACGTGCTGAACGGCGGAGCGCACGCCGACAACTCGGTCGACCCTCAGGAATTCATGATCGTTCCCCACGGAGCGGGCACTTTCGCCGAGGCTATCCGCACGGGCTCCGAGATCTTCCACACCCTGAAGGGCGTGCTGAAAAAGCGCGGCTACTCCACCGCGGTGGGCGACGAGGGCGGTTTCGCTCCCAATCTGAAGTCCAACGAAGAGGCGGTGGAAGTTCTGCTCGAAGGCATCACGAAGGCGGGCTACAAGCCGGGAAGCCAGGTGAGCATTGCGCTCGACCCGGCGGCGAGCGAATTCTACGACGCGAAAAAGAACAAGTACGTTTTCAAAAAGTCCGACAGAGCGAGTACACCGCCGAAAAGATGGTGGAATTCTGGGCGGCTGGGTGCGCCAGTATCCGATCATCTCCCTTGAAGACGGCATGGCCGAGGACGATTGGAAGGGCTGGAAAATCGCTGACCGACGAGCTGGGCTCGAAGATCCAATTGGTGGGCGACGACATCTTCGTCACCAACACCGAACGCCTGGGGCGAGGCATCAAGGAAGGCATCGCCAACTCGATTCTGATCAAGTTGAACCAGATTGGCACGGTCACCGAGACGCTGGAGGCCATGGCCATGGCGAGCCGCGCCAAGTACACCTCGGTGATCTCGCACCGCTCGGGAGAAACCGAAGACGCCTACATCGCCGATTTCGCGGTCGCCACCAGCGCGGGCCAGATCAAGACCGGCTCCGCCAGCCGCACCGACCGCATCGCCAAGTACAACCAGCTTATGCGGATTGAAGAAGAACTCGGCGCCGCCGCGAAGTACGCCGGCCGCGCCGCCTTGAGTCTGTAGGCCTTCATCAAGCAGGCTGCCGGCAATCCCGTCGGGGAGGGGGCAGCCTCTTGTCTGGAATGCGCTGGAATTAGGGTTGTCTTCATGCCCCAGTGGCGACTTGGTGAGACTTGGTACAGCGATGCGCGAAGCACCGGGAACCACGAGCGTTGGAACCACGCCGGCGGGCGCGCGGTGACGGTTCCTATTCATGGCGGGCTCGCAATCGGACTACCGTCGTTCTATCGCATTCTCCGGCAACTGGGGAATCTCAGCCAAGCAGTTTGAGGGGCTCCGGTAAAATTGCCTCGTTCGACCCTTGCAGGCCATTTGCCGAGCCGTGGAGACTTGCGTAAACGGGCGATGGTGGAGTAAGGGGTCCTGGTTATTTCGCAACCGGCCCGGCCGCGTGCAGCACGATATTGATAGGCGGCGCGTGCTCGGGTTTGACGGCCTGGTTCACCAGGAAGCGTTTGCCGTCGCGAGCCACGTCGTACGTCCACATATCGGTTGACGAGTTGGGCGGCCGCGAGTGGACGGGGAACAGGGGACGCTCTCCCGTAACGGAAAAGGCCCCATCCGCGGAAACAGTGGCCTCGGTCAGCAACTGCTTCGGACCGATAAAAAAAATCGCTTTGCCGTCGCCTCGCCAGCGCGGCTCCACGCCACCGCCGGGCGACACCTGCCACTTGCCATTCGCGCCGGGAAACGTCGTGACGTAGATCTCCCACTCGCCGCTTTCGTCCGAGGCGTACGCGACGAATTTTCCATCGGGCGAAATTTGCCCGTCGATGGTATTCCCGGGGCCGGCCAGAAAAGGCTCTGCCTTGCCTCCGTCAGCCGGCAACAACATCAGTTCCCAACTCCCTGTGGATGTCCCTCCCCGCTGGGCCTCCCTCACCGATTTCTGGTAGCTGCAGAGGATTTGCCGGTCTCCCGGAGACCAGCTATTGGGAAGAGTCTCTGAACTGCCGTCACCCAACGGCGGGAGAGACTTGACGGCCCCCAATCCGCTGGCCTTCTTTAATTCGATGTTGGCTACGATGCTGCGTGTCGTCCGGTAAGCCACCGTGCTCCCGTCGCGGGACCAAACCGGCATCACCTCTTCGGTGGGATCGAAGGTGAAGCGCGATCCGCCACCATGCGCGAGATCGAAGATCCACACGTCCACGTTGTTCGCCTTGAGGTCGTTGCGATCGAAGGCCACCTGTCTGCCGTCGGGAGAGAGCGCGGGGTTGGCCATCACACCGACAGGGCCCACCAGGCCGGTCTCCTTTCCGTTCTCGTCCAACCATGCGAGTTGCGATTGATTGGCCGCGCTTTCGGCGGTATAGACAATAGTGGAGTTTTCCGAGACGGAGAACGATCCGTAGTAGGTCGCGGGAGAGCGCGCCGCCTGGCGTGCGATGACCTGCGGCGCTCCCCTCACTTTGCCGCCCTGGATGTCCAGAGGCGCGGCAACCAGAGCGTCGTTGTCGTCGACATAATAGATCCGGCCGTCGGCGTAGGCGCCGCTCGAACGGGCGGACACCAGGTGCAACATCTCGTTTTTCGAGAGGGAACTCAGGTAGATCCCGTCCGCACTGTCTTTGGTCTCACTGAAACCGCCGGCGAACATCAGGAAGTGGTCGCCGTCCGGCAGAAAGAATGGCCACCGGTGGGAGGGTGCGGTGGGCTTCCACGCTTTGTCCGTGGCGACCGCCAGGCCGCTGCCGTCGGCATTTACGCGCATCAATGCGCCACCTGCCTCCGGCGCAAACAGAATCACGTTCTTACTGCCCCAACTCCCTCCGCGGGCTGCTATGCCCACCGGGGCGATAGTCTGCACCCCACCCACGGCGAGCGCGGCCTTGCGGAGTTTGCCCCTGGCAAAGAACGCCACAAACGCATGATCGGGCGACCAGAATGGATAACTGGCGCCCTCGCTATCCGGAATCGCGCGCGCGCCAGCGCTGCCAATCCGCTGCACCCACACCATGGGACTGCCGTCGGTGTCGCCCGGCGCCACGTAAGCCAGCCATTTTCCATCCGGCGAAATCGCCAGGTAGCTGACCTCGCCAGCCGCGGCGATCGAAAACTCCAAACGTTCCGCCGGAGCGGCCCGCGGCGAGGCGAAGTACATGATGCCCGCCCCGAGCAACGCTGCGAGCGCCGCTACGGCCGCGATCTTTCCCCAGCCGCGCGGCGGCGGAACGGAGCGTGCCGGCGCCTGCCCCGAATTCTCCGAGAGCGCCTCCAACGCAAACTGCAAATCGCGCGCCGACTGGAAACGGTCCGCGGCCTTCTTCTCCAGACAGTGGCGCAGGATGCGCTCCAGTCCCGGCGCTACCCGCAGTTTGTCCGCGTCGACCTCGGGAGGGTCCTCCTTGAGAATGGCGTTGAGCGTCTCGATGGATGTCTCTCCGCGGAACGCCCGTCGGCCGGTGATCATTTCATACATCACTGCGCCAAAGCTGAAGAGATCGGCGCGATGGTCCACGGCTCCGCCGCGCACCTGTTCAGGCGCCATGTAACCGGTGGTGCCCATCACAACGCCCGGGCTGGTGACCGCCGCGAGAGTCGCGGTGGCGCCATCGGCCATGGGCGCGGCGCTTTCCTGTACCGGCATTTTGGCCAGGCCGAAATCCAGAATCTTGACCCTTCCGCCGGCAGTCAGGAACAGGTTTTCCGGCTTCAGATCGCGGTGGACGATTCTCTTTTCGTGGGCTGCCGCCAGCCCGTCGGCAATCTGCCGCCCGTATTCCACGGCTTTGCGCGGAGGGATCGGCCCTGGCGCCAGCACCTCGCGGAGGCTCTCGCCCTCCAGGAGTTCGGAAACCAGGTAGGGCACCCCCTCCTCGGTGCCCACATCGAAAACAGCCAGGACATTGGGATGGCTAAGGGCGGCGACAGCGCGGGACTCCTGCTCGAAGCGCCGCATGCGATCGGGATCGCGCGCAAGGGCTTCGGGCAGGATCTTGACCGCGACCTCACGGCTCAAGCGGGTGTCGCGCGCTTTGTACACTTCGCCCATGCCTCCGGCGCCGAGCGGCGCGAGGATCTCGTAAGGTCCCAACCGGGTTCCGGGAGTCAAAGGCATGGAGTATCAAGCAATTGTACCGTGCGGGAGTGTGCCGGATACGCATGGCGTCGTTGACAACATGACGAAGCCTCTACTTGCAACCGAGACGTCGTTCTGTCATCTGGACAGACACGTGGCCCAAAAGAGATTGAATCTGCTCCAGTCCGCCGCCCGCAAGCTTGCATAAGCGGGCACACGCGCGGAGAAGATCATGCGGCACAGGATTCGGGATACCGCCGCGCGAAGCGGCGGCTTTCACGATCTGCCAAACTACCGTCGGCCAGGTTCAACGCCTGCAACTGATGCCAACGCCGTTTTGGGCCAGTGTCCGTGTCGACTTCTCGTCAAAGTGGATTAGTTCCGGATGTCCGACCACTCGCTAACAATGGTCTGCGGTCGAGATGTTCGCTGGCTTTCGCATTGTGCTGCAACTTGATCGCCGCACTTCGGGCCAGCCGCATGAAGCCGACGTTGCCAGTGAAGGCGTAGAATGGTCGAGGATTGCAACGCGACAATAAGATGCCTTTCGGCGACAAGATCTTCGTGAGCTACAGCCATAAAGATAGGAAGCTCTTCGAGGAGTTCACGACCATGCTAGCGCCCGCCATCCAAAGGGGTCTGTTGGACTTATGGGACGATAACAGGATCCCGCCAGGCGCGAAGTGGGGGAAAGAAATTGAAGATGCGCTCGCTTCGGCCAGCATTGCCGTGCTATTGGTGAGCCAGAACTTTTTGGCCTCCCACTTCATTGCAGAAAATGAACTTCCTCCGCTTCTCGCCGCTGCACAGGACGAAGGGGTGACTATCTTCTGGTTTTATCTCAGTTCCTGCTTATACGAACAGACGCAAATCGCCTCATACCAGGCCGCGCACGATATTTCGCGGCCATTGGACAGATTGCCGAAATCACAACGACAGGCGGTCCTTAGCAAAGCGTGCGAGGAACTGGTCCGGGCCGCACAGAATGTCGCTAGTCGTCGGCAGCCGCCTTCGGCGGATTATCCACCGAAGGAGCCTACTCTTCCGGCCCCGAATGTGCGGATCAAATCCTCACAGCAAGAACACGATCCACAGAGCGCGCCAGGTCGTCCCGGGGCAATCGATCTGAAAGTGGTGAACGCTGCGAAGACGGATGACGGTTATGACGTTGCCGTGGATGGCAAAATAGCCCAGGAGAAAGTGACAAGCTCGACATTTGTACTTCTCGGACTCTCTCCCGGCCTCCACAAACTCACGGTCGCAGCCCTCATCGCCGGTATGCGAAGTGAGTATTCGCTGGTCATCAGCATCGAACCTGGAGCAGTTTCAAACGTCGCGCTCACACTGCCCACGCGGAGACATTAAGGCGGGTCGCTAAGGTCGTATGCACGAACGCCTATTGTGGCCGATCTTTTCGACCCCCACACTGTTGACTGCCTGACGCTGTTTAATGAGCGAGAAGTCACGGCGTACATCTGCCTGTTAATACCGCAGTTCCGGGCGTATCATGCGCCAACCGTACCTTGACAAGCCATCATCGTTCTGCGGTCAAGAAGACCGCGGCGGATGGCAAAGAAACAGTCGAGAAAAACGATACGGCGCGTTCCGAAAACAGTGTTGCGGTTGCCTGACCTGGACCAGGCCAAGTCGGCGGTCTTGAATAGTCTCAGTTCGATCGATGCTCAACGAGGGTACCGGCACGCGATCGAGGAATTCATTGAATGGTACTGCTCGGAACCGCGGTTATCCTTCAGCAAGACCGTTGTCCTCCGGTATCGCATACACCTCGAATCTCGGCATCTGGCGCCGGGAACCGTTAATCTCCGCCTCGGTGCGGTGCGCCGCCTCGCTTACGAGGCTTCCGACTGCGGCCTGCTGAGCGCCGACTTGGCGGCCGGGATTCGGCGCGTGAAGGGCGTCAAGAAGCTGGACGTCAGATTGGGCAATTGGCTGACCGCAGCACAGGGGCAAGCTCTTTGGCCGTCGCCAAATCCCGATCGGCTGAAGGGAAAACGTGATCGGGCGCTGCTTGCCGTCTTGTTGTCGTGCGGTCTTCGTCGCCACGAGCTCGCCGAGCTGACTTTCGACCACTTGCAGCAGCGCGAAGGGCACTGGGCGATTGTAGACTTGAGCGGGAAGGCCGGTCATGTCCGGACGGCGCCTGTTCCGGATTGGGTCTACAGCCTGGTGGACGACTGGACGAAGTCGGCCGGAATTGACTCGGGCCGTCTTTTCCGGCGTGTGAGTAGTGCCGGCAGAGCGTGGGGCGAAGGCGTCACGGAGAAGTCGGTGTGGCACGTTGTCAAGGAATTCGCGGCCAAAATTGGCGTGCCCAAACTTGCGCCCCACGATCTGAGGCGAAGTTGTGCCCGGCTCTGTCGCGCGGCGGGCGGCGAACTGGAGCAGATCCAGTTCCTGCTCGGACACGTCTCGATCCAGACGACCGGGCGATACCTCGACTGCAAGCAGCGCATTCGGTCGGCGGTGAATGATCGGATCGGCATCGAAGCAGAGGACTGACGGCTCGCGACGCCGCGTCCGAGTGGCCGGCCGTAACGAACCCTTCAGGCCCGGCGCGCTTCGCGGCGAAGCCCTTCATGCACCAGCATCTTGAGGAGGGTCTGGTATCCGATGCCCTTTCGCGTTGCGAGTTCCCGGGCCTTGGCTACATCGGGTTCGGGCAATCGCAACGCAATTTGGACGCTGGCGACCTTGTTCAACTCACCGACTAGGCCCGAGCCCCTCGGCGCGCCTCCTTTCTTCCCGGTTCCGGCCGCCTTCTGCTTTACGAACTCGCGGCCTTCGCGGCTGGCCCACCAGTCCGCCTCCTGTGCTTCGTTGACGAACTTGGGCATGACGATCGGTTTCTTTTTCATCATCTTCACTCCCCTCGCAAGCGCCGGGCAAGGTAATCCTTCTTCTGCCCGGCATCCAGGTCGTACGCGGTAACAACTCGGATCATTTCGCCGCACTCCACCAGTACCACGGCCAGCAGCCGCCCCGAATCCGTCTCGCCGTAATAGACGTAGCGTACTTCCCCCTCCACGTCTTGCTCGTAGATCGGCATCGGGTCGTTCGACAGCGCTTTCTCGACTTCTTCAGCCTTGATCCGGTGCGCCCGAATCTTGCGCAGATTGTTTGTGTCCCAGTCGAACACCGCACCTCCATTGTATATGCATTGCATGACTGCTGGACGATGGGAAGCGGTAAACGGCCAATCGGACGCCGGATGCTTCCGGACGGGTAATCCGGACGTCGGGTAGACCGCAGTCAGGTTGACGTGTCACTCCCGATCTTCCGAAGTGGTAAGCGGGTATCGGCCGGATTGGCAGCCAGCCGGAAATGCAGTCACTCGATTCGCAGTGCAATCACCGGGTCTACCTGGACGGCGCGGCGGGCCGGAATCAGGCTGGCGACCGCCGCCATCGAGACCAGCAGCAGGGCGATGCCCGCGAAAGTGAGCGGATCCCACGGGCTTACGCCGTACAGGAGGCGCGAAAGCAGACGGGCCGCGGCGAGAGAAAGAATCAGCCCGGCGGCGATTCCGACAAACGCCAGCCTGAGCCCGTGAACGACTACTAGCCGGAGTACGGCGCCGGACTTTGCGCCCAAAGCCATGCGGACACCGATTTCGTGCGTTCGCTCGGCGACGGCGTAGGCCATGACGCCATAGATTCCGATGCAGGCCAGAGCCACCGCCACCAAGGCGAAAAGTCCTAGCAGGACCATTGACAGGCGCTTGGAAGCGAGCGAGGCCGACACCACCTCGTCCATCGTCCGGACGTTGTAAATAGGTTGGTCTTTGTCCACCGAACGCACCGCTGCGCGGACGGCCGAGACGGCGGCGGCGGGTTCCATCCCGGTGCGTACTACAAACGCCATGAACGGCCAAGTGTCCTGCTCGTACGGCACATAGACGGCCGGCCGCGGCGCCTGATCGAGATGATGCTGGCGGATATTGGACACCACACCCACCACCGGGCTCCAGTTTTCCTGGACGCCGACCTTGATTAGCTTTCCGATGGGATCCTGTGCGGGCCAGAAATAGCGCGCCATCGCTTCGTTGACAATGGCCACGGTGGGTGCGGTCCCGGTATCTCGGGGGGTGAAATCGCGTCCCCGGACGATGGGGATTCCCATGCTGGGGAAGAAACCCGGTGTGGCCACCAGGAAGTCGGGCGTGACGTCGGCGGAGGGTGGAGACGTGCGGCCTTGAATTTCCACGCTGCGGGTGCTGTTGCCCGGATTCAACGGCAGGCGCGAGATGGCTGCGGTCGAAAGCACACCGGGAACGGCGTTGATACGCTCTATGAGTTGCCTGACAAAACCCGCGCGGGCCGGCGCGTTCGGGTATCTGGTGGGTGAAAGCGAAAGTTGCAGGCTGAGAATGCGCTCGGGACGAAATCCTTTCGGGGCGGCCAGCAGGCGGTCGAAGCTGCGAAGCAGCAGCCCGGCGCTCACCAGCAGCACGGCGGCCAGGGCGATCTCGGAAACCACCAGCGCATTGCGGGTGCCGGCGGCGCGCAGGCCCGACGCCGAGCCGCGCCCACCTTCATTCAACATGCCGGCGATATCCGGGTTGGCGATATGGATGGCCGGAAAAAGTCCACACAGAATTCCCGTAGTCGCCGAGACCAATGCGGTGAAGAGCAGCACGCCGGTGTCCATTTCGATCGGCTGGCCGGCCAGCATATTTGCGGGCGCCAACGTGCGAAGGGCCGGCAGAGTCCAATAGGCGAGAGCCGCTCCCAGTCCGCCGCCGGCCGCCGCGAGGAGCGCACTTTCAGCGAGTAATTGGCGCACAATGCGCCCACGGCCCGCGCCAAGCGCACCGCGGATGGCGAACTCCTTGCGGCGCGACGCCCCGCGCGCCAGCAGAACGTTGATGACGTTGACGCAGGCGATCAGCAGCAGCAGTGCCACTGCCCCCAGAAGAATCAGCAGAGCGGAGCGCGTCGCGTCCACCAGGTCGTCGCGCAACGTAACCAGGTCCGCGCCTACGCCTTCTTCGTCGTCTCCATATTGTTTCTTCAGCCGGCGGGCCAGCGCGTCGGATTCGGCCTGCGCCCGCTTCAGGGTTACGCCCGGAGCCAGCCGCCCGACGGCTTCGAAATAATGCGAATCGCGAAGATTGGAAGGATTGTCGGCGGGATGTAGCGGATGCTCGGGGACGGCGTAGCGAGCCGAGGCCCAGATCTCGGACCCCACCGGAAACTGGAAGCTACCCGGCATCACCCCGACCACCTCAGCGGGCGCACCGTCGACGACGATGGGTTTGCCGACGACGCGGCGGTCGCCGCCGAACCGTCTCTGCCAGAGGGCATAGCTCAAAACCACCACGCGCGAGTCGCCCGGCTTGTCGCGGTCGGGGCTTAGTGCGCGTCCGAGTAGCGCCGGAGTGCGAAACGCCACGAAAAAATCGGGCGTCACCACCGCGCCCGCAACCCTTTCGGCCCCCTCCCCGCCGGACAGATTAAAAGGCATATCCCGAAAGGCCGAGAGAGGTTCGAAGAGATGCCGCTGGCGCCGATACTCCAGGAAATCGGCGGGAGAAAGCGCCTGGGAATCGCCGGCGTCGTTGCGCTGGTAGAGCATCACCAGGCGATTGGAATCCGGGTATGGCAGAGGACGCACCAGAACGGCGTCGATGACGCTGAAGATGGCGGTATTCGCTCCAATGCCGAGAGCGAGAGTAAGCACCGCCGCGACGGCAAATGCCGGGCCGCGCCGCAGCGTGCGCCAGGCGTAGCCCAGGTCCTTTCGCAAGTTGTCCCACCACAGCCAGCGCGCGCTTTCGTAGAACCGCTCGGCGGCGCTGGTCCGGTTGCCGAACGCAAACTGCGCGGCGTGGCGCGCTTCCGTCTCCGAGAGGCCCTGTTCCCGCAGCCGGTCCTCTTCCAGTTTCAGGTGCGCCCGGATTTCCGCTTCGAAGTCGCTTTGCGCTCGCCGCCGCCAACGCATGTCTCACCCCTCGCTGGTTTCCGGCCCGAGTACGCGCCCGATGGCCGCCGCCATGCGCCGCCACTGGGCGGCCTCCTTCGCCAGTTGTTTCCGGCCCGCCCGCGTCAGCTTGTAGAACCGTGCCTTGCGGTTGTTCGAGGAGACGCCCCATTCGGCCGCAATCCAGCCCCGCTCCTCCAGCCGCTGCAGCGCCGGGTAGAGCGCGCCGTGGTCCACCAGCAGGACGTCTTCGGAATTTTGCTGGATGGCCCGCGCGATCCCCTGGCCGTGTTCGGGGCCGAACACCAGCGTGCGCAGAATCAGCAGGTCGAGGGTGCCCTGCAGCAGGGCAATGCGGTCTTTTTCTTCTCGGGTCGGCATCTGACCCAAGTATGCGGCGGCTCGGGTAAGATGTCAACCCGTGCCCGGCGAATGTTACCGCTTGGCTTTGACCCTGCGAAACCGGGCCTTGTCTTCCGGCTTCATTTTTTCGGTGGCGTACTGGAAGATCAGCCGCGCCGACTGGTCTTTCCACTCGATCAGAAACGCCTCCACCGGTTCCGGATCGAGCTTCCAGGCTTCCCGCAGAAACCAGCCCAACCCCTGATGGACCACGCGCTCGGTGTCGAGCATCATCGGCCGAAGAAAGTCGAGCAGGCTTTCCGTAGCGGCTTCGGTTTTCAACAAACCGAGCATGGCCACCGGAACGGCGCGGCGCTGATATTTGTGAGGAGAACTCCGCCAGGCGTCGAATACCTCGAGACTGAGGCGGCCCTGTTCGAGCGCGGGCGCCAGCACCAGGCCGCACAGCACGTCGTTGTGCGCCCAGTTGCCGATGCCGGCCGCGTACCACGCCGCCAGGCCGGCAACCGCGGCTTCGTCGACCGATTCCTTTTGCGCGGCCACGAAATGGATCGCCAGGGCGCCCTCTTCGTATTTCCCGCTGGCGAACAGAATCTTGCCCAATTCGAGAAAGCCCGCCAGGCCGACGTCGCCGTACTCTTCCCGCCACTCCGCGTTCCTGGTGGTCCAGATGGGATGGTCCTTGTCGAGCAGGCCCCAGGCGTCGTAGCCTTCGCTGAAATAGCGGGCCCACTTGCCGGCCTTTTGGGGATCGGCGTGTTGCTCGCAGTAATGGCGGATTTCGCCTGCCAGCGCTTCCACACGGCCGCGCGACGCGGAGCTGAGCTTCTTGAGACTTGCTTTTGCCATAAGAAAACCCAGCCGGTGCTCTTCCAGGCGAGGGCCGGGCTCCCGAGCTTCTAGCGGACCATCCAACCGCCGTCCACCACCAGAACTTCGCCGTTGACGTAGTTCGAGGCGGCCGACGCCAGAAAGACGATGGCCCCACGGAAATCGTCCGGTTCTCCCCAACGCCCGGCGGGGATGCGGGAGAGGATAGCGGGCGCGCGCACCGGGTCGGCCCGCAAGCGCCGCGGTGTTGTCGGTGGCGATGTAGCCGGGCGCGATTCCGTTCACCTGCACGCCCTTCGAAGCCCATTCGTTGGCCAGCGCCTTGGCAAGCTGCGCCACGCCGCCCTTGCTGGCCGCATAACCGGGAACCGTAATGCCGCCCTGGAACGAGAGTAGCGAGCAGGTAAAAATGATCTTTCCGCTGCCGCGCTCCACCATTGTTCGTCCAATATCGCGGCTGATGATGAACTGGGCGTTGAGATTGGTATTGATGACCTCGCTCCAGTACTCATCGGGATGTTCGGCGGCGGGCTTCCGCATGATGGTGCCGGCGTTATTCACCAGGATGTCGATGACCGGAAAGTCTTCGAGCAACTTTTTGGTGAAAGCACGCACGGCGTCCAGGTCGTTGAGGTCGCACTGGTAGGCGGCGAAGCGGCGGCCCAGGCCGCGCAGCTTCTCTTCCAGGTCGGTGCCGGCAAGGCTGCGCTTATTAACGCCGATGACGTCCGCCCCGGCTTCCGCCAGGGCGAGCGCCATGGCCTTCCCGATGCCGCGCCGGCAGCCCGAGACCAGGGCCGTTTTGCCATCCAGTTTGAACAGATCGAGTACGCTCATCTATGAACACCTCACCAGAACCTTCATCATATCTCCGCCCGACTCCATTTCCCGGAACGCGCCCGCCAAGCCTTCGAAAGGCACCACCTTGGTAATCAATCCGTCCAGGGGGAGAGAGCCGGCCGCGGCGATTTCAATGGCCCGCTCGAAATCCTGCGCCTCATAAACCCGTGCGCCGATCATGCGCAACTCGCGCCAGAAGAACTTGAACAGCTCCACCGGCACCGGCTGGCTGTAGATGGCCACCACCACGATGCGCCCGCGGGTCCGCGGTAGCCTGGTCATCATCTCGGCCGATTGCGGTACTCCCGCCACCTCAAAAACGACGTCGGCGCCGGCGCCGCCCGTGCGTTCGTTGACTGCCGCAACGAGGTCGGCCGACCGCGGATCGATGGCTTCCACGCCGAAGCTGCGCGCCAGCTCCAGCCGGAACGGGTTCACTTCGGAGACCAGCACCTGGGCGCCGGCCAGCTTCGCCACCAGCGCGATCAGCATGCCAATAGGCCCGCCACCCTGCACCACCGCGAACTCGCCCGCTTTCACTTCGCCCAATCGCACGTCGTGGCAGGCCACCGAAAGGGGCTCGATCAGCGCGGCATGTTCAAATCCGAGACTGGCGGGCAGCCGGTGGAGGGTGTGCGCGGGAACTGTCCACAGACCCTGCATCGCGCCCGGCGTGTCGATTCCGATGAATTTCAGATTCATGCAAATATGGCTGTGACCGGCGAGGCAGGCGGGGCAGGCGCCGCAGGGGTCGAGCGGACGAACCGTAACCCGGTCGCCGGCGCTCCAGGCTTCGACGCCTTCGCCGACCGCGGTAATCACTCCCGACATCTCGTGGCCGATCACTTGCGGAAGCTTGACGCGGTGGTCCATCTTGCCGTGAAAAATGTGCAGATCGGTCCCGCAGATGCCGCAGTGGGAAACCTGGATCTGGACCTGGCCGGCGGCCGGCGGCACCTCCGCGCATCCCCCGACCCGAATACTTTCGTGACCTTCGTAGTATGCAGCTCTCATACGAATGACTCCACGGGCACTACTGTACACCGCCGGATACTCGGATGGAAAGCGCCGGCCGGCTGCCGCCACCCCTCCGATAGCGTTACAGAAAGCGGATTCCGCCAGCTTGACAGGCCGATTGCCTCTCGGATATAGTCGTCCCTTTGTAACACTTGCGGCCTCCCGCACCCCGGACCTCCAATATGAACCCTGACAACCGTCCGCAGGGCGAGCCCAGGATGTTTGCTCCTGGCAACACCTGGCCCTTCTTCCTGGTGACCGCGTTATTTTTTCTTTGGGGCATCCCCAATAACCTGAACGATATTCTGATCAAGCAGTTCATGAAGTCGTTCGAGATGAGCCGCTTCCAGGCAGGGCTGGTACAGTCGGCCTTCTACATGGGCTACTTCCTGCTGGCCATGCCGGCCGCCCTGATCATGCGCCGGTTCAGCTACAAGACCGGCCTGGTGATCGGATTGCTGCTTTACGGCACCGGCGCCTTCCTGTTCTGGCCCGCCGCCGTCATCGGGAAGTACGGGTTTTTCCTGCTCGCCCTGTTCGTGATTGCCAGTGGATTGTCTTTCCTCGAGACCGGCTCAAATGCCTTTATTTCGGTGCTGGGAGACCAGAGAACCTCCGAAAGGCGGCTGAACTTCTCCCAGGCCTTCAATCCGCTGGGCGCCATCAGCGGAGTGCTCATCGGCACCGTCTTCATCCTCTCCGGAATCGAGCACAATCCGGCGCAGATCGCCGCCCTGAAGGCTGCTGGCCAATACGATGCCTATCTCCGCCACGAAACCATGCGGGTGGTTACCCCTTACATCGTTTTGGGCTGCGTCGTGTGGGCCTGGGCTATTCTGATGATGCGGACCAAGTTTCCCCACGTGGCGGAAGAGTCCGAACCGGGCGACACCCGCCAGAAAGGCCGGTTTCTCGACCTGTTCAAGTACCCGCACTGGATTCAGGGCGTGCTGGCCCAGTTTTTCTATGTTGGCGCGCAAGTGGGCACCTGGAGTTACTTCATCCAGTATGTTCAGGATTACACGGGCGCTCCGGAGAAGGTGGCCGGATACTTCCTCACCGGCACCCTGGTGGCCTTCGGCATCGGCCGGTTTCTGGCAACCTACCTGATGCAGTACATCTCCCCGGGTAAGTTGATGGGCATTTACGGCATCGCCAACGTGGCGCTGGTGGCGGTCGGCGTGCTCGATCCGGGTTGGGTGGGGCTGTGGGCCATCTTTCTGACGAGTTTCTTCATGTCGTTGATGTTCCCCACCATCTTCGCGCTGGGTATCAAGGAACTGGGCCCCAATACCAAGCTGGGCGGCTCGGTCATCATCATGGCCATTGTTGGCGGCGCGTTCTTCACCCCGATCATGGGGCTGGTTTATGAAGCGTACAAGAGCATGGCCCTGGCCATGGTAGTACCGCTGGTTTGCTACGCGTTTATCACCTACTACTCGTTCGTCGGATCGAAAGTCCGGGTGGCGGCATCGTAAGATACGCCGGCTGCCGGCCGCCTTTTGAACCTATTGGACTTTCCGGTGCGATGGCGTCCAACTGCGGAGCCGGCTGCGCAGCAGGTTCTTGGCGCGTTTCAGCCGGCTCTTGACGCATGCTTCGGTCAATCCCAGCCGATCGACCACCTCGGCGGTGTTGAGGTGCTCGACCTCCCGCAGCACGAAAACGGTTCGATAGCGGGTTGGCAGACTCGAAATCGCGGATCGCAGTTCGTTGTGCAATTCCAGATTCACGACCTGCATTTCCGGATCGCGTCCGGGAGACTTGATGGTTCGAAAAACATCGCCGTTGCCGTCCTCGTCCCCTTCCAGCGGGTCCACCCATTGCTGGAGACTCGGCCTGCGGCGCAGGTGCAGCAATGCCTCGTTGGTGGCGATGGTGATCAGCCAGGTCGAAAAACTCGAGAGCCCGCGAAATTGCGAGATGTGGTAGAAGGCTTTCAAATGCGCCGCCTGTACGATGTCCTCCACGTCGGCATTGTTGCGGACGATGCGTCGCGATGCGCGGATCAGACGGTTGTTGTACCGGTTTACAAACACTTCATAAAGGGCTGTCTCCCCCGACCGGATTCTCTCGATGATATCGTTCTCGGGGAGAGACTGTGCAGCAGCTTGTGTCGCCGTCATCTGGTTCCTGTCTCCTCAGAGGACCGGCCTCCGGGGGCTGAACCAGCAACTCACAGGCCAGACGGAACAAGAGCTCGATCCACTTCCGCCACAAGCACATACAGCCCCCGTGCGTCGGGTAACAAGCGGTCGTAACACCTTGCGGCCAGGGTCCTCGTTGTCTGTTATTGAAACAAGCTGGCGATAATTGAGACACTTCGCGCGGATGCCCGGTTGTGAGACGATATGGAACGCCGGCCGACGCTGGCCGGCTGTACGGGCAGCTACAGTTTAGTTGGACGCAGGTTTCCTATGAGCACTCGAAATTTGGCTTGCCGGCTTCTCACAGCATTCGCTGTTTTCGCGCTTGCCTGCTCGGCGGCGTGGGCCCAGAATCAGCTTCCCGGTTGCGTGTCGCCGGACAAACAGATCGAGCTGACGGCGCGCACCGTAAAGGACAGCTCCGGACTGAATTCCCTGGTTTACTCCATCCAATATCGCGGCAAGCCCGTGATCGCGGATTCCCGGCTTGGAATCGACCCGGTGAACCAGACACCCCTTGGTTTGGACACCGCGATCGTCGATTCGACCGCTTCGAGCGGCGAGGACAACTATCGGTTACTTTCGGGAAAAATCAGTGCCGTGGAAGACCATTACTGCTCGCTTCGGGTTCAGACCCAGGAGCCGGCCGGGCTCCAGCGGAAACTCGATGTCGAGTTCCGCGTGTTCAACGACGGCGTTGCGTTCCGTTACCTGGTGCCCTTGCAGCCGGCCCTTCGCGAGTTGCGGATTGAACGCGAGACCACAGAATTTCAACTCAGCCGCGAGGGCACCGCGTGGCCGCTGCTGCTGGCGGGCTTCCGCACGTCGTACGAGGATAACTACGTTGCGCTTCCCCTGTCGGCAATCAAGAGCGACGCCCTGGTGGCGCTGCCATTTCTTGTGCAGGTGCCCGGCGTGGCTTGGGTGGCGATTACGGAAGCCGACCTCGACAACTATGCCGGAATGTACTTGAAGCGCAATGGCGACAACGTTCTGACGATGGTGGCCCAACTGGCCCCGAGAGCGGACGATCCCGAAATCGCGGTGATCCGGCAGACGCCCGCCAACTCGCCCTGGCGGGTGATCCAAATTGCGCCCGAGCCAGCGAAGTTGATCGAGTCGAACATCGTGAGATCGCTCAACCCGCCCTCGCGCATCGCCGACGCTTCCTGGATTCATCCGGGAAAGACGTCCTGGACTTGGTGGTCCGGCGACATGGCCACGGGGGTGAATTTCAAGCCCGGCATGAACACGCCGACGATCAAGTACTTCATCGAATTTCTCGGCCGAAGCGGGGTTGCCCTACGTGCTCATCGATGAAGGCTGGTCGACCAACAACTCCCGCGGACAGGGCGACCTGCGCCAGATCAGGCCGGAAGTGGATCTTCCCGGCATTCTCAGCTACGCCAAACAGAAGAATGTGAAGGTCTGGTTGTGGGCGCACTGGGAGGCCGTGGACCGCTACATGGACGAAGTCTTCGCGCTATTCGAGAAATGGGGTGTCGCCGGCGTGAAGATCGACTTCATGAACCGCGACGACCAGTGGATGGTGGACTTTTACCATCGCGCGGCCGAAACGGCGGCGCGCCACCACCTGATGCTCGATTTCCATGGAGCTTATAAGCCCACCGGGATGAGCCGCACCTGGCCGAATGTGTTGACCTATGAAGGCGTGCTGGGTATGGAGTATTCGAAATGGAGCGCGCGCCCGACGGCGAATCATAACGCCACGCTGCCGTTCACGCGCCTGTTGGCCGGGCCGATGGACTACACGCCGGGCGGGTTCCGGAACGTGACCCCGGCGGAATTCGTGCCGCGCATGATAGAGCCGATGGTGCCCACCACTCGCGCCCACCAACTGGGGCTCTACGTTGTGTACGAAAGCGGCCTGTTGATGCTGGCGGACTTCCCGGGCGCCTACCAGGGGCAGAAAGAGCTGCCGTTCCTGGAGGCAGTGCCGGCGACGTGGGATGAGACACGAGGCTTGGCGGGCGCGCCGGGAGAATACGCCGTGGTGGCACGGCGGAGCGGAAGCGACTGGTACATTGGCGCCATCACCAACCACGATGGCAGGGAACTCACGCTGTCCTTGAGCTTTCTGCCCGAAGGGAATTTCACGGCCCAGACCTACGCCGACGCGCCGGACGCGGCCCAGAACCCGACGCACACCACCATCGCCAGCCAGACGGTGAGCCGCACGTCGAACCTGACGCTAAAGCTGGCGCCAACCGGCGGTTTCGCGGCAATCCTGAAGCCGGCGCGGTAGCAGGTCCGAAGACACAGGCAAGAATGCCTGTGCCACCCAGCTCGCCGGCTTCGCCCAGCACACAGAACTTGCGCATCTGGTTACCGGGCAGATGGGCGTTGTAATAGCCACGCGCCATCTGGCGCTTGCGCGACGCGTTGCCGAAGTATCCGCACGGGCATCCGTGCAGATATCAACTGCAACTGAATATGTAAGGCGAGTGCCGGCTTGGACACGCACAGCAGCAGGAAATATCTCTTTGGAAATCAGCATGTTGGCAGCGGCTGGTTTTGGGAAGCGACCACCATGGCGTCGGATCAGTTGCCAAGACACGTTACCGGACCGCTCTTTGCCAACCTCGTCCCGCCGCCCGTCAAAAGAGGAAATCCCCCGCTCGAAAATAGAAGCCGCCGCACTCCAAAGACCAACACTCCAGCCCGCCTCGCCCATCAGTGCCCAAACACACGCCCCGCCGGGCCGATTCCGAAACGGCTGCTTGGGAGTTCCGGCGTTGTACATTTCCGCCAGCGGGTGGCAAAATGGAAAGCCCTACTTCACTTCAGTCAACGGAAAGGATTCACGAGAGCACTATGAATCGCCGCCGTTTTCTCCAATCAAGCGCCGCCGGCCTGGCGCTGTCTGCCACCAACGGCTATGCAGCCTTGTTCGCCGATCAGCCGCGGTTGCGCGTCGGCCTGATCGGCTGCGGCTGGTATGGCAAATCGGACATCTTCCGCCTGGTGCAGGTGGCGCCCGTCGAAATCGTCGCCCTCTGTGACGTGGACAAAACGAACATGGATGTTGCCGCCCAATGGGCCGTCGAGCGCCAGGCTTCGAAGAACAAGCCCAAGCTGTACACGGATTACCGGAAGCTGCTGGCCGAGGAGAAGCTCGACATGGTGGAGGTTGCCACGCCGGACCACTGGCACGCGCTGCCGATGATCGCGGCCTGCAAGGCGGGGGTGGATATCTATGTTCAAAAACCGATCAGTGTCGACGTCGTCGAGGGCCAGGCCATGCTGGCCGCCGCCCGCAAGTACGGCCGCGTGGTGCAGGTGGGCACCCAGCGCCGCAGCACTCCTCACCTGATCGAGGCGCGCGAGATTGTCAAACAGGGCAAGCTGGGTACAATTGGCCACGTCGACATCTTCTCCTACGGCCGCGGCGGCCCCCTGATCGCGGAGCCGGCGCCGGTGCCCGACACTCTCGATTGGGACTTCTGGGTGGGGCCGGCCCCGATGATGAAATACAGCCCGCAGGTCCAACGCCAGTGGCGCTCGTTCATGGAATACGGCAACGGCACCATCGGCGACATGGGCATCCACATGTTCGACATGGTGCGCTGGTTCATGGATCTGGGCTGGCCGAAACGGATCTCGTCGTTCGGCGGCCTCCGCGTCCAAAAGGGCGGCGCCAACAACATCCCGGACGAGCAGACCGCCATGTTCGAGTACGACGACCTGACCATCGTCTGGCAGCATCGCCGCTTCGGGGACCCCCCGGACCCCCACTACGATTGGGGCGCCTACCTCTACGGCGACAAGGGCACTCTCCGCGCGGGCGTCATGAGCTACGACTTCACGCCGGCCGGAAAGGATGCCAAGACCCTTCACCGGGATGTCACCTATGAGCTGGACCAGTACCCCGTCGACCGGACCGAGCCTCGCCTGGAGCGCCACGTGGCGCCGGCCATCCGCGGCCACATGAAGAACCTGCTCGAGAACATGAAGACCCGCGGCAAACCGGTTGCCGACATCGAGCAAGGCTACATCTCTTCGGCCTGCTGCATTTTGGCGAACATCTCGCTGCAGCTTGGCCGCACGCTCACCTGGGACCCCGAGAATGGCCAGGTAACCGGCGACGAAGAGGCCAACCGCCTGCTCCGCAGGCCTTACCGCCGCCCGTGGATCCACCCGGAAGTGATCAACGTCTGAGGACTACGGGGCTGTGGCACGGACATTCGTGTCTGTGTCAGGTGCCACCGGCGTCGGCGCCGGTGTGTCACTTCAACGGTCTGCGCGCCAATTGGGTTCCGGCCTTCACCGCTACGTGGGGTGGGCTGTGGAAATACCAACCAGGGAGAGAGATTTCCGGGTTGAACACTGATTTACTTCAAGAGCTTACACGGACTTGGACGTCCGTGGCACCTGACACAGGCTCGAAAGCCCGTGCCACTCAGCTTCAGGCGCCGGTGTGCGCGCTTGACCAGGACCACTCCTGGCGCTTGCGGGCGGCGATCACCCTTTCGCGGATCTCGGCCGAGGGGACTCCGTCGCCCCGCCCGCGCAGTTCCTTGAAGGGCACCGCCGGCACCTCGATGTGCAGGTCGATGCGGTCGAGCAGCGGTCCGCTGATCGGCCCCCGTACACCGGTACTCGCGCGAGGTGTCGCCGAAATACCCGCACGGGCAGGCGTGCGGGTATTAACTGCGGCCGAGTATAAACCGCAAGTGCCACCAGGACATGCCACCGAACGCCGTGGCTTCGCGGTCCTCGGTCCCAGGAGTGGCTCAGTGTCCGTTTCCTATCCGCTTCCACGCTTCATGAAACTCCGAAGACTCATAGCTGCGGGGCTGAAGCCAGTAACTGACTCTCCCACCTTGCTCCCCGCGGTGAGCCAGGTCGCGCACTTCAGCCGGCTTCAGCACGAAGCATTCGGGCTCAGAGTTTGCGTGAGCAACGTTCCGGCAGATTACCACCCAATCACCGAAAAAACGGTCCAATGAGGAGCCGAGCGGGACAGGATTTCGACGGGACAGAGCCTTGACTTGGATGCTCGCCGTACGTGCGGCGTCCTGGCTATATATCAGCAAGTCTACTCCGCGCGCGTTTCGTGCTGTAGGCATCACGTTCCAGCCGCTGAGCGACAGACGATAGCAGACATAGTAGAGGCCAATGTTGCCGACGACTTGGTTGTTCAGCTTCGGGGTGATTAATGTTGTCATCTATTTCGTTCCCTTTACCGGGGTACTGATTTGGTTTACCTATTCGGCGCCGCGCGGTCAAGGTGATCATTTATCTCGATCGCCAGACGCAACGCCATCGGGCGCTGTTGCGGCTACCGGGGCAGTTCGGGTCCGGGAGCGGGGCAGCGCCGCTATGGCTGCGGGATTTTCGTTTCCGAGGTGAACGGCGACGCCGGCAGGCCGGCGGAGTTAAACAGGTTCACCACCGGCGCATTGGCCCAACCGAAACGCACGTATTTCGGATGCGCCACTTCGGGACTGGACGCCACCACGTTCCCGCCGTCGATGCGCGCCTCGGCTTTCACAAAATGATGATCCACGCCGGCCACCTCGAAGCCTTCCAGCGCGCCGCCTTTCGCCTCCAGACCGCCGGCAATGTGATCGAACCACACGCGCATGGCGTCGCCGTCGGTGGTGGCGCAACGGAACAGCGGCCCGGAGTACTCGACCTTCTCGCCGTAGGACAGCGCCCGCGCGCCCAGAGCCAGCCGCGCACCGACCGACTGCTTGTCGGTGGGGTGCACGTTGTCGGGATTGCCGATGTCGAGCGTGACGGTCATGGCCGTGTTCACCAGCCGCAACGTGCGGCGCTGGGCTTCGCGGATGGTGGCCCAGTTTTCCGTGTTGTTGGAGGTGAAGTTGGCGATCTGCACGAAAAGGAACGGGAAGTCGCCCTCGTGCCACTGGCGGCGCCAGTCGGTGATCATCGCCGGGAACTCGCGCACATACAAGGGCGCGAAGCCGAGGCGGCTGTTGGATTCACCCTGATACCAGATGACGCCGCGGATGGTCATGGGCGTCAGCGGGGCGACCATGCCGTTGAACAGGCCGGCGGGTGCCCAGGATGCGGGATCGGGGCGCCAGGTGTGGATGGGGGCCGGCTCACCGGCCTTCTGCGCTTCCTCATCCTCGCGCTTCTCGGCGGCGAGAATTTCCTTGACGTCAGCCTGGGAGTCCATCATGTGCGCGCGGTTGGTGAAAAGGGGCATCAGCGAGGCATCCGCGGAGATGGCGTCGAGGCTCATCCAGGCTTCGATCACCGTGCCTCCCCAGGAGGATTCGACGAGGCCCACGGGGACGTGCTCGCGCCCGGCGATGTCGCGTCCGAAGAAGTAAGCGGCGGCGGAGAAGCTGCGGGCCGTTTCCGGCGTGCAGGGCGTCCATGAGGCATCGGCGTCGCGCAGCGGGAACGAGGAGGATTTCTGCGGGATGTGGAGCAACCGGAGGTTGTCGTGGGTGGCGTCGGCGATCTCCTCGGCCGAGTTCTTCAGCGGGGCGCCCGGCCAGCCCGACAGGGGCATTTCCATGTTCGATTGCCCGGAGGCGAACCACACGTCTCCGATGAGCACGTCGTCGAGGACGATGGTGTTGCTGCCGGCGACGGTGAGCTTGTAGGGGCCGCCGGCCTGCTGCGGGGGCAGAAAGACGCTCCACTTGCCCAGCTCGTCGGCGGTATCGGAACGGCTCGCGTCGCGCAGCGAGACGGTGACCTTTTCGCCGGGCTCTGCCCAGCCCCAGAGGTGAACGGGCATGTCGCGCTGCAGCACCATGTGGCTGCTGAGGAAGTGCGGCAATCGCACTTCGGCGCTTGCGGCGACCGGGCTGGCAGCAATCAGAAGAACCACAGCGGAGGTTCGAAGCAAGTTGGTGATGGACATGATCAAGTACAGGATTTCACAAACCGTGCAGGGCTGGGGATCAGGCGAAGGCGGCCAGAGGATACAGCACCCCGCGCACCGCGACCAGCATGCCTGCCAGAGGGACGGCCACACCAGTTCTCCGGGTATCGGAGGGCGAAGCGAAGACGCGCCTGGGCAAGTCCCCCGAAGGGACCATATAGCTGTTGCTCGAAGTCCTGCGGCGCGTTAGAAAGCCCGGGCTTCGGGAAAGCCGCTTCGGAGCAGTCCGCCCCGAAGGCCGGATGGGCTGTGGCACGGACATTCGTGTCTGTGTCAGGTGCCACCGGCATCCGTGCCGGTGTGCGCGCTCGACCAGGGCCACTCCTGGGGTTTGGCTTACCAGCCCCGCCTTTACCGGGTTCCTCTCGATGTAGCTTACAATCCGGCGGTAACTCCACTCGTCCCGCACCCAGTGGTCGAAGGTTTCGTCCTGCCAGAAGGGGTTGCCCGTCCTTTCCAACAGCTTGTTCGCTTCTCTGGCCGTGTAGCCTTTTACGGTCTTGGTTATGCGCGGGACTTGCGCTTTGGGCTCAAGGAGAGCGTGTACGTGGTTGGGCAGGATTACCCAGGCGTGCAAGGTGTATAGATCGAGGGTGTCTTCTCCGAAAAAGAGTGCCGTTTGCACCAGCTTCGCGATTCGCGCATCGGCTAGCCACTTCGGCCCCTTGGTTTGGCCGTGAAGTCGGCGCTCCATCTCGGCGAAGTAACGGCGGCCTCGCTCCAGGGTGTCGACTTCGGCGACGGGCGGGATGTGCTGCGGCGACGCGCTGCGTGCGGTGCTGGCCTCGGAATACTCCGTGGAGGTGCCAGGTTAGGAAGATTAGCGCCGCTTTGGGGTGCCAGTGGGGGAGGTTTCTTCGGTAGAACATGCTTTTGCCTCAAGGGCTTACACGGACTTGGACGTCCGTGGCACCTGACACAGGCATGAATGCCGTGCCACTTAGCTCCAGTAACTCCGGTCCAGGCTGCGGTATTGCACGGCTTCCGCTATGTGCTTCGCGAGCACTTGCTCGTAGCCTCCCAGGTCGGCAATTGTGCGGGACACTTTCAGGATGCGGTCGTGGGCCCGCGCCGAGAGGCCCATTCTTCGTACCGCCATTTCCAGGCTGCGCTCGCCGGCTTCGTCCAGCACACAGAACTTGCGCAACTGGTTGCTCGGCAGATGGGCGTTGTAATAGCCACGCTCCATCTGGCGCTTGCGGGCGGCGATTACCCTTTCGCGGATCTCGGCCGAGGGGACTCCGTCGCCCCGCCCGCGCAGCTCCTTGAACGGCACCGCCGGCACCTCGATGTGCAGATCGATGCGGTCGAGCAGCGGGCCGCTGATCTTGCTCAGGTAGCGCTGGATGATGGCTCCCGTACACCGGCACTCGCGCGACGCGTTGCCGAAGTATCCGCACGGACAGGGATTCATCGCGCCCACCAGCATGAAGCGCGACGGGAACGAGAGCGTCATCTGCGAGCGGGCCAGCGTCACCTGGCCGTCTTCCAAGCGGCTGGCGCAGCAACTCCAGCACCGAGCGCGGGAATTCCGGCATCTCGTCCAGGAACAGGATTCCGTTGTGCGCCAGGCTGATTTCGCCGGGCCGCGGGATGCCCTGGCCGCCGCCGATCAGGCCGGCCTCCGATACAGTATGATGGGGTCCCCGGAAAGGACGGCTGCGGAACAGGCCCACTCCGTGGGGCAGCTTTCCCGCCACGCTGAAGACCTGCGTCGTCTCCAGAGCCTCTTCGAAGGTGGGCGGTGGCAGGATGCCCGGCAGCCGTTTGGCCAACATCGTCTTGCCCGAGCCCGGCGGGCCTACCATCAGGACGTTGTGCATGCCCGCGGCGGTGACTTCCAGCGCCCGCTTGGCGGTGGTCTGCCCACGGACGTCCGAAAAATCGGGCGTGTGCTGGTGGCCGTTGCTGCCGGCATCCGGATCGGGCTTTACCGGCGACACCCGGGCGGGGAACTTCAAAAAATTCACGACCTCGCCTAAGTGCTTCATTCCGTATACGTTAACACCCTCCACTACGGCCGCCTCCTGGACGTTGTCGAGGGGTACGATGACGTTGGGAATACCCGAGGCGCGGGCGCAGATGGCGATGGAAAGTGCGCCCCGCACCGGCCTCACCGAGCCGTCGAGCGAAAGCTCGCCCACCAACAGATAGGCGTCCATGTTGCCGATGGCGCCGTTGGCGCCCAGAATGCCCATGGCCACCGGCAGATCGAATCCGGCTCCCTCCTTGCGGACGTTGGCCGGAGCCAGGTTGATGGTCAGGCACTTGCTTGGATAGCGAAAACCGGAGTTGACGATGGCGCTCTTGATGCGCTCGCGGCTTTCTTTGACGGCGGTATCGGGCATCCCCACCATCACCGCCTCGCGGCTGCTGCCTCCCTGATACATGTCCACTTCCACGTCGATCAGATAGGCTTCGATGCCGTAAACGGCGGCGGTGCGGGTTCGAAACAGTGCCATTAGATTTTATGCCCTGAGTATGGTAGTGGGACGAGGAAGGAAAAGTTCTTCGACTATTTTGCAGCCGGGGATTTTTCGCGCCCGATTGCCGGGGTAGCCGCCCGGCGCGGCGGCCTTATAAAAAGCGGGAGTGTTAGAATCGGCAGTTGATCCCCGTCGGATTCATCGTGCGAGGCGTCCTATGACTATCCGCAGTCCTCTGTTTCGCAAGCTGCTGTTCAGCGGGTTTTTTTTGATCCTGGTGACGGTGGGGGCGTTCGACTATCTGGTCACCGAGTACACCGCCGCGCGCGAGCTCGACCACGTCGAGAAGGAATTGAACATCGCCGGACAGATTCTGGCGGACGAGCTGCCCACGATCGCTCCGGGGGACCTGGAAGCGTGGTCGAAACGGGTGGGAGACAAGGCCGGTGCGCGAGTGACAGTGATCAATCCGGACGGCGTGGTGCAGGCGGATTCGCAGCACGATCCGGAGACGATGGAAAACCACTCGCACCGCCCCGAGGTGCGCGAGGCGCTGGCCGGGAGGCGGGGAATCGCCATCCGGCTGAGCCCCACTCTCGACATCGATTTCTGTTATCTCGCTCTGCCCGCTTCCTACCAGGGTAAGCAGGGAGTGGTGTTGCGGGTGGCGGTGCCGCTCCAGCAGATACACCTTTCCATTGCCGAAGTGCGGGGCAGGGTGATCTGGACATCGCTTCTGGCGGCGCTGCTGGCCCTGGCTGTGGCCTACTTCTTTTCGCGGAGGTTTACGCGGCGCATCCGAAAAATCCAGGCGTTCGCCGAAGGATTGGCGAACGCGCGCCTGTCGGAAACGCTGGCGCCGGAGCCCGACGACGAGTTGGGATCGCTGGCCCGCTCCCTTCAAACCATGGCCGGCCAGATGGGCGATACAGTGGACCGGCTGCGCCTGGAATCGGCCCGGCGGGATGCCATCCTGAGCAGCATGACTGAAGGCGTGCTGGCGGTGGACAGAGAGCTGCGCGTGACCTTCTGCAACGAGGCCTTTGCGCGCGCCGTCGGAGCCAAAACGCCGATTGCCGAGAATATGGCGCTGCTCCAACTCGTTCGCGACCCCACCTTTCTGGGACTTTTCACGCGGGTGCTGGCCACGCGGGAGCCGGTGCGCCAGAAGATGAGCCTCGGGACGGTCACCGGCCGGACTTTCGAAGTCAACGTCGTGCCCATCGAGCACCGCCCGCGCGGCGGCGCGCTGGCCATCCTCTACGACGTCACCGAACTGGAGCGTCTCGAGCGCGTACGGAAGGATTTTGTCGCCAACGTTTCGCACGAGCTGCGGACGCCGCTGGCCGCCATCCGCGGCTACGCCGAGACGCTGCTCGACGGCGCGCTCGAAGACAAGGAAAACAACCGGCACTTTCTGGATGTCATCCGTTCTCACGCGATGCGGCTGACCAACATCGCTTCCGACCTGTCGGTGCTCTCCGACCTGGAATCGGACAAGCCCGATCCCGAGCCGGAACGCATCGCGGTTCGCGACGCGTTCGAGACAGCCATGCAATCGGTGGAACCCGAGGCGGTCGCCCGCAAAGTGAGAGTGATTTTCAACGAAATCGAGGACGTCGCCATCCTGGGCCACCGCCTGCGCTTGGAACAAGCGCTGGTGAACCTGCTTCACAACGCCATCAAATTCAACCGGCCGGACGGGGAGGTGCACCTGGCGGCGGCAGCCACGCCGGACGGCAAGGTGCAAATCACCATCAGCGACACGGGAATCGGAATCCCCAGCGAAGACCTCCCTCGCATCTTCGAGAGATTCTACCGGGTGGACAAGGCCAGGTCGAGGGAGGTGGGCGGTACCGGCCTGGGCCTTTCCATCGTCAGGCACGTCGTCGAACGCAGTGGAGGCTCCATCTCGGTGGAGAGCCAGTTGGGCAAGGGCTCGACGTTTACCCTGCTGTTTTCTAAAGCTTAGATGGCGATCGGATGACAGTCATGAATTTGTAACCGGCTAGAAATGATTTTTTCACTCACATTGCATAGAATCGACATGCAATGTTCAATTACCTCCATCTTCACCGGAGCGCTCTACTGCCCGCCTTGGTGGCGGCGCTTTGGGCGGCTGCCCCGTCCGCCGGCCGGGGGGCCGAGGCCAGCGCAGCGCCGGCCGGCCAGGAAATCCAGGCTCTCCGCGAGCAACTGGCGCAGCAGAAGGCGCAAATCGAACAACTTAGAGCGACGCTCGAAGCGCAAACGAAGCTCCTGGACCGGCTGGCCGGACAGGTCTCCGCCGCCGCCGTCCCGGCGCCGGTCCCGCCCTCCGATCCCAGCGGTGAGAACGCGCTGGTCGAGTCGGTGGCCCGAAACAGCACCCGGATCGACGAGCTTTCCAGAAAGACGGAAAGCACCGCGAAAGGGCTGGGGGGCTTTCAGTTCAGCGGAGATTTCCGGTTCCGGGCCGATGCGCAGGTCCGGTCCCGAAACAGCTTCGCCGGACCGCTGCAGAACGTTCGCGGCCGCTATCGCGTGCGCTTGAATATCGACAAGGACATCGACCGCCGCTTCAAGCTCCACGTACAGCTTTCGACGGCGCCGTTCACCAACTACATCACCAACGACCAGGACATGGCGGGCTTGGCGTCAAAGCATCCGATCTCGATTTCGGAAGCTTACATCGACTTCCATCCATCCCCGGCATTTTCGGTCCGCGGTGGGCGGATGCCGGAGGTGTTCGCCGACAACATGCGGTTTCTGTGGGACGACGACGTGCGTTTCGACGGCGCGCAGCAAATTGTGAAGATTCCGTTTGCCGCGGATGCTCTCGGATTCGACAGCCTGGAACTACGGGCCGGCGAGTACATCCTTACGAATCCGGCCGTGTACGTGCTCTCGGCCAACTCCGCGTACGTGGCGGCCGGCTACACACCGGGACAGAAGGTACGGGACGCCAACCTGTTCCACCCCGGTTTCTTGCTCGGAGGCAGGTTGAGCTCAAGCTGGCGCCAGCAGGTGACAGGAGGCGTGGAATTGTACCGCAATCCCAACCAGATTCTGCTGGCCGGAAGCGCGGCCGGCGCCGCGTTGCTGATCACTCCCGCAATCGGCATTTCGCTTCCATCGGGAGTGGGGCAGGGTGGCAATGCCACAACCACGCCGGGCGGGTCGATGTACAGCGCTCCGCATTACCAGGTGGCGCACCTGGGTTACCGGTTGAACCGCGACGGCCTTCGTCTGGGCGGCCGGGCGATGCCGGCGTTTTTGGACTTTCAGGTCTCGCGCAATGTTGGCACCAGCCAGTTGCGCGATGCGTTCGTGGCCAGCGCCAACCTGGGAGAGGTGAAGAAATCAGGGGACTTCCGACTGCTTTACCAGTTCGCCATCAAGGACGCGAACTCGATGATTTCGCAGTTTACCGACGACGATTTGGGGACCGGCTCCGGCGTGAACATCGCCGTCCACGCTTTGCGGTTCGACATCGGGCTCTCGAAGGCGCTGCAGTTCCAGAACCTGTTCTTCATCCAGAATCCGCGCCGTGCATCCGATCCGGCGAACCACCTGTTCGTGCCAATTCAGCGCGGGGCCAACACGACGTACCGCTATCTGGGCCAGCTTGCCTTCTCTTTCTAGGGCGACTCATCGAGAATTCGCAGGATTGAAACAGTACTGTAACAAAGCGACTCGACAATAAGGGAAGGGAGATTCTCAGTGAAAGTTATTGCAAAGGCGGCGAATGTCGCCGTCGTTCTGGCAGCCCTTGCCGTTCCCGTCGCCGCGCAGGTTTTGATCAACGGCGCCGGCGCCACGTTTCCCTATCCCATATACGCCAAGTGGTTCGACGAATTTCACAAAGTCAAACCGCAGGCGCAGATCAACTACCAGGACATCGGCTCCGGCGGGGGAATCCGCCAGTTGCTGGTGGGAACGGTCGACTTCGGCGCATCCGACAGTCCGATGACCGACGAGATGCTGCAGAAAGCGAAAGTAAAGATCCTCCACTTTCCCACCGTGCTGGGAGCGGTGGTGGCCACTTACAACATACCGGGGATAACACGGGAGCTGAATTTTACGCCGGACGCGCTTGCCGGAGTGTTCCTGGGAACCGTGAGGCGATGGAACGACCCATTGATCGCGAAGGCCAACCCGGGAGTATCCCTGCCGGCGAATCCGATTGTGCCGGTGCATTGATCCGAAGGCAGCGGGACCACCTTTGTGTGGACCGACTTTCTCTCGAAGGTCAGCCCCGCATGGAAGAGCAGGGTAGGCTCAGGGGTTGCCGTAAGGTGGCCCGCCGGGCTCGGCGCCAAGGGCAACGAAGGCGTCTCCGGCCTGGTGAAGCAGACCCCGTATTCTCTGGGCTATGTCGAGCTGGTCTACGCCCTCCAGAACAAGATGGCTTACGGGCGCATCCGCAATGCCAAGGGTGTGTTTGTGAAGGCAGAATTAAAAAGCGTCACCGCGGCGGCGGCGGCCGCTGCCGCTAATATGCCCAACGACTTCCGGGTCTCCATCACCAATGCGGACGGCAAAGACGCCTATCCGGTCTGCAGTTTCACGTGGCTGTTGATTCCGCAGAAAATCAACGACGCCACCAAGCGCGGAATGCTGGTCGATTTCCTTCACTGGATGCTTACCAAGGGCCAGACGATGGCGGAGCCTCTGGGCTACGCGCCCCTGCCAAAAGCCGTTACAGCCAAAGAGGAAGCAGCGATTCCCACGATCCACTAAGCATGGACACAGGATCCACGATCGTAGCCCCCGCGGGGGCCAGCCCCGAAAGGCCGGCGCACGAACGGCCGCGCGGCCTGCCTTCCCGTCTTCGCAACGGAGACCGCGCAGCGCACCTCGTCACGATGTTGTTTGCGGGGCTGGTTCTGCTAATTGCTGTGCTGCTGGTGCGCGAGCTGTGGATCAGCTCGGCGTTATCGCGGGCGAAGTTCGGCTGGGATTTTCTAAACTCGCAGGCCTGGGATCCGATCGCCGAGGACTTCGGCGCTCTGCCGTTCATCTACGGCACGGTGATTACGTCGATTGTGGCACTGCTGATCGCGGGGCCGATGGGTTTGGGCGCGGCCATCTTTTTGTCCGAGCTGGCCCCGCCTCGCATCTCAGACGCGTTGACCTTCATCGTCGAGCTTCTGGCGGCGGTTCCAAGTGTCATCTACGGCTTGCTGGCGATGTTCACACTGGTTCCGCTGCTGCGGGAAATGGTGGAGCCGTTTCTCCAGAAGCACTTTGGCTACCTGCCCCTTTTCAGCGGACCTATGTACGGTGTTGGCTTGCTGGCGGCCAGCCTGATTTTGACAATCATGATTCTGCCGTTCATTGTTTCCATCTCGCGCGAGGCGCTGATGGCCGTGCCGCGCGAACAACGGGAGGCCTCGCTCGCTCTCGGCGCCACCCGCTGGGAGTCCACCTGGCAAGTGGTGGTACCGTTCGCCCGGCTGGGTATCCTGGGATCGATCTTCATCGCACTTGCCCGGGCGCTGGGCGAAACCATGGCGGTGACCATGGTAATCGGCAACGATCCGAAAATCAGCGCATCGCTGTTCGCCTCCGGATACTCCATCGCAGCGGTGATCGCCAATGAATTCACCGAGGCCACCAGCGACATGCACCTGAGCGCTCTCATAGAACTGGGGCTGGTGTTGTTCGTGCTCACCATCGTGTTGAACGGGCTGGCACGGCTTTTGATTCTGACAACGACACGAAAGGGGACCAGCCAGGCGTGAACGGCCTTCTGATCTGGCGAAAGACCGTGAATACCGTGATGCTGGGGCTGACGGGCCTGTGCACGCTGGTCACGGTTTCCATCCTTTTCTTCATCCTCGGATACCTGGTGTGGAACGGCGCGCGGGCCCTGAACTGGGACTTTTTCACGCAGTTGCCGAAGCCGGTGGGCGAAGTGGGGGAGGCATGGCGAATGCCGTGGTGGGCACTGCCAAGCTGCTCGGGATGGCGATTCTGATGGGCGTGCCGGTGGGCTTTATCGGCGGGGTCTACCTGGCGGAATTCGGCGGCAGGACCGTGCCGTTTCTGGTGCGGTACACTACAGACCTGCTGAACGGCGTGCCCTCGATCGTGATCGGCATCTTTGCGTATGCCATCGTGGTCGTGCCGATGAAGCACTTTTCCGCTATCGCCGGGTCGGTGGCGCTGGCGATCATGGTGATTCCCATCACCATGCGGAGCACCGAGCAGTTTTTGCGGGCCGTGCCGAGCGGACTGCGCGAGGGGGCGCTCGCCCTGGGAGCGAGCAAGTGGCAAACGGTGGCAACGGTGGTGGTGCCGGCCTCGATCCGGGGCGTGCTTACCGGCACCCTGCTCGGTGTCGCGCGCGTTGCCGGCGAGACCGCTCCGCTGCTGTTCACCAGCTTCAGCAATCGTTACTGGAGCGAAGGATTGAGCCAGCCGACGGCGTCGCTTCCAGTGATGATTTACACCTATGCCATCTCCCCCTACGAAGACTGGCACCGCCAGGCCTGGGCGGCGGGGCTGGTGCTGCTGGTGCTGATGCTGTGCGCCAACGTGACGGCGCGCCTGGTGCTGGCGCCCAGAGGAGCCGCACGGAGTTGATCATGAGTCCAAGCTTACAACCCGCGGGTATGCTGAATTCCAGGCGGGAAGCTGTTCCCAGCCAGGGTTCTCAGGAAGAACCGCGGGCGTTCGTTCCCAAACTGCAGGTGTCCGGTCTGGATTTTTACTACGGCGCGCAAAAGACCCTTCACGACATCAGCCTGACCATTCCGGCCACGCGAGTGACGGCGCTCATCGGTCCGTCGGGGTGCGGCAAGTCGACGTTTTTAAGGACGCTGAACCGGATGTACGAGACGGTTCGCAACGCGCGGGCCGAGGGACAGGTGCTGCTCGACGGGGAAGACATTCTGCGGATGGATGTCGCCCGGCTGCGGCGGCGCATCGGCATGGTGTTTCAAAAGTCGAACCCGTTTCCGAAAACCATCTTCGACAATGTCGCTTACGGGCTGCGCATCAACGGCCGCCGGAGCCGGGCGGAACTGCGGGAAGCGGTGGAACAAAGCCTGCGGCGGGCCGCGCTGTGGGACGAGGTGAAGGACCAGTTGCAGGAGTCGGCTTATGCCTTGTCGGGCGGCCAGCAGCAGCGCCTGTGTATCGCCCGGGCATTGGCGGTGAGCCCGGAAGTGCTGCTGCTCGACGAGCCGTGCTCGGCGCTCGACCCCATTGCCACCGCCAAGATCGAAGAGCTGCTGTTCGCGTTGAAGGATAGTTGCACCATCGTCATCGTCACTCATAACATGCAGCAGGCGGCGCGCGTCGCCGAGTTCACCGGTTTCTTTCTGCTGGGCAAACTGATCGAATTCCAACGCACCAAGACCATCTTTACCAAGCCTGAACAAAAAGAAACCGAGGATTACATTACCGGCCGATTCGGCTAAACTGACGAGCGAGGGGGGGCTTGATGCGTCATTTCGAAACCGAACTGGAAGAACTGCAGCAGCGGCTGCTCGAGATGGGCGGTGCTGTCGAGGCCGCTATTCACGACAGCATCCTGTCCCTCATCGAGAGAGACGAGGAAATCGCTCAGAACGTCCTGGTGAACGAAGCGCGCATCAACCAGATGGAGATGGACAACGACGACCTGGCGGTGCGTCTGATCGGACTCCATCAACCGATGGCCACCGACCTGCGCTTTCTGACCATGGCGATCAAGATCAACAACGACCTGGAAAGGATGGGCGACCTGGCGGTAAATATCGTCCAGCGGTCGCTTTCGCTCATCAAAGAGCCGCCGGTAAAGCCCTTGATCGACATTCCGCACATGGCCCGGCTGGCGGAATCCATGGTGCACCAAAGCCTGGATGCCTTCGTGCACCGGGACGCCGACCTGGCCCGCGGCGTGCTGCTGCGCGACGACACGGTGGACGATCTTCGCGATGCGACGTACCGGGAGCTGGTGCAGTTCATGCAGCGCGACCCCGCCACGGTTTCCAGAGCGCTGAATCTGCTGTTTGTGGCGCGCAACCTGGAGCGTATCGCCGACCACGCCACCAACATCGCCGAGGAGGTCCTTTTTCTGGTCAAAGGAATCGATGTCCGCCACCACTGCGAGGTCGGCGAATCGCAAACCTAGCCCGCTTCCGCGTTTGACACGGAAGCTTTTCTCCTGACAAGCTGGATCTCCATGCGACAAGTCTTGGCTTTGGCGCACTGGGTTGGGAAATGTTGAAGCTGCCGGGCAGCCGGCCGGGTGACAGTGTTGGTGAGGAGGCTGGCGTTTCGCCCCCACCGAGCCGCACACGCTGGGTGATGATCGGGCTGGCCTTTTCCGCCACGGTCATCAACTACCTGGACCGGCAGACACTGTCAGTGGTGGCGCCGGCGCTTCGCAGCGAACTCCATTTCGGAGACATCGAATATTCCCGCATCGTCGGCGCCTTCATGCTGGCCTACACCGTGATGAACGGCATCTCGGGGCCGCTGATCGATCGTCTTGGAACCCGATGGGGTTACGCGCTATGCATGTTGTGGTGGTCGGCGTCCGGCGCGGCTCACGCCCTGGCCCGGTCGGCGCTCTCGCTCGGTTTTTTCCGATTCCTGCTGGGTATGGGCGAAGCCGGAAACTGGCCGGCCGCGGTGAAGGTGGTGGCGGAGTGGTTTCCCGCCCGCGAGCGGGCTCTCGCCTCGGGCATCTTCAACAGCGGCAGCGCCATCGGCGCCGTGCTGGCGCCCCCCGCGGTGGCGTGGCTGGTGCTGAGTTTCGGCTGGCGGTCCGCCTTTGTCGCCGTTGGAGCGCTCGGTTTTCTCTGGCTGGTTGTCTGGATGCTGGTTTACCATACCCCGCCGGAAGCCGCGGCCGAGGTCAGAGAACCGCCGCCTCCGGCGCTGAGCGTATTGCGGCAGCGCTTCGTCTGGAGTCTGACGGTTTCCAAGGTTTTCTTCGATCCTTCCTGGTATTTTTACATCTTCTGGATTCCGCAGTATTTGAGCAGCGTGTATCACTTTACCCTGGCCCAGATCGGCATGGTGGCCTGGATTCCGTTTTTGACCGCCGACATCGGCAATATCGCCGGAGGTGCGTTTTCCGCGTGGCTGATGCGGCGCGGTGTGTCGGTGGTGGGGGCCCGCAAAGCTTCCTTCGTTCTCTTCACCGGGCTGATGACCAGCGCGATTCCCGCGGTGCTCACCAACGATGTGCGCTTCGCCGTGACCTTCGTCTGCATCGCCACCTTTGGCTACACCGGCTGTCTGGCGAACATGTTGGCCCTGCCTTCCGATTCGTATCCGAAGAACGTGCTCGGATCCATCTGGGGCCTGTGCAGCATGGGTGCGGGGTTCGGCGGCATGGTGTTCGCGCTGGTTACCGGCTGGCTGGTGGCGCGCTTCTCCTACACGCCGGTGTTCATCCTGTTCGGCCTGATGCCTTTGGGGTGCACCGCGATTCTTCTGGCGGTCACCATTCCCTCGCGGCCCGGGGCGGCGGGCGACACCGCGAATCCTGCTCGAAGCGCGAATTCGTAAGCCGCTTCCACGGCCGGCCGCGCTGTTGGTCCCCAATGTGCAACTCCCTTTATGCCGGGCGGGCATGAGCCATATCCCCGGCGAGTTGGATGCCGGGTTGCCGGGGAAATGCGCAAGTGTCGCAATTTGTGACAGACTGCCGCCGGCGCCCAGTGTGGAGGGGGTTTTGCATGTTCCGGCACAATATTCCGGTGGGCCGAATCCTGGGGATTCCGATTTTTCTCGATTACTCCTGGTTCCTGATCTTCGGGTTGTTTACGTGGTTTCTGGCGGTTGGGTATTACCCGCAGACGTTTCGGGATTGGACGGCCGGCGAGTATTGGGTGATGGGTGCGGTGACGTCGGCGGCGCTGTTTGCCAGCGTCCTGCTGCACGAACTGGGGCATTCGGTGGTCGCGCTGCGCTATCGAATCCCGGTCCGGAGCATCACCCTATTCATTTTCGGAGGAGTAGCCCAGATCGGCTCCGAGCCGCCGCGGGCCTCGGCGGAATTCTGGATTGCGATCGCCGGCCCGATTGTCAGCTTCTGTCTGGCTGTGGCGGCTCGCCTGCTGGAGCCGGTGTTCGCGCCGTTTTCCCCTCTGTTTGCCCTGGTGAGCTACCTGGCAATGTTAAACGGCGCGCTGGCGCTATTCAATCTGATTCCGGGTTTTCCGCTGGATGGCGGCCGAATCCTGCGCGCCGCGGTCTGGGCGGTTACTCACAACTTCAGCCGCGCCACGCTCATCGCCGCCAACGCCGGCCGGTTCTTTGCTTATCTCTTCATCTTTCTGGGAGTGTGGCAGGTGTTTGTCGGCAACCTGATTAACGGTCTCTGGATCGCCTTCATCGGATGGTTTCTCGAAAGCGCCGCCGCCAGCCAGGTGCAACACCAGGTTTTGCACGGCGCGCTGGAAGGCCACAAGGTTTCGGAAATGATGACTCCGGGAGTGACGACGATTCCCGGATCGATGACTATCGACCAGGTGGTACACCACTACATCCTGGAAGGCGGCGAACGCAATTTCCTGGTCGAGAGTTCAGGGGGCGTCGCCGGAGTACTGACACTGGGCGCCATCAAACGGATTCCCCAAGCGGAATGGGCTACCAGCCGGGCCGACCAGGTGATGCTGCCGGCGTCCGGCATGAAGGCGGTGCAGCCGGGCACCGAGATCTGGCGGGTTCTGGAGGAAATGGAGCGGAACGGGCTGGAGATGATACCGGTGGTCACCAATGGCCACTTGGAAGGCATCCTCACGCGCGAAAGCATCGGCGGCTATTTGCGCATCTTGAAAGAACTGGGCGTTTCCTGACCGCGGCCGCGAGGAAACCGCAGATCGCCGGACGGGCGTTCAGGCTCGTTCGGGGAATCTTGGGGGCTGAAGCGGATTCACATCTCGAGGGTCCGCCCGGTGTGTGAGCCCAGACGGGCGGACCCAATGTACTCGAAGCGGAGCGATCCAGGGTGTCGTCTCACGCTCGGTTCGAGCCATCGCTCACAGGCTGGCAAGCGCCGGGCCAAAGAACGTCCGGCAAAGCGAACCTCGCGATTGCCGGTAGATAGCGAGCCTGCCAGCCGACCTGGCGGCGGCCGAACTGCTTGTTTCTGCGACAGCGTGTACAGAAACTATCCTGCCAACGCCTCCCCGCCGCGTCTTCGGCTGCGGGCGTCCGCAATGGTGACCAAACTGCTTAGAAAACGGGATATGGGTCTAGAATACATAAGACGGGACCTGCAACACGCAAGGGAGAGCACCGTGAAGACCCTCGGAGAACGCACTGTCAGAATCGGCTTTATCTTTGCCCTTCTCATGCTGATCGCCGTCGGCTTCCTATCCTATCGGAGCACCCGGCAAGTCATCGCGGCCTGGGACGACGTAGCTGACAGCCACGAAGTGATCGAGAATCTGGACGAGCTGCTGCTGCAAATATCGGAGGCCGAAAGCGCGGCCCGCGGCTACCTCATGGCGGGGGAAGAGTTCTATCTGGGACCGTATGACGACGCCGTCAAACAAGTAAACAAGGCGCTCAAGAACCTGCAGCGGCTGATTCTGTCGGACGACCCCGCCGTGATGCCGCAGCTTGCCGACCTGAAAGCCCCCATCGCCGAAAAGCTCGAGCGGCAAAAGCGGGAGATTCAACTCCGGAAAGCCGGCGATCCCAACTCGGCTACGAAGTTATTTCTTAGCGGCACGGGCCACGAGCTGATGGACCGCATCCGAAACAGGGTCACCGACATGCGGGAGCGGGAAAGAAGGTTACTGAGCGCCCGAAGAGCGCAGGCGAAGTACGACGCGCAGGAATCCACGGCGACGCTGGTGTTCGGGTCCGCTCTGAGCGCGGTGATCCTGCTGCTGGTGTTTTTGCACCTGAACCAGGAAATCAAGAGACGAAGAGAATCCGAACTCCGGCTGACCCGGTTGAACCGTCTTTACGCGGTGTTGAGTGAGACCAACCAGGCCATCGTCCACTACCGCGACCGGAACGCCCTGTTCCGCGAGGTTTGCCGCATCGCGGTGGAGTATGGTCTTTTGCGGATGGCCTGGATCGGGGAAGTCAGTGAGGAAACCGGCCAGGTGACACCGGTGGCGCACTGGGGTGTCGAGCGGGGCTATCTCAGCAAGATGAAGATAACGGTTGCCGACGATCCGAGCGGTCAAGGCCCCACCGGCCAGGCGTTCAAGGGCGGGGGGCACTTCATCTGCAACGACATCGCAAACTCCACCCTGTTTCTTCCCTGGCGCGAGGAGGCCTTGGAACGCAACTACAGGTCGTCGGCGGCGTTTCCTATCCGGTTAGGAGACCGGGTGGTTGGCGCCTACTCGGTGTATGCTTCCGAGGTGAACCACTTCGACGAGGAGATCGTCGAACTGTTGGACGAGGTCTCGTCCGATCTTTCCTTTGCGCTGGAAAACATGGAGCAGGACGAACAGCGCAAACGCGCCGAGGCGATGCTGCGGAGACAGGCGCAGATCCTGGCACAGGTTCACGATTCGGTGGTCACCACGGATCTCGGTGGCACCGTAACCAGTTGGAACATTGGCGCCGAAAGGCTGTTCGGCTATACCGCGGAGGAGGCGGTCGGGAAGCACATCTCTTTCGTGTATCCGAAAGGGAGCGATCGCATCCTCGAAGAAGACGTGATCGCGCCGGTTTTCGAGCACGGCGGCCATGACGTCGAAGTGGAAATGCACAAGAAGTCCGGCGAGAAATTCTACGCCCACTTGTCGCTGTCGGTTCTGCGCGACGATGCCGGAGCGGTTGTCGGCCTGATCGGCTACTCGATTGACATCACCGAGCGGCGCATCGCCGAACAGGAAATCAGAAACCTGAACGAGGAGCTGGAGCGCCGCATCGCACAGCGGACGGAGCAGCTTGCCGAGGCCAACCGGCAACTCGAGCAGCGCGCCGAGGAGCTGGCCCGGGCCAGCCGGATGAAGAGCGATTTCCTGGCGGGAATGAGCCACGAGCTGCGGACTCCGCTGAACGCCATCACCGGGTTTTCCGATCTTCTGGCCGAACAAGCCGCCGGCCCGCTGACGGGGAAACAGCAGCGCTTCGTGGGCCATATCCAACGCGGGGCAGCGCACCTGCTCGAACTGATCAACGAAGTTCTCGACCTGGCCAAGATCGAAGCCGGCCGGGTCGACCTGAATTGCGCCGTCTTTCCGGCGGCCTCCGCGCTGAACGAGGTGTTGTCGTCGGTCTATCCACTCGCGAACGCCAAAAGCATCAAGATCGAGAATCGAATCGACGATTCTCTGGCGGTTTACGCCGACCGCGTGCGGTTCAAACAAATCCTCTACAACCTGCTCAGCAATGCGGTGAAATTCACGATGGAGAATGGCAGCATCTGGCTGGAGAGCCAAACCGAAGCCGGGGCCGTGCATATCTCCGTCTGCGACACCGGCATTGGAATTGCTCCCGAGGATAGGGAGGTCATCTTCGAAGAATTCCATCAGGTGAACGCACCGGTGGACGGCAACAGAGAAGGCACGGGTCTCGGCCTCGCCATCACCAGCCGGCTGGTGAAGCGCCATGGCGGGGAGATCCGCGTCGAGAGCCAGGTGGGAAAGGGCAGCCGCTTTACGTTCACCCTGCCGGTCTCGCAGGAGTGCGCGGTGGCAGGAGCGAACAACCGATGAAGGTACTCGTCGCCGACGACAACCCGGTAACCCGCGAGCTGATTCGAGAGATTCTCGATGCCACCGACTACGAGCTCATCGAGGCGGTTAACGGCAAGGAAGCCATCGAGAAGATTGAGCAGGCCCGGCCCGATCTGGTGATTCTCGACATTCAGATGCCGGTGCTGGACGGATACGCGGTCCTCCGCAAGTTGCGCAAGGATCCTCGCTTCAATACAATGCGCGTTGCCGCCCTGACTGCCTACGCGATGAGCGGAGACCGCCAGAAGGCCCTTTCCGCCGGCTTCGACGACTACATCACCAAACCCATTCACGCCGATACTTTCAGAAACCGGGTGGACGAGCTGCTGTGGCGCTGAGGCGCGGTTGCTCATTTTCCTGCCGGGTGGAGGTGAATTCTGCGACACCTGTATATCCTGGCGACACCGCGGCACGCGGCGGAATCGAAATATGACCGCCGGCTCCTTTGAGCACAGCCATCTACAGACGCCCGGTCTTGGAAGCGCAAGTGCAACCTTCCGCTATGCGGTGAACTCGCAACCTTGTTTCGCCGCCTGCTGTTGTTTCTGACCGTAGCACCACGATAGTGGAATCCCCATTGATGGAGGATCGGGTAGTGTCTTCAAACATTTCCGCGCCGGCAACAGCGGGCACCCTTCCCATCCGGGAGTTCGAACTTGTCCCTGTATTGTTTGTCACCCCAAACATGGAAGACCACACGTCGCTCCGAAAAATTCTCGACGGCCCTTCCTGGGAGGTGTTTGCGGCCTACTCCTGCCGGGAGGCTCGGGCATTCATCGAAAGCCAATCTGTGCCGGTGGTGATTTGCGAGCGAGCGCTCCCCGATGGCGATTGGCAGGTGTTGCTGGATGCGATCGACCAGTTGTCCCGAAAGACCAGCCTCATCGTGGTGTCGCGGGTGGCCGACGAGCAGTTCTGGGCGGAAGTGCTGAACCTGGGAGGCTACGACGTTCTTTTGACGCCGCTCGAGGAGACGGAGGTCCTTCGCGTCACCCACAGCGCCTGGCGCAGCACCCAGCCGGCCGCGTCACCGTGCCCGCGGATGCAAAAAATGCAACCCGGCAGCAACGGCCACCAGGAATACCCCCGTGCGGCGAGTCACCACTCAGGAGGCTGAAAGCCGGGCCTTCACCTTCTCGCTCAGGCCTCTTCCATCCACCGTCTTTCCCGCCAGCTTCGCCTGGGCGGCTTTCATCACCCCACCCATGTCCTTGATGGTCTTTGCGGCGGTTTCCGCGATGGCGGCCTCGACGGCGGCTTCCAGGTCTTCCTCGCTGGCGGCGGCCGGCAGGTACGATTCGATGATCTTCAGCTCGGCTTCTTCGTTTTCCGCCAGCTCCGGACGGTTGCCTTTGCGGTACAGGTCGGCCGCTTCGCTGCCGTTGTTTGATCAGCCGTTTCAACACCTGCATCTCGACGGCGTCGGTGAGCGGCTTCATGCTATCCACTTTTTCTTTCATCAAGGCGGTCTTCATCATCCGCAGCGTGGCCAACAATCGTTCATTGCGGGCCTTCATGGCCTCCATGATCTGCTTCTGAATCACATCTAGAAGGGGCATGGTGTTTGATATCCTATAGGGTTACTCTTAACGGACGTACTACATATATGCACATCAAGAAGCAACGTCTACTCACTCCGGGACCCACTCCGCTGCTGCCGCGTGCCCTGCACGCCATGATGGGCTCGGATATCCATCATCGCACGGCGGATTTCCGCAAGCTGTACCAGGGCATCCTGCGCGACCTGAAAGAGGTGATGGGCACCTCCAACGACGTCATCTGTCTGGTCTCGTCGGGCTCCGGGCGCCATGGAATCCAGCATCTCCAACCTGTTCTCTCCGGGCGACCACGTGGTGGTGTGCACCGCCGGCAAATTCGGTGAGCGTTGGGTGGCGCATGGCCAAAGCCTATGGCCTGACCGCTAACGTGTCTGGAGGCTCCTTACGGCGAAGTGGTTACGCCCGACCGCGTGGAAGCCGCCCTGACGGCCGACCCCGCCGTCAAGGGCGTGTTTCGTTCAGGCGTCGGAGACGTCCACCGGCGCCGCGCACGACGTTGAGTCGATGGGCAAGACCATTCAGAAAACCGACGCCATCTTTGTGGTGGACGCCATCACCGGCCTGGGCACCATGCCGCTGGATATCGACGGCTGGGGCCTGGACGTACTGATCGGCGGATCGCAGAAGGCGTTCATGATCCCGCCCGGCATGGCATTTCTGTCGGTGAGCTCCAAAGCGTGGAAGCTGGGCGAACCGGCCAAACTGCCGCACTACTATTTCAACCTGAAGAAGGAAAGAGAATCCGGCGAGAAGGGCGAGTCGGCCTGGACTCCGAATACCTCGCTGGTGCTGGCGCTCAGCGAGTCGTCTGAAGTACATCAAGGAGCTCGGCATGGAGAAGCTCGTTGAAAACGCCCAGATGCTGGCGCGCGCCACCCGCGCGGCCGCGGTCGAGCTGGGGTTGGAGCCGTTCGCCAAGACGTCCCCGTGCGCCGCGGTCACCGCCGTGCGCGCGCCCGGCGGGCATGGATTCCGGCGTGATCGTGCAGGAATTCCGCAACCGCTTCGGCGCCATTATTGCCAATGGCCAGGGCACGATGAAGGGACAAATTTTCCGCATCGCGCACCTGGGCTATTTCGACTTCGCCGATCTGTTCGCCGTTGTGGCCGGTCTGGAAATCATCCTCGCCGCCAACGGCCTTCCAGTGAAGTTTGGTAGCGGCGTGGCGGCGGTTCAGAAGGTTTACGCCGATGCGGCGATTGGCGCCGCGAGCCGAAAAGTCGTAGACTGCTGCTCTAGCGTTCGGACCGCTATCCGGTGCCGCCGGCTGCCGCGATCGCCGGTCCTCAGCTTCAGTACACCTGTCTCCTAACGACGGAAAGAAGTCGATTCATGAAAGTCTTAGTTGCGGAAAGTATCTCTCCTGCAGCCATCGAACTGCTGCGGAAGCACTCCGAGTGGGATGTGGTGGTTTCCAACGCCAAAGAATTTCAAGCACATCTGGCGGATGCCGATGCGCTGCTGGTTCGCAGCGCCGTCAAGGTGACACAGGATGTGCTGGGACAAGCGCCAAAGCTGCGCATTATCGGGCGCGCGGGCGTCGGTGTCGATAACGTTGATCTCCCCGCCGCCACCGAGAAGGGCGTCTTGGTGATGAATACGCCCGGCGGAAACGCCGTGTCCGTCGCCGAACATACGCTGGCACTCATGCTGGCAATGGCGCGATCCATTCCTCAAGCCAGCGCTTCGACGAAGAGCGGGAAGTGGGAAAAGAAGAAGTTCCTCGGAAACGAACTGCGCGGCAAGACGCTGGGCGTTGTCGGCTTGGGAAGCATCGGGCGCGAGGTGGTGCGGCGCGCCAAGACCTTCCAGATGAACGTCCTGGCCTGCGACCCCTTCGTTACCTCGCAGACCGCCTCGGACCTTGGAGTGGAGTTGATGGAAAGAGACCGGCTGTTCGCCGAGTCCGACTACATCAGTCTGCACGTGGCGCTGACGCCGGAAACCCGGAACCTGTTGGACGCCGCCATCCATCGCCAAGCTGAAGGGGGCGCCCGCGTTGTCAACTGCGCCCGCGGCGAGCTGGTGGACGAGGCAGGCGCTGGCGGAAGCCATCCAGTCCGGCAAAGTTGCCGGCGCGGCGCTGGACGTATTCAGCCCTGAACCCCCGAAAGCGGAGTCGCCGCTGTTGGCGCTGGACACGGTGATTGCTCACCCCGCACATCGCGGGATCCACCGAAGAGGCGCAGGAGATTGTCGGCATTCGGATTGTCGAGCAAGTGGTGCAGTACCTGACCAAGCGGTGTCGCCATCAACGCCGTCAATATGCCCGCGATGTCGCCCGAGCAATACAAAAGGTGGGGCCGTACGTCACGCTGGCCGAGCGGCTGGGCTTCCTGGCGGCGCACCTGGCCGCCGGCAACCCGCAAGACGGTGCGGATTGGCTATCGCGGCTCGGTGGCCGAGATGAACACCCAGATCATCCGCAACGGCGGACTGGCCGGCGTCCTGAACCGCTCCTTGGGCGGACGGGCCAACGTGGTGAACGCGATGCAATTGGCGGGGCAGCGCGGCTTGTGTGTCACCGAGCGGCACGAAGGCCGGCATGGCCACATCGATTCGCTGGTGATCGAACTGGAGACCGATGCGGGCGTCACCAGCGTCGAAGGCGCCGTGATCCTGGATCGCCCGCGGCTGGTGCAGGCCGAGGGGATCGAGTGCGAAGCGCTGCTCGCCGGCCACCTGCTGTACCTCAAGAACGACGACGTGCCGGGGGTTATCGGCCATATCGGGAGGTGCTCGGCAAAACCAGATCAACATCGCCAATTTCTCACTGGGCCGCGAGGACGCCGCGCCCTCGGCGGACAAGCCGCTGACGGCGCTGGCCCTGGTGGACACCGACACGGAAGTGCCCGAATCGGTAATCGCGCAGCTTCGAGAGAACCCGGCCATCCGGGTGGCACGCACGGTAGCCTTCGGATAGGCGAGCGGCGCCGGGGAAGGCGAAGTCTTACAGTACGGACTACTTTTAGCGCACGGGGCTCTTCCGGAGCCTCGGCGCTCCCCATGCACTTCGCCAGACGATTGCTCCAGGAGGACCCTCCTGGAGATTCGAGTTGTCAGCCCTGTGCGAACCTTGTCAAGTTTGTTGTGATACAAATCTGTTGTACGACAAATTTGTTGTGATGCAATTTTCGTGCGAGACACTCTGGAATTCCTGGATTTTCCAAGTGGCTGGCAGAAACCCAAAGCTGCGGAGGTGGAGCTACGCGAGTCCTCGAAGCTTCGGCCAGACTGTGATTTGTTCTTAGCGCACGATGGTTCGAACGGGCAGGCACGGCTTTTCCGGGCCGTCGGACTGGGCTGCCGCCGGCTGAGGCGGGTTCCGTGCAGTATTTGAAGCGGGTCGCCGTCGAGATCCGCGATCCGGCTCTGGTGATCCTCGGGCGCATCGCTCCCGAATTGCCTGGGTTGCCGGCCATTTCTCCGGAGCAACGCCGGACGCGGCATGTTTTGACGGTACGCCACGGGCTTGTTTGCAATCGGTCACCCCCGATTTCAGCACTGTGCACTCCGGCGCCCCCGCTATCCCGGACGAGTTTCGAAACTTCGCGATTCGTTTATGATGGATGGAACGCGGCAGCGGGCCGCGCTCCCATGGAATCTCCTACCTCGACGTTCACGCTGCTCGATAAGGCGCGAACCGGAGACCGCGAGTCGCTCTCGGCGCTGTTTGAGAAGTATCAGCGGCGCCTCGGCGTCCTGATTTATTACAAACTCAAAGCCAAAGCCTTTCCGTTTTCCGAGGTCGAGGATATCCTTCAGGAGACTTACCTGCGCGCCTTTCGCGATCTGGACGGGTTCTCCTACCAGTCGCCCGGCAGCTTTCTGCGCTGGCTCTCCTCCATCGCCGACCACACCATCATCGATCGCCTGCGCTATTACTCGCGCGAGCGGCGCGCCGGCGAAGAGGTTCCATTCCGCTCGGCCAGCAACCCGTTCGGCCCCGAGCCCGCTGACACCAAAACTCCCAGCCGCCTGTTCGGCCAACAACAGGACGTGGAGCGGCTGCTGGCGCGCCTGGACGCGCTGCCGGAAGATTACCGCCAGGCCATCCTGCTGGCCAAGGTGGAAGGGCTGTCCACAGGCGAGATGGCCGAACGCCTCGGCAAGAGCCGCGAGGCGGTCGCTCTGCTGGTTTACCGGGCGGTGAAGCGATTCCGCGCGCTGTGCGAGGCGGAGGAAGCATGATGGACGAGGAGCGCGAAAAGCAGGTCGCCGGCGCCCTGGCGCGCTTCCTCGACGGCGATGCTGAGGCAAAGCGCGAAACCCTCGACGACACCTTCCCCGAGCTGGGCCCGGAGCTCGACGCGCTGGCGTTGATCGACGAAGCTCTCGAGCCTCCCGAACCGGCCCCCTCGCAACTTTCCGGCCATAAAATTCTCTACGAAATCGGCTCCGGGGGGATGGGCCGCGTCTACCTGGCCGAAGACGAAGGGCTGGGCCGCAAGGTGGCCATCAAAACGCTCCACCCGCGCTACGCCGGGGATGCCGCCCTGCGCGCCCGGTTCATGCGCGAAGCTCGCGCCATGGCGCGGCTGATTCATCCGCACGTGGTGCGCATTTACAGCCTCGGCCCGGCCAGTGAGCCGCCGCATTTCGTGATGGAGCACCTGGAGGGCACGCCGCTCACCAAGGCCGCCGCGCCGCTCAACTTCCAGCAGAAGGCCGAGCTGATGCACCGCGTGGTGCTGGCGGTCTCGTTTCTGCACGAACAGGGCATCATCCACCGCGACCTGAAGCCGACCAACATTCTGGTGGGGCCGGACCTGGAACCGAAGCTGCTCGACTTCGGCCTGGCGCTCGAAGCCGGCGGCCACGAGCGCCGCCTGTCGAAGCCGGGCGCCATCGCCGGCACACCAGAATACCTCTCTCCTGAACAGGCCCGCGGCGGCGAGGACATCGGCGCCCGCAGCGACATCTTCTCGTTGGGCACCATCCTGTACGAGCTGCTCACCGCCGCGCTGCCTTTCCGCGGTGAGAATGTGGCGGATCTGCTGCGCAACATCCGCGACCGCGACCCCGAGCTTCCCCGCCGCCACGATGCCACTGTTCCCAAGGACCTGCAAAACATCTGCCTGAAGGCGCTCGAAAAGGACCCGGCCCAACGCTACGCCTCGGCCCGCGAGATGGCCGGCGACCTGGAGCGATACCTCGCCGGCGAACCCGTGCTGGCGGCGCCGGGCGCCTATTCCCGTCTGATCACCGAACGAACCGCGCAGCACCTGAGCGATCTCGAACACTGGTGGCGCGACCAGGTGATCTCGGACGCCGAATTCGACGGTCTCCGCAAGCGCTACGAACGCCTGGCCGACCACGAAGACGCCTGGATTATGGAGGCCCGGCGTCTGACGCTGCCGCAGGTAAGCCTGTACCTGGGCGCGTGGATTCTGGCCGTAGGTGCGGCGCTGCTGACGCTGTTCCGGTACGCCAGGCTCACCGGCCCGCCGGCGGTGCTGACGGTCTGCGCCGCCGCCGTCCCCACCGCCTGGATCGGCATCCGCAACTGGCGCCGCCGCCACAAACGCGTGGCCATCGCCTACCTGCTGGCGTTCTGCCTGCTGCTGCCGTTGGCCATGCTGGTGGCGATGGGCGAACTGGGCTGGTTTACCGGGTTCACGCAAGGCGCGGAGCGGCTGGAGTTGTTCTCGAGGCTGGGCGCCGCCAAACACACCACCAACGCGCAGATCTGGTGGGCGCTGCTGCTCTCGCTGCCGGCCTACTACGGGCTTCGCCGGTTCACCCGCGCCTCGGTCTTTTCGCTGGCGTTCGCCACCGCCTTGGCGCTGCTCTCGCTGGCCACGCTGCTGCGCATGGGCCTGTTCGACTGGCTGGACAACGACCCCGGCAGGTTCTACCTCCACCTGATTCCCTGCGCCCTTCTGTTCCTGGCCGCCGGCTTTGCCCTGGAGCGCCGGCGCCAGGCGGACGATTCCCGCTATTTCTACCCGTTCGCCGTGGTGTTCACCTGGGCCGCGCTGAGCGGTGTAGCCCTGTTCCACCAGCCTTACGCCCACTGGCTCGGCTCGGTGGCGCCCTGGACCCGCGGCCAGGAGGAATACCTGTTCATCCTCAACGCCGGCATCTACTTCCTCCTCGACCGCGCCTGCGACCTGCTCAGCTCGCCGCAGGTGCGGGTGGTGGGCAAGGCCTTCCGCTTCGTGATTCCCGGCCACGTGCTGACCTCGTTATGGCTGCTGGGGCTGAACGCGTCCGACCGCTGGGCGCAATCGCCGCAAGACGCCGGAATGCGCGTGGAGGCGCGGGTGCTGGAAGTGCTTCTGCCGGCGCTGGCCGCGGTGTTCGTGTTCGGAAGCATCCCGAAGCAGATGAAAAACTTCTTCGCCACCGGCCTGTTGTTTCTGGCGGTGGGCGTCATTCGCCTGCAACAGGACCTGTTCAAAGAGCGGGCCGCCTGGCCGGTCGCGTTGCTGGTGGTGGGACTGGCGCTGATGCTGGCGGCCGCCAACTACGCCCCTCTGCGCATGTCGATCCGGCGAATATTGAGAATCGCAAGAATTTCGAGCCGGTAGTGCAATCGAAGACGCCGGATATCGTTATTCCTGATCAGGCGCGAACGGCAAAGCCGACGCGCACAAGGAGTAAAGACCATGAAGACCACAATCGCGCTGATCGCGCTGGGCGGCTGCCTGTTGCTGCCGGGCTGCACGTCGCTGCTCTCGCTCGATCCCATCGTCACCGCCAGTGAGGCGACCTTCGATCCCGCCCTGGTGGGTGTTTGGACGGAGGCCAAGGACCACGACATGGTTATCATCCGCCAATCGGACGAGAAAACTTACGCGGTGGCGTTCTGCGGAAAGCCCTCGGACACGCCCGTACAATTCGAAGGGCTGCTGTACAAAAACGGCGATCTTCGCATCATGGACCTTGCACAAAAGACGGATAACGACTTCCTGATTTCCGGCCATTCCTTCGTCCGCATCTGGCTGGACGGCGCGACGCTGCGCTGGACGTTCCTCGATTCGGACGCATTGAAGGCCCGCGTCGCGGAGCATTCTCTGGTTGCCCGGAAGCTGGGCGGCGGAGATAGAATGCTCATCACCGCTCCCGGATCGGCAGTCCGCGATTTTCTGGTCCAGTTCGGGACCGACGATGCCGCCCACGGCGAGGTTGAGGAACTGACGTTGATGCGGTAGTCCAACCCGCTCAGACCATCACGTAGGCCCGCACGGGAAATGTGGCGCCGCCCTTCCAGGCAATGGGCACCGCGTGCAGGCGGCCGCCCTGTGGTGGCAGCGCTTCCAGGTTGGTCAGGTGTTCGCACACCGGGATACCGGCGCCAAGCAGCGTGGTGTGCGCCGGGCGCGCCAGGTCGTGGATGTCGTCGATGTTCAGCGAGATGTAGAACTCGGTGCCCTCGGCGTAGCGGGCGCGGGACGCGTCGTAATCGAGCAGGATCTCGGCGCGCGGCTCGGGCAAGCCCGGATAGGTTTTCATCCCCGCTTCGACGGTGTGGCTGACTTCAATAAAAGTTGGTGCCGCCAAGGAAAACCTCCTACCCGGGGCGTCTGTGGCAGAATGTTAAGTTCCCCGGATGAACCATGGCAAAAATCCAAAGAGCACTTCTAAGCGTAACCGACAAATCAGGACTACTTGAATTCGCCCGCGGCCTCGCCGGAATGGGCGTGGAACTCATCTCCACCGGCGGCACGGCGCGCATGTTGCGCGACGGCGGCCTGGCCGTCAAGGACGTATCGGAGGTCACCGGCTTCCCGGAAATGCTGGACGGCCGCGTAAAAACCATCCACCCGCGCGTTGCCGGCGGCGTGCTGGCCATCCGCTCGAACGCCGGCCACATGGCCGCTCTGGCCGAGCACGGCATTCCCACCATCGATATGGTGGTGGTGAACCTGTATGCGTTCGAAAAAGTTGCCGCCAAGCCCGGTGCGCCGCTCGAAGAACTGATCGAGAACATCGACATCGGCGGACCCACGATGATCCGCGCCGCCGCCAAGAATTACCAGGACGTGGCGGTGGTGACGGCGGCGGAAGACTATCCGGCGCTGCTGGCGGAGTTGCAGGCGAACGGCGGCTCGCTATCTCTTTCGACGCACTGGCGGCTGGCGAAGCAGGCATATTCCCGAACTGCCGCCTACGACCGCGCCATCAGCGCGCGGCTTGCCTCGATCGAAATTGTCGAGGAAGAAGTGAAGGACGAAAAGCCGGCGTTTCCGGCCATCCTCGACATCCGGGCCGAGCGGCGCATGTCGCTGCGCTACGGCGAAAACCCGCACCAGTCGGCGGCGCTGTACTGGACCAAAAGCGGTGGCCTGGCCGGCTCCGAGCAGCTTCACGGCAAGGAACTCTCTTACAACAACCTGGTGGATCTGGACGCGGCCTGGCAGTTGATCCAGGAGTTCACTGCGCCGGCGGCGGCCGTCATCAAGCACACCAACCCGTGCGGCTGCGCTTCCATCGGGAGCCTGGCGGAAAGCTACCGCAGGGCCTTCGAGGCCGACCCGATTTCGGCTTATGGCAGCGTGCTGGCGTTCAACCGCCCGGTGGACGCCGAGACGGCCGGCGAGATTACCAAGACGTTTGTGGAGGCGATAGCCGCGCCTGCGTTCGAAGCCGACGCCATCGAGATCCTGAAGACCAAGAAGAACCTGCGGCTGGTGGTGGTGCCGGCGCACGACCGGGATGCGCCGTTGGTGAAATCGGTTTCGGGCGGCTACCTGATGCAGGGCGCCGACAACAAGACCTTCGACCGCGCTACCACGGTGGTGAAGACCCGGCGCGCGCCGACGGCCGAAGAGTGGGTGGCGCTCGAGTTCGGCTGGAAGGTGGTAAAGCACGTCAAGTCGAACGCCATCGTGTACGCGCGCGCCGGACAATTGATCAGCTCGGGCGCCGGACAGATGAGCCGTGTGGATTCGGTGAAGTTCGGCGCGGCGAAAGCGGTGCTGCCGCTCGAAGGCACGGTGGTGGCCTCCGACGCGTTCTTCCCGTTCCCGGACGGCGTGGAAGAGGCGGCCAAGCACGGAATCACGGCGGTAATCCAGCCCGGAGGCTCGGTGCGGGACGATATAGTGATTGCCGCCGCCGACAAACTCGGCCTGGCAATGGTATTTACCGGCGTGCGGCACTTCCGGCACTAACTCCGGAAAACAACGGCCCGCGAGAACTTGCGGGCTCGCGCGGTGTGGGCCATAGTGCGGGGTTCGGCACCTGGATAGGAGCGTAGCGTGCTCGGCCTGGTTGTTTCGAAGTTAGCCGATTGCCGCCGGCGGTTATGGGACTGCTATATTCTCCACCTTCGTCCCCACTTACCCATTTGTCTGCGGAGAAACATCGGGCGCATTTACGGCGCGTACGTTTTCTGGCGCATCGGGCCGCGCGGCACGCGCGCGCTGGGTCCGCGTTACCGCCGCAGCCGCAACCGGATCGAAATCGATGTGACCTGGGCGTGCAACCTGCTCTGCGATAACTGCAACCGAAGCTGCCGGCAGGCTCCCACCGGCGAGCACATGACCGTGGGACAGATCCAGCGCTTTCTGGAGCAGAGCCGCGAGCGAAAAATCCGCTGGCGGGAAATCCACATCACCGGCGGCGAGCCGGCCCTGCACCCGGACTTTGGAGAGATCGTCCGGCTGGTGCTCGAATATCGGATTCGTTACTCACGGAGGACCAAGGTTCAGGTAACGCACTAACGGCCGCGGCCCCGAGGTACGCGCGGCGCTCGAACGCGTTCCGGCGGGTGTGGAAGTGCGGCTCCCGAACGAGGCCAGCCGGTGCCAAAAGGAGTCCGTGCCGTTTAACCTGGCGCCGGTGGATCTGGAAGAGTACGCGCACGCCGATTTCCGCAACGGCTGTCCCCTGACCTGCGATTCCGGCATCGGCCTGTCGCCTTACGGATACTATCCTTGCGCGGTGGCGGGAGGAATCGACCGCATTGTGGGCTTTGACCGCGGCCGAAAATCGCTGCCCGACCCAAGCGACGACATGGCGGAGGAAATGGCGCGTTTTTGCTCGCTGTGCGGGTTGTTCCGCCTGAATTACACCGCGGAGGCCGATGGCAGGCCACCGCTGTCTCCCTCCTGGCAACGGGCTTACGCCGACTGGCGAGAGAACGAGCCGGTATTGACGCGTCTCCCGGAGCGTTAGCAGAGCATAGAGCGATGTGGGAATCCACTCTTTCGTCGAAGAACCAGATCGTGATCCCCCGCGCGGCGCGCGAAGCACTGGGCGTCAAGGCCGGCGACAAACTCCTGGTGGTAGTGCGCGGAGACAAGGTCATCGTTTTACAGAAGCCAAAAGCCCATCACGCCGCCATCCGGGGATTGACCAGCCGTAGGTACGCGGGCGGCTATCTCGAAGAGGAACGCCGCGGTTGGGAGTGACGCGTCTCAGTACCTTTCTGCGACGTCACCTTCGAATTGCGCGGGACACCGGCGTTTTCGTCTGCCAACTTGAAAGGCTTCCCGGCGCCGTGGCATTCACCGAATGCGGATGTTGGTCCAGTCTGAAACCCATCTCTTCCAGGCGTGTGGACAACTCGGCGAGCTTAGTAGATATGACGACGAGATCAGCGTCAAGCGTATATACAGGTTCGACGTAGCAATTGACCGCCAAACCATCAATCAAGCAATAGGGTCCGAATTGTTTGCAAGCTTCGATCAGACGCGCGAAGTCTGTTCCGCCCCCGTGGGTAGTCAACTCGTACGCCTCCAGCGCCGTCACAAACTCACTTTACAGAACGATGCGTGCCGCTGGCAAACTCGACTACAACGCGGCGAAAGGACTCGGCTCGCAAGCTGCTACGCCATCTGGGAACTTGCCGCTTCTCCTGGCGCCGGGGCTGGAGCCCAGTCTTCGGGCACCTGACCTTCCGGCAGCAGCTCCCCTTTTTCCAGATGGCGGATGTGACGGGCGAAGTGCGCGGCGTGCGGGTCGTGGGTTACCAGGATGATGGTCTTGCCGAACTCCTTGTTTAATCGCGAGAGCAACGTCAGCACCTCCTGCGCCGAGCCGGCGTCCAGGTTTCCGGTGGGCTCGTCGGCCAGAATCAGGTCCGGATCGGTGACCAGCGCGCGGGCAATCGCCACGCGCTGCTCCTGGCCGCCCGAAAGCTGGCGCGGATAGTGCTTCATGCGGTCGCCCAGCCCCACCAGCTTCAGCGCGTTTTCGGTGTGCGCGACGCGCTCCTTTTTGTTCAGGCCCGTCAGCTTCAACGGCAGCTCGACGTTTTCAAAGGCCGTCAGCACCGGAATCAGGTTGAAAGACTGAAAAACGAAGCCGATGTGCCGATTGCGCCAGGCGGCGATCTCGCGGTCGCGAAACGCGGCGATGTTCTGTCCCAGTACGTTGATTACGCCGGCGGACGGCTTGTCCATCGCCGCCACCAGGTGCAGCAGCGTGGATTTGCCGGAGCCCGACGGCCCCATCAGGGCGACGAAATCGCCCTTGGCCACCGTCAGGCTGGCGTTCTTCAGCGCGTCCACCTTGAACTCGTCGCGGACGTACGACTTCGATAGATCCCGAGTTTCAATGACCGTTTCGCTCATTTGGCTCACCCTTGTTTTTGGCGCACGCGGTCGCCGTCTTTGAGAGCATCCGGCGGATTCACAATCAGGTCTTCGCCGCCGATCAGTCCTTGTTCGATACGCAATCCCCGCGTCGTTGTGCCGCTCACCTTCACCTGGCGCGACACCGCCTTCCCGTCCAGAACGAGAAACACGCTGCCGTTCCGGACGGCCGAGGCGGGAATGTAAATCAACCGGCTCCGCGGCGCGGAACTCGCGCCGGTGCTGCTGCCCGGCTTGGCGAGAAACGCCACGCTGGCGTTCATCTCCGGCCGCAGATACTCGTCCGGATTCTGGATGCGCACTTTCACCTGCACGGTGGCTTTCTGCCGGTTCGCTTCCGGGGAGATCTCTTCGATGAAGCCGTCGTACTTGCGGTCGGGGTAGGCGTCGGTGGTCACTACGCCCGGCTGCCGCGGGCTCAGCCGCGCGAAATCGTTCTGGCTTGATGTCCAGCTCCACCTGGAGGTCTTTCATGTTGGCCATCGAGACCACGTACCCTTTCGCGCCGCGATCTCCGACGAAGCCGGTGGTGACGAATTCGCCGATTTCCACGTTGCGCTCGAGAATCGTTCCGTCGAGCGGCGCCCGGATGACGGTGTTTTTCAACTGGGTTTCCGCGAAGGCCACCGCGCCCCTGGCCTCGGTGATCTGACCGCGCATAGCCGCGATCTCCTCCTGGCGGGGGCCGATCTTCACCAGTTCGTAGGTCTTGGCCAGCGAGTTGACGCGCGCCTGTCCGGCGTCGTACTGAGCCTGCGCGTCGTCAAGCTGCTGGGGAGCGAACACGCCGTCGGTCACCAGCTTGCGCACGCGCGCCAGGTTCACCTTGGCGTTCACCAGGTCTGCCTGGGCCTGCTCCAGGTTCGCCTTGGCAACCGCGATCTCTTCGGGCCGCGAGCCATTCAGCAGCTCCGCCAGGTGCGCTTGCAGGTTTTCGAGGCGGCCGGTGGCCTGCTGCAATTGCGCCCGGTATTCGTCGTCCTCCAGACGCACGATTGCCTCGTCTTTTTTGACCCGGTCGCCCTTTTCGACGCCGATCCAGGCCACGCGGCCGATTACTTTCGAGGCCAGCTCGATCTTGTGCGCCGCGATGATGTAGCCGGTGGCGTTCAGGATTACCGTGCCCTGGGCCGGCCCGGAAACCGACTCGGCTTTGACGCGCATCACGTCCACGTCGGTGGCAGCGTTCAGCCGGCTGTAGACCACGTTTGCCGCTCCGAGCAGCAAAAACAGCGCGATCACGCCGACGATCCACTTGGTGGCCCAGGGCGAGGGCCGATTGGACGATTTCTTGTCCGGATCGATTTTCAGTTTGCTTAAATCCGCGTCCATAGCTCAATCAAATATCTCTGAGTGCCAGCAGAATCTGTTTGCGCGCCGCCGAAAACGCGGGCAGCAACCCGCCGAACGCGCCCATAAATAAGGCAAAGACCAGCCCAGTCGCCATCACTTCCGGCGTGACACGAAACTTGAAAGCGATCTCGCTGAACGAAGTGAAACTGCCCAGCGCGGTGGTCACTCCGCCCAGCGGCAATACCAGGACGATGCCCACCAGCCCGCCGAGCGCGGCCAGCAGCACCGATTCGATAAAGAAACTAAGCAGCACGCTGGCCTTCGAGAACCCCAGCACGCGCAGCGTGCCGATCTCCTTCGAGCGGCGCGCCACGGCGGCGTACATGGTGTTCATCGCGGCGAAGCAGGAGCCGATGGCCATGATGATGGCGACAAAGGTGCCGAGCGCCTGGACCGGCGCCGCCGAAACCATTTGGGCGGCGTAATATTCCCGCTCGGTGCGCGCTTCGACGTTCAGCCGGGGGTCGCTGTTCAGGTTGTTGATGAGCGCGTTGCGGGCCAGTTCGTCGGTGGCTCGGACCAGAACGGAGCTCAACACGTCGGGCCGGTGGTAATCGGCGCTGGCCTGGTTGAGGTCGGCGAAAATCTCGCTGTTCACCGCTGACTGGCCGCCGTCCATCACCCCCACCACCTTCCACTTGCCGCGCGCGAACTCCAGCTCGTTGCCCAGCCGGGCGTCGGGATACCGCTTCGCAACCGAGGAGCCGACGACAATCTCCCGCTTGCCGGTGTCGAACCAGCGGCCTTCGACCAGCTTCAGGTTGCGCATCTCGATGCCGACGGGCAGAACCCCGCGCAAGGTCACGTTCATCCCGTCCGGGCTGTCCACGCTGGGCAAGTTGATCACAGTCACCATTTCGAGCGAGGCCATGGGCTCGCCGGACTTCGTTTTCGCGATGCCGTCCTTGAACTTCACATCCTGGAACTTGTCACGCTCCAAATTGCTGTTCAACTCCGCGTCGGAGCCCTTGCGAGTAATCAGCACGTTCAGCGGATCTCCGGTGGCTTCGAAAGCGCCGCGCAAGCCTTCCACCAGCGCCAGCACCGAGAGCAGCACCGCCACGGTGGCCGCGATGCCAAGCGCGGTCATGATCGTGGTGGTCTTTCGGACCGCCAGGTTGCGGAAACTGTACGAAAGAGGGATAGCCATTATCGTAAGTTCTCCTCGGCCCGCTTAGTCGGTCACCCGGAGCGATTCCACAATCGGCGCCCGGGCGGCGGAGAGAGCCGGAACGACGGATGCGATCAGGCCCAGAGCCGCCGCCGCCAGCAGACACACCCCCGCCAGCCCGGGCTGGATGGAAAGCGTCTTGATTTCCGCGACGAAGCTGGGAGCGTGGCGCACCACCAGGCAAAGCCAGGAAGCGAGCACCAGCCCCAAGGCACCCCCCAGCAGGGAAATGAAGCTGGCCTCCCCGAGAATGATCCCAAGTACACCGAACTGGGTAAAACCGAGCGTCTTCAGCACCCCGACCTCGCGGAAGCGTTCGCGCACCGACATCGCCATGGTATTAGCGGAAACCAGCAGGATGGTGAATGTCACCGCACCGCACAGCCCCAGCAGGAACAGTTTGACGTTGCCCAGAAACGATACGAAGCTGAGTGCGAACTGCTTCTCGGTCTCGGTACGCGTCGGCGAGGGCGCATTGCGAAACGTGTCGTCAATGGTCTTGGCGACGCGCGGCACGTCGTCCGGCGAATCGACCAGAATCGTGAAGGCACCGGCGAAGTCGCGGCGCCCTTCCGGCAGGCCCTGGTACAGGTAGTCGAAGTTGAAGTACAAGCTTTCGTCTTGGGACGGGTGATCGTAGATGCCGCGCAAAATCAGTTCCAGGTCGATGGGGAAAATATCTCCCTTCAGGGTGATGCGATCGCCCAGCTTCCAGCCGAAGCGGTCCGCCAGGGCGCGGCCCGCGACACACCCCTGGCGGTCCCGGATGAACGCGGCAAGCTGATCGGGCGGGATTTTGAAATCGGTGTAAACCTTGAACAGTTTCTCGGGCTCCGTCGCGAAGCGGGCGAAAAAGTTGCGCTGGTCGCGGCTGTCCTTGTAGACGCCGCCGAACCACTGGGAAGCCACCACTTCCTTGACTCCCGGCACCTGCCGGATGCGGGCTTCGTAATACATCGGCAGCACTTGGGCCAGGGAGACCTTGTGGCGCGTCACCAGCCGCAGCGCCGAATCGGCCGGAGCGTCGCTCAGGTACAGCGCGCTGTAGAGAGCCAGCAGCACGCCCAACAGGCAAAACGAAATTGCCACACTCGCCACCGTGAGGATGGTGCGGCGCTTGTTCCGCCAGCTATTTTTCAGAATCAACGATATATAGCGCATCGCATCCAAGGTCCATTCTAAGATAGGCAGCAAAGGCCGCTACTTGGGATTTGATGAATCTCCCGTTACGCCGGATGGACCGTACTTCTGAACAGACGGAGTTCCGTTCGGGCGAGTTCGGTGAGAAAGGCGACAGCGGCAGGCCAGCCGGCCCCGGCAGGGCGGCGCCGTGAAAGTTGTTTCTCCACCGAGAGGAAGGAACCGATGGCCGAAAGCGAACTGGAAGCCACACAGGATGAACGGTTTATGAATGTGGCGCTGGAGCTGGCGCGGCAGGGGCTGGCGGCCGGGGAGGTGCCGGTGGGAGCGGTAGTGGTGGTTGGGAATGAGATTGTCGGCAGCGGATCAAACTCACCCATTCGGCTGGGGGACCCCACGGCACACGCGGAGATTTTGGCGCTGCGCGAAGCTGCCGCGCACACCGGCAACTACCGCCTGGAAAACGCCACGCTGTATGTCACTCTCGAGCCCTGCCCGATGTGCGCGGGCGCCGTCGTGAACGCTCGGATCCGGCGCCTGGTGTTCGGTTCGCGGGACCTGCGCTTCGGCGCGGTTCGCAGTAAGTTCCGGCTGGCCGATTCCGAACTGTTGAATCACCGTGTGGAAATCGTGGAGGGTGTCTCCGCCGTCGAGTGCGTTCGGTTGCTGCAACGGTTTTTCGAACAGCGGAGAAACCCGACGGGAGGCTTATTGGAAGGGTAAGGCGCTCACGGCCGGCTTGGCCGTAAACACCTTACCCATTCTTCCAGATTGGGGAAAGGATCTCGAAGCAGACCCCGACAGACGAACCTTCAGGCGGTCATCTGCAGTTGGGGTTTCGGCTCCGGGTGTGGCATGGCCGTCGGCGGCCGCAACGGCGTGCGGAAGGGGACCACTTTGGCGCTGGACGGCGCCGGCTCCGCGCGGACCACGGTGCCGAAATACTCGTCCAGCGGATACAAGCCGTAAGGCCGCAGTTCGCGGTAGATCCGGCCGAGCTTGGCCTGCAATCGATACAGCAGATGAAAAAACGTCCCGCGATCGGTATTTAGCTTCCGGCAGCACAACTTCCAGTCGGCCCCGAGCAGGAAATGCGCACTGAAAATCCGGTATTCCTCGCGCGTGAGGCTGCGCTTGCTGACCAGATAAAAGTCGGCGATGTACTCCTCGTCTTTCCGGCACCACACGTTCCGGCGGAGCGTTCGAGTGTTGTGCTCCAGCGACACGCGGCTCATGTACTTCTCCTTGTTCATGCACTGCTGAAAGCGGTTGTAGCAAATACGGAAAATTGCGCGAAGAACGCAGTTGCAGGGCCGGGATTCTCCGCCCCTACTCCATAGCACTCCCAAACCGTGGCAATGCGTACAGGATTCCAGCGCTAAGGATAAAGTCTCAGATCGGGTCCATTCCATGGTTTTGTCTTCCTGTCGTCCCTTGTTCCTGACTCTTTCTCTCGGCGGCCTCGGATGGGCCACCTTCCATGAAACCGATCTTAGAACACATCGAAAATGCGTCAACTAATTCTTTTTCGCCTGCGGGCAAGCGCATAGAACAAAAATGGAAATAACATGGTAAGTCATTTATTTGCTTTCACATGTGGGCTGTTTACAAAGCTGGTAATACCCCCAAAGGAGTGGGTGGAATACCCCCACTTGTGATAGTACTAGTACTATCTATTTCTAGCTGAAATAGGCCCAGGAGAAGAAACGTGACCGGATTCGCTGATTTGCAGAACCGTCTGATCGAGTTGATCCGCGCCAAACTTCGCAACGGCGAAATCACGGAGCGGGGGCTGGCCCGGCGCGTGGGCGTCTCCCAGCCGCATCTGCACAACGTTCTGAAGCGGGTAAGGCTGCTAACCACGGCGCTGGCAGACCATCTGTTAATTGAAATGAATCTATCACTTACCGACCTTTTGGACGAGCAGGAGCGGTTTCCGGGCCGGCGCCAGACCGGATTGTGGGCCACCAATCTCCAACGAGAAATTCCCTTGCTCAGCGGCGTCGTGGGACCCGGCCACCCGTGGCCGCGCCACGCTCTTGGAGGCGAGCGCTTTTTGTTTCCGACCGAGGAATTCCGGGGACTGGAACTGCCGGTGTTTGTCAGCCTGGCCAGTGACATCCGCATGGAACCGCTGCTGGCCGGGTGCAATCTGGCTCTGCTGGATCTATGGAACGGAAGGGAGAGAGAACTCAGGAACACGGACTATTACGTGGTCCGGTCCGGCAACGAATGCCTGATCCGGCGGGTGAATCGAGGCGGCAGGTTACTGTATTTGGTGGCGGAGGACGACGCCAGGCGTCCGGAGAGCTGGGAAACCGTGGCCGTTCGGGACGGAGAACTGGCGGGCGTCATTCTGGCGCGGGTCGTGTGGGTGGGCCAGGAGCCGAGCCCGGGAATGCCGCTTGGTCACTCGGGCTGTTTTCTGGGAGCAATCACTTCCAGGTAGGTAGTCAGAACTTCCTTGGCCGTCCGATCCCAACTGAAGCGGCGCACCTGCTGGTGGCCTTTCTCGACCAACCGCTCGCGGAGACCGGTATCGAGCAGCACTTCGCGTATGCCGCGAGCAATGTCGAAGACGTTTTCCGGGTTGACCATGACTGCCGCGTCTCCCACCACCTCCGGCAGCGAGCTGACGTTCGAGGTGACAACCGGTGTACCGGAGCTCATGGCCTCTAGCGGCGGCAGGCCGAAGCCCTCATAGAAGGAAGGAAACACGAACGCCGAAGCGGCGGTGTAGAACACCCGGAGAGTATCGAAGGGAACAAAGCCCAGGAAGCGGACCACCGGTTCGACGCGAGTCTGGATAACCGCCCGCCGAACCTGGGGATACTTCGAGATTTCGTCGCCGATGATCACCAGGTGAAGGTCCTTATAGACCGGATGGTTTTCCAGGTCGCCCCGAAGCACTGCAAACGCTTCCACCAGTCGCGGGATGTTCTTCTGCGGGCGGATGGTGCCGGCATACAGAAGAAAGGGATAGTGGATCTGGTAGCGCTCGAGAATGCGCTTCAACTCGAGCCCTTCCCGATCGGGTCCGGCCGACCGCGCGTCGGCGGCGCGGGCCGGCAGGCTGAACCGGATGTCGGGCGCGTTATAGATCTGCCGGATTCGCGAGGGGGGAATGCCGAGCAATTCCTCCACGTCGCGGCGAGTGGCATCCGAGACGGCGATGATCCGGGCCGCCTGGGAGAGGCCCTTGCGGAACCAATATTGGTGAAGGTTGGCCCGCAGACCCACCTGCGTATCGTAGAGCAGGGTGCTAAGGTCGTGGACCGTAAGCACATACGGCCTTGGCATCAGCGGTGGAACCAGTTGCAGGGGAATGTGGACAAGATCGGTGGCCTGGTGCCGCAGGAACAGCGAAAAGCGCAGCCAATCGGTCAGCGATGTGCTTGCCTCGGTGTACTCAGTGGGATGGAAGTTAGCCGGCAAGCCGTCCAGCTCATGCGTATCCTGGGGGCGGCAGACGAGAATGTACTCGTTTTCGGAGTCCACGCGCGCCAGTCCGTGAACCAGGTTTCGGATGTAAGTTCCGATACCGAAGTCCCGTAAATGGCGGATATCGAGAGCGAACCGGCGCGCCATGGTCTTTGGGCTGTCGGCCGGAGTCAAGCTCTCACCGGCGCCAGCTTCCAGTCGTAGAGCGGGAAGCGCGCGGTCAGCTCGTGCACCTGCTCCCCGACCGATGCCAGCACCTCGTCCGACTGGCGGCCGGCCAGGGCTTCGGCGATCAGCCGGCCCACCTGCCGCATTTCGGCCTCGCGGAAACCGCGCGTGGTAACCGCCGGGCTGCCGAAACGCATGCCGCTCGGGTTGAGAGGCGGGTTGGTGTCGAAAGGAATGGCGTTCTTGTTGGCGGTGATGTGGGCCTTGTCCAGGGCCTGCTCGGCTTCCTTGCCACGCATGCCCTGGGCGAACACGTCCACCAGAAACACGTGGCTGTCGGTGCCGCCGGACACGATGCGGAAGCCGTGGCCGGCCAGTTCTTCCGCCAGCGCCTTCGCGTTGGCCACAATCTGCCCCTGATAGGCGACAAACTCGGGCTGCAGGGCCTCGAAGAAGCAGACCGCTTTGGCCGCGATCACATGCACCAGTGGTCCGCCCTGCACGCCGGGAAAGACGCTTTTATCAATCGCCGCGGCGAACTTCTCCTTCGCAAAGGATCAGCCCCGCGCGCGGCCCGCGCAGCGTTTTGTGGGTGGTGGTGGTAACGATGTCGGCATGTTCGCACGGGTTCGGATGGAGGCCCGCCGCCACCAGGCCGGAGAAGTGAGCCATGTCCACCAGGAAGACCGCGCCCACTGCGTCGGCGATATCCCGGAAACGCTTGAAATCGATGATGCGCGAGTAGGCGCTGGCGCCGCGCGATGATCAACTGGGCCGGTGCTCTTTGGCCAGGCGCTCCAACTCGTCGTAATCGATGATCTCGTCTTCCTTTCGCACCCCGTAGGCGACGACGTTATAGTTCTTGCCGGAGAAATTCAGTTTGTGGCCGTGCGTCAGGTGTCCGCCGTGCGCCAGGTTCATTCCCAGGATGGTGTCGCCGTGGCTTCAGCACGGCGGCGTAGGCGGCCTCATTCGCCTGCGACCCGGAATGCGGCTGGACGTTGGCGTGTTCGGCATGAAAGAGCTTTTGGCGCGGTCGCGGGCGAGGTTCTCCACCACATCGGTGAACTCGCAGCCGCCGTAATAGCGCTGGCCGGGATAGCCCTCGGCGTACTTGTTGGTGAACACGCTGGCGGTGGCTTCGAGCACCGCCTGGCTGGTGAAATTCTCGCTGGCGATCAGCTCGATGCCGTCGTTCTGCCGGCCGATTTCCTGCTGAATCGCCTGGTACACTTCGGGGTCCACCTCGGCCAGCGGCCGGGAAAGGATCGTGCTCGGCCATCGTCTACTCCTTGTTGGATGCGGCCGCCTTTTCGCGCGGCCTTTTCGAGTGCCGTGATCTTCGAGACCCGGCGCTCGTGGCGCCCGCCCTCGAAGCCGGTTGACAGAAATACGCGGGTCATCTCTTCGGCGTCCGGCCCGGCGGTGTATTTGGCGCCGAAGGTAATTACATTCGCATTGTTGTGCGCCCGGGTCAACTGGATTTCATCCGGGTTCACCCCCAGGGCGGCGCGGATGCCAGGCACCTTGTTGGCGGCTATGGACATGCCGACCCCGGTGTAACACACCAGCACGCCGCGCTCGGCCTCGCCCGCCGCCACCCGGCCCGCCACCGCGGCGGCGTAGTCCGGATAGTCCGTGGATTCCGGGCTGTAAGTTCCCAGGTCGTTCACCTCGTGACCTTCCTTGCGCAAAAACTCGACCAGGTGCTCTTTCAGGGAAAATCCGGCGTGGTCGGAGCCGATTGCAATCTTCATGGGCGGCCAGCCCCTCATTTTACCATGCTAGAATTGGGCTTCTGCCCCAACCGGCCCTCGAGAACATCCATGCAGTGGAGCAAGCTTTTTATCCCAACCTTACGTGAAAACCCCGCCGAAGCGGAGGTGGTGAGCCACCAGTTATTGCTGCGCGGCGGCTACATCAGGCAATTGGCCGCCGGCATTTACAACTACCTGTTTCCGGCCCAGCGGTCGCTTCTCAAAATCACCCGCATCGTGCGCGAAGAGATGGACGCCATCGGGGCGCAGGAGATGCTGCTGGCGGCGTTGAATCCGGCCGAGATCTGGCAGGAATCGGGACGCTGGACCTCGATGGGCCAGAACATGTTCCGGCTGAAGGACCGCTTCGACCGAGACCTGTGCCTGGGGATGACGCACGAAGAAGTGGTCACCGCCATGGCCCGCGGTGAGCTGCGCAGCTACAAACAGCTTCCGCAGATCTGGTACCAGATCCAGACCAAGTTCCGCGACGAAGTACGTCCCAAGTCGGGCCTGCTGCGCGTGCGGCAGTTCCTGATGAAGGATTCCTACACCTTCGACCTCGGGCCCGAAGGGCTGGACGCAGCCTACGACAAACATTACCAGGCGTACTGCCGCATCTTCGACCGCTGCGGGCTGGAGTACATGGTTGTGGAGGCGCATTCGGGCGCCATGGGGGGCAGCCAGTCGCACGAGTTCATGGTGGCCTCGGAAGCCGGCGAAGATTACGTGGTGCGCTGCGCCTCGACAGGCTATGCCGCCAACCTGGAAAAGGCCGTCTCGCGTCCGGCGCCGCCAGCCCTGGCCGACCCGGAAGGCGACTTCACGCCCGAGCCGTTCCACACGCCGAACGTCAAAACCATCGACGAAGTGGCGGCGTTCACCGGCCTGCCCGCGACATCGCAGATCAAGAGCCTGGTGATTGCCGCGGCTGAAGAGCCGGTGCTGGTGCTGGTGCGCGGCGACCACCAGATGAGCGAAACCAAGGTGGCGGCGCTGCTGGGTGTGGCCGAGATCCGGCCGGCGCATCCGGCCGAGATTCGCGAGTGGTTTGGGGCCGACGCAGGCTCGCTCGGACCGGTGGGCGTCCGGAACATGCGTGTGGTGGCCGACGCCGCGCTGGAGGGCCGCCGGAACATGATCTGCGGCGCCAACAAAGACGACTACCACCTGAAGAACGTCACGCCGGGCGAGGACTTCCAGGCCGAATACCACGATCTTCGCCAGGTGGCCGAGCGGCGACACGGAGATCGAATCGGGCGCTCCGCTCGAGATTGTGAAGACGGTGGAGATTGGCCACATCTTCAAGCTCGGCTACCGTTACTCGGAGCCGATGGGGCTGAAAGTGACGGGCGAAGACGGCAAGGAAACCACCGTCATCATGGGCTCTTACGGAATCGGCATCGAGCGCATTTTGAGCGCGGCCATCGAACTCTACGCCGACGCCGACGGCATGTGCCTGCCGCCCTCCATCGCGCCTTTTGAAGTGGTGGTGACGCCGGTAAACATGAAGGGAGAGGCGCAGCGCGCGGTGGCCCAGAAAATTTACGACGAGTTGAAGGCGAGCGGGGTCGACGCGCTGATCGACGACCGCGACGAGCGCCCGGGTGTCAAATTCAAGGACGCCGACCTGATCGGGATTCCGTACCGCATCACAGTGGGCAAGAAGGCGGCGGAAGGCATTGTGGAAGCCGTCACCCGCCGCGGACAGGTGAAGCAGGAAATCCCGATAGATCGGGCGGTGGAATGGGTGCTCGACCAACTGCGTGATTGAGCGCCGCCCGTAAGGAAGGCGGTCTACCCACGCCAGACCGCCGCCAACCCCGCGCGCAGCCACCTCCGATTTGACGCGGATGGGCGATAAGCCGACAATTTCGGTATGAAGACGGCATGGGGTTTGATTCTCGTTGGTGCGTTGCTTGCCTGTTCGGCCTGGGCTGGGACCGCCAAGCCCTGGGACCATGGCCGCTTGATGGTGGCGCCGAATCATCGCTACCTCCAGCTTGCCGACGGCACTCCGTTTTTCTGGCTCGGCGACACCGCCTGGCACCTGTTCGATAAGCTGAATCGCGACGAAGTGGAGACCTATCTCGAAGACCGGCGCGAGAAGGGCTTCGACGTCATTCAGGTGGTGGTCGCCACCCGGCCCCTCCAACGGAACGTGTACGGCCAGCCGGCGTTCGTCGACGGCGACGTGACGCGGCCACTCATCGACGCCGGCGGCGATTACTGGACCAACATCGATTTCGTGCTGGACGCCGCGGCACAAAAGGGCATCTATCTGGCCATGCTGCCGGTGTGGGGCTTTATGGTCAAGAGCGGCGCGGTCGACGTTGAGAAGGCCAAAACGTATGCCACCTGGCTGGCGGAACGCTATCGCGGCAAGCCGAACCTCGTGTGGATAAACGGTGGCGATGTCAAGGGCAGCGATAAGCCCGAGGTATGGCTGGCGCTGGGACAGGCGCTTCGGCAATCCGACCCCAACCACCTGATCACCTTTCATCCGTTCGGCGGCACGGAGTCTTCCGCCTGGTTCCAGAACGAAGCGTGGCTCGATTTCAACATGTTCCAGTCCGGCCATCGCCGCTACGACCAGGTGCGCGAAGACCAGGGCGCGGCCTGGAAGGGCGAGGACAACTGGCGCTACGTGGCCGAAGATTTGGCGAAGAATCCGCCCAAGCCCACCCTCGACGGCGAGCCTTCCTACGAGAACATTCCCCAGGGACTTCACGACCTGACCCAGCCTTACTGGGAAGCGAAGGATTGCCGGCGCTACGCCTACTGGTCGGTGTTCGCCGGCGCCCTCGGCCACACCTATGGCGACAATGCCGTCATGCAGATGTTCAAGCCGGGCCAGGGGCGCGGCGGCTTCGGAGTGAGCAACTACTGGTTTGAGGCGATTCACGATCCGGGCTCCGGCCAGATGCAGTATTTGAAGCGGCTGATTCTGTCGCGGCCGTTTTTCGAGCGGATTCCCGACCAATCGGTGATCGCCGGCGCCAACGGGCAACGCTACGAGCGCGTCATCGCGACGCGCGGCGCCAGTTACCTGTTCGCTTACACTTACACCGGACGTCCCTTCGAAATCGCGCTGGGGAAGATATCCGGCGCCGTCCTGGACGCCTGGTGGTACAACCCGCGCGACGGTAGCGCGCAGAGTATCGGGAAGCTGTCGAACCAAGGCACAAAGCAATTCGACCCGCCCGGCACCCCCGCCGACGGCAACGATTGGGTGCTGGTGCTGGACGACGCGTCGAAAAACTACCCGGCCCCGGGCGGCGACCCGCCCGCCAGCGCGGCCGAGACCCCGGCCCAACGGCTGGCCCGCTGGAAGCCAGTGAAGATGCCATTCGACTCCGCTGGCCTTACCGCGCGCGAACGCCAGGAGGTGGAAAAGCTGGTTGAGGCCTGCCGGCTGTTGAACGACGTCTACTGGCGCCAGAGCGACCTGGACGGCCTGGCGCTCTACCAGAAGACCAACAACCCCACCCTGAAGAGCCTGCTCTCCATCATGGGCAGCCGCTGGGACCTGCTGGACGAGAACCGCCCGTTTGTCGGGGAAACCCCCATGCCGCCGGGCCACGAGTTGTATCCGCACGACCTGACGCGAGCGCAGGTCGAGCAATACGTCAAGGCGCATCCCGCCGACAAGAGCGCCATCTACGATCCCTACACGGTGGTGAAGCGGCAGGGCGGCCGGCTGGTTGCAACGCCCTATCACGTCGAATACGCGGAGTTCGTGAAGCCCATGGCGGCGGCCCTGCGGGAGGCCGCGGCGCTGACCCCCGACGCCGCGTTCGCCAACTTCCTGCGGTTGCGGGCGGACGCGCTACTCACCGACGATTACTACCAGAGCGACCTCGCCTGGCTGGATTTGAAAGACCCCAAGATCGACGTCATCTTCGCGCCCTACGAAACCTATCTCGACGGGCTGCTGGGGGTGAAAACCTCCTACGGGGCGTCGGTTCTCATCCGCAACCAGCCGGAGAGCCGCAAGCTGGCGGCGTTCCAGAAATACGTTCCCGACATCCAGGACGCGCTTCCGCTGGACGCCGCCGACCGGCCCTCGAAGCGCGGCCTGGCGACTCCCATGGAAGTGATGGACGCTCCTTACCGCGCCGGCGACTTGCGCTACGGCTACCAGGCGGTGGCCGACAACCTGCCCAACGATCCGCGCATTCACCAGCAAAAGGGAAGCAAGAAGATTTTCTTCAAAAACTTCATGGATGCGCGGGTGAACTACGTAATCCTGCCGCTGGCCAAAAAACTCATGCAGCCCGCGCAGGCGGAGAAGGTATCGGGCGACGGCTCTCTCACCTGGACTCTGATGCACGAAATCTCGCACGGTCTGGGACCCGCATACTCGCGCGTCGGCGGCAAGCAGGTGGACACCCGCGAGGCGATCGGCCCGACGTATTCCGGACTGGAAGAAGCCAAGGCCGACGTAGTGGGAATGTTCGGCCTCGAATGGCTGATCAATCACGGAGCGCTGCCCAAGGCCCGCCGCGAAGAGTATTACGCTTCCTACGTGGCCGGCATTTTCCGCACCTTGCGCTTCGGCACCGGCGAAGCGCACGGGCGCGCCGAAATGATGGAGTTCAACTACCTGGTGGAGAACCGGGCGCTTGCCCGCGACGCCGCCGGACTCTACGCTATCGACTATACGCGCATCGCTCCGGTGCTGGCTCGGCTTGCCAAAGAGCTGCTCGTGATCGAAGCCACCGGCGACCGCGCGCGCGCCGAGGCCTGGTTCGCGAAGTACGACAAAATGCCGGCGGTGCTGGAAAACGCGCTCTCTGCGACGGCCGGGATTCCCGTCGACGTCCAGCCGATCTTTTCGTTCGCGGACGAAGTGCGCTGACGCCACGATGTTCTACCTGTTCCACCTGTTCCGCTCGTTTCTGCCGCTTCAAAACCCGATCGGGTTCGGCGCGGCCGATTTCGTGGAACTCGCGCTGGTGGTGGCGCTGGTTGCCCTGACGATCGGGTGGCATCGTGGTATCAAGTCCTTCGCCGCCTGGCTTGCGCCGCGGACCGCGTGGTGCATGATCGGGCTGGCGCTTTTGCCGGTGCTGTTGCGGCTTATTCTGCTTCCGCACCACCCGGTTCCCACTCCCAGGATTTATGACGAATTCGGCCACCTGTTTGTCGCCGACACGCTGCTGCACTTCCGCCTGGCGAACCCGCCCCACCCGCTGCACCAGTTCTTCGAGACTTTCTTCATCCTCCAACAACCCACCTACAGCGCAATCTATCCCATCGGCCAGGGCTTGCTGCTGGCCCTGGGGCGAGTGCTGTTCGGGCTTCCGTGGGCCGGCGTGCTGCTGGCGTCGGCGGCATTCTGCTCGCTGTGCTACTGGATGCTGCGCGGGTGGACCACGCCCAACTGGGCGCTTGCGGGCGGTCTGCTGGCGGTCATCGAGTTCGGGCCGCTGAGCCCGTGGATGAACACGTATTGGGGCGGTGCGTTCGGGGCCGCGTCGGGATGCCTGGTGTTCGGCGCGCTGCCGCGTCTGGTGGAAACCAAACGCCTGCGGTATGCCGTTTTGCTGGGGTCAGGACTCGGGTTCTATCTGCTGATCCGGCCGTACGGCAGCGTCTTCTTGCTGTTGAGCGTGGCGTTGTTTCTGGCGCCGTTGCTGCGGCGGCGCGGCGAGTGGCGGGCGCTGCTCGCGGCGGCGGCGGTGGCCGCCACGCCGCTTGTGCTGGCGCTCGGAATCACGCTGCTGCAGAACAAAAGCGTTACCGGGCAGTGGACCACACTTCCCTATCAGGTCAGCCAGTATCAATACGGCGTCCCCGCGGTGTTGACTTTCCAGGCGAATGCCGTCCCTCATAACGACTTGACCCCGCAACAAACGCTCGAATACCGGACACAACTGGCCTTTCGCGGTCCCGGACCGGAGACCATCCTCAGCTATTTTCTCCGGCTGGAATACCGGGTTCGTTATTATCGCTTCTTCTTTCTGCCCCCGCTCTACCTGGCGCTACTGGCCTTCTTCGCGGTAGTCCGGAGCTATCGCTTCTTGTGGGTTCTGCTTACCCTGGCGGCGTTCGCGTTGGGAATCAACTTCTTCCCCGCTTTCCAGTTTCATTACCTGGCGGCGGTAACGTGCCTGTTCCTTCTGGTGAGCGTGGTGGGCCTCGAACGAATCAGCCGTTTCAGCGCCGAAGCGGCGCGGCTGATTCTGTTCTTGTGTGTCGTCCATTTTGCCTTCTGGTACACCCTGCACCTTTTCGATACGGACGACTTTTCGATGGCCGCGCGCCGCTACGAGACCTGGCATGAGATCAATCACCCCTACCCGGGGCGGCGGGCGCTGGTACAGCGGCAACTGGCCGCGCTGCCCGGCAAACTGCTAGTTTTCGTGCGCTACTGGCCGGGGCACATTTTCCAGGACGAGTGGGTCTACAACGCGGCCGATATCGACGACGCCCGCGTCGTTTACGCCCGCGATCTCGGCGAGCCGGAAAACAAGAAGCTGCGCGACTACTATCCGGGCCGCTCCGTGTGGCTGCTCGAACCGGACGCCGATCCGCCCCGAATAACGCCCTATCACGAGACGCCGCCGCCAAATCTTCCACCAAATTCGAACACGCACCCCTCACCCCCGCAAATCAAGCTGGAAGACGTGCCGCCCGCCGGTTGAACGGATTCACTTGATGCGCCCAGGCTTGTGGGACAAGAATGAGATGGTGTCCCAATGAGTACTTTCGATCGTCGAACGCTATTCCTGCTCGCCGCCGCTTCCGGGCGAGCCCTCGCACAAGCCTCGCCGGCGCCCATGCGACTGGGCGTCATCGCCCACGGCGCTGACCCCGATAGCGCCGTCAAACGGGTCCGCGATCTGGGTTTCACCAACTGCCAGGTGTCGCTCGCCTCGCCCGACGCCGAAACCGCGAAACGCCTGCGCCAGGCCCTGCAGCAGCACCGGGTGGAAGCCACCTCGCTCATCGTCGGCGGCCCCGGCCCGGCCATCTACGATTTCCTGCACGGGCCCGTCACCATCGGGCTGGTGCCACGGGCTTATCGGGCGGCGCGCATCGCGCGCATGAAGCAGGCGTCCGATTTCGCGCGAATCGTCGGCATTCCCGGCATCCAGGGCCATTGTGGTTTCATGCCCGAAGACCCCAACGATCCGCTTTTCGCCGAGATCGTCGCGGCGCTTACCGACGTGGCCTCTTACTGCGAAAAGAACCAACAGACCTTCCGCTGCGAGTCGGGCCAGGAGACGCCGGTCGCGCTGGTGCGGGTGATCCAGAAGACCGGGCTGAAGAACCTGGGTGTCAATTTTGACGTCGCCAACCTGATCCTTTACGGCAAGGCGAATCCGGTGGATGCCGTCGACATTCTGGCTCCTTACATCCTGGGTGTCCACGCCAAGGATGGCCTGTATCCAACCGATCCTTACCAACTGGGCAAGGAGGTCCCTATCGGCCAGGGCAAGGTCGATTTTCCCCGCCTGATCCGGCGCTTGAAAGAGGTGGGATACACCGGACCAATCACCATCGAGCGCGAAATCTCCGGCCCGCGACAGGCCGAAGACATACGCGCCTCGAAAATCTATCTGGAAAAACTCATCGGCTAAGGAGTATCGGAGTGGAACACAACAGCAAGCCAATTCGCCGCCGGGCGTTTCTCGCGGCGGCGGGCTTCAGCATCGTGAATTCGAAGCTGGTGCGCGGCGCGCAAGCCAACTCGGCCGTCAGCATCGGTCTGCTCGGCTGCGGCGGGCGCGGAACCGCCGATGCCACCAGTATGGTTTCCAACGCCGGCGCCCGGCTGGTTGCGCTGGCCGACCTGTTTGACGATCAGCTTCAGAAAGCCACCGCGGGCTTCAATACACTGGCGAACAAACTGGGCCACCCGGCCATCGATCCTTCCCTCGTCTTCCGCGGACCGCACGCCTACCAACAGATCGCCGAAGCGAAATCGGTGGATGCCATCGTCATCGCCACACCGCCGTACTTTCACGCGCATCACCTTGAAACCGTGGTCGCGGCCGGCAAACACGTTTACTGCGAAAAGCCGGTGGCCGTCGATGTGCCCGGCGCGCATCGCGTCGTCGAAATCGGCCGCAAGGCCGACGGCCGTCTCAGCCTGGAGGTGGGATTCCAGATTCGCGACGCGCCGCCCTTTGTTGAGCTGGTCAGGCGCATTCACGCCGGCGACATCGGCGAAATCGCCTTCGGGGAAGCGCATTACTTCTGTCCAACCCTCAGCCCCCAACATCCGGATGCGCCCCCGCCGCTGGCGCGGCTCCGTAATTGGCTCAACGACCGGGTGCTGTCGGGCGACATCATCGTGGAGCAGAACATTCACGTCATCGATATCTGCAACTGGGTGCTCGGGGGCATCCCGTCTCGGCCATCGGCGAAGGCGGCCGCAAGGGGCGTTCGGACAGCGGTGATTGCCTGGCCTCCTGCTCGGTAACAATGTTGTATCCGAACGACGTCCGGGTCAGCTTCAGTTCGACGCAGTTCGGAAAGGGGCCGTTCGACGTCAGCGAGTCGTTTTTCGGCCCGCTGGGCAGTTCCCGGTCGCCCTATTCGGGGCCCCTCGGCATCGCTGGCGAAAAGCCCTGGACCTGGGCGGGCAGCACCAACCAGAAGCAGGAAGAGTTCTCGGCGACCGGAACATTCTCGGACAACCTGGCCGAAGCCGATGCGGAAAAGCACAAGTCGTTTATCGGCAGCATCAGCTCCAGGAAGTTTCACAACCAGGCGGCGCTCGGCGCCGAGTCCTCGCTCAGCGCCATGCTCGTCCGCGGCGCCGTTTATGCGGGCCGCGAGCTTACCTGGGACCGTCTGGTGCGCTCCCACGAGGTTTGGGATGCGCACTTGAACCTGGATCAGTTGGTTTGAGGGAGACATTTAGGCCATGAACAGAAGAGAGTTTGTATCTGCCGCGGTTGCCATGTCAGCGCTGTCGGGCAATCTGTCCGGAGCCGCGCGCCTTCCCGTCCGCAAAGGCATCCTCTTCACGATGCTGCCCAAGGATTTGCCCCTGGAAGAACGGTTCAAGCTGGCGAAAGACGTCGGGTTTGATGATGTGGAATGCATGACCACCGACGACCAAAAAGAAGCGGACGCCATCAAGTCGGCGGCCGAAAAGGCCGGGCTCCGCATTCATTCCGTCATGAATTCGGCGCACTGGAGGTTTCCGTTGAACGCCGGCGATCCCGAGGTGGTGAAGAAAGGCATCGACGGCATGGAAACCAGCCTGCGCAACGCCCATTTCTGGGGCGCCGATACCGTTCTGCTGGTTCCGGCAGTAGTGGCTCCGCAGTTTAGTTATTACCGGGACGCCTGGACCAGGTCGCAGCAACAGATACGCAGGCTGTTGCCGCTGGCGGAAGAATTAAAGGTGATTATTGCCGTCGAGGAGGTGTGGAACAAGTTCTTGCTGAGCCCCCTGGAGTTCGTGAAGTACATCGACGAGTTTCAGAGCCCCTGGCTGAAGGCCTACCTGGACGTCGGCAACATGGTGCTTTACGGATACCCGCAGGATTGGATACGCACGCTCGGCCCCCGCATCGCCAAGGTGCATTTGAAGGACTTTCGCTTCAAGGACGGCAAGGCCGAGTGGACCGCTCTCCGCGAAGGCGACATCGACTGGATCGAGGTCTATAAGGCGTTCGCCGAGGTCGGCTATCGGGGCACCACTACCGTCGAGCTCCCCGCCGGCGACAAGGCGTACCTGGCCGACGTCAGCCACCGAGTGGACTTGATTCTGACCGGCGCCGAAGGGTAGCTCACTTCTTATGTCAGACTCCATCGCGGTCATTCCCAAGACCCGGCCACCATTGGATCCGGAGTTTGTTCCCGCATCACTCTGGAATCGCAACTTCCGGGCCGCCGTGGCCGCCTCGGGCGCGACGCGAAAGCTCGCCATCGCGCTCGAGCGGCAGGACCACTCCGTTTCCACTTACCACACCGTGGTATTCCCGCACGAAGGCCGCTACGCTCCGCTCAACCAGCGCTACGCCGAGCGCCTCACGAAATTCTTGTTGTGGCAGCGCGGTGGCCGCAAAATCACTGTCGCCGGCGATGCCGGCATCGCGCAATATCTTCGCGAGGTGTATTCACCCGCCGGCGCGCGGGCCTTCGACTACGACTTTATGGGAGACCTGGTTTATGGGGCCCCCATGGAAATCGTAGGCGCCGCCTACGACAACGCGCCGGAATCGAGCGAGACCGGCTCGGCGCTCGGCCGCCACCTGGACGGTTGCCGCATCGGCTTCGACCTGGGCGGCAGCGACCGCAAATGCGCGGCGGTCAGGGACGGCGAGCTGGTCCACACCGAAGAAATCGCCTGGGACCCGTATTTCAAAACCGACCCGCAGTATCACATTCGATGAAATCAACGATTCCCTGAAGCGCGCCGCGGCGAAGCTCCCCCGGGTGGACGCCATCGGCGGCAGCGCCGCGGGAGTTTACGTGGCGAACGAAATCCGCGTTGCCTCGCTATTCCGCGGAGTGCCGCGCGACGCCTTCGAGCGGCGCGTCAAGCGCATGTTCTTCGAATTACAGAAAGCCTGGGGCGGCGTCCCGTTTGTGGTGGTGAACGACGGGGAGGTGACGGCCCTGGCCGGGTCGATGGCGCTCGAAGACGCGGCGGTTCTGGGCGTGTCGATGGGAACCAGCCAGGCGGGCGGCTACGTCACACCGCACGGCAACATCACGAACTGGTTGAACGAGCTGGCTTTTGCGCCGGTGGATTACCGCCCCGCCGGACCCGTCGACGAGTGGTCGAAAGACCACGGCGTGGGCGCGCAGTACTTTTCCCAGCAAGCCGTAAATCGCCTGCTCCCGGCGGCCGGCATTATGCTGCCCGACAGCGTGCCGCTGGCCGACAAGCTGGTGCACGTCCAACAACTGATGGCCGCCGGCGACGAACGCGCAGTGCGCATCTACACGACGCTCGGCGTGTATCTGGGCTATGCCATCGCCCAATACGCCGATTTCTACGAGTTGCGGCACATTTTGATTCTGGGCCGGGTGATGACCGGCGAAGGCGGCGACACTCTTCTTTCAACCGCCCGGCAGGCGCTGCGGGACGAATTTCCGGAGGTCGCCGAATCGGTCCGGCTGCACGTGCCGGGAGAGCAGGAAAAGCGTCACGGACAGGCAGTGGCGGCGGCCAGTCTTCCGGTAATCGGACGGCCCGGCCACCTGGAGCACACGCTATGAAATTTCAAAACCCTGAGGCGGAGTTGTTCGTTCCCGATGGGAACGATGAGAACGCGGCGTTGAAGCGCACCACGCACCTTTCAGTGAGTGCCCATCAGGACGACATCGAGATCATGGCCTACCACGGCATTGCGGAGTGTTTCGGAAAGCCTGACCGCTGGTTCACCGGCGTGGTGGTGACCAACGGCGCGGGAAGCCCCCGCACCGGCATCTACGGCGACTACACCGACCGGCAGATGCAGCGCGTGCGGGCGGAAGAACAGCGCAAGGCGGCCATCGTCGGCGGCTACTCGTGCCAGATCCAGCTCGGTTATTCCAGCTCGCAGGTTAAGGATCCGGCGCTTGGCTCGGTGCGCGCCGACCTGGCTTCGATTTTCGCCGTCGCGCGGCCGGAGGTGGTCTATCTGCACAATCTCGCCGACAAGCACGAGACGCACGTCGCGGTCGCGCTGCGCGCACTCGACGCGCTGCGCGGCCTCGGCGCTGAAGCGCGCCCGGCCAAAGTCTACGGATGCGAGGTGTGGCGCGACCTGGACTGGCTGCCGGACGACGACAAACAGTCGCTGCCGGTATCGCAGTATCCGGGCGTCGCGGCTGCGTTGATCGGAGTATTCGACTCACAAGTAACCGGTGGAAAACGCTACGACCTGGCAACGGCCGGGCGGCGAGTGGCCAACGCGACTTACTTCGCTTCCCACGCGACGGACACCGAGTCGGCACTGACGTTTGCGATGGACCTGACGCCCCTGGTTCAAAATCCGACGCTTGGCGTCGCGGATTACGTCACTGCCTTCATCGAGAAATTCAGAGCGGATGTGCAACACAGGTTCGAACGCCTGTTGCCGCCTCGCACCCAATCTTAAAAAACGCGAGTGCGGAGCCGCGCACGCCAGCAAGCGGACAATTTGGAGATGGATGCTCGCCGCTAACTGCCACCAGCCGGCGATAACGGAAGAGTCCCCTCTTTTGCAGTCAGGGTTCACCTCTTGGCTGGATGTTGCCGCTCGCGTTGAAGCCGTACACTGGAAGGGGGACTGAGTGTTTCACGATGCAGACGACCCTGGGAAGATGAGGAGCCCCTTCGCGCGAGCGGTCTCCCGCGGCTGATCGAGGCCGGACCAGAGCGGTGTGTGTCCATCTGTCTCCCCAGCCGGCCCGCCGTCGCGGGAGTGTGCGGCGGCGGCGATATTTCGCTGCTGATGGAGGATTTACGTCGGATGAAGCCAATTTGGGACGGAGTGCTGCAACATTGGACGGCGCTAGTCGTACCGGTCGCCGTGTTTCTCGGCGTGATGGCCGCCGGCTGGTTCGCACGGCGTTTGGTATTTAGAGTTCTCGCGAAATGGGCGGAGAAGAGCAAGGTTCGATTTGACGATTTGCTGGTCGAGGCGCTGCGAGGGCCTTTCATGCTTTGGGTGATGATGCTGGCCCTTTACCTGGCCACCAATTCGTCGCGTCTGCCCGCCGGCATCGCGTCGCCGGTGAGCAAAACGCTGCTGATTCTCTGGATCGTCTCCATCACGGTAGTAGGCTCCAAGCTGGCCGGGTCGCTCATCAAGCTCTACGGCAGCGAGCTAAGTTCCGCGCTGCCGGTCACAACTCTCACCCAAAGCCTGGCCAGCGTTTTTGTGGCCGTGGTCGGGATGCTGATCCTGATGAACACTCTGGGGATTTCGGTGACGCCCATCCTTACCGCCCTGGGCGTCGGCGGCCTGGCGGTCGCGCTGGCCCTTCAAGAGACCCTTTCCAACCTCTTTGCGGGCTTTTACGTGAGCATGGCGGGACAAATCCGCGTGGGAGACTATATCAAGCTCGATTCCGGAGACGAGGGTTACGTGACGGATATCGGTTGGCGGAGCACTACCATGCGTGCGCTTCCGAACAACCTCATCACGGTGCCCAATGCGAAGCTCGCGCAAGCCATCGTCACCAATTATCATCTGCCTGAAAAGAGAATGTCCCTGCTGATTCCGATCGGGGTCAGCTACGACTGCGATCCGGAACAGGTGGAGAAAATTCTCATCGAAGAGGCTCTTTCCGGAGCCAAGGACATCAAAGGGCTCCTGGCCGACCCGCCGCCTTTCGTGCGTTTCATTCCCGGCTTTGGAGATTCTTCACTGAATTTCACCCTGATTTGCCAGGTGTACGAGTTCGTCGATCAGTACCTGGCCCAGCATGAATTGCGAAAGCGAATCTTCAAGCGTTTTCGGAAAGAGGGGATTGAAATTCCGTTCCCGATTCGGACGCTGTACATTAAGAATGATGACGCGAACGGCGCGGCAGCTTCCGAAGCGCTCCTCCGGAAGGGCTCGGAACGTTGAATCACACAGAACACTTTGCCTTTTATACCGAACCCCGGCTGGTGTCGTTAACCGGCCTGAGGGCCAGCAATCTCAACCAACTCCTCGGCCACCTGCGCGAAGTGCCCGGCTCTTCCATCTTCTACCACACGCATCACATGTACCTGGCGCACCATTTCGAGACTCCGGTGTTCTCGAACGACTTCGCCCTGTGGGTCTCGGAGGCGCTGCAGGAAGAAGCGCTTGGGCGAGAAGCTGGCGGCCATCGACCTGCTCTCTTTTACTTCGATCCGCGAACTGCGGGAGGCGATCATCGCAACCATCGAACGCCACCTTGGCGAGGACGGGCGGCGGTTGCGCGATTGCCCGCCGGGTGACGAATTTCATTTCTGCCGGTCGAAGAGCTTTATCATGCCGACCGGGCTGGTGGCCCACGACCCGAAGGAATTCTTCGAACTCCTGCCGCAGGTCACCAACGTCTCGCTCTTCTTCCACTTCTTCGAGGCGCGCCTGCGGCTGGAAAAGCCGACCAACGACTTCTCCGAGTGGCTGGAGTGGCGCGGCGAGCAGGCACTGGCGAAAGCGATCGACAACATCGATCCCTACAGCTATTACGCTCGACGAATTTAAGCAACGCATCATCGCGCTCGGCAGAGGTCGGAAGGCTAGTTCATGGCGATCAGTCTGAGTGATTATGAAGAAGTCGTGGGCCGGGACGTTATCCAGGAACTGCACCTTCTGGCCGATCGCGTCAAGAACCGCCGCCTGCAGAACATCAACTCCACGCCGGTGGGCGGCGGCGTCGCCGAGATCCTCACCCGCATGGTTCCGCTGTTGCGCGAACTGGGCATCGAAACCACCTGGGACGTCATCAAGGGCGACCAGGCCTTCTTCAACGTAACCAAGGCCTTCCACAACGCGCTGCACGGCAAACGAAGAAGTCATCACCGACGACATGCTGGAGGTGTTCCGGGAAACCACCGAGGCCAACCTGCGCGAGATGGACATCTCCGGGGACGTCGTGTTCGTGCACGACCCGCAGCCGGCGGGTCTGATCGAGCGCAAGCGTGAGGTCGGGACGGCAGTGGGTGTGGCGCTGCCACATCGACGTTTCCGCGCCGGATGCGCGCGTCTGGGAGTTTCTTGAGGCCTTACGTCGAGCAATACGACGCCGCGATCTTCTCCATGCCCGATTTCGCGCAGCAACTGCCGATCGCCCAGTACATGGTGGCGCCGTCCATCGACCCGCTGAGCGACAAGAACAAGGAACTGCAGCGCCGGTTACGTCACCCAGGTGCTGGAAAAGTATCAGCATCGATCCCGCAGCGGCCGATCGTGACCCAGATCTCGCGTTTCGACCGCCTGAAGGATCCATTGGGAGTAATCGCCGCTTACAAGCTGGTGAAGAAACGCCATGACTGCCAGCTTGTTCTGGCCGGCGGCGGCGCCAGCGACGACCCCGAGGGCGAGGAGGTTCTACGCGAAGTACGAACGGAGGCCGCCGGCGATCCGGATATCCACGTCCTGCTGCTGCCGCCGTTCAGCGACCTGGAGATCAATGCCCTGGTGCGCGGCTCGACGGTGATCTTTCAGAAGTCGATCAAAGAGGGCTTCGGCCTCACGGTGAGCGAGGCGCTCTGGAAGCGGAAGCCCGTCATCGGCGGCGCGGTGGGAGGCATCAAGCTGCAAGTCATCAACGGCGTAACCGGGTTCCTGGTGCACTCGCCGGAAGGGTGCCGCCACGCGTCTCGCCCAGCTTCTGGGCGATCGCGCGCTGCGGCGCCAAGCCTGGGAGAAAACGGCTACCTGCACGTGAAAGCAGAACTTCCTGCTGACCCGCCACGTGAAAGACTACATGCTGGTGATGCTGGCCCTGGATCACCCCGACGAAGACGTCGTGAGTCTCGTGTAGCGGGTGGCGGCGTTCCGGAAGCCGGAACGGCCGCGGCGCAGTCTATCTCGGCGGCGGAAGCGTGGAAGAAGGCGCCGGCTTGCCGTCGACGGTATTGATTTCCATCAGCTCCACGCGCGTGCCATCCGGATCGAACAGGCCCACCTGGCGTTTATTGTCCACGCCCAGGTGGATCGTCAACTCGCGCGCATAGCCCTTTCGCGCCGGCCGCGCCTCGAGCTCCGCGACGGCCTTCTTCAGATCGGGCACGACCAGGCAGAAGTGGTGCGGGCTGCCGCGCCGGTCCGGCGGGGGAATTTCCTTATAGAGCATGAATTCCACGTGGTTGTCGCCATCCGGCACGCGCATGTTGACCCAGTTCAAGGTCGTGCTGGTCAGCGAGTTGCCGCGCCACGTCTCGTGACACCCCAGAATGCCCCCGTAGAACCTGGCAGCCGCTTCCAGGTTGCCCACCAGGATTCCGGCGTGCATCATTTGGTCTGAAATGCGCGTCGCCGGCATGTGCTTGCCTTTGTCTTTGCCGGTCCGGCTGTCGGGCAGGTATTCGACAATCTGCAGCGTGTGGCCGTCCGGATCGATCGAGCGAGATTTGCTTGTTCCCGGCCCGATTCAGGACCGCCCGCTGCGGCACTTTGACCCCGCGCGAAGCCAGGTACTGGCGCATCCGCTCGACGTCGTCCGTGTAAAGTCCCAAATTGTTCAACTGGCCTTCGCCCTGGTTTGGTTCATTAAACAGCTCCACGTACTGATGGTCGTTGATTTTCACGAAGGCCACCTGCACCGTGCCATCGGCCTTGGGCAGCGTGAAAGACTCCTGGTAGCCGAGAAAATCTTCATAAAACGCGCGCGCCTTCGCCAGGTCGCTGACAAAGATGGAGTAGTGGGCCACGCCAAAGACCTTCGGCCGCGCCGGAGGCGTCTGGGCGGAAAGGGACAAGCACAGCAACAACCCGAAGAAGTATTTCATTCGTTTCAGGTTACGTCCCCCGCACGGGCTCCGCAACCACACCACCGCCCGACGTTGCTCAAACTCGTCACGTCCGGCTCGACGAACGGGCAAATAGTCTCGGCATCGAAATCCGATGAATTCCAAACCTCCCCAGCATCGCCACCCGAGACGCTTCCGCTTGAAAACCCGCGTCTGCGCCTAAAAGCGGGGATCGATCCCGCCTTTCAGGCCGCAACACGTTGTATACTAAGGCCAATCCGGGGACGGGATGGAAATCCCCAGCTACCGCGTCGCGGACCTGCCGGCGACGGCCGGAACTGGAGAGATGGGCTGAAGCTAAAATGCTGCCCGCCAGGCTGCCGGAGTGTGGGATGGGAAATCGGAAGAGGACCTGTGATGGGTAATCCGGGACAGGCACCCCTGGGGCGGCTGGGTCGGTACCAGCTCATATCGGAAGTCGGGCGAGGGGGCATGGGGATCGTGTATCAAGCCATCGATCCGCTGCTCGAACGCACGGTTGCGCTCAAAACCATGCACCTGCTTGACGACCCCGACGAGCGGCGGGTATACCGTGAAAGGCTGATGCGCGAGGCCCATGCGGCCGCAATCCTTTCGCACACCGGCATCGTCACCATCTACCAGGTCGACGAGGATAACGGCATCCCCTACATCGCGATGGAATTCGTGCAGGGGGCCTCGCTGGCCGCGTTGCTCAAGAAGGTGCCCATCCCGAAACGCGTGCACGTCCTGAACATCCTGCGCCAGGTGGCCGACGCGCTCGACTACGCCCACGGGAAGGGCGTGGTTCACCGCGATATCAAGCCCGACAACATCATGATCCAGCAGGGAGGCGTGGTAAAAATCACGGATTTCGGCATCGCCAAGGCCGCCGCCAGCACACGCACGAAAACCGGATTGCAGCTCGGCACGCCGTTCTACATGGCGCCGGAACAGATCTTGGGGAAGACCGTAGATGGCCGCACGGACCAGTATTCGCTAGGCGTGGTGGCCTACCAGATGCTTACGGGCGGATGCCCGTTCCTGGCCGATTCGCTGCCCACGCTGATCTACCGGATCTTGCAGGAAGAGCTGGAGCCGGATCACCAGCGGCTGGCGAGTCTCGGCCCGATGGTGGACGCGGCCTTGCGCAAAGCCCTGGCTAAGCAGCCCGACGACCGCTTCCGGACCTGCGCCGAATTTGTCGGAGCGCTCAACCTCGCCTCCTCCTCCTCCTGATTGGCTGCGCGGCCGGGCGCGCAACCGTCGCGGACTTCGGCCTTCCGGCCTCAATCCTCGTCTCGCGGAGGTGGCTCGCCAATGCCTTCAAGCGATTCTCCTTCGAGCCGGGCGACCACAACCGCTCCGCAACTGTCGCTGAGCACGTTCACGGTGGTGCGGAACATATCGAGAATGCGGTCCACCGCCAGCACCACCGCGGCGCCTTCAAGCGGCAGACCCACCGCCCTGAGAATTACCGACAACATCACGAAACCGCTCATCGGGACGCTGGCCGCCCCGATGGAAGCCAGCAACGCCGTGAACACCACCAGCAACTGCTGGTAGAAGGTCAACTCGATGCCGTAGACCTGCGCGATGTAGACGGCGGCCACGCATTCGTACAGTGCCGTGCCGTCCATGTTGACGGTGGCCCCCAGCGGCAGAACAAAGCTGGCGATCTTCTTCGAGACCCGCGAGTTTCCGGTTACCGCCTCGATGGTCAGCGGCAAGGTGACCATGCTCGAGCAGGTGGAAAAGGCCATCAGCATGGCCGACGGCATGCCCTTATAGTGCTTCCACGGTTTCACCCGCGCGAATACCGAGAGCAACAACGGCAAGTTGAAACCCATGTGAATAGCCAGCCCCGCCAATACCACCAGGAAATAAAAGCCGAGCGAACGGAACGCCTCGAATCCGCCTTGGGCCACCACCCGGGCGAGAATGCCGAAAACGCCCACCGGCGCGCTCCACACCACGAAGTGGGTCAGCTTCATCATGGTGTCGAAGCCGGCCTGGATGAGCCCGGACAGCGGATCGCGGCTCTGTCGCGGCAGACGGGTGATGAAGTAACCCACCAGGATGCAGAAAAAGATCACCGGCAGCACTTCGCCCCGGGCCAGGGCGGCGAAAGGGTTTTCGGGAATCATGTTCACCAGCAACTGGAGCGGATTGCCCTGCGCCGCCGGGATTGTTTCCGGACTCTTCAGCAGGCCGATGCCGGCGCCGACGCCGGGGTGAAATGCGTTCACCAGAATCTGTCCGGTGAGGATGGCCATGAGGGTGCTGAACACGTAGTAGGCAAAGGTCTTGATGCCGAGGCGTTCGAGGCCGGCCGCGGTACCCACGCTGATTACGCCCGAAACGATGGAGGTGACGATGAGCGGCATGATGGTCATGCGCAGCAGCCGCAGGAACACGTCCGCCAGGAAGTTGGCGACCGGCAGGACGGGTTCGCCGATGAATCGCCCCGCCAGGATTCCGAGCGCAAAACCGGCGAAGATCAGGTGCGTGAGTGAGATCTTCCTGAGCGCCAAAACGGGGTTTCTCCCTCCGCGGTGGATTTGCCGCAAGTCGGCGCGGCTTTTCGGTCAGGTATAACACACTGAAGCACGCCGGCGGTCACGTCGGCTAAGGCACCAGCACGATGGGAGCCTGCCAGAACGCTGCCTTGCGGGCGTTTGGATCGAGCACGGTGACTTGACAGTCGTATCTGCCGGACGGAAGTCCCGTGAGCCCGATGGTGAACCCGAGAGACATCGTTCTTAAACGATTGTCCGCGCCCTCGCGCACCTCGATTGGCTTTGACTCGAAGGCTTTCTTCTGGTCGCGGTAGAGACTTACGAAGGCGATCAACGGCTGGGCGCCGGCCGCGCCCTGCTGGTAAGCCTGGAGATAGACGTACAGGCTCCGCGCCTTGCTGAATACCCGGGTCACGCTGGGAATGAGTTTCCAGCCGTCCTCCACCAGCGGGTTGGCTGGCTCTTCCTTGTTCTTCGCGGCGTTATACAGCGCATCCTTAAGGTCTACGCGCTGGCTGCTCAGCACCACTGAGCTGATGGGCACTCGCTGCTGTTCTCCTTCTCCAGGTTGGGAATGACGAAAGGTAGCTCTGATAGGTCCCGATCCGGCCGGTTTCGGCATCGCGCGCCAGGAACTTGATGGTGTATTTTCCGGGCAGCAGCGTGAAGCCGGTGTCGTATTCGATCGGGCGTTTGGCCAACTCGATGGCCGTGGCTTCGCTCAGCTTCATGTCGACCTTGTCGCGCACGTTGGTGATGGTGGTGCCGTAGTCGTCCTTGATCTCGCCGATGAAATCGATCACGGGTCCGTTCGGCGCCGCCGCGTTTCGCCAGCGCCAGCTCGCTGCCCGGGAATCTTGACCGCGACGGGCACGAAGTATTCGGCCCGGTTCAACTGGAAGTAGTTCACCTCCATCGCGATGGTGATTTCGGTAATCGGATCGGCCAGCATCAGGGCGTCTTCGAGCTGGCGCTCTTTGTCGGCGGCGGTGAACTTGCTGAACTCCTTGCCGGCAAAGTAGCCCTGGCGGTAGTCCAGGTCGCCTGACGAGCTTCGCGTCGAGCGAGATCTGGATGCGGCGGAACTTACCGTCCTGGGCGGTGTTGGTGGTGTAGTAACCGAGATGTAGTAGCTCGTAACCGACTGCGCCGCCTGCACGATTCCCTTCGTCAGATCGTTGTAGTCGAACAGCGCTTTCCCGCCGGTGTCGCAGGCCAGCGCATAAAGGGTGTCCTGCGACCGCTGGAAGCCGGTGGCTTCGCCAGCGCCGCCGGCCGGAATACATGCCGACGCTGCCGGGCGACCCCCTGGTGGCGTCGCCCAGCGGCGCCTCGGCCACCAGACCGCGGGCATCAATCGGCCAGAACGACACGCTGGCACGGATGGCGGCGTTGACTGTGGCGTGCAGTTGCGCCTGGTTGTCCATGCCGTTCAGCCGCAGGCCGCTGGCGAAGTAAACGAGCGCTTTCTTTTCGCTAAGCCGGCCCAACATCGTCGCGGCCGTCTGAAGGGCGGACAACTGGCGGTCGGTGTTGAAGATGTTGAACTCGGCGTCGTCCTGGCCGAAGGCGGCCCCGGCGTCGGGAGTGGCGTCGTCGCTGGTGGATTCATCGAAGCCTTGTCCTCGCCCACAATCATGGTCTGGAGGATGCTCAGCAGGCGGTCGTGATCGCCGGTGAAGTCCTGCAGCACATCCACCGCACCGCCGGAATAGCGCAGGATGGCCACCAGGTCCGCCGGCGTCATCTGCGTTCTGACGAATTTCTCCGCGGCGGCCAGCGCGCGGATCTGGTCGGAGGGCGGCATGGCCGTCAGGTCGAAGTAGAGCGCCAGCAGGCGCCGGTCCTTGTATCGGGTGTTTCCCGCCTTTTCGGGTCGAATTTGAGTTCTGCCCAGCTTGTCGTAATATGGATGTGCTCCGGCTCGGAGCGCACCGGCCGGCGCGCTGGGTGTGGTTGGCAGCTCCTGGTGCTCGAAAAAACTGATCGCTCTGCGGCACGCCATTCTCGGTAACCGTGAAATCGTTCGCCGTGAGACCTTCGACGGGGTTGCCTTCTTTGTCCGTCACCGTCACGGTTTCGACCACCAATTGCGCGGCGGCGGTAAAGGTGGGTGTTGCATTGCTTCCGGGTGGCGCATTGCGGCCGACCTGCTGTGCCTGAACGGCCAGCGCCCCCAACAGAACGGTGGTGAGCACTCGTCGCATCCGTCAGAACCTCAAGCGCAGCGTAGTCTGCAGGCTGCGCATGGCGTTGGCCGCGGCCGGCAATCCGAACTGCGCGCTGTTCACGGTGGTGACCCAATTCGTGAAGGTGACATGGTTCAGTGTGTTGGTGGAATCGATGCGCAAGTCGAGATTGAAGCGGTCTTTGAGCCGGAATGTGCGGCCCAGCGAAGCGTCGAGAGTGAACCGGGCCGGTCCGGTGATGGAATTCCGTCCCGCATTTCCCCATTGGCCCGGCAGCGGCGCGGTGTAAGCCGCCGGATTCAGGAAGGAGCCGGAAGGGGCCGCGTAAAGCGGCGCGCCGGTGTATTCGGGCCGGATGGTTCCGGTTACGCCCGTACCCTCGACGGCGGCCAGATAGACAGGTGTTTCAGGCAGACCGCTGCCGGCCACGATCTGCGTGCCGACGGTCCACTCCTTGAAGAGTGCTCCTTTCCAGCCGCTCAGCAGTGTGCCTCCGGCGAGTCCCATACCGGTGGTGTACTGCATCCGTAGGGTCAAAAGATGGCGCTGGTCGAAATTCGATAGCCCGCGTTCGGCGCTCAGATCCAGCCAGTTCTGGGCGATGGCGAGGCCCGCCGGGTTTATTCCCGATGACAGCGACGCTTCGGCGCCAGACGGGCTTTGCGCGTTTGGGCTTTGCGTATGGATGGACGCCCCCTGGCCACCCAGTGCCGCGGCGTCGTCGATGGATTTCGAAAAAGTGTACTGGAGCGTTCCGGTAAAGCCGCTGCGCAACCTGCGCCGCAACTGAACTTGAGCGGCCTGGCGGGTTGAGTTGGCGTTCGAGGTGAGGTACGCAAAGCCCGCCGGGCAGGCGGGACAGGGATTCACCGCCCCGGTTGGGAACGTGTTGGGCAGGAATTCCTGCGCTCCGCGCGTTCCTTTGATGCCGAGGTAGGTCGCCGTCATTTGCAGCGAGCCAGGCAGGTCGCGCTGCACCGAAACCTGCCAGTTCTGCGCGTATCCGACGCGGAAGCCCGGATCGACGGCGAACGTGTTGCCGGTGATGGACGGGGAAGCGATGAAGCCATCCGCCAGCGTGAGTGGATTGGCGGGGCTGTTTTGCACGCTCAGGCTCTTCGACAGCGGCGCCTGCTGCGCCATCAGCACGGCGATATTCTGATACACCGAGGTGTCGTAGTAGATTCCGTATCCGGCGCGAACAACCAGGGACGAGCCGGAAATGGGGCGCCAGGCGATGCCGACGCGCGGCTCGATGCCGTTCTTGTCGGGACGAATGAGGGAGCTGGGATATTGCTGCCCGGTGAGCTTGCCGGAAGGCTGATTTGCCACCACCGGCGACACCGCCGCAAAACCCGGCGCGATGTCCAAATTCACCAGGCGGCCGAACAATTCCGTGATGGGAGCGCCGTATTCCCAGCGCACACCGGCGTTCAACGTGAGCTCCGGATTGATTCTCCAATCGTCGGTGAGGAATGCGTCGTAAACGGATTCGCGGAAATATTTGTCGGCGTTACCGAAAGCGATGGAGCTGGTGTCGGGGATGCCTAGCAGAAAATCGGCGAAATCGGAGCCGGCGGCGGCGCCGGTGAAGGTGAAGGTCCCGCGTGCATCCTGCTGCGAGAGGTAATTGAATTCCCGCCGGCGGAAATCGGCTCCGAACGTCAGGTTGTGGGCCCCGCGATTCCACAGCATCGAAAACGACAACCCGCTGGTTTGATTGCGATTGAAGGAGCTCTGCGCCTCGGAAAGATTCGCGATGCCGCCCGAGAAGGCGAGGTCCGGCGGGCCCCAATTCAGCGGCTCCTGGTTGTTGCCCGAAATCCCCGCTTCGCCCGAAACGTTTTGGCGATTGGCGAAGTAGGGCGTCACGCGCGTAGCCAGACGGCTGAACTGGTATCCCACGTTGAGAAACCGCCGCAGACCCACGCGGTGCGACCAGTTGACGCTGGTGTTCAGTCCCAAGACGTCGGACGTATCGAGAAAGCCGAACAGGTTCGGAGCGTCGGCACGCGTGCTCTCGAAAGCGAACTGACCATAGATCTGGTTTCTGGAATCGATTGTCTGGTTGAAGCGCGATTGCAGGGCGTCCAGGTGCGTGGGACTGACAAGCGGGATTTGATAGTTGTAACGCGCGTCTCCGCTGAAGTTCGGAAGGGGGTACAACTTCAGCAAAGCGCGGGCTTGCGAACTGATCCGGTCCTGCGGGATTGCATTGTCGGGGAAGGGCATTCCGGTGCCTGGATCGAGAACCGGGATCGAGAAAGCTCCATTGCGCTCCGCCGTGCTCGGCACGAGAGCCGATTGCGTGGTGGCGCTGTTGTTTCGTGTCCACTGATAACCGACGAAGAAGTTTGGCCCGTTCTTGAAGAGATGCGGAATTCGCAGCGGCCCGCCCAGAGTCAGAACGCCCGTCACCCGGTTATAGGCCGTTTTGGGAGTATTCTGGCCAGTCAGGGAGTAGGGCCGGGCATTCAGCGCGGAGTTGTCGAAAATCATGCCGATTCCGCCGTTGTACAGCCCTTTCCCCCCGGCGCGGTTGTTGCCGAACACGGGAGCCTGCGCGAAGGGCGATGCAGCGCCGTTATTCACGCTGCCGTTGATGAGAAAGCCATTCTCGGCCAAACGCGCGAGATCTTCATCGGTGGGTTCCTCCTCGGAACTCTGGGCGGCAGCCGGTGCGCTGGCGGCTGGCGGGGCCGCCGCGGGGTGCTGGATCTCTGCTTTGATTCGATCGAGCGGAAGCAGTTTCAATTCGGAAATTCCGGCGGGCGTGTTCGGCCCGATTGCGACCTTCTGCTTCACCAGCTCGAAGCCGAGCATCTCGATTTCAACGGACCACGTGCCGTCCGCCAGATCGGAGAAGGAATAGAGGCCCTGGAGATTGGTGATGGTCGAGAATTTCTGATCGCCCCGCGTGGCCGTCACGGTTGCGCCGGGAACCGGAATTTCGCCGAATGCAACCTGTCCGTGGTATTCCGAAGCGGCCAGCGCCGAGACCATGAGGCACCAGACAGTAAACAGACGGAGGTAGCTGTTGATGCGCCGCCATGCCATCGGAACATCCCACGAGCTAATTCTCGGAGGGCCTCTCCACGTGGTCGATAACGAGCGTCTCCACCGGACCTTTTTGCGATTCGAGTTTGAGCCCGAGCTGTTCCTCTAAGGCTGTGAAGATGGATGGACCCGACACGTCGGGTGGAGCAGCTTCCATTGGCGGTCTCCCGTCCGGCCCTGCGCCACCAAACATCTGGCCCTGGCTCTCATCCGGCGCAAACTTGAGTTCGAGATCGTAGTTGCCCGTTAGCCCGGTCCTATCCACAACGACGCGGCCCGTCTGGCGCGAAAGTGCGTCGGCCAACATGCTGAGGGGTGCGCCGTACATAGTGAGCTGTCCCCTCCCCATCATGATCCTGTGGCCTCCGGCCGGGGGGCCTTTTGGACCCGGAGATTCGGGGTTCGTCGGTTCGGCTGGTTCAACTGCCGATTGGTGGAGCTTGGGGCCGTTCTTCGCTACCACCAGCGCGTATATCGGAAGTTCCTTCGTCTGGTTGGTCACCACCAGCTTGAATCGATCGGCCAGGAGCGAACGAACCATCAGCCTGAGCCGTTTCTCCCGCTCATCCGGGCCAAGCTTCTGCATTTCGCCGGCAGTAGAGTCGTCCATCTTGGCTTCAATGTCGTATCTTTCGGAGTTGATCCAGCCCGGCGCTCCGGACACCTGAGAACTTTTGACGTTGTACGCGAATTCAATCAATAATTCGAGGGGTACGTTGCTTGTGGAGAACCTTCCGGGGGGAATCATGAGTCTGCCTCCGCGGTCTCCAGTCTTGTTCGGCTTGATGGACGCGACTTCGAAGGATGGCAGGGCCGCGGCGGCAGCCGGCGGCGATTGGGCACTGCTCGGGGGAGCGTTCACGAGCCCCACAACGATCGGCCCGGCCACCACCACCAGCCCGGCGGCGGCCAACAGTAGTTTTCTTCCAAGGCTGAGCTCTTTTGCCAGGTGCTGTGTCATGATGCGCACAACCCGTTTCTTCAGATCGGAGCCGGTGATGCCGGCGACGCACGTCAGGGGCGATTCCAGGTAGAACTGACAGGTCTTGAGAATGCTCTCGGCATAAACCTCCGGCTCGCTGCCCAGGCGTAGTGCTTCTTCATCGCAGGCGCGCTCGCGTTCCTCCACCAGACGCGCTCCCAGCCACCAAACCAGAGGGTGGAACCAGAAGATCGCTTCGACCGCCATGTGAATGGCCGCCGCCAGATTGTCTCGGTGGCGAACGTGGCAAAGTTCGTGTGCGACGATCGCCTTCAGGTGCGCGGGCGCCAGGCGGTTGGTTATGCCTTCTGGCAACAGCAGCACCGGGCGAAAGATGCCGAAAACACCCGGCTCCAGCATGGCCGGTGAAGACAGCACCGGCATCCCCGCTTCGAGGTCCAGCGGCGAAGCCGCGCGCACGGCGTCACGGATGCGCCGCCACCGGCGCCACCACGAGCAGACCACCGCCAGGAAGCCGCAGGCCCACAGGGTCAACAGAAAGGCCGGCAAAAATCCGCCGTGGCTCGCGAGAGGCGCCGGGGCGGCAGCGGCAACGGCCTGCGCTTGCGGAAACGGCTGGCTGATCTGTTCCATCACGACAGACAATTCAGGCTGCGCCAGCGAAATAGCGGCGGGCCGCCCCAGGCTACCGCCGATCGAGACCAACAGTGAGAACGGAATCAGAAACTTCACCGATGCGGCCAGCCACAGCCAATAGCGCGTGCGCGCATGGTTTCGTCGCAACGCCAGAGTCAGCACCCCCGCCACGGCGGCCAGCAGCGTGGATTGCCACAAGTGGTTTGCCAATGCCGTAATCATTGAGGCTTGCCCTTTTTCTCCAGTTGCCGAAGCGTTTTTTCCGCTTCCTTCACGTCGTCGAGAGTCAGTTTGCCGGATTCGATCAGGTGCGCCATCACCGGCTGTGTGCGGCCGCCGAATAAACCCAACAAATCGTCGATCAAACGGCGCTGCGCCGCCTTGCGGGATACCACCGCTTCGAAAATGTGTGCGTTGCTGATTTTTTTGACGCGGCGCACCGCGTTCTTCCCTTCCAGCCGGTAGACGGTTGTCTGCACGGTTGTATAGGAGGGCCTGCCGGGTTCGGGAAATGCTTCCTGAATTTCCCGGATCGAGACCTCTCCGCGCTCCCACAGCGTCTGCATGATCCGGAGCTCGAGTTTGGTGAATTTCGGTGCGGCCATCGAATTCCTACTACTCCTGTGTGTGATTCTACTATGGGTGTGTGTGAAACGCAAGGGCCTTGGCGACTTTTAGGGACGCCGTCCCCCGAAGACAGCCAGCTCCAGGATCTTGAAGAAACAATCGACGTCGATGAAGCCGATTTCGCGCAGCCAGCCACACTGCAGTTCGAGCGGAGCCAGGATGTTCGCTCCCTGGTCCTTCCGCTGATAATACTGATCCATCGCTTCGGCACGGGTCTTTCCGCTGTGGAACCGCCACAGGTGATCGATGAACAGGTCGTCATACGCGGTGACGATCCACCCGGCGGGAGACGAGACGTGCTCCAGGTTCAGGAACATGCCGCCAGGGCGCAGCAAGCCGAAAATCTCCGCGTAGACTTCGCGCTTGCGGGTGTCCGGCTGGTGATGGATGGAGAAGCCGGACACGATGGCGTCGAAGGGCGCCCACGGCGCCACCAGCTCCGTCCAGGCGGGGACGCCGTAGTCGGCGCCGACAAAGTACAGCGGGCCAGCGTGGCCCGAGAAGCGTTTCCGCGCCGCCTCGAGCATGGGTTCGGAGAAATCGGCCAGCACTCCTTCGGCGTCGGGAAAGCGCTCGATCAGCGCCGCCGCAAGGGCGCCGTCGCCGCAACCGAGATCGAGAAACCGGTTGACGGGCTTGCTTCCGGCCGCGATGAGCCGGACCATAATGTCCAACTGCTCCGCCGCCAGCGGAATTGCACCGCGAACGCCTTCGAGGAACGTAGCGGCCAGCGCCGACTTCTTCCACACTTCATCCGTCCGTGCAGCCATACCCCACAGTGTAAAGGAAGTGGCGCCAGCCCCCACCGAAGCGTTCAATGGAGTGGGCGAGAATTCGGGGCCGCGCCCGGCACTACCTCCCAGATAGGGGAATCCCGGGGGCGTCGCCACAGGTATCGACCCCTAAACCCTTCGGCGTCAGCGAAAATCTATCTTTGGTTGCTGGTGCGAAGGAGATTCGCAACAGGTATCTGAACACCGCGACGGGTTTAGATTAGTCATCTCTCAGAAGTGTGGGCGACCTTGCTAGAAAACGTATGGCACCATCCTTTTGGTGCTGGCAGCATACTCGCGGTACTCGGGATAGCGCGCGGCAAGAAGGTGTTCCTCGGCCAGCATCCGGATGAGCGATCCAACAAGTATCAGCACAGCGAAAAGCCAGCCAACGAGTGTGGGATGAGCCAAAACACCGGCCAAGGCAAAAAGGCAGACGGCGGTGTAGATTGGATGACGGATGAAGTGATAGGGACCGCTCTTGACCAGGCCGCCTTCAGTCGCATTCGCTGAAAGGTGAAAGCTGCGGCGTCCAAAGGTTATTCGGGCCCAGACCATGAGGCCGAGAGCAACGAGCTGCGCGGTGATGACTAGAGGGTGGAGCGAGAAAAGAGAGTCTGTTAGGACCAGGCCCACCAGCGCCGCGACCATTACCAAGTAGCTGGCAACAGACAGTACCTTCAGCATTCTGACTCACCTCGAAGCGCACCTACGGGCGGCTAGCGCCCTGCCGCTCAGCCGCAAGCCGCTTTGGTGGCCTTTTCCTCACTGCCCCCGCCGCTCTCGTTCAAGACAGCTTTTCGAGGCTGGTCGAGCGGAGTGAAAACCCCTCGACAGCCACATTCAAGACGTGGGTGTAGGCCATCGTAGTCTTGACTTTCATGTGTCCGGTGGCTCCTGACGCCGAAGTTCTTGAAGTTCCACGTACTGCTTACGGGAATTAGAGCATACCTCAACTGTCCGCACAACGCCACGCAAAGCTGTCGCTCACTGACCTTCTGACCACCGGCCGGTCTGAAACTGCAGCGCCTGAGAATGGTCTGGAGAAGACTCGACCCGTTCAGGCCGTTCGACATCTGGCGACCACCAGCGTGATGTCGTCGTGCTGTTCGCGGCTGCTGAACCGACGAAGTTCGTGGAGAACCGCTTCGACGATGGCCTGAGGCGAGTTGGTACGGTGCTCCGCAAGGACGGCGGCCAGACGCTCCTCTCCGAACTCATCTCCGGCTTCATTGAGCGCTTCGGTAACGCCATCGCTGAATAGCACCAGCGTGTCGCCAGCTTCCAGTACACGCTCATCCAGCACGCAATCCCAGTCAGGAAAGAGCCCGATCACCGTGGCCGTGGAGCCCAGGCGTTCAATTTCCCCCGCATGACGCATCAACAGCGCGGAAGGATGGCCACAGTTGGCATAGGTCAGTCGGCGTTGCCGCTCATCGTACTGAGCAAAGAACAGGGTCGCGTACGCAGCCTCGGGCGTGTTTTCATAGAAAAGCCTGCTCACGGTTGTCAGCGCACTTTCGAGGTCGTGGCTGGCAACAGCAGACTGGCTGCGCACGTTCGCCTGCAGGTTGGACATCATGAGAGCGGCGGCAATTCCTTTGCCCGATACGTCTCCCACTACCAACCCGAGGGAGCCAGGCCCGAGATTGAGGAAGTCATAATAATCGCCGCCTACCGCGCGAGCCTGGACACAAATTCCCGTGTAGTCAAGTGTGGTAATGGCTGGCGTCGCCTGTGGAAACAGACGCGCTTGCACTTCCCTGGCGAGTGCCAGTTCGCTGGCCACGCGGCGCTCAAGCTCCACACGCTCCGCCGCCGCCAGTCGTCGGGCTTCGACTTCACGAGTTAAATCGTCCCATCCTGCAAGGAAAAACAGATTGCCATCGGGATCTTCGAATGAGGTCGTAACTGCCCCCGAGATCTCCTCGCGAGGGGCGCGATCAAAGTGGACTCCGCGCTCTTGCCACACTCGGAATTGGGCCTCGACATCCTCGGTGACAAATACCGTTCGGCCTGCCTGCTCAGTGCCATTGAGCCCTTTCTCCCCCGGCCTGGGAGTTACCAGAGCCAGCGCTGTGGAGCCGTCGGGAGGCTCCACTAGTATGACCCGTTCACCGCTGTCCATCCTGTGGTCCGCCAATACCGAAAAGCCGAGTTGATCCCGATAGAAGCGCAGGCTTCGATCCTGGTCCTGGACAGGGATTATCACGTGGTGGATGCGAAGGGAAGGTCCGTGACTTTCGGTGTCGCCTTTTGCCATTTGTCGGTGCCCGCAAAGATTGGCTGCTTACCGCTCCGGGTCCCATCTTAGCGGACTTCAGGCTCCGGACCCGCGGGTTGAGCCTGAACGGTAGTATCAGCCGCATCCAAACCCGGGGCGCTCGCGGTGAGATGGATGGATCCCGGCGTTTGCGACGTCCGTATCACCACCAGTGCGCGCCCGTTGAACAACGTGCGCCGGTCTCCCTGGTATCGCTCGGTACTCTTTCCGTCTCCGTTCCCCACGGCTGCAAACGTGCCCGGCCCGCTGATCGAGAACCGGACCTGGTGCTCGGCGTTTGGCTGTGGCAGTCCCTGCGCGTCCACCGCCTCGACGGTGACGAAGGAAAGGTCCTGCCCGTCGGCGCGCAAGACACGGCGATCCGGAGTGAGGCGCAGCCCTTTCGGCTCTCCCACCGTCTTCAGTACGCTCTGCGCAACCTCACGATCGCCGTTTATCCCTACAGCCGTGAGCGTACCCGGCGCATACGGAACGGTGAAGAGGGCTCTGAATTGATGCTCGCGGGTGGTCGGCATCTCGCCGATGAGCTTGTCGTTCAGCAGCAGACGTACCCTCTCGGTACCCGCATACACCTCCACCTGCATTTCCCTGCCGTCGCGCCCGGGCCAGGTCCAACTGGGAATCGTGGGAACCACGCTCCAGCCCACCGCGATCACCTTCTTCCCCTCCGGTTCCGGCAGGCGCACCGTTGCGTAAACGCGATCGCCCCCGTTCCAAAGGATGTCGCGATAGTACGACTGCGGCTTGCGCCATCCGGTCAGATCGAGATCGCCACTGTTGGACGCATGCCAGGGGTACCCGGCGAAAAGCATGGACATCATTGGCGGGACGTCCGTTCCGCCGGATTCCGATTGCTGAGCGAAACCGGCGAACGGATTCTCGCCGTTGGCGCCCATTTGCGACATCATCTTGCTCATGCCTTGCCAGAATTGATCGGCTTGGGCTGCCTGCTCCGGAGTTCCGAACTTCCAGGCGCCGATGCCCGATTCGCCCAGATAATCCATTGCGGTCCAGACGAACTCGCCGGCAATGTAGGGATTGTCCTTCGCCAATTCCCACTGTTCGAAAGCATATTGCGGAAAGGACTCGGTGGTCACCATCAGGCGGGATGGAATACGGATGTGATCCTTGGCCTGATTCTCGCCGAGATTGTAGTTGTATCCGGCGATGTCCAGTGACGCCATCACGGCATCCACGTTTGGGGTGAAGGTGGCGCCGGGGAACGCTTCCGTTACCGGCCGGGTATCGTCCAGCGAGCGGACGCGCGAAGCAAGCTGGCGCGCCAGCGGTGCACCCTCTTTGGTCCAGGCTTCCGGTATTTCGTTGCCAATGCCCCAGATCACGATCGAAGGATGATTGCGGTCCCGCAGCACCATGGCGTCGATATCCTGCCGCCACCACTCGTCGAAGAACCGGGCATAGTCGAATTTCACCTTCCTGGTCTTCCACACATCGAAAGGCTCGTCCAGACACCAGCAGCCCCAGGCGATCGCAGGCATCCAGGAACGCCGGCGAGGGCGGATTGTGCGCGGTCCTGACGGCGTTGAATCCCGCCGCTTTCAATAGCTCGACTTTCCGCTCTTCCGCGCGGTCGAACGCCGCCGCGCCCAGCGGACCGTTGTCGTGATGGACGCTGCCTCCGGCGAACTTGATCGGCTTGCCGTTCAAGCGGAAGCCCTGCTCCGCCGACCACGCGAGCGAGCGGATCCCAAACGGTGTCACCACTTCATCCATCACCTTGCCCCCGGCGAAGACACGCGTCGTGGCCCTGTAAAGGCGCGGGCTCTCGGGCGACCAGAGAGCGGGATCGCTCACGGAAATATCCTGCGAAAGATCCACGGCCGCCGCGGCGCCGATTTTGGCCGATGATTCCGCCGTTCCGGCAGGCCTGCCCGCCGGTCCTGTCAGAACCGTGCGTACGACAAGATCGGCCCCGCTGTTCGCTTCGTTCCTTACACGGGTACGCACTGTCACCTTGGCCCGCTGCGCGGAAATCTCCGGCGTCGTCATGAACACGCCCCAGTGATCGACGTGCGCGGGCGCGGTTACGATGAAACGCACGTGGCGATAGATTCCCGACCCGCTGTACCAGCGGCTGTTGGGCTGTTCGGCGTTGTCCACCCGCACGGCCAGCAGGTTGGGTTTGGAAAACTGCAAGTCGGGAGTGAGGTCGAAAAAGAAGCTCGTGTAACCGTACGGGTGAGTCCCCAGCTTTTGTCCGTTCAGGTACACTGTCGCATTCTGGTACACGCCGTCGAATTCCACGCTGACTCGCTTGCCCTTCCAGCCGGCAGGGGCCTGAAACGTCTTGCGATACCAACCCACGCCCGCCGGAAAGAAGCCTCCTTGCCACGCGGTTGGATTATTCTTATCGGGCGTTCCCTCGATGCTCCAGTCGTGCGGCAGGTTTACGGTTCGCCAGGACGAGTCGTCGAACGACGGCGCCTGGGCGCCGCTTGGATCGCCGGCCACGAACTTCCAGTCGAAGTCCGCCGTGAGCTGCTGCCTCGGTGGCTCGGAGTCCGCCGCGATAGAAACAGATGAAATCGTGGCCACCGCCAGAAGAATTGCGAAGGCTTGCCAGAATGTCGGATTCATTACAGCTCTCTTTCCTTTATCAAACCGCGGCTGAAGCGCATTGGCAGCCGCGAATGCGGCAACCGACGCCGATGCCGGCAGAAGGGCCGCGAACAGTAGCCGCACGGACGGCCGCGCCAGATTGAGTTTGGCACTGAGTGCCATGACGTCATTATAGTGGCACCAACTACCACAACGAGTCGATCCCGTTGTTCATCCTCGATATCTATGCCGGGAATGAGAAAACAGATCTGTCGGAGGCCGACAAGCGCGGCTTGAAATGGCTGCTTGCGCAGATTCCCGTGCAATACCTCAAAAGGAGGAAGAGGTCATGACGAAGAAGCAACATACCGCGGCAGGCCAACGACTGGTTGCCAGCGCCCGAACGCGCATCGCACGTCTGTCATGGAGAATGCGCGCTTCCGGCGAGAGGGAATCGGGAGGGTCGCTGTAGTCGAATACTACGTGAGCCCCATTTGGCAGGCTCGCGATGAAGCCAAGGGTCGACCACACAACTTCCTCCGCCAGGTAAGGTACAACTCCCAGCCAGGTAAAGAAGGTCTGTCGCGCCGGCTCGAAGCCGGCAGCCGCCAAGCCCTCGGATAAGGTCTCCCGTTCAAAATCGATCGGGGCGAAGGTTAACGAGTCCGGCAACGGAATAGCCGTCTCGGCAAGCCGCCGGCGCTTCCAGGCCTGCGTTGCCGGATGATCCACCTCGAAAATGCGCACACGGTCGCGCAGCGGATTGCGGTACGCGTACGTGTCTAAGACTGCTCCGAGCACCACCACCTGGCGGACGCCGCGTTCCACGGCGGCGGCCAGGGCATCCTCCGCAAAGCGCGTCCGCACCGCGATAAAGAGCCGCATTCGTCGGCTGGCGGGATCGCTTTCCGCCTTGCGAACGACGGTCTCGGGTTCTTCGTCCAGTATGCGCAACGCCAGTGGGTCGGCAAAGATCCGCCCGCCTTCCAGGATTTGATGAGCGGCACGATGTCTGGCGGCTGCTCGAGCTGTCCGGCTTGGCTGTCCCAGTTCCATAGCTCAGAGCTACCAAAGGGTAGGATGTCGGAGGTTCACACAGCACCGCCGGTCCCTCGGCCATCAGTTAATCGAAAAAACTAACCTTGACGGCAATACTTTTCCGTTTGTCTCCCATGCAGTAACGCTCGAAACCGTTCCGAGCGGATGGTCCCAAACCGGACGTTGGTCAGAAACGGCGTCAGCACCCTCCAGCGCCGCTGAATCACAGGGCCGCCGCTACGTCCGCCAATGCCACGCGCGCCGGTGCGGATTGTCAGGTCAGGCCGCGGCACGAGGACGTACTTCCGTCATGATTCGGGCAGCCGCCGCCTCCTCGGCGACGGCAAGGTCATACTTGGCCTGCAGGTTCATCCACATCTGGGCGGATGTTCCAAAATAACGGGCCAATCGTAGAGCGGTGTCGCCCGTAATGCCCCGCTGCCCTTTGACGATTCCCCCGATTCGGTTTGCAGGCACTCGCAGGGCGAGAGCCAGCGCGTTAACCGTCAATCCCGCATCGGTTAGCAGTTGTTTGAGCACCTCGCCAGGATGAAGCGGCTGAAGCCGCTTCGATTTCTGAATTGCCATCTCAGTTCCCTTTAGTGATAGTCGACAATCTCTACGTCGTGGGCATCCCCGTCCCACCACTTGAAGCAGATCCGGTATTGGTCGTTGATTCGAATGCTGTACTGCCCCTTCCGGTCACTCTTAAGGGCCTCCAGCCGAAAACCCGGCAACTCGAGATCTCGAAGCGATGTCGCTGCATCGAGCACTTCCAGCCGGACACGGGCAGACTTCTCGATCGCACTTAGGCGCCTACTGAATTTCCGCTCCAGAAGCCGCTGCGCATCTTTGTCCCGGCAGGAACGGATCATACGCTTCTTATATTACGACGCTCGTACCATGCCGGCAAGCGGTCGATGAACCGGAGATTCGGTGTCGACCCCCAAACGGCGTTCGCTATCGAGCCGTTAATCTGTAGCGGCCACCGGCTGCGGGGCGTGGCGGCGGTCGGCGCGCCAGCGGCCGAGGGCGGCGTGCGCCCGGCCCAGGTAGAGGTAGAACACCGGCGTCAGATAGAGCGTCACCAACTGCGAGAACAGCAGGCCGCCCACCACGCACAGGCCGAGCGGCTGCCGGGCTTCCCCGCCGGCGCCGTAGCCGATGGCGATGGGCACAGCCCCCAGCAATGCCGCCATGGTCGTCATCATGATGGGCCGGAAACGGATGAGGCAGCCTTGATAGACCGCGTCGCGCGGGCTCATGCCGCCGCGCTCGGCGTCGAGCGCGAAGTCGATCTGCATGATGGCGTTCTTTTCCACGATGCCGATCAACATAATCAGTCCGACGAAGGCGTAGATGTTCAATTCCATGTGGAACAACTGGAGCGTCAGCAGCGCGCCAAAGCCCGCCGAGGGGAGACCGGAGAGGATAGTCAGCGGGTGGATGTAGCTTTCGTACAGGATCCCCAGCACCAGGTACACTACCATCACGGCGATGAACAGCAGCACCCACAGATTGGTGAGCGAACCCTGGAATGCCGCCGCCATGCCCTGAAACGCGGTGCCTATTGTGGACGGCAGGTCGCGTGTGGCGATCTTGCGGACTGTGTCGACGGCTTCGCCGAGCGAGTGACCGGGGGCGACATCGAACGAAATGGTGGCCGCCGGAAGCTGGCCGGCGTGCGAAATGGCCTGGGGGCCGGTCTGCTCGGTGATGCTGGCGATCGAGTTTAACGGAATGAGCGTTCCGCTGGGCGCTTTGAAATACAGCATGGAGAGCGCGTGCGGATCGGACTGGTATTGGGGCAGCAACTCCAGCATCACCTTATACTCGTTGACGTTCGAGTAGATGGTGGAGACCCAGCGAGGTCCGTAAGCGTCGTACAGCGCGTTCTCCACTTGCTGGGCGTTGATCTGGATGGCGGCGGCCTTGTCCCGGTCGATGTTCACCTGGATCTGCGGCGAACGAATCTGCATGTCGCTGGTGACGTCGGTCAGCGCCGGGTTCCCGGCTAAATCCCGTTCCAGCTTCTCGGCGTTCGAGTAAAGCTCGTTCTTGTCCGGCGATTCCAGCGTGAACTGGTAGATGCTCTTGGTCACCTGGCCGCCGATGCGCAGCACCGGCGGATTATCCAGATACACGCGGACGCCGGCCACCCGGCTGAGCTCCGGACGCAGCCGTTGAATGATGGCGCCTACCAGGTCGCGGCGCTGGGCGCGTGGTTTCAGGTGGACCACCAACTGGCCGATGTTCGGCCCGCCCAGCACGGCCGCCGTGCTGCCGCCCACGGTGGAGACCAGCGACTCGACGTCCTTGTCGCGCGCCACGATGCCAGACACCTGCTGCAGGAATCCCGACATCTGGTCGAAACTGGTGCCCTGCACGGCTTCGACGGTGATGGCGAGCTGGTCGGTGTCCTGGTCGGGGATGAACCCTTTCGGGATGAAGACGAACAGCGCCACCGTTCCTCCCAGAACGACAAAGAAACTCATCAGGGTGGCGAAGCGGTGGTCGAGCACCCACACCAGCGTCCGGTCGTAGATGCCCAGCAAGCCGTCGAAGAAGCGTTCGGTGGTCCGGTAGAACCAGGAATGGCGCCGCTCTCCGTCCGTCCGCAGGAAGCGGGCGCTGATCATCGGCGTCAGCGTCACCGAGACGATGCCGGAAATCAGAATGGCCGCGCAGATGGTGACGGCGAACTCTCGGAAAAGGCGTCCCAGGATGCCGCCCAGGAAGAGCACCGGAATGAACACGGCGGCGAGCGAGAGCGTCATCGAAACAATGGTGAAGCCGATTTCCTTCGAGCCGTCCAAAGCCGCCTGCAGGGCCGGCTTGCCCATTTCCATGTGGCGGACGATGTTCTCGAGCATGACGATGGCGTCGTCCACCACGAAACCGATGGCCAGAATCAGCGCCATCATCGACAGGTTATCGAGCGAGTAGTTGAGCAGGTACATCACGGCGAACGTGCCGATGATGGAGAACGGAAGCGCCAGGCTGGGGATGATGGTGGCCGAGAAATTGCGCAGGAACAGGAAGATCACCAGCACCACCAGGCCGAGCGTCAGCAGCATGGTGAAGCGCACGTCGTCGAAGGATTGGCGGATGGTTTCCGAACGGTCGTAGAAGACCCGCATCTTCACCGTCGGCGGCAATTCCGACTGGAAGGTGGGCAACAGGCTTTTGATGGCGTCGGTAACCTTGATGGTGTTGGTGCCCGGTTGGCGCTGAATGGAGAGGATGATGGCGCGCTCGTTCACCTGCTTGTCCTGGTACCAGGAAGCGGTCTTGTTGTCTTCCACGCTGTCGATCACCTTGCCCAGTTCCCCGAGCCGCACCGGCGAGTTGCTGCGCCAGGCAACCACCACCGGCTTGTAAGCGCCGGCGTTCATCAGTTGTCCGGAGGCCTGCAGTGTGAAGGCGCGCTTGGGACCGTTAATGGTTCCCGTGGGCAGGTTGACGTTCCAATTCCGCAGCGCGGTTTCCACTTCGTTGATGCCGATCTGGCGCGAGGCCAGCTTGAACGGATCGAGCTGCACGCGGACCGCGTACTTTTGTGCTCCCAGCACGGCCACCTGCGCCACGCCGGAGACCATCGAAATGCGCTGCGCGATGCGGGTTTCCGCGTATTCGTCGAGCGTGTAGAGGGGCAGCTCTTTCGAAGTAAGCGCCAGGTAGAGGATGGGCTGGTCGGCGGGATTCACCTTGGTGTAGGTGGGCGGGGTGGGCATGCCTTGTGGCAGCAGCCGCGCCGCCTGGGTGATCGCCGCCTGAACGTCCATGGCCGCGCCGTCTAGTTCGCGGCTTAGGTCGAACTCGAGCACCACCTGCGTGGAGCCGAGCGAGTTGATGGAGGTCATCGAGGACAGGCCGGCGATGGTGGAGAACTGGTTTTCGAGCGGCGTGGCCACCGAGGACGCCATCGTTTCGGGGCTGGCGCCGGGCAGCGATGCCGTCACCAGCAAGGTCGGCAAGTCCACGTTGGGCAGGTCGCTCACCGCCAGCGACCGGTAAGCGACGCTTCCGAAAAACGCGATGGCCACCATCAACAGTGTGGTGGCGATGGGACGCCGGATGAAGATCTCGGAAAAATTCACGGCCGAACCTCGCTAAGCCCCCCGACCGCTTCGACTCGCGGCTGACGCTGCCTCGACAAGCGTTGGGCCAGCCGGTCCAGGTAAGTGTAAATAACCGGTGTCTGGTAGAGCGTCAACAACTGCGAAAACAGCAGGCCGCCGACCACGGCCAGCCCCAGCGGACGCCGCGCCTCGGCGCCGGAGCCAAGTGCGATGGCGATGGGCAAGGTGCCGAACAGCGCGGCCATGGTGGTCATCATGATGGGACGGAACCGGATAAGGCAGCCCTGCACGATGGCCTCCTCGGCGCTTTTGCCTTCCCGCCGCTGGACGTCCAGCGCAAAATCGATTTGCATGATGGCGTTCTTCTTCACCAGTCCTATCAACATGATCAATCCGACGAAAGCGTAGATACTGAGGTCCACCTTGAAAATCAACAGCGTCAGCAGGGCCCCGAAGCCGGCCGAAGGAAGCCCCGAAAGAATGGTGAGCGGGTGCACGAAGCTTTCGTAAAGGACGCCTAGCACGATGTACACCACGGCCACCGCGATGAGAAGCAGCAAGCCCAGGTTGTGCAGCGAATCCTGGAACGCCTTCGCGGTGCCGGAGAAGCTGGTTTGGACGGTGTCGGGCAGCGTGCGGTTGGCCAGGTCTTGAACATCATCCACCGCCTGACCTAACGACACGCCGGGTTTCAGGTTAAAACTTACGGTAACCGAAGGAACCTGGCCGGTGTGGTTGATGGATTGCGGGCCGGCATCCTGCTTCAGGTGCGCGATGGTGTTCATCGGAATCAGCCGCCCATCCCCCGATTTGAAGTACAGCCGGGACAACATGTCGCCGTACGCCTGGTAAGGCTCCTGCACCTCGAGCATCACCCGAAACTGGTTTTGCGGCGCGTAGATGGTGGAGGCCCAGCTCGGACCGTAGGCGTCATACATGGCGGCTTCAATCTGGCTGTAATCGAGACCCAGGGCGGCCGCCTTGTCGCGATCCACTTCCACCGTCAAACGCGGGGTGCGGACTTCGAGATCGCTGTTGACGTCCTGGACGACCGGGAGATGGGCGATCTCGCCTTCTAGCTTTACCGATTCCTTGTAAAGCAGATTGGTGTCCGGCGACTGCAGCGTGAATTCGTAAGACGAGCGCGAGCCGTGGCCCCCAATGTGAATGGAGGGCGGAAGCATGGCGATGGCCCGCACACCCGGGAAGTGCGAGATCTTCGGTCGAAGCCGGTTGATGATCTCGTCGGCGGAGGCCTCGCGGTCGCGCCGCGGTTTCAGGGTCACCCACATGTGACCGTTGTTGCCGCCGTGGAAGCCGCTATTGCCCACCGAGGAAAACTCCGACTCCACGTCGGGGTCTCGGATGATGACGGACGCGACCCGGTCTTGCAGCACGCGCATCGTATCGTAAGAAGTGCCCTGCGCCATTTCGGTGCTCACCGAGAACTGGTCGTCGTCGGTTGCCGGGATGAAGCCCTTCGGGACGATGACATACAGCCACGCGGTGAGCCCCAGGCCGGCGAAGAACACTCCCAGCATCAACGTGTTGTGGCGCACGGCCCAGGTGAGAGACCGCTCGTAGGTCCGATACACCGCCTGAAAGGCATTTTCCATCGCCCGCGAGATGGAATTCTGGCTTGATCGAGGCGCACGGTGGACCGCCGGAGATTCCTTACAGCCCAGGCGATACTACTGCCGGGCTGGATGAGGCTGGCGTAGCCTTCAATCAGGTGCTCAGCCTGATCCCGGAGCTGGCCGAGTTGGAAACATCCATCTGGCGGTTGGCCCTTGAACTGCGCAAAACGCAGCGCCGGGTGAACGCCTTACAGCACATCTTCATCCCCAATTATGAGGAGACGATTACATTCATTCAGAGCGAGCTGGAAGGGCGAGCGCGAAGAAATTTTCCGGCTGAAGCGCCTCAAGATGAAGACGACTCGCCCATCCATCGGACCGCAGCAGCGCGAATACCAGCAGCCTTATCGCGATATAGAAGGTGGAGAGGCGATGTCCGAAGAGTTTGGCTAAAAAACGTGGAGGCAGTTAATGGCAGAAGACCCGAATCCCATTCATCATATCCTGGTAGCTACGGATGGCTCCGATGCCTCTGTAAAAGCCGGTAGACTGGCTGTGCGGCTGGCGGGATGCCACAGTGCGCGCCTGACCTTCGTTTACGTTATCGATGAATCCGTGGCGAGCGGGTTAGCCGACGCCTTCCGGGCAAGATCTCCGCCAGGTGCAGGGTAGCCTGGAACAGGGCGGCCAGCGTTACCTGAATTACCTATCGCGCCTGGCAACCGGGATGAAACTGACCTCCAGTCAAACCATCCGCAAGGGGGAGCCCTACGAGGAAATCACCACCCTGGCGCGCGAACAGGATGTGGACCTGATCGTGATCGGCCAGGTTGGGCGGCGCGGCCTGCGGCGCATCCTGATCGGCAGCGTTACCGACGCGTGATTGAACATGCCTCCTGCCCGGTGATGGTAGTGAAATAACCTTGGGTTCAGGAATTACAACACAAAAAGACGAGGCCCCTGCTTTTCACAGAAGCCTCGTCCTGAAGAGGTTGTGCTGCGGCGCTTCCGCCACAACCAGGATTTACATAGCTTCGCTGCCGGTGATGGCAACTGGCGGTGCGATAGCTTCCAACGCCTTGATCTCACGGTAAGTCAGAGTCCAGTACGTTCGATTCGTAGACTTTATACCAACCGCCGATCAAGAACAGCGGGGCGAACAACACGGTGAAGAAGAACGGCGCCGCTGCCAGGATGCCGATGATCAAGGCCAGCGGTCCGCTGGTAAAAAGGTTGGTGACGCCAAAAGCCGCCAATCCAGGCAAGAAGGCGATTACCCCGGCGGGCAACAGCAAGATCAGGTAGGCCGGAATAAGCAGGAAGAACAGGACGACTGTCAGGATGCCAAAGCCGATGCCGATGCCGATCATCACCAGCCACATCAGCACGGCGCTCTTCCAATTGCCCTTGAACAAGGCCCAACCCGTGCGGAGAGATTCGACCACGCCCAGCCCTTGCAAAGCGGCGGCGCGGGCGAAGAAGTTACGTAGCAAACTCAGGAACACCATCACGATTATGATGATAAACAACGTCAGGAAGAAGACGCCAATCGCGGCTACCGTGCCGATCACACTGACTGCCAGCGTACCGCTGGTGATGCTGAAATAGATCACCAGGCCCACCGCCGTCATCAAGGCGATAAAGACGAACACTGGCAGGCTCATGATCAGGTCAATTGCCCACAAGCGAAAGGCCCGCCGTGACCAGCCTAGCCGCCAGCCCTGCCGGAAACTCAGTTTTGCGCCGCTTATCTCATACTCGTCCACCATACGCATCACCGCTGTTTCGGTGGGGTAACGGATCAGGGCCGCGATCAAGCCGATAAGCAGGATGAACAGGATCAGGGCCACGCCGATTACAACCCAGGTTGTCACATGCTGGTCAGGGTGTACAAATACCGGCTCAACAACGCGATGGAACCAATCGGTCAGATCATGCACCCACTGTGGCGCGTTATCCCAGGATAAACCGCGCGAATTTTTAGTTCCGCCATTGCTGATCCCCGATCCGCTGCCGCCACTGCTGCCACCATTGTTAGCGCCGCCGGTCGTCAGGGCCAGTAAAATACCGAACACCCACAGCACACGATAATTCCACAGGATATGCCAGGAACGTTTGAGAATTTTTTCGATGTTAATCATTGAACACTTCCTTTTTTTCTTACATCATTAGCAATCAGACCTGATTGACTTTACCAGGTCTGCACTATTTCCATTTTTCTGGCCCGTCCACCAGATCGCCAGCCAGCCCATATACAACACGGCCACCATTGCTTGCCAGAAGAACAGGCCAAACAGATTTTGCAGGAACAGGCCGATGTTATTGAAAACCTCCTGGCCAGCCTGTGCTTTCACACCCAACGAATTTCCCAGGATGTTTTGAGCGGTACCCAACCAGGATATCTGCAGCGAGGCCGGGTGCGTCCAGGCGGCAGCCTGGCCCAACCAGCCTGCTTGTCCCCTCAAAGAGAGCAACGAAGCCAGCCATCCGGTCACCTGGATAAAAACCCAGGCCCCCAGCAACGCCGTCGGAACCAACAAGCCTATCCAGGATATTTTCGAAGGTGAGCGCGGCGTTTCGGTGCGGCGCGGCAATCGCAGCATCAACTGAGATGCAAAGCGGTTGGCCGGAGTAAACTCGGGCAGGGGGGGGGCGCGCAGCAGGTGCGAGAGTTGTTGCACTCGTTCAGCTCCGCCCGGCAGTCCGGGCAGGTTTCGAGATGGGCCTGCATTTCGAATAGTTTGCGGCCTTGCAATTCCCCATCCAGGTAGGCGCCCAATTTTTCGCGCATTGTGTCAGGCATATTCACGCTCCGTTTCATACCGGTGCATTTGGATGGTCTCCGCAGAGCTTTGCGGGGATAATTAAACCGAGACATAACCGTGCCGATGGGAATTTCGAGCACACTCGGCAATTTCCCGGCAAAAGAAAGTTCGCCATATTCCCGCAAAACCAGCACAGCTCGGGCGGCTTCGGGACAGTTTTGACTGCCTTTGCAGAAATTCGGCCTGCTTTTTTCAAGCAGGATGGCTTCGGGGCTGGGGTTCGGGTCGGCAAGCATAACAGCCTCTTCATCCTCAATATCCTGGGTGGATTTTTGCCGCAATACATCCAGGGCAGCGTTGATGGCAATCCGATACAGCCAATTATGGAATGGAGAACGAGGCTGATGAGTCCAGGCAAATTCTTCCACGCCCGTAGGAAAGCTTCTTGGGCAGCATCTTCGGCGGTTTGTACATCACCGCACATGCGATAGACAATGCGCACTACGCCATCGTAATAGCGACGGACCAATTCACCAAAGGCGCTCAAGTTGCCTTGTTGGGCCTGTTGGATTAGGCTATGTTCAGCGTCCGAAGATTGCACAAGTACCACAAGAAATCCTTTTATTAATTGCAGTTTTCGCCTCTTTATAACGAAGCACAAAGGTATTTTATTCGGAACCTGGTGATTTTCAAATAGAGTTGAAAGCGGAGAAGGGCTGGGTTTTCCTATCGGAGGTAGCCTTGTTCGGCTTTCGGCAACTCATGATTAAGGTTGAAGGAGTAGGGTAAAATGAGTATTTAGCGATGATGAGATTTCATTTTGATCATCGCATCGTCACGCACGAATAGTGAGAGGATGGTTTTTATGTCCCAAAAGCCACACCCGGCAGGAGAAAAGAAAATTCCGTAGTGCTCCCAAAAACCGACAATGAACCCCAAGATTTTCAAGTCCAGGCCCTAAAAGCGGCGACTGAAGGGAATTGGGAAAGATCTGTTCTATTTTTTACGCCAGGGCTGCAGAACAACACGCCGCAGAATTATCCCTGATCAACAGTGTGCAAGAGGGTCTTTCCTCAAAATTAGAGATGCAGGCCATTTATAACCTGGTGGGGGACAAACTGCGGGATACTTTCAACGCCCAGGTGGTGATGATCTCGCAGTATGATCCAAACACAAATATGATCGCCCATCGTTATGCCATCGAACGTGGCCGGCACCTGCACCTTCCAGATTGGGAGCCCATTGACAGTTCACGTTTCGAGATTGTGCGCACGCGCAAGCCGTTTATAAATTTCAACCTGGACGAAATTATCCGTGTGCTCAGGGCCGCTGCATGTGATGCGCGTGGTGCCAGGAACCGAGCTGCCGAAAACCTGGTTAGGCGTTCCGATGCTGGTCGGCAACGAGGTCAAGGGGATCGTCAGCCTGCAAAACCTGGATCGGGAAAATGCCTTTTCGCAGTCCGACATCAACCTGCTAACCACTCTAACCAACAGTCTGACCGTCTTTGGAAAATCCGCGGCTGTTCAGTGAAACCCAGCGCCTGCTGAACCTGCTGGAGGGAAATGGAAATCGCCCGCCGGACACAGCAGAGTATTCCTGCCAGAGCGGCTTTCCAGTATCCCGGGTATGACTTTGGATCGCTTATCATCCCAGCCCGAGCGGTATGCGGCGATTTCTACGATTTTATCCCCTTAGATAAGCAGCGCCTCGGAAATCGTAATCGGGGATGTTACCGATAAAGGCCTGCCGGCAGCCCTGTTCATGGCCCTGACCTTCAGCCTGGTTCAGGCAGAAACGGGGCGCAGCACTGACCCAAAACAGGTTCTGCACAGTATTAACCGCTACCTGCACAAGATGGATCTGGGGGGAAATGTTTGTCACCCTGCTATACTGCGTGCTGGACTTTGAGACCGGCATCATTCGAGTATTCCAGAGCAGGTCATGTGCTTCCAATCGTTCTGGACAAGGATGGAAGTTTTATTGTTGTGCCCATAAAGCGCGGCCAACCGCTGGGTATATTTGAGAAGGTGCAAATCGATTACCAGCAGTTCACGCTACCCCAGGGCGGTACGATGCTGCTGTATAGTGATGGGTTGAATGAGGCTGCCGACTTCCCAGGGGCATGAATTTGGAATCCAGCGGATAAGACAGGAGCTGTTCAAGCATTCGGCAGAAAAGCGCGGGAATCATCTGCCAAAAGCTATCGCAGGCGGTCCAAAGCTACAGTGGGGAAACCCAACACCAGGATGATTTCACAACGGTGGTGATAAAGCGACGGAAGCGGTAGGGGCACTTCGGCCTTAATGTCAGGCAAAATCAATCAGAAAATTACGAAGAAAGAGTGATCATGAGCGACTTCGATGATAGGCAAAAAGGGCGTGCCCTGGGGCGTGGGGGGTTTCTCAAACTGGCGGGAGGCGCCATTGGCCTGAGAGCGTTGTCCTATTCTGCGGGCTGGCTGAGCCACTCCCCCCTGCCAAAGCCGGGCCAGGATTATCCGGCGTATATCGATGACGAAACCGCCCTACCCGTGTTTCGTGGCCCTTATTTACAGCAGGCGCAGATGGCGGCTTTTTTGCTCGAGGCAGATATGGGACATCTAAGGACATTATGCGACCGGTATTTGAACGTTGCCGCGCAGGGAGTGCTGCGCTATATGCCGCTCATGTCGAGCGTGGTGATGATTTATGCCGATATGTTCGTCGCTTCGCAAGATGAGCACGACCGGCAGGTGGGACGTCTGCCAGAAACCGAGCTGAGTTTTTGGGTTTTGACCCTTGCCATGCGCAAGGCAGGCCCGGTCTACCTGCCGCATCACCTGGCCTGGTTTTTGCCGAACCTGCTGGTGGATGAAAGCAATGCCATTGCCACCGGGCGCGAAGTATACGGGTTCAACAAGCAGATGGCGCTGTTCGAGAAACCGGGAAACATTCAACAACCCGGTTTTAGCGCCGATGTTATCGGATTTAAGCAGTTCCAATCAGAAGATGGAAAACGTGAGCGCCTGTTGACGCTGCGCCGCACCGGCGACGCCCCTGCCGGCAACGCTCCCACAGACGCAGGCGGCGTCTGGGCGAGTTGGGATGAAGCGCACCAGGCCATCGAGCAAGCGCTGTTGAGCGCTGTTGCCGCCCAAACCACGCCGCCGTTGTTTGAAGATGTCACCCGCCTGGCGGCAGAGCGCGCCCCACTGGTCTTTCTGAAGCAGTTTCGGGATGCTGCCCATACCGAACGCGCCTGTTACCAGGCAGTGATCGAAGCGCCGATCAATGTAGAGCGATTTTTTGAGGGGGGATTTTTCGACTGGAGCCTATGCGCTGCAGGTAAATCCGTTAGCCAGCCATCCCCTGGCACAGCGCCTGG
>CAWEOG010000015.1:0-303322 GCA_963810595.1 Bryobacterales bacterium | reverse complement strand
CTCACCGCCTCGGCGAACGATTTCGGCTTCGATGGCATCTTCGAGCGCCAGACGCAGGCGCTCGGCCGGCCAGGCGACGTTTTGATCGGCATCAGCACCAGCGGGAACTCCGAGAACGTAGTTCGCGCCCTTCGCTACGCCTCGGCTAACGGCATTCACACCATTTCTTTTTCGGGCGCCGCCCGCGGCCGCGTCACACAATCGTCGGAAGTCGCAATTCGCGTGCCCAGCGCCTGCACCCAGCACATTCAGGAGTCGCACATCGCCATCGCCCACATTCTCTGCGACCTGGTGGAACGAACCCTGTTCGCGCCGTCGTAAGCCTTGGTGTGTTCCGGTCGGGATCTCACGCGACCAGGAGCTCGAATCAACTGCTACTTCCTGCTGCCGCCGCATTCCGTTCAGCCGGAAGTCGCCGGAGGTTTACAGATCGGCGTTGTGGGCTCGCACCATTTCGGTCCGAAGGTCGCTCGATTCAGAGTCTCCCACACGCCGGTTGGTAGGAGGCTCGGGAGGAATTGGAGGAGCACTTGTTCGGCTCGGATGCGGCAATCTGTTTGTCCACCAGGCAACCGCACACCCAGTGTCAACGGTCGTTTGGCGGCGGACAAAGAAGTTCAGCATGCCAAAGGCCCGAATCGCCATCAGCAGGACTTGGATTTCCCGGATCCGCTAGCGGACGCTCTTATTTCGCCGGAGCCAAAAGAAAGACTGGTGGAGGCGGCGGGAATCGAACCCGCGTCCGAAATTGCTCGTAATGGAAAGCCTACGTGCGTAGCCTGGTTCGGTGTTTTCGGCTGCAGCCTGAGAACCGGCAAGAACGGCTGCCGCCTAGTCCGATTGATCTCGGCCTGCGGCTCCGGACCGAAGCCTTTCACCTATCCCGCTAATGACGCTCACTAGCTCACGCGCGGGCATCGTGCGCCGGAGCGGCTGCCTAATTACTTAGGCAGCGTATGCAAACTGCTGTATTGGCAGTTGTGGTTTTCCGATCGTTTTACGGGAGCTCGGAACCCGGCACGCCTTTCCACTCGACTACAATCCCGTCGAAACCTGTGCGCCCCCTTTCCTTTCTCCTTCATTATACGTCCCGCACGGTCCCCAACGGATGTGCCAAACTACTGTCTGACGCGGCGTTGGCCCGCCCGGCGTGACGCCCCGCCTGACGATTGCCATGCCTGAAACGATCTTTGCCCCCGATGTGGATCAGAAGACGCGGGAGGAACTCACCCCGCTGTTCCATGTTGTGCTGCTCGATGACGACGACCACACCTATGACTACGTGGTTGAGATGCTCCAGAAACTGTTCATGAAATCCAGCCGCCGAAGCTTTCCGGCACGCCGTTGAAGTGGATACTACCGGCCGGACCATCGTGCTCACCTGCGAACTTGCTCAGGCCGAGTTTGGGCGTGAGCAGATTCACGCCTATGGCGCCGACCCGCTGATGCCGCGGTGAAGGGATCCATGCGCGCCGTAATCGAGCCGGCGTCCGGCAATCGTGAAGCTGTGGAGCTTTCATGCGCTGTTAACCATCGCTTGCACAATCGGCTTATTAAAAACAGAACAGTCGAACGGGAGTAGCCTTGCTGCAATCATCCTTTTCCTTCGCGCGGCCGGCGGTTGTTCTTCGTTTCGTGCGCCGGCCTTGCACTGTTTACCCCCGCGTCACTTCGCGCTCCAGGCGGCCAGCCTGCGCCTTGTGCTTGCCGGAGAGACTGAAGCTGCTGGAGCAACAGCAAATCGATCTGGTGGTGGAGGTTCGGGGCTCCCGCCAGCCGGAGGGTTTCGAGTTAAGCTGGACGGCCGCGACATCACCGCCCGCTTCAAGCGGTCCGCTCGCCGCCGATCTCGATTGCGACACCACCGAAGATTCCGTGTTACCGTGCCGACCTGTTCCAATTCGAGCGGCCCGGCCGGCGCCATCTGGAAGTGCGAAGCCACGCGTGGACGGCCACGCCTGGCCGACGCCCGGCGCATCATCGATGTCCAGCCTTTCATCCCGGCCCCGAGCCGCGCAACGTGATCCTGTTTATCGGCGACGCCATGGGCAATGCCTACCGTGGCGCCGGCCGCATCGTCTCGCGCAGCGTCCCTGCGCGCGACGGGCGGCCCGGGCTCCGTGAAGGTCTCTACGATCGGTGGATGGAGATGGACCAGATGCCGGTGTCGGGCATGGTGCTGAACCCACAGCCTGGACAACCTGGTGACGGACTCCGCCGCCCCGGCCACGGCTGGTCCACGGGCAACAAGACAGACAACGGAATGCTCAGCGCGCTGCCCGATGGCACCGATTGCCACCGGCGGCAGCCTGGAGAAGATCGCGCTTGCGCTACGTCACCGACAACCCACGCAGTCGAATCCATCCTCGAATATCTGAAACGGCGTTTTGACTATCGCACCGGCAATGTCTCCACCGCCTTCATCACCGATGCCACGCCCGGCCGCCCGGAAGGCTCGCACGTGGCCAACCGTGCGGCCACCTTCGAGGTCGCCCGCCAGTATCTGGAAAACCCGATGCTCGGCGGCAAGCCGGCCTTCGACGTTCTGATGGGCGGAGGGAAAGAGGACTTTCGATCCCGACATCCGCTCCGACAAGCGCAACCTGGTGGGGATTTCCAGAAGCAGGGATTCCGGTTTGTCTGCACGGCCACCGAATTGAAGGACGTCGACGCCAAGACGCCCGAAGCTCCTCGGCCTGTTCCGCCGGCCGAACAAGGTGGCCACAGCCAATATCGGGGCTGAGGCCACCGCCAACGGCAACATGGACTCCGCCTACGACAAGCTCCACGCGCAAGGTAAAGTCAACGCCCGCCCGGGCAGCGAACCCGTCGCCGACTTCGGCCAGTGGACCGATCAACCGTTTCTGCCCGACATGACGCGCAAAGCCATCGAACTGCTTTCGGCCGACGAAAGCCATCCGTTCGCGCTGCAGGTGGAAGGCGCGCTGGTGGACAAGCAGTCGCATGGCAATGACGCGGCCGGCACCATCTGGGAAGTGATCGACCTCGACCACGCCGTCGGCGTGGCGCGCGACTGGGCCGCAAAGCACGGCAAAGACAACACGCTCATCCTGGTTACCGCCGATCACGACCAGACCATGACTCTCATCGGCGTGGCCGACATTTCCGACGCCGACCTGACGGACCGCAGCCCCGTCGCCGAGGTGGACGGCGAGAAGATCTACAAGGACGTGAAGGCCAATCTCCGCTCCCAGATCGCCGAGCCGATGCTCAACCCCAAGCTGCGGAAGTTCGCCGAACTGGACCACGGCTTCCCCGATTACCAGGACGCCAACAAGGACGGATTCCCGGACAACAAGGAGGTTGGTGGCAAGGGACGCAAGCGGCTTGCGGTGGGCTTCCGCACGGGCGAGCACGCCGCCACGTCGGTGCCGATTACGGCCGAAGGACCGGGGGCGGCGCTGTTCACCGGCTACATGGACCAAACCGGAGATCCCCTTCCGGGTTGCGATCTCGCTTGCCGGACAAACCGCCACCATCGATTCGCTGCTGCGCGAGTTAGAAAGCGAGCGCAAGAGCATTATGAGCTCTGCGGCCGGCCGGTAAATGGGTGCGTTGCCGCCTCATTTCTGCGGGTTGAAGGTTTCCCGTCTGGAAACGATGACGATTTGCATGTCCCGGGCGAGAGCGACGATTCGCTGTAGCAGATCGCGCGCGACGAGGGGGATGTGGAAGCGCTCGCGAGGCCGCGCGAGAAAAATCTGTGTGATCTGATTCCGGCGCGCGAAATCGACCAACGCCGTCGCGGTGTCGCCGCCATCCAGGATTCGGGTTTCGAGGTGGAGGTTGCGCGCGAAGTTGAGATGCCGTTCGATAGCCTCCTGAGCGGCCTCGGACAAGCTGGTCAGCCCGCCCGGCGGCGGCACCGAGACGGCGAAGCACTCCGCGCCGAGAAAATCGCTGATTCGCCTGGCGCGGCGGATCAACATCGCGGTCTCCGGACCGGCGGTCACCAGCACAAGAATCTTGTGGCGTGCGCTTTCCGAAGCGGGACTGCCGGCAGCGAACGCGACATTCGCGATCCGGTGCTCCACCTCGTGAGCCGCCTGGCGAAGCGCCAGTTCACGCAGCGCCACCAGCGTCGATTCGCGAAAGAAATTTTCCATGGCGCGTTCGGCCTTCTCGTGTCCGTAAACCACGCCGCGTTCCAGACGGTGGAGCAGAGCCCGCGGGGTGAGGTCGATCATCACCACCTCGTCGGCCTGCTGCACCACCCAGTCCGGAATCGTCTCGCGCACCCGGATGCCGGTGATGTTCCACACCTGGTCGTTCAGGCTCTCCAGGTGTTGAATGTTCATGGTGGTCAGGACGTCAATGCCCGCTTCCCGCAGCACCTGCACGTCTTCCCAGCGTTTGGCCCGCTCGGAGCCCGGAACGTTCGTATGTGGAAATTCGTCCACCAGGCAGACGGCGGGGCGCCGCGCCAGGATGGCCTCGGTGTCCATTTCCTCGAACTGGCAGCCGCGGTACTCGATCTTCTTTCTGGCCACGAACTCCAGTCCCCCGGTTTTCGCGATGGTGTCTTCGCGTCCGTGCGGTTCGAAGTAGCCGAGAACCACGTCTCCACCCTCGGACTTCAGCGCCTGGGCCTCTTCGAGCATCTGATAGGTTTTGCCGACACCTGCGGCGTAGCCCATGTAAATCTTGAGTTTTCCGCGCGGTTGATAGGCCATCTGTTATTGGGAAAAACCCGAACATCCATGCCGTGCGATCGCCGAATGAGCTTTTCCACCGGGTTGCCCCAGATGCGCGAGCGAAGGCCGGAACGTTGGGTGTGCCCGATGAAGAGCTGGGTAATTCCGCGCGCCTTCGCGAAGTCGAGCAGAACATCGACGGGGTCCTCGCCATCCAGGATTTCGATACTGGCCCCGGCTGCCCGAGCCATCGCCAGCTTCTCGTCCAAGGCCTTCTGATCGGCCGCCAATAGCCGGGGCTGATGGACATAGGCCACAATCAGCTCGGCATGGAACTTCTCGGTCGATGGTCCGGGCGGTTTCGATCATGACTGCGCGCGTTGGCCCGTGGCGTTATGCAGACCAGGATTCGCTCCTGGGTGTCGAAGTGCTGCCTGATGCCGTGGCTGCTCGAGATAATCGGGCAAGCTGGCGATCGACCACGTCGGCGGTGAGCACCAGCGCCAGTTCGCGCAGTTTCGCCAGCCCTTGTTCGCCCCTGGCCGCTCCGGCCTGCGCCTCCGGCGAATGTTCCGACGACCCCTGTCGCGGAGCGTCCACAATCTCGATTTCATCGGCGCTTTGGATAAACGAGATAGGTACCGTTTGGATGACGTGCCTGCCGGTGATCGCTTCCACCTGTTCCCGCAGCTCCGCGATGAACTGTATGTTGACGGACGGCAATTACTTTGATCCCGCGTTCAAAAGTTCCTGGACATCCTGCCAACGCGTGGGATTCCGAGCGCCCGGAGGATTGTCGTGGGCCAGGCCGTCGATCAGGCAGACCGTTGGGCGACGCCGGATGAGGGCGTCGACGTCCACGGCCGTTCCATCGGCAAATGCCTTGAGAGGTAGCACTTCCAGAGTCCCGCAGCACCGCCGCCGATCTCCGGCGTCATTTTCGGCTGCTGAAGGGCGCCGACCACGACGTCCTGCCCCCGTTCGCGGCGGCGGCGTGCTTCGTCCAGCATGCGGAACGACTTTCCGACGCCGGACGCGTAGCCGAGGAAGACCTTCGAGGTAGCCGGCCCGGGCGGCGACTTCTTCGGCCTGCGCTTCGCGCAGTATTCCTCCGGAGTTTTGCGGTGCGGCTCACCGCTCATGCTCACCAGCATAGACGCTTTGGCCATCGAAAAACCGAGACGCCGGTCAGTGCTCGATGGTGACGCGCGCGACCGGGCGGCCGAATTGCCGGTCGAGCGCCAGGTTCAGCTCCAGCACGTTGACACGCGGTTCTCCGAGCAAGCCGAAATCCGGGCCCTCGGTGAAATGCGCAATCAAGCTGGTTCACCCGGCTGGTGGCGACTCCGCGGGCCCTTGGCGACACGGGCGGCCTGCGCCAGTGCCGAAGCCGGGCTGATATCCGGGTCCAGCCCGCTGGCCGAGGCAGTGACCAGATCGGCCGGTATCGGCCCGTGATAATCCGGGTTTTCCTTACGGAACTTCTCGATCGCGGCCTCTACCCGCGTCGATCAGCTTCCGGTTGGTGGGGCCGAAGTTCGATCCGCCCGAGGCAGGCGGCATCGTAGCCGTCCGCGCCGGCCGCCGACGGCCGGGGGTGAAAATACTCCGGCCTGGTGAAGTTCTGGCCAATCAGCTCCGAGCCAACGACTTTGCCGTCCGGCCGTCGACCAGGCTCCCGTTGGCTTGACGTGGGAAAGCAGAATCTGGCAGATGCCGGTGATGGCGAGCGGATACACCACCCCGAGAAGAATCGTCATGAATCAACGTTGATTCGAAGCCGCTGGCATAGATCTGTGCCCACATGGTGTTCCCTCCTATGCCAGATGCAGCAGACACGAGCAGTTGGTCGATCAGCCAAGATGCCCGGAAATGGCGCGATGATCCCGCCGATGCCGTAGATCAGCAGGTTCCGCCGCAACAGGCTGGCGGCTGCCACCGGCCGGTATTTCACGCCGCGCAGCGCCAGCGGAACCAGCGCGATGATGATCAGCGCGTTGAAGATCACGGCCGCCAGAACGGCGCTCTGCGGCGTGTGCAGCCCCATGATGTTCAGCGCGCCCAACGCCGGATACGTCGCCATGAACATGGCCGGGATGATGGCGAAATACTTGGCCACGTCGTTGGCGATGGAGAACGTGGTCAGGGCGCCGCGCGTAATCAGCAATTGCTTGCCGATGGCGACCACCTCAATGAGCTTGGTGGGATTGCTGTCCAGGTCCACCATGTTGCCGGCTTCCTTGGCGGCCATCGTTCCGGTGTTCATGGCCAGCCCGACGTCGGCTTGCGCCAGCGCGGGTGCGTCGTTGGTGCCGTCGCCGGTCATGGCCACCAGGCGGCCTGCGGCCTGCTCCTTCTGGATGTACTCCATCTTGTCCTTGGGCGTCGCCTGGGCCAGGAAATCGTCCACGCCGGCTTCAGCGGCGATGGCCGCGGCGGTCAGCGGATTGTCGCCGGTGATCATGACGCTGCGAATGCCCATGCGCGCGAAGTTGGGCGATGCGCTCCTTCATGCCGCCCTTCACGATGTCCTTCAGGTGAATGACGCCCAGCAGGCGCGTCCCATCGGCCACCGCCAGCGGGCGTTCCGCCCGTTGCGCGAAATGCGGTCGCTCATCTCCTGGAAATTGCCGGGAACTTCGCCGCCACGTTCGTTCACGAACTTGACAGATGGCGTCGGTGGCGCCTTTGCGGAGCTGCCGCCCGTCCAAATCGACCCCGCTCATTCGGGTGTAAGCGGAGAAGGGAATGAAGGTCGCCTCGTGTTCCGGAATGTCGCGTCCTCGCAGACCGTACTTCTCCTTGGCCAGAACCACGATCGACCGGCCCTCGGGCGTCTCGTCCGCCAGGCTGGACAATTGGGCGGCGTCCGCCAGTTCCTGCTTCGGTCGACGCCGTTGACGGCGAGAAACTCGACCGCCTGCCGGTTGCCGAGCGTGATGGTGCCGGTCTTGTCGAGCAACAGCGTGTTGACGTCGCCGGCGGCTTCCACCGCCTTGCCGCTCATGGCCAGCACGTTGTGCTGCATCACGCGATCCATGCCGGCGATTCCGATGGCGGACAGCAACCCGCCGATGGTGGTGGGAATCAGGCAGACCAGCAGCGAAACCAGAACCGCCACGCTGGGAATGGCGCCGGCGCCGCCTGGCCGACGCTGAACACGGCGAATGGCTGCAGGGTGACCACCGCCAGCAGAAAGATCAGCGTCAGCCCCGCGATCAGGATGTTCAGCGCGATCTCGTTCGGGCGTCTTCTGCCGCTCGGCGCCCTTCGACCAGCGCGATCATGCGGTCGAGGAATGTCTCGCCGGGATTGGAGGTGATGCGGATTCTGATCTGGTCGGAGAGCACCCTGGTGCCGCCGGTAACGGCGCTGCGGTCGCCGCCCGATTCGCGAATCACCGGCGCGCTCTCACCTGTGATGACCGATTCGTCCACGGTGGCGATGCCCTCGATCACCTCGCCGTCGCCGGGAATCAGATCGCCGGCTTCGCAGACCACCACGTCGCCGGCCGCGCAGACGAGGAGCCGGGAACCTGCTCGATCTTCCCCGCCGCCGCCAGCCGTTTCGCCAGCACGTCTGTTTTGGTCTTCCGCAGAGTGTCCGCCTGGGCCTTGCCTCGCGCCTCCGCCATGGCCTCGGCGAAATTGGCGAACAGCACGGTGAACCAGAGCCAGAGCGCGATCTGCGACTGAAAACCCGATGCCGGCGGCGCCCGCTAGCATGTCGCGGACCAGGAACACCGTGGTAAGCGCGGCGCCCACCTCGACGACGAACATCACCGGGTTCTTCAGCAAGCGTGACGGGATTCAGTTTCACGAAAGATGCCAGGACAGCCCGCCTCACGATTTCGGGGTCGAATAGCGGGCGTGATCGCGCCAGTTTCTTCGGAAGCAGCGACGTGGGCTCGTCCTGCGGAACGTTCTGGTTTGTCGGTGGTGCTGTCGTCGCTATAGACATGGTTCAGCTCCCAGAGCGGCAGCAGGACCATGGAAAAGAGCTTGCCGCCGTGCATCAGGAAGTGTTCGACGATCGGGCCAAGCGAAAGCGCCGGGAAGAAAGTCAGGGCGCCGACGATTACCACCGTGCCAACCAGCAGGCCCACGAACAGTGGGCCGTGCGTCGGGAACGTGCCGCTCGTAAACGGCACCTTCTTTTTGGCCGCCAGACTACCCGCCGCCGCAAGCAGCGGAATGAGGAACAGGAAACGGCCAATCAGCATAGCCAAACCCATGGTCAGGTTGTACCAGGGGGTGTTGGCGTTAATGCCCGGCAAAGGCACTTCCGTTGTTGCCGGTTGCGCTGGTGAAAGCGTAAAGAATCTCGCTCAGCCCATGCGGCCCGGTGTTGTTCATGTTTGCCGTCGCGGCGCCCGGCGGGTTCCAATAGCCCTTGGCCGGAAAGTCGATCACCGAGCTGGCCGAGCTAAACGCGAGAATGCTCGCGGCGGTGAAGACAATGGCCAGCATCGCCATCTTGACTTCTTTCTGCTCGATCTTCTTTCCCAGGTATTCGGGCGTGCGGCCCACCATCAGGCCGGCGATGAATACCGCGAGGATGCAGTAGAGCAGAATTCCGTACAGGCCGGCGCCCACTCCGCCGAAAATCACTTCTCCGGTCATGATGTTGAACAGGGGAACCAGGCCGCCTATCGGAGTGAAGCTGTCGTGCATGCTGTTGACGGCCGCCGCAACTGGCGTCTGTCGTGATGGTCGCGAACAGGACGGAATTCACGATGCCGAACCGAACTTCCTTCCCTTCCATGTTGCCGCCGGACTGTCCGGATGTTGCCGTGGTCTCGACTCCCATTTTTGCCAGAATCGGGTTGCCGGCCTGCTCGAGAGGGTACGCGACTGAACACGCCGATCAGGAACATGACCGACATTGCAGCGAAGATGGCCCAACCCTGCCGGGTGTCCCCCACCATCGTTCCGAAGGTATAGGTGAGCCCGGCGGAAATCGCGAAGATCAGGAACATCTCAAACAGGTTGGTCAGCGGCGTGGGATTTTCAAACGGGTGGGACGAGTTGGCGTTGAAGAATCCGCCTCCGTTGGTGCCGAGCTCCTTGATCGCCTCCTGGGAGGCGACCGGGCCTTGCGCAATCGTCTGTTTCGCGCCTTCCACAGTGGTCACAGTCGTATACGGATTCAGGTTTTGAATCACCCCCTGCGAACACAAGAACAGTGCCGCGACGATCGATATTGGCAGCAGCACGTAAACGGTGGCGCGCGTGACATCGACCCAGAAATTTCCGATGGTCTTCTTTTTCTGACTTGCAAATCCGCGTACCAGCGCAATCGCGACTGCAATGCCGGCGGCGGACGAAGCGAAGTTCTGCACCGTCAATGCCGTCATCTGCACGAAATAGCTGAGAGTCGTTTCTCCCGAGTAGGCCTGCCAGTTTGTGTTGGTCATGAAACTCACGGCGGTGTTGAAGGCCAGATCCGGCGTGACGTTTCCGGCGCCGAAGTGCCGCGGGTTAAAGGGCAGGAATCCTTGCGCCCGCTGGATCAGATACACAAACAGAAATCCGAAAATGCTGAAGCTGAGCAAGGACGCCGTGTACTGGGTCCAACGCTGCTCCGTGTCCTCTTTGACGCCGATGACCTTGTAGGTGAGCACCTCGAGCCATCGAAGCACCGGATGCAGGAAGGTGCGCTGTCCTTCGAATACGCGCGCCATGAACAGACCCAGCGGTTTCGTGCACGCCAGGACCAATCCAAAGAACAACACAATTTGGAGGATTCCCGCGGTAGTCATGGTTTCCTCTCAGAACCGCTCCGGATGGAGCAGGGCGTAAATCAGGTAAACGAACAGACCGAGCGATGCAATGCCGCCGATGATGTACTCCATCGGATTCCTCCTAAAGCCTGTCGCAAGCTTTTGTGAACACCCAGAACAAAAGCAGGACCGTGCAGGCCACTGCGACGTAGAACAGGTCGAGCATGGCTTTTCACTCCATTTCCGTGAAAATGACTTCGTGGCCGGCACGACGCAGCTTTGTTGCCAGCCGCCATTCCGCGGTCGGCCACCACCTTTTGCGGCCCCCAAGGACAACCAGTGAAGACGGCTTTAACGCGAGTTTCAGCGCTTCGGTCCGGTCACGGCACAGATACAGATGTACTCTGATGTCGGCCGGCGTCCCGCTTGCGATCTCCCGCAGCCGTTTTTCGCTGAAGTCGAGAAGCACCGGCGGGCTGGCCAGCGGCAGCGGGAAAGGAACTGTCTGCACCACCACCAGAGTGAGGCATGTGCGCAGGCGGGCGGCCAAGTCTACCGCCCGCCGGAGCGCCTTGATGGTGGCGTTGAGCGATGTGAAAACCACCGCGACGTGCAGCCGGTGGTCCCGTTCGCCGGGTGGCGGCGAGTGGGGATGCCCAGGCGCCGGAACCGGCGTCAATTCGTATGCCGGAGAAATCTCGTTCCACGCCCCCATTCAGAAACTCCTAGCCGAAAGTAGCTGGAAATGTCTGAAGAAGTCATGGAAAAGGCGTGAAGAATTTATAAAGACTCCGGCAATCCGTTGAACCGGTAGCCGACCCAAGGTTCCGTGGTGATGTATTCGGGGCTTTCGGGATTCACTTCAATCTTCTTTCGCAGATTCTTAACGAAAACGCGAAGGTAGTCCACCTGGTCGCCGTAATCGGGCCCCCACACCGCTTGCAGAAGCTCGCGGTGTGGAACGGCTTCGTTGGCGTGCTGCGTCAGGTAGCGCAGCAGGTCCAGCTCCTTCGGCGTCAGGTGCGCGGTGGCGGCCTTGCTCGTCACCGTGCGCGCGCCAAAGTCGATCAACAGTTGGCCGACGCGAAGCCGGACGGGGGACGACTGCGAAACCGGCAGTCGCCGGAGGGCGGCGCGGATGCGGGCCAAAAGCTCGGGAGTGCTGAACGGTTTAGTGACGAAGTCGTCAGCGCCGGCGTCGAGGGCGCCCACCTTGTCCGTCTCGGAATTGCGAACCGTCAGCATGATGATGGCAATGTTGGCGTCCGCCCGCATTGCCCGGCAGGCCTTCAAACCGCCCATTCCGGGCATGTTGATGTCGAGCAGCACCAGCTCCGGACGGAAGGTGCGTACTTTCTCCAGAGCCTCTTCGCCCGTCTTGGCGTCGTCCACCTCGTAGCCGGCGCCGGTCAGCGTAGTGCGCATTATACGGCGGATTTGCGGCTCGTCGTCAACCACCAGAATGCGGCCCGCGCTCAATTCCCACCTCCTTTGCGTCTTCCGGCAAAGTCAATCGAAATGTCGTTTCACCAGGGCGGCTCATCAGCGACAGGTCTCCGTTGTGCGCCCGCGCAATCCGGTGGGCGATGCTCAGTCCGAGGCCCGAGCCGGGTATCTGCTGCCGCACCGACGGGCTTCGGTAAAACCTCTCGAAAATCCGCCCCTGCTCCGCGGCCGGTATCCCCGCGCCGTGATCGGTGATGTCCAGAGTCGCGCGGCCCTCGCCCTGTTGCACCCGGATCGTCACCGGCGTGCCTGGCGGAGAGTATTTCAGAGCGTTGTCGAGAAGCTGTTTGACGGCCAGCTTCATCAGCCGCCGGTCGAAAGGGATTCGGAGGAGCGGCTTGTCCAGGACTGCCGTCAGCCGCCGATCCTCAATATCAACGTCCGTCTCCATCGATTCGACCACTTCCTGAATAGCCTCTCCCAGGTCGGACACCTCCAACTGAACGTCGATCTGCGTGGTGTCCAGGCGCGCCATCTCCACCGCGTCATCAATCAGGTCCTGTAAGCGCTCCACTTCCTCGCCGGCGATCTTCAGAAGTTCCATCCTGCTCTCGGGCGGCTGATCGGGACTGGCCAGAAGGGAAGTAGTGGCCGCCTTAATCGAGGTCAGCGGCGTTTTCAATTCGTGCGCCATGGCGTCGATAAGGGTGCTCCGCAGTTGTTCGCTCTGCCGGGAGGCCTCGATCTGGTGGGCAAGGTCCTGTGCTCTGGCCCGCTCCAGGCCGATGGCTGTCAGATTCGCGATCCCTTGTAGCACGGAATCCTGCATCCGGGCGCCTTCGAGACCGAGGCTTGCGATCGGCTCGGAACCGAGCCGGACCGCTGTTATGGCGCGATTTTGTTCCGCATCGGAGAAGAATGTGCCGTTCAAAGCAGCCTCGCGAAGCTGCTCATCCAGTCCCTCGAAGTCCGACGGGCCGGCCCGATAGATTTCCCCCGCGCGGCGTTCGTAGAGAACCGCCGACTTCAGTTCGAAGATCGAGGCCAGTTTTTGAATGAGTTGCTTCGGAAACGGTTCGGAGCCGTCGATCAGAAGAATCGAGCGGCTAAACGTATACAAGCGTTCCACGTCCTGCTGCCGTTCGACGGCGTCGAGTGCCCGCCTCTTCGCCTCAGCGGACAACCGGCTGGCAATCAGGGAGGTTGCCAGAAAGCTGAACAAGGCAACCCAATTTTGCGGATCGGCGATGGTCAAGGTGCCGAACGGGGGGAAGAAGAAGTAATTGAAAACGATGGTTGCCGCCAGCGAGGCCACCGAAGCCTCAATCATCCCCCAGGTGCTGGCGATGCCCAATACCAGCAAAAGGTAGGCGAAGCCTACCGTGGTGGCGTTAACCGCAACCAGGCTTCGCCCGGCTACAGTGATGAAGGCCACGCCAGCCAGCGCAACCAGTGACCGCAGCACGAACCGGCTCACGCTTCGGCAGCACCTCCGACTGCTATTCTAGGCGATCGCCACCCGGATCGGCGGAACTATTAAGCTGTTCTCGAACCTGCCTTTACGTAAACTTTACATTTGTGGACGGTACCTTGTACAAAGCCTTTACGTTCGCCGCGTCCAACAAAGTAGGAGGGCTGAGAAGATGAAACTCACGAAGAACCGACTGATGATTGTGGCAGTAGTTGGCCTGCTGGCAACCTCGCTGGCACAGGCGAAACCGACCAACAACCTCAATGGGCTGACCCCCTTGGAAAACCAGGTGCGGCATGAGCTGATCATGCTGCCCTATTACAACGTCTTCGACAACATCAACTTCCACGTCAACGGCGACCAGGTGACGCTGACGGGCCAGGTAACCTGGCCGGTCCTGAAAAGCCAAGCCGCAAACGTAGTGAAGATGATTCCAGGCGTAAGCAAGGTGGACAACCAGATTGAGGTGCTTCCCCTGTCGCCGTTCGACAACAGCATCCGGTTCCGCGTTTACCGCGCCATTTACTGGAACCCGGTAATGACGCAGTATGCGATGAATCCGATTGCTCCGATCCGTATCATTGTCAAGAACGGCCACGTGACTCTGGAAGGTGTAGTCGGCAGCAAGCTGGCGAAGAACCTCGCCTTCATAAAGGCCAACGGGGTGCCGGGAGTGTTCTCGGTAACCAACAACCTGAAGGTTGTCAGTTAAGGATTATGCTCAAAGTCCGGGTGGAGCCGGCCCGGCAGAGGCCGGCCTCCCGGATTTGAATTTCCCTCCACGCTCCTCCCACCTTCCCGGCAACGTCCGGCGGGCCGATTTGAACCCACCCCCTGAACTTGTATAATCTCGTCTGAGACGGATGCGGAATTCGAAGTGAGAGAGAGGAGCAAGATGCAAAACCCGAACAGAAGAAAGTTCGTCTTTATGACCACCGCGGCGGTGGCCGCTTCCACGCGCGCGCTGCGCGGCGCCGACGACACGGTCAGTGTGGGCGTCGTGGGACTTGGCGGCCGCGGGCGCGACCACATGAGCCATTACGCGAAGCTGCCCGACGCCCGCATCGCGGCGCTGTGCGACGTGGACCAGGCGGCGCTCGAACGCGGGCAGGCGCTGGTCGAGAAGCTTGCCGGCTACAAGCCCAAGGGCTATGCCGACATGCGGCAGGTGTTTGACGACAAGGAAGTGCAGGCGGTGTCGATGCCGCTTCCGAATCACTGGCACGCGTTGGCAACCATCTGGGCCTGCCAGGCCGGCAAGGACGTGTACATCGAAAAGCCGGCCTGTCACAATCCGTGGGAAGGCCAGAAAATGATCGAAGCCGCGCGGAAATACAACCGCATGGTCCAGGTGGGGTCGCAAAGCCGCAGCCTGCCGCACAAAATCATGGCCATGAAACTGCTCCACGACGGAGAGATCGGCAAGCTTTACCTGGCCAAGGGACTGTGTTTCAAGCGCCGCCGCTCGATTGGGCACAAAGCGGACAGCCCGGTTCCACCCGGAGTGAATTGGGACATGTTTCTGGGTCCGGCGCCCATGCGGCCCTTCAACGAGCTGCGTTTCAAGTACAACTGGCACTGGTTCTGGGATACCGGCAACGGTGACATCGGCAACCAGGGCGTGCACGAGATGGATATCGCGCGCTGGGGGCTGGGCCAGGCAGGCCTGCCGGCGGGCGTGTCTTCCACCGGCGGCAAGTACATCTATAACGACGATCAGGAAACCCCCAACACCCAGATGGCGACCTACGACTACGGCGACTCCGAGCTTATGTTCGAGGTGCGCGGCCTCATTACCGGCGGCGAGGGCGGATTGCAGATTCGCGGCGGCAACACCATCGGCGACCTGTTCTACGGCGCCGACGGCTGGCTGGCGGTGGACGGCGCCGGCTTCCAGGTGTACAAGGGCGAGAAACAAGAGATGGTGATGGACGTAAAAAACGAAACGCCGGACGACACCGCGCCGCACATGGAGAACTTCCTGGCCTCCGTGCGAAGCCGGAAGTACCAGGATCTTCACGCGGACGTGGCCATCGGCGTGACTTCGGCGGACCTCTGCCATCTGGCGAATATCAGCTACCGGCTGAAGCGCAGTTTGAAGTTCGACGACAAAACGCGGAAGTTCGTGAACGATGCCGAGGCCGACCGCATGTTGACCCGCGTTTACCGCGCGCCCTACGTCGTTCCCGATAAGGTTTGATGCGCATACCGGCGGTCAGTTCAGCCAGCGGTCGCGGTGCTCGTTGACGAATTCGTCGTCGGCGAGCATCGGATAGCTGGCTACCACGCGATCGATCTCCGCCATTTGTCCGGGCGAAAGATCCTCCAACGGATCGAGACACCAGCGCCCGGCCAAAATCCCCTGCCGGCGCAGGATTTCGTGCAGGCCGGCGATGCAGCCCGCGAACCCGTTGGGCGCGTCGAACAAGGCCGCGTTGGCATCCGTCAGTGCCGCCGACTGGGCTAGGATTCCGGCTGCCCCCTCACCTCCCGCCGCGCGGCATCGCCGGATGGATTCGAGCAGCTCGACGGCGCGGCGGGTCCACACGGCCCACTGTCCCAACAGGCCGCCACGGAACTGAAGCGTGGCGTCGGCAAAGCGGAAATCCGCCAGCAGGTCGGGAATGATGTTGTCGTCGTTACCGGTGTAGAGCGCGATTTCCGCCGCGCGGCCGCTGTCTACCACCGCGCGTACCACATCCAGGGTCTGGTAACGATTGAATGGCGCCACCTTGATAGCGGACACGCCATCGATCTCGCAGAATCGCCGCCAGAAACGGTAGAAGAGCGGGCGGCCGCCCACAGACGGCTGCAGGTAGAAGCCGAACAACGGAATCTCGGCGGCAACCGACCGGCAGTGTGCCAACAGCTCGTCGTCGGAAGCCGACGCCATGGCGCCGAGACTGAGCAGGCCGAGGTCGTAGCCCAGCTCGCGAGCCAGAGATGCCTCGTCCACCGCCTGCCGGGTTTCGCCGCAGATGCCGGCCACGCGCACCAGGCGCTTTCCCGATTGGCCCTCGAACCGGGTTGCCGCTGCGGTCGCCAGGCGGAGTACCGGCTCGTAGAGGCCGACCTTCGGATCGCGGATGGCAAACTGGGTGGTGTGCACCCCGACGGCCAGGCCACCCGCGCCGGCGTCGCAATAGTAACGGGTCAGCGCCACTTGCCGTCTCTCGTCCAGCTTGCGTTCGGCCGTCAGCGCCAGCGGATGGGCGGGGATGACGGCGCCCCGATCGAGCGCCTCGCGAACGGAGTCATCCACCCGAACCTTCGCGGACATCGTGTGCTAAAACCTCCCGTCGGCGATTTCGAAATGGGTGGGTTTGCCGAGGCTTGCGCCACCGGCCTTCACCCAGGCCGCCACCCACGCCATCAGCCGATCGATCGAGACCTCCGGCGGCCCAAGCTGACGGTGGCAGGCGGAAGCATCGCTCAGCAACGCCGTCCCGCCTTCCGCGCCATGAAACCGCACCGGGCGCTCGAAGCGCGCCGCGAAGTAGCAGGCCGCATCGCGCACGCGCACGGTCTCGGGCCCGGTGACGTTCAGGATTCGGGGCGGAGACTCACACAGCTCCAGCGAGCGCAGGGCGTACGAGACGGCATCGCGCTGCCAGATCACGTTGAACGCCGGCACGGAGAGATCGACGGGCAGTCCGGCCCACACCTTCCTAGCAATGTCCACCAGCACGCCGTAACGCAAATCCACCGCGTAATTGAGCCGGAACAACAGCGCGCGAAGGCCGAGCTGGTGCGAGTAGTACTCGAAAATACGCTCCCGTCCGAGGCACGATTCTGCGTACTCGCCCACCGGCTCGGGTGGGTCCGATTCGCGGGCGCCGCCGTTCAGCAAGTCGCGAAACGGATAGACGTTTCCGGTGGAAAACACCACCACGCGACTTGCGGCGAAACGTTGCGCCACCAGCGAGGGAGCCACCACGTTCATGGCCCAGGTGAGATCGGGTCGATCTGTGGAGCCGAACTTCCGGCCCGCCAGGTAGAGCACGTTGGGACAATCGGGCAGACGGGCCACCTGCTCGCGATCGAGCAGATCGCAAGAGACCACGCTGACTCCCGCCGAGGAGAGCGCCTGCGAGAGTGCCGGGTCGGAAAACCGGGATACCGCGATCACGCGCCGTGGTGTTCCGGCCGCCCGGGAGGCACGCCACACCAGTCGCGCCAGCGAGGGGCCCATTTTACCGCCCGCGCCGAGGATCAGGATGTCGCCGTCCACGCGCGAGACGGCCGCGCAGTCGGCCGCGCTCGGCCGCGACAACTCTTCTTCGAGCTCTTCCGTCGTCCCGATGTGGTCTACCAATCCAGATCCTCGTTAACCGAACTCCGGTCCGGTAATAGCGAACTGTTTCGCGGGCAGCTCGACGAAGCCGGGCTGGCCGCGCATCATTCGCAGGAACGGCCGCTCCACCGTGAGGCCGAGCGATTCCAGCCAACCGATCCACCCCGAATGAAGTTGCGGCACGTCGATCGAAAGGAGCTGCCCGGTCCTCGCGGCCAGCAGCGACGACACCAGGCCGCGGGCAACCTCTTCGCTTTCGGCGACGACGGGGCCCAGGTGGTCGGCCAGGTAACCGGGCCTCCCGAAAGTGTAGCCCAAAAGCGTCGATCCGTCCCGGGCAGCCCAGGCGTGTTGCGGCGCCCGCCGGAAGACCGATTCGAGCAGAGCGCCGCGGCCGGCGCCGAACACGGCGCGGTCGAAAGCGCAAACCTCGGCGAGGTCGTCCGGCGTCATAGGTCGTACCGCGGCCGGAAGCCGATCAGCGGGCCCGGCCGCCACGGTTCCTTTCATGCGGCAAAGAGTATATTCATCGACAAATCCGTGACGCCGATACAGGGGCTCGCCGGCCGGAGTGGCGTCGAGACGAACGCACGCCTCTCCGGCAAGCTCGTCCAACGCGCACTCGAGTAACTGAGTTCCCACGCCCGCGCCCCGCTGTCTCGGGTCCACCAGCATCATGGATAGCCACGTGAACGGGCTGCCGTAGCGTAGGTACGCCACGCTTCCAACCACAACGCCTTCTCTTTCGGCCACGTGGCCGCCGCCGCCCTCGAACTCGAGAAAGCAGCGCCAGTCGTTCTCCACCTGGTTCCAGTGACTCGCGCGGCACAGCCGCAGCCCGGCCGGCATGTCGTCAAGCGTCATTGGCCGGATGAGGAGTTGTGAGGGAAGCCCATCTCGCATGGATTGCATCGCGCTTGACATTCAAGGTTCGGTCAGCGCCGCCTCTCGATCTGGCGGATCTTCAGATACAGTCCGCCGATGGCAAACAGAATGAAGATGAGCGACACCGCCAGTCCCTTGCGTCGAAAGTCCCGCTCCCGCAGTGCCGCGGCGCCGGCCTGGTACGCTTTTCGGGCGAGCCCCATTCCGTCATCCGTTAACTTCCGGACACTCGCGGAATTGAAGGTGTGTACGGCGACGCGAGCTTTGATGATGTCGTCATTCGCGTTGGTCAGCACCGCTTTGGCATCCGAGACTTCCATCCCGGAACTCTCGGCGTTGGCCAGTATGTCGCTCGCCCGCGTTTTTTCCTGGTTTAGGCTGGTCAGCGCCGTGCCGATCTGCTGCGCCGTTTGGTATCCTTTGTCGCCGGCCGAGTGGCAGTTGGTGCACACCGATTTTGGGCCGACCCCCACCCAGGTGTCCAGCGGCTTTTCGATGAGGTGATTGGAATGGCAGGTGACGCAACCGGGCAGGCTCATCGAAGCGAAGGCGGCCTGGTGCGGACTGTTCTTGAAATCCTCTTCGTTCATCGCGTGACAAGTTCCGCAGACATTCACCACCGAGCTGACTCCCGGCGGAGCCGCGCCGTGGTTTCCATGACAGGTAGAGCACGTCGGCGCCGACAGGTCTCCGCTCGCCAGATCCTGGGCATGAACGCTCTTTGAGTAGTTCGCGTACTGATCCGTCGGGATTCCGTAGTCCTTCATGTAGGCGGCATTGGCGTGGCAGTGCGCGCAGGTGCCCGCTATGTTGGTGGGGTACACCGTCGATTGCGTGTCGGACACGGCGCGGATATTGTGCACGCTGTGACAATCCACGCAGGTGGCCACCTTGGTATCGCTTTTCTTCAGCCGCTGTCCGTGGATACTGGTCCAATACTGGCTCAACTGGTCGGTCTGCAAGGAGGGGTTGTAACGCCGCATGTAGTCCGGGTTGGAGTGGCAGCGGCCACAGAAGTCGGGAATCTGGGCCCGCGTGGGGGCGCTGCGGAAACCCTTCGCCGGGCTCATGGCGGTCATCGAATTGTCGGCTATGTCACCGCCGTGGCAGTCGGCGCAGGTAAGGCCGACCTTGGCGTGAACGTCGTTGACAAAAAGTTTGGCGGGCGTGGCCAACTGCCCTTCCAGTTGCGAATGGCAAGTCACGCAAGAGGCGGCGGCGTACGTTTCCTTCGCCGGCATCAGCGCCCATAACAGAAGAACACCGCTTATGATCGTTATCCGCATCATGAATCACCAATCCAGCCGGCACACCTCACCGCAGAGCCAGGGCGGACATCACCACGATGAACGCCAGCGCAAAAATACCCAGACCGGTAAAAAATCGTGTCACGCGCCCAAAGCCGACCTTGTAGTCGAGGAAGGGAACCAGTAACCACACGGCTCCCGCCGCTCCGAATGCCATCAGGCCAAGTTGTTCGCTGTCCAGGAAGAGAATTTTTGGCGGGAGATATTTCAGGGTCTGGTACATAAACAGGAAATACCATTCGGGGCGAATCCCCGCGGGCGCCGAAGCGAACGGATCCGCCTTCGCCCCGAGGCCCCACGGAAAGATGGCCGCCAGCGCCCCCAGAATCCCCAGCGCCCCGTACCAGCCCACGATGTCGCGCAGCAGGAAGTTCGGAAAGAAAGGCATCTGCCGGGCGGGCTTCTTGCCTTCGGCGACCTCTTTTTCGACACCCGGCGGCACACTCATACCCAGGTGCTGCACCAGCAGGAGATGCACCGCCAGCACCATCGTCACAATGCCCGGCAACACCGCCACGTGGAAACCGAAGAATCGCGTGAGAGTGGCCCCGGTAACTTCCTTGCCGCCGCGCAGAAACTCCAGAATCCAGGGGCCGATGAAGGGGACGAAGCCCGCCATATCGGTGCCCACCTTGGTGGCGAAGAAAGCCAGAGTGTTCCACGGCAGCAGGTATCCGCTGAACCCGAATGCCAGCACCAGGAACAGCAGCAGCATTCCAGTCACCCAGGTCAGTTCCCTGGGCTTGCGGTAAGCCTTAAGAAAATAGACGCTGAACATGTGGACGAATGCCGTGAAAATCATCAGGTTGGCCGACCAGCTATGAATGGACCGGATGAGCCACCCAAACTGCACCCGGGTCATGATGAATTGCACGCTCTCAAAGGCGTGGTCGGAGGTGGGCTGGTAGTACATCAGCAGAAAGATGCCGGTGACAACCTGGACGCAGAAAAGGAACAGTGTCATCCCCCCCAGCACGTACCAAAACGAGTGGCGGTGCATGGGGACTGTCTTGTGGTGCAGGAATTCCTCGACGCTCCCCGTGCCGAGACGATCGTCGAGCCATCGCAGGATGTGTCGGTGAAGTCTGAACATGGCTATGCGTTCCTGGCAACTACGATGTCGTCACCTTGAATGTGAACACTGTAGGATGTCAACGGCCGGGGAGGAGGACCGCTGACGTTGCGGCCCATCAGGTTATAGCGGCCGTTATGACAGGGGCACCAGATCTGCTGCTGCTGGGCATCGTACTGCACGGTGCAGCCCAGATGAGTACACACGGCGCTGAATGCCCGGTACTGCCCCTGAGGTGTGTGAATGAGAATTGCCGGCTCCGAGCCGAACCGGAAAACCATGCCGCTGTTACCCTTCAACTGGCCAACCTTGGCCGCTGTCACGGACTCCGCTTCCGCTTCGGATTGAGGGGGAGGGATCACATATCGAATGGCGGGATAGACAAACGAGGCGATCGAGCCGATCACCCCGATTCCCAGCAGCATGTCAATCCACCGCCGGCCGCTGTTGACGCCTTCTTTACCGGGAACCGGACCAGATGTTTCCACAACTCCTCCTCATCCGCGAAAACCAAACCGGCCCGCCGGACGAAGACCGCCGCCCGTCCGGGCCTGAAATTCGTCTGCTCCACTTATATAGCAGTTGAGCGGCGGGTTCAAGTCGGAGTTGCGAACGAGGCGTTTTGGACCTTCTCCGCTCATACCCGATTGCGACACGCCAAGATTGGAGATGTTGCGCGCTGAAATTCGCGGACTGGGCGCACAGCCGTGCGTCGCCTAAGCTCCCGCGGTGAGTTGATTCGGGGCCAGAGCCAGTTTGTCCAGCAGTTTGAGGAAGCGGGCATCGATCTTCAACGGATCGAAAATCGGATCTACCTGCAAATGGATCAGCCTGGCACAACGTGATTTGCAGGCTCTCTCCAGTGCGCTCAATGCCGCCTCCCGATTGGACAATCCTAGGTGGACAGTCGCCTGGTAGGCCGGCGATACGTACCGTTTGCCAGCCAGCCGGTCCAGATCCGCCAACACCTCGAGAGCTTTTTGGTTTCTGCCCATCCTGGCGTGACAATAACCAACGGCGCTGAGGAACGCCGGTTCTTCGTCCGATAAACGGAGAGCCCGTTCGAAGGCGCTCATCGCCAGGCCCAGACGACCTTGCCGTTCCAGAGCGAAGCCGAGGTAGTAGTAGCTCAGGCAGGAAAAGGCATCCAGGCGTGCGGCAATCTGGTACTGTTCAACCGCTTCCTCGTAACGCCGGTCAAAATAGAGAATTCGCGCCAGGTGGGCGGCCACGGCGGTTGAAGCGGGATCGAGTTGGCGCGCGCGGGCCATCAACAGCAACGCCTCTTCCGTCCTGCCCTGGGGCGCCAGGCAGAACAACGCGTACCATCGGGAGGTTGTGGGATGCCTCGGGTCCAGTTCGATGCCCCGCAGGAAATGCTGCTCGCTGCCGCGCCAGTCCCGCTCGTAGACCGCTTTGACCACTCCCAGCGGCGCGGCGGCCGAACCGAGCCGTGGATCGATATCGAGAGCCTTGAGGGCCGCTTTGCGCGCATCCCGCCAGCCGGCCCGCGGCTCCACCAATCCGAGCCATGCACGCTCCACCTGGCATTCGGCCAGCCCCGCATAAGCCCGCGAGTAGCCCGGATCTGTCGAGATAGCCTGCCGGAAATATCGGATCGCCCTGGCGAGCCCCACTCTGTTGCTCTTCTTCCAAAAATAGCGTCCGCGAAGATAAAGCTGGTAAGCGCGAGTGTCCTTCGTGCCGGAACCGGACACTCCCCCGGGCACGCCCATCAGCCGGCCGCTCAACTTACGTGCGACGCACTTCGAAATGTCCTCCTGAACGGCGAAGACGTCGTCCAACTTCCGGTCGTAGATTTCCGACCATAAGTGGTAGCCGTCCCGCGCGTTGATAAGCTGGACGGCGATGCGGACTTTTTCTTTTGACCTCCGCACGCTGCCTTCCAGAACCATGCCGGCGTTCAGTTGCTTGCCCAGCAGCCGGACGTCGCGCGCCACGCCCTTGTACTGCATGGCAGAGGTGCGTGACACAATGTGCAGGCCTTTTACATGGCCCAGTGCGTGGATGAGTTCTTCGGTGATGCCGTCGCAGAAGTACTCCTGGTCGCCGCGGGCGCTCAAGTCCGCGAATGGCAGCACAGCCAGCGTGGCTTGTTTAGGAACAGCGAGCGGTTGAACGGCCGCTTCCGTGAAGCCGGCGGGCCCCTGCGGCAAGGCCGGCTCGTTCAGGGCGGCTTCGGGCGTTCGTAATTCGAACTTGGGAACATAGCTCCGTTTCCGGATGACGATTTGAAGCCCGGCCCTTCGGCCTTCCGGCGAGTCGTAGTATTCCCTCAGTTTGGAGCGTAACCGCCCGGCTTCGACGCGCACAATGGGATCCAGCCGGGGGTCGAACGACACCGGCTTATCGAAAACGGCCACGGCAATGGAGTATTCTTTCAGCTCGTCCGCTCTGCCGGCCAGCGTCGTCTCCACTACATGGCGCAAAAACCGCTTCATCCGCTCCGAGCGCGAAAAGCCGCTGCTTTCCAAGACCTGACGAAGCGCGTTTCGCACACTCTCCGGGCGTACGTCCAACTGTGGTCGGGAGTCGCTGCGCGACGAGTGCCCCTGGAAGTCGACATTGATCGCCGAAAATCCCACGATCCCTCCTGTCGATTTCAAAACTTCCATGCGTGTGGTTTGCTAATACGGTTTTCCCGTCCGACTGCGTTTCCGCAGGCACCCTTATTTATAAGTTTAGCACCGCACTGAACTTCCTTCCTGTTCCGGTTTTTCCGTCCGTAACGTTCTTACGTAACACGCGGTCCAGGTTGCCGTAACACACTTTTGCGGTCGTTCCGCGACTGCGAACATGGAATTGTGGACAGGACACAATTTGGCCTTGCATATCAATCCGGACATCGGAGAACGATAGGCTTCCTGTTGTCTCGAGGGCTGTCTGAAGATCAGGCGACCGAAACGGCACAGGCGGCGTGGGTGCGAGGGTTGGAGAGACTCCACCAGGTCCGTGATGCGCAAAAAGCGGTCCGCTGGGTGAACTCGATCGCCCTGAACCTCTATCGCAACCAGATTCGAAAAGAAAGCAAATTCGAGGAACTTCACGAACTGCCCGTGAAATCGGCCCCTAACCTGGCGGCTATCGACATCACCCGAATGTTGGCGAAGTGCAAAGAGAACGAGCGAAACCTGCTGGTGCAGCGATACCTGGAACAGCGCGGGATTTCCGACATCGCGAGGGATTATGGCTGCAGCCAGACCGCGGTGCGGGTTCGCCTGGTGCGGGCGCGCCGGCGCCTGCGAGAAAAGTTCACGAAACATCCCCCCGGCCGGTTGGGTCGTAGTAAAAAGCGAGGCCGCAGTTTTGTGGTGAAGCCAACGTGGTTATGTGGCGATGAAAACCGGTGCAAGAGAAACGAAGACGGCAGGACTCCGACGATTGGTCAAAGGAAATGAGGTGTGCGGCCTGACCACGGATCCGGCTACTCTCCGGAAGACCATCCTGAATACTGGGAGTTACGCGAGCCAAATACTTCGTCTCGCGCTCGAGGGGCGGACTTCGGAACAGATTTATCGAAGTTTGACGGAGCGCGACGTGCGGCGTGCCGCAAGGCTTCTGTTGCCCGTGTACCTCCAAAGCCGGGGGCACTGTGGATTCGTCGGAATTGCCGTTTCGCCGGAACTCTCCTATGACACCGAGGCCATACTCGAGGAGGCCCGGGAGTTGCACGCGGTGCTCGAGGCGACGAACGTCTTCCTGCAGCTTATCGCCAATTCGGAAGCGCTGTTGGCCATTCGGCGGCTCGTTGCGGACGGATTCAAGGTATGCGTTGATTCGATCATTACCGTCGGGCGGTATCGCCAGGTGGCCGAGGCCTACGTCGCCGGTCTCACCGACCGAAAGGCAAGAGGCGCACCCCTCGGCACTGTGGCGTCGATCGCATTCTTTTATGCGGATCCATTCCAACAGGGCAGTTCCCAGGCGATGAGCCGGATTTCGCAGGATTGTGAAGTGGCGCTCGAAAGGGCCTACCTGGATGTCTTTCAACGGCAGCCTTTTCGCGTGCTGTCCTCGAACGGAGCGCGGCCGCAGCAACTCATGTGGTTGGAGCGGGCGCCGCTCGCCGGCGGCCGCGTCCGCACGCACGAGTGCCCATCGGCTGCCGGCGGCTTCGAGACCACACCGCTTCACTCCGAACTCGAGAACGAGGGCGCCGCGTCCGACCCGATTACCGGCTATCTCGAGGAGACTGTGATCAAGCGCGAGGTTCTGCGCTACGATCGGGCCCTGGAAACGATCGAGTCCGTGCGCCTGGACGCGGTCGGCCACGCCGGCTGAAACGATAATCGTCCCGGCGTGTCAACGAATTAAAGACCCGAACTTAGGAGGTGTGCAATGAAATCTGCCAGTGTCGATACAAGAATCATGCTGCTGGTTGAGTACCTGGACGTATGCAATACAGCCCTGGAGGCGAACCGGAACACGTTCCCTTACAAGCAACTGTTTGGCGTTTTCGAGAAGCTTTTTGCGAACCGGCAAGTAGACTTCATGATGTACGAAGACGATCCCGACTTGATCCTGTTTACGGCCACAGTCCAACTGGCCGGCGGCAAGTTTGTGCCTGTACCGGAGGTGGAGTCGAAGCCGTCTTTTCACGTCAAGTTGAAGAGCAGTTACATGGAGGGCGTCGTGCGCCATCGTCAGGAGTATATTGATCACCCCGAAAAGCTGGATTGGGACTGGCTGAAGAGCCGGCTGGGAATCGAAACGGAAAACCCGCGGAACTAACCCCTCCGCCGTTGGCCGGAAGGAGCTGCTCATGCCCAAAAACGTTACCGAAAAGCTGATACAGGCTCATCTGGTCGAAGGGCTCATGGCGCCCGGCAACGAGATCAGCCTCCGAATCGATCAGACACTTACGCAGGACGCCACCGGGACCATGGTGATGCTGGAGTTGGAGGCGATGGGACTGGACCGCACGCACGCCGAACTCTCCGTCCAATACGTGGATCACAACCTGGTGCAGGAGGACAACAAGAATCCCGACGATCACCTGTTTCTGTTGAGCGCCTGCCGCCGTTTCGGAATCTGGTTCAGCCGCCCGGGCAACGGCGTCAGCCATCCGCTTCACCAGGAACGCTTCGGAAAGCCCGGCAAGACGCTGCTCGGCGCCGACAGTCACACGCCGGCGGCCGGAGCGCTGGGCATGCTGGCCATGGGCGCTGGCGGATTGGAAGTAGCTCTGGCCATCGCGGGAGAGCCTTTCCATCTGAAGATGCCGGAAATCTGGGGCGTGAAGTTGACCGGCCGCCTGCCGGACTGGGTTAGCGCCAAGGATGTGATTCTCGAAATGCTGCGGCGTCACGGCGTGGATGGCGGCCTGGGCCGGATCGTCGAATACTACGGACCCGGGCTGGCATCCCTTTCAGCCATGGATCGCCACGTCATCGCAAACATGGGCGCCGAATTGGGCGCGACGTCCACGGTATTCCCGTCCGACGGAGTCGTCAGACGATTTCTCCGATCTCAGGGACGCGAGGCGGATTGGACCGAGATTCTGGCCGATCCCGGGGCCGGTTACGATGTGGACGAAAGCATCGATCTGTCCGCCGTCGAGCCGATGATCGCCATGCCATCGAGTCCCGGGAACGTGGTTCCCGTACGTGAAGTCGCAGGCCAGGAGATTTATCAGGCGTACATCGGCTCGTCCGCGAATCCGGGATACCGGGATTTTGCCGTTGCGGCCGAGATCGTGCGAGGTTCCCGTGTCGCGAAGTCGGTTTCCTTCGACATCAATCCGACGTCGCGCCAGACGCTCGAAAACCTGATATGCGACGGGCATATCCTACATCTGCTGCGTGCTGGCGCGCGGATACACCAGGCCGGCTGTAACGGTTGCATCGGAATGGGACAGGCTCCGGCGACGGATCGAATCAGTCTTCGAACCGTTCCGCGCAACTTCCCAGGCCGATCGGGGAGCAAGGAAGATAAAGTGTGCCTGGTCAGTCCCGAGACCGCCGCCGCCTCCGCGCTTACGGGAGTTATTACCGACCCGAGAACGCTTTCGATCCCTTATCCACAGGTCACCGATCCCGAAAATCCGGTTCTCGAAACGGGAATGTTCTTTGCACCGCTCGGTCCGGCGGAAGCCCGCAAAGTCGAGCTGGTAAAAGGTCCAAACATTGCATCGCTGCCAGAGTTTGAGCCGATCGCTGACGACCTGGAGATGCCGGTAATACTGAAAGTGGGCGACGACATCTCGACCGACGAAATCTTGCCGGCCGGCGCTCGCGTACTGCCGTTTCGCAGCAACATTCCGAAAATCAGCGACTTTGTGTTCGAGTCCACCGATTCAACCTACGCCGCACGAGCCAAAGAACTGGGTGGCAACGGACACGCGATTGTCGCCGGCCGGAACTACGGACAGGGCTCCAGCCGCGAACATGCCGCGCTGGCGCCTCGCTATCTGGGGCTGCGGGTGGTCCTGGCCCATAGTTTTGCGCGCATCCACCGCGACAATCTTGTCAATTTCGGCATCCTCCCGCTGACCTTCGAAGATCCGTCGATCTATGACGTTCTGGAGCAAGGTTCAATCCTCCGGCTCGAAAACATAAAGCGGCAAATTCTCAATGGCGCTCCGATCACCGCGGAGGTGAAGGGCGGAGTCCGTTTCACCGCCCGACACGACCTGTCCGGCCGGCAGCGTGTAGCGCTCCTGGCCGGAGGTCTGATCAACTGGGTCCGGGTCCGGAACGGACAAACGCCCGGCAACGCAAATCAGGAATCGATGGGCCGACTTGTTGAATCTGCAATTCAGGGGGAGCCATGAGTGAAGCCGCATTTCGAGTCGAAACGGACAGCCTGGGAGAGGTGAAAGTACCGGAGAACGCCTTATACGGGGCCCAAACGCAACGCGCCGTGGAGAATTTCCAAATCAGCGGGCTGCGATTTCCCCGCGCGTTCCTGTGGGCGCTGGGAATGGTGAAAGGCGCCGCGGCGGCGGTCAACGGGGAGCTTGGTTTGCTTGACGCCGAAATGGCCGAGGCAATTGGAGAAGCGGCGCGCGAGGTGGAGGAAGGGTATTACGACGCCCACTTCCCGGTCGACGTGTACCAGACTGGCTCGGGAACCAGCACCAATATGAACGCCAATGAAGTGATCGCGGCGCTCGCCTCTCGCCGCCTCGGTCGCGAGGTTCATCCCAACGATCATGTCAACCGGGGTCAGAGCAGCAATGACGTCTTTCCGACGGTCATCCACCTGAGTGCCTATCAGGCAGTGACTGCCGAATTATTGCCGGCAATGGGGGGCCTGCGCGACGCCATCGACGAGAAGGCCGAAAGCCTGAAAGAGGTGGTGAAGACCGGCCGCACTCACCTCATGGATGCGATGCCGGTTCGGATGAGCCAGGAGCTTTCGGGATGGAGCAAGCAGATTCAGGACGCTGGCGACCGGCTGCAATCGACACTACCGCGGCTGGCGGAACTCGCCATTGGCGGAACGGCCGTCGGCACGGGTGTCAACACACACCGGGAATTCGGCGCCCGAGTAGCCGCGCACCTGGCCGGGCGAACGGGACATCCGTTCGTCGTAAGCCGCAATTACTTCGCGAGCCTCAGCGCCCCCGACGCGAGTGTCGAGCTGAGCGGCCAGTTGAAGGCGGCGGCGGTTGCCGTGACGAAGATCGCGAATGACTTGCGCTGGATGAACAGCGGTCCTTATTCCGGGTTGGCGGAAATCCGCCTGCCCGCGCTGCAACCCGGCAGCAGTATCATGCCGGGCAAGGTCAACCCCGTGATTCCCGAGGCGACGCTGATGGTTTGCGCCAGGGTAATCGGAAACGACACTTCAATAACGTTGGCGGGACAGTCCGGAAACTTCCAGTTGAACGTGATGCTTCCCTTGATCGCCTTCAGCTTGCTGGAAAGCACGTTTCTGTTGACCCGGGTATGTCATTTACTGGGGGAAACCGCGATCCGTCCATTCGCGGTGAATGAAACGGGCCTGAGAGCGCGCGTGGATCGAAATCCGATTCTCGCGACGGTGCTCACTCCGGTGATCGGATACGAACAAGGCGCCAAAATTGTCAATCGCGCCATCGACGAGAACCGAAGCATCAAGGACGTCGCGAAAGAGATAACGGATCTGGAGGCGGACGAACTCGAACGCCTGCTGGACCCTGTGCGCATGACATGACCGTGTAGCGGCGCGGCTTACAGAGTGTGCAAGTACGCCATCAGGTCGTCGATCTGTTTTTTCGACAATTTGGCGCCCATCGGAGGCATTCCTTTGGCGCCTTTGGTGATGATGGCACGCACGTTTTCGTCCGTTACCGCCTCGCCGTTGGCCAATTTCTTGTGCTGAAACAAGCCCTTCAAGCCCGGGCCCATTTTCTTCGCGCTGCTGTCGGCGCTGTGGCACATGCCGCATTTTGCGTCCTTGAAGACCGTCTCACCGGCGCTCCCGGACTGCGCGGCGGAGCCCATCATCATCCCGCCACCCATCGCTCCCAATCCTCCCATCGCGATCAAAGTCGACCCGGTGGAACCGTCGCCGGCAACCTGGTTTGCAGCCGCATGGGAGCGCGGGCAGTACAACAACAAAGCCGGGATCGCCAACAGAACGAACATGATAGATTTTTTCATTGAACTTTCTCCATAGGGCGGCCGCTTGGGCGCGGCCGTCCCTATTCCCGTTTGATACGAATTTTACCCCGGCGGGTTCACAAAACAAAAGGGCCGGCGTCGCCGCCGGCCCGTCGAGAGGGAAGGAGGATCTGACGGTTATTCGAACCGCAGCGCCTCTATCGGGTCCAGATTGGCGGCCTTCTTGGCCGGGTAATAGCCGAAGAAGATGCCAATCGCCATGGAGAAGACGGCCGAGCCCACCACCGCGATCGGCGAGATCAACTGCGGCCAGCTAAAGGCCTTCGACAGGCCATACGAGGTGGCAATGCCGGTTAGAATGCCGGCCAGGCCGCCGAGCAGCCCGAGCACCACCGCTTCGATCAGGAACTGATACTGCACGTGCTTCGAGCGGGCGCCCACCGCCATGCGGATGCCGATCTCTCGCGTCCGTTCGGTCACCGACACCAGCATGATGTTCATGATTCCGATGCCGCCCACCAGCAGCGACACCGCCGCGATACCGCCCAGCAGCATGGTCATAACGCTGGCGGCCTGTTCGGCGGTTTCGGCCACCTCGGTCAGGTTTCGCACGGTGAAGTCGTCGTCCTGGCCGGCGCGGATATTGTGACGGCTTCGCAGCACCGCCGTGATTTCCTGTTCCGCCTCGGCGGTGGCGCTTTCGCTTACTGCCGACACGTAGGCGGAGGGGATGTAGGTTGTCGCCAGCAGCTTCTTCATCACCGTGGTATAGGGAAGCACGATGGTGTCGTCCTGGTCCTGCCCGTATTGGGTTTGGCCTTTCACCGTCAGCACGCCGACCACGCGGAACGGCAGGTTGCGGACGCGAATGGACTGGCCCACCGGGTTCATGCCGGGGAACAGGTTGTCGGCCACCGTCTGGCCGATCACCGCCACGCGCGCGGCGGTCTTGACGTCGGTTTCCGTAAAGAAATCTCCGTTCGCCACGCTGCGGGCGCGGATGGACGGGTAGTCGGCATCGACCCCTTCGGCGCGGGTGGTCCAGTTCTGGTTCCCAAACACCAGCGGAACCGCGGTGGAGACCGAGGGAGTGGCCTCGGCCACCGCGGGCGATTCCCGCACGATGGCGTCGACGTCTTCCGGCGTCAGGGTGGTTACCGTGCCCAGCCCGCCTCGCATTCCGCCGCTCTTCTGGCTGCCGGCCATCACCACCAGCAGGTTGGTTCCCATGCCGGAAATCCGCTCCTGCACCTGTTGCTGGGCCCCCTGTCCCAGGCTCACCATGGCGATCACCGAGGCCACGCCGATGATGATGCCGAGCATCGTGAGGGCCGAGCGAACCTTGTTGCGCGCCAGCGCGCGCAGTGCGATTTTCAAAACCGGGAGAATCATGACAGCGCCTCCTCCAGATGTTCTTCGTGCACCGAGCTGGCCAGTTCCACCCGCGCTTCGCGGCGCTGGCGGACCGGCTGGTCCAGAATGACCTGGCCGTCGCGCATCACCACGATGCGCCTGGCGTACTGAGCAATGTCCTGTTCGTGCGTCACCAGCACGATGGTGATGCCCGAATCGCGGTTGAGACGCTGGAACACGTCCATGATCTCGACCGACGTCTGGGTGTCCAGGTTTCCCGTCGGCTCGTCGGCCAGCAGTAGCGACGGGCGGTTGACCAGCGCCCGGGCGATGGCCACCCGCTGCTGTTGCCCGCCCGAGAGCTGGTTCGGGTGGCTGTTGGCCTTGTGCGCCAGGCCGACCACCGCCAGAGCCTGCCGGCTGCGCCGTTCGCGGTCGGCGGCGGGGATGCCGGCGTAAATCAGCGGCAGCTCTACGTTCTCCATCGCGCTGGTGCGCCGCAGCAGGTTGAAGCCCTGAAAGACAAATCCGATTCTGCGGTTGCGGACGTCGGCGCGCTGGTCCTTGCTAAGCCGGGAGACGTCCAGGCCATCGAGTTTGTAGGTGCCTCGGGAGGGCCGGTCCAGGCAGCCGAGGACGTTCATCAACGTGGATTTGCCCGAGCCGGAGGCGCCCATGATGGCTACAAACTCTCCGCGCTCCACTTGCAGCGAGACGCCCTTCAACGCCTGCACGCGCACCGCATCCGAGGCGTAAACCTTCTCGACACCCAACAGTTCGATTACCGGGGGCAGGGTGCCACGGGCCTTTTTTTCAACATCGATGGCGGTGATCATTATCGTCTCCCTCCTCTGCCTGCGCCTGCGAACGGGGATGCCGAACGGCTCCCCGAAGCAGCCGCGCTCGCCTGCAACTGGGCCGGTGTGGCGACCTGGTCACCCGCCGCCAGACCGCCGCTGAGAATTTCAGTCGAGACTCCATCCGTCATGCCGAGACGGACTTTCACCGGCGCCAGCGTCGCGCCCTCCACCTTCCACACCGTGACGGCGTGCGACGTCCGCGCCGCCCTGGTGCCGGAAGCGGCGCCGCCGGGCCGCGGCGCGGCCGGTGCGGTCACGTTCTCCGGACGGAAACGCAGCGCGCTGTTCGGTATCTTGAGAACGTTCTCGTGGTCGGCCACGGCGACCGTGACGTTTGCGGTCATACCCGGCTTGAGCTTCAACTCCGGGTTGTCCACGTCGATGATGGCGGTGTAGGTGACCACGTTTTGCACCGTTTGCGGCGCCAGCCGGACCTCCCGGATGGTTCCCTGGAACGTGTCGGTCGGGAAGGCATCCACGGTGAACGTGGCCTTGCTGCCGGGACGCAACTGGCCGACGTCGGCTTCGTCGATGGCGGCGTAAACCTGCATCTTCTTTACGTCATTGGCGATCAGGAACAGCGTGGGGGCCTGCAGACTGGCCGCCACCGTCTGGCCGATGTCGACGTTGCGCGCGATGACCACGCCGTCAATGGGAGCTCGAATCACCGTCCGGTCGAGGTTCACCTTGGCCGAGGCCACGGCGGCTTCCGCCTGCCGCACTCCGGCTTGCGCCTGCTCCAGTTGCGCAACCACCGACTGGGCTTGTGCCTTGGCCTGGTTCCACTGCGCCACCGCCTGTGCCTTTTGGGCTACCGCCTGCGCCAGGGTGGCCTGCGCAGTGTCGAGCTGCGAAGAGGCCGAAATCCCCGCCGCCACCAGTTGCTTGGTCAGGTCGTAATTCCGCTGGGCATCGGCCATCGCCGAATCCATCCGGTCGATGTTGGCTTTCGCCGAAGCCACCGCGGCGTCGGCATTCACGATCGAGCTACGGGTGGCCGTCACCTGGGCCCTGGCGCTCTCCAGGTTGGCGCTGGCCTGGTTGTACTGGGCCTGGAATTGTGCCGGATCGAGCCGGGCGATCACCTGGCCGGCATGGACATAATCGTTAAAGTCCGCATGCAGCTCGGAAACCGTGCCCGAAACCTGCGTACCCACTTGCACGGTGGTAACCGGCTGTACGTTCCCGGTGGCCGTGATGGTTTTCACGATGTTGCCACGCTCGATGGCCGCCACCCCGTAAGTGGCGGCGGCAGGCTTGGCGAGCAAGCGCCAGGTGGTGAAGCCGGCCGCGGCCAGGCCGGCAAGCAGGGCGGCCAGCACCCAATAACGCCGCCGGCTCACGGGCCGTTGTTCTTCAAAGTCCGCCCAGCTTTCGGCGGGCGGCGCTTCGGTTGGGTATTCCGTTTCCTCCATCAAGTTGGCGTCTTCTAAAACGCTCTTGCTGGTTGCGCTGTTCATCTGGAATCCTCCTTCGACAACTCCAGATTGCCAGCCCCGTGTAAAGCGATTATTCGCAATGGGAGGCTGAATGGTAAAGGTTTGGTAAAAGTGCGAAGACTCCGGTTACTATGTGGATGAGTCAAAGTTGCCATGAACCCGAACCGTGAAGATTCCTCGACGGACCGCACAGCGCTGCTGCTGGTGGACGACGACGAGAAACTGTGCCGGCTGCTGCGCGATTATCTGGAACCGCTAGGCTACGCAGTGGACGCCGTTCACAACGGCAGGGACGGGCTGCAGCGGGCCGTCGAAGGCAGCTACGCCGCGGTGATTCTGGACGTCATGCTGCCGGGCTTGAACGGCATCGATGTGCTGCGCGAGCTGCGCCGCCATTCGCACGTGCCGGTGCTGATGCTGACCGCACTCGGCGACGAGCCGGACCGCATCGTGGGCCTCGAAGTCGGCGCCGACGACTATCTGCCCAAGACCTTTTCCACCCGCGAGCTGCTGGCCCGGCTGCGGGCGGTGCTGCGGCGTTCGGTGGTCACCGCCAGGACGGGCGACCAGGAGCGTCCGGCCACCGTTTCGGTGGGGGGGCTGTGGCTCGACCCCGGCGCGCGCACCGCCACTCTCGACGACAAGCCGCTGCCGCTGACCCAGATTGAATACGATATTTTGTTGGCGCTGGCCCGCGCGGCCGGACGCGTGAAAAGCCGCGAGCAACTGCTGCTGGACGTTGCCGACCGCGATTTCGAGGCTTTCGACCGCTCCATCGACGTCCATGTTTCTTCGTTGCGCAAGAAGCTGGGCGACGATCCGCGCGCGCCGCGCTTCATTGAAACGGTGCGGGGTGTCGGATACCGGATGCGGAAGCCGGGGGCGGAGTCATGACGGAAAACGCGCGATTTCCCCTGACCACGAAGATCCTGCTGTTGGTGGTTGTCAACCTGGCGCTGCTGCTGGCGGTCTTTGCCGGATTTTTCAAGCTCCAACTGAGCGAGGATTTCGGATCGCTGCTGCTTACCACCACTCGCGAAAGAATTCTGTCGGTGGCGCGCCTTCTGGCGCTGGATCTTTCCGAAGCCGAACCCGCCGAGCGCGACGCGCTGCTGGCGAGATACTCCGCCACCTATGGGGTTGAGTTTCTTCTCTATGACGGCGACAAACAGCTTGCCGGCCCTCACGTGGGACTGCCCGCCAAGGTGGTGGAGCGGATGCGGCGCAGGCCCGAGCCGCCGTTGACGCCGCCTGCCGGCACGCCGCCGGTTCCTGGACGATTCTTTTCCGGGGCGCCCTGGCGCCCTTACTTGTTGGTGGCCGACAATCCGATGCCCTATTGGGTTGTGTTGCGCATACCCTTCCGCGACAGAACCACCGGAAGATTCACGCGCCTGACACTGCTGCTGGCATCCTCCAGCCTGCTTCGCAACTCCTTCTTCTTTGAATGGAAGCCCTGGGCGGCAATCACCGGCATCGCGCTGTTCGTTTCCATCTTGTGCTGGATGCCACTGGTGCGGGGCCTCACCCACACTATCCGGCAAATGATGCACGCCACCTCGCAGGTGGCCGAGGGACATTTCGACGTTCAGGTGGTGTCGAACCGGCGTGACGAGCTGGGAAGCCTGGGAGCGTCGATTAACCGCATGGCGTCGCGTCTGGCGTCCTACGTTCACGGGCAGAAGCGCTTCCTGGCCGATATCGCGCACGAGCTGCGCTCGCCGCTGGCGCGCATGCAGGTGGCGCTGGGGATTCTGGAGCGCCGCGCCGGCGAGGAATCGGGCACCTATGTCGCGGACCTGCAGGAAGAAGTGCAGACGATGTCGCGGCTGACCGACGAGCTGCTGGCCTACGCCAAGGCGACCACCAGGCCCGACGTGGTCCACCTGGAGCCGGTGAACGTGGCCGGGGTGGTGCGCGAAGCTGTGCGCGTCGAAGCGCCCGAGGGCAGAGAAGTTGTCACCGACCTCGACTCGTCGCTGACGGTGATGGCTACCAAAGAGTACCTGTTCCGCTCGGTCTCGAACCTGATTCGGAATGCCCTGCGTTATGCCGGCGAGGCCGGACCCATCCGCATATCGGGCCGGCGGCACGGACACGAAGTGGTGCTGAGCGTAGCCGACAGCGGGCCGGGCGTCCCCGAAGAGGCGCTGGAAAAGATCTTCACGCCGTTTTACCGGCTGGAGGCGTCGCGCGACCGCAAGAGCGGCGGCACGGGCCTGGGCCTGGCGATTGTCGGAAGCTGCGCCGAGATCTGCGGCGGCTCGGTCGTGGCTCGAAACCTCAAGCCGTCCGGACTGGAAGTCACGCTCCGGCTACCGGCGGCCTGAGGCTTCGAGAAGCGATTTCCGCTATTTTGCCGCCGTCATATTCATCTCGGCGAGGGCGTGTTCGTGATTGCACACGGGACACAGCGCGGCCTTCCCCGTGCTGCTCACCCAGTGTTTGACCGGCTGCAGGGTGTGCAGGTAGTCGTAGATCGCGTCGAGGTCCTCGTCGGTCATCCGGGCATAAAAAACCGAGGGCATCACCGGGTTGAGCTGGCGGGCGCCGTTGTTGCCGGTGCGCACCGTCTGGCGGAACTGCTCGCGTGTAAAACCGCCGATGCCGGAGGCATCGGGCGTCAGGTTGGCCGAGACGGCGGGCGTGGATAATTCCCGAAACACGTCGCCGCCAGCGAACTCCAGGCCGGGAAGCGCCTGGTGCTGTTCGTCGTGCGGAGTGTGGCACTCGCCGCAGCCTGAAACGATGGCCAGGTGCCTGCCGCGATCCACGCTGTTCGCAAAATGATCCACCACAGGCTCGGTAAGCGGCTGCGGTACGTTGCGGAAAATATAGCGGAGCGGGAAGCCCGGGTCCGTCTTCGGCAGCTCGTTAGGAATCGGCGGCAGCGAACGCAGGAAGACGACGATGGAGGCGACATCCTCGTCCGACAGGCGCCGGAACAACTGGTAGGGCATCATGGGGTACAGCGCCCGCCCATCCTTATCCACGCCTTCGCGAATGGCGCGCGCGATCTCGTCGTCGGTCCAGGCGCCGATGCCCGTCGCCTTGTCGGGGGTGATGTTCGACGCGATGGCTACCACGCCCTGGTCCTCGGGAAACTTCTTTCCGGCGCCGAGCATCCCCTCTTTGGGCGGCGCGCCGGGCTCGGCGAGATCTCTTGGCGAGTGACAATCCACGCAGGCGCATTCGCCCATAACCAGATATTCACCACGCGCCATACGTTGCGGCGTGACAGTGAACTTGCGGTCAGAAGTGGGCCGTGTCCTCGGCCCCAGAAAAGTAGCCCATCCGACGCTGAATCCGATGCCGACAACCGCCAGAAGCAGCACCACGGCGAGAGGCAGCACCACAAACTTGACAATTTTTTCCATTCAGAGACGTCTCCAGATTCCCTGTCGTAGTGAAGGACCATCAAGCAGCTACCGCTGCTGATTTCCGTGTATCGATAAGGATAAGCCGGGGCGGAAGTTTGCACAACAATCCCGCGTGGTTTTATGTTGCAGTGGCTGCGCGGGTCGGCGAGGAAAGTTGAGAGTGGGAATGGAGACTTAAAACAGGGGGATCACGCCGGATTCCGAAGGGGCGATCAGGAAACCTGCGAACAGCTTGCCGAAGCGGCTCTCGGATTGGACGATGCGCGCCCACTGGATGGACGCCGACTCCCCTCGGCTCGCGCAGAATCCGACGCCGCCGTAATGCAGGCGGATATCGTCCCACGTGTCAATGACGTGCCCGTCGACCGAGGTTACGAATTTGCTGCCGTAAGCTTCCACCGAAACCAGGTATTGATGGTCGGGCAGAATTCGCAGCGGAATCGGCAACTCCACCTGGTCCACCGTTTTCGTGCCGATCACCACCGACCGGAGAATGGTGGCCTGGTGTGGATTCCCGTCGGAAGTCGCCTGCAGCTTGGTCGAATAGTAGCTGTTGATGTTCGGGGAACGGAACACCCAAGTCATGGCTTTGTGCTCGATCTGTCCCTCGAACTCAAACCGGTAGTCGACGAACTTCAACGAGGGTTTCCACAGCACCAGATCGCCCGTCTCGAGCGCGTGGTGTTTTCGGGAAAGGTTAAGCGGCGTTCCTCCCTCGGTAACCCAACTGTCGAATCCGCTTCGGAAGTCTTCTCTGAGACGGACAACCGGTTTTTCCGTTATGTGTGTCCACATCCTACTGAAAAAGCCGTCGCCCGGATCGGAAAGAACCACACCCTCGTCCGGCGTACCCGTGGGCGCCGGCGCCCCGGAGTCGCGCCCGCCCAGTGTGATCAGCACCACCAACATGCCGACCATAACCAGAATGATCCCAATCGGCGGACGCGCCTTGGCGCGGCGCCGTTGCAGTTCATCCAGATCCGCATGGCTTCTGGAAGGGGTCCTTTCCTCGGCGTCCCGCAGAGCCATGGCGGACGGACGCTCGCCGCGACGCCGGCAAGAGTGCGAGCAGAACTCCGTGTCCCGGAGCTGCCGGAGAAAGCCGATCTCTCTGCCACATGCCAGGCACTTCATGGCGTTACCATTCCGGCTCCTATCGGCCGGCGTTCCACGGCGCTTACTCCTCAACCTCTTTCGCACGCCGTCGATGAACTTGCGGCTCATCATCCAGAAGTCCTCTCCGCGCACGCGGAACCGTTCAAGCCAGTCGGCATGAACGGATGCACTTCTGGCCAAAAACAATCTATAGTCATGGTAAAAGAAATTCCCCCAAAGTCATCGGTACTAGGTGGCTATTCGACAAAGAATTAGCGATCTATCTGAGGCAGGTGCTGGTTGAAGGAGGGAGTTCGGCCCCCCCCAAATGGGGGTGGTCTTAGGCGAATCGTTTGGCCGAGCGACTGCCAGTTTGCCTCACTTCCAGCCCGTAAATGCAGACATGGTCGTAGGCCCATAGGCTGCAAAAGGGGAAACCCGCGTCGAACGCCATGTCCATCTCCCGCTCCCAGGCGCCGCCGCCGCGAAAGACCGGGACCATGTAGCGCAACGAATCCGGGGTCCAGGCGAGAGACCGGACGAACTCGAGCGAGGCCCGTACCAGGTCGAGGTTTCTCGACCAGGCGCCGAAGTCCAGCGCTTCCAGCTTGAGGCGATCCAGCCCGCTGGTGGCTTTGCTTTGCCATTCCACTGGAAGGTTGACGAAACGGTTCAAGGCGCCGCCCAAGTTGATGCATTCCGGCAGGTACCGGATAGTTGACGTCATACGGAAACAGAACTTCCAGCCGGGCCTGCGGGTAGAGCGCGCGAATATGGCCGCCCAGCGCCGCCACGTAATCGCGCAAGCGATTGCGCAGAAACACGCGCATCGGCGCCGCATTTACGTTGGGGTCGTCGGTGGGCGCCTGAAATGTGTGCAACGCGCGGCCGAGAGCCGTTTGGGTGGCGGCTTGCGTCTCGGCATCGTAGTAGCCCATGCCGCCGCCCGGATTGCCGGCGCTCCAGTTGGTGAAGTACCACCACAGGAATTCGCCAAATTGCAGGTCGGGGGTCAAGCCCTGGCCGCTCATCAGGCCGGCCAGCGACGCGAACACGGCCTTTTGAAACTCCAGCACGGAGCTTGAAAAGGCGCAGTGGGTGGAGTTCAGCGAGGCAAAACCGGTATCGGTGCGAACCGGGGTTCCATCCGGGAATCGCGCGGCAAACTCATCCGGCGGAAGAACCAGCTCCATGCTCGAGGCGACGGTTACTTCGCGGCCTCCGGCGGCACACAGCCGGAACAACTCCCGGTGCCAGTCTCTGGCGGCGCGGTTCAGCGGTTCATTGGCGGTGGTGTCGATCACCCAGTCGCCCTCCATGCCCCCCTCCAGGTTTCCCGAGACGGTTAACGTAGCCCGTCGAACCGGGCTGGGCCTCCACCTGGGCACTGACCGGAAAGGAGTACGCCGGCCGCGCCGACCGTGCCGTCAGGGTCAGGGTGGCGCCATCGGCCGCCGCCCAGACGCCGACATAGGTGGCATTAATGAAACAAGCGAAGTGGCGCGCGAAGGTGGCCGTATCCTCGCCTGGAAACACCGTCTTTCCCGCGGCTTGGCCGCCGATGCTCAGGAAGATCTGGTCGCCGGCAACGAAACTGCCGCTGAATGTGACGTCGCCGCCGGGATCAGGCCGCCGTTGCGACACCGCTGGTTCCACCAGAAGACTCCGATGTACTCGTTCAGCGGCCCGCGCAGCCCCAACTTGTCGAGGCCCCACAGAATGCGGGCTGGCGGCAGCTTGTAGGTATGGTCCGTTGAGTAGTCGAGCGCCGGGCACATCTCGGCGCGGCTCGGGTAGGCGTCGGGCACGTCCCCCGCCACCGCCGCCTCCAGAAAATCGAAATAGAAATACGGACCCGTCTTCAGCCGGATGGTGACCCGGTGCGGGCCGGCGGCGACCGAAGCGCGCGCGCGGCGGCGGGTGATCACCGCCTCGTCCGTGTCGCAGCAAGTGTTGAGATCGGTTTCGCCGTCGCCGTCCAGGCTTACGCCGGCCACGCCGCCCTCGCGGGCAAGTGAGGTGCCAATCCAGATATCGTGCGGAAAGGCGGCGTAGTAGCTGATGGTTACCGCGTCGCCCAGCGTGGAGGCGCGCTTCGCGTAGCCTCCGGAATAGAACCCCTCTTCGGAGGTCCAATTGCCGGAATACAGGCACAAGGCGTCGGTTTCCTCGATTCGCAGGCTGCAAGGGCCCGCCACACTGAGGGCCTTCACCTCCTCCGGCCCGGCGACGGTCCAATTCTCAAAAACTGCCTGCCACTCGGTGGCGGTGTAAGCGGCGCCGGGGGGAAGGCCGGGCGCGAACGTCAGCCACATCTTTCGGATGCTGGCGACCCCGAGGGCGGCAAAGTCCAGGCTGATCCGCCAGGTCGCCGCCGAGCTACCGCCGCTGAGCGCAAGCAGCGATTGCGCGGTACACAGGCGGTTGTTTTTCGAAACCGCGTAGAGCGAGATCGAATTCCCGTCCTCGCCCGGACGCGAGCAGCGGATAACCAGGTCGTCGTCCGACGTCGAAGCCTCCAGCGGCAGAATCACCCCCTGCTGCTGCCAGTTGACGCCATTGATTTCGACGGCCAGCGCCGCTGCCACCGACGACGCCGAAACGCGGTAGAGCGTGATAGGCGTCGCGTCCGCCGAGGAGCTGACGACCACCGCTTCGCCCACCCCCGGCCTGGCGCGCAGGTTCAACTGGTGTGTGGGACCGTTCTCCGGCGTGCCATCGCCCGGCGTGGCGATGACAACAGCCGACGCCGCCAGCAACTGCGCCAGCGCGGATGCGATCACCGCGCTGCTGTCTCCGGCCGCCTCGATGTAGGAATAGGCCTGCCCCTCGGCCGTTACGCTGTGCAGTGTGCCCACGCCCGCTGCGAAGAACTGCCAACCACATTCCAGCTTGGGGACGAAGTAGTCGAACGCGTAGTTCAGATACCAGATGGTGAGGCGGTCGAATTCCTTCAGGCCGCCGTCCAAGATCGTAAACCGGCCTTCCGCCCGGGTGTAGGCGCCGCCTACCTGCTGGGCGTGATCGAACAGCCGGATTTGTGCGGTGGTGCCGTCTTCCCGGATGACGTCCAGGTAGGGCCAATCGATGGTGGCATACTTGGGCGAATCGATGGGCATCAGCCCGGTCGAGGTCATGTCGAAGGTGAGCGTCAAGCCGTTGAAGTTCATGTCGGGCAGGTACTTCAAGCGGGGATGCTCGAAGAAATTGTCGGCGTCGAAAAGCACCAGAACGGCAAAATCGGCCGAGTCGCGGAACACGCCGCTCAGCTCAAAAGAACTGGCAGTAGCGGTGTGGAGGGCGGCGGCAGCGCCAAACCCGTCGAATCCGCGCAGATGGATAGTGCGGTCGGGCTGGAGTTTATAAATTCGTTCGGGCAAGAGCGTCTCCGGGCGCGCGCTACAGGCGGCTTCCGCTTTGAGGATACCGTTCCGGGTGCTGAAAACAGCCTCGACGAAATTCGGTGAACATGCGGTAATCCTATGAAATGGAAGACGATAGCGGGAAAGAAAGTCCCTTGTGACCGGTCCGGTGGTTTAGCTGGATCCGAGGGGTCCGGACTCTGCGGACTTCCGAACCACGCGGTTGCGCAGCAGCCCGACTTTTTCGATCTCCAGCTCGATGACGTCTCCCGGCTGCACCCAGCGGTTGAGTTCCCGGCCGGAGCCCTTGCCCACCGCTCCGGAGCCCAGCACATCGCCGGGACGAATGGCGTCTTCCCTGGTGAGAAGCGCAATCATCTGCTCGAAGGTCCAGTAGATGCTGCTCGAGTTGGCGTCCGACCACAACTCACCGTTGATGCGGGCCGTCATGTGCAGGGAATAGGGGTCGACAATTTCGTCGGGGGTGACCAGCCAGGGACCCAACGCGGTGCACCAGTTCTTGGCCTTCGCCGGCCCTACGTGCACGCTGGTTTCGCGACGCTCGATATCACGGGCGCGAAAATCGTTGATTACCGTGAAGCCGGCGATGTAAGAGCGGGCGTCGTCGAGGGTGACGTTGGCGCCCGATTTTCCGACCACCACCGCCAGGCCCAATTCGTAATCGAATTCCTCGGTGAACGCCGGCCATCGGGCGTCCGTCTCGGTGCCGATGACGTGGTTGTGGCCGCCCGCCACGTACACCGGCATCTCATACCAGGCGGCGGGCATCGGCTCGCGGAGCCGCTCGAAGCTCCGTCTCACGGGAGCCTCGAAAGCGGAGAAGACGCGCAGGCTGGGCGGCTTCGGCACTGGCGCCAGCAGTTTCACTTCTTCGAAGCCATACAGCAGCGTTTCCCCGTTCGGTCCGAGGGGCAGGGCATCGAAGCTCTTGGCGAAAGACTCCGCCGCGCGAGCCATATCCATCGAAGGCTTGCCGCCGGCGAGGAACTGCAGCATTAGCGAGGGCAGCACGGCGTCTGCCAACCTCTGCGGTTGTGGCTCGCCGCGCTCGGCCAGGTGCCAGGCGCAGGCGAAGTTCAGATCCAGAATGCCCTTTTCCGGCCACACCAGGCCGATGCGCTCAAATCGTCCCACCCGGGTGGAGACCTGGAAGGTGCAAAGCTTCACAAAATTCCCCGGCGCGCCGGTCCCCGCTCCATTGCCTCGAACGGCGCTTCAAAGCATGATCTCATAGTACGAAGCGGGATGGCTTTCGAAAAAATCGGGCCGGGACGGCGCGCCCGCCGGTGTTGCCAAGCGGCTCCCCGATTATGTTAGTTTTTAAGCTGAAATGCGATTTTCCGTTACACTGTCCGCCGTGGCTTTGATGGCCGCTTTGTGTCTCACCGCGCAGGGGCAACCCCCCGCCAACCCCGATGTGCAAATCGGCGTAGAAGGAGAGATGCCGCCACGAGCGGCGCCGACCGATTATGAGGCGCATACCAAGGTGGGTGCGTTTACCCTTGCCGCCGAGTTCAAAGGGCACTTCATGCCCACTTTGGACAAGGTCCTCAACAACCCGGAATATGTAGCGGTCGAGGTGGGGCTGTTCGGGACGCCGGGCTCGCATCTGGCGCTGTCGTTCCAGAATTTTTCGCTCCGCATCAACGGGAAGAAGTCGCCATTGCCGGGCCAGTCGGTGGTGTTGGTAGTGGGGACGCTCAAGGATCCGGAGTGGCAGCCGCCGGCCTCCGAGGAGTCGAAGTCGAAAACCCAGATGGGCGGTGGTGCGGAGATTGGTTCCACGCCCCCACCGGTCAAAATCCCTTTTCCGCTCCAGCGCGCCATGGCGCAGAGTCTCAAGCAGGTTACGCTGGCCGAGGGAGACCGGCCGCTTCCCCAGGCAGGGCTGTTGTTCTTCGAATACCGCGGCAAGGCCGACGGCATCCACTCGGTGGAGCTGATTTACAACGGTCCGGCCGGAAAGGGCGCCCTGAAGCTGCATCCGTAGCGAGGGGGACCGCGTCGGCCGTTTCCGGGAGCCAGGCGGAGGCTCTATCCTTGGGTGAGGAAAACCAATCCCCTCCGGCCGGCTTCCGTGTAAGCTTTCCGGCGCTTTACTTCTCCAGTTCGATTACGGTCACGCTGCGCGGCGGGAAGGTGTGGCGGAGGCGCCCTCCACTCGCTTCCACGGACACCGCCGACGGGATCACCGCTTCTGGTGTGGCGTCGTCGTTGACGGTGTAGAGGTCCGGGGCGGTCAACTGCTGCCCCTTGGCGGCGTGCGCCTCGAAACCGTTGAGCGTTACGTTGGCGCGGATCTCGCGCGCGGGGTCGCGGTTCACGCAAAACAGCGTCAGGCGCCTGCCGTCCGCGTTGAGGGCGGCGGCCACGTCGAGATACGGCACGCCGGGGATGGACGGGATGCGGCGCACCCCCTCCTCCACGTCGTAGGTTTCCACTTTGACGGTGGAATCCACCAGGCGGGTGGCGTCGGCGGTGGAGTACATGCGGAACGCCCAATAGGCGGGCACACCGTACGTGATGGCGCGATCTTCTGCCACACGCCGCCGAATTCGATCAGACCCGTCATGTCCGAGACTGGCGTGAAATCGGCGACGCGCATCAGCGTGTTGAGGAAGCCGGCCGTGCACAACGCCCCGCCCAGGTTGTTGTACCGGGGGACCTGATTTGGCGCTCCGGTGAACAGCCATTCCGTGAAGGCGATCTTCACTTTGCCGCGTGCTCTCTCGTTGGCGTCGATCTGCTGCTTCCATCATGCGGAGCCGGCGCTCCAGGCCCACCGGCAGCGCCAGCGCCGCCGCGGCCATGAACTCGCGCGTGGGGTTGGGCTTTACCACCTGGTTGCTGGTGACCACGAAGTGGGTCGAGAGATAGTTGAATGCGCCGGGCGCGTTGGCAAGCTGCGCCGCGTTCCACGATTCGAAGTGGTCCGGGTCCTGGCCGGTGGCGATGAGCCGCGAGTTCGGGTCCGATCTTACGGACGGCGTTGGAGAACTCCAGCGTGCGGGCGGCGACGCGCGGCTCGGTGGGATAGCCGATCTGGAAAGTACCCCACAGCTCGTTGCCCAGCTCCCACAACCGTCCGGCGCCGCCCGGCCATTTGCGGTCGATGTATTGCACCCAGTCGGCCGCCTCGTCGGGCGTTCCGCTGCCCAGGTTCAGCGCCACCTGCGGCTCGGCGCCGATGAGCTTGGCAGAAGCGCAGAAACTCGTCCGTGCCGAAGTGGTTGTATTCCGGCATGCCCCACGACTGGTTGAGCATGGTAACGCGCTTCGCCATGGGGCCCATGCCGTCGGGCCAGTGGTAGCCGGAGGTGAAGTTGCCGCCGAAGCGGACCACCGGCGTGCGCAGCGCGCTTGGTCATGGCGATCATCTCGGGGTTCATGCCGTCCACATTGTCGGCGGGAAACAGAAAGACCTGGTCGAGCAACACCCGCTCTTCATCGGAGGCGGCCACTACGAAATCGGCCGGCTCGCGGCTGGCTAGCGCGCCCTTCTCCAGCTCGAGCGCGAACTCGTAGCGCGTCCAGCCTGAGCCGGTGATCCGCACCACGGCTTTCGCCAGCACGTTTTCCGGATGGTTGCGGCGGCGCAGAGAGACTTCGAGTTCTTTCGGCCCGCTCACCGGCTTGGCCCACAGGCTGCCGGTGTAGCGCAGCTCGCGGTGAACCGGCAGATACACCTGCTGCCGCACGCCGGTCTGCTTGCCCGGCAGCGCCATGATCAGCAGCGAGCGGGTGGAGTTAGCAGCATCGCCCCATCGCGGCTCATAAGCGCGAGCCTTGCGTGGGATCGAGCGACTCCCAGGGAAGCGGCAGCCCGACGTTGGAGCCTGCTGGAGCTCGGGCCGCTCGGTCACCATCTGACGGATGCGCCCGGCGCCCCACAGGTTGTCCTCGAAGCTCGGGTTCTCCAGAATCTGCGCCCACAGCCCGCCGTAGATGCTGTGGCCAATGGGTTCCAGAAATGTTCCGTAGATGGTGCGCGGGATGGCATGCCGCACCTTGGAGGCGTCCACCTGAACCGTGGCTTCGATCTGGGCCAACACGGGCATGCAGGCGGCGAGCGGCAGCAGGAGGATGGCTGCGCTCACCAGGTTTGCGGATCTTCTTCGACGGATGTTGGAGTCCCTCGCGCCCGGCTTTTCCGGCCTGCGCAAATCTATTTGACGGGTAATTTCCATGTTTCTCGGCACCTTGCTCAAACTTGATCTCTCCGATGGCGGCGCTGGCTATCGGATTGTGAGTATGATAACCGAAAACTACCTTTGGGCTGCGGCGGGCAGGTTTCGCCATGTGGATAGAGTACGCTGGCTACTTGCTTTTCGGATCGCGGTGGAATGTGCCGGAGCCGGCGCCCTGGCGGATCAGGATCTCGGTTGGGCTCTTCGGTTCGATCACGAGGGTGATCTCCTGCGGGGTGCGGCGGTCCTTGTACATGGGCTTGTGGGTGGCGTCGCGCGGCAGGGGATACCAGCTCTCGGTCTTTTGATGCAGATGTACGGTGTTACCACCGACCTCATACGTTCCGGCGCACATGACCACTCCGGTGATGAGCTGGTCCGAGGCTGCGATGGTGTAGCGGTAAGTGCCGTCGGCGCCGAAGGTGTACCATTCTCCGGTGTAACTCGATTGCTGGTAGGCTCCGGTAGATGGATTGACCAGGTCGCCAAAGTAATTGGCGGTACTCCAGTTGCCGACCAGGAATGGAGATGCGGGTGGGGATGGTGGGGGCGCTTCGGCACCGGGGCCGTCCGAGAGCGATCCGCATACGCCGGCGATCAACGCGGCCCCACGCACCAGGTCGGCGGCCGAGGGGCTGCCATAGCTTACCCACCAGGCGGCGCCGGACGTGAACACAACCGCTCCGGGTCCTGAATAGTTCTTGCCGGCGCTGTTGTAGCTGACCACGAAAGCAGCGGAGCCCTGGGCGGTCGTCAGATTGGACATCTGAAAGCTGGCCAGGGATTGCTGAAAACCGCGCGCTACGGCTTCGGCGTACACGGCCGCCGACTTGGCTGGATCGCGTGGCAAACGAATGACGACGATCTCTTCGTCGCGCGGGGCATTGGCCAGGAGAACGTTGGCGCGGCCGTACTTCGGTGTCCAGCCCTCCGGCTGTTGCAGCGAGAAGGAGCCGTCGGGGGCCACCGGGCGGATCCAGTGAAACTGGTCTTGCGCGGTCTTCGCCACCAGCCGGCACGAGGGTCTGCTGGTCTGGCTGCTGGTTTGCTATATCGCGTTCTTCGCATTCTCGCAAGGCGCGGTGATCTGGGTTTACCTGAGCGAGATCTTCCCCAACCGCGTGCGGGCCAAGGGCCAGAGTCTGGGCAGCTTCACGCACTGGCTGATGAACGCGGCAATCTCGTGGATCTTCCCGGTGGTGTCGGCCTCCTCGGGGTCGCTTCCGTTCGTCTTTTACTCGGTGGCAATGGTGGTACAGTTTTTCGTGGTGCTGTCTTTCTTCCCCGAGACGAAGGGCCTGTCTCTGGAAAAAATGCAGGCCAAGCTTGGAATCAGTTGAGGTGTGAAAGCATGATCTCTCGATCGGAATACGACCGCGCGGCCGCCTGGGCAGCCAAAACGCTGGAGCAGGCAGGTATTGTGATCACTCCCGAAGAACGGGCCCGGCTGGAGGTGGCGGACCTGGGCCTCGGACGGCTGGAACAGACGGGGCTTCAGGTACTCACCTACATCAACACCGAACGGTGCTGCGCCAAGGAACTGATCATGATGCCCGGCCAGACGTGTCCGGAACATTACCATCCGCCGGTTGAGCGGCGTGCCCGGCAAGGAGGAAACCTTTCGCTGCCGCTGGGGCACCGTGTACCTGTACGTACCCGGCGAACCTGAACCGCCAGCCCGGCCTGCAAGCCCGCCCGAAGGCTGCCGAACCGTACTACACGGTTGGGCACGAGGTCCGCTTGAACCCGGGCGAGCAGTACACGCTCAAACCGGGCACCCGGCACTGGTTTCAGGCCGGTCCGGAAGGTGCGGTGGTTTCGGAGTTCTCCACGCGCAGCACCGATGAGGCCGACATTTTCGAAGACCCGCGCATCGACCGCACCCCGCGTGTCGCCGATTAGGCCGCGGGCGGCCGGCGCCTTGCGATAAATGGGAATATTCTGGAGGGACACGAGGTCATGAAGACCACCCGCCGCGGTTTGTTGCTGGCGTCGACGTGGACCAGGAGAAGAAGGGCTACTGGTCGACCGCCGACATCCTCCGCGTCAAAAAAATTGCGAGGACGCCGGACTGCTGCTGGAATCCATGATGCTCCCCATCCGCTCCTACCGGCAGGCGCAACTGGGCCGGCCTGGAAGGGACCAGGAGATCGAAAATACGTGCCGCACCATCCGGGCCGCCGGGGAAGCGGGTCTTCCGATGATGGAGTGGCGCTTCTGGCCGGACTTTTGCTGGGACCAGCGCGTAGGATACTACTACCGCGAAGGCCGAGGCGGCGCCCATATCCGCGGCCTTGAATACGCGCGCATCAAGGAGTCCCCGCCGCTCGAGGAGATCGGCGCCGTCAGCCAGGACGAAATGTGGGAGCGCCTGCGCTATTTCGCCAAGCCGGTGATTGAAGCGGCCGAGAAGGCCGGCGTGCGTCTCTCCATCCATCCGTCCGATCCTCCGGTGGCGAACATGCGCGGAGTCGCCCGGCTGTTCTACAGCCCCGACACCTTCGTGCGGTTCCTTCGCGAGTTTCCCAGCCCGGTGAGCGGCGTCACCTTCTGCCAGGGCACATTCACCGAAATGGGAGCCAACGTGCTGGAGGAGGTCCGCCGCTTCTGGCGCATGCAGAAGATCTTTCTGGTGCACCTGCGCGGCGTCAAGGGAAAGGTCCCCAATTACCTGGAGGTATTCATTGACGAGGGCGACATCAACATGGTCGACGCCATGCGGGCCTACAAGGAGGTGGGCTACACCGGCCCGCTGGTGTCCGATCACACGCCCGGCGTGGAGGGGGACACCTCCTGGGGCATGGTCGGCCGCTCATTTTCTCTGGGTTACATCCGGGCACCGGTTCCGGCCGTCAACACGGCCTGAGGGCGCAACAATCTATGTGATAGCCGCGTCGCCGCCCTCTTCCGGGAAGCCTGCAAGTACGTTGCTCATTAACTGGCCCCAAACCGGCTCGGGTGCGCGACGCTTCGGTGGCGTGCCCTCCCAAAGCGCCTGCTTTACGGACGCGGGATTCGGCACGTACTCGTTTTGGCAGACCACGTGAACGGCGTTGCGTTGTTTCGCCTCACAGTTAAGCCAGCATTGAATTGCCTCGTCTCGCCACGCCGCCTTGTACTGACCGAAATTGCCGGCGTAGGCGTTCAACGTGGTCATAAACGGAGTCTGCAGGACCTGGTGTTTGGCAGCGGCGTTCTGAATGAGGTTGTCGTGGAGCACCTGTAAGGCCCGGCAGACCCACTCTATGCTCATGTCGTCAAAACCGAGCAATAACCGCACCGTGTCGATGGGCAGATCTATACCGGCCTTTTGCATCACCAACCGCAGGGCGCTCGGTTCGAGCTGCCCGAAGCCGAATGCCGGCCCCCGCACCTGCGGGATGTTCATGAACGTCGTCTCCTCCCAGCAGATAGCGAGGATCAGATAGTTCGAGAAGATGTTCGGAGTTGCCGGCCAGCGGTTGTCCCGGACCAGCTTGACCATTTGCATGTACGTCTTTCGCCGAGGATCATTTGGATCGATGGCCATCGCCCAGTCAATATAGCATTCATACTGCTCCTCAGGGCCGCGTCGTCAGGACCGTGACCCAAAAGAGGCCCTCGGCGCATTGAAAAGCAAGCCGCTCCCGGACCTCGGCCCCGCAGACCCGCAGGCTGTAGTCGCTGCCATCCACCACGGAGGGCATGGAAAGCCGGATTCCCGTGCGACAAGATGCACTTAAGGTTGCCGCCGATCATGTTGGCCAACTCGCCGAGCACGTCGCGCACGACGTCATCCACTGTCTCGGGCGGGTCCATGGAGAGAAAGCGGCCGGCGAAGCGGCAAGCCTGGCGCCGGTCGCACTCCAGCAGCACGGCTCCGTTCCAAATCGCCGGCGAAGATGGACAGCGGATGTCAACCGATCCGTCGCCGGGAAACCAAGGCGTCTCGCATTCGCCCACTTCGAGGCTCATCATGGTCCCGAAAACGGATTCCACGATCTGCGCCAGTTCGCTCGGCAGTATCTCCACATTGCGATTCAGTTGGCATAGTTCTCCTCTCAGCGGGCAACGTACACGATCGCGTCTCCCACGGTCTGTCTTTCAAACCACTCCTCGACGCCGAACGCCGTCTCGGCGCCGCCCAGCAGCAGCCAGCCGCCTCGAAACAGCGTGCCGTGGAGTTCTTTCAATATGTTCCTCTTTGTTTCCGCGTCGAAATAGATCATGACGTTGCGGCAGAACACCAGGTCGAAAGGTCCGAGGGCGCGCATGCTCTTGCGCAGGTCGATCGTCTCAAAACGGACCATCCGGCGCACCGCGCTCACTCAATTGCCAGTCCACGCCGGAACGGCGGAAATGCTTCACCAGGAGGGCCGCCGGCAAACCCCGGTTCACCTCAATCTGCGGGTACCTGCCGGACCGGGCGCGTTCCAGAACCTGCGAGGAGAAGTCGGTGCCCAGAATTTGAATGTTCCAGTCATCCAACCGTTCCTCCAGGAGCAGCATGGCCAGGCTGTAAGCTTCCTGCCCGGTCGATGCCGCAGCCGACCAGAACCGCAACTTCCTCGTATCCCGCCGCTCCTCTTTCAGCCGGGGCAACAAGACAGTCCGTATGGCCTCATAGTGGGCGGGGTCGCGGAAGAAGTAGGTTTCGTTGGTCGTCATGGCCTCGACGACCTGGCGGCCGACTTCTGTCTCGCGAGTGGCCTGGAGAAGCGCGCACAAGTCGTTGATCGAGCCGAGGCCGAGTTGCCTGACGATCGGCGAGAGGCGGCTTTCGAACAGGTAATGCTTGTCCTCTTCGAGCACGATGCCCGTTTGGGAGTAGACATGCTCCTGAAGGAACCGGTAGTTCTCCGAGTGAATCTCCGAGACTGAGCGTTTGGCTCTGCATCCAGTTCCCCTTAAGTTCGGACGGCCAGGCGCAGGATCTCCGGCACGACTTGATCGAGGGGCAGCACGCGGTCGGCAAGGCCTGCATTCACCACGGCGCCGGGCATCCCCCAAACCACACTCGAAGCCTCATCCTGCGCCAGGACGCTGGCCCCCTGTGCCTTGAGAATCTCGGTGCCGCGCAGCCCGTCCTGCCCCATACCGGTCAGAATCACGGCGATGGCCGCGCCGCCGTACACCTCCCCGATCGAAGCAAACAGCGCGTCGACGGCAGGACGGCAGGAGTTCTGCGGCGGCGACTGATCCAGACACACGCGCGCTCCGTCCGCCGCCCGGGGCCACCTTCAGATGAAAGTCTCCGGGCGCAATCAGAATCTTGCCGGCTTCCACCGGGTCGCCCTGCCTGGCTTCTTCGACTGGCAGCCGGCAGGTGGAGTGAAGACGCTCGGCGAGCAACCGGGTGAAGAGAGGCGGCATGTGCTGCACCACCAGGACCGGCAGCGGGAACCCGGCCGGCAACTCCGGCAGGATCGCGCCCAGCGCGGTCGGCCCTCCCGGTGGAGACTCCGATCACCACAACTTTGGGCCGCGCCTTCGTACTCAGCAGAGCCGGCGTGCCCCGCCAGAGCGGCGGCGCCGCCGGCACATGGCAATCGCGTTCCGGCCGGGTCGCCGGCGCGGATGGGCGGCGGCAGGTGGAAGAACTGCTTGATCTTTGGGATCAGCTCTTCCCGCAGGCGCGCCATCGAGCGATCGAGCGACCCTTCGTTGGATGCCTTGGCCACGTAGTCGTCGGCCCCCAGGGTCAATGCCTCCAGCGTGGCCGCGGCGCCGCGCTCGGTGAGCGTGCTGAACATGATGACCCGCAGTTGGGGATAGTCGCGCCGGACGCGCCGCAGCATCTCCAGGCCATCCATCTCCGGCATCTCGATATCCAGCGTGAGAACGTCGGGATTGTACTGCGGGATGCGCTGCAGCGCGATCGCGCCGTTCGATGCCGCCCCTACCACATCGAGCGCCGGATCCTGCTCGAGGGCATGAGTCACCAGGCGCCGGATCACCACCGAGTCGTCCACCACCAACACGCGAATCCGCTCTCCCGGCTGGAGCAGTCGCCTGTTCAGCGGGGCCATGCGGAATCCCTCCTCAAGGATGGACTCCTACCATCTGGAGCTTTCCCACGAGGATGTCCTTGGTGAAAGGCTTCATGACGTACTCGTTGGCGCCGGCCTCCAGGGCGGCCGCCATCTGGTCCAGTTCCGTCTCGGTAGTGACCATCACCACCGCCACCGAAGACAAGCTCGGGGTCCTGGCGCAACCGCTTGAGCAGTTCCAGCCCATTGATCTCGGGCATGTTCCAGTCCGCCAGAACCAGTTTCACCGCGGTCTTCTCGGCTTCGATCACCTCCAGGGCTTCTCTTCCGTTGGCCGCCTCGCGAACCTCGAACCCGATTTCTCTCAAGGTCTTGGCGAGGATCATCCGAACCGCCCTCGAATCGTCCACAACTAGCGCTTTGGCCATCATTTCACCTGCTTTTGATTGATTGGTGGGGTGGCCCGGCGGAGGATCCAACCGCCGGGCCGTGTCCCACACCCCGGCTCCGGTCAGAATGTGAACTTCGCGATCACCGTCTGGAGCCGGGCCGCCATCTGGCTCAGCTCTTTCGACGCTTTCTGTGTGTCATTGGCGCCCTGCGTGGTGTTCTTCGCCGCCACGGCCACACCGCCGATATTCTTGGCGATGTCGCCGACTCCCTTGGCTGCTTCGGTCACGCTACGGCCGATCTCATTGGTGGTTACCGTCTGTTCTTCCACCGCCGAGGCGATGCTGTTGGAGATATCGTTGATCTGGTTGATGATGGTCCCGATCTCCTCGATCGCCTTGACGGCGCCCTTGGTATCGCCCTGGATCGCATCGATCTTCCGGCCGATGTCTTCGGTGGCCTTGGCGGTCTGCTTGGCGAGTTCCTTGACCTCGTTGGCCACCACGGCAAAACCCTTGCCCGCTTCGCCGGCACGAGCCGCCTCGATGGTGGCATTGAGGGCCAGCAGGTTGGTCTGCTGCGCGATCGAGGTAATCACCTTGATCACGTTGCCGATCTCCTGGCTGGACTCGCCCAGTTTCTTGACGGTTTCATTGGTCGAGTGCGCCACGTTGACCGCATTCTTGGCCACCCGAGCCGACTCGTTGGCGTTCTTGGCGATCTCGCGGATGGAGGACTGCATCTGCTCGGAAGCCGAAGCGACCGAGGAGACGTTCCTCGAGACCTGCTCGCTGGCCGCCGACACCACGTTAGCCTGCGTGGCGGTCTCCTCGGCGTTGCCCGCCATCTGCTGGCTGACCGCCGTCAGTTCTTCGGAGGAAGAGGCCAGGGTCGTCGCGTTCTGCGCGGTGACCTTGAGCGGCTCGACGATCGCATCCAGCGTGCTGTTGACACCCTCGATGATCTTGCGGTAGTCACCCTGGTGCTTCGTGACGTCGGCCCGGGTCCCGACATTGCCCATCGGCGGCAGACCTGGCCAGCAGCGCCGCATCGGCCACCAGCGCGTTGATGTTATTCTTCAACAGCACCAGCCACTCATGAATCTGGTCCTGACCGGACGCCTTGGCCATGGATGCCGACATGTCGCCATTGGCGATCTTGGTTACATAGGCAACCAAATCGGTCAGCCAGTCGTGCACGCCGTTGACGGCCTGTTTCATTTTTTCGTGGTCGCCCTTGCAGGCGATCTCGACTTTCTCCCGCAGGTTCCCGCCACGGACCAACCCGAGGATGCGGTTGCCTTCGCCGATGGGCAGCAGGATGGCGTCCAGCATTTCGTTGACGCCTTCGACGATCTTGCGGTAGTCACCCTGATGCTTGGTGGCATCGGCGCGGGTGGCCAGTCTTCCTTCCGCCGACGCCTTGATCAGCACGCCGGTCTCGGTCACCAGCGCGGTGATGTTGTCGATGCAGTTGTTCAGGTTGTTTTTGATCTCGTTGAAGTCGCCGTTGTAGTTGTCGGTGATCTTGGGCGGGATGTCGCCTTTCGAGATGCGGTCCACGTACTCGGCGGACACGTTCAACGGTCCGATCACGGCGTCCAGTGTCTGGTTGACGCCCTCGACGATCTTGCGGTAGTCGCCCTGGTGCTTGCTGGCATCCGCGCGAGTGGCCAGTTTGCCTTCCACCGCCGCCTTCGTCAGCAGGCTGACATCCTTCGCCATGTTTTGCAGCGCCACGGCGACGCTGTTGACCGCCTGCTTCATCTTCTCGTGGTCGCCGGCGTAGGTCTGTGTGATCAACTCGTCGATCTTACCCGTGCTGATCTGCGCCAGGACACGATTGCCCTCGCCGATGGGCAACAGGATCGCATCGAGCATCGCGTTTACGCCCTCGACCATCCTGCGGTCTTGCCCTTCGAACTGCTCTACCCTTCCACGCTCGTCGAGGCGGCCTGCTCGCGAGGCTTCAACCAACCGGAGTATTTCCTCTTGAAGCAGGTTCTTCGTTTGCCCCTCTCGCGCATCAGTTACTGGACGGTCCAAAACGGCGGCGCCGATGGACGGATTTCGGCCTGCTGGAACTCGCCGGCCGTCGCTTACTGGTTTTGCCATGTCTTTGTTTCTCCTTCGTATTCCTATTGCGTTACTACGCCGCCACCGGCGTTTAATCCTTGACCCGCTCTCTATCTTGCGGCAGCCATCCTCTGCGATTCACGCAGCCTTTCGTTGCAGTGCTCGGTCAACGGAGCACCGTGTCCAAAGTAGATCCGCCGCACATCGCGGGCGCACAGTTTCTCCAATGCCGCCAGAAAGCCGGCCTCATAAGTTCCGGTTGACGACGTGATCAGCACGGGCGAGTCGCCGGCGAAGAGTACGCCCTCCGCCTGGTTGTAAAGGCAGATCGAGTCGCTGCTGTGACCGGGCATGTGGATCACCTCGAACGCCCCGTCACCCATCCTGATGGTGTCCCCATCGCACAGCAGAGCGTCGACGCCATCGATGCTCGGAGAAAAGGCGAGCACCCTGGGGTGGAACGCCTCCCGGACCCGCCCCAGCAGCGCGCAGTGGTCGGAATGGCCATGCGTCAGCACCACCTGTTCGACGGGCCATTTGCCGACCCCGGTGGGCGCCTGCTCGAGGCTCGCCAGGATGGCCGGATCCTGGCCCACATCCACAAGGGTGTTGACGTCTTCCAGCCGGCTCGCGCCGCCAAGCACCAGGTAAACCTGGGAAGTGTAGACTTGGCCGCTGTTTTCCAACATCACGATCCGCATTCGCCGCCCTCCACTTTGCGGAACAACGGCCCGTCGGGAATCACCCGCTGGAACAGCGAGGCGAGTTCCAGCGGCATTTCCTGCGTCTGCTCGGTGGCGAAGAAGCCGCCGGGCGCCAGTGCTCGGTGAAACATTCTGAGCGCCTCGATCCTCTCCGTCGGCTGAAAGTGGAGCAGCACGTTCTTGCACAGGACCAGCGAGTATCCATGGCCGATTTCCTGGAAGGACAGAAGATCGTGCCACTGATACGCGACCCGCCGCCGGATTTTCTCGATCACGCGAAAGTGCCCGGGTTTGCCGTTCGGTTCGAAATACTTTTCCAGGATGCCCTCGGGCAATCGCGACAACTCCTCCCGCGGGTACAGACCCGCCTCGATGATCCGGGCGAACTGGCCCGTGCTCTCCACATCGGTGGCATCGATGCGGAGATTGTTGAAGGCGAAGTGTCCCATCCGCTCGGCGAACAGGATGGAAAGCGTGTAAGGCTCTTGCCCCATCGCCACGCCGGCGTCCCAGATGCGGGGGTAGCTGCGGCCCGCCAGGCTGGGGAGGCTGTGTTCCACGACCCGCTCCAGTACCTGCTGGTCCCGGAAAAAGAAGGTGAAGGCCAATCTCAGAACCTCCCCGCAAGCTGGCGTGGCGCAGGCCGTTGGATTGCCTTCCGTCGAGTTGGCGAGCGCTTTCCCGGCATTAGGCCCTCCCGGAGGCGAGATCCACGGTTCGCTCCGCATCGAGAACCAGCAGCAGCCGGTCTTTCAACTTGTAAACGCCGCGGATGAGATCTCTGCGCCGCGGGATCGAGGTTCTCCGGGCGGCCGTTCGTAGGTGGCGGCATCGACATCCAGCACGTCTCCGATCTCGTCCACCAGCAAGCTGACGGCGCCATCCTCGGTGCGGACCACCATGTTCATTGGCGTCTGGCTCGCCGGCGCGAGGCGGCAACCGCAGCCGGCGCCGCATGTCGATGGCGGTGACGATCTGCCCGCGCAGATTGATCAGCCCCTCGATCACCTCCGGCGCTTGAGGCACGCGGGTCATCTGCTGGAAGCGCAACACTTCCTGGACGCGGAGAACATCCACGCCGAAAAACAGGTCCGCCACGAAGAACGTGGAGAACTGTCCGCTGGTCTGCGCCAGTTCGGATTTCGAGGTCACGGTATCGGTCGCCATTGGTTATCTCTCCTCTCCCGCGCACACCGGCTCCGTCTCGGCGGAAGCCAGCGCCGAGGCCAGCCGCGTCACCGATTCCAGCATCGCCTCCCGGTCGAACTTCGCCTGGCAATCCTGGAAATGCGCCTGCTGGCACGGCCGGCGCCTGGACCTGCTCGGCCGAGTCGGCCAGCGCCAGCACCGGAATTGCCTGCCCACTCCGGCCGACGGCGCATGGCCGCGAGCAGGGCGGAGCTGCCGTCGGGCGGAAGATCCAGCGCCGCCACCACGACATCCACCGGCTGCTGCTCCAGCTCGCGAATCGCCTCGATCCAGATTCGCGGCCTCCAGGACTCGGTAGCCCGCCATGTCCAAGCCGCTCCGGATCAGTCCTCGCGAGAACGCCGAGGCTTCGGCGAGCAAGATTCTCTTGCCGTTCGCGGACCCGCTCGCGCACTGAAACCAATCCTCGGCAGCCGCGTCGAATTACCTGGTTGAGATCGAGGAAATCCGCGACCCGCTTGCCCACTACCGCCGAGCCGAGGAGGCCCTTGCGGTTCGCCTTCTGGCGCACCGTGACCGCATCTTCCGCGACATCCACGATCTGGTCGACCACCACACCCACGCTGCGCTCGCCATCGTTGAAAACAATCACCTGCACCGGATCGGCCGGCTGGCCGTGATCGGGCGCGCCGGATTCGAGGACCGCCCGCAGAGACACCAGGGGGAGGATGCGGTTCCGGTATTGCACCACCTGGCATCCGCCCGCATGCTCGATGGACGACTCGGGGAAACTCCTCCAGCCTGGCGACCAGAGAGAGTGGAACGGCCAAACGCTCGAAGGAACCGGCCCGGAACAGCAGCAACCGCTGCCGTTCGATCCCCGATTGCGCCTTCTGTTCCGTCGCGGCGCGCGACTGCTCACGGGATTCGGCCAGTACGCCGGAACGCTGGCCGATACCGAGCACGTCCAGGATGAGGGCCACGCGGCCGTCGCCCATGATGGTCGCGCCGGCGTACACGGTGAGCCCTTTCAACTGCTTACCCAAGGGCTTGACTACGATTTCCTGGGTGTCGTTGATGCCGTCCACCACCAGCCCGAACTGCCGGTCCTCCGCTTGAAGGACCACCATGCTGACCGCTTCGGCCCGCTCAGCCGATTTCAGCCCAAGCACCTGATTCAGATAGGCGATGGGCAGAAGAGTCCCGCGCCGGCGATACACCGGTGTTCCATGCACATGCTCGATGTGCTTTTCCGAGGAATCTCCTTCCAGGCGGATCAATTCGAGCAGGCTGACCTGGGGAATAACGAACCGCTCGCCGCCGCTGGTGATCACCAGACCGGGAATAATGGCCAGGGTGAGAGGGATCTTGAGCTTGACCGTGGTGCCTTCGCCGGGCCGGCTGAAGACATCCACGACGCCGCCGATCTTCTCAATGTGGGACTTCACCACGTCCAAGCCCACCCCGCGCCCCGACACGTTGGTGACGGTTTTCGCCGTCGAGAGCCCGGGCTGGAAGATCAGGTTCAGCGCCTCGCGATCGGTCAGCTTCTCCCCCTGTTCGGGCCGCAGAAGCCCTTTCTCGATGGCCTTCTGTTTAACACGCGCGACGTCAATCCCCGCCCCGTCGTCGCCGATCTCGATATTGACTTGCCCGCCCTCGTGATAGGCGCGAAGGGTCAGCTCTTCCCTGCGGCGGCTTGCCCGCTCGCACGCGGACTTCCGGCGTCTCGATGCCGTGGTCGCACGAATTCCGGACCAGGTGAACCAGCGGGTCCTTGATCGCCTCGATGATGGTCCGGTCGAGTTCCGTCTCGGCTCCGTCCATCTCCAGCCGGATCTGCTTGCCGAGGGACACCGCCATGTCGCGCACCACCCGCGGCAGCTTGTTCCAGACCATCCCGATGGGTTGCATGCGCGTCTTCATGACGCCCTCCTGCAGTTCGGTGGTAATCAGGTTAAGCCGCTGTGAGGTCACGTTGAGAGCGGCATCCTCCCGCTCGGTATTGAACTGGAGGATCTGATTGCGGGTCAGCACCAGTTCCCCGACCAGATCCATGAGCTTGTCCAGCAGTCCCACCCCGACCCGGATATTGGCGTCCGCCACGGCGGAGGATTTCGCAGAGTCTTCGTCCGGCTGCGCTGCCCTCGCAGGGCTCCGCCGGGCGGCTGTCGTCCGGATGTTCCGCCGCGGGATCGTGCGACAAGTCCGAATCGGGCTGAGCCTCGGCGCCGAGCTGCAACTTGCGCCGCCGCTCGCAGACGTTCCGTTAAGCTCTCAAAGCGGTCCGGACCTTCCTTCCCGCTCGCCTCGATCGAGGCCAGCACGCTTCGAGTGGCGTCAACCGTCTCCAGGATGAGGGAGACCAACAACGGATTGAGCTCTCGCTGCCCGTCGCGCAACTGGCTCAGGAGGCTCTCGGCCTGGTGGGTGATCCTCTCCAGAGTCGAAAACGCAAGGAAACCGCAGGTGCCCTTGATAGTGTGAATGGTGCGGAAGATGCTGGCCAGCAAAGCTGCATCCTTCGGGCGCTTCTCGAGTTCTACGAGTCTCCTGATCCAGTCGCGAGAGGTTTTCATGACTCTCCACTAGGAATTCGCGAATCACTTCCTGATCTTGCATACGCACCTTCTCTACACAGCCAGGTAACGGTTCTTTTCCCGGAATTTGATTTTGCCGACGCTGCGCATTTTCTCAACTGCGCCAGCAGGAGGGCGGCCGGCTGCTATGGAGCAACCAAGCTGAATACGTTATCGGCGAACGCTGGAGAATATATATATCTCCCTCGCGGGGCGGGAGTATGGGCGGAACGTTTGAGCCAACTGCGGCGCGGCGCCGAACGATCGACAGGATGGAGGCAGCACAAGCGTCACTTGTTTCGGAGTGGAACGGACCGCGTGGGCGAATGGAGATCCCGGACTTTCTGGTGGACGTCAACGCGCAGGGTTGGCCTCGTTATGCGGACAAACTGCTACGCTCCGCGAGGTTTTGCAGCGCCCTTTCGACGTCCCTCATCCAGGCTGCCAGTTCGCCTCGCCGCTCGCGCGAGTCGTTGATCAGCCGCAGATTGCGAGCGGTAGTCTCCGGTTCCCAGGTTTCACGGACATGTGCCAGCGCATCCTCGAGGGCCGTTTTGGCGCGGCTCTCGTCTCCGGCCAATACCGCCAGCTCCACCACCGTGGCATAGTCCCAATAGTCCGGCTGGCCGGAAGCGATGCGTCGCTCCACTGCATAGCGGACCACCGGAAGAATCGGTTCGCGCCGCTGATCCGGCGGATCGCACAACTCCATCAATGTCACGGCGTTGATGCCCGGATAGGCGTCGCGCCAGTCGGCTTCGAAGCCCTTCAGGTAGGCATCAATGGCCTTTTTCAGCAGCCCCGCCGACATCAAAATGTCGCCGGCCCTGGCCGCCTTCTCCCACTGGTCCTTGTAGACGCGCCCGAGAATGCCGTAGGTCTCGCTGCTCGGTCCCCGCTGGGCAATCAGATCGTTGAGCGCACGCTCGGCCGCTTCGCTCTCGCCCAATTCGATTGTGCGCCAGTGCCAGTTGTTCCCGCACCATGACGGTCTTTTGTAGCGGCGGAGACATCCTTTCATACAACTGCACCATCCGGGACCAGGCTTTGACGGCGCGATAGGAGAGAAACAGGTCGACGACCACGCCGGCGTCCTGATCTTCGATGCTCCCTAACTCGGACTCCAGGCCACTGATGGCCTCTATGCCTTGCCGCCTCGCGGTGGCCAGCCTCTCCTTCATACGCGAAGAGTAACTGACGCGATCGCGAAACGTGTCGGTCTTGGTGTGATCCACCTCCGGAGCCTTCCAGTCCGACACCAGGGCGAATACCGGGCTGTCCGGCGCTCCGGCGCGGGCCTCTTCGAGCAGATCGGCCAGTTTCGCTTGGGTACGCGTGGCATTTGCCGGCTTGCCGGAATCGTCCAGTCGGTATGGCAGGGCGCGCAGCATGCCGACATCGAACGGGAGCCGCCGGCCTTCGGCGAACAGCAGGATTGTTGCGTGCGGCCGAACCGCATGGCGCACGCCAAGCTCGTAGAAGACGTTGGCGTTCAACGTGGTCAGATCCGCCACCGCATACTCGCACAGGATCAGCCGTTCGAACATGGCTTTATGGATAATACCTCCGGCCATCTCCTCATCGGCCCGCAAGGGATCCAAATTCGCGTCGCGAATGGCCGGAGCGATCAGGTCCGAGTACACCGCGTCAAAATCAATCAATTCTCCGGAGGCATCCGGCTTGGTGCCGAACGGCATGAGCACAAAACACAGTGGACGGGAACTCGAGGTCATTTCTTGTCTCCTTTCAGCCATGCGCTTATGTGACCGGGGATCTCCTGCTCCGGTTGTTCCCAGGAGAACGTGTCGGGAATAAAACCAAGGATGTCGGCGCGGAACTCCTTGAAGTCCTTTTCCAGCAAAAACAGCACCGGCTTGTCCATAGCCCTCATCCAGCCCCACTCGAGTGCGACGTTTGGGTTCAGCTCTTTCTTGTACCGGTTCTCGATGACCGCGACACCCCGTCCACAGCCGAGCAGATGGATCTCAACGTTGTCCCATACGGTTGGGAAATAGCGTGGATGTCCCAGCGCGATGCGCGGATGAAAGCCGCTTTGAGCGATGCTGTCTTTGACAGTTTCAATCACTTTGGTCAGCTCCTTGTCCGCTGGGTTGTCCCCGTCCGGGAACTTCGTCATTATGAAGACGGATTTCTCGTAGACTCTTCCATTATCGTGAAAAGCCTTGAGGCGGTCCGCGTGCTTCAGCAGATGCGGTGGAAACCGGATCAGCGTCTCGAGAGCTTCGTTGATCTTTCTTTGGTTGAGCGCATCATGCTCGTCCATCTCTCCGGGCGCCTTCTTCTTCGCCAGCGCGCGAAGATCCCGCTCTGTCTGAAAAAGGCGGCGTAAGACCTCGATGGTTTCCCGATACGTTGGCATGGCTCCGCTCTCGCTCAGTATGCCCGTCTTGGTTTTTCGGCCATGGTCGATTGTACACCCGGTGGCATCTCTCTTTATTCCCGTGGCGTACGACGTGGAATTCCCGCCAACTCGCTTGCGCCCGGCGGCGGTATTGGACATCATTGTCACAAGTGAGACACTTTCCTTGCATCGCCACCCGGGCTGTCCTGCTGGGCATTCTTGGCGTTTCGCTCGGTTTGGCGCAGTCTCCCGGGCTGGCGGGGATCGCGCACGTGGCTTTCCGCGTCGGCGACCTTCGTTCCAGCCGCGCCTTCTATTCCAAACTCGGATACGAAGAAGCTTTCGCCGTCACCCAGGGCGGCGAGATCCGGCAGGCGTTCTTTAAGCTCAACGACCGCCAGTTCATCGAGCTTTACCCCCGCACCGAACCGAGCCAGCCCATCGAGCTGATGCACGTTTGCTACGAATCGGACGCTCTGGGGGCGGTTCAGAGCGCGTACTCCCAACGCGGTTTGCAGCCCACCGCCATCCGGAAGGCCGGCGCCGGAAATCTGCTCTTCACCATGCGGGGACCCGAACAGGAAGTGATCGAATACACCCAGTACATGCCCGGCTCGCGCCACACCGAGGACCGCGGCAAGCATCTTGGGGCGCGGCGAGTTTCAACCGAGATGGTCGGGGCGGCATTCCCGGTCCGGAGTGTTTCCGAGGAACGCGTCTACTACAGCGGCAAGCTGGGTTTCGAGGCTTCGGATGGCGGAGGATCGGGCCGCCTGCGCATCCCCGGCGGTTCCGGCCACTTTGTGGAGCTTCGCTCCCGTGCAGGCCAGACGAAACCCGGCCTCTATTTCTTGGTGCCCGACGTTGCCCGGGCGGCCGAAGAACTGCGAAGCTGGGGCTTGGCGGTGAAAACCACCCCGACCGCGGCGACGGTGCACGACCCGGACGGAAATACGATCATTTTTGCAGCCAGCGTAGCGCTCGAGTAGCCCGCGCCGTTGTCTCGCTAAGGCTCGGCGACTTTCTCCATCGTGTTGATGCTGACGTGAGGCCAACGGATCAAGCCCGGGAGTCCATCTCTGCGGGGGAAGAAGTCCAGCAGGACCACCTGGGAGTACTGCAGACGCAGCTTGGGTTTCCCCATGCTATCCTTCCCATCCAGTTCCTGAATCCAGAATGTGGCCTTCATGCTCGCGGCGTTGGCCTGTTTCACGATGAACGGAATATTCGAGATGCCGCCGGTTTCGACCGTCGTGTCGACGTCGAGCACGGTTGTCCTGACGATGTTCACGCCCTGATTCGCGGCTTTGAGCAATTCGGTCGGAACTGTGGGGTCGAACAGTTTTTCGAACGGATTGTCGTGAAAATGCTTGTACGGACCCAGGTACGGACTGTTCAGATCCTGCGAAACCCCGATGGGCAGTCCATTGACGTCGGGGATGGTGGGAGGCCCGTTCAGTTCGCTGCTCCTGCCCAGAGCGAGCGCGGCGTTGCCGTGCGGAATCGTGGCGAGCCGGGCGATATCGACTCCGTTGGTGGTTCGATTGAGCATGTGCAGCCACAGACCCGGTTCGTGGTGGATGGCTAGCCCCGGGTCGCCGGCCAAGCCGCTGTCGGGCTGATCGGCTGACTTGATTTGAGCGATGATCTGCTCGTAATCGAGCGTCACGACCAATTGGTCGGAGTCCGGCTCGGTATTCGGTAGTCCGCGATTGGGGACGCCCTTGTCCACGAGACTGAACTTGAGCGTTTCGTTGTACTGATTGACCAGCAGCCTGTAGCGAAAAGGCCCGTTCTCGAACGGCAGTGCGATTGCGTTCCATCCGTGGCCCTTGAGATTCGGCTCATTGCTCCAGGTGCCGGGAAGCAGCTCCAATGGACCTAGTTCTTCGTCGCCCGTCTGGGCCGGTCCGACGTAGCGGCTCTGGCCCTTTACTTTCAGGAATTGGTCTCGATTCAGCATCGCTGGTTGTCCTGAACTGGTCAAAACGTCTGCAGGAACTTCTGTTTGGCCTTCTGTCTCAAACGGACAGAACAACTGACATCCTAACACGTACTCTGAACATCCTCACAACTTGGTTTGGCCTCCTTGAATGCCTGGTAGGGTTATCAGCAGGCGCGCCGCTGTGCAAATCAGCACCCGGAAAGCTGTGTTCCTCATGAGTCGTCCGCTCGAGTGGAACGGATCTGGAGGCTCGCTCAACCCTACTGTATGGCTCTTGGTTCGTTCCATGCTTTCAGCGTCAAGCGATTGTCGAAGGCTATGTAACTCGGTAAGAACACTTGCACTCCAGCGTGAGGAGCATGCTATCCTACTGATAATTCCGAATCGAAGAGTGAGCAGCCCATAGAGATTACGCCGAAACCGAGGGGCAAGTCGGAGATGGCAGACACTCAGGACAGGACGACGTTCTTTCGAGAGAATCCGCGGGCGCGTGCGTGGGCGGCATTAGACCAGGCCACGAACCAACAGAAAAAGATCACTCCTGGGGCACTCAAGGTAAGGAAAGGGCGATTCTCCGGCAAGAGAACCGTCATTCTGGGCTCTGGCGTTGCGGGTTTGACAGCGGCATATGAACTCTTGTCTCAGGAGTCCGGCATGAAGGTCACCGTGCTGGAAGCGCTAAACCGTACGGGTGGCCGCTGCCTTAGCTTGCGCACGGGCGACACGCTTACCGAAGACATCAATAGCGAGTTGTTTGATTCCAAACCGGGTGAAACCCAATCGGTCCGCTTCAAGCGTCCGGCAGGAGACGCCGAGCCTTATTTGAACGCCGGCCCTGGGCGTATCCCGTCGAGCCATAAACGCTTGCTTTCCTACCTCAGGGATTTCGGCGTGGCCGTCGAAGTCTACGTCATGAACTCCCAGTCTAACTTGGTGCAAATGGATGGCGGTCCCTTTAACTCTGAGCCGGTTGTTTACCGGCGGCTGGACCACAACACCCGTGGCTGGTTGGCGCAAATGGTGTACGAGAACGCGGAAGCGCTGCTCAAGAGCGCCGGGATCAATATTCCAGCGGAGGAATTGAACGACCGCGCGAAACAACTGCGGGACCTGATGAAGTCGTTCGGGGAATTGAACGAAGAGGGCAAATACGTGCCCACGGCGGGTGGAGACGGCCTTGAAAACGCCCGCGCACGGGCGGGGTTCGAGGTGCTGCCGGGCGTGGATGCCGGCAAGATTGCCGAAGTCATCAAGCTCGATACGCTTCTGGAGTCGAAGTTCTGGAGCAAAACTCGTTTTTATCAACCCGTCGACTTTCTATGGCAGCCCACCTTGTTCCAACCGGTTGGTGGAATGGACATGGTGCAACGCTCATTCGCCCAACAAGTGGCGGCCCTGGGCGGCACGATTCATCTGAACAGCCCGGTCAAATTGATCGACTGGGACAGCGATCAGCAAGAGTTCGTTATTCGAGTAAGCCAGGTTGGCACCGAAGAATGTGTGGAGTTTCGTGCGGATTATTGCTTCAGTAATATCGCGCTACCCTTTTTGAAACATATCCTCTCCGACGACTTGCAGGGCGAAACCGATAAGCGGGGTTTCGCCGCGGACTTCAAAAATAGCTTGCAGGCAGTCTACCGTTCTCAATTCGAACCGAGCGGGTTACCTGACAAAGATGGCTATGTCCCACGTTTCCTCGCCAATACGACCAAGGTGGGTTGGCAAGGCGACCGATCGCTATGGCAAGGCAGTCCGATCAAGGCCTACCTTGACAAGGATTGCGGCGAGGAAGTGATGCGAGTGCCGGATTCGGAAGTCGGCGTAGTCCCGATCTTCGGAGGTATTTCCTGGACGGACCACGAGATTGTGCAGATCTGGTATCCCTCCGACGCCTATCACGATAAGAAAGGTGTTCTCACGGGCGCTTACAACTTCTCCAAGACGGCTTTCCTCTGGGGCAAGATGCCCGTCAAAGAGCGGCTGCGCAAGGCGCGTGAAGGCGCCAGGTTGTTCGGCGAAGCTTTCGGCGAAGGCCTTACGGATGGCGTTGCCATTGCTTGGCAGAACATGCCCCACATCAAGGGCGGTTGGGCGCAATGGCATGTCGTCGAGGACGCCGTCGCCCATTTCAATGTGCTGGACCAGGGAACGGGCGTCTATGGGCCGGATGGCAAGCTGTCGGACCCTGTGTTTTTCGTCGTCGGAGATCAAATGTCGTCACTGCCAGGATGGCAGGAGGGCGCGATTGCATCGGCGTTGAATGCGATCAGTCGCTTGGCGCGTCCTGACTTGGAAATTCCGCATCTGTCAGCGCTGCCCGATACCCGATTGATGGTTGAAGGCGTCTAGTTCCATGACCGCCTGGATATTTTATAAAAACACATATTGGAACGGTTGTCGCCGGCGCCGCCAGAAGCGGTGTCTCGATCAGGAGAGTAAAAGAAAATGCATCGGAGAAGCATCATGAAAACAAATTTCGGAACGAGGTGTTCGAAGGCATTCCACCCGCGTCTCTGGTTGGCGGGCATCGTGGTGTTCTGCGCATTCGGCAGCGCCTTGGCTCAAAACAGAGCCATCGACTTCAAGAAGGGCATGCCATTTAGCGACGGATATGTGGCGGGCAATACCCTCTACGTGGCTGGCCAGCAAGGTCCCGACTCGCAGGGCAAAGTCACGGGAACCGATATCACTCTACAGACTACAAATGCCATCGCCGCGATCGAAAGAGTGGTTAAGAAAGCAGGTTTTGCGATGACGGACATAACATCCGTAACCGTCTATCTTACAGACCTGAACGATGTTCCGAAGATGAACGATGTCTACAAGAAACTCATGCCGGATCCAAAGCCCGCCCGAGCCACCGTCCAGGTTGCGGGCCTGATCGGTGGAGCGAAGATCGAAATTTCGGCCATTGCCGTGAAGCACTAAGAGCCAGTTCCGAAATAACCGAGCCAATTGCATCCGTCGAACCGCTTCGCGGCCGCGGCGCGCCGCCCTGTCTACGTTGCCCCGATGCAGACCCTCTCCTTTCCAGCCGGGGCTCTGCGATCAACGGCCGATCGACGCCGCCCGCCAGTCCACCGCGGCCGTCTCGCTCCAGAATCCGTAGCGGAAATCCGCCGACAGACGCAGCCGGTCCCCGCTCCGGTTTGGCAGGGAACAGTGCACCAAATGCGGCCGGAAAAAGACCACGTCGCCGCACCGGAAGTCGGTGGTGCTCCACACAGCGTCGTCCGGCACGGAAACGCCCCCGTCAACGATGCCTTGACCCGAATGCTCCAGCAAACCGCCATGCTGGGAACCGGCAAGAAGCGCCAGCGGCCCCAGTTCCCGCGGGCAATCCCCGAGCGGAATCCACGCTGTCCAGAAGTCCGCGATCATCCGGACGTAGTGGGCGTCCTGATGAGGCTGCGTGGCCATATCGGGATGAGGAGAGAAGACGCGGCAGGTGTTAGCCGTGCTCAGGCATAGGTAGCTCGAGCGGTTCTCCACCGAATGAAGCGCACGATGGATGACAACGGCGTCGCCCAACGCCCACATCTCCTGACGATTCTGGACGTGCACCTGCAAGTTCACCCATTCGGGGTCCTGATAGTAACCGATCCGCTTGCCGGGCGTGGCGCGCGCCTCATTGACGCACGCGCCCGGATCCAACCAACCGATCCGGCTCGCATAGTCGAGGACGCTGTGGCGAAGCGGCAAAACGACATCCTCGGGCAAGAGTCCGCGAAAGAACAGGAAACCGTCCCGGGAGGCTCGTTCCCGGAGCTGCTCCCGATTCGCGCTGAGTGGCGCGGAGTCTTCGAGCGAAACTATCTTTCTTCCACCTACGTCTTCCATGCGGTCCACCCACGCCAGCGCTCCCACTTCCAGGACGAACGATCCACCCGTCCCAAGGCGGCATCAATACGTTGCGCTCTTGCCTTCGGGGCCAGGCCACCGAGCAGCCGATCTGTCAGGAGGGGAACCTTCAGCCAATCCGCATACGCATCCTGAGTCAACCGCACGCGGAACGACCACGACCGCGGTCGCAACCCGGCTGCTTTCAACCAACTGCCGATCGAGCTACGAGTGAGCGGGCCCGGCGCCTGGCGTTCGACCGGTTCCTGGCTTGGCGCGCAATCGGACGATGCCAGTAACAACGCAGGCAGTGACAGCAGCAACGGATCACTGCCGCCGCCCGGCTCGTCGGGCTCCAGCAGGTAAAGAGCCGGAATGTTGAAGCAGAGCGCCCCACCCGGGCGAAGCAAGTCCGCCAGAATTGCGAACGTTTCAAGAAGCGGATCCAGTTGCCAGATCGCGGCGCCGCAGAGGATCCGGTCGAAACGATTCTCTTGCGTCAGGCAGGATCGCGCTCCACTGCACGCGACTGTCCGTGACCCGCCGCATCCCTTCGGCCCGCATTCCGGAAAACGGCTCGACACACACCACACGGCCGTCCTCGCCCAAAAACTCGAGAGCGGCCTCAGTGGTCCGGCCGGTCCCCGCGGCGAGATCCAGGACGCGCATGCCCGGTCCAATCCGTGCACGCGCAATGAGCGCCGCGTTGGCACGTGCGTAGCGGGAGTGGCTCCGGCAAAAAGCTTCGTAATACGCCGCGGTTTCCGGATCGTCCCAGCCGCTCATCGCACCCCCATGGCGGGCAGCAAACCCATCCGCTTCAGGTTATGCTCGGCCTTGAACCGCAGGCATTCCCGGATCCATGGCTTCGTCTCCGGGTTGTAGTGAAAGAAATCGAGTTCCAGATTGGCGTCGTCGATGTAGTAGCGGTAGTAGCGGTCGGAGTCCTCCACCGGCGGCGGAGGAGAATAGCGGCTGTATTCGGGGCGAAGCCACCAGTTCGTGAAGCCGTACAAGAGATGATACTCATCGTAGATGGGAGTCCCCGGGAACGGCACCACAACACCCATCGTGCTGAACGCATCCACCATCGGCGCGATCCGCTCCATGAACCGCAGCGTGTTTTCCAACTCCACCGGGGTTTCCTGCGGGAAGCCCAGCATGAAGTTGCACGCCGTGCCCAATCCCTCTTCCTTGGCCCACTCCAACGCCCGCACGACGTGGTCCGTTCGAAGGCCTTTCTTGATTGCCCGGAGGATTCCGTCGTCGCCGCTCTCGACACCGAAATTGACGTGGATCAGGCCGGCCCGGCGAAGGGTCCGCAGCAGTTCGCGCGTCACCATATTGGCCCGCGTGATGGCGCCGAAGGCGAACGGGAATCGGACATCTCTTTCGATTGCGGCACACAGTTGTATCAGCCGCTGAGAGTTCGCGGTCAGAGCGTCGTCCCAGCAGGGAAAATAACTGATGTCACACCGTTCGTGCCAGGCGTTGATCTCATCCGTAACGTTCCCCGCGGACCGGTACCGGAACGAGCGACCCGTCACGGCGTTGGCGCAGAAGCTACAGCGGGCCGGGCAACCGCGGCTGGTGAGGATCCCCCCGGGCGCCGTTTCCCGCCCTGAAAGATCGTACCAGCGTGGATCAAACAGAGATTGCGCAAGGTAGGGCGGAGGAAGATCGTCGAGTCTTTCGATAAATCTGGAGGGGGGTCCGTAGCCGATGCCCCCATCCGGCTGGCGAAAGACCGAACCCGGAATCAGCCCTACGTCGTCGTTTCCTTCCAACCAGTCCACGACACGCGGCAAGCTCTGTTCAGCCTCGCCAGTGAGGGCCACATCGAATCCCTGGTTCAGTGTTTCTTCGGGACGAACAGTCGTATGCGCGCCGCCGGAGACCAGCAGACAAGAGCCCTTTCTCAGCCGATCGACGAGACGATAGGCGTGCCATACCCACCGCGTAAAGAGGCTTACGCCGATGAGCCGGGGAGCGAACGAATCCGCCTCCTTCGCGATCCACTCGGAGTCGTGTGCGAAGTGTCGCGCGGCTGCATCGATAATCCGGACCTCACACCCGCGAGCCAGCAGGGACGCCGCGACATACTGCAATCCGAGCAGCGGAGATCCGAGTTGTTCGGGTGAGGGCGGATTGATGAGCAGAACTCTCATCGCACCTACCCGCTAGAAGACGACCTTGCCGAACCGCGGCCCTGCAAACAGAGGGCCCACACTGATGTTGTCTCCCGCGATCACGGGACCCACCGGCACGTAGGGGGGCGCGAACGTTGGGACCGGTCCTTTTCCCATCATGCCGGCCAGAGTCACCAGGCCCTTCCACTCGTTGAAGCTGCCCTCCACCCAGTCAGCGAGACTCTGCATCGCCTGTTCCGGAGTTGTTCCCGGGACCCGCTTCGGGTGAATCCGGAGAGCCAAGTTCAACTTATTCACCAGGAGCCGCGCTTTCAAAGAAGCCTCCCCCACGGAATTACCCTGAGAAATCGAGGGCGCCACGGCCGCGGGTGTTGGCGGAGCGAACGGTCCGGGAAAGGCTGCGAACGAAGGGTATGCCGTGGGAAGTACAATCTGGAAGCCGGCGGCCCAGTCGTTCCAGGCCCCCGCCAGAACTTTCGCGAGAGCTGCGGAAATTTCACGCGGCACCTGCGAACTCGTGAGGATCTGAAGCACCCTGGTCTCGATGTTGGTGTCGCTGACCAGGCAGCCGGGACCGAGGATCGCGGTAGGCCCGCTCACCCTCCCCCCCTGAATCCGGGCCCGGCCGATCCACTCATTCACTCCAACGCGGAAAGCTTCCCGAGCAAGATTGGCGATCGTGTTCCAGTCCACACCCCATTCCTCCAGATCGTAGACTACCAGAGCCCAGCGTGGCGCAGCGTAAAAAAGAAGAGCGAAGCGGGACTCGGCCTGTAGAAGTAGTGGCTGAAAACCGGGACCGGAGCCGGTCTGAAGAAGTGGACGGTGGAGAATGGACGGTTCTTGGATCCCAGGGTATCTGATTCTATTGGGTTCGCTCCGGATTAATGTTCGGGCACCGGCCCGTCAACGATTTCTCTTTTGGTTTCTCAGTTCGGGCGGGGGAGAAGTGGTAACAAAGGGCCACCACCGGACTGTCCTTTCAGCCATGTAACTTCGTTCGGTGGCGCATGAAAAGGCCATAAACCCAACGTCAGAATAGTGCATAAGACGGCGAAACATATTAGGCCTACGATTCTTTCTGTTTCCTGGGGTGCCACGGAGCATCGTGGGCTTGGCTCAATGAACAGTTCGTCCGCCCTCGGGTATTATGGTCCGAGGAGAAAACATGGAATACAGATTATTAGGTTCGAGCGGTCTGGAAGTTTCGGTGCTGAGCTTTGGCACGATGACCCTGGGCGGCGAAGGGCGTTTCGCCGAGATGGGCAACGTGCAGGTGGAGGAAGCGCGGCGTCTGGTTGAAATCTGTATCGAAGCAGGCGTCAACCTGTTCGACACCGCCGAAATTTATTCGAATGGTAAGTCGGAGGAAGTGCTGGGCCAGGCGCTCGGCGCGCGCCGCAAAGATATTGTCCTGGCGACGAAAACCTTCGCCCGACTCGAACCCGGCACCAACAAGGTCGGCCTGTCTCGGCATCACATCCTGGAAGCCTGCGAAGCCAGTCTGCGCCGGCTGGGAACCGATTATATTGATCTTTACCAGGCCCACAACTTCGACTCCATCACGCCCCTCGACGAAACCCTGCGCGCCTTCGACGATCTGATCCGCGCCGGCAAAGTCCGCTATGCCGGCTGCTCCAACTATTCGGGCTGGCAACTCATGAAGGCGCTGTCCATCTCGGACCGGCTCGGAATCCAGCGCTACATCTCGCAGCAGATCAACTATTCGCTGCTCGCCCGCGACGTCGAACACGAGCTGGTGCCCGCCGGCCTCGATCAGAAGACGGGCATCATGGCCTGGAGCCCGCTCCAGTTTGGCCTTTTGTCCGGCAAATTCCGCCGCGGCCAGGAGAAGCCCGCCGAGTCGAGGCTGAACAGCCTCGACGCGCCCGGCACCATTGACCAGGAGCGCCTCTACGATATCGTCGAAGCGCTTGCCGAAATCGCCGGCCGGCGCGGGGTTTCCATCGCCCAGGTAGCGCTGAACTGGGTCACGCGCAAACCTGGTGTGGACACCGTCATCATCGGCGCCCGGAATCAGCAGCAACTCACCGACAACCTCGCCGCCGCAAACTGGACCCTCACCGATGCCGAGGTGGAAAGGCTCGACGAAGTCAGCGCCGTCCCGCTGCCATACCCCAAGTGGCATCAGCAAAAATTCGCCGCGGAACGCAATCCGCCGCCGAAACACGTCCGGTAAAGCCAGAGCGGCTGAGTGGTACAATTTCTTCACTTTCGGGAGACGGTTTCCTGTCTCATGTTTGGCGACGACCCGTTCATCCTCACCGACGACCGGACTGCAAGTTTTCTGCCCGCGACTACGCACGGGAGCCGGCGCGGGCACTGGCAGAAGGGAAGTAACGGTCGGGCAGCTGCGTTGCCCGCCGTCACTGGCTGCTTTGCCAAGGTCGAGGGAAACGGCCTGCCCGGATCAGGGCTGCCAATGCACGTGTGAACTCCACCGGACGACTCACATACTAACGACTTTCAGGTTCGCTCGATGTTTGAGCCGCCGGAAATTCTGTGGTAGAGTGCGCGTGTATGAAACGGCTGGCCGTCGTGGGTACAGGGTATGTCGGGCTCGTAAGCGGAGCCATGTTTGCATCGGTTGGGAATCGCGTGACGTGCATCGATAAGAACCCTCGGATCGTGGAAGCGCTCCGCGCAGGACAATGTCCCATCCATGAACCAGGGCTTGAGGAGATCCTGCGAAACGCCATTGGGGAGGGCGCTCTCGACTTCACAACCGATACGGCGGAGGCGGCCAACGCCGCGGATGCGATATTCATCGCGGTTGGAACACCATCGCTCGGGTCCGGGGCATACGATTTCAAATATGTGGAAGAGGCGGTCCGTGAGATCGGCCAGGCGCTGTGCGAGCGCAGGCGATATCTGGTGGTGCTGAAGAGCACCGTGACACCGGACATCTATGAGCGCGTGCACGCGATTCTGACCAGGGAGACGGCCGCATCCGGCGTGGAGTTCGAAGTGATGTCGAATCCCGAATTCCTCGCCGAGGGGACGGCTGTCCGCGACTTCGCTCAGCCCCACCGGGTTATCGTTGGGGCGGTTTCGCAGGAAGCGCAGGAGTTTATGGAGGCGCTTTACGCTCCGTTCACGAAACGAAAGGCCGGCTTGCTGCAGTTTACAGATCCGAAATCGGCCATCGTCACGAAACTGGCCGCTAACAGTTTCCTGGCTTGCCGGGTAGCGCTGATCAACGAACTTGCTCGCTATTGCGATACCGTCGGAGCCGATATCGAATCCGTGCGGACTGGACTGGCCAGCGATCCGCGGATCGGGCAACTGTTTCTCTACGCCGGGCCGGGGTACGGCGGAAGTTGTTTTGGGAAAGATATCAGGGCACTGCGCGAAAGCGCGCGCGAGCACGGAGCCGATCTCAGCCTCATCCCGGCGATCGAGGAATCGAACAAGCGACACAAGCTTCACCTGCCGCAAAAGATCGAAAAGTACTTCGGCTCGGTGATGCAGAAGACCATCGCGATTTGGGGCCTGGCGTTCAAGGCCCGAACGGATGATATGCGGGAATCTCCGGCGGTGGATCTGATCGAGTACCTGCTCCAGCGCGGGGCGCAGATCCAAGCTCACGATCCTGAAGCTTTGCGGCGGGCCGGCGAACTTTTTGGGAATCGTGTTAAACCGTTCGAAAATAAATACGCCGCGGTGTGCGGCGCCCATGCACTGGTGATCATGACCGAGTGGGACGCGTACAAGAGCCCCGATTATCATGAGCTCGGTGCACAACTGGCGGATCGGGTTGTGTTCGACGGGCGCAATATTCTGGACGCAAACGAAGTGCGACGAGCGGGCCTCGTCTACGTCGGAATTGGCCGGGCGCAGTGACGATCACCCGGATGGCGCCGGGGAATCCCACGCCATGCTAAGAGGCGCGGTGGAGGTCCAGGATGTGGGTGGCTGCGGGGAAAAGCTACTTGGTCATGTTCTGGATCGGACGGCCCCGGCGGCGAGCACCATTTTCTTCTTGGCCAGTTCCAACCGCGCCGCCAAGCCGCGGTGTGGATGCGTAGGCCGAAGTCCATTCTCTTGCCGGCTGCCAATTCTACGCATCCACGACGTAGAGGAATGACCCAGACCGTATTTTGCTCCGAAGCAAACTTCATTTCTTTCTTCCTGTGGCATTCGCACAGAAACTCTGATACGCTAATGTGGGAATCGCACAGGAGTCCGGAATGGCCAAATCGAAGCTCGATTTACTGCGAGGAACGCTCGATCTGATGGTCCTCCAGACCTTGGCAGCGATGGGACCGCTGCACGGCTACGGGATTGCCCGGCGCATCGAGCAGGTGAGCGGGAACGAAGTCCTGCTGAACCAGGGAACCATCTACGCCGCGCTCGTAAGGCTACAGCAGCGAGGATGGATCGCCGCCGAGTGGGGGACTTCAGACAACCACCGCAAGGCCAAGTTCTATTCCCTCACCAAGCGAGGCTGCAAACAGCTTGCCGAGGACGCCGCCTACTGGCGCCGCCTGTCTGGCGTGATGGGCCGCGTGCTCGCCATGCAACAGGAGGGAAGAAAGCGATGAGAGACCGGCTCCAGGAAGCGCTCAACCGGTTCCGGGCGTTCTTCCACAAACAACCCCTCGATCGCGAACTCGACGCGGAAGTGGCGGCGCACCTGGAGCTCGCGGTGGAGGAGAACCTGCGGCGAGGCCTCTCTCCCGAGGAAGCCCGGCGGCAAGCCTACGTGGCCTTCGGCGGGGTGGCGCAAGCGAAGGAGCGGCATCGCGAGGCGCGCGGATTGCCGGCTCTGGATGTCCTCTTGCAGGACCTGCGCTACGCGTTTCGCACCTTGCGGCGGGACCGCGCCTTTACGCTGATGGCGGTGCTGATTCTGGGGCTGGGCATCGGAGCGAACGTCGCCGTTTTCAGCGTGGTCAACACCATCCTGCTGCGGCCGTTGCCCTTCAGCGATCCCCAGCGGCTGGTGTGGCTGGAAGGGCCTCCCACGGAAGGCGGCCTCTCCAGCGTGACGTATTCCGCGGATGCCTTTGAGGAATATCAACGGCGCAACCATTCGCTCGAGAGCGTGACGGCCTATTTCCCCTTCTATGGCGCTTCCGACTACAAGCTGACGGGGCGCGGTGAACCTCAGCCTGTCACTGGCGTAATGGTGGCCGGCAATTTCTTTGAGACGCTGGGCGTGCAGCCGGCGTTAGGACGACTATTCACAACGGAAGAGTGCCGAAAGAACGGCAGCCGGGCGGTGCTGCTGAGTTATTTCTTCTGGAAGCGCCAGTTTGCCGGCGACCCCTCCGTCGTGGGCCAGGCGATTACGCTGAACAACGCTCCGGTGACGGTAGCCGGGGTGCTCCCGTCAACCTTCGACTTCGGATCGGTTTTTGCACCCGGCGTCAAAATGGACATCTTTGTTCCGGCGATCATGGACGAAATCCGCAACTGGGGGAACACGCTTCTGTTTATCGGCCGTCTGAAGCCGGGGATGACCGTGGCGCAAACGCAGGCCGAAGCCAACCTGCTTTTTCCCCATCTCGATTTCAACGCGGCGCATCCGGAGGGGAACACCGGCTACCAGGCCCGGGTGCAGTCGCTGAAGGAGCATGTCAGCGGCAAGTTGCGACGGTCACTCGTGGTGTTGTGGTGCGCGGTGGGCCTGATCCTGCTCATCGTGTGCGTGAATCTGTCGAACCTGGCGCTGGCGCGAGCGGCGGCGCGGAGCAAGGAATTCGCCATGCGCAGCGCCCTGGGGGCGGGGCGGGGAAGGCTGGTCTGGCAGTTGCTCACCGAAAGTATGGTGCTTTCGGTAGCGGGAGCGATGCTGGGGCTGGGCATTGCCTTTCTGGTGACGTTTTATATGGCCCGGCAAGGGTCCATTGCGCTGCCCTTGCTCAGCAGCCTGCGAGTGGATGGCGCGGCGCTCGCTTGGACCCTGCTGGTTGCGGCGGTCAGTGCCGTTGTTTTCGGTCTTGCGCCGGCCTTCAAGATGTCGGGCAATGACATTCAAGACGCGCTGAAAGACTCCGGCCACGGAACCACCGAAGGTCGCAAGCACGACCGCCTGCGCGCGGTGCTGGTGGTCTCGGAAGTCGCGCTGGCCTGTGTGCTCCTGGTGGGGGCGGGCCTGCTGCTGCACAGCTTTCTTCGTGTCCTTGACGTCGATCTGGGGTTTCAACCCGACCGTGCGGCGGCCATCCGCGTGGACTACAACGATGGAAACAATCGGGCGCGCAGGGGCGCAATCCTGGAGGAGATGCTTCGCCGTGTGAAAGCGATTCCGGGCATTGAGGACGCCGGCGTGGCTGACATGTTGCCGCTCGATCGCAACCGGAGCTGGGGACTGGGTGCGAAGGGAGTAGTCTATCGAAGGGATGAATACCCGGATGCGTTCGTCTATGTGGTGACGCCCGGCTACCTGGCGGCCATGGGAATGCGTCTGCGCGAAGGGCGCGACCTGAGCTGGTCGGACCGCGCGGACGGCGGACGCGTGGTGATTCTCAATGAGGCGGCGGCAAAGCGGCTGTGGCCCGGCGAGGACCCACTGGGGCGTATCGCCGTGGTCGGCGGACAGGATGCGAGGGTGGTGGGTGTGGTTTCAAACGTGCGCGAGACCAGTGTGGAAGACTCCTCGGGTCCTGAGGTGTACCTGCCGGTAACCCAGGTCGGGCCCGCCGGCGCGGAACTGGTAGTGCGCACGAAGCTGCCGCCAAACACGCTGGCTTCGAGCGTGATGCGCACGCTGCGCTCGCTGAATCCCGGGCAGCCTGCAACAGAGTTCCGCCCGCTCCGGCAGATTGTGGACCACGCCATCTCGCCGCGGCGCTTCTTCGTGCTGCTGGTGTCCGCCTTTGCCGCGCTTGGGCTTATTCTGGCTTCGCTCGGCATCTACGGAGTCATCGCCTACTCAGTCACGCGGCAAACTCAGGAGATCGGCATTCGCATCGCACTTGGCGCAACCCCGGCGAACGTGCAGTGGGGCGTGATTCGAAGGACGCTGCGGCTGGCATTGGTCGGCATCGCACTGGGGACCGCTGCGTCCTTCGCGGTCGCCCGGGGAATTGCGTCACTGCTGTTCGGAACCGAACCGACCGACCCGGTGACATTCGCAGGCATGGTTCTGCTTCTCGCAGGAGTCGCGCTGGTTGCCGGATACATTCCTGCGCGCCGAGCTTCACGCGTCGACTCAATGGTCGCTCTTCGCGGCAACTGACGAACGGCCCCGACCCGTACCCGAAGGGACTTTCTCCCCCGCCTCCGGCTTTACCAGTGCGTGAACGAACCGTCCGGACGCGTATAGATCCGCGGGCGAACCGGCTGGGTGACTTCTCCGATCTGCGTGAGTGGCTTGACGTCCAGCGTGACACCCAGGCCCGGCCGATCGTTGGGATAGAGCTTGCCGGCTTTGAAATCCGTGTACTGGGGAAGATAAGGGATCTCGCGGTTGCCGTAGTTGTACTCGAACATCACCGAGAGGGGATAAGTGGCCAGGCAGTGCACCAGGGCGGCGGTGGCCACCGGGCCGGTGAAGTGCGGCACCATGCCCACCGCGTGGGTTTCGCAGATCGCCATGATTTTGAGAAATTCGGTGATGCCGCCAACGTTGGGCAGCGTGCAGCGGTTGAAGTCGATATCGTGGTTCTCCACCAGCTTGTTGAAGTCCCAACGCCAGCCCCACTCCTCGCCGGCGGCGATGGGCACGCTGGTCATCAGGCGGAGCTTGGGCAGGTCTTCCGCGAACTGCTCGTCGCGGACCGGGTCCTCCACCAGGTAAGGCGCGTACTCCTCGATGAGTTTGCAGCCCCGCAGTGCGTCGGCGTATTCGAAGCGCTGGTGAAAGTCGATACTCCAGTCGCCGTTGTCGCCGAGGGCCTCGCGGACGGCTTTGCAGTCCCTGGCAATCTGAAGCAGGCGGGCCCGGACGTCCCAGACGCTGCCTCCGGGATCGCCGGCCCCCATCCGGTAGACCTTATAACCGGCCTCCATGGTGGCCATCACGCGATCCTTCAGAGTGGGCTGCGCCCCTCCCGGTCCGGCCGGCGGGCGAACGTTGCCGGTGTTGTAACACTCGCAGTAATTCCGCACCGCCCCGCCCAATAACTGGTGGATGGGGAGTCCGGCGGCCTTGCCCTTGATGTCCCAGAGGGCCAGGTCGAGGGCGCCCATGGCATCCTGTTTCTCCCGACCCGGCGGGTAAAACCAGGCCATGTACTCTTCCTGCCAGTTGGCTTCGATCCTGAACGGGTCTTTGCCGATGAGAGAGCCGGCGCACTGCTCCAACAGGTCCTTGGTGCCACCCTCGCCGATGCCGGTGATGCCGGCTTCGGTTTCCACCGTCACCAGCATGTTGCTTTGATTGAAGGTCTGGTTGAGATCGGGCGGCTGATAAATGCGGACCCGGGTGATGCTGGTTTTCGGCAGCGCGGCCAGGGCGAGCTGCGGCAGCGCCAGGCAGGCGGCCGGCGTGGCCGCCAGCGATTTGAGAAATGTTCTTCGCTTCATGGAGGGCTCCTTTCCGCCGGTTGCGTATTCCGGCGATGACACCAGGGTATTCCGAAGACGGGAATACATCAAATGCTGCTGCCGCTCGCCGGGTGGCTGGGCGTGGGGCTGGCTCGTCAAAGCGGCCGGCGCTCAGGGGCCAGTTGAATAGCGCGTGCGCTGCTGCTTCGGGGCTGTCGCGGTTTACAATGGAGAGCGCCGATCGGTTCCGGAGGGATGAAATCAAATAATTCCTCTAAAGCCCTTGGAGGGGGTGCCGATCCTATGGATAATGGACCTACCCTATTTCACGAACACGGACTAATGTGACTTCCAATCGCAAGTACTCCATCTCGTTGATGCTTGGCACGGTGCTCGCCGTTCTGGTTGCGTTGCAGCTCCGTGGCGTGGCAGCCGTGATTTCGTGGTTCTTTCTGTGCGCACCGGCGGTGCTGTTTATCCTGTATCGCCACAGCGCCTGGAAGCGCAAGAGGGCCGAGCGCCAGCTCAGCGCCTGCAAGGAGCAATGGGAGCTTTCCCTGCGCGAGAGCGAGAAGAGACTGAAGGAATCGCTCTCTCTGCTGCAGGCCACCCTCGAATCTACCGCCGACGGAATCGCGGTGGTGGACACCGCCGGCCGCATCGTCCTCACCAATGCGAAGTTTCTCCGCATGTGGGGGATTGACGAGTCTCTCACCGCCTCGGCAACCAGCGACAGTCTGTTCGATCAGGCGCGTTCGCAACTGGAGCACCCGGAGCGTTTCCTGGAAGGGTTTGGCGGACTCCACTCCCCGGAGGACTCCGCCACAGCGGACGTCGTCCGCTTCAAGGACGGCAGGGTGTACGAGCACTACTCCCAGCACCAGACGGTTGCGGGAAAAATCGGCCGGGTGTGGAGCTTCCATGACGTCACCCGGCAGCGCCAGGCAGAAGAGGCACTACGCCTCTCCGAGGCTTGCTTTCGCGGGCTGTTCGAGCACGTTCCGGTCGGGGTGTACCAAAGCAGCAAGGACGGAAAGATCCTGATGGCCAACGACACTCTGGTCGGAATGCTCGGCTGCAAATCCCTGGATGAATTGCGGGACGCGGACATCGAGCACGACTTCTACGTCGATCCGAAAACGCGCCGCCACTGGCTGGAAAACCTCGATTGTAAGGGTGAGATCCGGAATGTCGAACTGCTGCTGAAGCGCAAGGACGGCAGCCACATCATCGCCCTCGAAAACGCCCACGTAGTACGGGGCGAAAACGGCGAGGTGCTTTCCTACCAGGGCACCCTGATCGACATCACCGACCGCAAGCAGGCCGAAGAGAACCTGCGGGAAGCGAAAGAGCAGGCCGAAGAAGCCAGCAAGGCGAAAGGCGAATTCCTGGCTACCGTCAGCCACGAGATCCGGACGCCGATGAACGGTGTTCTGGGGATGACCAACCTGCTGCTGGACACTCCGCTCAACCCTCAGCAGCAGGAGTTTGCCGAGAGCATCCGTGCCTCCGGCGAAGTCCTGTTGCTGATCATCAACGACATTCTCGATTTGTCTAAGATCGAGGCCGGCAAGTTGTCGATCGAGCCGGTGCTTTTCGATCTCGCGCTGACCTTGGAAGAGACCACGGCGTTGCTGGCTCCCAAGGCCGCCGACAAAGACCTTGACCTGATCGTGCGCTACGGGCCCGGCATCCCCCGGAGCGTCGTGGGAGACGCGGGAAGAATCCGCCAGGTGGTGACGAACCTGGTGGGCAACGCAGTCAAGTTTACCGACCAGGGGCACGTGCTGGTGGAGGTGGATTGCGAGCGCCGGCACAATCGCATGGGTTTGTTCCGCGTGTCGGTGAGCGACACCGGCCCCGGCATACCGAAAGAGAAACAAGGGCTGCTGTTTCAGCAGTTCTTCCAGGTGGACGGTTCCACGACGCGGAAGTTCTCGGGCACCGGACTTGGCCTCGCCATTTGCCGCAAGCTGATCGAGTCGATGGGCGGCTCCATCGGCGTGGAAAGCGAACCGGAAGCCGGCTCCACTTTTTGGTTCACGATTACTCTGCCACTGGGGGACGAGAGTCGCACCTCGGAGCTTCCAGACAACGAGTTGGCGAGTTTGAAACTCCTGATTGTGGATGACAACCCCACCGGCCGGCAGGTGATGGCCGAGCAGGCTGCCGATTGGACGATGCGTTGCGAACTGGCAGGCTCGGGCGAAGAAGCGTTGGAGAAACTGCGGGCGGCGTGCGATGCCGGCGATCCGTTTCACATGGCCATTCTGGACACCCGAATGCCCGGCATGGACGGAGAAACGACCGGCCGCCTGATTAAGAACGACCCGAAGCTGGCGTCGACGATCACCATCAGCTTGACATCCATGCGCACCACCGACCTGGCTGTCCGGTTGGCCGACGCCGGCTTCGAGGCCCACCTGGTGAAGCCGGTTCGCCGCTCGTTTTTCAGAGAAGCCTTACGCTCTGCCTTGCGCCGCCATTGTGGACCTCCGTTGCGCACGCCGCGGGATACGCCGGCGCCGCCGCCAGGCAGCGTAGCAGCCCGCCAGACAGAGCCGGCACCTGCTCCCGCGGGACTTTTCCACGCACTGGTCGTGGAGGACAATCCCATCAATCAGAAGCTGGCGACGAACCTGTTGGCCAAACTGGGCGGCCGCACGGACATCGCGAGGAGCGGCCTCGAGGCCGTCGAGATGTGGCGCCGATCGGCCTACGACGTCATACTCATGGATTGCCAGATGCCCGTCATGGACGGTTATGAGGCGGCTTCGGAGATCCGGAGGAGGGAGCACGACGGCCGGCATACTCCCATCATCGCGATGACCGCCAATGCCATGAAGGGCGATCGCGAACGATGCCTGGACGCTGGCATGGACGACTATCTCTCGAAACCCATCCGATATGAAGAGCTGGCCGCCGCCATCGCCCGCCAACGGCGCCGCCCCAAAGCGGCGGCCGCGGTCGGTAATCCCCGCGGAGTCTCGACTTTTCCGTTATAGCTGTTGTGATGGCAGCCAACTTTTTGCATACTTTTCGGGCCGATAAGCGTTTCCGCATTCCGGCCACAACATCGACAACCGAAGCCCGATAGGGCTTCCCCTCTCACGGGCGCCACGTCACCCGGCTCGTCAAGCGAACAATATCGCGACTAACGCCGGTGCGGCACATGGAGGTACAGCACTCCTGGTGGCGCGGTCTTGCCTTCCTCCTCGCAGGGCGGCGCCGGGCCTTTCGTGGTGGGCATGTGGTCGGCGGTGCCGGGCCCGGGTGTCTTGCGCATCGCGAAGTTCCCTCGCGGCTTCCACTCCTTCAGGCGGATCGAGCACGTCCCGGAAGAGGCGCGCGCCTCCAGCGGCGGAACGGACAGGCTGTTTCGAGGGCCCCGCTCGAAGCCATGCAGGTCGAAGTGCTGGAACGACTTCAACTCCTCTCGAAGGCGATTTGACTGGTCTTTGGAGGGAGCCGGGGGCAGAGGCCCCTGGGCGGCAAGCGAGCCCGCGATCAGCCATAGAATCGTCAGAAAACCTGCCATCTACGGCCTCCGTGCCCATGTTACGGCCAGCTCTCCAGACGGTCAAGCCGGCCCGCTGTAACATTCTTGTCGCCGGCCCGCTGTAACATTCTTGTCGCCGGCCCGCTTCATCACTTGCAAGTGACTGATCTACAGCGGTTTCCCCTGGTCGTTCGGCGCCCCGCCCGGCCCGTATCCCCAACCGCTGCCCGATTGGCGCCGTTCGCCGCTCAAAATCGGCGATTTCAGGTCTTAAGGCTTGTTTATGTCGCTGGATTGGTTAAGATAGACGAAATAGGGAGGGTTCGTGTCCGAATGAGTATCCACATCGGACTGGATATCGGCGCCATCAGTTTGAAGCTGGCCGCTTTGGGCGGCGAAAAGGACCGCGGCCGCCTCGCAGATCTCGCCGCGGCACACCCCTCGTTCCGGTTGGTGGATTCGGCGCGCGGCCCGCTGCTGCTGAGCGATTACCGGCGCATCGCCGGCAGCCCTATCCAATCCGCCTACGACATCCTGCGCGAGCTCGACGACGCCATTCCCGAACGGGAGATTCAGGGCATTCGCGTCACCGGCTCCGGCAGCCGCGCCATCGCCCGCATACTGGGCATCTATTTCGAAAACGAGTTCAAGGCCATCGCGCGCATGCTGGCGGCCTTCTATCCCGAGGTGCGAACCATCTTCGAGATCGGGGGCGAGAATTCGAAATACATCCGGCTGGACGACGGCATCGCCGATTACGACCGCAGCGGCGAATGCGCCGCCGGCACCGGATCGTTTCTCGATCAGCAGGCGCTGCGCATGGGGTATGCGGTGGAAGAGGTGGGCGAGCTTGGTCTGCGCGGCCGAGTGCGCCGCGCGCATCGCCGGCCGCTGCTCGGTATTCGCCAAGTCCGACATGATCCACGCCCAGCAGAAAGGCTACACGCCGACCGAGATCCTGCGCGGGCTCTGCGACGCGGTGGCGCGCAATTTCAAGAGCAGCATCGTGAAGGGGCGTCCCGTGAATGCCCCGGTGGCGTTTATCGGAGGCGTGTCGCAGAATGCCGGCGTGTCGGCGGGCGTTGCGGGAAGCCTTCGAGCTCGAGCGCAGACGACCTGCTGGTTCCCGAGCTCCACGCCTGGTGCGGCGCCATCGGCGCGGCGCTGCTCGAAGCCGCGGACCCCAAGCGCCGTTCGTTCGGCGAAATCCACCTCCTGCAGCAGGACGACATGCATGTGCGAACGTTCGACACCAAGCCGCTGTCGATGGACAACGTGGTGCTTGCTGCGCGACCGCGTGCAGCCATACCGGGCGCCGGCCGACGGCGTCGCCCATCCCCGCCTATCTCGGCATTGACGTCGGCTCCGTCTCCACGAACCTGGTGGCCATCGACAAGCAGGGAACCGTGATTCACGATATTTACCTGCGCACCGCCGGACGCCCCATTCAGGCCGTGCAGACCGGGCCTTACGGAACTCGAAGAGCTGTGGGGCAGCCGCCTGGTGATTGAAGGCGTCGGCACCACCGGCTCGGGTCGCGAGCTGATTGCGGAATTTGTCGGCGCCGACACGGTGAACGACGAAATCACCGCCCACAAGACCGGCGCATGGCACATCAGCACCACCATGGCCGGCGACGCCGGTCGACACCATCTTCGAAATCGGCGGACAGGATTCGAAGTTCATCTCCATCGAAAACGGCGTGGTCGTCGATTTCGCCATGAACGAAGCCTGCGCCGCCGGCACCGGCTCGTTCCTGGAAGAGCAGGCCGACAAGCTGGGCGTGCAGATCAAAGGCGAATTCGCCTCGCTGGCGCTCAGTTCGCCCTCGCCCTACGCGCCTGGGCGAGCGCTGCACGGTGTTCATGGAGCGCGACGTCACCGGCTGGTCGAACCAGGGCGAGCCGATTCCCAACCTGTTGTCCGGCCTGGCCTACTCCATCGTGCTGAACTACCTGAACCGCGTGGTTCGCGGCCGCCGCATTGGCAATGACCATCTACTTCCAGGGCGGCACCGCGTATAACGACGCCGTCGCCGCCGCGTTTTCCATCGTGCTCGGAAAGAAGATCACCGTGCCGCCGTACAACGGCGTGATGGGCGCCATCGGCATGGCGCTGATCGCGCGGGAGTGGCACCAGGCCACCGGCAAGATGACGCGATTCCGCGGATATAACCTCGAACGGCTGGACGTCGAGACGCGCACGTTCAGCTGCAAGGCCTGCACCAACGAATGCGAGATCAAGGAATTCAAAATCGAAGGGCAGAAAAGCTACTGGGGTGACAAATGCTCCGAGCGTTTCCGCAAGCCGCTCGCGACCGGCCGGAAGCCGGTGATCGAAGACCTGGTCGCCATGCGCGAAAAGATGGTCGAACAGATTGTCGCGCGCAAGCCATGAAGACGTTGGCCGGACGCCCTTGAAAGTCGGCGTCCCCCGCACGCTGTCCGGTTTGGACCGCCTGCCGTTCTGGCACACCTACTTCTTCGAGCTCGGGCGCCGAGGTGGTGGTTTCGCCGCCCACCAATCCGAAGATCGCCGCGCGCGGCGTCGAGATGGCCATCGCGCAGCCCTGCTTCCCGGTGCAGGTGGCCCACGGCCACGTGGCCGCGCTGGTGGAGCGCAATGTCGACTACGTCCTGGTGCCCAACGTTCTGGACGCCGAAAGCGAAGAGGGCTCCGATTGCGTGGCCCACTTCTGCCCGTGGAACCAAACGCTGCCCTTCGTGCTGTCTTCCAATCCCGAGCTGGAACCGCACAGCGCGAAGTTCCTCGCGCCCAGCATTCATTTCCGCCTGGGCCGCGAGCACATCAAGAAGGTGCTGGCCCCCATCGCGAAGAAGTTGGGGGTCGCGCAAGGCGCAGAGCGACCGCGCGGTTGACGCCGCCCTTCGCCGAACAGCGCAATTTCCAGGACACGCTGCTGGAAGCGGGGCGAGCGCGCCATGGCCACGCTCGAAGAGACCGGCGAGCCCGGCCTCGTTCTGCTCGGCCGCAGCTACAACCTCTACGACCGCAACGTCAACTGCGATATCCCGCGGAAACTGCGCAGCTACTACGGCGCCAACGTCATCCCGCTCGACTTCCTCGCCACCGGCACCGAGAACATCGACGACATCCACCCCAACATGTTCTGGACCTCTGGCCGCAAGATCCTGTACGCCTCGGCGCTCAGCGACAATCATCCCGAATCTGCACCTGGTCTACATCTCGAACTTCAAGTGCGGCCCCGATTCCTACATCAAGTTCTTCTCCCGCGAGGCGGCCAAGAGCCCGCTGCTGGTGCTGCAGTTCGACGGGCACGGCAACGACGCCGGCTACATGACGCGCTGCGAAGCGTATCTGGACAGCAAGGGTATTCTTGCGATGCTACGAAAAAACAATGGCGCAGTCGTCAACCCTCTGACGGGCAAGACCATCTATATCCCGCCGATGGCCTACGGCAGCGGGCGCTGCTTCGCCGCCGGCTTCCGCGCGCTGGGGTTGAACGCCGACATCACGCCGAAATCCGACGCCCGCACGCTCGAGCTCGGCGGACGCTACACCTCGGGCGACGAATGCTATCCCGCCAAGGTGACCGTCGGCGACTTCCTGCGGGTGCTCGAAGACAAAGCCACCGATCCGGCCGACGTCGTGTTCTTCATGCCCACCGCCGACGGCCCCTGCCGCTTCGGCCAGTACTCGCAGTTCCTGCGCCAGATTCTGGACGGCAACGGTTATGGCATGGTGCAGGTGCTCTCCCCCTCCAGCCGCACCGGATATTCCGAATTGGGCGACCTGGCCACGCCCTTCCTGCGCATCGGCTGGCGCATGTTGGTGGTGGGCGACGTCCTGGCCAAGATGCTGCTCATCCTGCGCCCGCACGAAATCTACAAGGGCGATACGGACAAGGTGTATGAAGCCTGCCTGGACGACGTGTGCCAGACCGTGGAGCATGCCTCCATCGAGCCCGGCGAGCAGTTGAAGGCGCTCTGCGACGCCATGTCCCGCTGCCGCCAGCGGTTCCACGGCGTGGCCGCGCTGCGCGACCCCGATACCCCGCTGGTGGGCGTGGTGGGCGAGATCTTCTGCCGCCTGAACGCCTTTTCCAACGAAGACATGGTGCGGCACCTCGAAGATTACGGCGCCGAGTGCTGGCTTTCCGACCTCACCGAGTGGATCTGGTACGCCAACTCCGAGCAGTTCCGCAAGCTGAAGCTGGACGGTAACAGGATCTCCAAGGAAGGGTTGAGCGCCTGGATTCGCAACCGTGTCCAGCGCAACGACGAGCACGCCTTGCTGGAACCGTTCCTGGCCGATCTGGCCGGATACCGGGAGCCGACGACCGCCGAAGTGCTCGAGCTGGCGCACCCTTACCTGCCTTGTGAAGGCGCGCTCGGCGAGATGGTGTTGAGCGTCGGCAAAGCGGTGTATCTCGCCAAAAACGGAGCCGACGGCATCATTGATATCAGCCCGTTCACCTGTATGAACGGGATTGTCTGCGAATCGATCTATCCCCGGCTAAGCCGCGACCTGGGCGGAATCCCCATCCGGACCTTCTATTTCGACGGCACGCAAAGCGACCTGGACCGCGACCTGGGCGTATACATGGAGCTGGTGCACAGCTACCAGCGAAAGAAGAAGTACTCCCGCCAGCGCCCCGTATTCCCGCAAGCCGCCCCAGCGCGGCAAAGCGTCGCCGCGGGCCGATAGAAGCGCGTGGAAAGACCGATCAAAGCAGGGTTTTCACTCCGCAAGCCCGGGCCGGCCAGTTCAGTATTCGCGTGAATCTTCGCTACAGGATTTGTTTCCGGTGGCGTGACGGCGACGCCTACGACGTAGAGTTGGTCGACTATCACTGAGGCGAACGGTTATGGCACGAAAGAACACGACAAAAGTCAGGCTGGCGCCGGTCCATCCCGGCGAAATACTCCGCGAGGAGTTTCTGCGGCCTCTCGATATTTCCATCAACGGCCTGACTCGCGCGCTTCGTGTGCTTCCCAACCACGTGTCGGGCATTGTCAATGAAAAGCGCGGCATCAGTGCGTCCATGGCGTTGCGACTGGCCCGCTACTTCGGAACCAGCGCTGAGTTGTGGCTGGGTCTCCAGCAGGACTACGAGCTGGATATGGCTCAGGACGATGTCGGCGAGCGGATCGAAAAAGAAGTTCTGCCCCGCGCCGGCTAACTCGCCCGGCTGCTCGAAGCCAACCAAGTGGGCTGGTGTTTCTGGCCCTACAAGAAGATGGAGGAGACCTCCCGCATGGTCTCCATCCGAAAGCCTGAACACTGGGACGAAGTAGTGGCGTTGGCGAAGCTGCCGCCGGGAACCGGAAACGCGGAAAAGCGCATAGCGGCCCGCCCCTCGCTGGAACTCTCGCAAGATGCCACCGACGCATTGTTAAGGAACATCCGCTTCGAATCCTGCCAGATAAATCAGGGCTATTCGGAAGCGCTGGGCTTGAAGGTAACATCCGAGACAACAGGCTGAACCGGACGCCCCAACCACCCGGCGAAGTGAGTGTGCCCTCGGAACCCCGACCGTAAGGAAGGGGACTCTTCAACGCAGCCGATACTGCCAAAAACTTCGCGACCCACGGCATCCGGCGCGCCCGCGACCGGCCCGCAGAAGAACGCCAAACCATCCGGCAACGAACCGCGATGAGAAACCGCGCACGGGCGGCAGCGAATACCCGTCGACTCCGCCAGTCCCAACTGCTCGCGAAGCTACCCCGGCGCCCGGCTGCCCACCCTCATCGGACCGAAGCGCGAAATGCGATTCCCCATTCCGTACCAGGTTGCACCCCACCTCAGCCAGACGGGGTTTAAAAACCCAAGCAGCGTTGAATGAAAAAGGTTTCATCAGCTTGCGGCCCCCGGCTCCACTGCCACGGTCAGGTTTCGAGGGCCGCAAGCTGATGAAACCTTTTTCAATCACCACCAAATTCCAACTCGATCACCCGTCTTTTCAACCTCTTCCAGTTCCAATTCCCCGTACACCTCAGGAGCCGCCCACTACACTCAAGGCGAATAGGCATCTCTCCGAACCCTCGGAAAGGACTCCATCATGAACCTCTTTTCACGGTCAGCCAACTCCAACGTCGTCGCCGCCCCCGTCCCCAACCCAAGCCATGCGTCGGTCCCCGGTTTCCGGCCCCCGATCCAACGTGTGTAGACAACGAGGCCCTTCCTCCAACGGAACACGGGCCACGGAACACGGACCACGAGCCTGACCGTCCACCCTCTTCAGGATCCACCGGCCCCAGAACCGCCGAAGGCAAGGCCCGCTCCTCCCAGAACGCCCGCAAGCACGGCCTCTCCGCCGTTCACCTGATCGTCCGCGAAGACGAAGGTGACGAATTCGCCGAACTCGAATCCTCGCTCCTTGCTGACGTCCGCCCCGAAACCGCCCTCGAAACGGAAACGTTTCGGCGCCTGCTCCACGCCGCCTGGAACCTCCGGCGACTGGAACGCCTCGAGGCCGAACTGTTCGACTCCGGCACCGACCCGCTCTCCGACCCGGACCTCGCCCCCACCCTCGACCTCTACGCCCGCTACCACCAGCGCCACCAGCGAGCCTGGTACCGTGCCCTCAAGGAAATCAAAGATTTACAAACAAACCGCGCCCTCCAGAAAGTCGCCGAAGACCGCGGCGAGCTACCCCAGGACGCCCCGCCGCTCGCAGATAACATGAAATTGACAAAACGAACTGCCCCCCTCGACGTCTGGCAGACCTTTCAACGCCTGCTCGACCGCGAAGGCGGCGAACGAGCGATGCTGGCCGCCATGGAATTCGTAAAAGAGAAATTTGCCGGCTCCTGCCACGACTTCCAGCGCTTCGAAGAGGAGCTCCGCAACGGCTCGCAAAGATTCGCACGCTGAAGAAAGAAGCCATTCCCCCAAACGGACACCCGGACGACCGGAAACCGCCACTCTCCGGCACACTTTTTTAAGGTACGGGCCCGTTCGATTTCTTCTGGCGCGGCTGCCCGGCGCCGCGCGGACCGCATGCTACGCTTGAAGGTGCCGCTGGATCAGCCGTCATGAATCAGGTCCGAAAGACCGACGAGCCGCGCTTTTCGCGCATCCTGGTTCGGGCGACGAACTGGGTGGGCGACGCGGTCATGTGCCTGCCGGCGCTGCGGGCCATCCGGCAGCGCTTTCCCGCCGCGCACATCGCGATTCTCGCCCGTCCGTGGGTGGCGGATCTGTATGAGCGCGAGCTGTTTGCCGACGCGGTGATCCGTCTTCACGCCGGCCGCGGATTCGGCGACTGGAGCGGGAAGTGGCGCGCCGCCCAGCAGCTTCGCGCGCGGAAGTTCGATTGCGCCATTCTGCTGCAGAACGCCTTCGAGGCGGCGCTGCTGGCATGGCTGGCGGGAATTCCACGGCGGATCGGCTACAACCGCGACGGACGCGGCTTCCTGCTGACCGACCCCATCCGGGTGCCGGCGGCCGGTGAAATTCCCCGCCACGAACGCTTCTACTACCTGGAGCTGCTGCGCCGCGCGCACCTGACCGATAGCCTTGGAGCGAGCGACACCATTCACCTCGACGCCGCCGCCGATGCCCGCCAGACCGGCGCCCGCAAGTTGGCCGAAATGGGCCTGCCTTCCAGAATCGTGGGAGTCAGTCCCGGCGCGGCGTACGGCAACGCCAAGTGTTGGCTCCCCGAAAGTTTCGGCGAGGCCGCCTCGCGTCTGGCCGCCGAGCTCGGCGCCGGTGTCGCCGTATTCGGCTCGGAGAGTGAACGCCAGTTGTGCGAAACGGTGGCCGGCCTGGTTGGCAGCCGGGCAATCCCGGTGCGCAACTTCGCCGGTTCGACCAGACTGGGCGAGTTCATCGACTTCGCCGCTGCTTGCGACCTGTATCTAACCAACGATTCCGGCGCAATGCACATCAGCTCCGCGCTCGGTGTTCCGACGGTGGCTGTGTTCGGCTCGACCGACGATGCCGGCACGGGGCCGACGGGCAGCCACTCCAGGGTGGTCAGGGAACCGGTGGAGTGCAGTCCCTGCCTGTTGCGCGAATGCCCCATTGATCACCGCTGCATGACGCGGGTAACGGTCGATCGCGTGGTCCAAACCGGTCTCGACCTGATCGACCCGGCGGTGTGCCGGTCAAAGGAAGAAGCCTGACGCGGACGTGGGCTTGTTACACTACGGGATCGACAGCACCCCCGCCGGAGCCCGGCGGACTGTTTTTTCAGTTACGAGGTTTCGATCAGAATGACTTCGAACGCACGGGAAAGAGGCGTCCTGGACCGAATCCCCGAGGGTTCGAAAGTTGGCGTGATCCGGCTTCGCTCGTTGGGAGACTGCGTGCTGACAACCCCGGCGCTCGAACTCCTGAAGCACTGGCGTCCCGATCTCAAGCTCGGAGTGGTCGTTGAGAACAGGTTCGCCGCCGTATTCGAAGGCAACCCCGCCGTTTCCGCGATTCTCGGCCCGGAATATGGGGCGATACTCCGATGGCACCCAACGCTTTGCCTCAATCTGCACGGCGGCACGCGCAGTATGCTCCTCACGATGGCCTCCCTGGCGCGCCACCGGGCCGGGTTCGCGCACCATCGGGGCGCAGCCATTTACAACATCAGGATCCCGCGCGCCCAGGAAATATTGGCCGTAGAACGCACCGTACATACTGCCGAGCACCTCGCCTCCGCGGTGTTTTACCTGGGTGTGCCGGTTGGAGAGGTTCCCCGCGCGCACCTGTACGCCGAACCACGCCCGGCGGCGAATCCCTACGCGGTCATCCACGCGAAGGCCGCGGCGGCTTACAAGACGTGGCGGCCGGAAGGCTTTCTGGCGGTGGCCGAGCATTTGGAGCGGGCGCTGTCTTTGGAGCCGGTCTTTATCGGGGGCGGTGACGACGATCTGGCCCCGTTCAGCCGATACCGCGTCGTTCGTGGAGCGCCTCTCGGTGAGGTGAAGTCACTGCTGGCCGGCGCTTCGATGTTCGTCGGCAACGACAGCGGACCCGCCCACATCGCGGCGGCGTTCAGAATTCCCGTGGTGGTCCTGTTCGGCAGGCCGGAGCACCAGGTTATCTGGGCGCCCTGGCAAGCCGTGGCAGCCCGCACGCTGGTTTCTCCTGACGGAATTTCCGGGATCAAGACGGGAGAGGTGATTGACGCCATCGAACAGTTGCGGTGACCGGATTCCAGCCGGCGGCATCCGGCCCGGACTGATCCAAAAAACGCGATGTCCTGCGCGAGCGAGGCGCTTCGACAGTTGCTGGTGTCTCTGAAACCGGAAGTCGAACTCGAAAACAGGCAGCACAACGATGTCATAGGTATGCTGACGCGGCGGCACGAGTCTACCGGGGCGGAGAGAGTGCGCTTCCTCCGAGGGTGCAAGCAAGGAGGATGCTGACTTCCCGAGGATCGTATTGCGGCTTACGAACGAGAGCGGCGCCGCCGAAGGCTCGATTGAATTGGTTCTCAACACTCTCATCGGCACGAGTTGACACAGCTTTCAAGCCGTCGTCAAGGCGCTCGCGAACGTAACCGAATTGTACCCGGAATTCGGATTCTATTTCAGCGGTCCATCTCGCAATGCGCGCTACATAGAATTCGACCGCCTGGGTCTGGAGCGAATGACGCGATAATTGCCGTCTGAGCCAGCCTGAATGACCGCGCGGTGTTCCTGTAGTACAAATGGCTGCCAGATTCGCACGACACGACGATTTTGTTAGGACGCCCGGAGCGTCGGTTGGTTGCGGCAAAAAGCCGCCCTGTGTCCAACCGACTCCGATCGGTCTGATACGTCGTTGCCCGCACCGGAGCGTTACGTTATCCTCAGGCTTGCGGATGAGGAACTTCTTGGAGAAGGCATCCTCCGCGCTGGACCGCCACGCGGCGTGGATCGCCGTGGCGCTGGTGCTGATCGGGACGCTACGGATCGTCGGGACTTATTCGGAGCTCAGCTACACTTACGACGAGCCATTCCACATTGCCAACGGGATGGAGTGGCTATGCTCGCACACTTACCGAAACCAGGTGCAGCCGCCGCTGGCGTCCGTGATGGCCGCGCTATGGCCCTGGCTCACCGGGGCACGCGGGCAGTACCAGGCCGATCGCACCGCCGAAGGGATCCGGATCCTTACCAGCCAGGGCAACTTGGATCGCACACTCGCGCTGGCGCGCGTTGGCATCCTGCCGTTCTTCTGGATCACCTGCTGGTTGGTCTTTCTGATTACTCGCTGGCTGAGCGATAGCCGGTCCGCGGCCCTGCTGGCGGTGCTGCTGGCAACCATGACGCCGGCAATTCTCGCGCATTCCGGGCTGGCTACAACGGACATGGCCCTGACCGCTATGTTTGTTCTGGCCGTGTACTGTGGCTGGCGTTGGATCGGTGAGCCAACCTGGAAGCACACGGCCTGGTTTTCCGTCGCGCTGGGGCTGGCGATTCTGGCGAAGTTTTCAACGCTGGCTTTTTTCCCGATGACTGCATTATTCGCCCTGGCGGGATGCTGGTACTTCGAGCGCCCTGCCGTGAGTGATCTGAAGCTGGGGCTGCGCGCCGCGCAATTGTCAGTCGTCGCGGCCGGTGTCTTGCTGATGATCTGGGCGGCTTATTGGTTTTCTTTCGGGCCCGCGCCTTACGTTTCGTTTCGCGTACCAGCCCCAGGACTGCTGGAGGGTATCCAGCAGATGCAGACCTACAACGCAACCGGCCATCTTTCCTACTTGATGGGTAAGACGAATCAGTACGGTTGGTCAATGTTCTTCCCGGTCGCGTTGGGCGTGAAAACACCGTTGCCACTTCTGGCACTTGGCTTGTTCGGGCTGCTGCTGTTTTGTTTTCCGAAGACTTTCGGAGTGCGTGCGTGGATCGTTCCCAGCATGGTCCTGGGTATTCTGGTCTTCTCCTCGTTGTTCTCTCATATTGATATCGGCACGCGGCACGTTGAACCGGTGTATGTAGCATTCTGCATCGCCGGAGCATGCGGGTCGTTGTGGCTGGTGCGGAGATTCCGCTATGCCTCATGGCCGCTGGCGGCTGCTATTTTGTGGCTGGCAGGCAGCTCGGCTGCCGCGCATCCCGATTATTTGTCTTACTTTAATCTTCTGGCGGGCGACCGGCCCGAGAACATTCTGGTGGATTCCGACCTGGATTGGGGCCAGGACATAAAGCTACTGGGCCGCCGCTTGCAGAAACTGGGAGCGAAGGAGGTGTACTTCAACCAGCCGATGAGTGGCGACTTACAGGCCCAGTACGGTTTTCCGGTGATTCATCCGCTGTATGTGCAACGTCCCGGCCCGGGATGGAATGCCATAAGCATGACACCCTGGAAACTGCGGTTCTTTGGCCCGATGCGCTGGGCGGAGGAGAGGAGACCCGAGGAACGGGTCGGCTCCACCATCCTCTTGTTTTACGTTCGTTATCCGAAGGAGGGCCGGCGGGTATGGGCGCAAGAGCAATCCGCTGAAGCCCCATATCGGCCCGGCCTGCTGGAAAGTCTCGATTCGGGGTTCGAGAACGTTGGGGCCGGGCCGCGCTGGACACCAGGTCGCGCAAGCCACCCGGGGCTGATCGTCGGAACCGACACTTTCGGTTATCCCAACGCCAAAGAGGGTAAGGGCGCGCTGCACATCGACCTGCCGGGCCCATCGCGAGGCCAAGAAGGCGAGGCCGCCTCCGTGACGTTCCCCAAAGCGGCGGTCAAAGTCGTCGCCGCGCAACGCTACCGCTTCTCGTTTGACTTGCTGTGTTCAGGTCTGATCGACTGCCCCTTGGTCAATCTGCGGTTTTCCAACCACGGCGGCTCCGACGCCGGTGCATTGGAAGTGGTCGCCAACATCCCCATCGACACAAGGTGGCACCGCTTCCAAGCCACTTTTACCGCACCCGCCGGCGCAACCGGAATGTACCCGGAATTCGGTTTTGTTTACAGCGGCCGGTATCACTATGCCCGCTACGTGGAACTTGACCGCCTGGGCCTGGAGCGAGCGCCCCAGTAGACGCTGCCCGAACGGACCTGAATGAATCCGTGAAATTCAGGTGTTGCTGGCGTACCCGATCCCTTGGCCGTCGTCCCCGACTAACGGAAACCCGGCACAGCCTGGAACCAGGCACCGGGCGCTCAAAAGAGCCAACCGCTGCCGCGGCAAAGGAAGGAACTGCCGGCGCCTAAGAACGGCGGCCCGGTTACGGGCAAATTTGAACTCGCCAAACATCTGTTCCTCTCGAACGCGTTATTCGATCTATGTTTCTGCGCGGACGCCCTTCTGGTGGCTGCAGTTGGCCAGGCATGGCTCAGGACAGTGCCCGCCGCGCAAACCGAGTTGGGCATCGCGACGGCGCCGGCTCCACCCGAGCGCATCAGGCACGACGCTTGAAATCCTGGGACAGCGCGCGGGCAGTCGGGCAGTTTCAGAATGGGCAGTTTCAATGTGGCAGTCTCAGAATTGACACGCTAGCGGTCGTTTGCTGTAATAGGGGACAGCAGCTTGTTCCTCAGTAGCTCAATGGTAGAGCATTCGGCTGTTAACCGAAGGGTTGTAGGTTCGAGTCCTACCTGAGGAGCCAACTAATTTAATATCAATAATTTACAGAAACTTCCACGATCTACTTCCCGCCCGAAAACCCTCCTAAAACGCACAATTATTCCTCCTAAGTTATTGATTCTACGTTGCCACCCTTTTTCGGGCTCCCGAAAGGCGGGTGGAGCCATTAACCTCCATCTTAACAATCACTTACAGATAGCTTGATCTTGGCGCAGCAGGTAGCTTGCCTATTTCTTGCCTTTTTTCAACATTGCGTCGGCCGCCGCTTGGCAGCCTCATCACACTGATCTGGCAGACGATAGAGCGTTGACGGCTAAAATAGCGAAGCGCCCGGCTACACACAACTTTCGGGTTTCACCGAATGCTTGTTCCAAAGCCCTCTGAAACAGTGTGGATTATCAGAGGCTTGCGGGCCTCGGAGAAGGTGCCGAGAGGAGCTTGCCTATTTTTTGCCTATTCTGTGCATCGGCACAGTGCCGCTGGAAAGAACGGAGACAGCACTTCTCCCGAAATTCGGTCGAGGCGCAGAATCAGCACGTGGCCAGCCGTCCGTGGCATCGCTACGACGTTACGATGGGTTACCCGGGCTGCCACAGACTGGTCGTAACATCGCCTAACATGCCGAGCCGACATGCACGTAAGCCGCTGATTTAGCGACGTGATGGAGATTTGACTTTGGACACCGGTTTTGGCTATGGATACCGGTTCTGGCTACGGCCAACCCATATTCGGACCAGTCGTGCAGCGCTTTAGTCCAATCCGCTTTTAGCTCACTGTCACGGCAACCACCCTTCCGTTGTACTTTCAGTTCCGGGCGCCGCGCCGCTAGGCTAAGAAAGCTCTTCATCATCTGGCGGCGGAGGACGCCCCAGCGGCTTATGCACTCAGCCCCGTCACCCTGCGCAAATAGTGGACACCGTCCCTCTGCTTTTGGCGCGCCAAGTCTGTGGCCGCGCGCACACGTGCCCGCGCTTTTGCGGGATTGTTCAGCGTGGACAGCACCAACTCCGCCAACTGCTTGCCGCGAATCGAGTCCACGTCAGGCGCCCAGTCTCCCAGACCCAAGTCAGAGTACATCTGCCCTTTTATGCCGTCTTCGCGCGAGTGCACGTAGAAACCAGGCGTCCCGTGGGCTGCCGCGAGTATGGGCGAGTGGCACTCCAGACTCACCACAGCAGCCGCTCGCTCGTAGCAGGCGGCCGCTTCGTCGGGCAACCAATAGGTCTCTCGCACCACGGTTCGCTTCTTCACATCGTCGGGTAGCGGGTCGTACAAGAGCGGGTGAAGAAGTTCGAGTTCGTACGTCATCTCCGGACAAAGCAGGACCTGTCCTCCAGTCTCTCGCACCCAGGTGATTGCCACTTCCCGCAGCTTCGCATGGTCCTGCTCCTTCCTGAGGTTGTTCACCTCGGTGCGGTGCCGGATCTCGGCTTGCGAGTAGGTGACTTTCTTAAAGTTCTGATACGGTGTGTAGCGAAGCCGCGGGATAACGGCCAGAAAGCGACCGGTCTCCAGCCCCCTTTGCTTTAGGAACGGAAGCGCCTTAACGTCGTCGAGTAACGTCATGCTGAAGGTGGCGTCCGGGACGAATCGTAGCGTGCCCTTCACATGATTCCGCTTTAGGCTCTGAAGCGAAGTAGTTTCCCGGGTAAAGACGAAACGAGCGCCCTCCACGATATCTCGTATGGCCCTCGGCAACATGGCGGTTGGCTCGCCGTCCAACTGGATGGTGACGCCGAAGATTCCGTAGGGCTTGCCGGTCCTCTCTTTCCACAGTTCGATCTGCTTGGCCCCAACGATGCTGGGGCCTGACCCGTGTAGCAGAAACGCGGCCTGCCGAAAGGCAGCCGCAAGCTCGGCGCCGCCATCTTCGTCGAATCGGCTCGCCGTAACGAACCGAAGGGCTGGGAAAGCTCTCGTCAGCATATTGTGGACGTCGCGGTCCAACCCCTGAGACCACAGGATGACATCGAATTTCGGAGCATATTGCCGCAGCAGTTGCAGCATGCCCGGCGTGTGAGCGACATCTCCGATGTTCTCCCACTGCCAGCCGCTACGCAAGATCAAAACGGGTCTGTCCGCGGACCTTTTGCCGGAGTTCACGGCGCTAGCCCAATATGAGAGACCCCCCGGCTTTGCCGGGGAGGCAGTAGAAGTTTGACATTTGAGGGAGTCCATCGCGGAAACTCCGAACGTGAGCAGGCAAGCACACGAAAGGAGATTTCACGCGATGGACGAGTACCAGAGTCTAAGCCATTCGGCCTGGGAGTGCAAATACCACGTGGTGTTCATTCCGAAATGCCGACGTAAGGTGCTGTACGGGGAGTTGAGGAAATACCTAGGAGAGGTATTCCGGCGACTGGCCGAGCAAAAGGAGAGTCGGATCGAGGAAGGGCATTTGATGCGGGATCACGTGCATATGATGATCTCGATACCACCGAAATACGCGGTGTCGCAGGTGGTTGGGTTCATCAAGGGCAAGAGTGCGATCCACTTGGCGCGTGTGTATGGAGAACGCAAGCGAAGCTTCGTCGGGCAGAACTTCTGGGCGCGAGGCTATTACGTGTCGACCGTGGGGCGCGACGAGGCGGTGATTCGCGCCTACATCCAGAACCAGCAACGGGAAGACGAGCGACTGGACCAATTACGCCTGAGATATTGACCGCCACCGTTAAGGTGGCGCAAACCACGGGGCCGCGTTAGCGACCCCGCTCAGCCGCTTTGAGCGGCTCACAACCTAAAGCCCCCGGCTTTGCCGGGGGATATTTACCAGGTGGCCAACCGTGGGGCGTGTGGGTTGGTTCCATGATCGTCGGCGACACCGAAATGGAGACGGCTCACTCCCGGCAAGTCACCATCACGTCACCCACCTTCCAGACGGCATGTCAACCGACCGGGCCAGAGTGCCAGCCTGCAAGGAACAGTTAGCGAAAACACCGAAAGTCTCAGTCGGCTGCCATCCACTTCATGAAATCCCCCGACCCGCTGGACTGGTCGGCGCCGCTCCTCATAACGCCCGGCAAGGAGGCGCCCTCTTTCGCGTTTCGGTCGGGAATGAACCTACCCCAGTCGCACGCGCGGTGGGAATGTGGAAATCCCGTCTTCGGGATTTCCAAGAGGTCGCGGGAACGGTGGGAAACCGCACCGCGGTCTTTCCACGGTTTCCACATCGCGTCATTTCCACGGCGCTCCGAAGCTCCCGGGTGCCGCACGTCGCCTAGGCCCTTTCCCCTCCGGAAAACGTCGCCCGACGTATGCACTTTCCGCACTCTCCCCGAACCGCGATCACAACGTTTTCCAAGAACCCGGCCCGAATCCCTTCAACCACTTACGGCCCATCGGTCTCCCGAATCACCTGGCTCCCTCACCTCCGGCCTGTATCCTCAAAGCGGGATCAGACTTCCAAATTCCCTTCTCGAAGGGACACCCCCCCATGGCCTCCGACCGCCAAGCCCGCGCCAACCGGCGCAACGCTCAAAAATCCACCGGACCCCGCACCCCGGAAGGCAAAGCTAAATCCCGATTCAACGCCCTCAAATACGGCATCCATGCCGATCAGATCGTCCTCCCCACCGAAAACGAAGACGAATGGCGCTCCACCTTCTTCATCGGTCCCCGGTCCCCGTCTCCGCCGTCCACCGTCACCAATCGCCCCAGCCAGCCTCCGTGTGCTCGGCGCGGCAGCCTCGGGGCTGATATGTAACTCTATGGAAACGAATGACTAGAACGAAGTTGCACCCGCCACGGGAAGAAACGAAAAATCAAACCCATTGTGCGCTCTTACAGCGCGAGACACCAGCGGGTGCAAGTCCCGCCTCAGGAGGTCATCGGTATGCCTGAGTAGCTGAGAAGCGGCGTCGTCTGGGAACGGGCGGCGTCGAAGCCTTCCGACCAAGCCCACATTTGGTGGGTGAGCAAATCGGCGGGCCGTAACGTGAGTGAAGCTTGAGCAAACCTCGAAAAGTTGAACCGTGGATGCCGACCGGTAAATGGGTCCGGGAAGGCCAGTGTGACGGCTGGGAATGTCCCGCGCGGGGAGCCGCGCATCACACACCGAGAAGTACCAGCCGACGATCCACCGGGGTAGGGAGCACGGCACGTCGAGAAGGTGTTTCGCGTCAGGAGAGGAAGCCCGGAGCCGGCGGTGCGACCGAACGCCGCGGATAGGCGGCGGCCGGCTTGGGTCTCGGAGAGGGCCATAGTAGCGCAGAAGCCGGGTAATGCCGGGGGAGCGAAGGGCCCTCACTTCAGAAAGGCTGAGGAAGAGGCGAAGGAAAGGCGATTGACATGAGTCTGGAAACGCCGATTAAAATCCGGGAGCTTCAGAGAAAGCTATACACGAAGGCGAAGCAGGAGCCGAGCTACCGGTTCTATCTGCTCTACGACAAGATCTACCGGGAGGACATCCTCCAGCACGCCTACGAGTTGGCGAAAGCCAACCAGGGAGCGCCCGGGGTGGATGGCCAGAATTTCCCACAGATCGAGGAGGAAGGGCGGGGGAAGTGGGTAGCGGAGCTGAGGCAGCAGTTGCAGCAAGGAACCTATCAGCCGCAGGCGGTGCGACGGGTGATGATCCCGAAGCCGAACGGCGGAGAGCGGCCCCTGGGCATCCCGACCATACGGGACCGGGTGGTGCAAACCGCAGCCAAGCTGATCCTGGAACCGATCTTTGAGGCAGACCTGGAGCCCAACGCGTACGGTTACCGACCGAAGCGGGGAGCCCAGGGAGCCGTAAAGAAAGTGCATGAACTCCTCCGCAGCGGATATACCGATGTGGTGGATGCGGATTTGAGCAAGTACTTCGACACGATTCCGCACGCCGAACTGATGCAATGCGTGGCGCGGCGCATCGTCGATGGCCGGATGCTGCACCTGATCAAGATGTGGCTGACGGTGGCGGTGGCCGAGCGGGACGACAACGGGAACTGGCGCTACACGGGGAACCAGGGGAAGGGAACGCCGCAAGGCGGCGTGATCAGCCCGCTGCTGGCCAACCTGTACATGAACCGGTTTCTGAAGTACTGGCGGCTGCAAGGGAAAGGGGAACAGTGGCGGGCGCACATCATCGCCTATGCGGACGATTTCGTGATCCTCAGCCGCGGACACGCGGAGGAGGCGCGGGCATGGACGCAACAGGTGATGAGTCGGATCGGCCTGACCCTGAACGAGCAGAAGACGAGCATCCGCAACGCCCGCCGGGAAGAGTTCGACTTTCTGGGGTACACGTTCGGCCCTCGGTACTCGCCGTGGGACGCGCGGCCCTACATGGCGGCCCGGCCTTCGAAGAAGAGCATCCAACGAGTCACGGGTAAGGTCTACGATCTGCTACAACGGCGGGAGAAGCGCCCCTGGCCGGAAGTGCGGGACCAGCTCAACGCGCAGTTGCGCGGATGGGGGCAGTACTTCAACCAGGGAACGATCGCGCGGGCGTACCAGATTGTGAACCACTACGTGGAACGGCGGGTGCGCAACTTTCTGCGTCAACGGCACAAGCACTCAACAGTGGGCACGCGCCGGTTTCCCTCGGAGAAGATTTTCGGGGGGCTGGGCGTGATCCGGCTGGCGAGGCGTGTCCCTGCGTGTGCTCCGTGAGAATTCTGTCGGAAAGCCGGATGCTGGAAATCGGCACGTCCGGTTTGATGAGCGGGGGACGGAAACGGGCCGATGTTTGTTGTCGACACCGCGCCGTTCCTCGACTCTACCCCAAAAACGGACACCCCAGTGGCACGGCCATTCTTGGCTGTGTCAGGTTCCACCGGCATCCGTGCCGGTGTCTCGAGTGATACCTTCAGTCCCGGAGGGACCGCCTTCGAGCAGCCGTCGTCGGGAGCCTACGGAGACCGCAGCCCGTCGGAGGAAGCACGACCTCCTTCATTGCTGAATGAACGCTGAAAGCCTGCTTCTAAACTTCCAGGATGACCGGCATGATGAGTGGGCGGCGGGAGGTCTGCTTGACCAGATATCGCTTCAGGTCGGCGCGGATCTTCTCCTGCATCAATCCCCAATCGGTGCGCTCTTCGGCGCTCGATCCCTCGAGCGTTCGCGCCACAACCTGCCGCGACTGCTGCAATAAGCTCCGACGAATCGTCGCTGCCGACGAAGCCGCGGGTGACGATTTCCGGCTGGCCCTCCCATTTGCCGGTGAGCTTGTTGATGGCGATAATGGGCAGGACGAAGCCGTCCTCGGAAAGATGGCGGCGGTCGCGGATCACCATGTCCTCGACAACCTCGTCCACGCTGCCGGAATCGATGCACACCCGGCCCGACGGGAATCCTGCCCGCTTTGCGCGCGCCGTGATGATCGATCTCCAGCGGCTGGCCGGTTTCCAGAATGAAGGCCTCCTCCAGGCCGCCGGAGCGCAGCGGCTGCGCCAGCCGGGCGTGCTTGCGCAGTTGCCAGTACTCCCCGTGCAGCGGCACGAAGTAGCGCGGCCGCACGAGGTTGAGAATCAACTTCAACTCTTCGGAACTGGCGTGCCCGGAGACGTGCACGGGCGGGTTCATATTGCCGTAGATGATGTCCGCGCCGCGCCGGGCCATATGGTTGATCATTCGATAGATCGCCTTCTCGTTGCCGGGAATGATGCGCGCGCTGAGACACCACGGTGTCGCCGCTTTCGATGCTCAAGTGTTTGTGACTGTCGACGGCCACGCGCGACATGGCCGACATGGGCTCGCCCTGGGTGCCGGAAACCACCGCGACCACCTTCGAGCGGTTCGGCGCCCATCACGTCCTGCGGCCGCAACAGGATGCCGTCGGGAATGTGCAGCAGGCCAAGGTCGTGGGCGATTTCGGTAATCTCCAACATGCTGCGCCCGAACAGCGCCACGCGGCGGCCGAAATCGTGCGACAGGTCGAGAATCTGCTGAGGCGGTGAATCGACGAGCTGAAGCAGGAAATCACCAGGCGGCGCTCGGTGCGGTTGAAGATGTCTTCCAGGCGCGGACGGACGGCGCGCTCGCTCTCGGTGTAGCCGGGACGGTCGACGTTGGTGGAATCGGACAGCAGCAGCAAAACGCCGCGCTTGCCGTATTCCGCGAACGTGTGCAGGTCGAAAAGGACGTTGTCGGTCGGAGTGGGATCGACCTTGAAGTCGCCGGTGTGGATGATGACGCCGAGGGGGGTGGTTATGGCCAGCGCCACCGCGCTCGACAATCGAGTGGGTGACGGCGATGAATTCGATCTTGAACGCGCCCGATCTCAATCCGGTCTCCGGCCTTGACCAGGCTTCAGCTCGGTCTTCCTCTTCCAGGTCGTGCTCGTCCAGCCGCCGCTCCACCAGAGCGAGAGTGAAATCCGTGCCGTAGACGGGCACGTTCAACTTCGGACAGCAGGAACGGCACGGCGCCGATGTGGTCTTCGTGGCCGTGGGTCAGGATCAGGGCGCGGACGTGTTCCCGGTTCTCAATCAGGTAGCTGAAATCCGGAACCACCACGTCGACACCCAGCAATTCCGCGTCGGGAAACATCATTCCGGCGTCGATGACGATGATGTCGTCGCCGTAGCGCAGCACCATCGAGTTCATTCCGAACTCGCCCAGACCGCCGAGTGGGATCACTTGCAGTTTTTGGTCAGACATATAAGATTTCACGGCCGGCGAGGCTGCCGTGCTCCGGCGTCCGCCCGCCACCCCCACAAGAAAACCTCGCCTTTCCAGCGAGTTGTCATCCCTGTCAGAAGGGGGGAAGCAACCAGTATAAGCCGATCCTCAACTGCCTGGATAACAACGCGCGCTTCTCGGGTGGATTCACGATTTCTCTAAGGCCGCTGGTCAATCCCCTCTACAGTCCTAGTACTTGGAGAAATTTCGGAAATACCGTAGCCGTGCAGAAAAGCCTTGAATTCGTTCGGGGGCCGTCTTAGTCTGAGGGTAAGAAGTCCGAAGTCTTAAGGTGTACCCAGAAGGGGATTTTGGGATGGCACATCGAGAAAAGAATATTCGGAAGAGTTCTTTGGATTGGCTGGATTTGGAAGAAGAGGCGGTCCAACCCGTCCACAGCCGGAGTCGTCGCGTGGTCGGCGCCTTCGTGAAGGTAAAGCAGCCCGAAGCCCGGAAGACTCGAGTGAATTACGCGGCGGCGGGCGCAACCAGTGCTGATGTAGCGGTAGCTCACCAGCCGGCCAAGTCGCCGCCGGCTCTCCAGTCCACGTTTGCTCCAATCGCCCAGGTTCGGCACAGGCGGAAGAAAGGCTCGTCGCAGTTGCGGGCGCCGTACAAGCGCTAATTTCACAAGACTTGAATTCGGCCCTCGAATTCCGCTAACATAAATGACCGACCGACTGGTCGGTCATTTATGGCTGCGCGAATCGCTGACCGTTCCGCCAAATCCGGAACCATTCTTCGGGCCGCTACCCAGGTTTTCGCCGAACAGGGATACCAGGCGGGCACGATGGGCGCCATCGCCGACCGCGCTGGCGTCGGGAAGGGGACTGTCTACGAGTACTTCCGCAAGAAAGAGGATCTGTTCTTCGCCGTTTTCAACGACTACATCGCCTCGATGGCGGGGCTGGCCAGCCGGAGCACCGAGCTTCCGTCGGCCAGCGCCGCCGAACAGATTCAACGATCCATCCACACCGTCCTCGAGATGAGCGCCGAGACGCGCGACCTGTTTCCCCTGGTGTTCGAGTTCTGGTCGGCGTCGGCATCGCCCAATCGCCAGGCGCGTGTGGCCACCCTGTTCCGCGAAACCTACGCGGAATTCCGCGGGCTCATTGCCGGCCAGATTCAGAAAGGCCAGCAGGCCGGCGAATTCGACCCCGCCATTGACGCATCGCACATCGCCGCCGTGCTGGTTGGCGCCCTCGACGGACTTTTCCTCCAAGCCTGGTTCGATCCGGCCCTCGATCCGGTCTCGATGGGGGACGAGTTCGTCGCGGTGGTGCTGCGCGGCCTGACGGCGCCGTCCGGAAACCAGGTCCGGCGAGCCGGAGGCCGAAAATGAAAGCTGCGCTCGCGGTTGCGGTATTCGTTCTGTTGTTGTGCGGGGCGGCGGCGCGGGCAGCCGAGCCCGACGCCCTGACCGTCGCACGCAAGTGCGACGCGGCGCTCAAAGGGAAATCGCAGCACGGCACCGCCTCGATGACGGTCCGCACGCCCGAGTGGCAACGCACGCTGGTGATGACGTTTTGGTACGACTATCCGGAGAAGACATTCATTCGCATCACCGCCCCGGCCAAGGATGCCGGAACCGGCACTCTCCGCCTGGGCAGCAGTATGTGGACCTACCTTCCGATGGTCGAACGCGTCATCAAGATTCCGCCTTCCCTGATGCTTCAATCCTGGATGGGCAGCGATTTCACCAATGACGACCTGGTGAAGGAAAGCAGCCTGCCGATCGACTACACGCACCGCATCGAAGGCGAAACCGTCGAAGACGGGGACCCATGCTATCGGCTGGTGGCGACTCCGAAGCCAGACGCAGCGGTGGTGTGGGGCAAGCTGGTCCTGCTGATTCGCAAATCCGATTTCCTTCCCCGCCGCGAAGAGTACTACGACGAGCACGGGGCGCTGATCAAAGACCCTGTATTTCGACCAAATCCGCACCACCGGCACGCGCAACTACCCCATGCGCTGGCGCATGATCTCTCACAACAAGCCGGGACACGAAACCACGCTGACTTTCTCGGAGCTGGAATTCGACAAGCCCGTGCCCGCGGACATCTTCACGCGGCAGAACCTGCAGCGGCGTTTCTGAGGAGCAACGATGCTTTTCTGGCAAATGGCGTGGCGCAACGTCTGGCGGTATCGTCGGCGATCTCTGCTCACGGTGCTTACCATTGCGCTCGGGCTGACGTTCAACATCCTGATGCGGGCCATCGGCGACGGCTTTCACGAACAGATGGTCGACAATTCGGTGCGCGCTGAGATCGGCCACATCGAGATTCACCGTGCCGGCTACCATCACGATCCCGCTTTGTTGAAGACGCTGCCCGACGTGCCTTTGATCGAGCGGGTGGTGCCGCAAACGCCGCATCTTCGCGGCTACTCTTTGCGCGTTCTGGGCGACGGGCTGGCGAGCACGGCGGAAAACTCCGCCGGGGTGAGCATTGTCGGCATCGTTCCGCGCGCCGAGCGCAGCGTCACCACCATTGATCGCGCCGTCATCGCCGGAAAATTCCTTGACGAAGGCATGCAGCAGCCGATCCTGATCGGCGAACGCCTTTCGCAAACGTTGGGCGCGCGGCTGGACGACAAGGTGGTGCTGATGGTTCAGGCGGCCGACGGGTCGATGGGCGCGCAGTTGTTCCACGTCGCCGGCATTTTCCGCTCCGGCTCGCCCGAGCTCGACCGTGGGGTGGTTTACCTGCTGCGCCAGGACGCGCAATCGCTGTTCTCGTTGAACGGGGGGCTGACGGAAGCCGCGCTGCTGCTCGATTCCTCGGAATCTGTGGACGCGGCCCAACAATATTTGACCAGCCACCTCGCGGGCCAGCCGGTCGAAATTCTGCCCTGGTACGTGGTGGAGCCATTCCTGCGACAGTTCATCGAGCTGGACGACGCTTTTTTCTACATCATCGTGCTCATTCTTTTCATCGTGATCTCGGTGGGCATTCTGAATACCGTCATGATGTCGGTGTTCGAGCGCGTGCGGGAATTTGGCGTGATCATGGCGCTTGGCACCAAACCCCGGCAGGTGGTGCAGTTGGTGGTGCAGGAAGCGGCCGCGCTGGCCGTCCTTGGGGCCGCGCTCGGCGCTCTGCTGGGCAGCGCCTCCACCCTGCTTTTCGCTTACACGGGAATCAATCTTTCGAGCTACGCCGAGGGAGCGTCCGCCCTGGGCATCACCACCACTGTCATGTATCCGGAGCTGACGGCGAACAACCTGATCGTGTCGGATGTCTCCGTGGTGCTGGTGGTGGTGTTGGTCGCCTTCTATCCGGCCATCAAAGCCGCGGGCCTGAAGCCCGTCGAGGCCATCCGGCACATCTGAGCGAACATGGCGCAAATCGAGCTCATCGACGTTTCGAAGACCTACCACGACCACGTGGACGTGCACGCGCTCGCCGAGTTGAACCTCGCGATCGAGAAAGGCGAATTTGCGGCGGCGGTGGGCCCCTCGGGCTCCGGCAAGACCACGCTGCTGAATCTCATCGGCGCCATCGACACGCCCGACACCGGCGTCATCCGCATTGCCGGGCTGGAAATCACGGCGACGCCGGCCGACCGGCTTGCGGAATTCCGGCTCCACCATCTGGGCTTCGTGTTTCAGTCCTTCAACCTGTTGCCGGTGCTCAGCGTTCTGGAGAACCTGGAGTTTGTTCCGGCGCTGCAGGGCGTGCCCAAGGCGGAGCGGGTGCGGCGCGCCGAGCACCTGCTCGAAGTTGTTGGAATGCGCGAGCTTCGCGACAAGCGCCCGGACGAGCTGAGCGGGGGCCAGCAGCAGCGGGTGGCCGTGCTGCGCGCGATCCTGCCGGAACCAGACCTGGTGCTGGCCGACGAACCGACCGCCAACCTGGATTCGGACAACGCCTCGTCGCTGCTCGACATGATGGAGCGCCTGAATCGCGATTTGGCGGTCACGTTTCTTTTCTCGACCCACGATCCGGCGGTGATGCGCCGCGCCCGCCGCCTGATCCGATTGCGAGACGGCCGGCTGGTTGGCGACGAGCTGCAAACGCCGTGAAAGCGCTGTTTTGTCTGGGGGCGATCTCGCTGGCTGGCCTCGCGATGGCGCAAACCGCATCGCCCGGCAGCGGCCCACCAGCGTGGTCGCAGCAATTCAGCGGCTATTTGAAGGACCTGGCCAGCGGCTCGCGCTCCTACTTCACGCAGGATGCCTGGGGAGATAATCTCGACCGCCTGCGCCTCACCTACGACGGCAAATACCGCAGCTGGCTGGCCGTGCACGTGGACTACGACAACGAGATCCACACCGGCAACGAGATGGGCCTCCCCGATTTCGAAACTGTTCGTGGGCGGCAGGACGCCGCCTGGCTGGGTCTCCAGCATGCCTTCGTGGACCGCCGCAACGTGTATTGGGATACTTCCCTGTATCGCGGGTTTGTCTCGCTGCGCCACAAGAGGGCGACGCTGACGCTGGGGCGCCAGCGCATCGGCTGGGGAACGGCGCATTTCTGGAGTCCGATGGACATGTTCAACCCCATCAACCCGCTGCAGATCGAATCCGAGGAACGGCAGGGGGTGGATGCGGCGGAGCTCGAATTCAGCTCGCCGGGCGCCCTGCGCTGGAGCGCCGTTTACGCTCCGCAGGACGGCTTTCGCCGCTCTACCTCGGCCGTGCGGTTGAGCCGGACCATTCACAACTACGATTTCGACGTAGCGGCGGCCCGTTTCGGCCAGGACTGGACCACCGGGTTCGATTTCGCCGGCCAGGTTGGCGGCGCCGGCCTGCGCGGAGAGCTAACGTACCGCTGGCGCCGCCCGACGCCGGGTATCATTCCAATCGCGACCCGCGATGCGCTGCGTCTGACCGTTGGAGGCGACTATGCCTTCGCCAGCGGCCTTTACCTGGTGGGCGAATATTTCTACAACCAGGGCCAGCCGGACCTGGCGCCGGGCCAGCCGCTGGACGCCAACGTGTTCTTGCGGTATTCGAACGAGATCTTCACCCTACATCGTCATTTTCTGTCGGGAGGCGCAAGCTATCCGCTGACGCCTCTGTGGAAGCTGGAAACGTACGTGGTGGGCGATCTGGTAGGGCCGTCGGTAGTCGTGCTGCCGCGACTGAGTCACAATCTGACGGCCAACACCGACCTGAACTTCGGAGCCCAGTTATTTGCGTCCACGAAAAACGGAGAATTCGACGGCATATCCAATCTGGTTTATATAGAATTCGTCCTACATTTCCGGTAGACTTCTTTTTTCCCTCTTGCTGCCGGGAATGCCAGTTACAGTACTGGCTTGCCTTAGAAAAGCCGGTGATTACTTCTGCCCGAACAGGTCGGCAAGTTTCGCGGCGTACGCCTTGGGACGCAAAACATACCCCGTGTGGCCGCCCGGAAACTCGGCTACTGCGACACCCAACGCCTCAGCCAGCACGATGGCGCATCGGTAGGGGCGCGTGGATGTTGATCCGGAGCCGATCGCAGGAACGATTTTTGATTTTGCCGCACTCAAGGCGGCGAGGTCCGGCTGATAGCGCGTGACCGCGGGGGCGTGATTCGCGGCGAGTTCCAGACCGATCAGCGCTCCGAGGCTGCTGCCAAAAACGAATGCAGGGTCGGGGAAAAGTGCGGCAAGCAAGTGCGCTGCGTCGGCGGCGTGTGCCGCAATCTCATGACTTACCGGTTGTTGGGCAACCTGTCCAAGGAAGATGTCCGGCGCATGCGGCAACTGCTGGAAGACTGTCTGGTGGGCTTGGAAAAGCGGGAGCCGGAGACCGATTTCGCTTCGTGAGATTTCCTGGCCGTGTCTATCTCGAAAGGAGCGGAAACACCCCAGGGTCCGGTTCCTTGCTCGAACGGTTCTCCCACTCTCGTTAGCTCTGATGGTTCAGAACGTGCTTGCTGCCCCGTCCGATGAAAAAGACGTCGACAGGGGTGTAAGGAAACCCCGGCGAATGGTACTACATAGTCGGTGGAGAAATGACTGAAGTCGAGGGCTTGCGAAAGAGCTTCGGTCGGATCGAGGCGGTGAAGGATGTGTCGTTCAGGGCACCCAATGGTGCGATCACCGGATCGTTGGGCGCCAACGGCGCCGGCAAGTGCACGACACTGCGCCTCGTCTGCGGGATATTGAGGGCGGACTCCGGCACGGTTCAGACCGACGGACGGACAGCGGCCGGCGATCCGAGTCTGCTTCAGGAACGGATCGGTGCACTACTCAGTGCCCGCATGGGTGGCCGGGATGACTGAAGCCACCGAAGTGCAGTTTGAGCGGCTGTTCGAGACGCATCGTGGAGCGCTCGCCCGCCTCGCCGCCGCATATGCCCGAACGGCGGCGGATCGCGACGACCTGCTTCAGGACATCGCGATTTCTCTATGGCGGGCACTGCCCCGATTCCGTGGCGATTGTTCGGAACGGACGTTCCTGTTTCGTGTCGCACAGAATCGAGCGATCGCGTACGTGGCAAGGCGTGGCCGGATCGAGTCGCCCGAAGACACAATGCTGGATCTAGCGGACCCCAAGGCAGACCCTGAGGCGGCGCTCCTGGAGAAGCGGCGGGATCGGCAGCTTACCGATGCGATCCAGGAGCTGCCGTTAATCTACCGCGAGGTACTGACACTGGCGCTGGAGGGCATGAGTTATGGCGAAATCGCTGAGATCACCGGCATCAGTGAATCGAACGTGGGCGCCCGCTTGACCCGCGCAAAACAGAAGCTGCGACAAACCGTAAAGGGGGAAAAGGCATGAACGAGGACGCGGAATGGGAAGACTGGACCAGGCAGTGGCGTGAGCAGGCTCTCACCACGACGGCTCCGGATCTTCGAACAGTCCGGCCGCGCGGCGAGTTACTGCCCGCCGCCGCGATATTCCTTGCATGTCTCGCCGCAGCCTGGGGCGACCTCCATTACGCGCATTCCACGGCAGGCGCCGCAGGTTGGCTGATGCTCTTCGTGCTGTTGATAGCGCCGCGCCGATTCGAACGGAGCGCAGCCTCATCGGCAGGGCAAACGACAACACAGTACCGGAGGAGCCTGGTAAGTGGGAGTCGGATGACATTGGCCCTTGGTTCCCTGGGTACATCAGCTTCACTGGTTATCGCGGGGCGATGGGCCGGCCATCTGCTTCGGGCCGGAGACAGTACGGCGTCTTTCGGGGCGGCCGGCTTGATGGTTCTGGCAGCGTGCGGGTTGGTGTTCTTTTCAAAGAAAGTGCTCGAATCCGCGCGGATGCTCCGACAGATGACCATCTTCAGACGACAGGCCGCGGGCACCGGCAACGACGCTGCAACCTCTGCCGGAATTGCCGGACTAATCGCTCAGCGACTCGGAGGTAAGCACAGAAAACGTAGAGGACAAAGGAGAGACGCTTAGTATCATGCAACTTACAGACGTAGACCGAGATCGAGTTCGCCAGGAAGAGATGATTCGATGGGAGGTACGAGAGGAGCGGCGCAGAAATCGGCGCCCGAGGCTTCTCCTGATCACGATTATCTGGACTGCCGCCCTCACCGCACTAGCGCTGTTGAATCATATCCATTGAGGCGCCTGGTGGGCTAGATGAAGGGGGGCACTCAGCCATCTGAACATAGCCCCTGCCTAGTTTCCAAGCGCTTAGGAACGGGTTGCCTGGATTGACTGAGACGGAAAACGCCCGACCCACTGACTGCGCGGCGGCTTCAGCAGCCGATTAGCGGCGCAAGCCTGGCTCGGACCTCCTCGACCGTATCAGTTGGACATTGGCCGATCTTTTCCGCGAGGCGCGCCTTCCAATCGACGCTTTTCAAGTGATCGTCCCGGATTACGCCGGTAACGCCACATCGGCTGGGAACGGCAACTTCGGCAGTCTTCACCAGAATTCCTCGCCTTGTGGATGTCCCCAGTCTGTTCGCCGATGACGATTCTTGGGTGTGATCCGGGAGACAAGCTCTGACAGCTCGTACCTTCGCCGGGTTGGGCGCAAGACGATAGCGCCATCGCTCGCCAGGGCCAACACCACGCTGTCTCCCCCATTCACGCTTGCCTGTCTGGCGATCGCCTGCGGAATCCGGACGGCCGGGCTGTTGCCCCACTTTGAAACCTTGGTTTCGCTTCGCATATGCATCTCGTTCGAATAGACGTCCGGTTCCCACGCGATGCACGTCGGATTGCGAATGCTAGCCCAGCCAACGGCTGCTTAGGGGGGCGTAGCTGTCGATGCGGCGATCGCGGAAGAAGGGCCAGTTGCGTCTTACGTCTTCCAGGCGCCGGCGGTCGCATTCCACCACCAGCACTTCCTCGCGATCCACCGATGCCTGAGCTACGATTTCGCCTAGCGGCCCGGCCACGAACGACGAGCCCCAGAACTCCAGGCCGCTCTCCGCCGTTCCTTCATAGCCCGTTCGGTTTACCGCCGCCACGTACACTCCGTTGGCGATGGCGTGGGCACGCTGAATCGTGATCCAGGCTTCGCGCTGCTCGGCGCCGGCTTCCGCCTTCTCGTGCGGATGCCAGCCGATGGCCGTCGGGTAAAAGAGGATCTCGGCTCCCTGCAGGCTGGTGAGCCGCGCGGCTTCGGGATACCACTGGTCCCAACACACCAGCACGCCGATGCGCCCTACCGGAGTGTCGAAGGCACGAAACCCCAGGTCGCCGGGGGTGAAGTAAAACTTTTCGTAGTACAGCGGGTCGTCGGGAATGTGCATCTTCCGGTACAGGCCGGCGATCTCGCCATCCGGCCCGATAACCGCCGCGGTGTTGTGATACACACCTGCCGCGCGACGCTCGAACAGCGAGGTGACGATCGAGACATTTAACTCGCGCGCCAGTTTTCCAAACGTCGTCGTCGAAGGTCCGGGGATGGGCTCTGCCAACCCGAAAAGTTCGGCGCTCTCTTCGCGGCAGAAGTACTGCGAGCGAAACAGTTCTTCCAGGCAGACCACTTGCGCGCCCCGCCCGGCGGCCTCGCGCACGCCGCCAACCGCTTTTGCGAGGTTCTCATCCGGGTTGACAGAACACGCACTTTGTACCAGCCCCACCCGGAAAGTCGAGTCGCTGCCAGTGACCATAGTAAGATTGTTCCACATGCTTCCAAGGATTGCCGCCTTTCTGCTGCTACTGGTCGCGCCGGCCGCCGCGCAAATACCCCAGCCGAAAGACTACTTCGGATTTACACCGGGCGACGATTATCAACTGGCCAACTTCGAACAGATCGCCGGATACTTCCAGAAACTGGACGTCGCCAGCGGCCGGCTCAAGTTGGTGGAGTTCGGGAAGACCTCGGAAGGCCGCCCGATGTATGCCGCCTTCATTTCCTCGGAAGAGAATCTGAAGCGGCTGGACGAATTCAAGGAGGTCAACCGCAAACTGGCGCTGGGGCTGGTTTCGCAGGAAGAGGCGAGGAAACTGGCGGACGCCGGGAAAGCCTTTGTGTGGATCGATTCGGGACTGCATGCCACCGAGGTGGCGCCGGCGCAGCACGCGCCCCTGCTCGCTTACAGAATGCTCACCGACGAAAGCGAGGAAGCGCGCCGGATTCGCGATAAGGTAATCCTGATCCAGATTCCGGTCATCAACCCGGACGGCCTCGACATGGTGGCGGCGTGGTACCGGAAAAACGTCGGCACGCCGTACGAGTTATCGCCGCTTCCCGAACTGTTCCAGAAGTATGCCGGCCATGACAACAACCGCGACTGGTTCATGTTAAACCTGCGGGAAACCCGCAACGTCACCCGGCTGCTGTACAAAGAATGGTTCCCGCAGATTGTGTACAACCAGCACCAGCAGCCGGCATTCCCGGCGCGCATTTTCGTTCCACCTTACGCCGAGCCTTTGAATCCCAACATTCCGGCGCCGGTGATGGAAGGCATCAACCTGATCGGCGCGGCCATCAAAGAACGCTTTGCGCGCGAGCACAAAACCGGTGTGATTTCCTACTTCGGCTTCGACGCCTGGTGGGACGGCGGGCTGCGCTCGGTGCCGGCGTTTCACAACATGCACGGAATCCTGACCGAGACGGCGGCTTCCGGCTACGCTACCCCGCGCACTTACGACGCGAAAGACTTCCCGGCGGCGTTCGCCAACGGAATCCCCACGCGAGAGCCGTCGATGTTTTACGAGCAGCCGTGGATGGGAGGGGACTGGAGGCTGCGAGACGCCATCGATTACATGCTTACGGCCGATTTCGCCATCCTCGACCTGGCTTCGACACGCACCTCGCAGTTCCTGTACAAAGCCTGGGAGATAGCGCACGCCAACATCGAGTCCGGTGAGCGGGGCAATCCGTATGCCTACATCGTGCCGGCCGGGCAGTGGGACCCCTCGAGCGCGCAGGAGATGTTGTGGCGACTGCAGGCCGGCGGCATCGCGATCGAGCGCGCCAGGGCGGATTTCGAGGTTGCCGGAAAGAAGTACGCGAAAGGCTCGTGGGTAATTCCCGCGGCCCAGCCGTTCCGCGGCTACCTGTTGGACCTGCTCGAGCCCCAGAAATACCCGGAAATTCGCACCGGTACGAGCGGACCGACCAAGCGGCCTTATGACATTGCCGGTTGGACGCTCTCGCTCCAAATGGGAGTGCAGGTGGATCGCGCCGAGGACAAGTTTCAGGCGGATCTCGAAGACACCGGTCCGCTGGCCGAGCCGGAGCCCCGCCTGGCGGCGCGGGAGGACATTGCCTTCCTGGCACTGGCCCGGTTGCTGAAGCAAGGCAAAACGGTCCGCCGGGGGGCGGATGGAGAGTTTCTGGTGGATGGCAGCGCACCAGCCGGGCAATTCCGAGCCGCAAGCTGGGAACTGAAGGCGCCACGTGTTGGTTTGTACCATCCCAAATCGGCGGATATCGACGAAGGGTGGCTGGAGTGGCTGTTCGACCGCTACGAGGTCCCCTATGAGCTCTTGTCCAACGACGAAGTTCGTACCGGCAACCTGGCGGAACGTTTCGATGTGGTGGTGCTGGCTGGTGAGAGCCCGCAGAACATTCTGCACGGATGGCGAGCCGGAGTCCCGACCAGCCGGGGCCGGCGAGGCGGCGATACGACGGAACTCAAAACTCTGCCGCGTCCGGACCAGACCGGAGGCATTGGAATTGCGGGCCTGTACCAGTTGGAGCGTTTTGCCCAGGATGGCGGGGTGCTGATCTCCATCGGCCGGTCGGTGCCGCTCGTAGTCGACAACTTCGAATTGGGCATTCGCATCGCCGCGCGCGGCGGCAGTGGGCAAAACGCGTCCGCGTTTTATTCGCCTGGCAGCCTGCTGCGGATTCGCGTGGATAACAGGCATCCGTTCGGTCTGGGAATGCCCGCTGACGCTGTGGCGATGGTGGACGGGGGAGAGGCCTTTGAAATCGAGTTCGCGCCGGGCTACAACCAAGGTGAGCGCCAAACCAATACGGTGGCCAGCTACGCCGGCTCGAACCTGTTGGCCAGCGGGTGGGTTTCAGGCGAAAGCGCCGTGCTGGGCAGGCCGGCCGTGGTGGAGGCCCGCTACGGCAAGGGCCGGGTAGTCCTGTTCGGCTTCAATCCGGATTTTCGCGGGCAGACCTTCGGGACGTTCAAACTGCTTCTGAACGCCATTTACATGGGGCCGGCGAAGAGCCTCGACCATTAATCGGGCATGGCGCTATCGTAAGGAATGAGGAACCTGGTATGAATCGCCTTACTGCTCGATCCGCACTCATCCTTGCGGCCATCGGTGTCGCTATCCTCGTCTGGGCGCCAGTCGAAAGCTCCCGCGCCGCCGCGCCCAAACCTCTGTCCGCTTATGACCGGCAGGCAAAAGAGCTGCTTGCCAGGATGACGCTCGACGAAAAGATCGGCCAGATGACCGAGGCCGAACAGGACGCGCTCCACGACATCTCCGACATCAACACGCTGGCGCTCGGCTCGCTGTTGAGCGGCGGCAGCTCCGATCCGAAGACGAACAGCCTGGCCGACTGGACCGACATGTACGACCGGTACCAGAAGCAGGCGTTAAAGTCGCGGCTCGGCATCCCGATTCTGTACGGCGTGGACGCCGTGCATGGCCACAATAACGTGCTGGGAGCCGTGATCTTTCCTCACAACATCGGGCTGGGCGCGACGCGCGACCCCGCGCTGGTGGAAAAGGTGGAACGGACCACCGCACTGGAGGTGCGCGCCACCGGAATTCAGTGGGTCTTCGCGCCGTGCGTCGCCGTCCCGCGCGACGAGCGCTGGGGACGCACCTACGAAGGCTTCGGCGAGTCGCCACAACTCGTAGCCGAGATGGCCGAAGCGGCGGTTCGCGGCTTCCAGGGACTGGACTTGAGCGACCCCACCCGCGTGCTGGCCTGCGCCAAACACTTTGTCGGCGACGGCGGTACAACCGGCGGAAAGGACCAGGGCGACACGCGGCTCAGCGAAAAAGAGCTGCGCGAGATTCACATGCAGGGCTACATCGCCGCCATCCGTGCCGGCGTGGGCACCATCATGCCGTCCTACAGCAGTTGGAACGGCCAGAAGGTTTCGGGAAGCAAACGGCTCTTGACGGAAATTCTAAAACATGAGCTGGGGTTTCAAGGGTTTCTCATCTCCGACTACGATGCCATCGACCAGCTTCCAGGCGACTACCCGAGCGATATCGAACAGTCGATCAACGCCGGCATGGACATGGTGATGGTGCCGAAGAAATATCGCGAGTTCATTGCCGATTTGAAGAAACTGGTGGAAAGCGGAAAGGTATCGATGGCGCGCATCGACGACGCCGTCACCCGCATCCTGCGCGTGAAGATTGCGATGGGCCTGATGGACAAAAGCCGTTCTCAACTGGCGGACCGCAGCCTTCAGACCACATTCGGCTCGGCCGAACACCGCGCGGTGGCGCGCCAGGCGGTGCGCGAATCGATGGTCGTTTTGAAGAATGACAACCACGTGCTTCCGCTTGCGCGGAATGCGAAGCGCATCCACGTCGCCGGCAAGAACGCCGACGACATCGGCAACCAGTGCGGCGGCTGGACTATCGACTGGCAGGGGCGCAGCGGGCCGGTCACGCCGGGCGGCACGACCATTCTCGACGCGATCCGCCAATCGGCGGGGAAACAAACCAGGGTGACATTCTCGAAAGACGGAACGGGCGCCGAAGGCGCCGACGTCGCGGTGGTGGTTGTGGGCGAAACCCCTTACGCCGAGGGGAAAGGAGACCGCGCCGACCTCGCGCTCGCCCCCGAAGACGTCGCGGCGGTGGAGGCCGCGAACCGGGCGAAGGTTCCGGTGGTGCTGGTGGTGATTTCCGGACGCCCGCTGATTCTCGAGAAGGTCCTGAACAAAGTCTCGGCTATCGTCGCGGCATGGCTGCCGGGGACCGAAGGCGAAGGAGTGGCTGACGTCCTGTTTGGCGACTATAAGCCCACCGGGAAACTGCCGGTCTCGTGGCCCAGGTCGATGAACCAGATTCCAATCAACGTGGGAGACAGCAACTACAATCCGCTGTTCGCGTACGGTTACGGCCTGAGCTACTGATGCGAAGCCGCTGTGCGGAAACGTACCCAATTTGATCGAATACTCAATGCTATACTTTACTGGGGCAGAACCGCACCGCTAACCGGAAAGTGGCGGGCGGCTGATTCCACAAGGCCCGATGGACCTCGACCAACTGCATACCTTCCTCGAAATCGTACGCCTGAAGAGTTTCTCAAAGGCGGCGCAGACGTGCTACCGGACGCAGCCCGCTATCAGTGCGCAGGTGCGGCAGTTGGAACAGGACCTCAATACCACGCTCTTCGAGCGGCTGGGAACCCGCATCGCACTGACGCAAGCCGGCAAGATCTTCGTCGAATACGCGCAGCAGATCCTGGATTTGCGGCGGCAGGCGCAGGACACCATCAACGAACTCGAGCGCCAGCCTCGCGGCGAGCTGGTAATCGGCGCCAACGAGGCGACCTGCATCTACGTTTTCCCCAAAGTTTTCTCGGAATTCAAAAAGAGGTTTCCCAACGTCCAGTTGCAGGTCGACCGCTCTTACGGATCGAGCGTTGTGGAAGCAGTCACCGACAACCTGGCCGACTTCGGGGTGGTTCAACTTCCGGTTCATGAAAAACGCCTGCAGGTGGTGCAGATTCATTCCGACGAGATCAAGCTGCTTACTCCCGCCGGTCATCCCTTGGGACGGCTGAGTTCGGTCAGGCCCCGCGATCTCATCGAGCATATCCTGTTGTTGCCCAAGTCGGGAACCACTCGCTCCCGTGTGAACTCCTGGTTGGAGCCGGTGGAGGACGAGATCCGGGTCTCGATGGAACTGGATTCCACGGAAATGATCAAGCGATTCGCACTGGCCGGACTGGGGGTTTCCTTCATGGCCGCGTCCCATTTCGAGGAAGAAGTGAAGGCGGGCCGAATGCACGCCGTTTCGCTGGCACCGGAACCCCTGATCCGCCGCCTAGGACTGGTGTACCGTAAAGATAAGGCGCTTTCCAAGGCGGCGCTCGGGTTTATCAATGTGGTAATGGAGCTTACCTCAGAAAAAGCCGCCGCGGCTAAGGAGCTTTTGGGTAAAGCGTCCGATTAAGCGCTTGGCGCTTGTGGATTCACGAGAAGGACCGGACATGGAACGGCGGGTCATCAAAACCTCGGCGATCTGGATTTCACACGGCAGCAAAACCAGGGTGTTCCAGTCGGTGGACGAAGTTCCCCCGGTCTTGCGGCGAAAGCTGGAGGAGTCCACCTCCGGTCCGGGCGCTTCCACCATATTGATCGCCGACCGAAAGGGGCGGGAAGAAATCCTGCACTCGTTCCGGAGCACCGCGGCTGGCGTCCAGGCTCCGCCGTTCCTGGACCAGGAACAGGAAAATCCGGGCAATCCCGACTTCCGCGCCGAATCGTGGCACCAATTCTGGAGAGAAGCCCTCTTGCTTACCGCTGCCAGCGTCGGTTTGCTGTATTTGGTCTGGGGACGCTGGTAGTTCATTACGCAGCCGTCAACACCATTGCCCCGAAGTATGCGGCGTCCCGCCGGATCGACTCCATCCAGGATAGGAATGCAATTCACCTGCGGCGGGATAGTGTGCGTGCACGGTGCGGCGGGATGAGTTGGTGATGCCCTCCCGGATGGGCGGCGCTTAAGCCACGACTGTTGCCGCGGTTTGTAGCCGGCCCCGGCGGATGCGGGGCCGGCGAATGCAGGGCGCTGAAGCCGGCTGCGATCAGGCGGCGGGTTTGGCGAACTTCGCGTCGTCGACCGGGACGTTCTGCTTGACGTCTTTCACCTGGATAGTGAAGCGGCCGTTGGGCCGGGAGAGCGTCCAGCGGAAGGGCACCTTCACGCCGTCCACGTCGCGGTAATCGGAGTAGTCGATCTGGGTGGGGTTGTCGCCGAGCGGCGTTTCGATGTAACGGACCATGCGCACCAGCAGCCCCGTCTGCGTCATCGAAATAGAGATGCACGGCGGGCTGGCCCGGACGTATACCCATGAGGGTCTGGCACTGGGTGTCGCCGATTTTTTCCGGTCGCCCGACGCGCAGCCGCCGAAAGATGTCGGGAATCTGCGAGGGCCAGGTTGAACTGGGCGTCGAGCCCGGCGGCGTCGGATTCGGCCGCCGACATTTCGCGCGGCGGGCGGTCCCCACCTCCGAGCCAGCCGGATTTGCCGTCAAAAGCGGTGATGCTCTCCCGTTCGCCCATGTGCATGATGGAAACGCGCATGTTCGGGGCCTTGGCATAGACCTCGATGGGCATCTCACGCGAGCCCATCTGCACGCTGCCGCTCTCGACACGGCTGGTGACCTTCTTGAGAGCATCGGCGCCGCCGAGAGCAGCGACGTACTTTTCCAGAATTTGATCGGCCGTGGCGGTGGGGGCTGCCGGCGGGGGCGTCTCGGCGCGGCGCTCTGGCTCATCGGTTTCGAGGACGGCTGGGATGCTGGCGGGGTGAGCCACGCCGTGATGGCAGGAGTAACAAGTAAGCTCGCGGCGTCCGTTGAAGCTGGTCTTGTTGATCATCGTTGACCATCCGGATCATGTCGCGAGCGGTTAGCTTGGGCTTCTTCTCATCGAGCTCCATCTTGCCCCGCACGTGGCAAAAACTGCACTCGACGCCGAGCGAGCTGGAGATGAATTCCATGGCTGGATGGAGCTGATCGGCGGGAATGCCCGTCAGCACCTTGATGTTCTTTATACTCTGCTCGGCCGTCTTGGCCTCGGTTTGGCCCCGGGCCGATTGAACCTGAAAAGAAAAGGCTGACACCGTCGCTACGGCGACGCACAGTTTGCCTAAAGATCTGATCTGCATCTAGTTGTCCCTCTTCTGTATTGCAAACAGCCGCTAGTCCGCGCGGACTGTGGCGATTTCGGGGCATGCCCACAGCTCCATTTGCCTGCCGGCCGAAGCTGCTCTGTGTTACGGTCTCCCGGCTTTCGTTCAAAGGCTGTGGAAACGAACCCAGTGTAGATATTATGGCGCGGCGGGAGGGAGAAAGGTAACCGGGGGCGGGGTCAAGCGGGATTTGACGCGGCATTTGCAGCCGACTTTTCTGACGGTTGCGGGTAGATCTCTTGTTCTGGCGACGGGTGTCACGGACGGAAGCGCAAGATGGGTGGCTGCCGTCGGACCGCCCGGCTCCAACCGCCTTGGCAAGGGCACGGAGGGTTATCCGATCTTGTTCTGGAGCAACTGGCGGCCGAAACAAAACACAAAGCGAGGATTGTGGTGCAGATAGCGGCGCCACAGGCGTCGAGGTTCCGAAACCAGACGGAATAGCCACTCGAGCCCCAGCTTCATCATCCAGCGCGGAGCCTGCGGCTTGGCTCCGGAAAGAAAGTCGAACGCGGCTCCCACTCCCACCATCACCGATCGAACCCGGTCACGGTGCGCCGCCATCCATAGATCCTGTTTGGGACTGTTCAGCCCGACAAACAGGATTCGCGCGCCGCTGGCATTGATATTCTCCACCACCCTCTCGTCTTCCTCGGGGCTGAGCGGGCGGTAGGGGGGGGAACAGGAGTAGACCACCGGGAGTTTTGGAAACTGTGTTCGAACCGTCTGGACGAGCATGTTCAGCGTGCTCTCGGAAGCGCCGTAGAAGCCAACCGGTAACGCGTCCCGCTCCGCGGCGGCAAGCAGCTCCGGCGTCAGGTAAGGGCCGTATACACGGCGTTGGCCCACGACGCCAAGCAGCCGGAGGCCCCATACCAGCGGCATGCCGTCGGGGGTGGTCAGGTCGGACCCGTTCATGGCCGCCAGGACGAGGCTCGAGTCATGGCTTTCCATCACGTTGTTGACCGCCGCGACACAAACATAACGGCTCTCGCTCTGCCGCGCCCATGTGGTAACGCGGCGCGCCGCATCGCGGTAAGAGGTGGCATCCACTCTCATGCCGAGAATGAAGCGGGATTCGAGGCGGTTATCGTAGTCGAGCAAGTTTTGCGCTCCTTGTCTGTAACAGGCTCTTTGACTACCAGTCGGTAGACCTCCATCAACCGCTCGTAGTTCCGTTCGGCCGTGTACTTGCGGAGAAACTCCCGCCGGGCTTCGTGGCGCATCGATTCAGCGAGTTCCTCGTCCGAAAAAATTCGTCTGACTTTGGAGGCGAGATCGTCGGGATCGCCAGGCCGAAAATGGAGACCGGTTCTCCCGTGATCCACGACTTCCCCGATGGCGCCGTGAGCGGAGGCGACAACCGGAGTTCCGCACGCGAATGCTTCTACCGCCACTCTGCCGAAGGTCTCGTACATCTCTGTCGGGAAGATCAGGCAGCCGGAGTTCCGCATTGCCTGGTAGACCCCGGAAAGATTCTGTTTTCCCAGATACCTCACCGGCATTCCCGAACACGCCGCCCGTTCCACCTCGGGCCGCAGGGGGCCGTCGCCGATAATTTCAAGCGGAATTGCCGGCAGCCTCTCCCAGGCTTTCAGCATCGTAAGAACACCTTTCTCGGGTGAAAGTCGACCGACAAACAACGCCGCCGGTCCGCCCCTGCCGGGTCCGGGATCGGGGCTGACGAAATTCGGTTTCACGTGCAGCCGCGAGGCGGGCAGGCCCGCGCCGGCCAGCACCCGCTTCGAAAATTCCGTGTTTGTGATGAAGGCGTCGACGTTCCGATCCGATGTGCGGAGCATCCGGTGGACAGCGAGCATGGAGGCCACCGCGGCCGTTGCTGTCGCCGAGCCGCGATAGCAGCGATGCAGCACGCCGGGCCAGGGAACCAGCCGGTTCTGGCACACGTGGCACGGCCGCCCGTCCCGGTGCATCGATCCGCCGGGGCAGGCCGTCCGATAATTCCTCAAGCTCTGGATGACAGGTACTCCTTCGGCTCGGCAGGCGCTGTATATCGAAGGCGAGGTGAGTGGGAAGATATTCTGACAGTGTACGAGGTGGGGAGCAAAACGTCGGATCAGGCCACGGATGTCGCGATAGGTTCGAAGCGACCAGATTGTATCGAGAGCGAAGCGGGCTTTCCGGTAGGGACCGTAGCCCGCGATTTCGTCATTCGAGCGAGTGTATTTCAACACCTGGTGGCCATTGGCCTCGAGCAGTGCGGCCTCGGCTTCGAAAGAGACTGCCTCTCCGCTGGGGTTAACGCTTCGGTAGTAATTGTGGCTCATCAGAATCCGCATGGGTTCTCCAGTTGCCGCACTCCGCGGCGGCTCTCAGCGGCCCGCAAGGAGCCCTCCCCCTGCCGATGACAGCGGGCCGGTTGCAGGGCCATCTGTCGCGAGTGCGGGCATCTCAAGACGCTGGCGAGGTTGCTGCGGAAATTCTCCTGCGAGTAAGTGGACCGCAGCCGCTCAAATCCGCGCATTCCCAGATGGTTGGAATAATCCGGATCGCTCAGCAGGCGGATTGCCGCTTCGGCGATTTCCGCCGGCTTCCGGCCATCCACCAGGAGTCCCGTATCCGCGTGGGTTATCACCTCCGCCGCGGCGTCTCCCTTGCCACCGATGACGGGCAACGCGTAATTCCAGGCCTCCAGAAATACAATGCCGAATCCTTCCTTCCGCGAGGGCAGCACGAACAGGCTGGCGCGACGAAATGCCGCATCCTTTTCTTCGTCGCTGACCGGTCCCAGAAATCGCACCTGCTTCTCCACCCCGAGTTCCCGCGCCAGCCGGCGGTAGCGTTCGACGCAATCGCCGCCGCCAATCACGTCGTAGCGGACCTCGGGAAACCGGCGCAGGATTGTGGGCAATGCCTGAACGACCTCGCCAACACCTTTCTCTTCGTCGATCCGGTTCATACGAGCTACCGACAAGAGTCGTAACTCGCGGCATGGAGTAACGCGAGTTCTTGGGCCACCTGGGGATACATCCACGGCGTTGGGCAGCAATACAAATTTGTTGTCGTCCAGCTCGTATTCGGCGGCCATCCGCGATGCGGTGTACCGGCTGACCGACGCCACCCGGTGAACCAGCCAGGCTACCAACCGCTTCTCCGTCCTTCCGATGCGTCGCCACGGTTCACCCCATACCTCGATGCCGTGCGCGACCAGAATGCGGTGGGCGCCCGGCCGAAGCACTAAGGCTACCGGAGCCAGACCGGCCAGCAACGCGTGGCCAAACATCACGGCATCCGGACGAAAGCCGAGCAGCGCGGCACAGAATCCCGCCAGAAAACGCATCCGGCTGCGGCCGCACCCTGTCACTCGGGAGGCCGGGCCCTCTGGACGCGAGCCGGGCGCATCACGCAGCGAGAGAACCCGCCAGTCGGTTACATTTTCGCCGCGCAACTGCTCCAGGCAGGACGACCAGACGTTGGTTAAACCGTTCCATTCCGCCCAGTCCCGCGTGAACTCCCAGACAAACGAACAGCACTTTCATCGAACCACCGCCCGGATCAGGAGGTTCTTTGTCGGGATCCTGGGACGGCCACGGCCTTCGGCGCAGTACATTGCCCGGTGCAACAGCCAAAGCACAGGTTCCCGGATCCGGCCAGCGAGAGAAGTCGCGCTCCACGCCGGCGTTATCGTCACGCATTCCGGATTGAAGCCGGCCACCGACATCAGGGTCAGCGCGGACCTCTCCGTCACGCCGAACTCATGCGAGAGATCGCTATACCGGTGAAACAGGCCAAACAGAGAACCGAGGTTAGGAGTCTGGACGATCAGCGAGCCACCCCGACACAGACGCAGCCTGAGCGCTTCGAGAAATTCTGCCGCCGCCTGTTTGGGGAGGTGCTCGAGCAGGTCGAGAGCAAAAATCGTTTCAAACTGAACCTCGGGCTGATATTCGGCGACCGCCAGGGCGTCAAATCGGCAAACGAAGTCCAAGCCGAGCTCGTGACAGATGGATACGTTTTCCGGTGAGAGGTCGAAACCGTGGAGATTCTCGTAGCGGTTCTCTTTTAAGAAGCTGAGCAGCGCCCCTTCGCCGCAGGCTACGTCCAGGATCGGGGAGGAGCGGCTGGCCGGAAGATATTTTCCCAGCGTTCGCCGAAGTGAACCGAAAATAACGCGCCTCTTTTCCCGGTTTGAAACGTTCGGGCGCCCGGTATGAGTGTTGTAGCGCTGATAGAGCCGATCGGTGGTAGTGGACATCTCCATTTGTTCTCCCTCCCGCCTCAAAAGTGCAATCTCCTGGCCAAATCCGGAAACGCATCCAGCCAGGCTTCCCAGCAGCGTTCGGCAATCCTCTGGTGGGTGAACTCGGATTGAACGCGGTTGAAGCAGTAGGCAGCCGCGTCAGCGTGAAACTTCCTGTCACCGGCGAGACGGGTGAGGATTTCGCAGAGGGCGTCGCAGTCGTCTTCCGGGAAAACCAGATCGCTTCTGCGGATCACGTTGGGAATCTCGCCGCAGTCCGAGCCCACTACGGGAATCCCTTTGGTCATAGCTTCGAGCAGAACGTGTCCGAACTGCTCGCGCCAGCCTTCCACGCTGCGCGACGGCAACACCAGCACGTCCACTCGCTCCAGGAACTCGGGGACTCTTGCGTGGGGAACGGCGCCCTGCCAGTGAATCGCACTGTGGATGTTAAGATCCCCAGCGGTTTGTTCCAGTGCTTCCCGGTCCGGTCCGGCGCCGCAAATAGAAACGTGCACGGGGACGCCGCGGTCCAGCAGCTTCGAAGCGGCCCGCACAAGAATGTCGACTCCTTTGGCCTTGACGAGGCGCCCGACGAACCCGACGCGCAGTGGTGTCGAGGAGTTTTCATCGCGAGAGGGCGCCCGCAGCCCTGGCTCGACCCCGAGTTGGGGAATGACGGCGAGCTTTCCCGAGTATCCCCACTGGCGCAGCGTCTCAGCCGAAGTTTCTCCCCCCGCTATCAGGAGGCCCGCCGAGTCGAACACGAACCGCCGGGCCCGCTTGCGGAAGGCGCTCAACGGGCGATCGACGTTTTCCCAGCAGAAAACGGCCAGTGGAAGGCGGCGGAGCCGGGCCGCGACTGCCAGTTCGAACGTCACCAGAGAAAAACACTCTTGCTCCACTTGAATGAGGTCCGGTCGGAAATGCCGGACGACCCGGGCGAGCCGCAAAGGTGAATACAGGTGGGCCCCGGAATGTCTGGCGCAGAACGTGAATTCCCCATAGCCGGTCAAAGGTGGCTGTGGCGGCTGGAACGTAAATGGGCGACCCCAGACGGAGCCCGGCCAAACCTTTGGCGCCAGGACGCCGACGTCAACCGGGAACGAATTGGCCAGCGCCGCCCATTTCCGCTGATTGACGCGCAGCATGAAGGTGTGTCCCACCGCCAAGACGCGCAGCCGGCGCGCGGCGCCGGTGAAGCAAGCCGGCTTGCTGACCGCCGGGTTCGTGGAAGACGCCGGGCAGTCCGATGTGTCCGCCAAGGAGTCCGTCCGGGTGCCGCCAGCGACTGAGAATTGCGGTTCCCGCAGCGGTGTCATGGACACGTCTCCTCGACCGCCGTGTCAGTGCGGGCGACGGCAGTGCCCGTCAACGTTGCCGGCGAACTGTCCCGGGAAGCCGGCCGACGAGACGGCGGTGCGCCCAACCGTACCAGCTCGATAGCGGCGGCTTCACCGTCGAGTACGGATGGGCAGACAGCCCGTCTTCCCAACCGTAATTCCCCGCGGACGTGCTTGCCCACCGCCAGTTGGACCACCGCGGTGGCGACATAGGAAAGGGACATGCTCAGGGCCGCCCCCCAAACACCGTATCTGCGGATGAGAAAAACGGAACTGGTGAGCCCCACCGCCGCGGTGACGACGCTGATCCGAAACTGCAACTCGGGCCGGTTCGCTGCCCGTACCAACATGCCGTCTCCCGCCGAAATCGCGGCCGACAGAGGCACTACCGCGAGCAGCGGCAGCATCAGGTGGTAGGCTTCGAATTTACCGCCGTAGACCAGATTGGAAATCCGTCCGCCAAACACGTACAACAGCGCGAGTCCGGCCGCGCCCATTCCCCCGAGGCAAACCGAGATGCGGGTGGCGATTCGAATTGCCGAGGCGTGATTGCCGGCGCCAAGCTGGCGGGCGAGCGTTGGAAGCGCGAACAGCGATGAGGCAACCACCATCTGGCTCATGGGGAGGGTAAAGTTGAGGCAGGCGCGGAGAACGCCGGCGCTCTCCCGTCCCAGAGAGGCCGCCGCGTAAAGCGTTTGAAAGTGAGTGCAGGCGGCATAGAGGAGGGTGGTTCCGGCGGCCCATTTGCCGTAATGCCAGTGACCCCGGGCGGTTGCTCGCAGCGACGCTCTTGGGGGGCGGCCGCCGCCGTCCGGCCGCCGGCCTGAGAGGTGAGAGACGGAGATGCCGATGAGGCTGGCGAAAGCCAGTACCAGGAAGGCGGTGGTCGAATTCAGTACGCCGAGTCGATGCGCCCCGATTGCGGCGGCCAACAGGCTGGCGGCGTACGCCGCCGCGACAAGGACGCCTCCTTCGGGCTTTGCATGCACATAGCAGGCCCTACGACGATGCCACAAGTACAGCGAGACCGGAGCGGAGAGGCTGAAAACCATGGCGGTCTCCCGCAAACCTCCTTCTGGCAGGAACCAGCAGCCGGCCGCGGAGACGAGACCAGCGGAGCCGAACGACAGCCAATGAAAACAGTTGACAGCCCTTTCGTAGGCAGCTAAATCGGCCGGGCCGCGCCTCGGCGCAAATACCGAGAAGGGTTCGACCACGAACGCATTGTGGAATCCTAAAACGATCAAAAACAGAGTAAACAGAACGGTGAACAGACCATAGTCATTGAGGCTTAACCATCTCGCCAGCGCGATGTTCAGCAGAAACTGCACTCCGGAGAACAGAAACTGGTCGACAATGCTGATGCCAAAGGCCTGCGCGTAGACGAAAGACCTGCTTCGATTCGGATTACCATTCGCCAGAATCCAGAACATTTCACATTCTTCCGATGCAGCGACTTCGCCAGATGTCGGGCCCTCGCGGACGCCGCTTCCTCCAGAACACGGCTCGTCGCTTGCCCTTGGCGACCCCACCGCGGACAGGCAAAGCTGCAGACACGGAGCCGGCGTGCCGGTGCTCCCAGGCATCCTGCCGGGTATCGTGCCGCGCGCTTGCCCGATGGCGTCCGGCGACTCATCCGGCGTGCGCCGTCGCGGAAAAAAGCAGCTCTCCTACGCCGTATCTTTCAGGCGGTAGGACTTGTAGTATTTGCTGCTGTAGCCGTAGTAATGGTAGTGGTCGCCCATTTCCCGGCTAACGTGGTTTATCACCAGGCCCAGCGTGTTAGCCCGCAGACGGCTCAAGAGGTTGAGTACCTTTCCCACCGATTTGCGATCGGTTTGCCCGGCCCGTACCAGAACCAGCACGCCATCGACGACGCGGGCAATCTGCAGGGTTTCCGAGAAGCCGAGCAGGGGTGGAGCGTCAACGATGATCAGGTCGTAGGTTTTACCAGCCTGTTCGAGAAGCTCCTCAATGCCCGCGCCAAGCTGGTCGGCAGCCCGCCGGCTGGGTGGTCCGGCGGTGATGATGTCCAGATAGGGCAGGTCGGGGACGGTAACCACCGCGTCGTTCCACGACGTTTCTCCAAGCAGGACATTCGACAAACCGACGTTCATCTGGATGCTCAGCTTCTGGTGCAGAACGGGCCGGCGCAGGTCGGCGTCGATCAGAAGGGTTTTTTTCATCTGTTCCGCGTGCGAGGCCGCCAGACGTACAGCGGTGGTGGACTTGCCCTCGCCGGGCGACGGGCTGGTGAACAGAACCGACCGGATGCGGCGGTCGAAATCGGTCAGCAGGATCGAATTACGCAGCGAGCGGATGGCCTCGTCGTAAGTCGAGACAACCAGGTTGTGCGAACTCGCGTTCCTCATTCGGACCAGGCTCATGCTCTCCGAGGGACCATCGCCCGAAGGAAGCGCCAGGGACAATTCGGCTTGGCTTTTCACCGCCGGCAAAGTGCCCATCACCTCGGTGCTGAACACCCGGGCGAGATGCTCGGGATCCCTGACGGTGTTGTCGAGAGAGTCGCTCAAAATGGCCGCTCCGAGGGCCAGAATCGTGGACAGAAGGAAGGCCAGCCCGAGATTCAACTTCAGATTCGGAAAGACGGGTGTGACCGACGGGCGCGCCGGGTCCGCCAAGCGGATCGAATTGTTCTGGAATCCCGCGTTGATGCCGGCTTCCCGGATGCGATGCACCAATTCGTCGTAGAGTTGCTTGTCGGCGTCCGCTTCCTGCTTGATCTGCTTGTAGTCAAATGAACGGGAGTTGAGCTGGTCGAACTCGGTCTTGGTTTCCCGCACCGCCTTCGCGAGCATCTGTTCGCGGCTCAGGGCCTGCTGATACTCGGTCTGAACCTGCGCCAGAACTCTTTTTTTGGTTTCCTGAAATTGTCGTTCGAGTTCCTCGATCTCGCCGGCTGCCTTTCGATAGGCGGGATGGTTGGCGCCGTAGGTCATGCTGGCATCCGCAAATCGTTGCCTGGACTCGTTCAGCTTTTCCTGGAGCCGTGCCAGAGGTTCCCCCCAGGAGGAGATCTGTGCCGCTTCGAGAGAGCCCGACTGGACGGTCTGCAGCGCCGATTGCTTCTTGACCCGATCTGCCTCGGCGTTGGTGTACTCGGTATTCAACTGCAACAGTCTGGCGGTCAGGATCGACGTGCGTTCCTCGGGATTGATGACGTTCAATTCCCTCTCGAAACGCAGCAGGGCGGAGCTGGAGTTCTCCATCTTCACCTTGAGTTCATCGAGCTGTTTCTCCATGAAACGGGAGAGGCTGGCCGAGGAGCGAATTCGGATCTTGTAGGTGTGCTCGAGATAAGAGTTGGCGACGTCGTTGGCGACATTGGCCGCCAGCACGGGGTCCGTCGAACGGTAGCTGATGAGCAACAGGTAGGTGCTCGGCGGACGAGAGACTTTCAACTGCTTGAGCAGCACTGGCGCCTGGGCCACGCGATCCTTACTGAGCCCGCCGCCATTCCCCTCGAACTGATTCTCGCGTTCGAGCAGGCTGTACCGCTCGGCCACCGGCCGGAGAACGGAGTCGGCCTGGAGGAGTTTCAGTTGGGTGGCCAGGAACTGGTCGGAATCGTTCAGGAGGCCGGTACGCGAAGACTCTTCGCCGATGACACCGCTCGGCGCCATGCGGTCGATATCCACCACCGCGGTTGCCTCATAAATCGGGGTGAGGCGGTTGGAAATCAGATAGGTGCCGGCTACGCAGGCGACGATGAATGTCAGGATCCGCCATTTCTGGCAGCGGATGATCCAGAGATAGTGAGAAAGGGGAGTTGGCGGCGACTCGGGTTCCTGCTCCACAGCCGGAGCCGGAGCGAGCACCACCTGGGCCGGCGGCCTGGGCAGCGCCGGGGGGAGCGCGGCTGCTCCCGGTATGAGTTCGTAGTTCCTGTTAGCCATTTCGAGATATCAATGCCAAACCAGAATTCCGGAGAGAGTCCCAACGCCGAAAGTCGTAAGCGTCTGAAGCGTTCTGGCCGCGGCGCGCTTTCCGGCGTGGTCCGGAATATACAACACGTCGTCGGCGAGCAACGGCACATCGGGAGACTTACGCTGAATGATCCGTTTGAGCGGGATGGAGATTTCGTTCCTGTTTCCCATCGCTTCGCGCCGATAAACAAAGGCCTCCGCCGTGCTGTAGGGCATCAGCCCCTCGGACATGGCCAACGCTTTCAGCACGCTGGTTTCCGAGGCGCCTTGGATGGGATAGGCCCCGGGTTTGCGAACATTCCCGACAACATAGATCCGTCCGGCTTCCGGAACACGGATCTCTTCGCCACCCTTCAGTCTCAAATTCAATTCCGGATCGGCGGCGTCGATCAGCCCGTCCACGGGAATCCGCTGCAGCAGGGTCTTGGTGCCGCCGGTCGCGCTCGACTGCCGGCGACTGACAAGAATCTCGGAACCGGCGGTCGACGACAGGCCTTCGGCCCGGGCCAGCGCGTCGAGCAATGTCACCTTCCCCTGCGCCTGAAATGTGATCGGACGCCGTACCGCGCCCACGACGCTGATCGGGCGGCTGCGGTAATCCAGAATCGCCACCGTGACTACCGGCTCCTTCAAAAGTTCGGCCTCTTCGAGAGCTGCGGTGATGGAAGCTTCCACGGCCTGCGGCATTTTGCCGCTGGCGGCGATTCGTCTCTTCAGCATAGGGAGGCGTATAAACCCGTCTGCCGAGACGCGCACGTTGCGGCTCAGTTCCGGGGCGTCGTATACGGTCACCGACAGCAGGTCGTCCGGCCCAATTTCCTGAGCCGGCAGCACGCTCCGGCTGGCAGTCGGGTCGTTGGGAACATCTTGTGCCAGGAGACCGAGCCCCGGGAACATTAAGATCAATGTGAGAAGATATTTCATTTTTCCGGTTTTGAGGTATCCGACGATCTCGCCGAGAACGAAGACACCGCTGCCAAAATCTGGATTTCGGGACCGGGCGGCTGGCCGGGGATCGGTGGTGGTAGCTACCCCCTTGGGACGGCTTTACCATTCACCTCCGGCGGTCGGTCAAATTCCGGTGCATCGCCCCGGCCGGCTACCAAGGCCCGTCGCCCTATATATCTATCGCCGAGTGAGCGGGTCTTCCTCAGGGTGAAAGCAGAAAAATATTCGCTTCCTGTTCTCCCTACAAACGTGGGGGATAAGGCGTCTTACTGAGAACCGCCGAGAAGGGTCCCTCGCGGAAAAGGGGGAATCGCAGGCGGGATGATTCCGTACCTAACGCCGCCGCCACCGCAGCAACAAAAGGACGGCCGGCAAAATTCCAATCACGGCTGCGTCAAAGAAATGGATGCGCCGGATGGGCCAACAACTGCCACCTACTTGCGCCGGCGGCTGAACATGAAACTCAGCAACGGAGGGGTTACAACGGTGGTGAGCATCACCATAACAACCATCGCCGATACGGTTTGCGAGCCGAAGACCGGCTTGCCGGCCACCAGGGAAGCCGCGCCGATGCCCGTAAAAATCAGACCCACTTCGCCACGCGGAATCATCCCGACCCCGACAATCAGCCGGTCGACGCCTCGATCGACAACGCCCAAGGCACAGGCTTGCTTGCCGATGATCGCGACCAGGGTCAACAGACCGGCAAATTCGAGCACCGAAGGAGAGAGGAAAGCTCGCAGATCGACCTTATAACCCATGAGCACAAAGAAGACCGGCACGAAGATCGACGCCAGCGGATGCACTAATTGCTGGACGGAAACCCCTTGCCGGTCTTTGTGCCAGTCGTATGCGCCGGGCTCGAGAACCAAGCCGGCGGCGAAGGCGCCGACGATGGGCGCCAGCCCGATCAGACCGGCGAACGCCGACATCAGGAAGCAGAACACAATCGGAATCACGATTGCCATGCCGTCCACGCGAAAGTGGCTACCCAAACGGGCGACGCGGATGTGAATGAACTGGCCGACCACAATGGCGGCGGCCAGGAAAGCCACCGCCTTTGCAATGATGAACAGGATAGGCAGGACGTCGATAGTAGCGGCGCCGCGATGGGCCACCGAAGCGACAATTCCCGACACCACCGCCAGAACGATGAGACCGAGTACGTCATCGACTACGGCGGCTCCGAGAATGATGCGCGCCTCCTTGGTATCCGTCTGGCCAAGATCCTTCAAGACGCGGGCGGTGATACCTACGCTGGTGGCGGCCAGCGTGGCCCCGGCGAAGAGGTGAACGTACCAGGCTTCGCCGGCGAGGAAGAGACTGGAGACGTAATAGCCGAGGATCATCGGAGCGATTACTCCGACGGTGGCGACGATCAAGGCCGAGGCGCCCACCGCCAGCAGCTCCTTCAGGTGAGTCTCCATGCCCACTTCGAAAAGCAGCAGAATCACCCCCACCTCGGCGGTGATTTCGAGAGTGGTCGTCGCCTCCAGTCCTTGAAACCACCCGATGCCGAACAAAGCGGCGTTGCCGATCAGCAGCCCGATCATCAGCTCGCCGAGCACCGCCGGCTGGCCGATTCGCTCGAACGCCTCTCCGCCGAGCTTTGCCGAAGTCAACACGACGGCAAACGCAATCAGGTAGTTGACCACATGATCCTGACTCGCCTCGGCACCTCCGTCAGCCGCCCACAGGCAGCCGGCGACGAGCAGAAGCAGAGCCAGGGCACGAAAGAAATTGCGATGGATCAATGTCGGTTTCCCCCGGGGCGCCAGGCGCTTGCACAGTTCCCCGTTCCGAATGACGGGGTGCGAGCCGGATTTGCGTTTGAAGGATTCAGAACGCTGCCTGGCTTGATGTTTCCGTGGCAACGTGGCGGAAAACTCTAAGATGGCAGAACCACTCGCTTCGGCGCAACTCGGGCGCTGTCGAGCACTCCGGGCAGGAGGGACCGGGTCCACCGCCCGGGGGCGAACCTCTAAACCTGTTCGACAACCGCCGGGTCGGGGGCGTCTTCTCGCGGATCGACCTGGAAATAGCACCAGCTAACGGTCTGCTTCATGCCGGCGACGAAACCGAGCATGATGTAGTAATATCCGTTCAGATATACGCTTCCATTGAAGTAACCCACCAGAAAGTAGCCGGCCGCAAAACCGATGTGCCAGCGAAGCGCCGATCTGTGCGCGCCGTCGCCGGCCAACGAGTAGACTTTGAAGGCGTGGCGAAACCACAGAAACTGGAACAGCACGAAGAGCGCGACTCCCAATATGCCGCACTTATAAAGCAGATCGACAATCGAGTTGTGGGAGTCCTGCGCGTCGCTCATATCAATTTCCTTCGAGAGCGCGGCATACGACACCCCGTTTCCAAAGCCCCGGCCGACAATTGCATGGCTTTGAAGGATGTGGGGTATGAGTTCCAAGCCGTTCATGCGAGCTTCCACCGTTCCGACGGTGAGATACCGATGCACGATGGCGTTTTCGATCCGCGGCGCCACGGGAAACAGATTGGTGTAAATGTAATTGGCGGAAATGGTCGTAAGAGGGAAAGCAAAGATAAGCGTGAGCCACAGCAGGCCGGCGTTCCGGAAGAACTTCTTCTTTAGAAGAAGACTGGCGCCGGTGGTGCACAGCAACGCGACCCAAACGGTCCGAGTCATAGTCAGGAACACACCGACAATTACCAAAGCGGTAAGAATCCACCACAGGGTTTTGCTGATCTTTCCCATGCACCGCAGAATCGTTCCGGCTGAGAGCGCCGCCACCAGTAGCAGCCCCCATGTCAGGTGGTGGGAGTAAAAAGAGTAGACCCTCAGGAAATCTCCCCGGACCATGTAGTTGTAAATGTTCCGGCCCTGGATTGCGAAACCCGCGGTCGATTCCGCGTACCTGAGTTCAAAGGCCGCCGGCCCGTAGAACCACTGTGCCACTCCATAGGCGACAGAGACCACCGCGACGGTGCAAAGGACCCGCGCGTACATGACGAAATCGCGGCTGGACAGCGCCATGCCCACGAAAAAAAAGGCCATGGGGAGAATGAGCTGGTACAACGCCGCTCCGCGGATCATCCATTCGACGGGCTGAGGCGAAACCACGGTAACCACCGCCGCCAGGCTCATGAATGCGGCGAACACCTTGGCCGAGGAGGGCCATGCCATCTTCCGCAGACGGTCCAGGGAAAATGCCAGCGCAAGCACCGTAAAAACAGCGGGGAGGAGTTGAATTCCGTAGTATGTGATTTTGGGTTGGTCGCCGAACAGAAAGACGAACCGCTTGAGAAACTGGCTCAGGCAGTCGGCTACCACGTAGCCACCCATGGCGGACGAGAGGGTGCCGCCGAACACGGAGAAAAGTCCCACCAGGACGACGACTCCCAGCGCGCCGGCGTCGCCGGTGGGGCCGGTAAGCAGTGCGAAGCCAGTGAGCAACGCTCCGAGCAGGACCGTAGCTATCCAGACGGCCGACCGAGATTTCACGGGCACTTTACTCCTTTTCTCAAACCGCTCCTCACCCGGGGTTTTTCCAATCGCCGCCCGGCGTCGCAAACCCACGCCGGTGGAGCTTCGGCCGCGGGGTGGTGGTGTTATTCACCCGGCATGCCGCCTGAGTTGCCGGGTGTGGTGGCCAAAACGGATTCATACAAACCCTCCGCCCAAGCAGCCCGTTGCGCCCAGGTATGCCGTGCCGCCTTGCGGCGGGCGCCCTCGGACAGCGCGCTCAGCCGCGCCGGAGACGAGGCTAACGAACCGAGCGCCGCGGAGAACTCAAGGATTGTTTTTTCGGGCGTCGAAACGGGCACGCCGACTCCACAGGAATCGTCGATCAGGTCGCCCGCGCCGTGGTGGCGAAGAGTCGCCACCGGCAGGCCGGCCGAAAGCGCTTCCACCACCTGGCCGCCGAGAGAATCCCGCAGGCTGGTAAACAGCAGACAGTCGTGCTCGAGATAAGCCGCGGCCACCTCCGAATAGGGCACCTTGCCACGGTAGTTAACGCGAGACTCGAGCTGGCGTACGGCAATCCACCCGGGTAGTTTGCGGGCCCACGGTCCGTCACCGAGAATCGTCAAGGTAACCGGCGTTTTTCGCGACAGGTGCTGGACGATGTCGAGCGCCAGGCGCAGCCCTTTTCGCGGCAGTATGCGGCCCACCCAAAGCAGGCGCAAGGCGTCTCCGCGCGGAGACCTACGTAAAACAGTGTTCACGCCAAAGCAGGCGAAATCGGGCACGATGGCGGTCTGGGAGGGATGGAGTTTTCGAACCAGCCGATCGGTATCGGTGTTGGAGGCCACCACAACGGCCGCCTTCCGGATGGTTTTCAGGGTAGTTTTCCGCACGACGGGCATGTTCGCGAGCAAAAAATTGCGCAACCTTTCTTTCCACCAGGAATGACCGAAATAGTCGTGGAAGGAACCGGGCGAAGTTTGTCCGCCTCCGATGGGACCGAAAATCAGCGGAGGGCCGAGGCTGTGGAAGGGGCTTCCCCAAAAGTAGCTGCCCCAACTCACGTGATGGATTACATCGATGTTCTCGTGGGTTGTCAATTCGCCCGCGGCGGCCACGGCGCAATCGAGCCAGCGAGCGTAGTCGATGTAGGTCCTCAGTTCGGAAGGAAGAAATCTCGCCGTCCATGCAGGCGTCGGAATTTCGACAAAGCGCAGCGCCATGCCGGGGTTGCGGCGCACTACGGCCGCCCTGGCCTCGGCCCCGGCGGGGCGCGTAAGTGCCCAGACCTGGTGGCCGCGCAAAGCGGCGTGGTAAGGCCAATTCCATCCGATCGCCGGTTCAGACCCCCGGTCTGGATCGCAGGAGTAAGAGATATACAGAACTTTCATAAAGCGCAAGTTGTCTCGGAGGGGACCGCCGCCGCCGACCAGCCGTTCGAGCGACGCAACCGGAGTATGAAACGCGATTCTCTACGGAAAGCGACCGGAGAGTGAACGGCGTGGCCCAAGCGCGACGCCGCCGGTTGTATATCGGTCCGGAGGGCCGCCGGGTTTAGCGACAACTGTGAGGGTCCTCACGCGAATGACGATTTCACCAGCGGGCTGCCGCTACTTGCTAGAATTCAGAAGTTCCGGCAAATTGCGGGGAAGGTGGCGCGCGAACAGGATGCCAGTTCGAAGAATACTGCTCTTTGTCTTCGGAGTTTGGATGGGCGGATCGTTGCTTACCGCCTGGATGGCCTTCCGCGGCTTCGACGTGGTGGAGGACGTTTTGAGAGCTCCCTCTCCTCAGTTCGAGGAGATTCAGAAGCCGGTCGGGCACGAGAGCACTCGCCTGCTGCTCCGCTTTCAGGTGGCGGAGCTCAATCGGGAGATGGCTCACGACTGGGGAGTCGCGCAGCTTATTTTCGCCGTGTCCACGCTTCTGCTGATCCTGTTCGCCACCTCCGAGGGACGCCCGACGTTGATCATCGCCGCGGTGGTGCTGCTGATTGTGGCCATCCAGCAGTTTGCACTGATGCCGCGGATCGTCGGGTTGGGGCGCCTGCTGGACTTCCTGCCGCCGGACCAGGCGCTGGCCGATCGGGGCGAGTTGCGGGCCCTCAGCGTGATGTACACGGGCTCCGAGATTCTCAAGTTGCTGGTAGGCGGCGTCCTGGTGTGGCAACTGTTCCGCGCGAAACGGCGGTCCAGCTCCAAGCTAATCGACTAAGTCCACGCGGTCGATGATGCCAAGCACCGAGGCGTCGATAGGCGAGGCCGGACGCCCCACGCTGGTCATGGCGCAATAGCCTTCCGTTGTCACCAGAACCCGGTCGCCTATTCCGGCACTCACTCCGTCCATGGCTACCAGGGCATTTCCGCGGTCATTGCCCTCCAGATCCAGAGGCTGCACCAGCAGGATTTTCAGGCCCTCGTGGCTGGAATGTTTTTCGGTCGCCGTTAACTCGCCGATCACGCGCGCGATCAACATGAGGGGCCGCTCCGCTTCAGGTGGATCTCATCCACGATGGCGACGATCGAGGCGTCGGTCGGTACTTCCAGGGGGAAAAAGGGAAATGCCGCTTCGCGGCCGCGCACCCAGTAGATGATTTCGCCGGCGCCGGCACGGCCGGTGGCATCGGAGCACACAACGCACTTGCCCGCGGCCTGCAACTCGGGGGTGACGGGCTGCACCACCAGCAGCCGCTGGCTGCCGAGGGTTTCATTCTTCACGGTGGCCCAAACGCGCCCTACTACCCGCCCCAGTTGCATGCTCTCCTCCGCGCTTAGCCGCCGGCCGCAGTGTCCATGTCGATTTCGTCAACAATACCCACGATCGCCGTGTCGACGGGCTGGTCCTTGCAGCCCTCCGCCATGCGCGCGGAACTGCCGCTCACCAGGATGACTTTCTCGCGGAAGCCGGCGCTGACGGTGTCCACGGCGACGAGGTAACCCGACGCATCCTGTCCGTCCGGGTTGATCGGCTTGACGACCAGCAGTTTCTTGCCTTGCAGGCGGGGATCTTTTCGAGTAGCAACCACCGTGCCCACAACGCGGGCCAGAATCATGACGGGCCTTTCCTCAACCTGGCCTCACGCCCCACCGAGGTGCGGGGCGCGGCAAATCGAATCCGTTACTTGCCGGAGTTCTGTGTCTTGCCGATCGGCAGGACGTCTTCCAGGCTTTGATGCGGTCGCGGAATCACGTGCACCGCGATCAGCTCGCCTACGCGGCGGGCGGCGGCCGCGCCGGCATCGGTAGCCGCGCGGACGGCGGCGACGTCGCCGCGCACCATCACGGTGACGTAGCCGGATCCGATCTTCTCCCAACCCACGATGGACACCTTGGCCGCTTTCGCCATGGCGTCGGCGGCTTCAATCATCGCCACCAGACCGCGGGTTTCGATCATTCCAAGAGCTTCACCCATTCAAGCCTCCAGTACTTTCAGGACCAAAATCAAAATCGAAGACCGGCCTTTAGCCGATGCCGCGAGCACGCAGTGCCTGTTCCACCAGGGACATCAACTCTTCGCGCGTCACCAGGAACTTCTCCGGACCGGCCTGGCCGATATCCTCGGCCACCACCGGGCAGCCGGGCACGGCACCCGCCCGTGCCTTGACGCCATAGCGGGTGCGTGAATCAAACAGTTTATCGACTTCCGCCTGGGAAGCACCGTCGGCCCGCCCAATAATTCGGCCACCAGACTAATGCGGGCAAAGTGTTCCACGGTTTCCATGCGGAAAAAGGCCTTCCAGACATCCTCGCCGTAACACACCGAGCCATGGTTGGCCATCAGCAGCGCGTCGTACTTGGGGATGTAAGGGATCATCGGGTCGGTCAACTCGTTGGTGCCCGGCAGCCCGTAACCGGCCAGCGGGACACAGCCGAGGCCGATGATCACTTCCGGCAGCAAGGCCAGATTCAGCGGCCGTCCGGCCGCCGCAAAGCCGGTCGCCACCGGTGGGTGGGCGTGCACCACGCCGCGGATGTCAGGCCGCATCCCGTACACCGTCAGGTGCATGGCGACCTCGGAGGTCCGCTCCAGACGGCCCTGGATCTTGTTTCCCTGCATGTCGCAGATGATTAAGTCGTCGGGATGCATCATCCCTTTGCAGACGCCCGTGGGGGTGCAAAGTACCCGGTCCTGATCGAGGCGGACACTGATGTTGCCGTCGTTGGCCGCCACCCAGCCCTTCTGGAAGACCAGCCGTCCGACTTCAATTATGTCCTGGCGCAGTTCGCGTTCTGTCTTTGACATCCGAATCCCGATTGTATCAAACCTGCACCACGATTCCGGGCCGCGGGAAAGACCGGTTTCTCCCGCCTTGGCGGCTCCGAAGCGTGCCGCGCCGCGGGGTTCCGAGGCAGGCCGCCCCGGGGCTGGACCTCCGGCCCCGCCGTTTCGACCGAGGCGCCGTTTGCGCCGGTGCGGCCTGGCGCGGCGTGTACAATGAGGACTGTGGAAAAGCGCCGTATGTGCCCGAACTGCCGGGCCTTCATCACAACCGACGACAAGGTCTGCCCGTATTGCGGGTTCCGTCCCGGGCGCACCGTCCGGCAACTGGCGGGAACCGATAGCCCGCTCTCCCGTCTGATTCCGCACGCGCAATACGCGACCTTCATCCTGCTGCTGGCGAACGTGGCGGTTTTTATCGCCGCCGCCATCACCAGTCTGAAAGCCGGAGAGTTGGGATCGTTGATGACCCTGGACCGCGTCACGGCGGCCCGGTTTGGCGCCAAAGTGCCGGCCCTGATGCTGGGCGACGGCCAGTGGTGGCGGCTGGTGACCGCCGGGTTCCTGCACTGGAACCTCTTCCACATCCTGATGAACATGTGGGTGCTGTTCGACTTGTCGGCTCTGGTCGAGCAGTTGTTCGGCCTGCGCCGCATGGTGGTGATTTACTTTCTGACTACGGTGGTTGGCTTTTTCGCCAGCACGATTCTGAGCCCCTACTCGCTGTCGGCCGGGGCCTCGGCGGGCCTGTTCGGGTTTATCGGCGCCCTGATTGGTTTTGGCATCCGCGAGCGTAACGCTCAACTACGGGGCTTCTTCGTCCGCTGGTTGATTTACGGAGTGCTGCTCAGCTTCCTGTTCAACGCCGACCAGGCAGCCCATTTCGGCGGCGCGATCTCCGGTTTCATCGTTGCCTTCCTGGCGGGTTCGCCGCGGCTGGTCGAAAATTTCCGGGAGAAGATGTGGGGCGTCGCCATGTGGGCGTGCATAATCATAACCGCCGTCAGTTTCGCCAAGATGTTTCTATTCTTCCTGGCCACCGCGAATTAGCCGGTCCCGGCGGCCGGGCCGCCCCTGTCCTGGGACCTTGACCCAGTTGTCAGCATATTTCCCCCGCTCGACAGAGACGCCACCGGCTCACTTACCCCCATCAAAGTAAGTGGGATATACAATTGCGCCGCCGACTGTCGATATGCGGAGTGTGTGTTGATGACGCACCGCATCTCAGGACGGCCGGGTCGGGGACGCCACCACCGGTGAGTTCGAGTCGTAGCCGTGGCGTGACAATGCCCCGGCTCCTGGCCGATGAGTTAGCTCCAGTTTCGAGAGGTTCCGCGAAGCACCTACCGTAGGTGGCGTCGCGGACCGAACAGGGCGTAAAACCGTGTCGAACGCCGTAATCACTCCCGGGCTGCCGATGCAGTCGATTCTGCTGCCTGCCAGAAGGCGGACGTTTCCTCTAGCCACGGCATTGTTGGTCTTGACGGACGCGGTTGCCCTCGAACTTGCATTGTTGTGTGGGGTCTTCGTGCGGCTGGCCCTATCTGACACCTGGCCGTTGGAGCTGTCGGCGAGCCAATATTGGGGCCTGGCGGCTGGAATCTTGACGATTCTGCCGGCGATCGCCGCGCGCGGACTCTACCCCGGGTTTGGTCTCAGAGACGCCGAAAGGCTGCGCGGCAGGGTTTTTGGAGTCAGTGTAATTTTCGCCGCTCTGCTGGGGTGGAATTATTTCGTGCAGGTGGGGCACTGGTCGCGCGGCGTGTTGCTGCTCGCCTATGTTTTTTCACTGGTTCTGCCGCCGCTGCTGGAGATGAGCGTACGAGACCGGTTGGCCAAATGGGACGCGTTCGGGGTACGGGTGGCCATTCTGGGGGCCGGCCGGACGGGCCGGACTGTCGCCCGCCTGCTGGGCGCCAATCTGTCTTTAGGTCTGAAACCGATAGCGTTTTACGACGACGACTCTTCTAAATGGGGCACCCGTATCAGCGGACTTCCGGTGTACGGTCCACTCGAACAAGTGGAGGAGATGAGAGAGACGACAACGACGGTGATTGTAGCGATGCCGGAGCTGAAGCCCGAGGCGACCGCGCGGCTTGTCGCTCGGCTGAACTTCCCGAACGTCATTCTGGTGCCCGACCTTGCCGGGATGCAGAGTCTTTGGGTGAACTCGCGGGATCTTGACGGGTTATTGGGTCTTCAAGTTCGGAAAAATTTGTGTATTTCCTCCAACCGGCTGATCAAGCGTGTGCTGGACATCGTGGTTAGTCTGCCACTGGCGCTGATCGCGTTCCCGCTCATCGGCGTCCTCGCGTTGATCATCAAGGCGGTAAGCCCCGGACCGGCATTTTACCGGCAGCTTCGGGAAGGGCATAAAGGCCGCTTGATCGCGGTATGGAAGCTCCGCACGATGCAGCTCCGCGCCGACGAGTTGTTGGAACAGTACCTGGAGCAGCACCCCGAGGAGAGGGTGGAATGGGAGAGGCATTTCAAGCTGCGCCGGGACCCCCGGATTATTCCTGGCATCGGCCGCCTGCTGCGGCGCTTCAGCCTGGACGAACTGCCGCAGATCTGGAGCGTTCTCCAAGGCGAAATGAGCCTGATAGGCCCGCGGCCGTTTCCCGAATATCACCTGGAGCGGTTCAATTCGGAATTCCGCCGCCTGCGTGCCAGCGTGATGCCTGGTATTTCGGGCATGTGGCAGATCTCCTCGAGAAGTGACGGCGATCTGGATGTCCAGGAAGCCCAGGACACTTACTACATTCGGAATTGGTCGGTTTGGCTCGACCTTCACATCCTTCTCAAAACGGTGCACGTAGTATTTAGCGGGCGCGGCGCCTATTAGTAACGGGAACCGCCACCCTCTTCACAAGCCGCGACGATTTCCGGGAATGCGAAGAGAGCCGTATAGTCGCGGCGGGGTGAGCCTGTCTCGGTTTTTGCAGACGAACTGCACGGCGAGGCGATGCAAAGGGATCACGGTTTGGCCGAGGGCGGGCGGTGAGCACACAGTCTCGATCGCTGCGCGGCGCATTTGCCAAGCTCATCTGTTTTTTGAGTCGTGTTTCGATGAATCCTTCCCCGACACTTGACTCCGACGCACCGAACCGGCTGGGGTCCCGAGTGTTCCGGAACCCTTCCGGCCATTTGCCGACTGCATTTGCGGCGACGGGAATGGCCGCGGCTTTGAAGAACGTGGTCCTGTGGCTGCTTGTAGGTTCGTTGATCTGGGCGACTTCAACCGTGTGGGTCAGATCCTCCTGGATTTCGGGGTTGGTGGCGCCAGGTGTCTGGATTGCCCTTGGCATCACCGGCTTCCTGATGCAGCGCGGAGCCGCGGAGCGCTTGTCTGCAGCGGCCATCCGGCCTTTGTTTGCCTTGCCGTTGTGGGGTCTCTTACAACTCTCGCTGGGCTGGACGGTCTCTCAACCGGCAACCATCGACGCGACGCTCCGCTGGTCGCTGGCGGCGGCCGTGTGCATCTGCGCTTACACCACGGTATCCGATAGAAGCGCAATCGAACGCCTGCTGGATGTCTTTGTGGTGTTCGCGTCGGCTCTGACCATTCTTTGTGTTTTGCAGGTCGATACGTCCGCCGGCAAGGTCCTGTGGCTGTTCGATACCGGCTATGCCGACCACGTCTTTGCGACCTTCCCTTACCACAACAACTACGCCCAGTTCGTTGAATTGGCGTTGCCTGTGTGCTTGTGGCGCGGACTGGACCGACGGGACCATCGGTGGGCCTACCTGACGATCGCGGGCCTCATGGGGGCTTCCATGCTGGTTTCCGGTTCGCGAGCCGGCCTGGCGGTTGTCGTCGTCGAGGTGACGGTGTTGCTGGCGCTCTTCGTACGGCGGAAACAGCACGGACGCGTCCGGACTATTTTTCTGTTTTGTATTTTGCTGGGGCTCGCCATCGCAGTCTCGGGTAGCCGGCGGTTTGTCGAGAGATTGTCGCCCGACGACGTATGGTCGTTGCGGCCGCAGTTGGCGGCGGCAACCTGGGACCTGGCCTCCAGAAGACCGCTTACCGGCTGGGGTTTAGGCACCTTTCCGCAGGTGTACCCTTCGGTCGCGGTCATCGACACGGGCAAGTATGTCAATCACGCCCACACCGACTGGCTGGAGTATCTGGCTGAGGGTGGCATACCGTTCGCGGTCGCGCTGGGCTCGATATTCGTGCTGGCCGCGCCCTCGCTGTGGCGGAGCCGCTGGGCGATAGGAGTGTTTGGTGTGTGCCTGCATGCGGTGGTGGATTACCCCTTCGCACGTCTCGCCGTGGCCGGGTGGATCTTCCTTTTGCTGGCGCTCGCGCTGGCCGAAGACCGCCTGGTGAAAAGGAAACGCGCCACCTCAGCCCCGACTGCAAAGGAAGGGGTCTGCACCGGGGCAATGGAGGCAGTGCATTGGGCAGGCCGCCTCCTTTTAAGTTGGCGCTCGGCGGGGTGCGGTGGCTACCAAAGGGGCGACGGATGATGCAATTGGCACGGTTATTTCGGAACTGGCCCTTAGCGGTGGGGAACGCACAAGGTTCGGATTCACTTCTGAAGTTGGTAACCAGCCTCTCGCCGAACGGAGCATTGGTTACATTGATGCACAAGCTGGGTTACTCGAGGTTACCCGTCGGTGTTTAAGAGGGGCCGCGGCCCGGAAGTTAGGGGGCCGCGGCTGCAATGATGAAGGTGCTGCCGGCGATCGGCCCAGCGGGACGCGGCCGGCAGCGCGGACGGAATGTCGGTCAGCGACTCACTGAATCGGAGCCGCTGGCGACAACGCCGGCGGCCAACCCGGCGGCACCGGCGCTGCCTACGATAACCCAGACGGCCTTCGACGAAGCGACCGTTCTCGCCTTCGAGCGGTTGCCCGGGGTTCCGGAGGCGGTCTGCGACCCCTCCGCGGGAATGTGGCACGGCTTGTCGGAGCCGGCAAACCAGGCGCCACGAAAGACCGAGCCACCCTCGCCGACGTCAATCGAACCGCTGACTTCGACGGCTTTGCCGACCCAACGGCCGAGGTCCTCCCCGGTCAGTTCCATCGCCTTGCCCGATTGGCAGTCCGTAAGGAAATAACGGCCGTTGTCCACTCTGACAAGACCATGGATCTTTACGGGTGGTGCGGCGCCGGCCGATTGTGGATCGAACGCCAGCCCCAACCCGGTGGGGATGGAGGCGATCAGCTCACCGGAGGGCGAGTACAACGAGGCTGCCCCGCGAAGAGCGGCAACCTCGCTGAAACCCTCGCTGGAGCGCGTAACACGCAGCAGGCTGCCACCCTCGCCGGCGCGAATGGAAACCAACCCTACGGCCAAACTGCCGTGGCCGCCGTTGAGCAACTCTGCCGTGCCCCGGTCGAGCACCAGTTTGTCCTCAAAGATACGGGCCTGCGACTGCGGGCCAAGCTGGTATTCCGCGCCGGAACTCAACAACAGGCTTGAGACTGCATCGCCAGTCTCCACGACTGCGCCGCTAAACAGGGTCGCATTACCTTTCATTGAAGTTTTGTCCACACGGATATCACCCTTTCCCATGGCGATTCCGATATGTTTAGAGGCCGCCATGACGGACAGCATGCCGCAGGCAGTGATGGTCAGAAGCAACGAGATGGCAATTCGTCTCACACTGGTTCTCCGAAAGAAAGCGTTATGGTGCATTCGTAACAGCACATCCTACTTAACGGCCGAACGAGGGAGAAACATGAGGGAAACAGGAGGGGTAAATGACTTACTATGAGGAATTCGGGATATCCCCTACCGCTTCCGCGGACGAGATTCGAAATACCTACCGCCATCTCTGCCGGATGCTGCACCCCGACCGGTATTCGGACGAGGTCGAAAAACAGCTTGCCGAACTGCAAATGCGACGCCTGAATCAGGTTGCTATCACGCTGATGGACAAGGACAGGCGCGGCGTTTACGACGAACGACTTCAGGTGGAAAGGCGGGCAGGCGGCACCTCAAGCCGGCTCGGCTGGAGAACATGGGTCCACTTTGCACTTAGGCGTCTTATCGAGCGAAGGCAATATCCATGGGTTGTAATAGGAGTAAGTGTTTTACTGGCCATCGGCTTAGTCTCTCATCTCTCGCCGGGTTACTCCAGGAATCAGACGGCGGCATTTCCGATACCGGTGGCGGCGCCGAACAGCTCCGTCAGTGCACGCACTCCCTCAGCCACGCCCCACACTGCCGGAGGAGAAAGACGAACGGCACGGCGGAGCGCCGCCGGAAAATCGAGATCGGGCGGTGAGGGGGAGGGGGAGGGCGTCGCGATACTGCCTTTGGAGGAAATCCCGGCGCTGACCGATGGCATTCCGGCTCAGAGACGTACCGTGCCCGCGCCGGTGGCGCCGGAAAGAGAGAATGCGGCGAGGCCGGTGCCGGTGAGAAGCCGGAATCTGGCCACGGCGGAAAACACGGAGGTTCCGTCCGAGAAATCCAGCGGCGTTCCGGGCGACGAGGCTTCGGGTTCGGATGGGCCGGCGGAGGCCCCATCGCCACTGGCAGGAATGTGGATTTACGGGGGCGATTCCGGTGCCGGTGCCCAAGTTGGGATGTATCCACCCGAGTACATCGAGATGCGCGTCGAGAGTGCGGACGGGGAGCTACGGGGGCACTACCGCGGCCGCTACCGCGTACTCGACCAGGCGATCGGTCCGGAAGTGGCGTTCTCGTTCCGAGGGAAGCCGACGGGCGACGAGGCGAGGGTGGTTTGGGAAGGCACGGGCGGATCGCGCGGAGAGGCGCGCCTAAGGCTTCTGACGGAGGAGACGATGGAAGTGGAGTGGCATGCCACGCGGCTGAACAGTCCGTCCAGCCTGGTGGCGGGTTCGGCGGAGTTAACCCGTCGAAAGTAAATTCCAGGCAGAACTCACCGAATGGCGGAATTCACTCACCATCACGGAACTGCGGCGTCACAGGCGGGCGGTGCTGAGAAAGACGACAGCCGGATTCCAGCGGCGCCGGGAGCGCCCGAAAACCGGCCGGTTTCCGCGCGGCTCGCCGGTCTGGTAATGATCGTCGTGGCACTAGCCGGTGGCGGCTGGTCCGCGCGTTCTCTCTACCTGGATTTTCTGCTTTGCGGCCATTCGCTGGAACGTTACTCACAGGCTGCGGCAATCGACGCCGGCAATGCCTCTATTTATCGAGGCCTGGCGGATCTCGATCCGTCTCACCGCCGGGAGAATCTCATCCGCGCCGTGGAACTCGAGCCGTTTGACGCCGGTTCGATGGTCGAGTTGGGACTGATCGACGAAATCGATGGCGAACCGCGGAGCGCTGAGCGATGGCTGCTTGGCGCGGCGCGGGTGGACCGGACATACTTAACCGCCTGGACGCTGGCCAATTACTACTTCCGGCAAGGAAACGAGGCGGCGTTCTGGAGCTGGGCCCGGAGGGCCGCCGGGATGAGCCCGAACGACCTTCACCCCTTGTTCCAGTTGTGCTTTCTGACCACCAGCGATGCGGGGAAGGTGGAGCGCCTGGTTGTGGCCGGACGGCCTCTCGCGGAGCGGCGCTTTCTTACCTATCTGATCCATACCGGACGCCTCGACGACACTGCCAGCCTGTTGAAAGGGCATTCCGGACGACTGCTCCGCGAACAGCCGGATGCGGCGCGGGCGTTCGTCGGCACGGCGCTCGAGGCCGGCCGCACCCGGGAGGCCCGCGAGATCTGGGACGCGATCTCTTCGCTCGGACTGACCGGCCTGGCGCCGGCGAACTCCGGCGCCGGCGGATATGTCACCAACGGTTCGTTCGAACGGGAGATTTCCGGGAACGGGTTCGACTGGCGCGGGCATCCGGGGTCGGGCATCGCCATTTACCGCGACCGGGACGAAACGAGCGGGCGCCGCAACGTGGTTCGCCTGGAGCTCTCAGCCAACGTGCAGCACCGCAAGGTGCTGGAACAGTACCTGTCGTTGCCGCCCGGCCGGCACTTGCGACTGAGCTGGCGAGGCCGCGCCTCGGGCCTGGGGCTCGATTCACAGGTTCTCATAGCAATTCGATTCGATGGCGGCCCCGGCTCCAGCCTGGAACAACGAGTCCTCGAAAACACCGAGGAATGGAAGAAATATTCGTGGTCCTTCGAGACACCGCCCAACTTCCGGACCGCGCGTCTGATTCTGCTCCACAGCTCTCGCGGGTTACCGCTTTCCCCGGCAGTCGTAGTGTTGACCGGTCTCAAACTCACCGTCGAGCCCGCCGATCCGAACTCTCCTTGACGCCAGTCATTCAGGGATGCTTGGAATGGCGGCGTCTTTTGTGCGGCCGTCTTCGAATCCCGCGGTGTTCTGGACCAATGTTCGCGGGCATTTGGATCGAGTCTGAAATTGCCTCCAATTTGGTTCTGCCAGCAGCAGGCCGGTCAGTCGGTGTGGCCTGCAGGGTCACCTTCGAGGCTCGAGTTGAGCGCCGACCGGAAGGGAGGCGGTCTGCCGAACGCAACACCGTTGTCATCCCCGCGCAGCCGCGCTCCTTTTCAGTCGCGGCTCGAACCAGGAAACTCGAACCTTCGTCATCGGAAAGCGGAGCGGTTGTTTCGGAGCGGGCGCTCAGTGGGCGGCGCCGGCTTCTTCCTTCTTTTCGAAGGTTGGGCGGATGGGCGCCTTCGGGGATGGGAGCGAGCAACTGTTCTTTGCGGTAAATCAGGGTGGCGGTGTCGTAGCTGGCTAACTCGAATTCGTGGCCGTGGGTGATGGCGTCGGTGGGGCACGCCTCGACGCAGTAGCCGCAGAAGATGCAGCGGCTGTAATCGATGTTGTAGACCTTGGCGTAGCGCTCGCCGCCGCTGATGCGCACCTTCTCGGTATTGTCGGCGGCCTCGATGTAAATACAGGCGGCAGGGCACGCCGCCGAACACAGGAAGCAGGCGACGCATTTTTCCATTCCGTTGTCGTCGCGCTCCAGGACGTGGCGGCCGCGGTATCGCTCCTCGAACTGCGCCGGTGTATCGGGATAGGCTTCGGTGATGGTGGGTTGAAATAATTCCTTGAACGTGGTGCGCATACCCACCGCGATGGCCGCTGCCGAACTCAGAACTTCGTCGATTTTTGACGACATATTGGCGCCGATACCCCCATGGACAAACTCTCGGACGATCCTCGCGGGCAATGGAACGGCAGCCCGCCCAGACCGGATGCCCCCCGCCCTTCCATTTTGGCACGCCCGGTGGAATTCGTGCCGAGGGAGGTCAGAACTGCTTCTCGAGCTGCTGCGCCGCAATAAGCAACGGATCCCACACCGAGGCGTAAGGCGGCGAGTAACACAGGTCGAGCTGGGCGAACTCGTCGACGGTCATTCGCCTGGTGATGGCGGTGGCGATAACGTTGGTGCGTCCGGCCACGCCGTCTTCTCCCAAAACACAGCCGCCGATGATCCGTCCGTTGCGGCGGTCGGCGGTCAGCTCCACGGTAGTATTGGCGCCGCGGAAATAGGCCGGCTTTTCGCGCGCCTGGATGCGCGCCCAAACGGGTTGGAAACCTTCCGCGCGTGCGCGGGCGGGGTCGAGGCCGGTGAGTCCGACCCCCATCCCGCAGGCACGCACGATGGAGGTGCCGGCGATGCCCCGAAAGCGCTCGCGCCGGCCCACGGCGTTGGCTCCGGCGATACGGCCCATTTTGTTGGCGGTGGTTCCCAGCGGAATCCACACCGGCCGGTCGAGAACCAGATGCAGGGCTTCGGCGCAATCGCCGGCGGCGTAAATGCCCGTCAGGCTGGTCTCGAGCATCTCGTTCACCCGAATGGCGCCGGTGCGTCCGATCTCGATTCCCGCCTCCACGGCGAGCTCGACGTTGGGCTTCAAGCCGGGCGCCACCACCACCACCTCGGCGGGAACGCCACAAACGCGATCCGCCTCGATCTCCTCCACGCGGGTGTTCAACCGGACATCGATGCTAAAGCGCGCCATCCAATCGCACAGCTTGCGGACGAACCAGTCGTCGCCGCGGCCGAGAAGGGAGCCGGATGCCTCAAACAGCGTGACTTTCGCTCCACGAGTGCGCAAGGCCTCTGCCGCCTCGATACCGATGTAGCCTCCGCCCACCACCGCCGCGGTGTGCGGATTGCGGTATTTCAGGAGCAGGTGCAAGCGTTCAGCGTCCTGCAGCGTGTGCAAGCTGGAGACATGGAGCTGATCGGTGCCGCGCAGGAATCCGGTGTCGGGCCGGGCCCCGGTCGCGATCACCAGCCGGTCGTAGCGGACGGTCTCGCTTCCCGCCAGGCGCAGCTCGCGGCGAGAGTGGGCGATGGCGGCGACGGTGGCGCCGGTACGGACCTGCACTTCCCGCTGGCGGGCGAATTGTTCGGGAGTGTAATGCACGAGCTGCTCCAGCCCGGAAACGCGGCCCTCGACGTAATAGGGCAATCCGCAGGCGGAGTAGGAGATGACATCCCCCTTCTCGAGGACCAGCACATCAACGGAAGCATCCAGGCGCCTGGCGCGGGCCGCGGCGGAAAGACCGGCTGCCACCCCGCCGATGACCACCAGTTTCATCAGCCTTCGCTCGCTTCCTTCTGCCGCATCTCCTCAACGAAGCGGAGCACATCGAACTTCTTGATCGTGCGGGTGGGAAAAAAGCTGTTCACCGCATCCTGTTCGTCGGTGAATACCTCGAAAATGGTGGTCAGCTTGGTCACCACCAGCAGCTCGAGGTTACGGGAGGTGAGGTTCAGCAGCCTCAGCACGCCTCCGGCCCTTTTCAACGTGGTGTAGCAGACCACCATCATTCCCAGGCCGCTTGAATCGACGTAGTCGACGCCGGCCATGTTGAGGACGAACCGGCTGCTGCCGCGGTCGATGCCGCCGATAATTTGCTCGCGCAGGGATGCGATGCTTTCGCCGGCGGTCAGACGTCCATCCAGGTCCAGGATGGTGACGCCTTCTTTCTCACGCTCACGTATGGATAGACTCATGTCCGAGAATCATATTTTAGTGAAATGCGGGCGCCAATGTTGGCCGGCCTGCAACGGGACGTTCAAGAGGAGGCCCGGCGCATCAGGCGCAAGGTGGCTTCGGCGGCGGCTCGCCAGGTGAATCCCGAGACGCGCTGGGGACCTTCTTCGGCCAGCCGGCGACGCGCACCGGCATCGAAAAGAACGGTTTCGAGGGCCCGCAGCATGGCTTCGTCATCGTCCGGGGCAAAGTAAACCGCGCTCTCTCGCGCCACCTCGAGAAGCGGCGGGATGGAGGAGCAGGCGGTCGGCAATCCAGCGGCCAGCGCTTCGGAAACCGGCATGCCAAAACCTTCGAAGCTCGAGGGAAAGACGAAAGCGCGGGCGCGTTCGTAGAGGCCGTATAATTGCTCCCTCGGAATCCAGCCGGTGAGGGTTACCGAATCTTCCAACCGGCGCGCGGCGATCTCTTTTTCCAGGACGCCGGCCGAGAACCCGCGCATGCCGGCGATCGCCAGCGTGTAGCCGGGATGATCCTTCCGCAAGCTGGCGAACACGCGCACCAGGCGTTCCAGATTCTTGTGCGGATGAAGCGTCGAGACGCACAGCAGACAGGGTTCGGGAGACTTGCCGGCGCGTCGCCGTCCGATCTCGAAGAACCGCTCGTCGACGCCGTGCGGCACCGTCACCACACGCTCGGCCGGAAGCCGGTAATGGGCCCGCAGGTCGATTGCCGTCGCCTCCGACACCCCGGCAAGCAGCCGCGACCGGCGGGCCGAGCTGGCCAGCAGCAGACGCCAGAACGGAAGATCGAACCAGCGGAAGTACTCGGGGTGGCGGATATGCTGCAGGTCGTGGAACACGGTGACCATGGGGCAGGGAGCAAAGTGCGGCGCCGTGAAGCCGGGATTGAAGAGCACGTCCAGCCCCAGTTTGCGGGCGCGCCGCGGGAGCGAAACCTGCTCGTAGCAGATGCGCGCCGGACGGTTTGCCGCCCGCACCGGACAAAGCTGGCGGTGGAAGTTTTCGGCCGGCGGGACCAGCCCAGTGTCCGTCTCCTGGTTGGTGAAGATGAAGTACTGATTGTCCGTGTCCACGCCGGCCAGCGCCACCAGCAGGCTGCGCAGATAGATCTCCGTTCCTCCCACGCCGCCGGGAATCAGGTACAGGGCATTGACGCCAATGCGAAGAGGAGGTGGCATCAGCGGTCCGTATTTCCGGAGGAGCGAAGCGCGGCCTCGGCGGCTGCCAGCCCTTGCCGCGCCTGATCGTAGAAAGGCTCGCGGTCGAGAGCCTTGCGAAATTGTTCGGCGGCCTTGGCATACTGCCGCCTTCTCATGTAGATGTTCCCCCTGTATACATAAGGCAGAAAGAAGTGCGCGTCGCGTTGTTCGGCGAGGTCCAGGGCCGCCAGGGCTTGGTCGTCATCGCCATGCTTGGCGTAGAACATGCCGAGGGTGGCGTAAGCATGGGCGTTGGGGCGCAACGCGATTGACTTCCTGATGATGTCCACGGAGGCCTGGAAGTTGCCGGCGCAGTCCTCGGCGAGCGCCCAATCGGCGTACAGCGCCTGGTCGGGCGGGGCCAGCTCCGACGCTTTTTTGTACTCGGCGGCGGCTTCGGCGCAGCGGCCGGCGGAATAATAGGCAAAAGCCAGTTGGGAACGCGGCCGGGCCTTGTCCGGAGACTTCTCGACGGTGTCTTGCCACAGGGCAACGTCGCTGGTCCAGACCTGGTTGCGCCGCCAGGTCAAAACCGTGCACACCAGCAACACCGCCAGCGTCGTGGACGCCAGTTGGGAGCGGCTCGCTTTCACGCGTCGCGCGAGCTCGCCGACGATAAGCAGCAGTCCCAACATCGGCAGATACACGCGACGTTCGGCGAACGGGTCGGCGATGGGCATAAAGGATGAAGTGGGAGCCAGCAGGATGAGAAACGCGAACGTGCCGAAGGAGGCGAGCGGAAAGCGGTTGCGAAAATATAGGGCCGCCCCCACCCACACCAGCAGTGCCAGCAGGCCGAAGATGGCTCCATGATCCAGCACCGAATGCGAAAAGGGAAATTGGGGATCCAGATTCTGGCCAAACGGCAGAACGAAGAGGCGAAGGTAAGCCCAGACGGCCCGGCACTGGGTGAAGAAATAGTCGTACCAGGTGATGTCCTTCATCCGAAAACCCACGGTGTTGGACATGCGCAGGATTCTCCAGATGAATGCCATTCCCACCAGCCCGGCGGCGGTGATGGGCGCGTAAAGCCTCCAGTTGCGCTTGAGGCTCGCCAATCGGGAGCCGTCGCGGAAGTACAGGTCGCTGAGGATGAAGATCGCCGGCATAACGGCGGTATGCTCTTTGGTCAGAACCGCCATTCCGTACAACAGAATGACCGCCGCGGCCCGCCGGAAACCCACCCGTTCCGACTTGCGGCAGAGAAAGGCCGCCCAGGCCGAATAGGCGAAGAAGACGCTGAGAGTTTCCGACCGGCTGGCGATGTAAGATACCGATTCGGTCTGGAGCGGGTGCAGCAGGAAGAGACCGCCCAACAGGAACGCCACCACTTGTCCAGTCGATTCTTCGGTTCCCGCCAGATCCAGATAGCGGCGGGCGATGAGCCCGGCGAGCAGCGCCGTCGTCATGTGCAACGCCAGGTTCAGCAGGTGATAGCTGGCGGGCTGCAAGCCGGAAAGTTCAAGATTCAGCTTGTAGCTCAGCATCAGCATCGGTCGCACGCCAATTGCCAACCGCGCGAGCGGCAGGTGGGCGAAACCCGGCGACATGAACGGCAAGTACAGATCGTCGAACAGGAACGGACCTCCAAGCGCCGGCGAGTAGGCGACAAAAGCCGCCGCCGCCGCGGCGAGCAGCAGCGAAGGCAGCAGCCACGAAGGGCTCTCGCCGGCTGAGACACGGACGGCAGCCGCCCTGGCGTCAGGCTTTCTGCGCTTCTTGTCTTTCTTCATGGATGGATCGTAACCGGTATTCCAGAATGGCGACGCGCTGGGCCAGCGCAATATTGTTGTCGCGGAGCGCGGAAATCAGCATCGAGATGCGGAACAACACGATCAGGAAGACGGTAAGAACCAGGAACATCACGGCCAGCGGCGGTTCGTTCAAACCCATCAGCGACGCCAGCCCGCGGATCAGGGTTTCCCACCGCGACACCAGGGCCAGCAGCAGGGCCGCCGCCAGCCAGCTCACCGAGTACTCCACTCGAATATGAGCGCGGCGTATGGAAACCAACACCAGCAGGGCGAGCGCCACGCTCAGGACAGTCGTTACATCCAGCAGCCGTTCCATTTCGCGGATCCTCTCGTTGATTTAATGACGAGGACGTTCATACTTCAGGATATTAACGAAAACGCCCAACAACACGTGCGCCATATAGCTGAGCCACTTTCTCGGCGTGATGGAGCTGCGTCCCGCCAGGCGGGGGCGCATGCGGCAGGGCACCTCGACAAAGCGGAAACGCCGGCGCTGCAACACCACCAGGGTTTCGATTTCGGGATAGTCAAGCGGGAAGCTCAGGCTGAAAACCGCCAGCGCGCGGCGGTTGACGGCGACGAATCCGCTGGTGGGGTCGTGGACGGTCTTGCCCAGGATCGGTTTGAGAATCCAGCGGAACAGCCGGATGCCCAGGCTGCGGACGAGGGAAGTGTGCTGCCCGTTGTCCTCGACGAAGCGCGAGCCGATCACCATTTCGTAGCCGGTGTTGAAAAGGGTTTCGAGCATCGCCGGAACGTCGCGGGGGTCGTGCTGGCCGTCGCCGTCCAGGCGCACCACGCATTGGTACCCCAACTCGAACGCCAGCTTGTAGCCGGCCTGGACGCAGCCGCCCAGCCCCAGATGATGCGGCAGGCTCATCACGCGGGCGCCGGCCGACTCGGCGGCGTCGGCGGTGGCGTCCGACGAGCAGTCGTTCACCACCACCACAGGATAGCCGGGCAATGTCTCGCGAACCTCGCGCACCACCACGCCGATGGCCTGCTGCTCGTTGTAGGCCGGGATCAGGATAAGAACCTGTTTGTCGCCCGTGGAAGGTGTCACCATTCCGCAACCTGCCGGATTCCAACCGAGTGGCGCTTTAATTTGGCGAGCATTTCGGCCGAGGAAACGCGAGCCGATTCCCGAATGCGCCGCCGCTGGCGAATCAGACGCGGCAAGGCGGCAACCAGCGCCGCATGCGCGCGTACGACATACCAGGCAAGTTGCCAGACGCTGCCGCCCGACCGCTGGAACCGCGCCGCCTCGCCTGCCCCCCGCCGCAGATGCTCCAGGTGCCAAAAGTAACGCGCCGCCGCGTAGAACGGCACTTTCCAGAGCGCGCGGGCGGGTAGGTTCTTTACGGCGGTGAACAGGCGGTTCCTTTCGACGTACATTGCTTTCAGCGCCGAACCCCTTCCGGCGCTGGCGGACCAGGCGTGACGGATGATCGCGGTCGGCACATAGAACGCCTGCCAGCCGGCCCATTGCGCCCGCAAGCTCAGGTCCGTGTCTTCGCAGTACATAAAGAAAGCTTCGTCGAAACCACCGATCTCATCCAGCATCGCGCGGCGATACAGAACGGCGGAACCGCTGGCGAGCAGGATCTCATCCGGCTCGCGGAAACGCAACGGCGGTTCCGAATGTCCGCGCTGCCGGCTGCTGCAATCGGCGGCCAGCAGCATGCCGGCCGAATCCAGCAGGCCTCCGTCCATCAGCAGCACACACGGCGCGCAAATTCCGGCGCGTGGATTGCGCTCCATCGCGGTGACCAGCTCGGCCAGAAACTCGGGCTCCGGCACCGTGTCGTCGTTGATGGTGGCGACGAAGGGCGAGACGGAATCCCGAATCCCCTGGTTCACCGCGCCGCCGAAGCCCCGGTTGCGCGGGTTCTCCAGCAGCCGGGTTGCGGGTGCCACGGCGGTGAGGGGGCGCGCCCGCCCCTCGCCGCTGTTGTCCACCACTACCACGTCAAACTCCCGCAGCGACTGCGCGGCCAACGCCTCCAGGCACGCCGCCAGCCTCGGCCCGGCCGAGAGGGTCGGAATGACGACTGTTACCCGCGTGTCCGGCAAATACAAATTCTACGCCATTGTGGCGCATCCGCCGCAAAGCGGCCGTTCGCGGTACCCTTTCCGATGGAGGCAAACCCGGTTGGTTCCGGCCAAGGTGTGGGGCAAGCTTGAAGCTTGCACGCCGGCTTTAAACGGTCCCACCTCGCGAGGACAGTTGAAATCGGATGCGCGTTTCCGATATGTTGGTTGTTTCGTTAGAGGCGCGGCGGCCAAGAGTATCCGCGGGAGCAGTTCCAGGCAGCCCTGGATCGCGCGGGGAAAGGGGCCGTGAGAGAAGTTCCGCCGAAACCGCTCCCTCAGGCTCGCGGGGCAGTGGTTGGGGAGTCGGGTTAAATCCCGCTCACTGTCATCCGGCACCCCCGGATGGAGCGCTAGCGAAGGCACAATCCGGTGTGCACCGACGCCCGCCTGCTTTTGTCCTTCCCTGGCTTCCCTCCGGAAAGAAGAGTACATGAACGTCTTTGAACTCACGCGAGCACTCATCAATATCGAGTCCATCACCGGAAACGAAGAACGGGTGGGCGAATTTCTGGCCCAACAGCTCGGTGCCCTGACGCGGGAATTCGGGGGGAACCTGTCGGTTGACGAAGTGGAACCCCGCCGCTCGAACGTGCTGGCCACCTTCGGCGATCCGGTGGTGACGCTCTCGACGCACATGGACACCGTGCCGCCCTACTTCTCATCAAGGGACGACGGCGACTACATCTGGGGGCGCGGCGCGGCCGACACCAAGGGGATCATCGCATCCATGATAGTGGCGGCGCGCGCGTTGCTCGGCCACAACGTGCGCGGCTTCGCGCTGCTGTTCGTGGTGGGCGAAGAGAAGAACAGCGCCGGCGCACTGTATGCCAGCGGTCACCCGCCTTCCGGCCCCAAGCGTTTCCTGGTGAACGGCGAGCCCACCGAAAACAAGCTCGCGCTGGGTTCGAAAGGGGCCCTTCGCTACGAGGTGGTGGCGCGCGGCAGGATGGCGCACTCGGCCTACCCGGAGCTGGGCGAATCGGCGATCGAGAAGCTGCTGGACGCGCTCGGCGCGGTGCGCAAGATCGAGATGCCCGACGACCCCGTGCTGGGCAAATCCACGGTGAACATCGGTGTCATTTCCGGCGGTCGGGCGCCCAATATAATCGCCGACCAGGCGCGGGCTTCGGTGATGTTCCGCCTGGTTGGCGACGCCGGTCCGCTGCGCGAGCGAACCATCGCGGCGGTAAGTCCTTACGCCGAAGCGCAGGAAGTTCTTTGTATACCGGCGGTGCATCTTGGATCGCTGGAAGGTTTTGAGACCACTATCGTGGCTTACACCACCGACATCCCGGCCTTTGCCGGCGCCTGGGGCAAGCCACTCTTAATCGGGCCCGGATCGATTCACGTGGCCCACACTCCGGAGGAGCGCGTCTCGAAGGCGCAGCTCGAGCAGGCCGTGGTTTTATATCAACGCATCGTCAAACAGCTATTAAGCACTTAGAGGTAATTACTCATGTCAAACTTCATCGACGTTGGAGTACTGGGCGCCACCGGCATGGTGGGCCAGCACTTTGTCAGGTTCCTGGAAAATCACCCATGGTTCCGGCTTACCTGGGTGGGGGCGAGCGACCGCTCGGCGGGCAAGAAATACCGCGACGCCACCTCCTGGAGGCTGGACGGCGCCATGCCGGCCGGCACGGCGGAACTGACGGTTAACGAGTGCACGCCCGGAAGCGCTCCCAAGCTGGTGTTTTCCGCCATGGACGCCGGCGTGGCCACCGATATCGAACAGGCTTTCGCCAAGGCGGGCCACCTGGTGGTCTCCAATTCACGCAACCACCGGATGTTCGAGGACGTTCCGCTGCTGGTGCCCGAGATCAATCCGGAGCATCTGCAACTGCTGCCGGTGCAGCGGAAACTGCGCGGCTGGCCGGGGGCCATCGTCACCAACCCGAACTGCTCCACCATCGTAATGACGCTGGCGCTCGCACCATTCAAACAGTTCGGCCTCACCGGAATTCTGGCCACCACCATGCAAGCCATCTCCGGCGCCGGGTACCCGGGCGTCGCTTCCATGGACATCGTGGCGAACGTCATCCCCTTCATCGGTAATGAAGAGGAGAAGATGCAAAGCGAGACTCAGAAAATTCTGGGTGAGTTCAAGGACGGCCGGGTGGAAACGCTGGCGGCCGGCGTGAGCGCCCATTGCAACCGGGTTCCGGTGGTGGACGGCCACATGGTATCGGTTTCCATCTCGCTCGCTCAGAAGGTGAGCGAGGCCGACCTGCGCCAGGCGGTGGAGAACTACCGCGGCGTTCCGCAGCAACGGAATCTGCCCAGCGCGCCGCCGCGGCCGGTGATTTACCTGGAGGAAAGGGATCGCCCGCAACCGCGCCGCGACGCCTGCCGCGAGCGCGGAATGGCCGTCTTCGTGGGCCGGCTGCGGCCCTGCCCGGTGCTGGATTACAAATTCATGTCGCTCGGGCACAACACCATTCGCGGCGCCGCCGGGGCAGCCGTGCTGAACGCCGAGCTGATGAAGTCGGAAGGGTTACTCGACGCATGATCGTCATGAAATTCGGCGGTTCGTCGCTCGAATCGGCGGCCGCCATCGAACGCGTCGCGAGCATCGTCAAACAGCGGGTCGGCCGCCGACCAGTGGTGGTGGTCTCCGCCATGGGCAAGACCACCGACCGGCTGCTGGCGCTGGCGCGGCACGTTCTGGCGAGCGAAGTGGAAGAGTCGATGCAGGCGCTGGACTCCCTGCGCCGCTTTCACGAGACCGAAACGGATTTGATAACCCTTGCCGAAGACCGAGCCGAACGCGACCGTATTCTCCGCACGGTTTTCGACGACCTGCGCTCGGCGCTGGCCGAGGTGGGCCGGCAACGGGAGTTCACTCCGGAGCTGATCGACCTGGTCTCCTCGGTGGGCGAGCGCCTTTCGAGCGCGCTGATTGCGCTGGCCTTTCGGTTCTTCGGAATGGATGCGGCGCACGCCGATTCGCGCGAGGTGCTGGTTACCGACACGCGCCACGCGCAGGCCATGCCGCTATATCCGCGCACCAACGCGCGCATCCGCGAAAAAGTGCTGCCGCTGGTCGAGCAGGGGAAAGTGGTGGTGATGGGCGGCTTCATCGGCTCCACCCAGGACGGCGTCACCACCACGCTCGGACGCGGAGGATCGGACTTCACCGCCTCCATCATCGGCGCGGGCCTGGATGCCGACGAGATCCAGATCTGGACCGATGTGGACGGCATGCTCACCTGCGACCCGCGCATCGCGCCGATTGGACGGCGCGTCAAGTCCATCTCGTTCCGCGAAGCGGCTGAGCTTGCCTACTTCGGAGCCAAGGTGCTACACCCGTTAACCGTAGTGCCGGCAATTGAGAAGAGTATTCCCGTCATGATTCTGAACTCACGCCGGCCGGACGCCACCGGCACGAAGATCGCTCCGGACGCCGTTCGCTCCACCAACATGGTCAAGTCCATCGCCTGCAAACGGGGCATCACGGTGGTCAACATCCAGTCGATGCGCATGTTGATGGCGTACGGCTTTCTGAGCCGCCTGTTCGAGGTGTTTGAACGCTACCGGGTGCCGGTGGACATGCTGGCCACCTCCGAAGTCAGCGTTTCGCTGACCATCGATAACACCGAACACCTCGATGAAATCAAGGAAGAACTCGGCCGCGTGGCCGAAGTGACGGTGGAGCAGGACCAGGCGATCATCTGCGTGGTGGGCGAGAATCTGCGCTATCGTTCGGGCGTCGCCGCGCGGATATTTTCCGCGTTGAAGGACTGCAACATTCGCATGATCTCGCAGGGCGCCTCGGCGGTGAACGTCAGCTTCGTGGTGGCGGGCGGCGACGTGGAGCGCGCGGTGCGGGCATTGCACCAGGAGTTCTTTTCGGAAATCGACCCCGAGGTGTTCGATTAAGGCGCCGGGGCGGGAGGGCGGATGAAACTGGCGATTGTCGGCTACGGCAAGATGGGGCGGATGATTGAGGGCCTGGCCGCGGAATACGGCTTTGAGGTTGGGGCGAAGCTGGATATTGACAACAACGCCGGCGGAGCGGGAATCACCCGCGAAAACCTGGAGGGCACCGACGTGGCCGTCGAGTTTTCGCAACCCGACGCCACGGCCGTCAACGCGATTCGCCTGGCGGAGCTGAGAATCCCGGTGGTGATCGGCACCACCGGCTGGCTCGACCGGATGGAGGAAGTGCGGCTGGCGGTGGAGCAAAACCAGTCGGCGGCGGTGTGGGCGCCGAACTATGCGGTGGGCGTGAACCTGTTCTTCAAGCTGGTGGAGGAAGCGGCGCGACTGCTGGCCTCCCACCCCGAGTACGGCTGCTGGGGCTGGGAGATCCACCACGCCGCCAAAAAAGACGCCCCGTCGGGTACCCTGGTAAAGCTGGTCAACGACATGAAAGCCGCCGGCTACAACCTGGCCATCAACACCAGCTCGAGTCGCGCCGGCCAGAATCCGGGCGCGCACGTCATCGGATTCGATTCCGCGGTGGACAGCATCACCCTCCGGCACGACGCGCGCAACCGCGAGGGACTGGCACGCGGCGCTCTGCAGGCCGCCGGCTGGGTAGTTGGCAAGCGGGGCTTCTTTGAATTCGCGCGCGACGTACTTAGCTTGAACGGATAGGAGACGACACCATGTTTACAGGATGCGGCACTGCGCTGGTCACTCCGTTTCGCGATAACCAATCGCTCGACGAGGTGACGCTGCGAAGCCTGGTGAAGCGGCAGGTCGAGGCGGGCATCAACTTCCTGGTTCCCTGCGGGACCACCGGAGAAACCCCCACCCTCTCGCACCAGGAAAGACGCCGGGTGGTGGAAATCACCCTCGAAGAGGCCCACGGAAAAGTCCCTGTGCTGGCCGGCTGCGGCGGTTACAACACCGCCGAAGTGATTGAGCTCGGGGGCGAGTTGAAGGCCATGGGCGTGGACGGCCTGCTGTCGGTGACGCCCTATTACAACAAGCCCACGCAGGAGGGTCTGTACCAGCACTACAAGGCCATCGCATCCGCCGTGAAGCTGCCGATTGTCGTTTACAGCGTGCAGGGCCGGACGGGCGTAAACGTAACCGCCGACACGCTGGTGCGGCTGGCGCAAATCGAGAATATCGTGGGCGTCAAAGAGGCGTCCGGCAACATCGGCCAGATGGCGGACATCGTCGCCAGCGTGCCGGCCGGCTTCCACGTACTCTCGGGCGACGATTCGGTGACGCTGGCTTTGATGGGGTTGGGCGGCAAGGGCCTGATTTCGGTGGCCTCCAACGAGATTCCGGCGGAAATGGCGGCGCTGGTGCGGCTGGCGCTGGAAAACAATTTCCCGGCGGCGCGCGAAATCCAGAAGAAGTACCTGCCGCTGATGAATGTCAACTTCGTCGAATCGAACCCCATTCCGGTGAAAGCGGCCATGTCGCTGATGGGGCTGCTCGAGCCGGTTTGGCGGCTGCCGCTGGTGGCGCCAGCACCGGCCAGCCTGGCGAAGATTGAAGCGGTGCTGAAGAAGCTGGGTTTGCTGGCCGCGGAGGGGGCACGCGTTGCAGGCTGAAATCGAAGCGTTGTTCGAGAGCCGTCCCGAACAGTACACGGAAGAGGATCGGCGATTGTTCGAGCGGTTCAAGGGGGCGCTGAATGCCGGCGAGATCCGCGCCGCGTCGCCCGATGAATCCACGCCAACCGGCTGGCGGGTGAACGCCTGGGTGAAGAAGGGGATCCTGATCGGCTTCCGCATGGGCGCCATGGTGGACATGTCGATCGACCGCGCCCGCCAGCCCTGGTTCGACAAATCCACCTACCCGGTGAAACAGTTGACGGCGGACAGCGGCGTGCGCGTGGTGCCCGGAGGCTCCAGCATTCGCGACGGCTGTTACGTGGGCAAAGGCGTCACCTGCATGCCGCCCATGTACATCAACGTGGGCGCCTACGTGGGAGAGGGCACCATGGTGGATTCGCACGCGCTGGTGGGCAGTTGCGCGCAAGTCGGCCGCCACTGCCATGTATCGGCGGCGGCGCAGATCGGCGGCGTGCTGGAGCCGATTGGCGCGCTGCCGGTGGTCATCGAAGACGACGTTATGATCGGCGGCAACAGCGGCATCTACGAAGGCACGGTGGTCAGAAAGCGCTGTGTTCTTGGCAGCGGGGTCATCCTGAACCGCTCCACGCCGGTGTTCGACCTGGTTCGCGGTGTGGTGCACCGCGCAACCGATGAAACTCCGCTGGTGGTGCCGGCGGAGGCGGTGGTGGTGGCCGGCTCGCGCGCCGTCTCGAGCGGGCCAGGCAAGGAGTGGGGCATCTCCATCTACGCGCCGGTGATCGTGAAATACCGCGACCAGAAGACCGAAGGAAAGGTGCAGTTGGAAGACCTGCTGCGCTAAGCAACCTTACGGCAGCTTCGCCGACTGGTGGGCCGCCAGCCGCCACTGGCCAGCTTGTTTTACCCACACGTGCAACAGCAGCAACTGGTCGTCGAAGATTCTCTCATTCGAGGTGCCGCGCATGTTCAACCGCGAGTGCACCACGGCGGCGTCCCCGTAGATCCTTACCGTCGAGCTGCTATAGGTGATGGCGGTGTAGTGCTGCGCTCCGGTCTTCAGGCGATTGAGGTACTGCTCCTTGGATTCCACCGCCCCGGTCGAGTGTGCATAGATCAATCCATCCGTGAAAATCCCTTCGAGCGCCGTAGTATCGTTGGCCAACACGGCGGCCGCCCACTTCTTTTCCGCCGCCAGCAGCGTGGCCTCCGCATCGGCGGCCTCGGCGGCGAACGCCAGCGCGAGCAACAGCGCGGGGAGTGCCAGAAACATCCTTCGATTCATGCTTGGGTGTCCTTTCCGGTTTGTTCATCATAGCCCATCGGGCGGTCCGAGATGGATAAGTTCACATACCAAGCCGGGTGATTGCACGCGAGGGGCCTCCGGCCGGGAGAAAGTGCAAATATCAGTCGCAAAAGAGGACGGAATTTCGTGCCAATGTTTACGGGCATTCGAGTGGAATCTGAAATTGGCGCCAACCCTTGGAGCTCCGGCCTGTTTGGCTTCGGCTGCACCGGCAAGTGACGCGGCCTGGCTGGCGCATTCAGAATCGCCGTTCAATTTGAGCGCCGACCGAGAGGGAGGCGGTCTGCCCGACGTAACGACGTCGTACCCGCGGCGCAGACCCGCTCCTTCGCAGTCGCGGCTCAACCTCGGCGCGACAGGGCAAGGGCGCGTTCTTGTGGTGGTGACCACATGGCGCGAAGACCGGGTACGTGTTGTAACGGCGTTCGAACCAATCAAACGGCTCGTTCAGTTCTACTACGAGGAAAGAGAGAGTTGAACCATATGGCCAAGAAACAGGTACCTTTCAAGACTGAGGCACAAGAGGCCGAATGGTGGGCGAGGAATCAGAATCTCATCGCAGACCGCTTCGAGCAAGCCAAAGCCGCGGGCAAACTCGGGAAGGGAACCGTGGCGCGAGCTGCCCGTGAGCGTGCCAGCCAATCCGGAGCGTCACCAACTATCACAATCCGGCTGGCGGAAGATGACCTCACGCGAGCCAGGACCTTCGCCGCCGAGAAGGGACTGCGATACCAGACGTACCTCAAAATGCTGTTGCACCAAGCTCTGAGCGCCGAGGAGAAAAGGGCGGGCCGCCCGTAGCCACGGGTGAATTCCTGTACAACAAACGGCTGCAATCCTCGCTGAGCGCGACGATCTGGGAGGACTGGTAAGTGCGGCGGCTAAAACGAATATCTCAACTGGCCAGAGAAGTTCCGTCCCGGCTCCGGGATCTTCACACCGGCAGCGAAAGGATCGCGATAGTACGATAGATGCTCGTAGTAGAAGTGGTCAAGCAGGTTGTCAACGCTGAAGCTGCCGGACAGCTTGCCGATGCGTGAAGCCAAGCTTGATGTTCAGCAGACCATAGCCGGCGGTCGGCGTCTCGTCCAGATCGCTGTCAATCAGTGACTGCCGGTTTGCCGCCACCGTGCCGACCTCGGCAAATGCCGATCTGTGCGCATACCGCAGGGCGCTCCAGCCGCGCAGAGGAGGCATCTCGGGCAGGTTCCGGCTCAAGACGTTCACACCTGCCTGCGGTGTTGCGGTGCCGCGCGAATAAGAGCCTCCCCCGCTGAGGGAAAGGGCGCCCGTCAGATCGACGTTGTAGGTCATCTCCCCGCCATAAATCCGCGCATCGACATTTGTATACGAGCGAGCCGTGGGTGGGGCCGCCATGGCCATTCCGCCCATCGCTCCGCTCCCCATGCTCAACATGTTCAACTGGGGCTGGTTGTTCACCAGAATGAAGTTGTTGAGGAACGAGTAGAAGAACTGCGGCCGCAGGTAGAAACGCGCGTGATTCACGCTCCAGCCGGCGTCGATTTCCGTGTTCCTGGTAATGGGCAGCAACGGATTGCCCACTGTCGCGCCGGCTCCCATGCCGCGGCTGAAGTAGCGCTCCTCGGCGTCGGGGATGCGGCCGGTGGTGCCGATGCCGGCGAACAACTCCATCGATTTCGGCAGGGAAAAGCCGAGCCGGGCGTTGCCGGAGGCGTAGTTGTTACTGGTGTTCGTGCTCCGTGTGTTGTGGAACTGGTAGTAGAGGCTGGTGGACGCTTGTGGCGCCTCGACCCGCATCCGGGCGTTATCAAAGCGTAGTCCGGCAGTCAGCCTCAACCTGTCGGTGATCGCGTGCCGGTAGCTCACAAAAGAACCGGCAGCGAGCGTGTTGACATCGGGAATCGAGGGGCTCACCGTCATCATGCCGCCCATGTTCATGTAGCCGAGCAGGTTCCAGTTGCGGTGATAGATCTCCGCGCCCACCGTGACGTCCTCGCCCAAGTCGCCTTCCACGCGGCCACCGATGGCCTGGGTGGAGGCGTTGGCAGCCATCGTCCAGTTCCCCAGCATGGCCGAGGTGCGCTGGTCGTTGGACATAAAGTGCTTGACCTGGGTGAAATAGCTTTCGACGCGCAGATTGCGAAGCACGGGCGTCAGGTCCCGGGCGTGGTATTTGAAGGTCGCCCGGTCATCATTGTCGTAGTTGGAGTCCATCGTCAGGTATGGGTAGAGAATCAGGCCGGCCTGCTGGCGTGAGTAGCCGACCGAAATCTGCTGGCGGTCCGAGAGAGAGAACCGCGCCTCCATCCAACCCGTGTTGATGTCGAAGGCCCGCTGCTTCCTGCCGCTGGAGCTGTAGGCGGCATAGTCGGTAAAGGCGTGGCCGTCACCGTCCTGGTAAGGATCCGAAGTCCGGTAGGAGTAACCGCCGAGGATCTGGAAGACCTGGTTGCCGTAAGAGGCCGTCACACTGGGATTGTAAAAACCGAACGAGCCCGCACTCAGCGACGGCCGCAGATTGAAGCCCATGCCCGGGCTTTTGGTTACGATGTTCACCACCGCGCCCAGGCTGCCCTGGTTGGTGACGTCGAAGGCGCCTTTGCTGACCACGACGTGATCGACCTCGGAGAGGTCAACGTGCGATGTCGGCGGATCCATGTGACTGGGGCAAGCCCCATAAGTGCGGGAGCCGTCGACCAGGACGTTGATGTTGTTCTGCTGGAAGCCCCGGACGACCAGGTCGTTAGCGATACCCGCCTTGCGGATCTTCCACACGCCATCAAGCGCTGTCAGTGCTTCGCCGAGATCCTTGGCGGAGCTATCCCGAAGTGCACTCGAGTCCAAAACGGCATCGTTGGCGGGCGCTGCCGCCTGGACCTCCACCGACTGGCGGTAGGGGGCAACCTCGAGCACCATCGCGATAGCAGAGTTACTCGCTTCCGCAATCCCGATCGGCCGGCTCGCCGGCAGGAAACCGCTCGCCGCGGCGAGAATGGTGTACCTTTCTTCTGCGGGCGCACCGGTTGGCGCGTCCAGCGCAAACTCTCCGTTGCGGCCTGTCTTTGTTTCAGCGACACCACGTCCGCCGGCCAGCAGTTGGACGCTGGCTCCCTCGACCACGGCTCCGGAGCGATCCGTCACGATGCCGCGGAACACCACAGCCGCGGCCAGATGCATCGGCGCCATCATCGACGCCAGCAAGCAGGCGTATCGAAAAAACGGAGTACTCATCCAAACCACTCCATACACACCAAAGGTCTATGAAAGATATGCCCGGGTGGGGTGCATCGCTGGGCGCCGGCTGTAAAGGAGGCGGTCTGCCCAACGCTCCGCCTCCGTTGCCCCGGCGCAGACCCTTTACAGTCGTGGCTCACGCTGGAAGATCCGACAGGTGTGCGTCAGCAAGCGCGTCGGCTATTTCCGGCCAGATCCTTACCTTGGCAAATTCATCAGATGATGGCGGATGCTGCTGGCGAGGTCCTTCTCCAGGCCCAACCCGGCGAAATCAACATGAACAGGTAAAGTTTAATCCTCAGATTGTTCTGAAAAATTAGATGTTTGCCACCCCGATTCCGTCACAAAACAAAAACTGGCGCGCCAGCCCCGGCCAATTGCGGTTGCCGCCGGAAAAATTGACGGAATAGTACGTCCTGGCTTGCGCCGAAAGAGCCAAGGAGGCGAAGCCCTGGGTTGCGTCTTCAGACGCTACCCAGGGTCGCATGTCACCAATCGTGAATGCCCCGTAGGGGGCATCGGAGCCGCAGCGGTTGGTCCGTAACGCCTTCAGGGTATGGGGGGGTGTTTGTAACCTACCCTGGGAAGCGGCCCACGCCGCAACCCAGGGCTGCGGCCATGTGGCGTCTTCGGCGCATATGATCAGCAGAAACGAGGCGACGGTAGGCAGGTTGTGGGACGTGAAGTACTTCGCCGCCAAGGAGAAGCGCAGTTACCCTCTTCAGGTTTTCGTCTCGTTCGCGGACGCCGCCAGACGCAACACCGAGGCGATTCTCCGAGACAATCTCGTACGCCGCGACGTTGCCCACATCATGAATGGGCTGACGGAGTTTCTCGAGTTGGAGAGGAAGCGCGTGCCGGGGAAGGTGCTGGCCAAGGACGACCGGCTGGAGTGCATGTTTTTCGCAGAGTCCGACCCGCACTTTGACGGAAGCGAACCGCCCGGTTTGTAGCCTGTGCGAGGCTCCACGTCGGCGCTAAAGTGCAGCGTCGACGACCGCGCCGGCAACGGAGCTTCGGCGGCGCTGAGCCCCCGGCCAAGCCTACGATCAGCGCCGCCGCCGACATGCCGACTCATCGGGGGGATCTCCCCTTCGCCGTTTACCCCAGGTACCGACGGGCCGTGAATCCGCTCGGAACGCCCGGCAAACACTGGCATCCATCACGACGGCAACGTTTCGAAGCGTCGCCACGGCGGCTGTCCGATACTTCCCAATCAGCTTGATGTCATCCGGTGTAATCAAACGGCCGCCCTGCCGAACACTACAAGCTGTGGAACCTATGCCCCCTCCTGAAACCTGCGGAGTCCTCCGATCTGCATTCTAATACAATAGAATGGGTTTTCTAATGGCAGCGATACGGCCTGAGATCATGACGTGGGCGCGAGAAACGGCAGGGCTGTCGCTCGAAGATGCCGCGCAGGCCGTCGGTTTGAAAGAGGCTCGCGGCCAGAAGGCGTCGGAGAGGCTTGCGGCCCTCGAAGCCGGGGCTGAAGAACCGTCTCGAAGCCTGCTGGTCAAGATGGCGCAAGCGTATCGGCGCCCGCTACTGGTGTTTTACCTGAGCGAACCGCCAAGAATCGGTGACAGGGGGCACGATTTTCGAACGCTTCCGGGAACCGAACGTTATAACCCGGATCTAGACGCACTCATTCGGGACATTAAGGGACGCCAAGGCCTCATCCGGTCAATGCTAGAAGACAGCGAATCGGAGCGGATTGGGTTTGTCGGTTCGGTCACGATGGAGACCCCGGTCAGAACGTTGGCCTCTCGGGTTGAGGAACACCTGGAGTTTTCCCTGCCCGAATTCCGGGCGGGAAAGGCTCCCAACGACGCGTTTGCATATTTGCGAACCAGAATCGAGACGTCCGGTGTCTTTGTCCTTCTCCTGGGAAACCTAGGGAGCTTCCACACCAACATTCCGGTCGAAATCTTCAGGGGATTCGCGATCTCTGATTCCATTGCACCAGTGATTGTGATCAACGATCAGGATTCCAGAGCGGCATGGTCGTTCACGGCATTTCACGAACTGGTTCATCTCTGGCTCGGCGATACCGGCATAAGTGGGCCCGGGGCAACCAGCCAGGTCGAACAATACTGCAATGACGTCGCGGGAGAAGTCCTGCTCCCGTCGGATGAATTGGCTTCCTTTCCGAAGGTTCCTGCATTCAAGAATGCGGTTTCGGAGATTTCCGAGTTTGCTAAAGATCGCCGCCTAAGCCGCTCGATGGTGGCGTACAAGCTGCTGCGAGCCGGTATCATTAGCAGGCCGATGTGGTCGGAATTGAGCGCGAATTTTCACGAGGAATGGCTGGCATTCAGGCAGCGACAGGCTGACCGGCAAAAGGCGCCGGATAGCGGACCAAGCTATTACGTTGTTCGTAGGCATCGAGTCGGGTCTGCGCTGCTCGGGCTTGTGCGGCGCTCCCTCGACGAAGGGAATATCACATACACGAAGGCCGGCCGAGTGCTGGGCGTCAAACCGAGAAACGTAGAGCCCTTGCTCTATGCGGGATCGACGCGGGGCACTCGTTAATGCTGTATCTGTTCGACGCAAATGTCCTGATCACCGCCAGCAATACCTACTATCCAATTGATCAGATACCTGAGTTCTGGGCGTGGATTCAACATCAGGGGAAGCTCGGGAACATAAAAGTTCCGATCGAAATACTCGAAGAGATTCTGGTTGGTTGGTCGGAAAAAGGACGATCTGTTGTTGGACTGGATGAAAGATAAGGAAAATCAGGACGCACTGAAGTTGAATGAGGCAGTAGATACCTCTTTGGTGCAGGAAGTTGTTTGTAACGGCTATGCGCCCGACCTTACCGACGACGAACTGGAAGAACTCGGCCGCGATCCATTCCTGATAGCGTATGGGATGGCAAGTGACGACCGGTGCGTTGTAACGACGGAAGCGTCAAAGCGAGCAAGAAACGACAGAATCGAAGAATTCCTGATGTGTGCAACATTTTTTCCGTCGCGTGCTGCAATCCGTTTCAGGTCAACCGCGCTCTGGGTTTTCACACGGCATGGAAGCCCTGACCGATTGCAGAACACCGCACTCTCTTTTACCGCGATGTTAACCTCACCCTGGACGACCGTCACCGTTTTTAAAGCGCCCAGCCGGCGGTGGCCTTTCAAATTCTGGCCACGGAGCCCGCGTCGAGCTATTGCGGCAGCATCCACCACACAGCGGATACGCCGCGGACGTGTCTGTTCTCGCCGGCGACGACTTTTTTTGACGAACCCCGATCACGCATCCGGGGCGGCGCCGAGCGGAATCAGATAGTCGAACCACAACGAACCTTGCTCGAAACCAGAAGGGAGCGGGCCTGCGGGTTTCACCACGGGTGCGCCTTTCACAGGTAACGCGTCGCTGCGCACCAGGTGTTGCTCGGTTTGCCTCTCCAGCGCATCCATCAGCTTGCCGTAAGGAATTGATGGCCAGGGCTTGCTTTGCGTCGATACCATCGCGGCGAATTTTCCCGTGGACATGCTTTCCAGGGCGCTCTTTCGGCGTTGCGTTCTCGCTGCCGTGGTGGGCCACTTTCAGGAAGCAGAGTTCTTCCAGCAACTCCTTCGCTCCGGGCTGCTCGATCCAGGACTGCCAGTTGCCGTACTGCGCATCTCCTGGAAATAGCAGCGACTTTCCGCGCCAGGTGAGCAGCAACACCAGGCTGGTGTTGTTGATCGCCTGGTCGAGCGCGAACGCCAGCGCCTCGTTGCCGTCCGCCGCCATCTCGTCCAGGTAGTCGATCACTTTCTGGCTCAGCGGCGGAGGGTCCGGCGGGCCGATACTGCCATTTCGGCGGGAAGGGATGAATGGCGTCGATCTCCTCCACCTCGCCGTCCGCCAGGCGCAAATAGCGCTGTGCGGCGGGCGGATCCATTTTGGCGAGAAACTTCTGGTCGCGCGGCGGCCCCAGCACCTTGATCGAAAGCCCCTCTACGCCCGCGGCATCCGGAATGTCCCGGCCGGCGTCCAGGTACACGATCTTCGCGCCGCAGGTCGCGCCGCAGCAGGTCGAACGCCTTGGCGTTGCTCGCCAGATTCAGCAGCACCGCCTGCGCGGCGGCAAAACGCGCGTCCGCCAGGGCGGCGAAGTGCTGGTGCAGATGCTCCACCAGCGCCATCTGCTTTTTCTTGAGCTGCGACGCCTGCGGGTCGGTGGGGTCCTCGGTCCACGGCAGCCAGACCTCTCCGACGCTGCATCTTCTTAAAGGCGGCGGCGCATTCGCCGAACCCCGAAATGTGATCCTGGTGACGGTGCGTGGCCACTACCAGCGCGATCTCTCCACCGGTTTCCGCGGCAATATCGTCGACCGCCGCGGCGATGGTGTCGAGGTTGCCGCGCTGGTGGACGCCGCAATTGATGAGCAGGTGATGCCCACTGGCCGCCATCCGGCAGGCTCACCAGGAAGCAGTCGCCGAAGCCCACGCGGTACATGCGAATGCGGATATTTTCCGGTGTGCCTCGCCCATCTCAGTACCCCCGGTGAACGGCGCGGAAAGTAACATCCGCGATCCTGCCGCCGACGTTCGTACGGCGCCTCCGCCGCGAGGGCGAGACCCCGCTGCTGAAACTGGCGCTGCTGTTCCAGCCGCTGGTCGTTGTCGATCCGCTTGAGGATCGCGTAGCGGATTTGACCGCGGGCGTCCAGGATGACGGTGGAGCCCCCGTAGAACAGAAACGACGGCGATTTCGGGTTGTCCGGATCGAGACTGGCCTGGCGCTGCTCCAGGAACTCCACCACGAAGTCGAACGTAACCCGCCCGTCCGGACCCACCCGGTGCAGCGGGTGAAAGGAAAACACCTGAAATGTGCCTTCCTCGGACAGTCCCAGAGGTTTTCGGTATTTTTCGGCCCAGCTGTGCAGCAGGGCCGCGTTGCGGCGTTCGGTGCCGGCCCGGGGTTCGGCAAAAACGTTCAGCACCAGTCCGGCGCACGGCTCAATCTTCAGGCTGCGGATCGTACTCTTCCGGCGGACACCAGCGGAGCGCCTCTTCCGAGTAGGAAACCACGTCCTGGGCACGATGCCGCGCGCCCGGAAGGCCTCGATAAACGCCAGCCGGTAACCCCACGGATCGTCCGGCACCAGGTCGGAATCGGCGGTGATGATGGCCCGCAGGAATTCCCCGAAGGTAATGTCCACCGGCGGGCAATAATCCAGCGAGCGGACGCAGATGGTGAAGAACCGCTCGGCCAGCTTGGCCGCTTCGCCGGCCAGCCGGTTGGCCAGGTCCGGGTGCAGGTCGCCTTCGGCGCTCACCGCGCCGCCCGCCCGCCCGATGCGCATCAGGTCGCGGGTGCGCTTCAGGTACATGCTGAAGAACGCGTCGAACACCGCCGCCACCAGGATGGAGCCGCGGTCGTGAGGCTCGAGCGTGGTTTCGAGCTCCTTTGGGTCCGCCTTCGTTCCCAGCGCGGCACGCAGCGCGGCGTGGGTGCCCAGCGCTTCACCGAACTGCTTGGCCAACTCCACCAGCGGATTGTCGGCGGTGAGCTCGCCGCGAATGACAGCCTCGCCGACGGATGGCGCGTCGGCGCCCAGCCGCGCACGGTGGATATAGCCGCCGGTGCGGTTGATGGCGTCCAGCAGCGATTCCTTGTAGCTGAAGTGCTGGAACAAAGCCACGATGTCGGCGAAGGCTTCGTGGAACGCCATGGTGTCGTGGCTGGTGGACGAGGTGAACTTGGCGCGCAGCCCGTCGATGAGGGCGTGGGTGGTTTCGTGCGCGACGATGTCGTGCGAGAGGCAGGTGAACACCGTTTGTCCCGGCAGATTGGCCCCGGCCTCGCGGGTGCTGGCGGCAAAGTAGCCGAACATCAGGGCGCGCAGGCCGGGGTCGTAGAACGCGTTGGCGTCCTGCATGCCGTGCGGGAACACGCGCAGCTTGCCGTGGTAGGGATCGCTTTTCGGGCCGGTGTCGCGCGCCCACTTGATTTTGCGGCCCAGCGCGAACTCAAAACGCCGAATGGTGTCCATGATGACGGCGTAAACCATCTGCTGGTGGAAGCGCGGGTCCGACTCGCTGGGGTCGAGGCCGCCGCCCAGCATCACCTCCGGGCTATTCAGATCCACCGGCTGGTAATATTTCTTGTTGCTGGCGTCGTAGTCGATGACCGCGAGATATTCCCCAATCGGGCCGGGTTCTACCGGCTCGTTGCGGACTTTCACGGTGGTATAGTTGCCCAGCTTCCGGCCCCGTGTCGGATCGAAAGCGTAGATTTTCAGCGGCCGCCATCCGGGGCCGCGCGCATTTGCAGACATTTCCGTCCCAGCCATCGAAACCTTTCCCGTTTGAACCAGAATAGTCGATCGGCAGGGCAGTGGCAATGCGCGGCGGGCGGGAATTTATGCGGAATTCAGGCGTGCGGCCGGGTTCAGAACTGCGGCGCCGGCTCGTCGGCCCCGCCCGCGCAGGGAAGGGGCGCCGCCGGCGTGGGCGCGGTTTCGCCAATTGCCGCCCGGACGGGCCGCCGGTGCATCTTCTTGATAGGCGTGCGGGAGAGAATCTTGCACCAGCCCTGCGGCGTGGTGCCGAACCGCTGCATCTGGTCGCGCAGCAGCTCTTTTTGCCACGGCAGATAGGCGAACCGGTACAAGGCCGGCGCTCTTTCCGTGGGAATTCCGGCGAAATCGCTGCTTTCGAGCGCATCGAAATCGTAGTCGAGCTGCTCTTCGGTAACGCTGTCCACATCCAGCAGGTCTTTTTTCTTGGCCAGCGAGTAGCGCTCCAGTTGGTGCAGAAAGTGCTCGTCGATATGGACCCTGCCCGCACCTTTCCTGGCAATAAACTGCCGCAGGCAGGTGAACGCCGCCTGGTTGAGCTCTTCGACGCATTCCTGGTAGGCCCGCGCCTGGTTGGTGAGCAGAACGGTGTTGCCGGCCTCGCCCCGGATGTAGCTCTCGAGAGCGCCCTCGTCCTTCTTGATGTGGTTTTCGAGCATCTCGGCCGATTCCCACAATTCGGTGATGGTCTCGGCGACGAAGTCGCTGTAAACGCCGTGCAGGCGGGTGCAGTCGGCGGGCAGGTTGTCGTTGACAAAGACCAGCCACTCGGACACGCTCCAGCCGGCGTGGCGCAGCAGGCCGGCGATCTCGATAAACGACCTGTCGTTGTAAAACAGCGCCACCGTGAAAGCGAAACGGCGGCATTCCACGTAATCGTTGAACGACAGGGTGTCGTTTTCGACACATACCTCTTCGATTTCGACGCTCTTGAGCGTCTCGTTTCCGAAGCGATAGGCCCCAAAGCTGCGCGGAATGACGCGGAACCTGGTTTTCAGATTCCAGGTGTTGCGCTCTTTGTCGGTGCCCAGTTCGGCCCCGTCGATCACCATCAGGGTGAAGATGCGGATCTGGTTCAACCCGGTGTCCACCAGTTTGCAGACGGTATCGAAGTGTTTGGCTTTCGAATCCATCGGCAGCGCCAGAATCACCTCGCTGAAGGTGTTGGATTCCGTGCCGCTGGCGCGCTGGGACATCGAGACCAGGGTGTCGTAGGAAATGTTGTTGCGTTTGATGTTGACCAGCACCTGTTTGTCGAGCGATTGCACGGCGGCGTTGATGCGCAAGGCTCCGCCCAGGATCTCGGCGCACTCCAGAATGCGCTCCTTGCGATTCTTGCCGGTGGAGGCGACGATGTTTTTCGGATAGCCGTACTGGCGCATCGCTTCGGCGAGAACTTTGGAGAACTCGACATCGTCCGGATACATGCCGAAGTTGGCGTCGGCCAGCATCAGGCTGGCGCCGCGATAGCGGCGGGCGATGTAGTGGATCTCCTCGGTGAGGCGGCTGAGCGCGGCCTTGTTGATCTTGGTGCGCGCGCCAATGCCGTCGGCGCAAAACGTGCAACTGAACGGACAGCCCCGGTTGCACTCCATAATCGGCACCAGCACCGGGTCGTCCAGGAACTCGTCCAGGTAACCGTTCAGGTAAGGAGACGGGGTGGCGTTCAGATCGGTGATGCGGGGCGCATCGTCCAGACCGTCGGGACGCAGGTTGATGGTCTTGCGAAAGCGGCCGTCCACCAGGGCGAACGTCCCGTAAATTTCGGCGCGGCGAACCTCGTCAACCGAATGGCACTGCCGCCACAACTCGGCCACTTCCAGGAACGGTTCCTCGCCTTCGCCCGCGATGTAAACGTCCACCGCCGGGTGGCGCCGCATCCAGGCTTCCTGGCGGGGGGTCTCCAGGGGGAAATTCGGGCCGCCGAAGACGATCAGCGTTTCCGGCGACGTTCGCTTCACCGCCTCGGCCATGCTGTAGCCCAGGTCGAGATTCCACATGAAGTTGGAGAATCCTACCAACGAGGGCCGCTGGTCGTGATAAGCGGTGGCGAACTTTTCCGGGTATACGAACAGCCGCACGTCGGCGGGGTGCGCGGCGTTGGCCAGGTAGTGGCTTTTGATGCACCCGATCGCGTACGGCACGAACTCGGAACTGACAACTTGCGAAGTATGTGCCAGATGGCAGAGGAATATCGACTCCATACCGTCCACCTACCAAGAGTGGAGGCGTCGCTCTGCCTGAAATACCTCTGCCCAGCTTTCCCTGCGTTACGCCTGCTTCCGCCTGCAATTTCGGACTCCCACACAGGCTGCCACACCATCGCGGGTTCCAACGGTTGCCGGATGAGGGCTCCGGCGGCCGGAAACCACAAGCTCAAGCAATGCAGAAAAGTGTACCACTTTGTTGGAGTTTGCGCTTGAGTCCTTAAAGGCCCCGGCAGATCAACCGGACTGATTTTACCGCTCGGCTGGGTTTGAACGGTCTAATGCGCGCAGGCGGCGGCACCGATTAGGAGGGGAGAGATCCATGCTCGAAGAGCTGCACAGCGCCTATGCCGTCCTGGGCCTCGATCCTTCGGCCGGCCCGGAGGAGGTGCGCGCGGCCTATCTGGATTTCGTCAAGATCCTGCACCCCGACCGCTACCACAACGAGCCGGAGCGCCTGCGGCTGCGGGCCGAACGCAAGCTCAAAGAGGTGACCGAGGCCTATCGGAAGCTGGATGGAGCAATTTGCATCGAGCTCGCGCCCGATCCGATTCCCATGGATTTCGGCGAGCGCTGGGGTTATATCGGCGAGAGCGGCGAGACACGGATCCATCCACAATTCGACACCGCCAGAAACTTCCGGCGCGGGGTTGGCGGCGGTTCAGGTAGATGGGAAATGGGGATTCATCGATTCGGAAGGCAAGTTTCGCATCAATCTTCTTTACGAGGATTGCGGCGACTTCTCCGAGGGCCTGGCTGCGGTCCGCTGGCACGGCCGGTGGGGCTATATCGACTCCAGCGGATCGTTTGCCATCCTGCCGCGGTTTCAGGACGCGAAGGCGTTCGAAAACGGCAGGGCCGGCGTCCGGCTGGGCGCGCGCGCGGGCTGGGTGTTTCGAGACGGAACGACGGAATTCGACCCGGTACACTCCGGACGGCACATTGGCGGCGCCGGCCAATCCTAGATCGTCGCCGTCCGGTTAATTTTTGAGATGCATTTATGACTTCTGCTGGTATAGTACTAGTAAGCCAGATTCGAATCGAACCTGGCCGATGGGCGATCGAGTGGGGGCTCTCGGACAGGGTACAAACCTTTGACAATTAACCCATTTGGAAATCCCGCCCGGAGCCTTCGCGGTTTGAAGGCCGGGAGGTGGGTGTGACCCTACCGCCGCGCATGCGGTGCTCGCCTCACCAGTACTAGGAGTAGATACCTTAGGGGAGACTAGGTAGAAATAGTTGCCCCTTTCTTGAGGATTACTTTTATTGACCGAGTACTGGACCGCTTTTAGAATGAAGGCTAAGTTCGAGGTAATTATGGCAGATCAAGGGCTTAGCGCACTCGACCAAGAGGCGGAGGAAACCGGTTTGGAAGAAACCCCCCGCAGCATTCGTATCATGATCGCGGACGACCACCCGATTGTTCGTGACGGACTCAAGAAACTGATCGACCTCGAGGACGACATGACCGTGGTGGCGGAAGCGTCGGACGGCCGCGAAGTTCTGGAGAAGGTGCGTGAAACCGATCCGGACGTCATCCTGTTGGATCTCAGGATGCCGAACCTGGATGGCCTCGGCGCGCTCCAGGCGCTGCATAGCAGCAACTCCGCCAGGGCCAAGGTAATTATCCTGACGGCGTCCGAGGACAAGAACGAGTTTGTTCAGGCCATGAAGCTTGGGTGCTCGGGGATCGTTCTGAAGCAGACCGCCCCGGACCTGATCCTGAAGAGCATTCGCAAGGTCAGTAACGGCGAAATCTGGCTCGATTCCCACACCACCGCCGCGGTGATGCGCCAGTTTGCCACGCCCTCGTCGCTCGAGCAGTCACCTTCGGGACGGGTACGGGAGCGGTCTCCGTTGAGTGCGCGCGAGCGCGAAATCGTGGCGCTGGTCGCCCAAGGGTACAAGAACAAGGAGATGGCGGAGAAGATGTTCATCAGTGAACAGACGGTGAAAAACCACCTGCACAACATCTTCGACAAACTCGGCGTCTCCGACCGGCTGGAACTGGCCCTTTACGCCATCCACAAGGGTCTACATCTACCTTCCTGAGGCTGTTGGGCCCCTCACTTCGAAGCCGCTTTCCGGGTGCGCAGCCGGGCAACCGCGGGTGGCTTTTTGTCTGCCAATCCGACGTCCGACGGCTTGATGACATTTACAACAACCCCGCGAGTCCGGCTGGCCCTGGAGTGTTGAAATAACCATCGCACAAGCGGCCTAACCCCTTGCATCTGTTTACAAAAGGGCATACCATCGTACCAGAGGATTTTCAGATGACGAGATCCCAATGGACTATCGCCTTCCTTCTAACTGTTCTGGTTGTCCCCGTGCTTCTGTGGGCGCAGTCGCCCATGCCAAGATGCACTTCGGCCGAACCAGACACCGCAAAGGTGGGGGACATCGTCACCGTCAACGGAGAAAACCTTGGGAAAGATTATGTTGCCGAGATTTATCTGACTACCGGCCGTCAGGATTTCCGAATGGAGATGACCGAGCAGACAGATGCCGCAATCAAGTCTAAGATTCCGGCCACCGTGAAACCGGGCAACTATGCTATTTTGGTCCTGACCAAGGGCAAGGAGCCCAAGCTGATCCAACAGCCTGTACGGGTTGAAGTGGAAGAAGCTGGCGCTGCCACTCGGTCTCCGACGGAGTGATGTTTTCGGGCCGCGGCGGCGCTGGCCGCCGGGTTGCTTTGCGGTATTGCTGTGGGTGAATGCCGCGCCTGTCGCACGGCGAAACTTGGCTTGTGTTACCCGGATAATCGGGGCGAGTAGATTTCTTAACGCAGTCATTTGTTAACCAAGTGAATCAGACGCCCGGCATCCGGCCGGGCGTTTTCCCGTATACGCCCTTTCCCGATGCGTCCGCCGCAGCGCCCGCCGCGCATTACGCCGGCTTCCGCACCCGCTTGCTAGACTTGTTGGGTACACGCGCCCGGGCGTGAAGGAGGAGCAGCTTCGACATGGAGCAATAGGATTACGATTTGGTGGTGATCGGCTCCGGGCCCGCTGGGCAGCGCGCCGCCATCCAGGCGGCCAAACTGCGCAGGAAGGTGGCGATGGTGGAGCGCAAGACCGTGCTGGGAGGAGTTTCCGTCAACACCGGCACCATCCCCAGCAAAACCTCGCGCGAAGCGGTGCTGGATCTCTCCGGCTACCGCGATCGCGCATTCTACGGGCTTTCCCACACCACTAGGCAGACCATCGGCGTTCAAGACCTGATGGTGCGCACGGAGAAGGTGATCCGGCACGAGATCGACGTCACCCGCCATCAACTGTTGCGCAACGGGATGGAACTGTTCCGCCACCGCGGCTTCTTCGACAACGACCATATGTTGCGGCTCGACCAGGTCGATGGCGGCACCCGCCTGCTCTCGTTCGACAAGGCGGTGATCGCGTGCGGCACATTCCCACGCGCGATCCGCACATCCCCTTCGACGGCAAACGGGTTCTCGAAAGCGACGATGTTCTTCACCTCGACTTTCTGCCGCGCACGCTGGTGGTGGTCGGCGCGGGGTCGTGGGCTGCGAGTACGCCAGCATGTTCGCGGCGCTCGGCGTACGGGTGACGCTGATCGACAAGCGGGATAAGTTGCTGCCGTTTGTCGATTCGGAGATTGCCGATTCGCTGGCCTATCACCTTCGCGAAAACCGCGCCACGCTGCGGTTGGGCGAGGAAGTGCATGGCATCGAAGTGCTCAACGATTCCGAGCCGGGGTCGTGCGCATCGTGCTCGCGAGCGGAAACATATCACCGCGGAAAAAGCGCTTTACAGTATCGGCCGGACTGGCGCCACCCGCAGCTCGGGCTCGAGCGCGCGGGTCTCAGCGCAGACGATCGTGGCCGGCCTGATGGTGAATGCCACTATCAGACTGCCATGGAGCACATCTACGCGGTCGGCGACGTCATCGGTTTTCCCAGCCTGGCGTCTACTTCCATGGAACAAGGCCGCATTGCGGCCTGCCACGCCTTTGGCGTCGCCGCCACCGCGTGTCCGGACCTGTTCCCTTACGGCATTTACACCATTCCCGAAATGTCGATGGTCGGGCAAGAACGAACAGGAGCTCACGGAAGAAGAGGTCCCTTACGAAATCGGCAAGGCGAGCTATCGCGAGATCGCCCGGGGCCAGATTGTCGGCGACACCACCGGCATGTTGAAGATCATGTTCCACCCGGAAAACCGGCGGCTGCTGGGAGTACATATTATCGGAGAGGGCGCCAGCGAGCTGGTGCATATTGGCCAGGTGGTCCTGACTTACGGCGGCACCATCGACTATTTCATCAACACCGTTTTCAATTATCCGACACTGGCCGAATGCTACAAGACGGCTGCCTTCGACGGCGTGAACCGCTTGGGAGACGCCACCGGTACGGCCAATGCTGGCGCGGCAATCCCGTCTGCGGCATCGCGGAGTAAACCGCCGTCCGATCCCTGCTGAACTGAAAATCCAGTATCGAGGGTTCTGGAGATATGCGAACTAAGGAGATTGATGCGATGAAGGGCAACCCGGAGGTTCTCACCTTCCTGCAGGAAGTTCTTACCGCGGAGCTGACCGCCATTAATCAGTATTTTCTACACGCCGAGATGTGCGCCAACTGGGGCTACACGCGGCTATACAAACACACCCGCAAGGAATCCATCGAAGAGATGCGCCACGCCGAAGTGGTGCTCGAGCGGCATTTTGTTTCTCGACGGCGCTCCCAACGTGGGCGACATGTTCAAGCTGCGCATCGGCAAGAACGTGAAAGAGCAGCTGACCAACGACCTTGCGCTCGAGCTGGAAGCCATCCCGCGTCTGAACCAGGCCATCGCGAAGGCCGTGGAGGTGGGTGACAACGGATCGCGCGACCTGTTCGAGAAAATCCTCGCCGACGAAGAGGAGCACGTCGATTACCTGGAAGCCCAGCTCCACGTGATCGAGGAGATCGGGCTGGACAATTACCTGTCCCGGCAGATGCACGAAGAGGATTAGCCCCACGCCGCGCGGGAGCCCCGTTCGAGTGTAGGCTGGAAGTATGGAAGGTTCGGTTCGTCACGGCGGCTCCCCGCATCACGCTCCCCGCGATTATGCGCGAACGCCGCTGAATATTTACTGGGAAATGACCCAGGCTTGCGCGCTGGCGTGCCGGCATTGCCGCGCCGAGGCGGTGCCCGAGCCGCATCCGCTGGAGCTCAAATTCGAAGAGGGTGTCGCTTTTCTGAGGCAGATCCTGGAATTCGGGCAGCCCCTGCCGCAACTGATTCTCACCGGCGGCGACCCGCTGACCCGTCCCGACCTGTTTGAGTTGATCGACGAAGCGCGCCGGCTCGGCATCGGGGTATCCATCACGCCGGCCGCCACCGACGCTCTCACCCGCGATGTGCTGGTGCGGCTCAAAGAGCATGGGGTGGAGGCACTGGGGCTGAGCCTGGACGGCTCCACCGCGGAGCGGCACGATTCGATCCGTGGTGTCGCCGGCACGTTCGACCGCACCGTGCAGGCGATTCGCTGGGCCGCCGAGTTGGAGATGCCGTTACAGGTGAACACGCTGGCCTCCGGAGAAACGGTGGACGACGTGCCCGCCATCTACGAGCTGCTGAAGCCTCTGGGGGTAACCCGCTGGAGTCTCTTCTTCCTGATCTCGGTGGGCAGGGGCAAGGTGCTGCAGCCGCTCTCGCCGGAAGCGAGCGAAAAACTGATGCGCTGGATCTTTGAAACCTCGCGGGCCGCTCCGTTCATCGTGGCCACCACCGAGGCCCCGTCCTATCGGCGCGTGGCGCTCGAACGGATGCGGTGCCGAGGGTATGGCGGGCGACCAGATCAAGCGCAGCGGCGTGGCGCGCGGCTTCGGGGTCCGGGACGGGCACGGCATCGTCTTCGTTTCGAACACCGGTGACATCTGCCCGGCGGGCTTCCTGCCGCTGGTAGTCGGCAATGTTCGCCGGGACCGCCTTGCCGATGTCTACCGCAACGCTCCGGTGTTCGAGTCGCTGCACGACCCGTCGCAATTCGAAGGACGCTGCGGCTTCTGCGAATACAGCGCCCTGTGCGGCGGTTCGCGCGCCCGCGCCTACGAGGCGACGGGGAACCCGCTCGAGACCGATCCGCTGTGCGAGTACGAACCGAAGGCCAGGCCGGGCGGCCGCAGCTAGCCGCCGGCAATCGCCCCCACGATCAGAAACGGCTCCGCGCCCGACGCCACCGCGTCGGGCAGCGGGGCGTCGGGCGATTCGTGGGACAGATCCTGCTCGCAGGCGAAGAACCGCACGAAGGGGCGGCGCTGTTGGGTGACGTGATCGCGGATGGTCCCGCGCAGCATCGGATAGCGGGCCTCCAGCGCGTCGAGGACCGAGCGCTGCGTGACCGGGCCCTCCACGTCGAGCTGCACCTCGCCGTCGACGCGCGCCAGCGTCCGCAGATGTGCCGGAAGCACGACCCGGATCATGGCAGCGTCTGGACCTCGACCGACAGCACCGCCGGAAGATCGCGGACGATGGGCGCCCAGCTGTCGCCGGCGTCGGCCGAGGCGTACACCTGCCCGCCGGTGGTGCCGAAATACACGCCGCAGGAATCCAGCGAGTCGACCGCCATGGCGTCGCGCAGCACGTTGACGTAGCAGTCGTTCTGCGGCAGGCCGTTGGTAAGCGCTTCCCACTCGTTGCCGCCCGTCCGGCTGCGGTACACGCGCAGCTTGCCCTCGGGCGGATAGTGCTCCGAGTCGCTCTTGATGGGCACCACGTAGATGGTCTCGGGCTCGTGCGCGTGAACGTCGATCGCGAACCCGAAGTCGGTGGGCAGGTTGCCGCTGACCTCCTGCCACGACTCGCCGGCGTCGTCGCTGCGCATCACGTCCCAGTGCTTCTGCATGAACAGCACGTCCGGACGCGAGGGGTGCATCGCGATGCGGTGAACGCAGTGGCCGACCTCGGCGTCCGGGTCGGGGATGTACTCGGACTTGCAGCCCGCGGTTGATCGGCTGCCAGGTCTTGCCGCCGTCGTCGGTGCGGAACGCGCCCGCGGCCGAGATGGCGATGAAGATCCGTGCCGGGTCGTTCCGGATCCAGAAGGATCGTGTGCAGGCACATGCCGCCGGCGCCCGGCTGCCAGCGCGGCCCCGTGCCGTGGCCGCGCAGGCCGGCCAGCTCCTGCCAGGTCTTCCCGCCGTCGCGTCGGTGCGGAACAAGCGCGGCGTCTTCCACCCCGGCGTAGACGGTGTCCGGATCGGTCAGCGACGGCTCGAGATGCCAGACCCGCTTGAACTCCCAGGGGTGCGGCGTGCCGTCGTACCACTGGTGCGTGCCGGGAACGCCCTCGTAGACGAACTTGTTGCCCACCGGCTCCCAGGTCTTGCCGCCGTCGTTGGAGCGCTGGATCACCTGCCCGAACCAGCCGCTGGACTGCGACGCGTACAGCCGGTTCGGGTCAGCGGGCGATCCCTTGAGGTGGTAGATCTCCCAGCCCGCGAAATGAGGCCCGCCGATGTCCCACTGCTTGCGCTTGCCGTCCGAAGTCAGGACGAACGCGCCTTTGCGCGTGCCCACCAGTACCCGTACTCCGCTCATCCCTCATCTCCTTTTTCCGGTTTTCGCGCTTGTGTTGGTGGGTGAATCCCCAGCCTCGATGTCGTTCTAGCCGCCCGTGGCCGGCATGCAGTTAATCATCCATGGGGTCCCGAACTGGTCGACCAGCATGCCAAAACGCGTCGCCCAGAAGGTTTGCTGGATGGGCATCCCCACTTTTCCATTTTCCACAGCTCGTTGAAGATGCGTTCCGCCTCTTCCGGGTCATTGACCTCGATATTGACGGAGAAACCTTGGGGCTTCTGAAAGCGCTCAGGCGGAGCGTCAGAACCCATCAGCACATGTTCGCCGATGGTCAGGCGTGCATGCATTATTTTGCTGCGCCACTCCGCCGGCACCTGTTGCTCCGCCGGCGTGCCCGTGTGAGGAATCATCGCTTCGATCTTGCCGCCGAGACCCTTTTCATAGAACTGAAATGCTGCCTCGCATTGACCGTTGAAAAGAAGATATGAATTCAGTTGCATCGTGTTCTCCCTTGGTTTGTCAGATTACCTAGCTACGCAGAATTTCCGACGGCAGCCCGGGGATCTCCATCACCGGCCGGATTTCGACGGTGCCGAAGCGCGACCCGGGAATCCGCGCGGCGATGCCGATGGCCTCGTCGAGGTCCCTGGCATCGACCAGGAAGTAGCCGCCCAGTTGCTCGCGCGTCTCGGCGAACGGGCCGTCGGTCACGACCCGCTTGCCGTCGCGGACCCGGACGCTGGTCGCAGTCGAGGTGGGCTGCAGCGGGGCCGCCCAGAAACTGCCCGTTGGCATGGAGCTGGGGCCAGCGCGGTCGGACTCCTGGTAACATGCTCCCGCTCGGCGTCGTCCAGCCCTTGCTCATCCATGTAAATCAGCAACATGTACTTCATTTCTGTCTCCTCCATCGGTGAGTCGAACGGCGATCGCCAGATCGACACTCCGCCGGCAAAATTTTTACAATTCGGCTATGTCCGCCGACGCCGCCGCGGCCGTCGAAGCGGTACTACCGCTCCGACTGGGGGACGAATCGTGGCCACCCTCATCCGGCTGGTGGGCGACTTCGACCTGGCCGAGGAGTGCGCGCAGGAAGCCTTTGCCGCCGCTGTGCGACCAATGGCAAGATTCCGGAGTCCCAGAATTTCCGCGCGCCTGGATCGTCCAGACCGCCCGGCACAAGGCCATCGACCGCATCCGCCGCAAGACGGACTTCGAGAAAAAGCTCGAATCCTACGCGGCCGTCGGAATTGGGCCCGACGTATTGACGAGCCGGATTACGACTCTGACGAAATCCCCGACGACCGGCTTCGCCTGATCTTTACCTGTTGCCACCCCGCGCTCGGCTCCGGAGGCGCAAGTGGCGCTGACGCTGCGCACGCTGTGCGGCCTCGAGACCGACGAAATCGCGCGCGCCTTCCTGGTGCCCACCCGACCATGGCGCAGCGGCTGGTCCGCGCCAAGCGCAAGATTCGCGACGCCGGCATTCCGTATGTCGTGCCCGAAACCGGCGACATGGCCGCGCGGCTCGACGCCGTGCTGACGCGTGATCTATTTGGTCTTCAACGAAGGCTATGCCGCCACCCGTGGCGAGCCGCTGGTGCGGACCGATCTTTGCTGCCGAGGCCATCCGCCTGGGGCGCCTGGTCAGAACGTTGCTGGAGCCGCAGCCTCCCGCGGAAGCGACGGCGCTCCTCGCCCTGATGCTGCTGCAGGACGCACGGCGCGAAGCTCGGCTCGACGAGGCGGGCGATCTGGTCATTCTCGAAGAACAGGATCGCAGCCGCTGGAACCAGGCGCAGATTGCCGAGGCGCTGCCGCTGGTGGAGGAGGCTCTTCGCGGCGGGCCGGGCCCGTTCGCGCTGCAGGCGGCGATTGCCGCGTGCACTGTCGGGCAGCCCGCGCCGAGGATACCGACTGGCCTCAGATCGTCCAAGCCTCTACGACCTGCTCGACCGCGTCCAGCCTTCGCCGGTCGTGTCGCTCAACCGGGCGGTGGCGGTGGCGATGGCGCGACGGGCCTCAGCCGGCGCTCCGGCTTATCGAGGGGCCCTCCGCCGCCGGCGATCTGGAAGAGTTATCACCTGCTGCATGCCGCCCGCGCCGATCTGCTGCGCCGCCCGGGATTCCCGGAGAAGCGGCCAAGAGCTACGCTCGAGCCCTGGAACTGGTCACCAACGAAAGCGAGCGCCGGTTTCTGCAGCGGCGCCTGCGCGAAGTTCAGCCCCCGGCAGCGTGAACGGCCTCCCTCGACAGTTTTTGCGGGAATTCGCTTCCGTACCGAAACACCCTTCGATCTGCGAGCCAATCTCCTCCTTGCAGACGGTGATTCACCGGCCACTTGAATTCGGCCTCGGGTATGGTGTTATATTGGCCTTTCCGGTATTCGTACCCGGAGAACAGGTATCCTTCGAAGGGCAAACGGATGACGTGCACGCCGAGTCAACTTTCATTTCCCTTTCAGACGGAGGATCCCCGCCTGCTCCGCCAGTACCGGGGTGTGACCATCGAGGATATCGCGGAACGGACCAAAATCAGCCCGCAGTATCTTCGTGCGATCGAGGACGAGAACTACTCCAGTTTGCCAGGCGGGGTATTCAACGTCAGCTACATCCGGCAGTACGCCTCGGCCATCGGGTTTGACGCCTCGCGCCTGCTCCAGCGATACCATGAAAAGACGGGCTCTAACCACCCGGCGGAGCACTCGTCTTTAAATCATGGCCGGCAAAAACAGATTCCGCCACTCCGCTGGCTTCGGAGCCTCGCCGGCCTTCATTAGCAATCCGGCCGTGCCGATCCGTCCGGCGTCCACCCCGTCAAGGAGTTTCTTGAGAGCGCGGGAGGGAGGTTGCCCCGCCCGGCCGGTCAGGGTCCCATTCGTCCGCCGCCGACTCTCGCCACCGCCTCTTCTGGCGATAATGGCGCTGGCGAGTCTTCCGGCGTTGTGGGGGCAAACTCCTCCCGGGCCGATGTGCACAATCCGGGGCGTCGTAACCGACTACAGTACCGGCCAGCCGCTGGCCCGGACCCATCTGATGGCGAACCCGATTTCCGCCATCACCGCCAAGGCGCAGACCAGCGCCTACGCGGATGAGAGCGGAGCTTTCACATTCCCGTCGCTGCCGCCTGGGGTCTACTATCTGGCAGCGGAACGGCGCCACTACGCGCGCTACGAACACGGCGCGGCAAACTGGGATTCGCGGGGTACTCCAATTGTGCTGGAACCCGGCGCTTCCTTTTTCGCATCGATCCGGCTCAGGAAGCTGGGTGTGATCACCGGCCGCGTTTTCGACCAAAACCAGGTCGGGCTGGAGGATCATTCGGTAATCGCCTATCGCTTGAACCCCTCGCTCGCCATCGCCGGCAGAGCGCGTACCGACGATCGCGGCGTTTACCGGCTGACCGATCTCAAGCCCGGGCGTTACCTGGTTCGGACCGGCGCCCGCCAGCTCTCCGGCGGACCCGGGCTATTGCCGACATTCTTCAAGGACTCGGCCAGCCGCAGGGACGCACAAGAGCTGGAAGTGCATTTGGATGAAGAGGTGCAAGGAATCGACATCCGGCCCGCCGTGGGGCGCCTGTTCTCGTTGACCGGAACGGTTAGCGGACCGCTCCCGGCCAAGGTCACCTTGCTCGCCGACATCGGCGTCCGGGAGGTTACCGCGCAGCCCAGCCTCGCGGGCGGCGAATTCACGATTGAAGGGCTGCCGCCTGGAACCTATCAACTGCTGGCCGAGTCGGGGCAGGGCCCTTCCTACCAGGTGGCGCAGCAGACCGTCACCCTGGCAAGCGACGGGCAGCACGTCTCGCTGCAGCTTGCCCCGGCGCCGGAGTTCCAGCTCCGATGCCGGAACGCATCCGGGCAGCCTGCCGGACGAGCGGATGCCACGGCTTATCTCCGCAGGCTGGACCTGGAAGATTCGCACCAGGAAACCTTGCAGTGTGGCGACCGGCGGAAGCTTGCCCCCGGCGTGTATGAAGCTCGGGTTGCCGCCGCCGGCAACAGTTACGTCAAATCCCTGGCGGGCGGCCACTACTCCCGGGAAGCCTATGAATTCACAGCAAGTGCGCGGCAGCCTTCGGTGCTCACCGTTGAACTTGGGAGCAATCCCAGCACCATTCGCGGTACGGTTCGGACTTCGGACGGCCAGCCCGCCGTGGGAGCCCCGGTGTATCTTCGGCCGGTGGACGACGATTTGTACGTGCGAGCCGGGGGCACGCGTTATATGCGGGCGGGTGGCAACGGAGAATTCGCGTTTGTTTCCATGCCACCAGGCCGGTATGAGCTTCTCTCTTCGTTTGAAGTCGAGGAGTTGGGAGACATCGCATGGTCTGGAATGGATGTAAAAACCGTCGATGTGGCGGAGAAAGAGGACACGAAGGTGGAGGTAACCCTTTCGGAACCTGGGGAGTAAGCAGAAATTTCGATTAAATCTCTTTGGGGAATGCGCCGATAATGGAGACGAGGGGAGCAAAGCGCTCCACCGAGACGAGCATGAAGATTAACGATTCAAACAGCTCATCCGTAAATACTTCTCGCCTGGACCACGCCTCAGCGGTTGAGACCTCGCAACAGATTCGTGAGCGGAAGGCCCAATCGGGCAGCGAGTCCGGGGACCGGGCTGAGATTTCCGCGTTGTCGGGTCATTTACACAAGCTGGCGACGCAGTCGCCCGATCGGGCCGCCCGAGTGGAACAACTCAGCGCCGATTATCGTGCGGGGAACTATCAAGTCGATTCGCACGCCGTCAGCCAGGCGATGGTCCGCGATGCCGTGGCCCGGGGCGCTTCGGCCGGCGGGAACGAGTAAGCCGCACCCGTTTGTCATTCCGGCGCTGCGGCGGGATCGGCGTCCGGTCGGAAGACATGGCGCAAAACAATATACGACATCCACATGGGCGCTCAACCACTGACCCACCTCATCGAGGACGTCCGGGCCGCCGTTGCCGACGTCCGCCTCCAACTTCTTCAGCCGCCAACGCGGTGGGACGAGGAATCCGTTAACCGGCTCAGACAAGCCATTCAGAACTTCCATGCGGCGCATGGTTCGGTTTGCACGCATCCTGTTCCGCCGGAGGAAAAAGAAGCGCTGCGGAAGCAACTGGAACGGCTGGCGCAAGAGGCTGCCCGCGGGGCCTCCCTGGCGCGGGCAGGGGCAGAGCACACCGGCGCCTGGCTGGGTTGGCTGGCGATGCATTTCCAAGGCTACGGTATCAATGGTGAAGTGACTGCCATGCCAGTTACCGGGCGGATGGAATTGCAGGGATAACCGCGCCACGCGACGCCTTTCGGCAACCTGGCGTCGCTGTGCCGCGCACTGCGCTGACCCTGTCCGATAGCGTTCTTATTTACCCCCCGAATCGTAAATGGCCTACTCGGATTTCGGATCGGGAAGACCGATAAGAATCGAGGGGAGGCCTATAGCCTCACCAACAATTATCAGAGAAGCGGGACAGCACCGACGAGTTACCGGCATGGGCAGCCTGACATCCGCGCTACAATCCGCCGCTTCCGCCTTGCGCATCTACCAGCGAGCGCTGACGGTCGTCGAAAACAATGTCACCAATGTGGGCACCGCGGGGTTTGCGAAACAGCAGTTGCTGCTGGCCGCCAATGGGTTCGACTCGCAGCAACAACTGCCCGGAGGCGTCACCGCCGACGGCCTCATCGATTATCGCGACAGTTACGTCGAGCACGCGGTCTGGGATCAATCGCAGGCCTGGGGATATTCCGATCAACGCACCACCGACCTGAAGAGTATCGAACCCACCTTCCAGGTCACCGACGGCAGCGGCATCAGCGCCGCTCTGGACTCTTTCTTTCAGAGTTTTTCCGCACTTTCCACGGCGCCGAACGACACTACGGCACGTCGCGTTGTCCTGGACAACGCCAACAAGCTGGCTGCCGAAATCAACAGCGCCTCCAACGGTTTGGGCGGCGCGCAGCTCTCGACCGACCGCCAGATTCGCGACGCCGTCTCGCAGATCAATTCCATCGGCGAGCAACTGCAAGCTCTCAGTATTGAACGGCGGCAAGGCGCCGCCGGATCCGATAACACCGGAGCCGACGCCAAGATGTACTCGCTGTTGCAGGATCTCGCGGAGCTCTCCGACGCCACCGTGCTCGAACAGGATGACGGTACGATGAGCATCTTCCTGGGCGGCCAGACTCTGTTTATTATCGGCGATCAGTTCCACCCCATCCAGAGCGACATCTCGGGCGCCTCCGCCGAAATCCTCGATGCCGCTGGCAATCTCATCACCGGACAATTCACCGGGGGAAGGATCGCCGCTCTTCTGGATACCCGGAATACCTTAATTCCCGACTATCGGGAGCAGCTCAATACGCTGGCGCAGTCGTTGTCCGATACCGTAAATCAGACACTGGCCAACGGGGTGGATGCGAACGGGCAGATGCCGGTTCAGGACCTGTTCTCCTACGACGCGACAGTGGGCGCGGCACAGACCCTGAAGGTAAACGACCTGGACCCCTCGGAACTCGCGGCGGCCCTTGCCGACGCGCCCGGCGGAAACGGGAATGCTCTCGAGCTGGCAGCCCTCGGAAACACGCCCAAGGTGGATGGTTACACGTTCTCGGAATACTACGGGACGATCGCGGCCAAGGTGGGACGGGACTTGTCGGCCGCTTCCACCAATCTCGACGCGCGGACCGCATCGCTGGCCCAAGTCAAAGCGTGGCGTGAATCGGTTTCCGGCGTCAACCTCGACGAAGAGGCCGTCCGCATGACTGAGTTACAGCGCTCCTACCAGGCTGTCGCCGAGCTGTTGACGATTTTGAACCAGATGACGCAGGTAGTGCTGGATATCCTCCAGTGAGCGAGCGGCGCCTGCGGTATTCCGGAGAACCGCGGAATTTCCAATCTTCGGGCAGGCGGAAGGAGCCGGACATGTCCAATCAGATCAGCGCAAGCAGTCAGAACTTCCTGAACCAGTTGGAGCGCATCCAGCAGCGAATGGACAAAGCTCAGAGGCAGATGTCGACAGGGCTCCGTATCGAAACTCCTTCCGACGACCCGGACCATATCAGCACGCTGCTGCAACTGCGCTCCGAGCTGGCGCGCAACGACCAGATCAACCTCAACCTCGGAAACGTCAAGGCCGAAGTGGATACGGCGGAAAGCATTCTCGAGCGGGCCGTCCAGTCTTTCGACAAGGTGCGGACGCTCGGACAGCAGGGCGCCACCAGCGTCAGCAGCGTGGAGACGCGAGCGAGTATCGCCGCCGAGCTGGAGAGTTTACTGCAGAACTTTGTCGGTCTGGCGAATACCGAGTTGAATGGCAGGTATCTGTTCTCCGGGGATTCCGATCAGACGATTCCTTACACCTACGATAAATCGGACACACCGCCCTACAGCGCCTACGGCGGCTCAGACGCAACGCGCGAGATGGAACACCCCTCCGGCATCTGTTTCAAAGCGGCGCTAACCGCCCAGGAGATCTTCGACAATTCCGATCCGGACCTCAACGTTTTCGCCACCGTGGACAATCTGCGTACGGCATTGTTGAGCAATGACGACACGGCAATCCAGGCGGCCATGGTGCCCCTCGCGAAGGTGTCGCAGCACTTGAACACCGAACTGGCGGTTTACGGCGGAATACAAAACCAGGTTGCCGACGGAATGGACTACGCTGCCAAGCAAAGTCTCCGGCTGAAGGAATATATCCAGAACATCGAAGGCGCCGACGCGGCCGGCGCGACCATCGAATTCAGCCAGGCGAGCTATCAGCAGCAGGCAGCGCTGAAGACCCGCGCGGCAATGCCTCAAACTTCCCTGTTCGACTACCTGCGGTAGGGGCCGCGATAGCGGCGGCAGCCGGCAGGCCGGTTCGCCAGCCGCTTCCAAGTGCTTACCGTGATCGCGTGGCCGGCGCTCCGAAGCTGAACCCACTGGAAACGATCTGCAAGTTCTTGTCCAGGAGTGCTTCGGCGACAAAGCGCGGCTGCGACGGCGTGCCAAACCGCAGGTCGACCACCTCCACCTGTGTTCCGCCGGGCGTGTTCGGCGCAGGGGAGACGCTCCACAGGGGAAACTGCGAGAATCGGAGAAAAGCCCGGAAAACTTCAGTCTTCCGGGCGGCCTCAATAGCCGGCGCCTGCCCTGGTTTGTAATAAACGTGGCTGGCGTCCGGATCGTAATCGGCCCGCAGATTCAGATGGTTGATGGCGTAGCTGTCTGCGCCTTCCACCAGTCCGGTCCAAAGGAACGGATTAACCAGCGTAGGGAACGCGGCCACCCGGACCGGTTCTGTCCCTTCATACAGGCGGGAAGACAACGTTTCCACGGCCCGGTCGTGCAAATTCCACCGAAACAACGAATAAACCAGGTAAAAGACCAGGGCGAACCTGGCTGCGCCGCTGCCTTTACCGCGCCGCCCGCCCATCTCCGAACTCAAAAGCCGCGAAAGGAACGACCCGGCAACCGCCAGCAGGAGCGCCGCCAGAATCCAGACATCGACGATGAAGGTGATATCCGCGTGGTACCAGCGCGACGAAAATGGCTCGAGCAGGCGGACACCGTAAGTGTTAGTCCAATCGAGCAGAATATGGCCCAATATGGCCAGCAGCGAAATCAGGTACGCGCCCTTCCAGTATTTCTTCCATTCCTGGCGGTTGCCCTTCCAAATCAACAGGCCGACCAACAGCACAGGCAGCGCCGCCAGGACGGGGGCGAACGGGATGGCATGTGTCAAGCCTCTGTGGTAGTGCAGGTAGTTCAACGATCCGCCGGCAGCAGAGACGACGTCCACGTCCGGCGCGTTCGAAGCCAGAATAAGGATCGCCGTCGCGCCGGGCGAGAAACGGCGTAAACCGGCGCGGCTCATCATCAGCCCGACCAGCGAGTGCGTGAGATTGTCCATGATGTCGAAGCCGGGCGGCCTTTCGGGCAAACGGCCGGATCGCGGTCTACTGGTGAGACTAGCAGAACCAAGGCGGGGATGGCGAAATCGGCAAGCCATGTGAGGCTTGGATGGCTTCGTTCGCGGCAATCCCGGTGGCCGACGTATACTGGACATTTGGGGAGTAATGGAGGGTCAACTCCGATTTAGGGTGTTCCCCGTGCGAGCATCGGCGAGGTTTTCGGCTGCCCCATCCGTGGCGCGATGACGCGACCGGCCATAATCCACAAAGTTCCCAACTTCTTCGGGGGCATGCTTTGTCCGACACAGCCGCCATCCGAAGTGCGATGATCACGATGCCTCAAAATACGCTGATCCACAACCGTCAAAGTCTTCTGTCTCACGGAATCCGCAACGCCAATGCCGTCTGGTGGGATCTCTCCACGCCCGCGCTTTACGAGCATGCGTTGCAGAGAAGGGAGGGCCGGCTGGCCCATATGGGCCCGTTGGTGGTAAGCACCGGCCAGTACACGGGCCGATCTCCGAACGACAAGTACCTGGTGGAGGAGCCTTCCAGCCACCATAAAATCTGGTGGGGAAGGGTGAACCAGCCCATTTCCATCGAACGGTTTGACGCGCTGCGCAGCCGGTTGATGGCCTACCTGCAGGGCAAGGACATTTACGTTCAGGATTGTTATGTGGGGGCGGACGAAAACTACCGGCTGCCCATCCGCATCATCACCGAGACGGCGTGGCACAGCCTCTTCGCGCGGAACATGTTCCTGCTGGAACGCGATCCGGACCGGCTGGCCGTGCACCAGCCGCAGTTCACGGTGATCGACGCTCCGGGCTTCAATGCCAACCCGGAAGAAGACGGAACCCGCTCGGAGGTTTTCGTGGCGATCCACTTCGGACGCCGAGAAGTGATCATCGGGGGTACCATGTACGCCGGCGAGATCAAGAAGTCGGTCTTCACGGTGATGAATTACCTGTTGCCCGAGATGAGCGTGCTTCCCATGCACTGTTCCGCCAACTTTGCAGGAAGCATGGATGACGTGGCAATCTTCTTCGGCCTTTCGGGCACCGGGAAAACGACCCTCTCGGCGGACCGCAGCCGGACGCTGATTGGCGACGACGAGCACGGCTGGAGCGATCAGGGGGTATTCAATTTCGAGGGCGGCTGCTACGCGAAAGTCATTCGCCTGTCTCCCGAGGGAGAGCCGGACATCTTTGGGACCACGCGTCGGTTTGGCACCATCCTCGAAAACGTCGCCATGGATCCCGTGAGCCGCCGCCTGGACCTGAACAGCAGCGAGTTCACCGAGAATACGCGCGCCTCCTACCCGGTTTCCTACATCTCCAACGCGACGCGTGAAGGCCGGGGCCGGGCAGCCAAAGAACGTGGTCATGCTCACCGCCGACGCCTTCGGCGTGTTGCCGCCGCTAGCGCGCTTGACGCCGCAACAGGCGATGTACCATTTCCTCTCGGGTTACACGGCGAAAGTGGCCGGCACGGAGCGCGGCATCACGGAACCCAAGGCCACGTTCAGCGCCTGTTTTGGTGCGCCCTTCATGGCGCTGAATCCGGTGGTTTATGCCCGAATGTTGGGCGACCGGATCGCCGGACACCACGTCAAAGTCTGGCTCATCAATACCGGCTGGAGTGGCGGACCGTATGGGAAAGGCTCTCGGGTGAAGCTGGCCTACACTCGCGCCATGGTGCATGCCGCGTTGAACGGAGGCCTGGATGGGGTGTCGATGGAGGAGGACCCGGTTTTCGGGTTGGCCATTCCGGAGCGCTGCCCTGGCGTGCCGGCGGAAATCCTCGATCCCCGCTCCACTTGGGAGGACACGGACGCCTACGACGGTCAGGCTCGGAAACTGGCGAGCATGTTTCACTCAAACTTCCGGCAATTCGTCGTCGACGTCGAACCCGAGATCGCCGGCGCCGGCCCGAAGCTCGGCATTTGACGCCGCCGGCGTGCTCTGCCAGGCCGCCCGCGGGTTTGGGAAAGCTGCCACGCCGCCTACGCTACAATCGAATCATATCGTTATGAGCAATCTAAATTCCTTCCATGTGAAGTCCCAACTCCGTGTGAGTGGACGCGATTACACGATATTCCGGCTGGGCGGTCTCGAGGATGCGGGTTACCGCACCGCGCGGATCCCTTACTCCATCAAGATTCTTTTGGAAAACCTTTTGCGTCACGAAGACGGCAAAACAGTAAAGCGTGGGGATATCGAATACGTCGCTGGCTGGGAACTGGGTGGCGCGGCGCGGGAAATCCAGATGATGCCGGCCCGCGTGTTGCTGCAGGATTTTACCGGCGTGCCGTGCGTAGTGGATCTGGCTGCCATGCGCGACGCACTGCGAACGATGGGCGCCGACCCCAGGAAAGCGAATCCACTGATCCCGGTCGATCTGGTGATCGATCATTCGGTGCAGGTGGACAACTTCGGTACCAGGAATGCATTCGAACTGAATACGCTCATCGAATACCAGCGCAACAGCGAGCGTTATTCGCTGCTTCGCTGGGCGCAGAATTCGTTCGCGAACTTCCGCGCGGTGCCTCCCGGGACGGGCATCGTCCATCAGGTGAATCTGGAATACCTGGCTCGGGTGGTCTTCACCAAAACCAACGGCGGCGAAACTTCAGCCTACCCGGACACGCTGGTCGGAACCGACTCGCATACGACGATGGTGAACGGCCTGGGAGTTGTCGGTTGGGGAGTGGGCGGCATCGAAGCCGAGGCATGCATGCTCGGCCAACCCATCACCATGCTGCTGCCTCAAGTGGTGGGCTTCAAGCTATACGGTAAGATGGCCGCCGGCACCACCGCCACCGACCTTGTCTTGACGGTTGTCCAGGCGCTGCGCAAAAAGGGTGTGGTCGGCAAATTCGTCGAATTCTACGGGCCGGGTGTGGCGGCCCTGACGCTGGCCGACCGGGCCACCATCAGCAACATGGCTCCGGAATACGGCGCCACCATCGGAGTGTTCCCGGTCGACTACCAAACGCTCGATTATTTGAAACTGTCGAACCGGCCCACGGAATTGATCGAGCTGGTCGAGGCTTACACCAAGGAACAGGGTCTCTTCCTGGAGGCGGATTCGCCGGAACCCGAGTATTCCGACGCCATCGAGCTGGATCTGGGTTCCGTCGTCCCGTCGCTGGCCGGCCCGAAGCGACCGCAGGACCGCATCCCGTTGCCCGAGATGAAGAAGGGATTCCAAAGTTTGCTCCAGGGGGAACCACGAAAAGTCCAGGTGTCCCTGAATGGCGGCGGGCCGGTGACGCTGCAGGACGGTTCGGTGGTGATTGCCGCCATCACCAGTTGCACGAACACGTCGAATCCTTCTGTGATGGTGGGGGCGGGCATCCTGGCGAAGAAGGCAGTGGAACGAGGTTTGCGCGTGAAGCCCTGGGTAAAAACCAGCCTCGCCCCGGGATCGAAAGTGGTAACCGACTACTTGACGGATTCGGGGCTCATGCCTTTCCTGGAGGAGTTGCGATTTCACCTGGTCGGCTACGGTTGCACCACCTGCATCGGCAATAGCGGGCCCTTGCCGGAACCCGTGGCCGAAGCGGTGACGAAGGAGAAATTGATCGTTGCGGCGGTTCTCAGCGGCAATCGCAACTTTGAAGGTCGCATCAGCCCTTATGTGCGCGCGAATTACCTGGCATCGCCGCCGCTGGTTGTGGCGTACGCCATTTCCGGCCGCGTGGACATCGACTTGACCTCTGAGCCGCTGGGCCAAGGAAAGGACGGCAAACCGGTTTACCTGGAGGAAATCTGGCCTACCCGGGAAGAGATCGACGCCGTGCTGAAACAATCGGTCCGTCAGGATATGTTCGCGCGGCAGTACGCGACGGTCTTCGAAGGCGACCAGAAATGGAAGTCCGTGGCCGCGCCCGAGGGCGACCTGTTCGAGTGGGACGAGGTCTCGACTTACATCAAGCGGCCTCCGTTCTTCGAAGACATGGTCAATCCCGCTGATTCGGTCAAAGACCTTGCCGGTTTGAGAGTGCTCGCCATGCTGGGCGATTCGGTGACCACCGACCATATTTCGCCGGCCGGCTCGTTCCGGCAAGACACTCCCGCCGGGAGGTACCTGGTTGAGCGCGGAGTGAAGCAGGCCGATTTCAATTCCTTTGGTTCGCGGCGGGGCAATCATGAAGTGATGATGCGAGGCACGCTGGCCAATGTGCGGCTTCGAAATCAGCTCGCGCCGGGCACCGAGGGCGGGTGGACTACCCATCTCCCCGACGGGGCGCAAATGTCGATCTTCGACGCAGCCATGCGGTATCAGCAGGAAGGCGTTCCGTTGCTGATCGTGGCGGGCCGGGAGTACGGTTCCGGATCGTCGCGCGACTGGGCGGCGAAGGGAGTCGGGCTTTTAGGCGTTAAGGCCGTCATTGCCGAGAGCTATGAACGCATTCACCGGTCCAACCTGGTGGGGGTGGGCGTGTTGCCCCTCGAATTCGTGGACGGGCAGAATCGGGAAAAGCTCGGGCTGACGGGCAAGGAAGTATATCGAGTCGAAAGAATCCTGGAAGCTGCGACGAAAGGCCGGCGGGCTAGCGTTACCGCCGTCGGCGAGGACGGGGTTGAGAAATCGTTTGAGGTTCGGGTTCGCATCGACACACCGATGGAGTTCGAATACTACCGGTATGGCGGGATACTCTGCTACGTTCTTCAGCAGATCGCGGTTGGCTGAACCGCACCCGAAGGCACAATCGGGGCGCCGTCTCCGCGGCATGTCACGCACCCGACCGCAGAATTCCCTGCGTGGCGGCGGCAAGAGCAAACAGGAATACATGCAGCAGGCACCCGTAGTGAATCCAGTTCCGGGTGAAACGGATCACCAGAACCAGATCCTGCTTGAAGCCAGTTCGCTTGTAGCCTTTCCAGAAGAAATCGAAGGCGTGCGTTGCCATCGCCGTGCTTGCTCCCGATTTCCAATTTCATCTAAGTGATTGTCCTGAGGCAACCGCTCAGAGTACTAGGGGGTACGGGAAGAGAGATAGTACTCCAAACCGCCAACCCTTTTGAGGGGCAGTATGTGACGGTTTGCAATCGGACGCAGGTAGCCGCGGAAATTTGTCGTTCCTAGCCCTTGCGTTTGCGGGTTCGCTCCCACCGCTGATCCAGAATCGTCTTGCCGATGGTGACGGTCAGAATCAAGGCCCCTCCCAGGATGGCCCAGTTGTTCGGCCTCTCTCCCTGAATGGCCCACGCCCATACCGGGTTCAAGGCGGGCTCGATAAGCAACAGAAGAGATGCTTCGAGCGCTGGCAGACCGCGGATGGCGGCCACCAGGAAGAAATAGGCAAAGCCAATCTGAAAGACTCCCATGTATCCGACAATCGCCCAATCGGCGGTGTGGACGGAGCCGACCGGAAGCGCCAGGGGCAGGCAAAGGGCGAACGCCAGGAGGTTTCCGGCGGCGACGGTGGCCATCGAGGCACGGTGAAGGTCTTCGTGGGTGCCCAGCCAGCGCAGACCACTGATAGTGGCGGCCCAAGTCAGGCCTGAGAGCGCCGCCAGCAGGTTGCCGGCTTCCGGGTTCGGGGCTGTGCTTGTAGCCGCTTGTCGTCCGGCGAAGAACAGCAGCATCCCGCCGGCGACGAAGGCCATGAAGTACAGGTCACGGCGGCGGATTGGCTCTTTCAGCAAAAACGGACCCGAAAGCAGCAGATAGAGCGGCGCGGTGTACTGCAGGAAGATGGTGTTAGCGGCGGTGGTCAGCTTGTTGGCGATGACGTACAGCAGCATGGTGGCGGTGTAGAAAGCCCCCACCAGCAGAATTCTCCAGTTCCACAGCTTGCGGGCTTGGGGAAACACCAGCAACAGGAAGACGGCCGCCACGCCGGAGCGGAATCCGGCCACTTGCCAACTGTCGAACACCGTGCTCTTGATGGCGGCCCCGCCGGTTGAAAACAGCACTGCGGCGGCCAGTGCGCAAGCACGGCTGACGGCCAGCGAGTGTCGCGCCGTGGATGGCGAGGAGGCAGACGACGAATCAGACATACACAAACGAATAAGGTTACGCCAAATGTCTGCTCCGGGTCACTTTGGCGGCGCGTCCCGCCCGGCCAGAGTAGCGGGTTACCGGATTCAGGTACAATGGGCTCAGTGTTCCCCTGGAGGCAGCGGCGGGTTTCCCCCCTCGATCCACACCGAAAGGGTAGTGCAGGTTCTCAGAAAATCGGTTGATCAGTAATAGCGATTAGGAGGAGCCGACATGAAGTCAATGTCACGTTCAGTTTTTGTCCTTGCTCTCTGGCTTTTTGCGGTGGCCCTGGCGCTTCCGTACACGCTGGCGGCCGCCGATGGCCATCTAAAGGTGAGCTCCAACCCCGCCTCGGCGGGAGTGTTCCTTGACGGCAACTACATCGGGCCCGCCGAACGCTTCCACTGTACCGTAAAGTATGACGTCCCGGCCGGAGAGCACGAAGTCCGGCTGGCGGACCCGCGCTACGAATCGAAGACCTTCAAAGTGACCGTTACTGCCGGCAAAACGACCAAAGTGAAAGAGCAACTGACCAAGGGACCCGAACCGAAACCTCCCTACGGCAGGCTCAAGGTCAATCAGGACGCCACCCTGGCGGCGGTTTTCCTGAATGACAAGTATTATGGCCACGTGGATGAGTTCAATGGGGATGGTCAGGGGCTTCTGATTGCTCCCGGCGACTATGAGATCAAAATCGTGCCCGCCGGCGGCGGCTCGGCCTACACCGAGAAGATCAAGATCGAAGAGGGCAAGACGACCACCGTCCGCCCCCATTAGCGAGAGCCGGCGCCAGCCGCTTAACAGACCCGAACCCGAGATCTCCGAACTGCCCGGCATTTTTCGGCTTTGCGAAACAGACCACGCGGCAGTTCGGGGTTCTCTCCAATCAGCCCGGCTTGTTCCTCCACCGCGAGAGCGAATACACTGAAGGATTCATGCCTCACCAGTTCCGCCACGCCATCTGCAACGAGTGTTTTGAACATTGGTCTCTGGGCGACACCTGCCGGGTGGTTCGCCGGGCCGGTTATGAGGGTCTCGAAATCGCGCCCTTCACGCTGGCGGAGGATCCCTCGAAAATTCCGCCGGCCGAGCGCGCCGCCTGCCGCTCGCAGATTGCCGGCGAGGGGCTGACATTTGTCGGTTTGCACTGGCTGCTGGCGGCGCCCCAGGGTCTGCACGTCACCACGCCCGATGCAGCGGTGCGGCGTCGAAGCTGGGATTTCGTGCGTCATCTCGTCGATCTGTGCGCCGACCTTGGCGACAACGGCGTGATGGTGTTCGGCTCGCCCAAGCAGCGTTGCGTCACCGGCGGCATCACGCCTTCCGAGGCCACGCGCAACTACGTGGATGGTCTGGCTTCCGTCGCCGGCCACGCCGGCGAGCGCGGCGTGACGATTCTGATCGAGGCGCTGCCTTCCAACCAGTGCGACGTCATTCTTTCGCTCGCCGAAGCGGTTTCGCTGGTAAACCAAATCGGCTCTCCGGCGGTGCGCACCATGTTTGACGTGCACAACGCCGTGGACGAGTCCGAGCCGCACGCCGTTCTGGTAGACCGCTACTTCGACTCCATCCGCCATGTCCACGTAAACGAAATCGATGGCCGCCATCCGGGCCAGGCCGACTACGATTTCAAACCCGTGTTGCAGGCTCTCAAGAATCGGCGTTACCAGGGTTGGGTTTCGCTGGAGGCTTTTGATTTCAGCTTTGGCGGGGACCGGATTGCCAATGAGTCGCTGCGCTATCTGGAAGGCGTGATTGCGACACTCGACTGACGGAGCTCATCTTCCACCATGAAAAAAATCGTTGTCACGGGCGGCGCGGGGTTTGTCGGTTCCATGCTGGTGCGCCTGCTGGTTGCGCGCGGCGGCGCGAAAGTGCACGTCATCGACAACCTGCTGACCGGAAAGCCCGGGAACCTGCACGAGGTGCGCGACGCCATCTCGTTCCACCACGCGGATATCCGCCGGTACGAGGAGATCGCGCCCGTCATCGCCGGAGCCGATGCCGTCTTTCACCTCGCGGCCATTCCCTCGGTGCCCCGCTCCATCCACGACCCGGCCACTTCGCACGACGTCAACATCAACGGCACCTTTCAGGTGCTTTGCGCGGCCAAGGACGGCAGTGTGCGGCGAGTGGTGTATGCCGGCTCCTCGTCGGCTTATGGCGACACCGAAGTGCTGCCGAAGGTGGAGACGATGACGCCCAATCCGAAATCGCCCTACGCGCTGCAGAAGCTCACCGGCGAGTATTACTGCACCGTGTTCGCATCCTGCTTTGGCATTGAAGCGGTCACCATCCGCTATTTCAACGTATTCGGGCCGCGACAGGATCCGAACAGCCCCTACTCCGGCGTGCTCTCGGTATTCCTGAAGTGCCTGGTGGAGCGGAGCTCGCCCGCCATTCACGGCGACGGTGAGCAGTCGCGCGATTTCACTTACGTCGAGGACGTTGCCGCGCTCACCATGAAAGCCGCCGAGGTGCCGGGCATTTCCGGCCGCGTGTTCAACGGCGGAAACGGGGAGCGGTACACGCTGAACTACATCTGGGATTTCCTGCAGCGGCACGAGGGCGTCAACCTGCCCGCCACCTACGGCCCGGCTCGGGCGGGAGATGTGCGGCACTCGCAGGCCGACGTTACCGCCCTCCGCCGCGACGTCGGTCATGTGCCCGTTTTTCAATTCGAAGAAGGTCTGCTGCGGACGCTGGAGTGGTACCGCGCGCGGCGCCCGGAGACGCTGCAAAACGCCGACCCCGGCATTGATAGAATAGTGGAGTAGCCATGTTCCTGCATAACCAGTTCGAGCGGAACTTCCTGACCACATCGGTTGATTATGTTTTTAACTGGGCGCGCGCCGGATCGCTGTGGCCGCTGACCTTCGGCCTGGCGTGCTGCGCCATCGAGATGATCGCCGCCAGCGCCTCCCGCTTCGACATCGCCCGATTCGGCGCAGAGGTTTTTCGTCCCAGTCCCCGTCAATCCGACCTGATGATCGTGGCCGGCACGGTGACCTTGAAGATGGCTCCGGTGTTGAAGCGCATCTACGACCAGATGCCCGAGCCGAAATGGGTGATCTCGATGGGCGCCTGCTCGAGCGTGGGTGGCCCGTTCAACACCTACGCCACCCTGCAGGGCGTCGACAAGATCGTCCCGGTGGATGTTTACGTCACGGGCTGCCCGCCGCGGCCGGAAAATCTCTTTTACGCGTTGATGAAGCTCCAGGACAAGATCGATCGGATGGCCACCGTGACGCGGCGCCCCACTGAGGTTCGCCTGAACGAATCCATGCTCGAAGACTTCAAAAAGCGCGTGATGGTGGCGCAGGTACAGAACCCGGTCTAGCCGGTGCGGCCGCTTAACGTTCCCAGAACCATTGAATCGTGTCGATTCTCCGCACAGACACAGTAATTTTGTCCAGCCTGCTGGCTGAGTTTTCGTGGCTCGACCACGGCTTCGGCACCCGCGCTTTCGCTCCTCCGCAAGAGATCCGCACGCTCCGCCAGGTGCATTCGGCGCGGGTTGTGGCGGCGAGTGAACATGCTCCCGACCTGGAAGCCGACGGCCTGATCTCCTCGACCCCCGGCGTACTGGTGGGTGTCCGGACCGCCGACTGCGTACCCATTCTGCTGGCCGATCCGGAGCGAAAGGTGGTGGCGGCGGTTCACGCCGGGTGGCGGGGGACCCTGGCGGGAATTATCTCCGAAGCGCTCCGCCGCATGGAAGAGTGGCACGGTACCCGAACTGCCAACGTGCGAATAGCCATCGGACCCTCAATTGGAGTCTGCTGCTACGAAGTCGGTGAAGAAGTAGCTTTCCGATTCCGCGGTCTTGTTCCGCTCGAGGCAGTCGGCAACGGAAAGACGATGCTCGACCTCAAGGAGGCCAACCGCCGCCTGGCCCATGCGGCGGGAGTACCCGAAGAGCAAATCGACGTCCTCCCGCTGTGTACCAGGTGTCGCCCGACAGAGTTTCATTCCTACCGCCGCGATAAAGACGGCTGCGGACGGTTACTCTCGTTCGTGGGAGTCCGGGCGGAAAGGAATGCGGCCATTTCCGGTCCTTCCCAGAGAAAACAAGGGCGCGGATCCCAGAGATCCACGCCCTCGCTGGAAGACCGGATTCGACAAAATTAGGCTGCGCCGACCAGGTATTCGTCCTGCAGATCGGCGGTTTCAATCTGGTTGCGGTCGGCCATTTCCTGGCACTGGATGCAGTAAGGCGTCCACGGCACGGCGGCCAGGCGCCTGGGACTGATATCCTCTTCGCAATGCACGCACACTCCGAAGGATCCGTCCTGAATGCGGCGTAGCGCGGCGCGCACGTTGCGGAAAAGGTTGGATTCACGGTCCAGGTTGCGAATAGCCAACTCGCGCTCAGCCGCGTGCTGCACTTCGTCGAGCGCGTCGGGGCTCTTCTCGATAGCGATGCCTTCGCGATTGCGTAGAACCTTGGTCAGTTCCGCATAGCGGACTTCCAGGATCTGTTTGTATTTGTTCACCTCGGTCTTCGTCATTGTCGTTCTCCGTGTTCGTTCTTCGTTACTTCTTCGTTTTTCCTCGAAATCGTATAGACGAGATTTTCGGCCACAGGTTTCAAAGACTGTGTCGAATTTTCCTGCTTTCGGTGGGCGGCCCCTCCCGGGCGCCCAACGGCCTGCTCGCGCCAGACCGTGCCAAAGCACATCGAATGATAGCACATCAAGGGCCAAAGTCCAGCGCTACCCGAAGAAGATCGGACTCCCGGCGGCCGCTGCCGCCAGGCTCCGGCTTTTCGAGGCTATCCGAAGCGTTCCGCCACATGACTTCTGCACATATCGGCAGCGGGCTGCGGAAGTGTTACAGCGAAACCGTGAAAACCTCGAAACAAACTGTTGGGGTCCGAAATAGCGGTTGCCCGGTGGCGCCTAACATGCTGATAATACGACATTAGCCAATCTGGTTGTGATCGGCTGCGAAAGCCAGGATGGCGCCTCGGCCCGTATATCCGAGGTCGTGAGCAGCGAGAGCACAACCCCTCGCGCCGGCTACCAGCACACCACTCCCCGTGCTGTCGGCCTGTCGACGAGCCGGGTCAAAATTTCGTCATTTTGTTGTGAACGGCCGCTGGCGGATGTATCAAATTGCAGCATCGTGTCGCGAAAAGTCTACTTACCTACCTGACCGACACCGTCCCGAATACCAACCCGAGCACCCGCGAATCGTGCGGCGCCCGGTAGGGACGGGACACTTCCAGCGTGACGCTGAGCTTTGGCTGTCCGGCCAGCCCTGCCGGTAGGGGAAAAGTGAGCTCGAACTCCGCTTCCGACTTATGGATCTGCTGTGTTCCCAGAGACTTGCCGTCCACCGTGACGCTTAGCCCCAGCGGACCGCCGCGGAGCTGCTCCTCGGGGCAATAACCGTGCAGCACGATACTCTGGCCTTCCGTCGACGGACCCCCCAAGTAGAGGTTGGCCTTGGTGCTCATCCAGCGGTAGCTGCCTTCAATCGGATACCAGCCCGGTCCGATCTGATCGCGAAACAGCGGTTGTCCGACTTCAACGTGCCGGGGCAATCCCGCAGACCACTCGCTGGCGGCCAGCAGCCGCGTGCGGCGCGTCACGTTCCGTAATTTGTCGCCCTCCACGGTATAAGCCACGGCGTCTCCGTCCATAAGCGCCTTCCGGGCAACTGCCTCGGGAATGATAAAGTCCTGGATAGACTGGACCTGCGGGGGTAGGTTGATGTGCTTCTCGCTGCCCGGAACCAGCAACGCCTGGGCACCCGTCAGGCGAAGCGCATTGTGGTACACCGCGCCCCAAAAGAGATCGTCGGTGACGCCCGCCAGCAAAATCACCTTGCCGGGATGCAACTGGTGGGCCTGGGAGACCCCGTTCATCAGGTTCCGCATCGTGTTGGACCGCGCGTAGGTCCATTTCGTCGCGAAGGTGGTGAACGGAACCTGGAGGAACAGATAGTAGCCACATAGCGCGACCAGCGCCGTCCGCATCACCCAGGAGGCCCGCGGCATGTCGGCCACCGCCACTCCTCCAACGAGGGCCAGGCCGACAAGCGGTATCGTCAGGTAGTACTCGGAAATGTGGTCGCGCAGCGGCAACAAGGGCAGCAGCACGATGGTGAACCACGCCAGCCCAAAGACGGGCAACAGGTTTCTCTTCCACGTCTTCCAAGCCGAAAACGCCAGGATGGCCGCTCCCAGCACCCAGGGGGCGGCCAGCACCACCCATTCCGGCGTGTGGGTGATTCTGTTGATCCCCCCGCCCGACAGGGCCATCCCCCAGTAGGTGAAATACGTAGAGAACATTTGGGTGTCGAAGTGCATCGCATAGACACCGGACGCCGGCTTCGGAATGGCCGCCAGGTGCAGCCAGGCGTACAGGCCGGAGAGGGCGAACAGAGGCAGGGTTCGCCGGAAGAACCGTCGCGCGCAAAACAGTGTGTAAGCCGCAGCCAGCGCCGGGTAGACTACGTTCACCTCCAGCACGCCGAAACCCACCACGAAAAGGCCCGTCTGCATCCAGTAGAATTTCCAGGAGCCCGTCTCGATGTGCCGCAAAAGGAAATAGAAGGCGGAAAGGAAAATCAGCGTGCACAGCACCTCGTTGTAAGCCGACGTCCAGGTCATGGGCGTAACCAACGCCCAATTCGGCAGCCACAGCAGCGTGGCCGCCACGCCCGCCACGGCGCTTCCGGTGAGGCGCCGGACGATCACCGCCAGCAGCGCCGTCGCGGCAAACATGGTGACAAACACCGTGATGCGGTAGGGCAGGGGATCGAGACCGAACCATTTGCTGTACAGGATGAAGAACCCGCGTTCGCTGATGGGCCGGATGGTGCCCTGGGCCATGGGTGCGAACAGCGCGTGAAGAAGAGAATGAAAATCCCAGATCTGCAGCCGCAGGCCCAGCCAGGCGAAGTCGTCCTGGAGGAAATAAACCCACAGCCCGTTCCAGTACAGAGCCAGACAAAAAACGGGCGGCGCCAGCCAGAATGCAACACGGCCGGCGCGGGTCATTTCGGTTGCAGTTCGACGCTGTTGAATACGACGCCGAGTTCGCGCCGGTCAACATTGCCGGGAGGGATCGCTTTGTCGAGAGAGAAATCCACCCGGACCGTCTCGCCTTTCAGCGCCGCGGGCGGAACATCCCGGGAATAAACCTGCGCGCCAGTGGTCGAATACGATTCGGCGGCCAACGCCGCGCCGCCGGCGGTCGCCTGGAGGGTGACCTTTTGGAATCTTTGGATCACCGGGTCGGGCATCGTAAACTTCAGCTCCAGTGTGGCGCCCGACGCCGGGTTGGCCGGCGTTGCCAGAACGACCGAAAATTCCCGGGCCGTCCAGCGCCAGGCGTTTCCTTCCACCGCATAAAAACCTTTGAGAAATTGCGGCGCGGCCTTGGGGTCGGCGGCGTTCAGCGCGGGCAAAAGTTTTTCGACATCCTGTTCTTCAATGGTCGCTTTCGCGGGCGCCTTCTGCCGTCTGAAGCGGCTGCACGAAAATGTGGTAGCCAGCGCGAGCGCCAGAACAAGGCCCGTCGCGGGCCGGATTAATCCTCGCATTTTTCCACCTGCACCAAACAACTGTAGAATACCGGCCCGCCGCCGATGTCGGTGAGCGAGTCGGAGGTGAGAACGTTGCTGTTGTGGCCGTCGCGGGCTTTTTTCGCCCACCGCACCGAGGGCGCCCGCACCACGCCGGCACGCACCTTCGCCCCCACGCGCGCCGTCAGCAGGCAGGCCCCGCGCCCGTTCGACACCCGCACCCTGTCGCCGCTCTCGATATTCCGCGGGCCGGCGTCGTCCCAATGCATCTCGAGCACCGCCGTCTGGCCGTCCGTGTCCGCGCGGAAACCGAACGTCGAGTTCATGCTGTCGTCGTTCTTCGACGAGACCAACTCCAAAGGATAGCTCCGCCGCAGCCATTTGTCGCCCAGCCTGCTTTCAGCCGGCGGCTCGTAGCCCAAAGTGTCGCCGCCCAGATCGCACTTTCCCGAGGGCGTTCCGAAGCGGCCCGCGGCGAACGGCAGATACGGCTGTCCTTCGGCCGAGACCTTCAGGCGCACGAACCGCTCCCGTTCGAGGCGCTCGAGCGTGATGCCCTCCAGGTGCGGATGGCCGCTCGAAAGCAACGTCCGGATCATCTCGTCCTCGGAATCGTCGAAGCACTGTTCCTGGTACCCCAGGCGCTTCGCCAGCAGTCGGAAAATCTCCACGTTCGACTTGGTCTCGCCCGGCGCATCCAGCGCGGGCCGTGCCAGTTGCAGGTAGTAATGGCCATAGGCGAGATAGACGTCGGTATGTTCCAGCCAGGTGGTGGCCGGCAGGACGAAGTCGGCATAATCGGCGGTGTCGGTCTGGAAGTGTTCGAGCACCACCGTGAACAGGTCGGGCCGACTCAGCCCGGCGCGCACCAGGTTCAGGTTGGGGGCAATTGCCGCCGGATTCGAGTTGTACACCAGCATCGCCATCACCGGCGGTTTCTTCAGCTCCGTCAGCGCCTTACCCAACTGCGACATATTCACCAGCCGTGCCTCGCGGCCCAGGCTTCGCTGCTGCAGCGCCGGCATTTCGAGCCCGTCCCGGTTGAACGCGAACGCCTGTGAGGTAGAAAGCTGCAAGCCGCCGCCGATCTCTTTCCAGGAGCCCGTCAGCGCGGGCAGCAGCGCGATGGCTCGCACCGCCTTGCCGCCGCGCTGGCTGCGCTGCACGCCGTAGTTCAACCGGATCGCGGCCGGCCGGGTGGTGGCGTAGGCGCGCGCCAGCTCGACAATCTCCTGTTTGGTGATGCCTGTCAGCGCCGCTGTTTTTTCAGGCGGGAACTCGGCGGCCCGCTTTCTTAGGGAATCGAACCCGGTGGTGTGATGGTCGACGTAGTCATGGTCGATCAGGTCTTCGGCGACGAGCACGTGGATCAGGCCCAGGGCCAGCGCCAGGTCGCTGCCGGGATAAAGCGCGAAGTGCTTGTCGGCCAGGCCCGCGGTGCGCGTGGTAACCGGGTCGATGACATAAAGTTTCGCTCCCTGCCGCCGCGCCTCGACGATAAACGGCCACAGGTGGACGTTGGTGCCGTGGATATTGGCGCCCCACGCGATGATCAGTTTCGAATGCCGGAACTGCTCCGGTTCGGTACCGTAGCGGAAGCCCAGTGCCTCGGTAAGTCCGGCGCCCCCGGCGGTGGCGCAAATGGTGCGATCCAATCGCGACGCGCCCATGCGGTGAAACAAGCGCCGGTCCATGCCCGACCCCTCCAGCAGACCCATGGTGCCGGCGTAGCTGTAGGGCAGCACTGCTTCGGATCCGTGCTTCTCGCAAATTTGCCGCAGTCGATGGGCGATTTCATCCAGCGCTTCGTCCCATGTGACGCGTGTGAAGCTGCCCTCACCCTTCTTGCCCTTGCGGCGCATCGGATACAACAATCTTTGCGGTGAGTACTCGCGTTCCAGGTAGCGCGCCACCTTGCCGCAAAGGAATCCCTGAGTCACCGGGTGCGCCGGGTCGCCGCGCAGCCGGATGGCGTGGCCGTCCTCGATCTTCACCAGCACGGCGCAGGTGTCGGGGCAGTCGAGCGCGCACACCGAATGACGAATCTCGGGCACCCTGCGATTATACCGCGTCAGCACCCCGATGAGCTGGTCGTCGCCGCATGAAGTTCTGGTAAATCAAAGGCTTAGCATCGACACGCGACGGATCGGGCCAGATTGCGATAGGCTGTTGAGGAGGCGTATTGCGGTTTTCCGCAACCCGCTGCGAAGGGCGTCCGTCGAACGGTTGCGTCGGGTTCAACGATTGATACGCCAGGGGAGATAACTCCATGAGCCAGCGCGCGGCGATACCGGTTTTCATCCTGTTCGCGGGGTTCGCATTCGCCCAACACGGACCGGGCTTTCACCACCCCGCTCCAGGGCTTGCGGCTCCAGCTCAGCCGCGCACCTCCCAGGATATGTTCGGATTCAATCGCCTGCGCCAGATCATGAACACCTTCCCGATGCAGTTCGGCCGGGATATCGCCGGGTTGCCGCCGCTGGCTCCGGGCGCAAGCGGTCCGGCGCGGCCGCACGCGGTCCTCGTGGGAGCAATACCCGGTTTGTGGCCATACGGCTACCAGCAACCGCCGCCTCCGCCTGTCGTCACCCTTTACGCGCCGCCGCCGCCGGTCGCCGTGGTGATCAATAACACTTTCTCGCCGCAGATGGCCACGCCACTGACCGATACGAGCGCGCCACTTTTCGACACCAGCGTGAAGTCTTACACCGCGCCCCCCAGCGCCAGCGAATTGCGAAGGTCCGCCCGCCCGCCGGCAAAGGCGGAAAATGCCGCCCCGATTTACCTGATTGCCTTCAAGGACGGCTCCCTGGTCTCCGCTTACGCCTACTGGATCGAGGACGGAAATCTGCACTGTGTCACCACCACCAACTCGCGCAAGCAGGCGCCTCTCGGCGACGTGGACATCGACCTGACCGAGCGATTGAACCACGAGAGGGGCGTGGAGTTCCACCTCGGCGAGGAGTAATCCGGCTTCGCGAGCGAAACGCCCGATTTACGCACCCGCGCGCGCCAGACGGCGCACGATATCCCGGTCTCCATCGAGAAAATCGAAACTCTCCAGCTCGGCCGGACTTACCCAGCGTATCTGCTCGAATTCCTTGCTTTGAGGTTCGCCTTCGAACGAAGTTACGTTGAAGAAGATCAGGACAATCGGTGTGCGGCGGGGATAGGCGCATTCATACCGTGCGATCTCGTCGCCCACCCGCGCCTGTACCCGCAGCTCTTCCTGCAGCTCGCGCCGCAACGCCATCCGGGGCGTCTCTCCCCGCTCCACCTTGCCGCCGGGAAACTCCCATTTCAGACCGTGGCGATCGGTCCCTTTGCGCTGGCCGATGAGCACCCGGCCGCCTTGACGCATCACGGCGGCCACCACCAGTACACGTCTTGGGGCCAGGGTTCTCGCCATGATGTCTAGCTCAATTCGAGTGTCCTGAAGCGCATCAGCTCTTCGGCCGGCAACTCCGGCAGGCGGTGAAGCTTCTGCCTCCACCAGGCGTATGGAATGTGGAACAATTGGACCCGCGGCGAAAACTTGCTGCTGTCCTGAATAAAACAACTGTGCGTGCACCAGCAGTTCGCCCCGGGGATCTTCCGCACCTCGTCCTGAAGCGCTCCCGAATTGATTACCTCGCGCAAATCGAAATCGTAGTCGCGCAGGTTGCCGACCACGCCGCGCAGCTCGCACGCGCGAAAGGCGCCGTTGTGGTCCACCACCAGGGACGTCTGGCCGGCGGTGCAGGGCATGGGCCACCGCGCGGGCGCCTCGAAACATTTTTCGTGCAGATCGAAGTGCAGCCTCAGGTTACCCAGGTAGTACATCTCGCCGAAAAAGCGGACCGGCGGCGGAAGGTGGGCGAACAGCCGGCGGGCGTAGGCGCGGTGGAATGGCATCAGTTTGCGATGCAGGTTCTCGAGATCCCCGCGCGACATCTGTTTCAGCGAAGCATCGGGCGCCGCGCCGCGGACGACCTCGAAGTAGTGCCCGTCGTTCGGCACCTTTTCCATCAGATACAGGCCGAGCCGCACGATCTCGTGGTAGTTTTCGCGGGTGATCACCGTGACCATGTTGCGCCGCAGCCGCCTGAGACCGCGATAGCGGCGGTCCGCCTGTTTTGCCGTCTCGATGGTGCGTTGAAAGTTGTTGGGCACGCCGCGGATGGCGTCGTGCGTGTTGGCCAGACCGTCGAGGGAGAAGTTCAGATCGATGGCCAGCTCCGGACACAGTTCCAGCATCCGGTCCACCTGCCGGAAGATTTTTTCCGGCAGCAGCCCGTTGGTGGGAAGATTGACGTTTCGGACGCCGTTGTTGCGGACGAACAGGGCCACCACCTCGGCCAGCTCGTCGCGCAGGAAGGGTTCACCGCCGCTGATCCACAGCTTCTCGAACCGGGGCGCCGTTTCCGAAGTTCTCCGGATCTCGTCGAAACTCAGATCGTCGCGGCTGTTCAGCTTGTCAAAATAGAAGCAGGTGCGGCACAACGAATTGCAGCGCGAGGTGACGAACAGAAACAGCGACTGGAAGCGCGGCGGCTTCACCCGCCGGCGCGCCAGATTCAGATAGCGTCCCCATCCCGGCATGAACCTTATTCCAGCACACTTCGCCGCCGCCTGTTAGCCATGTTCAGCGAAAAGCTTCTCGAACACTTTCGGAACCCGAAAAATACGGGTGAATTGGAGCCGCCGGCGCTGACCGTCGAGGTTTCGAACCCGGCTTGCGGAGACGTTCTGCGGCTCAGCGCGCGCATCCACGAGGGCGTGATTGCCGACGCCCGCTACCTCGCCCGAGGCTGCACCGCCAGCATCGCTACCGGATCGGCGCTGGCGGAATGGCTTCCGGGGAAGAGCGTGGCCGAGCTGGCGTCGCTCAAAGCGGCGGCGATTGAAGCGCTGGTCGACGGCCTGACCAACGAAACGCGCCACGCCTCGGTCCTTTGTCTGGACGGCGTAAAGACGCTCCTCAGGGCCGCCCGGCGCGAATGACGCCGGAGCTACTTCTTTTTGTTTTTGGAGAAACTTTTGGGCACTTCGTAAACGTAGATCGTGTAAGGACGGTGGTAGGCCTGCACCTTCTCTTCGGAAATGGGCTCCCATCCACGAATCTTATAATCCAGGGACACAACCCGCGCGCCATTCTTGAGCTCGCGTTCCAGCTTCGGGCGCAACTGGTCGTTGGAATGAGTCAGAAGATAGAGCGCCACCACGTCCGCCGAACTGACGTTGACCTTCATCAGGTCCCCGTAGATCACCTGGACCTTGTTTTCGAGCGACAGCTCGTCGACCTGTTTCTGCGCCCTGTCGACCAACTGTTTGGAGATTTCGACGCCGACGGCGTTAGCCCCGAACCTGCGTGCGGCTGTAATCAGGATGCGCCCGTCGCCGCAGCCCAGGTCGTAGAGTGTCTCATTCGCCTTCAGTCCGGCGCTCATGAGCATCCGTTCGACGATCGGCTGCGGGGAAGGGACATAAGGCGCCAGCTTGTTGGCTTCGATCCTGGTGTCCTGTGAGAAAATCGGCCCCGCCGCAAACATCGCAACCGAAGCCAGGCCAAGCGCGATTTTTCCGATGCGAGACGACCCCATGTGATCAACGGCTGGACGATAACGCCGCCCGGCGATCCTGTCTCAATTTTACTATGCGAGTAATCACGTCGGTCACCGCACTCCACAAATCTCGCGGAGATGTAATCGAGTATTCCTCGCCATCGAAAAATTTGACCGCATTGCCGATTGCGTCGCGCCACGGTGCCCGGGCCGGGAACAAGTTGCAGTTCATGTAGAACACCGGATACCCGGGCCTGCCGATCTCCTTCAATAAGTCGGACGAAATCTTCTGCCCCCAGGTTGCCTTGGGACCAACGAAAATCACGGCGTCCGGGTCCGAGCCGTTCGCCAGTTCCTGTTTCAGCAGGCCGCCCAGGAAATCGCCCTCGGCGTTTTTGTTCGCCAGAGTCGACAGGTCCACCCTGCCCACATCCAGGTTCTTGAGCGCATCTCCGATGGCCTGAAAATCGATCCAGTCGGTGTCTTCCTGCCGGTATAGCACCTTTTGACTGTTCAGGTTGAACGCGACTACCGAGTAGCGGCTGATTCTGGGCTCCCGCCAGAAGCACCGGAGCAGGGAAACAACGGCCGCCGTATCAATCGGTTGCAGGGCCGAAGAGCCTTCCAGTTGGGGCGCGAAATTGACCATCAGCTTGACGCTGAGGGGCGGATGGTCGGGCGTCCGCCGGACCGGCGGCTCCTCGACGAACTGCTCGGATTGGAACGGCCGGATCTCGCCCGGTTTGACCACCAGCGCGACATCCCGGTCCCTGCCGTCGAGTTCCGCCGCCTCGTCCCAATAATAGGAGCACACCCGCTCTTGACGGTCGCGCATCAGCCAGTCGATTTTATACTTCCCCTCGCCCAGGTCGAACTCGCCCTGCAGGAGCGCATCTCCCTTGGCGTCTTCCTTGATCGCGGGCACGCTCACCTTTTGCGTGAAATAGACCGCCTTGCCGTCGGCGCCCCCCGGCACGACTCGAAACAGGATGGACAACTGGTTACCTTCTCCGGCCAGCGAGTCGAGCGGAATTTCCACTTCGTATCCGGCGTGAAACCGGAGGTCGAAGCCCAATCGGGCCTTAACGGGATGCACCATGCAGGGCAGATCGTCGCGTGGCTCGGGCACTTCGAGCACGGCGATATCGGAAGGGATCAGGCGGGATTCGTTTTGCAGGTACAGGACTTCCTGCGCCGCGGCGGGTCTCACAAGCGTTCCCCCCAGACCGACAAACAGGAGAACCGCGTGAAGTCGAAACCGTCGCCGTTTCATAATGCCGCTTATTCTTTAGATCGTATTCTATGCACTATCCAAGTGCTTACCGCAACTGGCTTGGCTGCGCCTGCACAACCAGACAGTTCTGGCTCTCACCCTGGACTCCGTTTCTAAGAAAGCCTTCGGCGTCATGGCACGGCATGTCCGCCTGTGTTCGCCGCGCGCCACCCCCCGGCTCACGCCTGGCGGCGGAGCCGTACTTGGCCTCAGGACGGGCGCGGGTTCAACGTAGGCCATATAAATTATAGATCATAAAGGCTTTATTATTCAAGACCCAAGTGCCAAAAAAGATCCGAAAGAGGACCGTCGAAAACCGGTTCGCCGGAACGGCGATATGTGTTACAGTGCGGGGTTATGGCATCGCGCAGCGTTAACAAGGCAATTCTTCTCGGCCATTTAGGCCGCGACGCGGAAACGCAGTTTACACCCAGCGGCGTCGCCCGAACCCGCTTCTCGGTTGCCACCAATCGCCGCTACAAAGATTCACAAACCGGCGAGTGGAAAGAGGAGACCGACTGGACCAGCGTCGTGCTCTGGCGTCAGGAAAACGTCGCCCAATACCTCACCAAGGGAAGGCAAGTCTACATCGAGGGCCGCATCAGCACCCGCAGCTATGACGACAAGGAAGGCAGGAAGGTCTGGACCACGGAAGTGGTGGTCGACGAGCTCATCCTGCTGGGTGGACGGGGAGAGGCTGCTCCGCCACAAGATGAAAGCTGGTCGCAGCCGTCCGGACAGCCGGTATCCATGCCCAGAAGTGCGCCGCGCCCGCAGCAGCGTCCGGCCGATCCACCCGAGCCGCCGGCAATCACCGACGACGACGTGCCGTTCTAAACGGGACTTTCTGTGCGCCATGGTACGCATCGTGGTATGACTCATACCATGAAGGCAACCATTGATTCTGCCGGACGCCTCGTCATTCCAAGGGAACTTCGCCGGCAGGCTCAACTTAAACCAGGCATGCCCCTGGAGATTCGGTTCCGTGAAGGCTGCATCGAGATCGAGCCGGCGCCGCTCGAAATCAACCTTGAGCGGCGAGGGCGCCTGGTGGTGGCTGTTCCTCGGGAGAGCGTAACGCCCCTGACATCCGAGATGGTGGAGGAAAGCCGCCGCCGTCTGCGCAGCGAGCGCGCCGGCGCCTGAGGATGGCTTCCTTCCTGCCTGACACCAGTTGCATGGTCGCGGCGGTGTGTTCCTGGCACGAACACCATGATCGAGCTGCCGATGCAATTGAGAGCCGTCTGGATCGCAGGGAACGAATGATTGTGGCCGCGCCGGCGCTGATCGAAACGTACTCGGTTTTGACCCGTCTCCCAGCACCCCATCGCCTGTCGCCGGCCGCCGCGCTGAGCGTGGTGGAACCCAACTTCCTGAGAAGAGTGAAGATCGTTGCGCTCGATGCGGAGGCCTACGGCATTATTCTGCGCGGCGCTCCGGTAGCCGGCGTTTCGGGCGGGCGGATTTGCGACGCCGTGATTGCCGCTTGCGCCCAGAAAGAAAAGGTCCAGACACTGCTGACGTTTAATGAGTCGCACTTCCGTCAATTCGCAGGTCCGGATCTCCTGGTTGTCGTGCCCTGAGTGAAAGAGGTCTGGGCTCATGTGCTTCCGAGAGTCCCCCGGCAAACAGGACAGCGTCGCAAGACGGGCGACCAGGGTGAGGCCCGAAAGTGAACACCCGGGGGCCGCGAATCCCGGCCAATCAATTGAGTGCACTCGGCTTATTCATCTGAACAGTCGACCATTCGCGTGAAACCGTTCTAGAACGGCCCCCTGACGCCGCACCGATGCCGGTACACTGAAGGGGTGCGCATCAGGGTCCTGTTTTTCGGCATGTTGAAGGATATCGCCGGGTGCTCGTCGGACGAGCTGACGCTGCCCGCGGGCTCCACCGTCGAGACCGTCTTCGAACATTACGCGCACCGGTTTCCCCGCCTCGGCGACTATTCGGGCAGCGTGGTTCTGGCCCTCAACCAGCAGTTTCAGCCGCGTGCCACCGCCGTCGGCGACGGCGATGAGGTGGCCTTTCTTCCCCCCGTGAGCGGCGGCTCCGGATATCTCCACGAAATCACCGACCCCGCGGGACACTTCTTCGCCCTGACCCGCCAGCCCATCGACCCTCAAGCCATTAAGCGCCGCCTGTTGCGCGGTGAAGACGGCGCGGTGTGCACTTTCGAGGGCGTGGTGCGGAACAACTCGGCCGGGCGCGCCACGCTGCGCCTGGAATACGAATGCTACGAGGCGATGGCGATCCAGGTGATGGCCACCATCGGGCGCGAGATCGCCGCCTCGCCCACCGTCGGGCGCATCGCCCTGGTGCACCGGCTGGGGACCATGCAAATTGGCGAGACCAGCGTAGTGGTTGCGGTAACCGCCCCGCACCGGCGCCCGTCCTTTGAAGCAGCACTCGAAGGCATTAACCGGTTGAAGAAGTTGGTTCCGATCTGGAAGAAAGAGTACTACGTGGACGGCGAGGTCTGGGTCGAAGGCGACTGGGACCCGTCGGTGATTCAAGGGTGAACCCGCGTCTCCCCACTTTTGCCGCCGCGCTCTGCGCGGTCTGGTGTCTCCCCGCGCTCGCGCAGGACGCCTCCAAAACTCCCACGTTCACTGCCGACGTGCAGATGGTGCACCTGCTGGTGACCGTCCGCACCCCCGAGGGGCGGCCCACCGGCGACGTGGCCCGGAATGAATTCCGAATCTTCGACAACGGAGTGCCACAGGACCTGGCGGTGTTCGATGAGCGCTCCGGCCAGCCGCTGTCGGTGGCATTGCTGATCGACACCAGCCTCTCCACCAAAATCAAGCTGAAGTCGGAAAAGGACTCGGTGCGCGCCTATCTGCAAGCCCTGTTTTCCGGCGGCAATCCGGGCGATGCCCTGTCGCTGTTCAATTTCGACTGGCGGGTGACCCAGGCCACCGGCTTCACCCGCAACCTGAAGTGGCTGGACGACCGGCTCACCGCCATGATCTCCGAGGGGGGGACTTCTCTCTACGACGCCATCTATCTGGCCTCGAAGGAGCTGGACCGGCGCACCGGGCGTCACGTGATGCTGGTCATCAGCGACGGCGGCGACACGGTCAGCACCAAGGATTTCCACGCCGCGTTACGCGCCTTGCACGACGCGGATACGGTGTTGTACGCCATTCTGGTGGTTCCGGTGGAAGCCGACGCCGGGCGCAACGTTGGCGGCGAGAACGCTCTGTACGGCCTGAGCACCGGCACCGGGGGAAGTCGTTCACCACCGGCCTTGGTCCGGCGCTGGACGGCACCTTCGCCGCCATTCTTCAGGATCTGCGCACGCAGTATTACCTGGGTTATTACCCCAAGGGCCTTGCGCCCACCCGCGAGCAGTTCCACCAACTGCGCGTGGAAGTCTCCCGCCCCGGCTACACCGTCGAGAGCCGCACCGGATATTACGCCCCGCCGTCGCCGAAGTCGGATCTGCTCACCGACGAGGGTCCGAAGCGGGAACAGTAGGCCTGCCTTTTTCGATGCCTCCGCGAATTGCGGTGCCCTTCCTAAGGCGAACGACTGAGTGACCCTGACACACCGCTCCGTTTCGATGGAACTGTGGGGACAGGCGCGCGCCGGCTACCGATACCATTGCAACTTGTGGCGGTGGTGTTGTACATCCTCTCGGCGACCGCTGCACGAGGGGCCGATTCAGCTCTTTCCGCGGCGGTGGAGCAGAACCTGTACCAGCAGTTCAACCAGCTCCGCGTCTCCCGCGCTCTTGCGCCTCTCGCGCGGGACGAACAACTCGCCAGCATCGCCCGCGCCCATAGCGCGGACATGCTCGAGGAAGACTATTTCGGCCACACAAACCCGCGGGGCGCAGGGCCGTCCGGCCGCGTGGCCGACGCCGATCGCCGGCTGGTTGGGTTGGTGGGCGAAAACCTCTGGAGCGGCTTCTACCGCCCCGAGTGCGCCTCCCCGGGCTACGCGGCGTCGCTCGCCCGGGAGGCACTCGACCGGTTCCTGGGAAGCGAACCCCATCGCCGGAACCTGCTGCGGGCCGGCTACACCAACACAGGCTTCGGAGTTGTCATCGGAGCGGGCCGTGTGCTGGTGACGCAACTGCTGGCGGAGGTAAAGGGCTATACCAGTGAAGCGATCCCTCGAGAAGTGCGGCGCGGCCAACTTCAGGATTTTCGGCTTGCCGGCGATGCGGACGGGGCCGCTGGTTTCGACATCCGGCCGCTGGTGGGCGCCATTCCTCTCGCGGTGCCGTTTGCTCCAGGAGAGATGCGCGTGAGTTTGCCCGCGGGCGACTACCGCCTGTACTTCTACTTCCGCGAGCGCGGCGCCCACCGCTACCGCATCTTTCCCGGCCCGGAGTTCCGCGTCGTTGCCGGAGACCTGGGAGAACCGGCCGGCGACTTGCCCGGGAGCGCGGAATGAACCGGTCACGGATTTGAAAAAAAACACAACATCTTCTTTTCCAGTATCTTTCGGTTTCCGGTATGCCCCAGGGAGAGCATCTCCATGCGGGCCAGGAGCTATGCTGAGAGCAGGCCGGCGCGCGAAAAGTTCGCCGCCTCCATGTTTTTGAAACCCAATTCGTGCGCAGCCATCTAATTCGCCAGGGGAATCCTGCTCTCGGAACAGAACGGCGAGTTGCGGAGTTCCCCGCAGTCTGCTGAAGTAAAGATCGTATAGCCTTCCGAAGAAGCGCTGCACACCGCGCCGATTTTCCCCGCGCGCAGTGCGGCTACGACACTGGTTTCCAATTGATTATGAAGCAGCACGAGAAGAAGAAAGTTCTTGCCGTTGTCGAAGACCTGTTCTTCACCGTAAAGATCAATGATGCCGCCAAGCGTGCGGGGCTCGCGGTGGATTTCGTCAAGAACGACGAAGACGCCATCGCGAAAGCCGCCTCCGGCCCCTTGCTCATCATTCTCGACCTCAACAACAGCTCCGCCACGCCGCTGGAGCTGATTTCCCGGCTCAAAAGCACTCCGGAGTACAAGGGCATCAGCGTCATCGGCTACGTATCGCACGTGCACGGCGACCTGAAGCAAAAGGCCCACGAAGCAGGTTGCGACATGGTGATGGCGCGCTCGGCGTTCTCTCAGAACCTGCCGCTGATACTCAAGCGCCACGCCAACGCGGCATAAGCGCGCGCGGCGACCCTGCGGGAACAGGTAGCCGGGCGAACCCGGATTACGGCACGCGTTCGTCGGTGGCGGGCGCTTCCTTCTTTTTCGTTCCCAACTGCTCCACCAGCGACGACACGTTGATGCCGAGCGCCTCGAGTTGCTGCAAGAGGTTGAACACCACCGTCGGCGCCGTTTGCGCGATCCGGTTCATGCCGCCCGCCGCGGCCCCCGCGCCGCCGCCGTTCTGATCGATCACCACCACCTTGTCGATGTTGCCCATCGGCGCCGCCACCGCCGAAAAAACGCCGGCTGACGACTCGATGATGGCCGGCAGCTTTTCGAGGATGGTTTGCAGCCGCGCCGCTTCGTTGAACTGCTTCCAGGCTTCGGCCTTCTTCATGATGGCGGTGGCCTCGGCGGTGCCCTGCGCTTCGATGGCTTTTGCCTGCGCCAGGCCGATGGCTTCAATCTTTGCCGCCTCCGCCCTGCCCTCGGCTTCCAGCGCGGAGGCCCGGCCGACGCCTTCCCTCCGCAGCTTCTCCTGCTCGGCTTCAGCCATCGCGATGAGCGCCGAGCGCTTTCCTTCGGCCTCCAGCACGGCGGCCGACTTGGCCGCCTCGGCCCGCACAATGACCGCCTGGCGCTCGGCATCCGCCGGCTTGATAACGGTGGCCTCCAGCTCTTGCTGCTTGCGCATCACCTCCTGTTGCTGGACGGCGATCTGTTCCTGCGTGCGGGTGCGGTCGATCTTCACCTGCTCGGCGGTCACCGCCTGCTTTGCCGTCGCCTCGGCCAACGGACCCGCCTGCGCGGCGGTGGCCTTCTGTCGCTCGACTTCGGCCTGGTACTGCGCCTGGCGGATCTGAAAATCGCGCTGCGCCTGGGCGATCTCGGCTTCGGCGGAGAACTTCGCCCGCTCGCCTTCCTGCAGCGCCACCGCCGACCGGATCTTGGCGTCGCGCGTCGCTTCGGCCTCGCCGATGGTGGCGTCGCGCTTTACCTCGGCCGTGCGCTTTTTGCCGAGCGCGTTCAGGTAGTCTTCCTCGTCGCTCACTTCCTGAATGGTGAGCACGTCGATACCGAGGCCCATCTTTTCCAGGTCGGCCGCCGCTTCGCTGGTCAGCTTCTGGGCAAAGCTCTGGCGGTCGCTATTCACCTCTTCCACCGTCAGCGTGCCCAGGATGGAGCGCAGGTGCCCTTCCAGCGTTTGGAAGATCACGCTCTGGATATTGCCCTGGGTCATGCCCAGGAACCGCTCGGCGGCGGCGTGCAGCGAAATCTCGTCGCCGCGAATTTTCACGTTGGCCACCGCCTTCACCGAAACCGGCACGCCTTGCATGGTGTAAGCGCGCTTGATTTCGAGCGGGATGGTCAGCACGTTGAGCGACAGGTAGTCGACTTTTTCGAGCAGCGGGATGCGCAGCGCGGCGCCGCCCCGGACCATGCGATAGCCCACCACCCGGCCGTCGGGTAGTTTCCGCTTGCGGCCGCTCAATACGGCTACCAGGTTGGGCGCCACCTTCAGGTAGTTGTGGCTGAACAGCGCGGCGGCGATAAACAGCGCCAGCAGGACAAAGAGAACGATAAAAGGCAGGAATAAACGCGTTAAATCGGTAAACATGGCTTCCCCCGAATGCCTGATTTACTCTCGCCGGACGACCACCACTTCACCCAGCAGCTCGCCCACCGTGACGATGGCGTTTTCCGGAATCGGCGCGCCGTCGTTCGACCGGGCAATCTTGTCCACCAATTCCTCCCCGACGCGAAAGCGCACCTGGCCGACGCCGCCCGCCGGAATCGCCACCACCACGCGCGCGTGTTGTCCCATCAGGTCTGCCGTACGCACCTCGGTCGTAGCCTGCTGGGAGGCAAGGAATCGCGCGAACGAATAGATGATGGAAGCGAAGAACAGTCCGCTAACGAAGCCCACACCGCTCGAAGGCAGGATGTCGAGCCCGTAATGCGTGGCGATGGCGCCGAAGCCTCCGAAGGCCGTGATGAAGACGCTCATGATGCGCGCGCTGAAAAAGCTGGGAGCGTCGTGACCCATATCGAAATGGCCGTCGCCGAAATGGCCGAAAATCTCTCCGAACATCAGGGAGAGAAGCAGCACCAGAAACCCGAGAGCGGCGATTGCGAGAAACACCGAGAACGCGGAAACTTGAGCGAGCACGTCGGGCATGAGTCACCTATCATGGCAAGTCTAACAGACGCTTTGTCTTTTGGGATGATTCCCGTCCCGATTTTGCCCGCGGAAAATGGTCCGGGGCCGGATCCCTCCGGCCCCGCTCCAGCTCACCGCTACTTCGTCTTCACCGGCGCCGGCGGGCGCTCGGGCAGTTTTTTCGGGTTCGCCTGGATGGCTTTCAGCACCTCGGCGACGCCGCGCTCGAGTTGCGGGTCTTTGCCTTCGATCACCGACTCGGGGTCGTTCTCGACCTCGATATCGGGCACCACTCCGGTGCCTTCGATAATCCACTTGCCGTCCACGCTGGCAAAGCCGAACTCCGGCACGTTCACCTGGCCGCCATCGATCAGCGTGCCGCGGTTGGTGATGCCGGTGACGCCGCCCCAGCTCCGCTTGCCGATCAGCGGGCCCAGGCCGGCCTGGCGGAACATGGCCGGGAAGATATCGCCGTCGGAGGCCGAATCTTCGTTCAGCAGGCACGCCATGGGTCCGTAGAACACCTCGTCCGGGTAAGTGCTGGCAAAATCGCTGGTGCGCGAAAAGCCGGTCGCCAGCAGTTTGCGCCGCAGCCGCTCGATGATCATTCGCGACACGTTGCCTCCGCCGTTGCTGCGGTCGTCCACCACCAGGCCTTCCTTGCGGATTTGCGGATAGTACCACTTGATGAACTCGCTGATGCCCTCGGCGCCCATGTCGGGGATTTGAATGTAGCCGACGCGGCCGTTTGAGAGCTTGTCCACGCGCTGCCGGTTGCGTTCCACCATTTCCAGGTAGATCAGATGCTCTTCGGTGGAGATGGGCGTAAAGACCGCGTCGTGCGCGCCGTTGGTGTCGGGCTTCGCGTTCACCGTCAACCGCACCTGGCGACCGGCCTTGCCGCGCAGCAGGCTGTAGGGGTTGATGTTGGCGGTCAGGTCTTCGCCATTGATCGCCAGCACATAATCGCCCACCGAAACGTTGACGCCCACTTCCGTGAGCGGCGAGCGGTAGGTGGGCTCTTCGTTCTGGCCCTGGAAAATCTTGGCGATTTTGTAACGGCCCGCCGCTTCGTCGAGAGTGAATCGCGCACCGGGCAGCGCGATTTCCGGCCGCTCGGGAATGTCGTAGTCTCCGCCGACGATGTAGGTGTGGCCGATGTTCAATTCGCCGATCATTTCCCCGATGACGTAATTCAGGTCGGAGCGGTGCGCCACGTATTCGAGCAGCGGCGCGTACTGCTGGCGCAGCGCTTCCCAATCGTAGCCGTGCATGTTGGTGACATAGAAAAAGTCGCGGTAGCGCCGCCACACTTCGTTGAAGATCTGCCGCCATTCCTGGGCGGGGATGCGGTCCACCACCAGTCCCGCGGTGGAGACGGTCTTCTTGCTGGCCTGGCCTTTCGGCGTGGCGTCGTAGAGATTGAAAGCGGCGCCTTCGCGCACCAGGATCTTTTTGCCGTCCGCGGAGATGTCATAGCCGCGCGCGCCCTCCACCAGCGTGGTGGCCTTGCGGTCTTTCATCGAGTAGATCACCACCTTCGGACGTTGCGCCGATTCGCGTCCGTAGTAGAAAGACCCCACCTCCACGTAGATCAGGTGGTCCTTGATGGCCGCGAGGCCACCATAGTTGGAGGCGGCGACCGGGACGCGGGTCACCCGGCTCTCCAGGCCATCCCAGTCGATAGTCACCGGCTTCAGCTCGCCCGGCTTGGTTTCCGGCTTCTTCTCGGCGTCTTTCTTCTCGTCCTTCTTCTCATCTTTCTTCACAATGGTGACTTCGTCGCTTTCGGGCGGGAATGGGTTCGGCCCGTCCTTCTGCAGCGTCAGGGCGAAGATGCCGGTCATCCGGTTGCCGGCGAAGTTGAACTCGAGGGTGCTGATCTGCGGCGCGTATTCGCGATCGCTCATATAGAAGAGATACTTCCCGTCCGGATCCCAGGCGGGACTATTCTCGTTCCACAGGTCGCCGGTGACCGTGTGGTCGCGGCCCTCGGCGACGCTGTAGACGTGGATCGAATCCTGTTCGCCGGGACCGCTCATGGTGTAGGCGATGAAATTGCCGTCGGGCGACCAGACCTGATCGCGAATCAGGCCGCGCTGCTCGTCGGCGATCTGCGTCACCTTCTTGTCGTCCAGGTTGATGAAGTACAGCTTGCCTTCCGAATCGCTGAACGCGATGCGTTTGCCGTCGGGCGACCAGACGGGCCGATAGCGCATGCGCTTGCCGTCGTTGGTGAGCTGTTCCAGCTTGCCTTCGCCGTTCTGGTCCACCAGGTACAACTCATCTTCGCCGGTGCGGTCGGAGAGGAAAGCGATCTTGGCGCCATCGGGCGACCACGCCGCCTGCTTGTCGTGCGCGTCGGAGGAGTGCGTCAGATTTCGCGTCGGCCCCTTCTCGATGGGCGCCGTGAAGACGTCCCCGCGCGCCACGAACAGGGCCCGCTCGCCCTTGGGGCTGAGGGAGAAGTCCTCGATGTTTTTGGCGGCCGAAATTTGCGACGGGCGCATGGCCAGGCCGTCGTCGGGCACGTTGATCGAGAGTTTCACCGGCTCGCCGCCCTTTTTCGTGTCGTAAACGTTCAGCTCGCCGTCCAGCTCGAACACGATTTCGCCGTTCTCGCCTTTGCTTGGCCAGCGCACGTCCCACTTGGTGTAGTTGGTCAATTGCCGCACCTTTTGGCTGGCGATGTCGAACTCGTACAGGTTCAGGGTGCCGGTGCGGTCCGAGTCGAAATAGATCTTGTTGCCGATCCACATCGGGTCGCGCTCGGTGCGCGGCGAGTGGGCCACCGGCTGGATCTGGTGGCTGGCCAGGTCGAAGGTGTAGAGGTCCTGTGCCCAGCCGCCCTGATACCGCTTCCACGCCCGGAAGTCGCGAGCCAGCGGCGAATAGACCACCATCTTTCCGTCGGGCGAATAATCGCCGCCGCCCGATTCGGGCATGGGGAGCATGGTGGGCAGTCCGCCGGCGGCGGGCACCGAGTAGAGATGCGTGCGGCCCAGCGTCCAACTGTCGCGCAGGCTGCGGAACAGGACGTTCTTCCCGTCGGGCGTCCAGCCGTAAACCTGATGGTCGTAGCCCCAGCGCGGAGGCAGCGGTCCCCTTGCCGGATAAAACGTCAGTTGCTTCGGCACGCCGCCAGTGGAGGGGATGACGTACACCTGCTCGTCGCCGTCGTATTGCCCGGTGAAGGCGATCCATTTGCCGTCGGGCGAGAACTTGGCAAACAGCTCCTGGCCTGGATGGGCGGTCAGCCGGACGGCGACGCCGCCTTTCGACGAGGCGGTCCAAAGATCGCCCGCGTAGGTGAAAACAACCCGCTCCCCATGAATATCAGGGAAGCGAAGTAAACGGGTCTGGGCGTCCAGCGGGTTCGCCAGCATCACCCAACCCAAAGCGAGAAAAATACCTAGGTAAGGATTTCGAATTAGCTTCATTACGGAGGGTCTCCAAAATATCGAATCGTACCACGGTTCGAGCCCCCGCAACGGGACGGAGAGCAGCGCCATCGGATTGCGCCGACTGTAAAGGAGGCGGCTGCCGGGGGCTACCGCCTCAGCCGGAAGATGACGTCGATAGGCGCCACCACCTCGACGGGGACGCCGTTCAGGTAGGTGGGCCGATATTCCCATTGCCGGACGGCCTCGAGCGCCGCCCGCGTCAGAAAGGGATGGCCCGAAATCACCTGAAGCGCCTGGATGCGGCCGTCCACCCCGATAATGCCCTGCAGTTTGACGACGCCCTCGATGTGCATCCGAATCGCCGGCGGCGGGTATTCGGGGATGACGCGCCTGATGATTTTGGCCTCCTGCACTTTGCCGCCGACGGGCACCGGCGCGGGCGGTTTGGCCGCGGGTGTTTGCGGACGGGACGGTTCCTTGGGCGGTGGAGCGGGGTGGGGCATCCGCCAGATCGCGTCGAGCGCGTTCCGGCCGTCGACGGAGGGACCCAGACCACCCGGCACGCCGCCGTTCCAATCCGAAGCGGCAGCCTGTATCTCCGGCCCGTCGATAATCGTCGGCACCTTGTCGGGAACGGACGCCGGCGACGTCAACAGTCCGCTCTGAAATTGGCGAGGCGCTTTTGTCTTGGGGACGCGCGCGGTATCCGGCCGGGCTGCGATGCGCGGCGGCGGCCCCGGGGGCGGCTGCGGCAATCCGAACCGGGTGGCGATGCCGGCCAGCGACAGCGCATCGGGAGCGACGGCGGGAAGCAATAATGCGAACCCGACGACCGCAATTTCTCCGGCCGTCGAAGCTAAAACGGACCAGCCGCGCCGCGATTTCGAGACCATATTTTCGGCAAGCAGTTGAAACACAACTCCCCCTTTCCGGCGGATATTCCCTTCCAGCCGGCAAGACAAGGTTCCAAACCTGTAGTTGCGTTTGCAGCGCGACACCGCGCCGCCCCACTGCGGGCCCTGGCGGGAGAGCGGCGTTGGCGTCCATGCCGTTCTCCCTGTTCTCTGCCCCTATGGACACCGCCTAAATGGGAGCGGTTCCCGAAAGAGCAAGAAGGAATTTCGGCGAATACGTCAGCGTGCTGGCCAAAAATTAGTGCGATTTGGCGTAAGCGATTACGGCAGGGCACTGACGACGGTGAGTCTCGATTCGCACTGCCTTTTCCGAGCAGTGGAAATCGCCCTTGCGGCAATAGCACTGCTGGCACGTGTCGCGCAAGGTGGCTGTTTCCGTCTTACCAGGGCGTTTTGCGCTGCGGCAGGGGATCCACCGTGTCGATTAACCTCGCCACCAGCTTCTCCATCATCTCCTGGCGGACGCCCTTCGCCCCCGGCGAGGCCCACAGGTTCTCCACCTCGCCCGGATCCTTCTGCAGATCGTACAATTCAGCGGCAGGCAGGTTCTGAAAGTACGTCAGTTTGTAGCGTTCGGTGCGGATGCAGGCGCCCATGGGCGGCGGCTCGTAAAGGAAGGACGAGTCGAAGTGTTCCGAATAGATGGAATCGCGATGAGTTGTCGTCTGTCCCGTCAGAACTGGAGTCAGAGAGCGTCCCTGCACCCCCGCGTGGACCGGAATGCCGGCTGCCTCGAGCAGCGTGGGAACCAGGTCCACCATCTCCACCAGCGCATCGCTCCGCAGGCCGGCCTTGTAGCGGCCTGGCCAGCGGATCATCAGGGGCACTCGGATCATGCAGTCGTAAAAATACGGCCCCTTTAAGTAGATCCCGTGGTCGCCGAGCATCTCTCCGTGATCGCTCATGTAGATCACGATGGTGTTATCGGCCTGCCCGGTGTCTTCCAGGGTTTTCATCATGCGGCCGACTTCGGTGTCCACCTGTTCGATCATGGCGTAGTAAGCGCCGGTGATCTTGCGATGGGTGAGCGCATCGGTCTTGGTGAAGGACAAAGCCGTTCCGGCGTAGCCGGCCTGATGATCGATGCGCTGGAAGACGGGCTTGGAATCCAGTTCACCCTCCTGGTACCTGGGTGCCGGCATCTTGTCCGGCTCGTAATGGGAGAGGTAATCCTGAGTGGGCCAAAACGGGTGATGCGGCTGAAAGATGTTCACCGACATCAGCCACGGGTTGAAGCTCCGTTGCTGGCGGATGAACTGGATTGCCATCTCGGAACACCAGGCAGTTTGCGTGTAGGCGGGATCGATGGGTACGCCCCAGGGCTCCGAATTGGCGGGAGGCTGGGGCCACTTCACCCCGCGGTCCTCCAGCCACACGCGCCACATGTTCTTTCCGGGCCATTGGTCCGTCAAATCGTGACTCCACCAGAACACCTGGTAGCCGTCGTCGATGCGGTCCTCATTCCGGCCGCCGGCACAAGGCGACAGGTGCAGCTTTCCCGACAGTCCGCAGGCGTAGCCTTGGTCCGCGAGGATTCGCGTTATCAGGCGTTCGTCGTCGCGGATGCGCTGCCCGTTCGCACGCAGCGCCGTGGTGTGGGGATAGCGGCCGGTAAGGAAACTCGCGCGGGATGGCGAGCACACCGGGTTTTGAACGAACGCGTGGGTGAAGGTGACCGACTCTCCCATCAGCTTCTGCAGGTTCGGCGTCCGCGCGTGCGGATTGTTGAGCCCCGCGATGGTGTCGAATCGCTGCTGGTCGGCGCAGATCCACAGCACGTTGGGCATCCGCCCCCCGCTGGTTTCGCGAGCGGCGGCGGGCCAGCTATGCGGACTTTCGTTTTCCTGGGGAGAGGCGAGAGGAGCCGACGTGGCGCCTGCCGCCATCAGCGAGGATTTCAGTATTTCCCGTCGTGTCATGAATCTCTCCCAAGTTTAGAGTCTTGCACATTTACGCCAGCCCCTTCGCGCATTCCAAAACGCGTTGAGAACCGGAGACGGGCTGACGGGGTCAATCTGTAAACAAAGGAATCGTCCAGGGAGGACCGGCGAAGAAGACTAGACCGTTTCGGCGAACTCCGCCAGCAGCGAGCCGACGTCTTGCGGCGCGCCAGCGCTGACCGCGAACCTTACACGTTCGCGGGGCTCGCCCACTGGTTCAACTGAAATGGCGGCGAGGAGCGGAGCGAACGCCGCCTCGATTTCCCGTTTCAATACGATCTTCGTTTCCTCCACATTGGGAGCGAGCAGCCGGTCATTGACAATCACTTCAAACCGCCCGGCGTCGAAGCGTGGTTTCGGATCGAGTTCCGGGTCGTCTTCCAGAAGAACGCACGCACGCAAGGCGGAGCGGTACGCCAACAGCAGTTTGTCACGAAAACGGCCACCGACCGAGGACTTGCGATTGTAGAGCAGCCCCGGCCTGCCGTCGCCGAAGTCGTAGCTGTAGTTCGCCTCGTGTCCGATCAACAAGATGCCCGGACCATTCCACACGTGACGGTAGTCGGCGACGTCAATGGTCAGCTCCGGACAAGCGCTCTCCCGGATCCAGCGCTGAAACACGGGTATCAGCCCGGCTGGATCGAAAGCGTCGCCCTGCCGGGCAAACACCTTGACGTTCACGTGCTCAACGGAGTCCGTATCAAACATTCGCGTTTACTCCTGCCATTTCCTTCTGACGCACTGCCCTGCGCTCCACAATGCGGGCATAGCAACTGTGGCACGCCTCCAGAAACAACTGCGATTCCTCGATCAACTGATGCGCCGATTCGGCGTCTCGTGGCTCTTCCTGCCTCCTGTGAGCGGCGAAGAAATAATGAGCGAACTTGCCGCCGGCAAAGGGATCGAAGAAAAGCTGTGTGTCGTAGAAGCGGGCACGGAACGCGGAAACGATGTCCCCGTTCGAGGGAGATTCCGCGTCCGGCAGTTCCACCTTCAGCAACGCCAGGGCCCCCTGGAGCATGGCCTCATAGGCTGCCCGAGCCGCCCGCCTAACTTCGCCGCGCTCCAAATGAAGTTGCGCTTCGAAGACTTCCCGCTCGCAAGCCGTCACCGCGAAATCGAAAGGCGACACGATTTCGCCCGCGCATTCACCCACTCCAATGTCGCCTGTGCTGTACTCGCGCGTGTCACCCCAGTCGGCGTAATACGACGGCTCCAGATCGTGCGGAGGCAATTGCATCAAGTCCTCCAGCATCTTCTTGCACTCTGCCTTGCCGATGCGCTTGATGAATGCCTGGAACGATTCGCCGGGCGTGCGGTCCGCCAGATACCGCTCCGTGATCCGGCTGACCGCGTCGGGAATTCGCTTTGAAGGCACCGCGCCGATGGCCAGCCCGTAAGCGCCGGCGTTCTCCGTCCATTGGCCGCCAAGCACCACCTGGAAATGCGGCACCGTGTACCCGGCCTTGTTGCGGCTGACGCCGTAGAAACCCAGATCGGCAACATGGTGTTGGCCGCAGGAGTTGAAGCAACCGCTCACCTTGATGCGAAGGCCTCGCACGCTTTCGTCCAGCTCGAACTGCGTCGCCGCGAGCCGGCTTCGCAACTCACCGGCCAGGCCGCGCGAGGACGAAATCCCCAGCTTACAGGTGTCGGTTCCGGGACAGGCGACGATGTCAACAATAGTGCCGGCGGTGGGCTCGGCCAATCCGACTCTCTTGAGATCCGAATAGAGCTCCGGAAGGTCCGCCTCGCTCACCCACCGGAGAACGAAATTCTGCTCGACCGTGGTGCGAATCGTTTCTCTCACGTAAGTCCGGGCAAGGTCCGCAACTTTTCGCAATTGCGCCGCGGTGATGTCGCCGAGAGGGAGCGATATGGTGACCGTGGCATAGCCTTGCTGGCGCTGCTTGTACACATTGGTGCGGCGCCAGGCGTCGAACCCTTCGGGGCCCGCTCCGGCGATCTCGAGCAGCCCTGGCGCCTTGCGCGGTTCTTCCGAGTAACTCTCCGCATCCTTCAGATAACTGGTCCAGCGTTCCTCGTGCGGGAGTCCGGCTCGTTCCTCGAGAACGAGCCGCCGGAACTCGTCCATGCCCAGCTTGTTCACCAGAAACTTCAGGCGGGCCGTGTTGCGGTTCTTCTTTTCCCCCAAACGCGCAAAAACACGGCCCATGGCTTGTGCCAGCGGCAGCAGTTCTTCCTCCGGAACAAAATCGCTGAACAGTTTGGCTTGCTGCGGCACGGTGCCGAGACCTCCGCCTACGTAGATTTCAAAGCCACGCTTGTGTTCTCCGCTCGATCTCCTTCACCACGCCGATGGCCCCGAGGTCGTGCATATGGGCGAGCGCGCAAGCGTGATCCCGGCAGCCGGAAAACGAGATTTTGAACTTCCTCCCGAACTCCTGTGTGTCCGGATGCCCCAACAGAAAGTGGGCACAAGCCTTGGCGTAAGGCGTGACGTCGAACGCCTGGTCCCGGCAGACACCCGCAATCGGGCATGCCGTGACGTTCCTGACTGTATTCCCGCAAGCTTCCCGGGTCGTAATGCCTACCGCCGCGAGCCGCCGCATCAGCGACGGGGTGTCCTCGATATGGACATAGTGAAGCTGCACGTCCTGTCGGGTGGTGATGTGGGCAATGCCGTCGGAGTACTCCTCGGCGAGTTCTGCCAAGCACCTCCAGTTGCCGTGCGTCGAGACCCTCCGAAAGGGATCTTGATGCGCTGCATCCCCGGTGCGTCCCACAACGTGCCAGGCCCCTTCGTGACATTTGCGCTGGGGTAGTTCAGCTCACGCGTAGTCTGTCCATCGTGCCGCCGGCCATTGTCATAACGCTGGCCATAAGCGCCTCGCCGGAGACGAGTTTCCGCGAAGACCTTCTCATCAATCCTGCCCTGCTTCTTCAGCACGATCTCGGTCTCGAAGACGTCGATCTCCTCTGCCAGATGCGGGGGCATCTGGGCGAGTAATTGTTGGCGCCAGTGTGAATTGCTGGATTTCATGATCGGAGTACTTTCGGCGGAGGACTTCTAGGGCAGAAACCTCCGTCTCTGTTAGGATAGCGGCAATTGGCCCTAAAGTCTATCGACTTAGTTAGCATGGAGTCGAAAATTGCGGACAGCCCGACCAACGGCAGTCGGATACATCTGTTAAATATATGATCCAATGGAACTTAGCGCAGCCATCATGCCAGGTCAAGAACGTGGCCGCTGAAGCGCTCACGGAGCGACGCCGGAAGCTTCGAGTATCGTGATTTCGGCGGTCAGCTTCGCGCCAGCCGGTATCACTCCCGGAACGCCCCGCTCGCCATAGGCCAGGTGCGGCGCGATTTCCAGCCGGCGCGTCCCGCCAACGCACATGCCTTCGACCCCGTAGAACAGGCCGTTGACGAGCGACCGCCGGTCGACGCGGACTTCGGTGATCAGTGTTTCGCCATTATCCTCGAGCCTCGCGATGCCCACCGGTCCCCACGCGGTCTTCCAGCGAACCGCCTCTCCCCGATTCAGCCACAGGCGAAGGCGAATTCGATACTTATGCTGGCGGCGCACCAGGTCGCCGGTGCCGGGAATCTCTACCAGCAGCGTCAATCCAGATCGCAGCCGTTGGCGAAGGGCCTCACCTCTGCGCGCCAGCATCGCCGCCATCACTGGCAGTCCGGCCGCCTTTGCCATTTCGACCGGCGTCTCACACTCGTCAATCCGCGTTGGCAACTCGGGATCGGCGCCGCCATCGAGGAGAAGCTGCACCGCGAGCAGGTTACGCTCGGCGACGGCCATGTGGAGCGGTGTGTAGTCGTTAATACCGCGTTGGTTCGGGTCCGCGCCAAATGACAGCAGCAGGCGGAGGATGTCATCGACGTCCGTCCGTCTGGCCGCGCCGGGCACATCGCGCGTGCAGCTCAGCGCCGCGATGAGCGGCGGGAACCCGTCGTCGACGGGAGCATTCGGATCGGCGCCCATTTCGAGCAGCGTGCGGATGAAGGCAAGCGGGCTGTGATAAATCGCGTACACCAGGCAGGTTCCAACGCCGTCCGGCATGCGACCGTTCGGCACCACCGCGTCGTCGTCCACAGCCGCTCGCAAGGCGTCCAGGTCACCCCTGCGAAAGGCGTCGTCGATGCGCTGGAACTTCCTCGCCTCAGCACAGCGTTCTTCTTCAGTCGCCATATTCGTGGCTGCTCGCCCGTTCCTTCAACGACCGGGGGATCGCCATTCCCGCCCGGAATTCCGCGTCGCTACTTCCAGGTGACTCCGAGCGGTTGAGCGGCGACGGGCTTTCCGTCGTGGGAACACCAATTCAGAGTAACGAGGCGTTTCGGGGCGCGCAAGCGGGAGTGACAGGTCACGTGCCTGCACGAAATCTGGTAGAGGAGATCGGCGCAGGACCAAATCGGAGGGCGTGCAGGCGTATCCTCGTTCGTGCAACCACGATGCGTATCACTTTGCCGAGGCCGCGCCAGCGCCAGCGCGGCGGCATTGGCTGTTCCAGCCGTTCGCTGAAAATCAGGATGGCCACGCCAGCCATCGCGACGACGTGTCCCCGGGGCAGCAGAATTGGAAACAACATCAAGGCGCAGCAAGATCCGGCGCACCAGATCCCGTGTATCGTGCCGAAACGAAGCGCGTCGAAATCCGCCGCTGCGCCGAAGGCGGCCAGTTCGGTATGAGCGTGGCAGCGATTGAGACAACGCTGTTTGACGGGGGAAAACTGCCAGCACTAACGCGATGAGGAACACGCCGGCCGCCGGCACATACGATTGCGGCGCATAAAACTTGACCGCCACTTCGATTGCGAGCAGCACGCCGCCAAGCGCCATCCAGATCGCGGCATAGCCGGCTACGAAAAGCACGATGGAGCGCGCGCGCCGGTGCCTGAAGCTGCGGAGACGGATATGGTGAAGCGGCGGGATCAGCACTGGCGACATCATCGCGACCAACATCAGCGCCCAGCCCGCCGCCAGGGACGCGGGCGGGTTCATCCCCAGCAGCATGTGAAACGACGCCGGCAGCGGCATCGCTCCAGCGCTGGCAGCCGGGTGATGAGCAAGCATCACCATGCTGCCCGGCCCGACCAGGAGCAAGATCCACGTAACCGCGCTAATGAGCAGCACGGGGTTACGGACCCGCGCGAGCTCTCGGGCGTCATATGTCATCGGTCAGTGGCCCTGACGGTAGATGCTGACTCGTCCAATGGTGATTTGCGCCTGCTCCGGAACCGCCTGATGGGGCACAATTCTCACTTGGAGCGATGCGACATCGAGCGCTTTGTTCAAGTACAGGGCATCGATGATCTTCGTGATTTCCAAAACAAAACTGAGGCCCTGGCCGCCGTGTCTGCCGTCCTTTAAACTCGCCCTGCGAAGCCCGAAAAGTCCGACACTCCCCGCCAGGAGCTCGGGATGCTCGCTTGGACTTGCGCCTTCCGGCAAGTTGATATAGACGCTGAGGACAGACGCATCATGCGTTCCACGGACATTTTCCAGGTTGAGGAAAACACGGTCGGGCGCGGCGGTTTGAGCAGCCCTGGCGAGACTCGTGGACACCTTATGACGGACTTCAGTGTCGAGCCTGACAGTGGTGTGAGCCCCCGAGCCTTTGATCGCCAGAGCCTCTTGATTGGCGCCCACTAACTCCACGTTCTTGCCTGATGTCACGGGAGCTTCCTTTGCCTTCGCCGCCGCCGCGCCCAACCGCGTCAGCCTTTGAGCGAACAGAGGCGCGGCTGGAGCAGGCTTCGGCAGGCTGTCATATGAGTAGTTTAGCTGACTGAGGCTGCTCACTTGCTGCGGAGTGTACGTCCAGGAACTGCCGTCCGGCATGGGCATCACGAATTCATGCTCGCCGATGGCCGCGGGACCGTTAAGCCAGTTGGTGTTTGTCGGGTTGGTATTGGCGGGGTTCTCGTTCCACACCGCCCACAGCCGGTCGATATTGGCATGGTGCAAATAGAAGATCGGGTCGAGTCCGGCTAATCCCGGATCACTCATCAAGCCATACGTCTGGCCATCCGGAGCGTTCCCTCCGACATAGACGTGCAAAAGGTTATGTGGATTGCCTTCAAGGTTGCCAGAGGTCCCTCCTCCATGCGAGAACCCTGTCTCAGGACCGCCGAACCCGGGTGGCGGGGTGTTGAAATCGTTACCCGTATATAGGCCATTGGACAGGCAGTTCTGTGTTATCGCGCCGTAAGCAAAATTTGGATCATTCGGATGTTGCTGGATCGCGGCAGCAGTGGGCGCAAAGATATTTCCGTCGCCGTCGGGTCCGTAACGAGCTGTTACATAAAGGGGATTGGGGCTGCCGTCAGGCAAATTCCGCTGCGTGAAGGCTGGGGGAATATTAAACTCGTCTCCCGGCCCGAGATAATCCCAATACGGCAATGCCCAGGTCGAGGGACCGCCGAGCTTGATCACATCCGCCCGGACTTGCGCTTCCAATGCCAACAGATACCCACGATGCCATGGAACGAAATACCAACTTTGATGTTGACACTGGTTCCAGAATTGATCTGAGACGCTGGTGGATGGTTGCGGCGTGGCTGGTACGAAGGGCGGGGAGGGGAGAAACCCCCAACCGGGAAATCCACTGGTTGTCACGTATTCGCCGTGGATCGCGGCAAAGAACCACCAACTGGACGGATCGTTTAACAGCCGCGACTGCATGGCGCCAACTCCTTTTGCGTACCACAAAAGGTCCGTGTTGGCGAAAGTGCCGCCGTTATTCCAAGCGTTCGCGCGTATATAAGTAGCCAGTTTGTTCCCTCCGAGTGAAGTCGAAATTACGAGTAGTATACGCTACGAAAACGCGCCCAGGCAACAGGTTTCTCCACCAAATACAATGCCGCGTGTAGTCTGGTGAGCTTTTTCCAAGCACCGCTTTCCGTTCGTGTCCGACGCTACCGGTTCCCTCCGCCGGAGCCTTCGACGGCGTTTGCGGCTTCCTGCTGCAGCACGACTTTCCCGGTAATCTCAATCGGCGCCTGAGAGGCTCTGCCGCCCTCCCCTTTGAGGAGCTTCAGAGCATCGGAAAGACGGTCGGCGCCGCCCACCAGCAACAACCCGGTGAGCAGAATATCCAGCAACTGGTTCATGACCGGCATATCATTCAGATCGGGCGTCAGCCCTGTGATAGCCGAGAATCTCACTCCCATCAAACCCGCGACGAAAACAATCGCCAGATATCCCGCGACAACCGCATAGATCAGCCGGTAATTCTTCAGCGCTTCTGTCTTTTCCATCGGGTCCTGGATGGAGTCCGGGTCAAGCACCGCCCCCCTCAGGTCGGCGTTGTAGGAAAGCAGGAAAAACAGGCCCGTCACGATGCGATCGACGGCAAACGACGCAATCAGAATAATGCCAATCTCTCTCATGCGCCTGCGCCTCCCTTCTGGGTGCTGAGTCCGCCCCGAGCCGGTATCGTCGCATCACTCGCTTCCCCGTAGACCCAGCCGGCGAGCAAGCCAGCTAACACGAGTTCCACCAGGCCGGCTCCATTGCGGGAAACGCCACCGCTCCCGGGCAGGAATCCCATTAACAGCGGCGCCAGGAACGCCAGGGCATATCCGGGCAGCCACACAGCCAGCGCCGCTTTCAGCCAGGAGATAGCGCACGCCTCGCTGGAATTCGGGAGAGTCGATGGAAACTCCCGCCTGCCTGAAGGCGTAAAGTACCTGCCCGGTTGCGAAGGCGTTGGGACCGGCGGATCCTGCCGTCTCCTTCCACCCACCCTCTTCTGTCTGTTCCGCGCGAAGTTGTCTGACCATATCTCTTGCGATCTTCTTCTGAGCGGAAGTGCCGAACCTGGAAAGAGACAGAACAACGAAAACCTTGTCCTGCGTGGTTTCGGGTTTTGCGCTGGCGATCCAAGCGAGCCCGCGTTCGGCCGCGCGCCGGAACTGGGTGGACCTGGTCTCCCGGAAGGTCTGCCTAAAGGCCAAACTGCTATTCGCGGTCGTCATGAAGGTGCCTTGATCGATAGGAGCTTCATCGTGATCGCCTGGAACCTCGCCGTTCGGCAGCTGCTGTTCCAGCAGCCACCGGGAGGAGTTCAAGAGAGCAGGAGTCTTCGCGCCGGTGAGTTCTTCATAGTAGGCCAGCGCCATCGCTGCAAACTGCGTGCTGGTTGCCGGCGACCTCTCAAACGATCCGTCGGCGCGCTGCTGTTCGCCGACAAATTTCACCAGGTTCTGAAGGACGCGGTCGCTGATTGCGTATTGGTTGTGCTTTGCGACGGCCAGTCCCATAATGACCTGAGCCTGGACGTGGCACCCGTAACACGAGTTTGCCTGCTGCCAGGAAGTGGCGGCCGTTTGCAGCCACTCGATGCCTTCCTGAGCGGCCTGGCCGGGCGTTCGATTCGGTATTGCCGTCGCTGCAGTGAGTGGAGACACCGACAACCAGGTCGCGAGCATGGATGACAGTAACGACGCCCTAACCGGAATCTCCATTTCTTACTTCCCAGTTGTAGAAAGTATATACTAACTTGTTCCGAGATTAGGAAGCGTATTACGGCGCGCGCGCTTTGTCCCTGACATCCCATTACCGCCGTCGCGGCCGTCGGTGGCAGAGGTTACGGAGAGGTCGTTGGAAGCCGTGGATTTTGGGGAGCCAGCTCAATCAACCGCTTGTTACAACGGGAGGATTTGTCAGAGATGATGGATCCTTCTGAGCTCCGGCCAGCGGTCAAAGTCGGCGTCAAAGCTGAGGATTGGCCCGTTCCCACGCCGGACGGTCTTCAACTTAGCCGCGCGATCCACGAGCCCTGGAATACATTCCAGGCCGCTTGACGCCGCCATCGACGGAAGAAGCCCGGCGAGCTTTCAACCTGCGGAAGCAGACTGCCGTTTGACTAACTGAATGAAGCGTGAAAGCTCCTCCCAGTCCCCCCACTTCATTTGCTCCCAACCGGGGGGCTCTTTGGGTACGGAGCCCTTTTGGTCCTTATCCACGTTGATGCCCAGAATCGGCATCCCGAATTCCATGGCGCACTCCAGTTCCCAGTCGATGCCGCCGTCGACGGTGTGCCTGCTAACCAGAACGATGGCTGCGTCACATTGATAGATCTTGGTTCGGGAATGCGCTTTCCAGGCGGCAAACCATGGTTGTTTGACCTTCAAGTGGTCAAACTCCACCTGTAGGTTGGCGGTTCGGGTTTGAGCCGTCAGACGATCGTAGAACGGCCAGTCCTCAGAAGCGTAGATGACGAAAACTTTAGCCACGGTAACCTGCCCAGGTCAAAATTCAAGCGATTACCGGTATTGTAGCCCCGCACGGGAGACGAGGCCAAGTACAATCTGGGCAGTTTCTCTCGGCCGGTCGGCGAAAAGTGCCAAAGTGTCATTCGGCTCCGTCACTTGGCTAATGTTTGCAACCGCCGCTGTTCAACGCCAACGCGCCAGTGGGCCGATTGCCAATCGTCCACGGCCTGCAACCCCGCGCCGCCTTGGTCGCCCCTGCCTTGCGTTCCCACCCGCCCTGATTCCGGCGGTTTTGCGGATGAATCGCATCGGCTCCACTTTCATGTCGCTCCCTCTCACAGTTGCGTTGCAGCGAAAGAGGACGCACAAGTATGAGATAATCACAACCTATATTCTGGTACGTGGATACTTGGTCTATGGGTAGGGCAGACAGTGGGAAGCCCTGGGCTACGGCGATTGGCCTGGCGCTGCTGATAGCGGGAATCGCCTTGGGGCAAACCAAGGTTGCCGAACTGAAGAGCGGACGGGACATCTTCCGGGCCGCATGTGCTGCGTGCCACGGCACCGACGGCAGAGGAGCCCCGGACGCCACGCGCGGTTTCGAGCTGCCGTCCACGTTCCCCGACTTCACGGACTGCAATGCCACCACGCGCGAGCCCGACCTGGACTGGAACGCGATCATCAACAACGGCGGGCCGGCCAGAGGCTTCTCCGAGATCATGCCTTCCTTCCGGGAGGCGCTCACCTCGGACCAGATCGGCAAGGTCATCGAGTACCTCCGGGGGTTCTGCCGGGAACCCTCCTGGCCGCGCGGCGAACTGAACCTTCCTCGGGCGCTGTTCACCGAGAAGGCCTTCCCGGAAGACGAGGCGGTGATTGACGCGGCAATCGACACCAAGAGCTCCGCGGAATGTCACCAACCGGCTGGTATACGAGCGGCGCTTCGGCGATCAGGAACCAGATCGACATCAGCGTGCCGTTCACTTTTCAGCTATCCGGCACGGGGAGCCGGTTCGGCGGAGTCGGGGACATGGCGCTGGGCTACAAGCGCATGCTCGCCAGCAGCCTGCGGACCGGGTCCATCTTCAGCCTTTCCGGCGAGGCCGTCCTGCCTACCGGCAACGCAGCCCGGAGCATGGGCAACGGCGTGACGATTCTGGAGACCTTTGCGAGTTTCGGGCAACTGCTGCCGAAGGAGAGCTTCTCTCCAGTTTCAAGGCGGATTGGAAGTGCCCACCCATACCGACGACGCCAACAAGGCCGTGTACTGGCGGACAGTGCTGGGCAAGACCTTCATCGCGGACCAGGGCCGCGGGCGGCTGTGGTCGCCCATGGTTGAGTTGCTGGCGGACCGCGAGCTGGCAGCTGGGAGAGCAGGTCAACTGGGACGTGGTACCGCAGTTTCAGGTAACGCTGAGCAGCAGGCAGCACATACGGGCTGACTTCGGCGTGCGGATTCCAGTCAACAATACCGCCGGCCGTTCGCCTGCAATCATGGTCTACCTGCTTTGGGACTGGTTCGACGGTGGATTGCGCGATGGGTGGAAATAAGATGTTGCGGGAGTTCCTTATATCTTGCGCTGGTAACGGCCTGCACGGGCCCGGCGCATAGCGCCAATGCCGCCGGCAAGATGAGCGCGCCGCATTTCCAGACCTCCGACCGGTGCATGGCCTGCCATAACGGGGTGGTGACAAGCGGCGGCGAAGACATCTCGATTGGCGTCGCCTGGCGGCCCACGCATGATGGCCAACGCCGCCCGGGACCCCTACTGGCAAGCGGGAGTCAGGCGTGAAACGATTGACCACCCGGAATCGGGCGCGGCGATCGAGGACGAGTGCTCGATCTGCCACATGCCGATGGCGCGGTTCGAATCGAAGCTCGGCGGCGGCGAGGGCACGGTTTTCTCTCACCTCCGCTTCCGGCCGGACGACCGCGGAGACAGGCTCGCGGCCGACGGGGTTTCCTGCTCGCTGTGCCACCAGATCTGAAAAGAGAAGCTGGGGACGCCGGAGAGCTATGTGGGAAGATTCGTGATCGACGGACCGAACGCGGAAGGCGAGCGGCATCGAATATCGGGCCGTACGCGCCGGATGCCGGCCACACGCGGATCATGCGGACGTCGACCGGCGGCTTTCTCCCCACCGAGTCGCCGCACATTCGCGACGAGCGAGCTTTGCGCGACCTGTCACACGCTCATCACCAAGGCCCTGGGACCGGGCGGCAAGCAGATCGGCGAGTTGCCCGAGCAGGTTCCCTACCAGGAGTGGGTGCACAGCGGGTATCGGGAGAGGCGAAGCTGTCAGTCGTGTCACATGCCGGAGGTGGAGGAGGAAGTCGCCATCACCAGCGTGCTGGGCCAGCCGAGGAAGCGGGGTTTTCGCGGCATGTGTTCGTGGGCGGCAATTTCTTCCTTCAGCGGATTCTGAACCGCTATCGGAACGAGTTGGGCGTCGCGGCGCTGCCGGAAGAACTGACCGCTGCGGCGGAAAGAACGGTGGCCCATCTTCAATCGGAGAGCGCGACGGGTCTCCATCGGCAGGCTGGAGGTGCGCGGCGGGCGGCTGGAGGCGGAAGTTTCGGTGGAGAACCTGGGAGGGCACAAGCTGCCGACGGCGTACCCGTCGAGGCGGGTGTGGCTGCACGTGGTGGTGCGGGACGGGAACAACCGCGCTGTGTTCGAGTCGGGCGCGGTGAACGCGACGGGCTCGATACAGGGTAACGACAACGATGACGACCCGGCCAGGTTCGAGCCGCATTACACCGAGATCCGCAGCGCCAGCCAGGTGCAGATTTACGAAGCGATCATGGGCGATAGCCGCGGGGCGGTGACTACCGGTTTGCTGAACGCTGTGAACTACCTGAAAGACAACCGGCTGCTGCCGATGGGCTTTGACAAGCGGACCGCGGGCCGGGAGGTCGCAGTGGCGGGAGGCGCTCTCGAAGACGCGGACTTCGGCGGCGGCGGAGACCGGGTACGCTATTCCGTCGAGCTTGGCGAAGCGCAGGGACCGTTCCGGGTGGAGGCTGAGTTGTGTTACCAGCCAGTGGCCTATCGCTGGGCCATGAACCTGAAGCGCTACGACGCCGAGGAGCCCCGGCGGTTTACGGGCTACTACGAAGCCATGTCGCCGGCTTCCGTGGTGGTGCTCGCGCAGGCACATGCCACCCGATGAGACCTCACGCGGAATAGAGCGCGGCTACTTCGTAGTCCAGGACTTTGGGGATGGTGAACTCTATTGTGCCGGCGCCTCCCGTGAACGGAATGTCTGTTTCGGCCCGCAACAGCTCCACCCGGGTCACCTTCCTTCCCGCGGGAAGTGGCATCCTCACCTTTTGCGCTCCGATGGGATAGAAATTCCTCAACCATCCGCGGTGCATGGTGGGGTTGGTGTAATTCAGGACGTGTACCGCGAAGCCCGCCTGCGTTTCCCACGCGAAGGTCTCGATCACGCCTTCCCCTTCGACCGTGACGGGCTGATTCCCGCCCGACACCCAGCGGATGGAATTCTGCAGCAGCCGCGCCAGGTCGGTATGGCCCGATCTCCACATCGTTCGTTCGACATCGCCCGGGAAGTAGACCAGGCGGCTCTTGCCCTTCTGTCGAACCACGATCGCCGGCTCATCGGTGTGCGGCTGGACCGGATACGACAGTTCCGGAGGGTACGCCACGAAGCCGGGCACCACCGTCAGAATCGGGTTCTCCACCGGAGCCACGGGTAAGCGGTTTTGCGCGCCGGGAATCCAAGCGGTATTCGAAAAGCCGTTGAGAATCGGATGCTGCTTCTCGATACGCGCCAGATAGGCGTTGCCGGTGGTGCCAATGATGTCCCCGGCCTTTCGAATGCCAAACACATCCGCCAGGCCGAAATCGGAGCGCCGCTGGTTGCGCTCGGTGTACAGGCTGGTCTCGAATGTGGCCAACAGTGAGCCGCCCGCCTCCACGTAGGCGCGCAGCCGCCGGCACTGCTCGTCGCTGAGGAGAGCCGTATTGGGCAACAGCAGCGCGGTGTATTTTGCCAGGTCCGCGGGCGCCAGCTTGTCTTCATGCACAAAATCGAAGAGAAAGCGGCCTTCCAGCAGGGCGTAATACATGCCGTCCATGTACTCCCGCATGAGCGCTCCGCGCGGCGGCTGGTAGAACAAGTGGGTCCGCTGGCCCATCACCACGCCGATATTCGCAATCGAGCGCTTGTTGATGAAGTGGACGTCGTGGGTGGCCATCCAGTCGAAGTACTTGTGCGCCGGCTCCAGCCAGCGGCGGTCCTCTCCCATCCCGTTCTCGCCGCCGATAATGTGGTGATACGGCACCATTCCGGAGGCCAGCGTCTCGTCGAACCACATCTGTTCTTCCTGCTGCGACTTGTAGACGTTGCGCCAGCGGGGTGTGCCGGTGGACCACCCGCGCGGTGACGTTGGTGGACATCTTGCCCTTTTGCACGGCGCTGCACACCCGGCCTTGCAGCGCGCATCCCCAGATCGGCGTCGCATCTCCGCCGCGGCCCTGGTTGTCGCACTGGAACCACTCGCACATTTCGCCGAGCTTCACCAGGTCGGCCGTGCTGCGGATGCCGCCGCCGAGATTGGCGAAATAGAAGTTCTCCGGCCTCTTCTCTTTGGCGATGGAATCGTACAGCTTCCAGAGATAGACAATGCGCTCGTTGAACTTGTCCCAGTAATCAATCGAGCCGGGCGGCGGCAGGCGCCGACATTGTTCGCAATGACAGACCGGAAACGACCCCAGCGGAGGCCAGGCGTTGGTGAACATACCGTCCACGTCGTAAAGCGAGTTGATCTCGCGCATGATCGCGGGCATGTAATCGGTCATGTAAGTGGTGAACATGCAGGTGCGGAACAGCCTGGCATCCTCGCCGTGGTGCACCACATTGCCTTGCGCGTCGCGTTGGAACCACTCGGGGTGGGCCTGGACGGCGTCTTCCCAATTGAGATCCGGACTCATGCGCGCGATGACGTGCAGGCCACGCTTTTTGGCGGCCGCGCAACAGTCGCCGAAGAAGTCCCGGTTGCCCAGAAACTTGCCTTTCCGGTGGTAGGGGACTTTGGTCTGATAAAACGCCAGAATGCCGGTGACACTCACCAGCACGGCGTCCACCTTCAAGCTGGCCCAGTAATCCGCCCACTGCTCCACGTCGAGCACCACGGGGTCGTGTTCGGTCATGTTGGTCTGGCCAAGCCGGCGGATTTTCCGCTGCCACGGGACGGCCGGATCCGCGGCGAACAGGGAAGTCGCCAGAGTGGCGGCTGGCACTGCGATAAATTCACGTCGATTCAAGTTCATGTTTGCGCGTTCCGAAGCCGCCCGGCGTGGTTCTTCACGGTCTTTCATTTCGTGTTGCCTCGGACCAGAGGATATCAAAATGAGGCTGCGGCCGGGATTCGCCGGAGATATTCCCGAGAATTACGGGTGCGAAAGTATTGTTCCTGATTGAAGAGTCGAGTATAGTCAGGGAAGAGCTCGGCGACTGGCTGCCGATCACTCGAGCCGGAGAAGGGAAGGCGCACATGTCGAATACCAGAAGAAATTTCCTGCGGTCGGGCGCGGCCTTGGCGGCCGGTTTCACCGGCGGTGTGTCTGCAATCAGGGCCCAGACAACGGGGCAGGGAGAGGCCCCGGCGGCAGCGGCGCCGGCTTCCGAGATTCAGGTTCCCAGGATGAAGTTTTTCCACACCGAGATCAGTCGCGTGGTCCTGGGCGTGAATCCCTTTTACGGGTTCGCCCACTTCAACAACAACTTCGCCAATTCCATGAAGGAGTGGTACACGGCCGACCGCGTCTGCGCCGTGATGCACCAGTGTACACGCTTCGGCATCGACGCCTTCAACTACGTCCACCTGGACCGTGCGCCCCAGGACTTGGCCCGCTTCCAGTCCGAGGGTGGCAAGATGCAGCTCATCATTCAGGTGACCGCCGGCGTGGATTCCAAGATGCTGATGAAAACCATCAAGCCACTGGCCCTCCAGCGGCAGGGCGAGGTGGTGGACGACGCCTGGCAGAGTGGAAAGATGGAAACGGTCAGGGAGTGGTGCAAACAGGCGCGCGACCTGGGCGTGCTGGTGGGCGTCGGAACTCACATCCCGGAAGTAATCGCCAAGGTCGAGGAAGAGAACTGGGACGTGGATTTCTATTCCGGCTGCGTCTACAACCGCCGCCGCACCGTCGAGGAACAGAAGCAGGTGCTCCACGGCGAGCTCGTCGAAATGCCGCACGAACTCTACTTGCAGAGCGATCCGGCGCGCATGTACCGCGTGATGCGCCAGACCAGGAAACCCTGCTTCGCGTTTAAGATTCTGGCGGCCGGACGAATCCAGGGCCGCGGCGTCGAGCAGGCCTTCCGCACGGCTTTCGAGAGCATCAAGCCGACCGACGGCGTGTACGTCGGCATGTTCCCCAAGTTTAAAGACGAGGTGCGCGAGAACGCCGAAATCGTGCACCGCATCCTGACGCGGACCTGAGGCGCACAGGCAGAAGAAGACTGCGCCTTACTTGGTGGCCCCCGGGTATGGCCACGCCGGAGGCGGCCCTCGATCCTCCATGTGCCGCCGGATTGCCGCGTCGCAAACCGCATACCCCCAGTTGATAAGCTCGTCCTGCACGTCCCGAGGCAGAGCCCTCATGCGGGCCGGTATCGAACAGAGGTCGTGAACTTTTTCTGGCGGGAACTCAAGCGCGTCGGAGAGTTCATAGTCGGCGATTCTCGCGCGAAGGCTCCAGTATGCGCCCTTGCGACTGCCCAACAGGAACGAATCAATTAATTGCCGCTTTCGGACGTTGCGGGCCTGTACGGCGATCAATTCCACAGAGCGTGCGAATAATGCCGCGAATCCCTTCTTCAGTTCCGCCTGCGCCTCCGCTCCGGTGGCCGCATCGCTGACCAACAGCGTGGAATACCGTTTCCAGCAGCTCTCAATCGCGAGCGGGTCGTAGATAGCACCGTCGATCAACGACACATTTGAAGTAAATGGGGGCTTGTGAAGATCGGTGCCGGAATCGGGAACGAACTGAGAATCTTTGAAATGCAGTTCCACCGGTGGAAACACGGGTGTCAGCGAACAGGAAGCTGCGGCCGCCACCGCTATCTCGATTTTTGGATTGAGAATCTGTCCGACCCGAAAGTCCCATGTATGGGCTTTCGAGAAACGCCACTGAACGCCTGACTGGAGATTGGTGGCATTGAGCATGATGCTGGGTTTGTCCGGGAAGTCCTGCAGGGTAGCCTTCCCGAAAAGCGCGTGTCGAAAGCTTCCGATCAGCCGGCTCTCAACGGCTGAACCGAACAACAGGTTTATGATCACCACACCCGTGTCGAGGCTGGTTTCGGTCAGGCGCCGTAACGGGGCGACGATGCCTTCCTGGAAATTCGCCGCTACTCCCTGCTTCGAAAAATCGAATTCCTTCCAGCGCAAACCCAGCCAGCCGGCAATGATCGAGCCGGTCGACACGCCACAAATACGGTCCAGCTTCGGCAGATATCCAAGTTCGTTCAGCCGCCACAACGCCCCCAGGTGAAATAGAAGCCCACGATAGCCGCCGCCCGAAAAGCAAAGCGCCATGCCCTCGGTGAGGCCCCCTTCGTCCGGAGTACGGGTATCGACGGCGGTTTTGGCAATGAACGCCGCCTTTTCCTCCGCCATGTGCCTCTCAATTTGCCGGTCGCGCTCGCGTGCCTCAAAGTAACTCTTGTTGGTTTGCTGGATTGGCTCGATGAAGCGGTCGTGCGTCAGTTCGTACCAGGTTGCGCCGGATCGAATCTCGCGCCGGATCAAATGGAGATGTTCCATTTGCTCGACGGCGGCGTTGGGGATGCCGCCCGTGCGGTCGCCTCCCCGAACCACGGCGCCGCGGGTTCCAAGTACGGTAATCAGGACTTCGTCGAACCACTTGCGCAACTCACCCTCGCAGGCATGACCGCTCGCAACCACTTCTCGCAGGCAGTCCTCATAGAACCCGGCTAACGCTGTGTTTACGTTCCCGTACGCCTTCCAGGTTGCTTCCGTGATCAATGCAGTATCTGGCGGAAGTTTTCGCCATAAAGTCTGGCACACGATCTGGAGCTGTACCGGCTCGACGAAGTCGCCTGAAAGCTCTATCGTCGTGCCGCCCGGGCCGGCGAACTTGGCCCGCGCCAATTCCGCTACCAGCGCCTTGGCGGCGCCCGGCTCAAAGGACCGCCCCGTCCCCTCCAAAGGCTTCTGGACGGCAACCAGGGCCGCTGCCTTACGCAAACGTTCCAGACGAAAACGGGTCCGCATCCGGTTCGGGAGCAATTCGGCGTAGGGATCCAGCTCGGCCACGAAGTCCTCGCGCATCGAAAAGACGACCCGAAGAAAGTGGTCGGCGGCCAGCGCATCCCGCACCTGTTCGAAGAACTCCTTGCGGGCCGCGTCCGGTTCCGGCGAAACGGCAAAGAGCTCCTCGAATTGATCGAAGACCACCAGATATGGCAGACGTTCCCTTTCGCGGCGGCTTTCCGCGCGTCTTGAAAGGAAATCCTTCAGCGAAACGGGTTTGGGCGTCGATAGTTCGGCTCTCTCGACGCCCAGGCTGGCAAGTGCATTCGCGACATAGAGGTTGGTGGCCTTGCCGATGCCATCCTCCCGTGTCAGACCACGCACCCGGGCAACCGGGTAGATTTCAAACTGGTCCGCCAGCAGCGGAGCCAGGCCGGCTTTGATCAATGAAGTCTTGCCGGCCCCCGAGGTGGCGTAAAGGAGCACCAATTCGTGGGCCACCACCAGAGAATAGAAATCTCGCGCCTCTTCTTCGCGGCCGAAGTACTTGTTTTCCTCCCCTAATTCAAAGGGACGGGGTCCAACGTAAGGCTCGGCATTGGGAACGATGGCGTCAGGCATAACCCTACGCTCCCGCCGCCATGCGTCTTGGCAGGTTCAAACGTTTTCGCAGTTCTTTTACAAATTTCTGGCTGGTGCCCCAGAAAACATTCACATTTAGCTGCTTAAAATACTGATCGAGGTATTTTTGGGCGGCCGCCTTCTCCGCGTCCGAAGCCTCTTTTCGGGCGGGAACCAGTTGCACCGAAATGTGCGCCGGGCTCAGGCTCCTGCCCAAATACTCACGCACCGTGCGGAAAAGCACGCGGAAGTTCCAGTCGGCAATCGAGTAGCCGAGGAACAGCAGAGAAGTGCCCGCAAACGCCTCCTGAATCCGCAGGGGCACCAGGTCGGGATCGCGGGAAAGATTGGCGATGAAATCCAGGTAGTCGTCTTCGGTCAGAACCATCGATTCCGCCTCATTGATCTCGCCGTGCAAATGGTAGACCACCGGGTTGTCGCGGCTGGGCTCCGCCCCGTCAATCCTGCCCAGTCCCTTCGATCGCAGGCCCTCATGCCAGGCACATACCACCTGCCTGGGAAGGCAATCCTTACAGCGGCTTAGTGCCTGGAACATGAAATGATCGTAATTTGTGGTGATATAGAGCGGCAGCCCGAGATCGGCGAGGAGACCATGCGGTTCCTCCTCCCCGTCAAATTTTGGCGGCTCGAGTCCCTGGAATCGTTCCTGAATTGCGTATTTCGGAAACTGCCTGTCATACTTGACAGCCAGGAATTGGGCCACGCGAATCAGATCGTAATTGTCGCTCAGAGGGTAGCCGTGCTCAGCCGCCCAGCTCGTCGCAATTTGGGAGCCCAGCGGCAGTATGCCGGCCGCGGCTCCAGCCCCGAGAAACGGCGTGCATTTGCCTATCTTGATGCGCTGCAACAGAATGCGCCAGACGTCCTCCGACAGTGACTCGCACATAATCGCCCCAGCTTATCCCCAGGATTTTCCTATTAGCTATGGCATCCCAACGCCGCCAGTATACACCAGCCGCGCTCCCGCGCAGCCCGATTTCAGCCCTGTCGGCGGTCTCACGCTCACGCCGCGCCGACGCTTGCCGCGTTATCCTGGACATTACCGATTCCGTTGGGGGTGTCCCGTGCGTTTGGCTGCCATTGCTTTGACGATCGGTGCGTGCGGCGCGGCCGTGCTGGCGCAGCAGCGCACCGTTACCGACGCCGAAGTTCAGCGCGTGCATCGATCCGCGATACTGATCGACACCCACGACGACGTCACCAGCTACACCGTCGACGGGCTGGATATCGGTCCCCGGAACAACAAAACACAAACCGACCTGGTGAAGCTGAAAGAGGGCGGCGTGGCGGCGACCTTCTTCGCCGTCTACGTCGCCGCCGATTACGTCAAACAGAACAATTCGGCAAAGCGCGCCCTGGAAATGATCGACACCGTGCGGCACGACATTTTCGAGCGCTATGCCGACCGGGTGCGCCTGGTCACCACCGCCGACGGCATCGTCCGGGCCCACAAGGATGGGAAGTTCGCTGCGCTGATGGGCATCGAAGGCGGCCACGCCATCGAGGATAGCCTGCGCCTGCTGCGGCAGTTCTACCAGTTAGGCATCCGCTACATGACGCTGACCCACGTCAACACCAACGACTGGGCCGATTCATCCGGCGACCTGGACGACCCCTCCGTCACCCACCACAATGGCCTTACCGATTTCGGCCGCCAGGTAGTGGCCGAGATGAACCGCCTGGGAATGATGGTGGACGTCTCGCACGTTTCCGACAAAACCTTCTGGGACGCGCTCGAAGCCAGCAAAGCCCCCATCTTCGCGTCGCACTCTTCCTGCCGGGCGGTCTCCGACATCCCGCGCAACATGACCGACGAGATGATCGTGGCCATGGCGAAAAAAGGCGGAGTGATTCAGATCAACTTCGGCTGCGCGTTTCTCTCGCCCGCCGCCCGCGAAGCCTCGCCCTACTCCAACCCCAAGCTGCTGCGGCGAATGAACGAGATCATGCAGAGCCAGGGAGTGAAGGACGAGGCGGAAGCTATCCGGCAGGCGCTCAAAGACCTGGGTCTCCAGAACGCGCGGGCCTCGATCGACGACGTGGTGACGCAGATCAACCACGTGGTGAAGATCGCCGGCATCGGCGCCGTGGGCATTGGCAGCGACTTTGACGGCGTCGGCTGCGTGCCGGACGGGCTCGAGGATGTCTCCAAATTTCCGGCGTTGACCCGCAAGCTGCTTGAAGCCAGCTATTCCGCCGAAGATATTCGCAAGTTTTACGGCGGCAACTTCCTGCGCACGATGCGGGAAGTGGAGCGGGTATCGCGGTCGCTGCGCGCTAAGGAAGGCACACACGGATCGTGACGCGGCGGCACGGCGCTATACTGGCCTCGGAAAGTAAATCCATTCGACCCTGGGAGGTCCGATGCCAACTTCCAGCTTTTCCCGCCGAAACCTCGTGAAAGCCGTGGGCGCGCTGGCCGGAGGCTCGCTGTTGAGCCAGACCGTCGGCTGCAGGCAGCCCGCAACGTCTCAGCCTGAAAAGGCCGCTTCGCCAGTTGGCGGCCCCGCCGATTACACGCTGACCATCGCCGTGAAGCCGGTGGAGTTGGCTCCCGATCGCATCATCTCCACCACCACCTACAACGGTCAATTCCCAGGACCGCTGCTGCGCTTCCAGGAAGGCAAACAGGTCACTATCGACATCCACAACCAGACCGACACGCCCGAGCAACTGCATTGGCACGGGCAGTTTCTTTCCACCGACGTGGACGGAGCCGCCGAAGAAGGCACGCCGTACATACCCGCGCACGGAAGCCGCCGCATCAGCTTTGTTCCCAAGCCCTCCGGATATCGCTTCTACCACACCCACGTCCGCGCCGGGGCGAATTTGAACCAGGGACAGTATACGGGCCAGACCGGCCCAGTATATATCGAACCCAAAAATAATCCCGGAAACTACGATCGCGAAGTTTTCCTCACGCTGAAGGAATTCGAACCGACGTTCAGCCGCGGCGGCGACATGGCCATGGACTTTCTGTCGCCCGCGACCACGGTGAAGGAGCTGAAGAATGCCGGCGAAAATTCCATGAACGCCTCACTCGCCAAGGGCATGCCGCATGGATACGAGGTGGGATATGGTTGCTTCACCATCAACGGAAAAATGTTGGGAAGTGGCGAGCCGATCCGGGTAAAGCAGGGCGAACGCGTCCTGTTCCACATCCTGAACGGAAGCGCCACCGAGATCCGCAGCCTGGCGCTGCCCGGACACAGCTTCGCGGTGGTTGCGATGGATGGCAACCCGCTCCCCAAGCCGGTGATCATGCCGGGACTTTGGCTGGGCACCGCGGAGCGAGTCTCGGCCATTGTCGAAATGAATCACCCGGGCATCTGGATTCTGGGCGACACCGGAGACGACGACCGGCAGCACGGCATGGGGACGGTGGTGGAATACGCCGGCCAGACGGGGAAGCCGCAGTGGATCGCTCCCAAGCCGTTCACCTGGAACTATGCGCAGTTCGGAAATTCGGGATCGGCGGCGCCAACGCCGGACCAGGTTTTCGAAATGACCTTCGCCAAGCAAAACGCCGCCGCCGCGGGCTTTAACCGCTGGACGATCAACGGCGTTGCGTTTGCGGAAGATCGCATGCAGCCGATGTTTCGGGTGCAGCGGGGCAAGCGCTACCGGCTCCGCATACACAATGCCAGCGACGACATCCATCCGGTCCACCTGCATCGACACAGCTTCGAGCTGACACGGGTGGCCGGGCAAGCGACCTCCGGTGTCATGAAGGACGTTGTCATGGTCGGCGGATACCAGGAGGTGGAGGTCGATTTTGTCGCTGACAATCCCGGCCTCACCCTGTACCACTGCCATCAGCAGTTGCACATGGACTTCGGCTTCATGTGCCTGTTCGAGTATGTTTAGCCGCGCCCCTCAGGGCAGCGAGGCGATGATTTTCTTGTACTCGTCCTCGGTAAAGGCGCGCAGAGTCTCGGTGCGCACCGAACCGCCCGACGCGATGGCGAGCATGATTCGTGCGTAAGCTTCCTCATTCGGCGCCTCGCCGATGATGACCATGTCGTACTGGCCCATGGTCATGTAGAATGCCTTCATCTCTCCACCGGCCGCCTTGACGGCTGCCTTGGCCTTTTCCAGTCGGGCCGGGCTGTCCTTGACGTTCTGGATGCCGGTTGAACTCCACTGCACTAAGCTGACAAACGTGGGCATGTGGCTTCCTCCTTTTTCCCAGCAGCTCTCGGTTCAACACCGGACCTTTCGTCCGATAGCGGGAACGTCCGGCGGTTGGGGTGACGATTGAAGGACCCAGAATGGTCCGGAAACAACGCAGGTGCTTCCCTTCATTTTGTCACGAAGGACTTGCCGTGGGTTGGCACGCGAGGCTCTACATGTACATCCCGCCGTTGACGGCGATCACTTGTCCGGTGATGTAGGAGGCATCGTCGCTCACCAGGAACTTGACCACTCCGGCGATGTCCTCCGGCGTCCCCATGCGTTGCAGCGGCACGCGCTCCAGCATCTTCTTCTTGAGCTCTTCCGGCAGGCCGCGGGTCATGTCGGTGTCGACGTAGCCGGGTGCGATGGCGTTGACGGTGATGTTCCGGCTGCCCACTTCCTGCGCCAGCGCCTTGGTCATGCCGATCAACCCCGCCTTTGACGCGGCATAATTGGCCTGGCCCGGACTTCCCGCCTGACCTACCACCGAGGCCATATTGACAATGCGTCCCCAGCGGCTCTTCATCATTGCGGGCAGCACCTGTTGCGCGCACAGGAATGCGCCGCTCAAGTTGATCTGCAGCACCAGGTTCCAGTCTTCCTGCTTCATCCGCATGGAAAGATTGTCGCGGGTGATGCCGGCGTTGTTTACCAGCACGTCGATGCGGCCCAGGCTTTTCAGGATCTGCCCGATCCCTTCCTTGACGGATTCGATCGAAGCCACGTTGAAGTCCAATGTGACGGCCCGCGCGTCGAGGGCGCGGATCTCGGCGGCTACTTTCTCGTTGTTTTCCACTTCGGGGGACGCCACCACGATGTCGTATCCTTCCCGGCACAAAGTGAGCGCGATGGCCCGTCCGATTCCCCGGCTTGCCCCCGTCACGAAGGCGACTCTGTTGCTCATTCCCTCTCCTTGGTATGTACTGGTAGAAACCTCTAATCATAACTTATGGCTTATCAAGACCTCCGAGACTTCCTGGCCGCGCTGGACAAAGCCGGCGAACTGAAGCGCATTCCGTTCGAGGTGGACCCGCATCTCGAAATCACCGAGTTCGCCGACCGCTCCGTCAAGCAGGGCGGCCCCGCGCTGCTGTTCGAAAAACCCAAGGGCAGCGACATGCCGGTGCTGATTAACGCCTTCGCGAGCGGGAAGCGCATGCAGTTGGCGCTGGAAGTGGACTCGGTGGAAGAGGTTGCCGGGCGCATCGCCGAGTTCGTCCAGATGCGGATGCCCGAAGGCCTTCTCGGCAAGATCAAAATGTTGCCCAAGCTGGCCGAGATGTCGGCGTTCTTTCCCAAAACGGTGAGTGACGGCCCCTGCAAGGAAGTGGTGCTGAAAGACAACTTCTCGTTGCACGAATTGCCCGTGCTGCATTGCTGGCCGGAAGACGCCGGGCGCTTCATTACCTTGCCGCTGGTGTTTTCGAAGAACCCGGAAACCGGCAAGCGCAACTGCGGCATGTACCGGCTGCAGGTGTTCGACGAGCGAACCACCGGCATGCACTGGCAAACCCACAAACAGGGCGCCGAGCACTACCGGAGGCTGGTCGCGGAGGGGAAAACCACGCGCATGGAAGTGGCCGTGGCCATCGGCGCCGACCCGGCCACCATGTATTCCGCCATTCTTCCGCTGCCGCCCGATTTGGACGAAATGATGATCTCCGGCTTCCTGCGCGGGAAACCCGTGGAGATGGTGAAGTGCGAAACCGTCGATCTGGAGGTGCCGGCCAACGCCGAAATCGTGCTGGAAGGCTACGTCGAGCTGGGCGAGCTGCGCAGCGAGGGCCCGTTCGGCGACCACACCGGCTTCTACTCGCTCGAAGACGACTACCCGGTCTTCCACGTCACCTGCCTCACCCGACGCAAGAAACCCATCTATGCCACCACCATCGTGGGGCCGCCGCCGATGGAGGATTACTACATGGGCAAGGCCATCGAGCGGATCTTCCTGCCGCTGATGCGCCTGCAGCTTCCCGAGATCCGCGACATGCCATGCCCGCCGAGGGCGTGTTCCACAACCTGATGCTGGTTTCGATCCGCAAGTCCTATCCCGGCCACGCGCGCAAGGTGATGCACGCCATCTGGGGGCTGGGGCAGGCGATGTTCTCGAAGTGCATCGTGGTGGTCGACGAAGACGTGAACGTGCAGGACGTCCGCGAAGTCGCCTGGAAGGCGCTGAACAACATCGATCCCGAGCGCGACATCCAGTTCGTCATGGGCCCGGTGGATTCGCTGGACCATGCCGCCCGCCTGCCGAACTACGGCTCGAAGATGGGCATCGACGCCACCCGAAAGTGGACAGGCGAGGGCTTCACCCGCCCCTGGCCCGGAGTAATCGAGATGTCGCCCGAGGTGAAGCAGCGTGTCGACCTGCTGTGGAAGAAGGCCGGCCTGAAATAAGAAGAGGCATTCGGGCTACCGGGTTTTGGTAAAATGAGGGCGTCCCTGCGGAGGGTATAGCTCAGCCGGTAGAGCGCCAGATTGTGGTTCTGGATGTCCTGGGTTCGAACCCCAGTACCCTCCCCATCCCTCACCAGGCACCCATCGCACAGCTTTGCCGGCCTTGCTGTTGACGACGTTTCGCCGGCAATGCCTGCTTCTGCTTCCACGTACGACACGGGCTCGCTTACTGGACAGTCCAGTTTTTCAGGGCGATTACCTGAGAGGAAGGTAGATCACGCCAGCGGCCCAATCGGTTTCGATGCCACACTGATCAAGGACCAGCAGATCTTCGACCGCGGCGCTGACAGGCATCGAATCCGGTACAAGAACAATCGGGGCAGACCGAGACTCGGTGCGCGATTGCTCGCGCATAGCCGGGATCATCGTCGAAACATCATGGGTCACAACAATGCGCCCCTCGGCAGTGGCGAATTTCAGAAGCGCCCGATCATCCTGACCTGAGATTTCCGGAACGTCCTGTGCGCGGATGATGTCAAGCGTGGGAAATTGCCGCAGAATACCCCGGATGATCGCATTTCGGAAGTTTTCGTCGGCGAGCCACTTCACTGGTTCTTCCGCCGGGCCAACAGGCGGTCACGAAGTCCGCGAGGTGACCACTCCTCTTGGTGCGCCTCCAACATCTTTCGCTCCGCGCGGGCTCGCTGATCGAAGTACCCGGCGAGTTCGGAGCCATGTTTGAGGTAATAACCGATCACCTGGTAGATGTCGGGCAGTTGCAGACTTGGGAAGTCCTGTGCAATCTCTTCCGGAGTAGCACCGCGGTTGAAGGCACGGATAACCAGATCGAGCGTGACGCGGCTCCCACCCACACGGAACACGCCGCTCGCGTCCTTCGACAACGGAATTGCATCGACTAATTCTGCCGCCATAACCTGCATCCTCACTGTACCAGAGTATGGCATGGAACGGTCTCTTTTGAGGTAGGTGGCCGCATCGGACCAGAAATCTCTGTCGCTCGAAAAATTCCGCCGCGTGGAACGCGAACCGCTTCCAACGATTTCCGATCGTCTACCCGAGAAGTAACTGTATCTTCTCGTATATAATCAGCCAAATGAACACCTTCCTCTCTCTTCTCGGAGTGGCAGTGCTTTTGGGCGCCGCCGGTTGTTCCCGCAATAGCACCGATGGGTCCTCCACTGCGCCGGCGGAAGCTCCTGTCGCCTACAGCGCCAACGGATGGTCAACCGCCGAGCGAGCCGAAGCCTATCACCTGGCCGAGGGGAGTGAGTTGATGCCGTACGCCCTGGTGGCCAACCTGACGAGCTCGAAAACCGGCAAGCCGTTTCTCGAAAACATGGATCAATTCGGGTTTCTGCCCGACGCCGCGGGCGGGTGGAATCCTCACGGCATGCCGGTGGGGCTGACGGTGGCGAAATCCAGAAACGCGAGCGCCATCGGCATTGAGATGGTGGGCTTCAACTGCGCCGCCTGCCATACGGCCGAGTTGACATACAACGGCAAGCGCCTGCGCATCGACGGGGCGCCCGCTTTGATTAACCTGCAGGCCTATCAAATCGAATTTCGGGACTCGCTCGACGCGACGCTTAAGAATCCCAAGCAACTGCTGGCGCTGGTGATCGCCATGGACCGGATGCTGAAGATGCCGGACACCCCGTCGGCTGAAAACGCCGGCCGCTACGCCGCCGCCCCGGAACTCGAGGGCGCCGCTGACGTTCCGGAGGCGTCGACAGCCGATTCCACCTTCCATGCCGTCCCGTCGAGCGTTGCCGACCAAGGCCCGCCGGCCGCCGCGTCGAAGCTGAGCTTCGCCGAGAGGCTGAAGGCGAACATCGCAATCCTCAAAGCACGGCTCGCCTACGTGCAGCATGGCAAGCTGGTGCTGGACGGAACCGTGCCCGGTCCCGGCCGCATCGACGCGTTCGGAGCGGCGCGCAACTTCCTGTTCCCGCAGTTCGCGATGAAGATGCAGTCCCCAGTGAGTTTCCCGTTCATCTGGGACGTGCCTGACAATGCCGGGAAGAAGTTGGCGATCGACCAGATCGGCTGGATCCACTACGACGGAAACACGGATTCCATTCTGGAGCGGAACATCGGGCAGGCGCTGGGCATGGGCGCCGTGTTCGATCCAAAGACGTATGAATCGACGCTGCGAATCCGCAACCTGCACCGGTTGGAAGTACTGACCCACAAGCTGCAGCCTCCGCGCTGGCCGGTGGACCTGTTCGGACCGATCGACCAGGCCAAGGCCAAAGCGGGCGAGCAGATCTACCAGGAGAAGTGCCAAGGCTGCCACCAGGAAAAGCTGTACAGCCTGATGGATGTGGAAACCGACCCGAACCGGGCCAACAGCTTCGGCCAGCCGGTGGGCACAACGCCATTTCCGCAGGCGGTAGCCCCCATTCTCGAGAAACTGAAGCTGCGGGCCTTCGCCGACGATGGCATCCCCAAAGCCGAGCAGGCCGCGATGGATGCCGACCCGGTGATCTGGCGCGCGACGGGCAAGTACATGGCCCGCTCGTTGAAGGGCATCTGGGCCACGGCGCCCTATCTGCACAACGGTTCGGTGCCGACGCTGTACGCGCTGCTGCATCCGGACCAGCGCCCGGCGAAGTTCGCGGTGGGTGTGCGGGAATTCGACCCGGTGAAAATCGGCTACCGGAACGACCTTGCGGCCACCGGCCCCAACGTCTGGATCTACGACACCACCCAGCCGGGCAACAGCAACGTCGGGCACTCCGGAGAGCGGTACGGGACAACGCTTTCCGAGGACGACAAGGCGGCCCTCCTCGAATATCTGAAGGTGCTATGACGCCGCGGCCCGGACGTTCTGGGGTTGGAGCGGGAAACGGGACTCAAACCCCGACGTCCAGCTTGGGAAATCAAACGCCGTTTGAAAATACAAGACTTATGCGACCAGGACGTTGATTCTTGGCCACGCAACTCACTGATTCCTCGTACCCGCCTTTCGCCGCCGTCCTCAATGCAGTAAATCGAGTAACGGCGGTTTCCATTTTGTCCTTCCCCACCTGACGGCATAACCGCGCCGCTTCCCCAGCGGCAGCCGTGAGGAAACCCCAAAATGTAACAACAGACGATTCGTGTCCCCAAGCGCGGGGCGCCCAGCGCGACTGCGCAGAAGATCATCGACCACCTGCTGCGCCTGGCCAATCCCGACCGCCGCGATGACCCGGAGGTCGAGACCACGATGCTCGTGATGATGCGCGTGCAACGGCGGACCATCCGCGAGGCGGTACGCGGCAAGCCTCTGGCGGAAGGATGGAAAGCTGAGCTCAGCCGCAGCGCCGACAAAACAGATCGAGGGCGGCTACCAGCCGAGCGTCTTCAATCGCGGGACCTGCGCGAAGTGTGCGTCCCTGGTTGCCAGGGGCAAATCATACTGCCTTGCCACCGCTGCGATCCACAGGTCGTTGTCCGGGATCGGCTTGCCAAGCTGCGCCAGTTCGGCCTTGACCTGCCCGTAGATCTCCGTGGTGTCCTGGTCGGCGAACAAAACCACCGCGTACGTCAGGAGGTCGTGAATGTATGCGAGTTGTTGCTGTCGTCGCTGCGCCCTCTGGGCACCGTAGTGAAGTTCACCCAGCACCACCCAGGGCAAGTACAAGGGGGTGAGTTCGGCGAAGTGCGGCTGCAAGACCTTGTCGCCACGAAAGTACGCAACCACGACGTTGGTGTCCAACAGGACACTACCAGCCATGCTCATTGATTTGCTCGCACCCTTCCTCGATGACCCTTTCCATTTCGTCGGCTTCTTCCGGCGAGAGGCAACCGAAGGTGCGGGCGAGCGCCTCTTCCCGATCGACCTGGCTGAACGGCTTGAGCAGCCGGATGTAATTGGCCGCCATCGCCAGTTTGTCCGGCGGCAGGGCTTTCAGATCCTCGAAGATGTTTTCGAGAGAGCTCACGACTTCAAGGTACATCGTCCAGGCTGCCGGGGCAACAGCCAGCAGGACTGACCGGCGACGTTCCCAACCTGCGCGGCGACCGGCGACAGCGATCTCATCATTGTGGAAAATAGGACAGAAACACAAGGGCTGGTTTATTATGCTGGAATTCCGGAATAGCACCACAAGGTGTTGTGGAGGATCCCGACTCCATTTTCGCCGACAGCGATCATCCGAGCTCACACTGCAAGCAACGATTTCCAGAAGCCTAGACATATCATCGACTTGGCGTCACAACATCATCGGCCGCGAGCAAAGGTGTCTAGTGTTCCTGCCCCTTTTGGGGCGCACGCCGGCAGGTACGACGAGTATTTGGACGCCGCGCATCGTGCGGACGAATCCTCGAGGGTGCTCTGGGAAACCACTCAATCCATGCCCGAATACCGCGACAAGACGACGCTGATCTTCTCTCCCGATCATGGCAGGGGCGAAGGGTCGAAGTGGAAGAGCCACGGCCAGGAGCTTCCCGGTTCAAAGTACATCTGGATGGCCTTTCTCGGACCCGACACTCCGGCGCTGGGAGAGCGGTCGAAAATGCCGCCGGTGATGCAGAACCAGATAGCCGCCACTCTGGCTGCTTTCTTGGGAGAGGATTACACGGCGGCGCTGGAAAAGGTGGGCAAACCCATCCAGGATGTGTTGCATTGACGCTAACGGGAAAAGCTTCTCAACCGGAAAAGTCACGATCCTTTTCGGATGGGGGTGCTTTGGTTTTGATGCAGAGTGGCTCCCATCTGGACCTGCATCGGGTCTTCCCGCCACCTGACATGGAGCGGTGGGAGCGCTCACGCAAACGCGATCGCATCCTTTACGTTGCCAGGCGGCGAGCGTCGGGGGTCGAGGCCGTCATCGTGCTGGCGGACTACTCTGCACGAAGCGCGTTCATGGGATCGAGCCGTGCGGCGCGGTAGGCGGGGAACCACGCTGCGGCAAGCGCCACCGCCAGCAAGACGCCACTCGCGGCTGCCAGCGTCGCGGGGTCATTCGGCCCGATGCCGAATACCAGTGTCGAGAGCACATGGCGCATGGCTACACAGCCGGAACCCCATGACGGTTCCCGTCCCGGCGAGGCGGAGACCCCGAACGGCTATCATCCGAAAGACGAGAGTCCGCGGCGCACCCAGGGCGAGGCGGATAGAGATCTCGCGGTTGGCGGTTACGGTATGCGCCAGTACGCCATAAAGTCCGATGGCTGCGAGCAGCACAGCCAGGACGGCAAATCCGCCAAGGACTTCCATCTGGAACCGTTGCTTGGAGATGGACCCGGCCAGCACGTCATCCATGGTGCGGACCGAAGGCGCGGCGTCGGGATTCACGGCGTGAATTGCCGCGCGGACGGGGCCTGCCAAGGCCGTTGGATCGACCGCCGTTCGTACTACGAGCGTGCTTTGGCCTAGGATCGGGCTCCACTTCTGCTGGGTATAGCAGGTGTATGCCTTGGGAGAATATGGATTGGGTGACACCGCTCTGGCGGACATCCGCGGCGACGCCCACGATTGTGAGCCACTGCTCTTTCGGACTGAAAGAATCGAACCAGATCCGCTCGCCTATGGGATTGCGGCCTGCAAAATAGACTCGCGCCATTTCGGCGCTGATAATGGCGACAGGCTGGCTGCTGTCCGTGTCTTGATCCGTGAAATCACATTCCGCGAAGCAGAGGGATTCGCAGTGCTCTGAATCTCCGGGACTGACCACCGAATAGATCGCATCGGCATTGGCGGTTTCGGTGCGCCGGTTTTCGATCGAGAAGTGGCCGTCCGCTCCCTCCTCAATCGGCAGGCTGGTGGTGGTGGCAGCAGCCTCCACCGCAGGAAGGGCGCGAACCCGCGCAAGCAGGTCGCGATATTTCGAAGTGAGGCTGGCGATGTTGCCGCCGTCAAACTTGATGACGGCGACGGTCAGCACGTGGTCAGATCGGAAACCGCGGGTGGAAGACAGCGCAGGTTGCCAGAAACTGCGCGTGAGCAGTCCGGCGCCGGCGATCAGAATCAGCGAGAGACAGGCCTCGGAAACCACGAGTGCGGCCTGCGTGCGCTGCGAATGTCTGTTGGAGGTCAGGGACCGTGCCCCTGCTTTCAGCGCTTCATTCACATTGATTGCGGACGCTTGCCATGCCGGGAGGAAACCAAACAGAACCCCTGCGCCGGCGGAGACGGCCAGCGCGAAGACAATGACGCCGAGATCAATATGAATGTCGCCCGCGCGGGGCATATTCGCCGGCAGGAGTACACGGAGCAGGTCCATTGACCAGGCGGCCAGAAGCAGGCCGCAGGCGCCGCCGGCAATTGCGAGCAGAAAGCTCTCGGCGAGCATCCGCCGAACGAGATTCCGGCGCGTCGCCCCCAGGGCGGTGCGGACGGCCAGTTCGCGGGCGCGCGCGGTGACACGAACCAGCAGCAGGTTGGCCACGTTCACGCAGACGATGAGCAGCACAAAGCCGACCGCTCCGAACAGCATGAGCAGGGGCGCGCGGACGTCGCCGACGATGTGGGATCGCAACGACACGACCGAGGCGTCTTTGCCTTGAAATGGAGACGGGTACTGCCTCTTGATGCGGCGCTCGATGGCACCGACATCGGCCCGGGCGCGCTCAAACCCGGCGCCGGGCTTCAGGCGTCCGATCACGCGCCAGTTATGTGCGGTGCGAGCTTCCGAGACGGCATCGCCGAAAGCTGTTCCCGGCAACCACAGCTCGACATTCTCCGGGTAGCCAAAGCCCGGAGGCATGACCCCAATCACCGTGGCAGCCGTCCCGGCGAAGCGAATGCTTCGTCCGATGACTTTCGGCGACCCGCCGAAGGCCCGTTGCCAAAGGCCATAGCCCAGCACTACTACCGGCGGACCACCCACTACTTGCTCCTCCCGTGAGAATGTCCGACCGAGCGCAGCCCTGATGCCAAGAACACGGAAGAAATAGCGGTGACCGCCGCCCCGTAGCTCCTTTGCGGAACATCGCCGCCTGCCACGATGATTGGGCCGTACTCATACGCAGCCATCGAGGAAAAGCTGTGGTTTTGGTCGCGCCAATCGAGGAAGTTCTGAAACCCGACTTGCATTGGTTGTCCCGCATCGTTGATTTCGGCTAACCAGGCGAGGCGGCTTGCATCGGTATAAGGCAAGGGATTGAGCAACACGGCCTTGACGACGCTGAAAAGGGCGGTCCCCGTGCCGACGCCGAGGGCCACGGTGAGGACTGAAATCGCGGTGGTCAGGCCCGGAACGCGAAGGAGGGTGCGTATGCTTTGGCGGATCTCGGAAAACAGCACGATATGCCGAAGTGCAAGTTGGGCACCAGCGAAGCGCTAGAAATACGAGGCGGTGGGATATCGAAGTGTTCGGATTTGGGACTATCTGTCACGTTAGTGGGACAGACCTCGGCGCGACACGCCCACACTTGATATGTCAGCTCGCGATGTGGAGCGGTCCGGTCGAGTGGACAGGCTGCTACGAGCACTTGGCGGAAATCATGAAAATGGCAGACTCCGTCCCCTTGGCCGGTTGGCCGGTTCTGGCGTCTTTTCAGAGGCATCATCCACCACACGAGCGTCGGTTCCATCTTGTACAGGGCTGCAACAGGCCCAGGGACAGCTTCCTCATGGAAGGTCGTCCCTCCGACGATATAGCGAGTTGGGCCAGGTAGCCTGCAAAACCGGAATCTCGTACAATCGAAGCCATGGATCGGCCAGCTTCTGGTCAGGACGAACCTGAGGATCTCTGCCGCCGGTGTGGGATGTCGTGCCATATGTCGATCGGCGTCGGCAATGAGAGATACATTGTCGATGAGATCCACTGCAAGTTCCTGTCTAAGGCCAACGACGGGCTATACTCCTGCACGGTCTACGAAAGACGATTTGAACTGGCGCCCTGGTGTCTAAGGCGGCGGATGCGGCTCGAGACGGTCACGTGGCGCAGGATTGCCCGAATGGAATTCAAATCCAGGGTTTCCGTGGCAAGCAGTGGGCGTCTCGGGAAATGCGCGAGAAGCTGATGCCGATCATTAGATAGAAACTGATCGAAGAGGGTCTCCCGCTTTCCCAAAATCCGGATGCGGCTTTGCGCGTGTTGACCGCGGACGGAGAGAGTTGGACCTACTCCGAAGAGGCGGATGGATATGTGTTTCACCGTTGATCAAGAACGGCCCACGGACAGCCTCGACGCGTTGGCGAAATCTTCGAACGTAGTAGATGGCTTTGGCGGCTTCGCTGGTTCTGCATTTCCGGCCACCTGTTACCCTGTCCGTTGCCGCACGGCCGCGACGCTCGCGCCGAAGGCTCCACGGATTGCCAGCCCAGCATTGCGCCACCCGGCTATCCTGGGAGACCGGTCAGCCCCCGCGAGAACTCGGGACGGTTTCCGGACCGCACTGGATCCCAAAGGATCTCGACTCCATTTTCGCCGACAGCGATCAGCCGCCTTCACACTTCAAACATTGATTTCCAGAAGCCTCGATGTGTCATCGAATTGGCGTTACCGCACCATCGGCCGCGAGAAAAGGTGTCTAGTGTCCCCTTTTCTTTACTCGGAGTAGTCCGGGAAACATCGAACGAATGGGTGCGAAAGTTCAACTGGCGACCGACGATAATACGCGATATCCGCGGCGGGCACGAATGTGCATTTTGCGTTTTGTCTTTATTTCTATGCGTCGAAACTTGCCATTGTAGCGCGAATTGGTGGAGACATAACTTATACAGTACGTCATGCGAAGCTGCTGCTCAATCTGGTCAAACGCTGTCTTTAAATCGTCCATATTGTTTGGCCGGAAACTGAGGACATCGCCCCCCGTCTCCATAGCAATGCGCGGCATCAAGGCAATACCGCCAAAACGACGATCACCTCCGTTGTCGAGACCGAGAACAGGACATTTGATGATTGGAGCAGTCCGATAGCATCGTAAAGAGACGTACCACTGGCATTCTCTTTTCCATCTCCAATCATAATGAGCGCCTTTCTTCCGCTTACGCTTGTTAGCTCATGCCTGCTTGAGAGGTAAATTGCATTGATCACCGCGCTATCGTGGCCTCTCACATATTGATCTTTAGGCGGGTACGCACCGATGCTGAACTTACCATTCAGACATGCGTCGGGAAACATCTGAAGAACTGTGTCAAGGTGTTCGATGGAACCCGACAACGGAGAGCCTGTAGCACCGCGCTCGCGAATCCGGCAAGAAAAGCCTTGTCCGTTTCGGGCCGCAAGATGGAATGAAGAAACACCGAGGCGGCGCGGATGTTCGACAGGATAAATGCCTCTTGACTGTCGCTGCAATCCAGCACCAATCCAACAGACAGAGGGGTTTCTGATATCCTCGAGAAAGAGACAATTTTTCTGCTTGCGGCCGTCTTCAAAGACCTGTATATCGGCTGGCGAGAGATCGGTAATGGAAGCTCCGTGAGGGCCAGTGGTGGAAAACGAGACACTTACCAAACGGACATCGACGCTGAAAGTCGGAGAGCTGGCCTGCTCGGCTGGGAGTGTTGCGCCAATGCTGGCCGTTAATATACCGAAGGCGATTATCGGCAATACCTGCTGCACAGTTATTTGTAGTCAGGATACCACGAAAATCGGTAGTGGGTCAGTTTGAAATCCCTCGTCAAGTGGACGGCCTGATGCGAGCAGTTGGCTGAAATCACGAAGGCGGCAGACGCCGTCCCCTTGGCCGGTTCTGGCGTCTTTGAGAGGCAGCATCCAGCATCCGAGCGTCGATTCGATCCTGTACATGTCGCCCCTGACCCTCTTTCAGAGCTGAATCGCTCATCGAGCCTGTACCAACTCCATTAGCCGGCCTCCCCTAACCCCTCGAAATGTATCGCGCGACGTTACCCCAGGCGTCAAACTCCTGCTCTAGGTGCGCGCCGGTCTGGACGCTTTGGCTTGGATTGACGCCCGAGGGACGAGAGGACCAGAGCGTAGGTCAGCACTTTTGGACGCGGTGATTCTTCGTCTCCACGGTGGGGCAGGACGAGGCCGTCATCCGTGCCTACCTCCGCACCCAAGAGCAAGAAGACGAGCGGCTGGAGCAGTTGAAGCTGGGGGAGTGACCCGCCACCGTCGAGGTGGCTAACACAAACTGGGGCCGCGTCAGCGACCCCACAATGCCGTTTTGAGCGGCTTACGACCTAAAGCCCCCGACTCTGCCGGGAGATATTTACTTACCCGGTGGCGCTACTGGCTGGCGACGCTCCCGGCGGAAGCCAGCATGTCCCGGAAGTAGTGGTTCAGAAGCCGGCCGCCCCCATCGAACGTCTGGCGGGCTTGGGCGAACTCCTGGAGACGGTCCCCGAGGGCCTTCTGCACCATGGCGCGCGTGAGGCCGAAGGTCTGGTTCATGAGCGGCACGCCGCCGCGGTCGCTACAGAACTGGTTATAAACTCCCAGAAATTCGGTCCAACCGGGATTCGCAGTGGACACCGGGTCGATGGTGATCATGTTGCCGTTATACGAGTAAGAGAGCAGCGAGGACTGGTCTTTGGCAACCCGGTATCCGACGCACAGCATGTTGATGCGGTATCCAGTGGTTTCCAGGTACTTCTGGGCGAACTGGAAGAATTCCGCCAGCACCGCCGGGTAAGTCTCTTCCGGAAACGCCCAGAAGCTGAAGGTGTACTTACTGTTCGAGTTAGTGGGGTAATGAATGATCTGGTCGGTAGCCACCGTGTAGTCGCTCTTGATCAGGTTTTCGAGTTTCAGACGCCACAGCGCGTTGAACGAGTTGAGGACGCCGTTGCGAATGTCCGCATCGCCGATATCGGCAGTGACCTGCGCGCACACCGTGGGTCCCGCGGTAGCCCACAGATAGTTTCTGAGCGGCCATGCGGTCCGGTTGGGTTCGCCCGAGGCACCCGGGTTGTAGTGCCTGAACTCGATCGTTACGAGATTGTCATAGGGGAAAAGGTAAAACATCAGAGACTCGCCGCGAGCCAGCAGGGCGGGGAATTGGGCTGCGAAATCCTGGATATGGAAGGTCTCATGATGCACGGCGAGGGGCTGAATGGCGCGCACGCGGAAGGTGACCTCGTAGACGATTCCGAAGGTTCCATAGCTCGATCGCACCTTCTGCATGAGTTCGGGCTGGTCGTCGCTGACCTCCATCAGGTCCCCCGAGGGCAGAACCATCTTGATCCGGCTGACGTAAGAGCCTATGTGCCCGAGTTCACCCGCCATCGAAGCGTCCTTGGTGCCGCAGCAGGCCGCACTCCCGGCCGTGATGTTGCCGATCTCAGCGTTTACGTAAAACTGCAAGCCGTGTTTTTCGAGTTCGTGGGCGATATCGAAGTAGATCGCGCCGGCCTCGGCAGTCACGGTGTTGTTTGATATATCCAGAATCCGATTCATTCCGGACATCCGGATGACCGTGCCCCCCTCCACAACGCCGCAGCGTTCCGTGGAATGGTTGGAGCCGATGGCGCGAACGGGAGACGGATATTGGTCAAGGTTCCGGAGTATAGCGACGATCTCATCGACCGACGCGGGTTCGGCTACTGCCTGCGGATGCGACACCAGGTCGCCAAACCAGTTTGTGAGTGTGATGTCGGCCAAGTTAGCGCCTCCTCTGAAGTTGTGAGGTATTCTATCGGACCGGTTCAGGCGCGTCAAGCCGGTCAAGGCCGGTCAAGGCCGGTTCAAGGCAGAGTAGAAATGTACCCTTTTGCCGGTTCACCCAGGGAGTGCGTGGTATGCCGCTCATGCCGGAGAAGCGGAGACCGGCTCTGCTGGTTCCCTTTTCCGGAATAGTGCCCCTTCTCGTTGGTGTTCTTGGCGAGAGACCCCGTTTTTGTCTCCACCGCGAACCCCGGTGACCACGAAATCCCAATTCCAATTCTCCGAACCCCCAGGAAGCGAACGCTACCCTCGAAGCGAATACGCATTTCTACGAACCCCCAATAAGGAACCCGCCATGAACCCGTCTTCAAGGTCCACGAACTCCAACGGCGCCTCTGCCGGCCGTCCTGAACGCGAGCCCCCTCGGTCCCCGGTATCCGGTCCCCGCTAAAGACCTCCACCGCCCGCGGCCTCGATTTCCACCAGATTGTCGAAGAAGAATTGAAAGATCGCGCTCAGAACGTGGACCCAACCCAGTAGAAGCCGGGAATTGAGAACCGGGAATTACCGATACGCTGATGTTGGCACGTCTGACCGGATCGGGCCAGGGGGTGCTGGAGCCACCAGAGGGACTCGAACCCCCGACCCGCAGTTTACAAAACTGCCGCTCTACCAACTGAGCTATGGTGGCCTTCATCCATTGTTTCGCACTCCCGGACCGCGCCGCAACGCCAACTCAAACGCGTTACCCTGGACTAGGTTGCCGGCGAATCGTCCGCCAGCGGCCAGGACCGGAGACGGGAAAGTTCTTGAGGAGGATCCAGCTTTGGCGAAAAGCAAGAACGGTCGGCTGAACAGGAGAGACTGGCTCCGCGCGTCGTCTCTCACGGCGTTGTCGCCTGCACTCGCAGCAGCGACCCCCGCGGCGTCGCAGGCGGCCGCGGGAAAGCGCCAGCCCAACATCATACTCATCATTTCGGATCAGTTCCGCGCCGACAATCTGGGCGCGATGGGCCGGAACCCGATGGGGCTCACCCCCAACCTGGATGCGATGGCGCATCGGGGAGTCCTGTTCCGCTCGGCCATCTGCAACCAGCCGGTGTGTGCGCCCGCCAGGGCCTGCATGTTTACCGGTCAATACGCCGAGAGGAACGGCGTATGGCGGAATGGCGAAGCGATCCAGAAAGATGCCTCGACGCTCGCCACCGCGGTGCGCCAGGCGGGCTACACAGCGAATTACATCGGGAAGTGGCATCTGTCTCCCGGGGCCGAGAATGGCGGCGCGTCGGGTCCTGTGCGCCCCGAATATCGCGGCGGCTTTCTGGACCTGTGGGAAGGCTCGAACATTCTGGAATTCACCTCGCACGCCTACGAAGGCGACCTGTTCGACGGGGACGGCAAGCCTATTCACTTTTCGGGTGTGTATCGGACCGATTTCCTGACCTCGCGCGGCGTTCGCTTCCTCAAAAGCGCTCCCAAGTCGCCTTTCCTTCTGGTGATGTCCTATCTCAACGTGCATCATCAGAACGACTCCGATACCTTCGATCCGCCCAAGGAATTCGCCAGCCGCTACCGGAATCCTTTCATACCGCAGGACCTTCGCCCGCTGCCCGGCTCGTGGCCCAGCCAGTTGCCGGACTATTACGGCTGCGTGGCCAGCGTGGATCAGAACGTCGGCACCATCCTGCGCACGCTCGAAGAGCAGGGGCTCGACAAAGACACCATTGTGGCTTTCATCAGCGACCACGGCTGCCATTTCAAGACCAGGAACACGGAGTACAAGCGGTCGCCGCACGAAAGTTCCATCCACGTCCCGCTGATTGTTCAAGGTCCGGGGTTCGACCGGTCGCTGGAGGTTCGGGAGTTGGTCAGCCAGGTAGATGTGGCCCCGTCGCTGCTCTCGGCGGCCGGCGTGCCGGTGCCGGCGACGATGCAGGGACGAAGCTTCCTGCCTCTGCTCGACCGCCGCACCGAAGGCTGGCCAAACGACGTGTACATCCACATGAGCGAGTTCATGACGGCCCGCGCGCTTCGCACCCCGCAATGGACTTACGCCGTGGCGGCTCCCAAGATCGCCGGCTGGAAGGCCGTGCCTCAAAGCGAGCGCTACGTCGAGTACATGATGTACGACCTTTACGCCGACCCGTTCGAGCAGGTGAACCTGGCCGGCCGCGCGCCCGTGAAGGATGTCGCGGACAAGCTGCGCACCAGGCTGCTCGAAAGAATTTTCGAGGCCGGCGGCGGGCGTCCGGCGATCGATCCTCCGTACTTCCCGTATCCTTGATCGGAATGCTGGGGCAGCTCGCAAGGATCCTATTCCGGAACCAGTTCGCCCACCTTGTCCAGATCCAGCACCAGATTGCCGTCCTCGTCGACGTGGAAGGCGGGGCTGAAGCGGCGGCCCCAGGCAATTTCGTCGAAGCGGTAAGAATAGCGGACGTGGACGGTCTGGGCAAAGGTGTCGTCAAAGCCCATCACCAGAATGAAGAGCTCGGCTTGCAGGTCTTCCAGCTCCCGGGCCGTCTTTCCATAAAGCGGGCTGTCTTCGCCGATAGGATGAACGACGGTCCACGTCAGCGGGAAGAACAGGATGCGTTCCCGCTCCAGCTCGAGCGGATGGTAGCTGCGCTTCATTTCCCCGTTGGAGGCCACTACGGTTGCCAGCAGGACGCTGGCTCTCAGCTCCATCAGGGTATTGTGCCGCTCGTTGGCGATGCGGAACATCACCGCCGTTCCGCCTTGATAGGGCGCCACGATGGCGTTGGTGCTGAATGTGATCCGCGCCGAAGGGCGGGAAACTCTCGCCAGCATGATCCCGGTGCCGAGAGCAAAGGCCATCAGTCCCACCAGCGCCTCGGCGGCGGCCAGCAGGTTGGCCCCAACGCCGTGCGGCGACAACGAGCCGTAGCCAACGGTGGTGAGCGTGTGGGCGCTGAAGAAAAGGTCGTTCAGGAACCGGCCCCATTCGGTCGGCGCGGCGGAGCCCAGAATCTCGCCGGGTCCCAGCAGGAAGTAGGCGCAGGCGAAACAGACGTTCACGGCCAGAAAGGAACCCAGCACCAGCGCCGCGAAGCCCGACCGCGACATCCGGACCGCGCGCAGCCAGGGGTGAAAGGCACGCAAACTGGCGCCGCTGCGCCGCACGTTGAAAGAGCCGTCTTTGTTGATGGCGCGCCGCAGGGGCGCCCCGTAATTGAGGGTGAGGCCGGGATCGAAGGCCGGCTGCCGCATGGTCGTGCTCCTCCGGCGCCGTTTCGGCGCACCATCCCACCTGCGGAATCGTGAACTGAATTTGCCTGAATCCCAGTGAGATATGAGTTTATTTTACACGCCGTCAGTTGCCGCCCTGAAAGGTCTTCCGTCGCGGCGGGCAGCGGCCTACGGTTGATGGGTCGCCAGCAAGCGCCGGCAGCCGGCGGCGGCGAAGCGGGCGAAGTTGCCGCCCAGATAGTTTTGAACCGCTTCCGGCGGAAACAGGCCGGGATGTTCCTGCATCCGTGGATCGGTATGCCGGGCGCCGTCGGCGAGGCTCCGGAACATGGCCCGAAACCCGCCGAAGTTCCAGGCGATGCGCCCGTAGGGAGCGTCGCTGGCGCAGAACAAGTGGTGGCAGAAAGGCTCGCCGGCCATCTGGTAGGTTACCAGGTCGCTTTCGATGTGCGTTTCCCGCTTGGCGCTGAGAACGTAGTGGATGTCGGGACACTCCAGGCCCAGTCGGCGCGCCGCGGCGTACAGCGATTCGGCGGCCACGTAGCCCGCGCCGCCGCCGCCCATGTGGACCGCCAGCAGCGGATGGCCGGGATGCCGCGCGGCAACCTGGCGCAGGCCCTCGGCGGGGGTGAACTCGGTGTCGGCGCCGAAGTGAAACGCAGGCACCGCGCCCAACTCCACAATGGCGTCCACCAGCGCGAGAACCTCCGGGCTGTCGATCGGGTACTGGTTTTGAGCCGGATTCATCTTGACCACAAAAAAACCGTAATCGACAATCAGCGAACGGACCATCGCCAGGGCGTTGTCGCCGCCGCAGGCCCGCGGATCCACCCAGCCGGCGGGGATCAGGCGATCGGGATAGCGTTCGGCGGATTGTTTGACGTAACGGTTCGCGGCCCACAGCGCCTGCGTGTTCGATTCCGGGTCGCCGATGTAGGGGGTGGCCGCGGGATTTTGCCAGATGAGCGCCATGTCCACCTCGGCCATATCCAATTCGCGGACGAGATCTTCGGCCGAGATCGGGCGGCCGTGGTAATAGTTCTGGGTGGTTTCGAAACGCTCGCGCGTCGTGCCTGCCAGGCTGGCGGGATCGGTCACGTGGGTGTCGGCATCGATCACCAGCGCCTCTGCCTGCGTTTCCAGTTGTATCGCCAGCCGCGTTATGGCTTCAATGGTGGTTGGATTCATCGAACTTCCCTCTTTATCTTAATGAGAACCGCCGGGCCATCGAAAGCGCGCTGTTTTTCGAAAAACCTGGACTCTTGCCGCGCGAAATGATACAAGGCTAATTCGTATGCCTCTCGTCATTCTTGGCGCTTCGGTCGTCCTGCTGCTCGTGCTGATTGTCCAGCTCAAGCTGAACGCCTTTCTGGCGCTGCTGTTCGCTTCATTCCTGGTTGGCGTCGCTAACGGCATGGGCGCCGAAGGCCGCTCTCGGCTCCATTCTCAAAGGCATCGGCGACACCATGGGCAGCCTGGTGTTGATCCTGGTTTTCGGCGCCGTGCTTGGGAAATTGATCGAAGAGAGCGGCGCCGCGCACACCATCAGCTACGCGCTCACCAACATGCTGGGCCAGCGGCGCATCCAGATCTCGGTGCTGCTGACCGGCTTCATCGTCGGCCTGCCGATGATTTACAACGCCAGCTTCCTGGTGCTGATTCCGCTGATCTACACGCTCGCCGAAACCACCGGACTGCCGCTGATGTACCTGGGCATCCCGCTTTCGTCGGCGCTGTCGGTGACCCACGGCTACCTGCCGCCGCACCCGGCGCCCACTTCGATCGCCGTCATGTACCACGCCGACATCAACCGCACACTGCTCTACGGCCTGGTGCTGGCCGATCCCCGCTACGATGCTGGCCGGCCCCGTGCTGGCAAGGTTCTTCCGCAATCTGCGCAACACGCCGCCGCCGGAGTTCTACAAGCAGCGGGAGTTCTCGCCGGAAGCAGCTTGCCCGGCCTGGGGGTAAGCCTGTTCACCACGCTCATCCCGGTGCTGCTGATGCTGGCCGGGGCGGTGGTGGAGATGACGGCGCCGCCAAGGCGGCGTTCGTTCGCCGCGGCGGCGAAGTTCCTGAGCGACCCGAACGTGGCGCTGCTGGCGGCCGTGCATGGTGGGGCTTTACACGCTCGGGCTGCGGCGCGGCCGCCACATGGAAGGCCTGATGAAGAGCGTGGCCGCGGGGGCCGCCAGCGTCTCGATGGTCATCCTGATCATCGCCTCGGGCGGCGCCTTCAAGCAGGTGTTGCTGGATTGCGGGACGGGCGAAGCCATCAAGACGCTGGCCACCCAATCGCACCTGTCGCCGTTGTTGCTGGCCTGGTCGACGGCGGCGCTGATGCGCCTGGCGCTGGGCTCGGCCACCGTGGCGGCCATCACCGCCGCCGGAATCGTGCTGCCCGCTGGTGCCCGGAGCCGGCGTCGCTCCGGAGTTGCTGGTGATCGCCACCACCGCCGGCAGCCTGATGTTTTCCCACTTCAACGACATCGGCTTCTGGATGTTCAAGGAATACTACAACGTCAGCGTCAAGCAGACGTTTCAGGTCTGGACGGTGATGGAGTCGATTGTCGCCGTGGTCGGCTTGGCGGGGGTGTTGCTTTTGAACCTGGTGGTGGCGCCGCCGCCGGCCAAAGCGGCCGAGGCGCCGCGGGTCTTCTATCTCAATTCCTACCATCAGGGCTACCCCTCGAGCGATGAAGCCATGGCGGCGATCCGCGAGATTCTGGGCCGGCGAGGCGTCACGCTGCAAGTTGGCTTTCTGGACGCCAAGCGCCAGCCGGCCGACCCTCGCCACAAAAAGCGAAGGAGATGACAGCCGCCATTCGCGCCTTCCGCCCCGACCTGCTGATCGCCTCCGACGACGACGCCGTGAAATACGTGGTGGCGCCCTACTTCCGCGACGGCCCCATGCCGGTTGTCTTTTGCGGCGTGAATTGGTCGGCCGACAAATATCGGCTGCCGCGGCAATATGTAACCGGCATGCTGGAAGTGGTTCCCATCGAAGCCACCCTACGCGCGGTGCGTGCTGCCTATCCCGGCGCGCGGCGTCTGCTGGTGCTCTCCGAGGATTCCGTCTCGGAGCGCGCCAACCGGGAACTGTTGGACGCGCGCTACCGGGCGCTCGGCTTCGAACCGCATTACGCGATGGTGCCGGACTTTGCCGCCTGGAAGCAGGAGTTTCTCCGGGGCCAGCGCGACGCCGACGTGGTCTACCTTCCGACCAACGGCGCCATCAAGGGGTGGGACAAGCCGGCTGCGATCGAGTGGGTCAGAGAGCACATCCGCGTTCCCGTGGTCACCTGCGACGATTTCATGATGCCCTACGCCGTGTTCGGGCTCACCAAGATAGCGCGCGAGCAAGGCGAGTGGGCGGCGAACGCCGCGCTCGAAATTCTCGGCGGAAAATCACCCGGCCAAATCCCGATTGTCGAGAACCGCCGAACCCGCTGCTTCGTGAACCAGGCGCTGGCCGAGCCGCATCGGATTTCACCCGCCCTCCGAAGAATCCTGTTCGGAGTGGTAAGCTGGCACGTTTGGGAGGGGAATACGCTGACATCGAGGGAAAACACATGCTAAGCAGACGAATGTTCACTGGTCTTCTCACATTGCCTTGGGGCAGGCTCGCGGCCCAAACCGCCACGCCCCTGCCGGCCAGCAGCCAGCGGGCGCTGAAGCGCTTCTCGGAAATCGCGGCCAGCCTTTACGCTTGGGACCTGCTGGACGAAGGGATTGAACCACCACTTGAAACATTGCGCGCAACCACCGGCGCCAACAGTACTTACCTGGTTGCCCTGATGCATTGGGAAAAGCGGCCTCTGACCGACTTTTACTACCCCCACAACCCCAAGCGAAAAACCTACTTCCCCGAAGACAGCCGCGTTTACTGGCAGCCCCACCTCGAGCTTTATCGCGACACCAAGATCAAGCCGCGCACCAGCGATCGCCCAGAGCTGAAGGGCACCGACTGGTTGGAGCGGCTGGTGACGGTGGCGCGCAAAGGGGGCTGGAAGACCGGCGCGGAGATCTCTCACACGGTGCTCGACCTGGAGCGGGCGCGCGGCGAATTCCAGTCCGTCGTCCAGCGCGATATTTACGGAAACCCGCTGGCCCAACTGATCTGCGTGAACAACCCGGATGCCCGGCAATATCTGATCGCGCTGTTCACCGACCTGGTGAAGAACTACGATCTCGACTTCGTGCAGACCTGCCTGGTGCCGTTTGCCGCCGGGCGGCTGCGCGTCTCGGTCGGCCTGGGGGAGGAGCAGCACGCGCCGAACACTTTCGGCTTCGAGACTTGGGGCGATGCCGGCTCGCCCACACCCGCCGAAAAAGTGATGGCCACTTCGCTCGGCGGCTGCTTTTGCCCGAGTTGCGAGAGCGCCGCAAAGGCGGACGGGCTCGACCTGCGCGCCGTGCGGCGGGCGATGCTGCCGCTGGCCGACATGTTCGACCACCCCGGACCCGAACAAGGACACCGGCTGGCGCTGCTGCGCGCCTCGAACACTTCGCCGGTGGCGGTGCTGCTGGAACATCCGGAAATCTTCGATTGGATGAAATTCCGCTGCGCGTCGCTGACCCGCCTGTTCGCCGACGTGCACGCCGCCATCCACCAGATCAACCCCAAGATCGACCTGCGGCTGAACGCGTTTATTTCGCGGGACTGCGAGCTGAGCGGCATCGATTTCGCCGCGCTCAAACCGTATCTCGGCTCCATTCGATCGAGCGACTACTCCGAGCAATCGGGCTCGGCCGCGCAGCTCGAACACAAGCGGCGGTTCCTGCTGAGCATTCGTTCGGCGGTGGGGGACGAGATGAAGTTCCTGTCGGCTATCGGCATCCGCCCCAAGGCCACCCCTGAGCTGATTCGCCAGGGCGTGGTGATCTCTTCGCAGTGTGGCGCCGACGGCCTGTCGTTGGGGCATTACGACGGCGCGCCGCTGAAGAACCTGGAGGCCATCCGGCAGGGACTGGCGGACGCCGATGTAACCGTCGGCTGACAACGCCGCCGGCGCTAAGGCGAGTCTACGCGGCATGGGCGGAACCGGCACCATCGACCGCGGCGCACTTCCGCCGCGGCACCCGCGTGGACTTGTGGTAAGATCCTTGGCCATACGCATCCGTGGATCGAATCCTCGGAAGAGGTATGGAAGGAAAATATGTTTTATCGAAAGTGTGCATTCGCAGCGGCTCTTCTCTCTTTACTGGCGTGTTCGGCCCTCGTCGCCGCCCCACCTCCGCCCGCGGGCTGGACCGATGGCTACGTCATGGCTAACGGAATCCGCATCCATTATTGGAGGACCGGCGGAGACAAGCCCGTTCTCGTCCTGGCGCACGGCTCCTCCGATGACGGGCTGTGCTGGACGAGCCTGGCCAAGGAACTGGAAGCGGACTTCGACATCATCATGTTCGACGCCCGCGGTCACGGCTTGACGGATCCTCCAACGGCATCTGATCCGGCCGATGTCCAGGTGGAAGACCTTGCCGGTCTGATCCGCGAGCTGAAGCTTGTCAAACCCATACTGATGGGCCATTCGATGGGCAGTGCCTCGGTGGCCTGGTTCGCTGCAAAGTACCCGGATGTTCCCCGCGGTGTCGTGCTTGAGGATCCCGGTCTGGCTCCCCGGCGCGCGGGCGCTCCAGGACGGGCGCCGGCGGCGACACCGGAACAGCGGCGCGCCGCCGTGCTGGCGCGCAACAACATGACCGAAGAGCAACTGGTGGCGGACTGCATGAAGAACTCCCCTACGTGGGGCGCGACGGAATGCGCCATTTGGGCTCCCTCGAAGCGGCACCATCACCCCAACACGGCCTTGGGGAGCATCGGAAACCGTCCCCCGATGAGCGACCTGTTTCCCAGGATCACGGCCCCCACGCTGATCTTGAAAGCCGGCGCGCAGGGAGAACTCAGGGCGGAAAACCAACGGGTGGCGGGATTGTTGAAGAACGGCAAGATCGTCCACTTCGAAGGCGCCGGCCACAACGTCCGGCGAGAGGCAAAGCCGCAGGTGCTCGAGGTGCTGAAGCCCTTTCTCGCCAGCCTGTGAGGCGCCGGAGCGAGGCTATTCGATCGGCCTGACGTAGATTTCTTTGTATTGGACCAGCAGCTCGTCGCCGGTGTGCAGTTGCAGGGCGATGTGCCCTTTCATGCCGACGTTGCGCGCCCGGTGCGCTTCGTCGTTGAGGATTCCATTGCCGTCGAAGTCGGCGATGGAAATGCCGTTCACCGTCGTGCCGATCCTGGTGCCGCGGCAGACGATGAGCACATCGTTCCAGCCGTCGCCTTCGTCGGAGAACTTCCACTTCCACTCCTTCGGGCCTTGTGACGGGTCGATATTCCAATCGGGCAGCGATGGATAAACCCAGCGCTTGGCCCCCCGAGTCTCGTCATAGATGAGCCCGGTGCGGAATGAGGCGGGCGGGTTGATGTCAACCTGCGGACCGTCGAGCCAGAAAGCATTGTCGTCGTACCGGCTGCGCACCTGCACACCGCTGTTGCCGGCGGAATCCCGGAAACCACGTACCTTCAGTTTCAGCTCGAAGTTTTCGTACTCATTCTCTTGAATCAGCCAGACATAGTCGTGTTGCTTCCGCCCGCGAGAGTCGCAGGTAATAGCGCCATCCTGGACCTTCCAGAACTCCTTATCGCGATCCGCGGGCCTGGCGGAAACGTGCCAACCGTCGAGCGATTTGCCATCGAAGAGAGGAATCCACCCGGAGTCGGCGGCGCTCAAACCGATTGCGAGTACGGCGAACGTAATGATACAGAAGCCAAAAACCTTCATCGTGTACCAAACTATCTCACTGCCGGCCGGTGCGCGCAACCGTCCTTGCGGGTTCCCCGTCAGCGGATTCGCAGCGTGAAACTGACGGGCGGTGGTGGTGGCCTTTCCTGTGACGGTCGTTCATCAACTGCTGTTCGGCGCGTGAAAGTGAACCGGACGCTGCGCTACTCTTCGTCCCAAGTCTCTTCCGGGGGATGAAATCCTTCGGGCGCCGAGGCCACCCGCCGCAGCTCGCCGTAATCCAGCCAGTCGAGCTCGCAGGCGGAGCAGCTATCAATGACGATATTGCCCGGGCCGCCATAGGGATGTGTGTCCATCGGCTGTTGGCACCGGGGACAGGTGAGCCGCCGGTCCAGCTCCCTGGGCTCGATGGGATGGGGCGGGGCGGGTGACCGATCGCCGCGCGCGCGCAGCTCCTCCACAACTCCGACAAAGTTGCCCATTTCGAACAGCATGCCGCGGCATTTTTCGCAATACGACATCCGTACCCCGGCGACGGAGGCCGAGACCAGCGGCACCGCGCACACGGGGCACTGCTCAGCGGCAGTTACCCCCAGTACCCGAACGCCATCTTCGTTTGGGTCGGGAAAATGCAAGCTCCCGCAGAAATCACAGATCAGACAATCACGATTCTCTTCAAGACGCATGGGGGCGCCGCAATTGGGGCAGTTCAACGGGTTGACTCCTTTCGGTCGCCGGAGTGCGGGCTTCGCCTAAAATCAAGTAACCACAAGCCCGTCTTTGGAGATTACAATAAGGCAAGGTGTAAAGGTGAAAGAGCCGGGCCGGCCTCTCCTGGTGCGGCCCAAACTGGAAACACACGAAACAATCGAAGTACGGAGGATCTCATGAGGCGTATCGCTTTCATCGTTTCGGCGCTGCTGGTAGTTACCGCATTGACCTCGGCGCAGGAACGCAAGAAGCGCGTGGCCGTTATCGACTTCGATTACGGCACGGTTTCGAGTTTCAGCACGTCGTACTTTGGCACCAACGTAGACGTCGGCAAGGGCATCGCCGACATGCTTGTCACCCAGTTGGTGAAGGACGGCAAGTACTCGGTAATCGAGCGCAAGCAGCTTGACAAGGTGCTCCAGGAGCAGAATTTCTCCAACAGCGACCGGGCCAATAACGCCACCGCCGCGAAACTGGGCAAGCTTCTGGGCGTGGACGCCATTATCACCGGCAGCGTCACGCAGTTCGGCCGCGACGATAAGAGCGTGGGGGTCGGCGGGGGCGCATTTGGCGGTTTCGGCAACAAATGGGGTCTCGGCAAACTCGGCAAAAAAGAGGCCAAGGCCGTGGTGGGAATCAATGCCCGGTTGATCAATACCGAAACCGGCGAGATTCTGGCGGTGGCTGAAGGCACCGGCCAGTCGGATCGCTCCGGCCTGCTGGTGGGCGGCGCCGGCGGCGGCGGCGGATCGGGCGGCGGCGGCGGTGTGGATATGTCGAGCTCGAATTTCGGGCAGACCATTCTCGGAGAGGCGACCAACAAGGCCGTGCAACAGTTGGCCGAAAAACTGGATGCGAGTGCATCCTCCCTTCCGCAGACAGCCGTCTCCATCGACGGACTGGTCGCCGATGTCAGCGGCAATACGCTGATCCTGAACATCGGCTCGAAATCCATGCTTCAAGTGGGCGACAAGCTGTCGGTGGAGCGCGCCGGCCGCGAGATCCGCGATCCGGCCACCGGCAAGGTGATCCGGCGCATGACCACCAAGGTCGGCGAAGTGACCATCACCGAAGTGGACGAATCTTCCTCGGTCGGGACGTTCTCCGGGTCGGGCGCAGCCAAGGTCGGCGACATCGTGAAGAACGACTGAGGGTTTGGAAACCGGCCGTCTTGCTCACGGGCTTCGCGCTGCCCGGTGCGGTTGCGGCGCGGGTCGCCCCGCGAAGCGCAGGCAGGTGGCCGCTTTCCTGATACGGAGGCATTCCATGGAACCTGGTTCCTATATTGGCGACTACGAGATTCTGGAAGAAATCGGCGCCGGAGGAATGGGGAAGGTCTTCAAAGTCCGGAATCGCTTTTCGGAACGGATGAAGCGGTGAAGGTGCTCTTGCCGGACCTGCAGGCCGACTCCGAGTTGGCCGACCGATTCCTGCGCGAGATCAAGGTCCAGGCTGCCATGGACCATCCCAACATCACCAAGCTCCACACCGCCTTCCAATTCGAGGGCCGCCTCATCATGGTGATGGAATACGTGGAAGGGACGCCCCTCGAGGGCCTGCTGCACGATGGTCCGCTTCCGGTTGGGGACGCCCTTCGGGATTGCATCCAGGTTCTCGACGCGCTGGGCTACGCGCACGAGCGCGGGGTGGTGCATCGCGATCTGAAGCCTTCGAACATGATGCTCACCCGCGACGGCACCGTGAAGTTGATGGACTTTGGCATCGCGCGCCTGTCGCAAGACCGGAAACTTACCCAGACCGGCCGCACGCTGGGGTCGTTGTTCTACATGTCGCCCGAGCAGATCCGGGGCGACCCCAATATCGATGGCCGCTCGGATATTTACTCGCTGGGCATCTGCCTTTACGAGCTGGTGACGGGCAAGCGTCCCTTCGTCGGCGACAGCGAGTACTCGATCATGGCGGCGCACCTGCAACAGGCTGCCGTGCCGCCGGTCGAAGTGGATCCCAGCATCCCCAAACCGCTCAGCGACGTGATTCTGCTGGCCATCAACAAGGACCCGGAGCAACGCTTCCAGAAGGCCGCTGCCATGAAAAATGCATTGGCGGAAGTGGCGCGGATCTTGGGTGCGGACGCCGGAGTAGCCGCGGCCGCTCCTACGCCGGTGGCGGCTCCGCCGCTCTCCAGTGGACCCGTCCAGGCGCCAGCGCCGCCTCCTCCGGTACAAGCAAATTTCGCCGCACCGGCGCCCGCGCCGGCGCCCCGGATGGCGGGCAGCCGGATTTTCTATATTGCCGCCGGCTCCCTTATCACCATCGCGGTGCTGGTCTTCGCAGCCATCCAGGTGCCCCGGTGGATGGGCACCAGGGCGCAAACGGGCGAAGTGCAACAGGTCGAGCAACCGCAGAGCACGCCGCCCGGAAGCGGGCAGACCCCGACTTCCCCGCAGGTCCCAACCGGCGAAACCGCGCTGCCTGGCTCCCAGACTGCGATCCCGCCGCCTGAATCCCTGCAGTTGCCCGCAGCGGGAGGGGCGGCATCCGAAGCCCAGGTGCCGGCGGCCTTGACACGCCAGGCGGTTCCGGCAACCCGGCAGTCGCGCCCCGCGGTCAAGAACGGCGACTATTCGAGGCCCAACACCTCGCGGCCCGCGGCGCCCCCATCCGGGAACGCCTCGTCCGCAAATGCCTCGTCCGCAAACACCTCGCCGGCTTCGCCGCCTCCGGCGGTTGCGCCTCCTAAGGAAACCGCTGCCCCTCAGGCCGCGGCCAACGCGGCGAATGCCGAGGAACTGAATCAGTTGCAGGACCGCATGATGATGCTCGCCACCCGCGTCGGCGTGGTGAACCGCTCACTCGACCGCCTGCAAAAGCAGCAGGCGGGCATGGGATTGGGCTTGCGCGGCGACATGGCGGCGTCCAAGCAGCGGATGGAACTGTTTATGGACAACGCCGAAGCGGCACTGAAAAGCCAGAACGCGAATGTCGCCCGTCAAAACCTGGACAGAGCCGAACGGGAAATCGAAAAATTGGAAAAATTCTTCAACATGTAACCGCGGTCGTATTCACCGAATGAAACCCGACCGCTTCAGTGCTGGAAGGAGGTCTTTCCGTGAACCATGCCGGGGGACCAGGAAGCCCTGTCGCGACCGGAACCGGCCAAGTAATGAAATCCACACCTTGGGGAGAGCCGGCCGTCCGTGCGTGGGAGGAGCCCCTGACGATCCCCACCTATTGCGTCGGAGAGCCCGACGACGCCCCCATCTTTTACAGCGGCAGCGCCTATCAGGGCGCAGAGCGGGCTGTCTATCCTTATCCGCTTCTGGACGACCTCACGGATATCCGCGAAGACCGGACGTATCGGGCTGTCTATCTCGAGAACCAGTTCATCAAGGTGTGCGTGCTCCCCGAAATCGGCGGGCGCATCTTCTCGGCTGTCGACAAGACGAATGGTTACGACTTTTTCTACCACCAGCATGTGATCAAACCGGCGCTCATCGGCATGCTGGGCGCGTGGATTTCCGGCGGCGTGGAGTGGAACGTCCCGCACCACCACCGCGCCACCACGTTCATGCCGGTGGATTACACCGTCGAGGACCATCCTGACGGCGGCAAGACGATTTGGATCGGAGAAATCGAGCTCCGCCACCGCATGAGATGGGGCATCGGCCTGACGCTCTACCCGGACTGCTCCTACATCGAGGCCGCCATCAGCCTGTTCAACGCCACGCCATTCGCCCATTCGTTCCTGTTTTTGGCAAACTCCGCGGTGCACGCCGGCGAGGACTACCAGGTGATCTTTCCTCCCCGGACGCAGCTTGCCGTCTCTCACGGAAAGACCGAGTTTTCGCGGTGGCCGGTGTCGCACAGCGTGTTTGACGGCGTGGACTACTCTCGGGGCGTGGACGTCAGTTGGTGGAAGAATCACCCCGCGCCTATCTCCTGGTTCTGTTGGGAATCTGACGAGGACTTCTTCGGCGGCTACGACCACGGCCGTCAGGCGGGCGTCGTCCATGTTGCCGACCATCGCGTCGTGCGGGGCAAGAAGTTCTGGGAATGGGGCACCGGCCCCGAGGCGGACCTGTGGTACCGGATCCTCACCGAGACGGATGGCCCGTACATCGAGATGCTGGCCGGTGCGTACTCTGACAACCTGCCGGACTACAGTTGGATTCAACCCTACGAGCGCAAGGTCTGGAAGCAATGCTGGTACCCTTTGCGTCAGATTGGAGGCATCAAGAACGCAAATCTCCGGGCGGCCGTCAACCTGGACGTCAACCTCGACGGCGTCGCCAGTCTTGCTTTCAACACCACCGCCGAACACTCCGGCGCCCGCGCGGCGCTCGAGGCCGGCGGGCAGGTTCTGGTTCGCGAGACGATCGACATCGGCCCGGGCAACCCCTACTCGAAGGAGATTCCGTTGCCGGCCGGAATCGACCCCCAGAGCCTCAAGGCCGTGCTGCTCGACTCCGAGGGCAGTGAACTGATCGGGTACACGCCCGTAAGACTCGCCGAATCGCCCGTGCCGGAGCCCATCCAGGCGCCGCTCGCGCCGCGGGACATCGAGACGACGGAAGAGCTCTACCTCACCGGCCTTCGCCTCGAACAGTTTCACAATCCGATGGTGGCGCCGGATGCGTACTTCGAGGAGGCGTTGCGGCGCGATCCGGGGGACACCCGCGTCAATACCGAAGTGGGAATCCGGCTATGCAAACGGGGCCTGTTCCGGGAGGCGGAAGAGCACCTGTCCACCGCTTTGCGGCGGCTGACCCACAACTACACAAGCCCACGAAACGGCGAGGCATTTTACTATCGGGGCGTCTCGCTGGAAGGGCAGGGCAGGGACGACTCCGCCTTTGACGCCTATGCCCAGGCGGCGTTGAGCGCATCCTGGCGAGCCGCGTCCTGTTACGCGCTGGCCCGGCTGGCTACTCGCAAACGCCAGCTCGCAACGGCGCTGGAATTCGTCGAAGCTTCCCTCCACGCCGGGGGCTTGAACCTGGCCGCGCGGGACCTTCGTGCGGCGCTCCTGCGCCTGCACGGCGATCCCCGCAAAGCGGCGCGGGCCGCGCGCGAAGTTCTCTCAATGGACCCCCTCGATTTTCGCGCCGCCAATGAGCTTTACCTCGCCCAACTTGCGTCGGAGGAACCAGCCGAAGCGGAACAAACCCTGCGGGCCCTCGCGCTTCGGATGCGCGGCGAAACGCAGTCGTACCTCGAAACGGCATTGGATTACGGCGCCGCCGGCCTGTGGGACGACGCCGTCAATCTGCTCCTGCGACTCGTATACCAAATCGGCGACAGCACCCGGGTTCATCCCATGGTCTGGTACTATCTGGCGCATTATTCAGCCCGGCTCGGCAAGCACGACGAGGTTTCGTACTACCGCCGCCTGGCCAGCCAGGCTCCCGCCGATTTCTGCTTCCCGTTCCGCCTGGAATCCATCGGCGTGTTGCGCCGCGCGGCAGAGGCGAATCCCGAGGATGCTCGCGCGCCGTACTATCTCGGCAACCTGCTCTACGACCTGCAGCCGCAAGAAGCAGTCCGTGCGTGGGAGCGGGCCCGTCAGTTGGACGATTCGTTCGCCATGGTTCATCGCAACCTGGGCCTGGCTTACTTCCGCGTTGAGCATGATCTTGACAAAGCCCTCGCCGCTTTGGAAGCAGCCTCTGCGCTCCAACCCGACAATCCGCGCTTCCTGTATGAGCTCGACCTGGTTTCGGAAGCCGCGAATCTTCCCGCTGCGAAGCGGCTTCAACGGCTCGAAGACAACCAGGCACTGGTGCTCCGCCGCGACGACCTGGTTGCCCGCCAGGTGCGGCTTCAGGTCCTGCAGGGACGCCACGACGACGCCCTCGCCATCCTGACCTCGCGCCATTTCCATGCCGCGGAAGGAGGCGGGGAGATCCGCGACGTTTGGGTCGAGTTGCACTTGCGGCGGGGTGAGCGGTTCCTGAAGCAAGGGCAGCCCGGCCAGGCGCTGCGCGATTTTCAGGCCGCCCGCACCGCTCCCCCGAACCTCGAAATCGCGGAGCCTTACCGCGACCCGCGCCGTGCCGAAATCGAATATTACACCGGTCTGGCGCGGGAAGCCCTGGAAGATTCCGCCGGCGCCCGTCAAGCGTTTGAGCGAGCCGCTGCGGCTTCCGCCCCCGAAATGCCGGAAGCCCTCTATTACCAGGCCCTGGCGCTCCGGAAACTCGGCCGCCGAGAGCAGGCGGATTCGCTGTGCGAGGAGTTGATCCGGACAGGAAAGGAACTGGAGGCCAACGAGGGCGCCGACTACTTCGCGAAATTCGGTGATAAGCTATCCGGCGCTCAGCGTCAGGCGCGCGCCCACCGCCTCCAGAGCTTGGGGCTTCAAGGCAAAGGTCAATTTGAAATCGCCGGGGGAGATATTGATTTTCCAGCCTGATTCAACGCTTCACAGTCGGCAAAAATTCCGCGGCGAACGGCGACGGGCAAGGGCCTGGCGGCTTATTTTGCCGGCGTCAGCGAGGGCGGGGCCTCCTCCGGGCGGCTCCCCCAATTGCGGTTGGGCTGCGCGCCCATCGTGAAAACCAGCTCGCCACCCTGGACGATCTCTTCGTGTGAAATCCACGTTCTCCGTATGGGCTTCCCGTTTAGCGTGGCCGATTGGATGTAGGGCCGGCCGCTGGCGGCGCCGCGCGCGCGAATGGTAAACGAACGGCCGGCGGGCAAGTGAATCACCGCTTCATCGAACAGCGGCGTACCGATTTCATAATCCGGGGTTCCCGGGGCTACCGAATAGAAGCCCAGGGCGCTCATCACATACCAGGCCGACATCTGCCCGCAATCGTCGTTTCCCGCGATGCCGGCGGCGCGATCGAGGTATTGTTCTTCCATCACCTGGCGCACCCGCTGCTGCGTTTTCCACGGCGCCCCCGCGTAATCGTAAAGATACGCGATGTGGTGGCTCGGCTCGTTGCCGTGGTTGTAAAGCTTCCCGTCGAACAGGCGGTCGAGTTTTTCGATGAAGGCGCCGCGGCCGCCCTCGAGCTGAATGAGACCCTCGACATCCTGCGGGACGAAAAACGTGTACTGGAACGGCAAGCCCTCGGTGATGTAAGGATACTGGCGCGCGGGATCGAACGGCGTGGCCCACGAGCCATCCTGGTGGCGGCCGCGCGCGAAACCGGTGGAGCGGTCGATTACGTTGCGGTAGTTGCCGGCGCGCGCGCGAAACATCTTTGCATCATCCGACTTGCCCAGCGCCTCCGCCATTCTCGACAGCGCGAAGTCGTCATAAGCGTACTCCAGCGTGCGCGAAACCTGTTCCCCTCTGTGGAATGCCTCCAGCACCGGATCTTCCAGTGGAATGTAACCGTACTTCAGATAACTCGGCAGGGCGCGGCGGCCGCGGCCGTCCACGTACTGCTCCGTCGACGCGGGCGTCTCGGTTGCATTGCGGCGCATCAGCCGGTACGCCTCCTCGGCGTCAAACCCGCGAATCCCTTTCAGGTAAGCATCCGTGATCATCGCCACGGCATGGTCGCCAATCATCTCCTGGGTGTAACTGTTCCACGCGGGAAAAATAGGCAGCCATCCGCCTTGCCGGCCTTTGGCGATGAGCGACCGCACCATATCGCGCGTGCGGTCCGGTTCGATGATGGTGAGCAGTGGGTGCAGCGCGCGGAACGTGTCCCACAAAGAGAAATCGTCATAGTAAATGAAGCCGCGCGCCACCTCCGTGCGGCCCGATCCGGCAAAGCCGGGGTAGGTTCCGCTCGAATCGCTAAACGTGCGGGGCAGCAGCAGCGCGTGGTAAAGAGCCGTATAGAACACGCGGCGGCGGCTTTCCGATGCGCCGGGGATGTCCAGGCGGGAAAGCGCCTCGTTCCAGGCCTTTTGGGATGCGGCCGCGACGCGGTCGAGGTCCCACCCGGGAATCTCCTCGTCCAGATTGCGCCGGGCTTCCTCGATGCTGGTGAAAGACGTCCCGACCTTCACGCGGACCACGTCGCCGTCCCGGGTTGCGAAGCCGACAAAAGCGCCGGGCGCGCCCTGAACTCCGTCTTGCACCACGGCGCCGTCGTGCCGCTCTTTTCCGCTCCACACGCCCACCGTGCGGAAAGCGTGATCGAACCGGGCGACGAAATAACCGCTGAACCCGGCCGGCTTCCCATTGCCGGCATACAGACGATGCACCGGATTGAAGCCCGATATCTCGCGCCGCGCTGCGTCGATCCGGATCTGCCCTTCGCCGGGGCGGGAGTTCGCCTGCACCAGAATCCAGGCGTTGGCGGCCGCCGGATAGCGGAATTGGAGAACAGCGGCCCGCGAGGTGGCGGCCATCGAGACCTGGATGCCGTAGTCGTCCAGCGTAACGTCGTAGCGATACGGCGTCATCTTCTCCCTGGAGCGCTGGAAACTGGAAGCGCGATCCGCCGCGGCGGTCTTTAGCGCGCCCGTCAACGGCATGATCGTGACGCTGCCGTAATCCGCGGTACACGACCCGCTCATAAAATGGCTGCCGCGGAAACCCTGGATGCGCGCATTCTTCTCGTAATACGGCGCCACGCACTTGGTCTCGCCGTCCCGCGTCTGCGGCGTCCACTGGGTCATGCCGAACGGCACACCGGTTGCCGGAAACGTCTGGCCGTCCCCCGCCGTGCCGATCATGGGATTTACCGAATCGGCCGGCGCGCCGGCGATAGTCCCGGCCGCGAGAACGATCAGAACGGCGGCGCAGCGTATCACTGAAATCTCCCTTCTGGCGTGCGATGGGAGCAGCGGAGTGTTGTTTGCCTGTACGTGGTGATCTCCCCCGGAATCCCGATATCGCGTATGATAGCACCGGATTCGGACAGCAACAGGAGGATTGAAATGGACAAGGACCAATCGCTACGCCAACACCTGCTCTACCTGCTGGGGGACGGAGGCGCCCACGTCGGATTTGAGAAGGCCATTGCCGCCTGGCCGGCCAAGCTGCGGGGCGTGAAGGCCGCGGGCTTGCCACATACGGCATGGCAGCTTCTGGAACACCTGCGCCTCGCACAGTGGGACATCCTGGAATTCAGCCGCGACGCCAGGCACGTTTCGCCGGCATGGCCGGAAGGCTATTGGCCCGAAACCGATGCCCCGCGCAAGCCGGGGGACTGGCCGAAAAGCGTAAAGGCGTTCCAGGCCGACCTGGAAGCCATGCGGAAGCTGGTCAAGAACCCGCGCACCGACCTGTACGCCAAAATCCCGCACGGCGACGGCCAGACCATCCTGCGGGAAGCGCTGCTGGTAGCCGACCACAACGCCTACCACATCGCGCAACTGGTGGACCTTCGCCGCGCGCTGGGGGCGTGGAAATAGTAGCCGGTCCCAGCAACGCCCCCCGGTTGCTTCGCGCGGCTCAATCGGCCGCCGCGGCAAGAGCCGGCCTGATGTTCTGGTTTACATGAAAGAAATTCTCCGGATCGTATTTCGCCTTGATCACTGCAAGACGCTGGTAGTTCTCGCGATAGGTCGCGCGGATACGGTCTTCGCCTTCGTCCATCATGAAGTTGACGTAGGCACCCCCGGCCGAATGGGATGCAGCGCATCCCAGTACTCCTTGGTCCAACTTGTGATGCGGTCGCGGTTCGCCGGGTCGGGGTCAACGCCCACGATCACCTGGGCCCAGGTGGCATCGCGATAACTCCAGGCCGTGTCGTTATTGCCAAGCCGGTGGGCTGCTCCGTTAATCGGATACAGGTGCATGGTGGAATGCATGGTAGGAATCCGAGCGGCATACTTCGAATGCTGCTCGATTGCCTGGTCGCTCAATTCATTTACAAAATCCGCCCGCCAATACCATTGCAGCCCCGGGGGATAAATGGGATCGAACATGCTCTGCAGGGCCGGGTGCGGCATAGGACCGACAAGATCCAATTGCGGTGGAAAAGCTTTGCGGACAGGTCGCAGGGCCTGTTCGGCGCGGTCCAGGTCTCCGGTGCAGCACCACACTATCGCGCACATCTTCCGGTTATGCAGGTGCTCTGGAAATGGCGGGCCCGGCGGCACGACCAGGAACGCCAGAAAGCCGTTGATGTCCTCGGGCGCGTTGACGATAAAACTGCGGTACCACTGCATGATTTCAGGAACTTGTTCGAGATCCCAAAACATTGGCCCTGAGTAGTTCGTATGTACGGAGTGAGCCCGGAAGAGGAACGACGTAACCACCCCGAAGTTGCCGCCGCCGCCGCGAATGGCCCAGAACAGATCCTGATTCTCCGATTCGCTGGCTGTCACGCATTTGCCATCCGCGAGCACGAGGTCGGCGCTGATCAGATTGTCGATGGTCAGTCCGCACTTGCGTGTGAGGTGGCCAAGGCCGCCGCCCAGCGTCAGACCTCCCACGCCAGTCGTCGAAATCACCCCGCTGGGAACCGCCAGCCCGAATGGATGCGTCGCGTGATCGACGTCCGCCCACTTGCAGCCGCCGCCGACCCTGACGGTTCGCGCCGCCGGATCCACCCGTGTGTAGCGAATCGGCGAAAGGTCGATCACCAACCCGTCGTCGCAGATTCCGAGACCGGCCGCGTTATGCCCACCGCACCGAACGGCCACCGGCAGGCGATTCTCGCGGCCAAAGCGGACTGCGGTGATGACGTCCGCCACGTCGGCGCAAATCGCAATCAGGCTGGGCCGCTTGTCGATCATGCCGTTGTAGACCTGGCGAGCGAGTTCGTACCCGGAATCGCCACGAATGATGAGTTCGCCCCGCAGGGCAGATTTAAAGTTGCTGATTGTCGTCTGATCCATCGTTCCCTCCCTTGCTCGCTTTACTTGCTGAAGGCCCTGGCGCGGCCTGCGGCAGGTTTTTTTCGAAGAATGCCCAGATCACCTCCGCGCCTGATACGTCCCTACTGGTTGGGCCGACAATGGCTGGGAAGCTGGATCGAAGGTTGGGCAGGCTGTGGCCTCCGCCATGTACGGTCAGCAGCGACACATCCGGCTGGCCGGGGCGGACCCACATCAATCGCTCCAGCCAGGTGCCGTCGTCCGTAGTGTCCGGAAGCCGCTCGGTATTGGGTTGCGAAGCGCCGGTCAGCGCCGCGAAATACTCCGCGCTAGCGCGCGCTGAGCGAACTGAACCGAGCGGAGGGCCAACAGGAGGTGTTACCAGCCCTCCCAAGTACGGGTTCACCGGGTCTTTCGTCCCATTGAAAAACAGTATTGGCAAGGGCTGTGTCGCTTGCCTGCAGTCCCAATTGTCGGCGGCAGGCAGATTTGAGCCGAATACGGCGATGCCCTGAACATCGCTCGGATGTTCAACGGCCAAACGGAGAGCCATGTGGCCGCCGTTCGAATAGCCGACCACGAAGCGGGGCAGGCTGGCGCCGCCCAGTTCGTTCTCAACCTGCGCGGCCAACAGACGAAGGAACGTGGCATCGTCCACATCGCGATCTGGGGCGGGACGCTGGGTGGAAGACCGGCAGTCGTTCCACTGTCCCGAAACCGCGTCGGGATAAACCACCACGAATCCCTTCTCATCGGCCGTGAGATCGAAGTCGTAGCCGGTGAACATCCGGATGCGGCTGCCGGTACCGGTGACCCCGTGCAGGACCAGTAGTATCGCGGGATCTTTCGCCAGGTTCCGGGGGGTATACATCAACGCTGTCCGCTGTCGCGCTCCCACCGGAACCGTGAGCCGTTTCTCGCTACCGGACAGAGCCGGTCTGGGGTTTGGCTGGAAGTCGCCGGCATGCTGTGCCCACAGCGGGGCGGCAATGGCGGTCGCCAGTAAGATGACTGGCGGATGGAAGTGCATTCGTTAATCCTCCTGTTATGATTGCGGTGTTCTTTCAAAGCTCCTGCCGGAGTAAGTAGAAGCGGAACATCGAATGTTCGATCGGCAGCACTTCTACGTGTGCGAATCCGGCCAGACGGGCGTACCGCTCCAGCGTCGTCCCGCGCATGACGGTTCCCGTGGCCGCTGACGGCTTCTCGGCCATTCCGGCCGGCAGACAATGCAGAATACTGGCGCCGTACATCGGCCACTCGACTCGTTCTACCAACCCGGCTTCCTCCGCATGGCGGCGGGCAAAACCGATGGACGGTTCATCCATATCGAACCCGTCTACCAGCGCCTGTCTATAGGACCAGGGTCAAGGCTCCCGTCGTAACCAGCGCAATGGCCCAGATCCGGTCGAGATTGAACCACGCGCGCCGCAACAGCCCGACGCCGAGCTTTTCAAAAACCAGCACGGCAAGCACAGCCGTCACCACGAGGTACCCCGCGGCGTGAGCGCCGGTGGCCAGAAAGGCCATCGGCGCCGTCGAGGCAGCCATGCCGTGATGAGCGTGGTGTGCTGCACCCATGGTCATTCCCAGGTACAGCGGCACCACCATCAGGCCGGCGCCGTGGGCCGTTGCCATCAGGAAGGACCACATTGTCAGGCCCCCCATTCCGACTTTCATTCCCGCCCAGCGCGGATGGCGGTGACGGAAGAGCCGGGAAACCCCGAACAGAACCAGAAGTGCGGCCAGCACCCATCGAAGGATGTCGATTGGCATGACGGCCCCGACGGCCACTGCCACCGCCACCGCCGCCACCACCGCCAGGGCATGGCCGAAAGCCAGCGGCAGAAGCGCCTGGTAGACCGCCGACCGCCGCTTTTCCTGCATGCCGAGGGCAACGGCAAACAGCCAGCCCATTCCGGGATTGATGCCGTGAAAGGCCCCCAATCCGATGAGGGCCAGCCAAGAGAGGGTCGCATGGTCGGTCATGGGTTGCCTCACGAGTAACAGTAAGAATCGGAGGACGCGTCGCCGCCCTCCAACCGGACCTGGTGCGGGCGCATGCTGCCCATCTGCAGGAAGAATTTTGGATCCAGCCGCATTCCGCCTTGTTCGGGTACATCGATCTTGGCCATCCAACCTTGAATTCCGTCGGGGTAAAACTGCTCGTCCCAGGTTCGGTAGAGCGAGTTGGTGAGATACACCCGCTGTCCATCGCGGCTGACCTCAACCATTTGCGGCCCGCCATTCAGTGGTGTTCCCGGATAGGCCGGGTGCTCTGCCCGCCTCACGATTCCCCCCAGTTGAATGGTGGCCGTCAAGACCGGATGGAATGGGTCGCTGACGTCGTACTGGCGAAACTCGCCCGAGATCCAACAGGAGACGTAGAGGAAGCGATCATCCAAGGAAAGGTTGATGTCGGTAATCATCGGCGGCACCGCGCCGAAGCCCTTCAGCATCGGTGGCAGCAGATCCGGGTCGGCAGGCTCGGCGGGAATCTCAATCACCTTGCGGATCTTCCAGGTGCCGTTTCCATTCCCCCCTTCGCGGTGCCACAGCCAAACGGAAGCGGAAAGGTCTTTCAGACTCGTGACCACGCCCACGAATCCGTAGGTCTCCGTGGGGTTGTGCGCAGGCCTGAGTTCCAAAACCATCTGCTGTTCTGGACCAAGATCCAGCACCTGCTGATGCCGGCGCTTCTGCAAATCCCAGACATGAATCGCGTGGCCGTATTTTCCGGCCATGAGGAGTTCCGGATTGACGCCGTCCTCGACCATGTTGGGTGTGCCCCACTCGCTGGTAATCATGGTGTCGTGTCCCAGGTGCCACCAGAAATCGTAGGTCAATCGTTGAGGACCGCGGTCCTTTTCCCAAGCCCCTTTTAGCTTGAAATTCTCCGCGTCCATCAGAAAGATGCCGCCGGGGCCGTTGCCATCGGGACTTCCCAACGCGTTCAGGTAGATGCCGTCCGGGCCGCAGTGGGAAGTATGCGGGCGGCTATAGCCTGTCGCTCTGAAAACCTCTTCCGGTTCGATTACTTTCGCGAAGCGGGGCTTTCGGGGATCCGGCTTGGTATCGACGATGTGGATGCGCGACGAGCGCATCCCCGGCACCACCAGGTAACGCCGCTCCATATGAGCGTGCGGAGCGTGAGGACACAAGCAGGAACTACACGCGTTCCAGCCGAAATGATGCAACTCGTCGCCGGCTCTCGGCATGTCGAGCCGGCTGAGTAACTTTCCATAGCTCGCGGAACCGGGATCTGTGTCGACCACTCCGAGAGCATCGTGGTTGGCTGGGTCCGAATTGAGCAACGCCACGTAGGCTAGCTTTTCGGGAGCCGCCTGCGCGGCCATCTTGGGCGAAGGGTAAAACGTCTGATCGGGTCGCCATTGGTCCATTGTCTTTTCCTCCTGTACCGCAAGTGGCTGCTATCTTCGTGCGCCATGATGATTCCGCCACACGTTCCAACTCTCGTCTGGCAATGGCCGGAACCAGCCTTTGCGGAGTCTATGCCGGCTGTCTCATCGCGGTTGAGAAGCCGCCTGTCGATTCCCATTAGGCCCGACGCAGCCGGCATCCGTCCTTTACGATTTCTGAATATTTCCTGAAGTATTTCTGCGCGGGGCCGGTGCCGGTACGCGAAAATGGGTGACATGAACCGCGAGGCCTGCGTGCAATTCAGGCGCCCCTGAAGCAGCGATACAGGGAGTTTCCCGAGCAGGCGGTGGTCACTCTTTCTGCCACCGGCCGGCTTGGCGAGGGCTTTGCCTGTAGCGTGGATACGGGGCTGGACCGGACGGCGCCCGAGAAACGGCGGAGGGGCCTTGATTCGACCTCGGGCGGATGCTAGCTTGGTGCAAGGGAAAGGGATGCAAGTGTCGTGGCGGCGCCGAGTTGTCTCCGTTATTGCTGGGATACTGGTGCTATCAGTGATGGCGGCATTTGTGTCTCCGTGTGTCCCGGACCTTCCATCCCATTTCCGGGCAACACGACATGTGGGCAGACTGACAGCGCAACTCTCGTTGTCAATGGCCGCCTTGGTTAAGGTGAAACTCGCGGCCAGCGCTCCAGACCCGAGTGTGGAAGTAGAGCAGGATATTCCTGCCACTCCGATTCTTCAAGAAATCTGTATCCGGATTTGCTGATCTTCCTTGCTCAATGACATGGATTGCTGTGGCTTATTGGGCCTCGGCAACCCTGTAACAATTTTGGCCGGCCCGAGTGCCGAAACGGTGACGAAGGAGAAGGTGGATGCCCAATCTCATCTATCGCTTCGGTCCTTTCCGCATCGATATCGCTGAGCGGCGCCTGACGCGCGCGGACGAGCTGGTACCTCTGCGAGGCAAGGTCTTTGAGACTCTGCACGTGCTGGTGGAGAACCACGGCCGTCTCGTCCGCAAAAACGTACTCATGCAAGCCGTCTGGCCCGACAGCGTAGTGGAAGAGAATAACCTCGACCGCAATATCTCGGCGATTCGCAAGGCCCTGGGAAAACCGCCTGGCGGTGGGAAGTACATCGAGACCATACCGAGGCAAGGCTATCGGTTCGTCGTCGCCGTGCGGAAGGAGAATACGCTATCGGCGATCCCGGTGCCGGCAGCCATAAGCGCACCTGTCAATTGCCTGGTCGAACGCGATGAACAACTTTCGCAGCTTCGGGTGGCGTTTGAATGCGCAACCTCGGGGACACGGCAGGTAGTACTGATCACTGGCGAGGCCGGTATCGGCAAGACCACTCTCGCGAGGACATTCGTCGATCAGATTGCCGGCGCCCCCTCAACTCACATCGTGCGCGGCGATTGCCAGAACCATTACGGTGAAGGCGAACCTTACATGCCGGTTCTGGAGGCGCTGGGCCGGCTGGCGCGCGACGACGACGGGTTGTGCCTGAGGGTGTTGGACAAACATGCCCCCTCGTGGTTGGCGCAGTTACCGTCCGTGGCTCGAAAGGAGCAACCGCTATCTTCGGAGCCAACCAGTTTGGGCGTCACGGCTGAACGTATGCTGCGCGAGATGGCGGAGGCCATTGAGTTTCTGACAGCCGAGCATACTCTTGTCCTAATTCTGGAGGACCTCCACTGGGCCGACTACTCGACTATTGACCTCCTAGCCCGGATTGCGCAAAGGACCGAACCCGCGCGCCTCCTCGTTCTCGCCACCTATCGCCCTTCCGACGCCAAAGCCCGATCTCATCCGATTCACGCCACCGCGCAGCAGTTAAAGCTGCGGGCGTGTTGTCGGGAGATTCAACTCGGATTTCTCACTGTGGGCGGCTTCGAGAGATATCTTCAGGCCAGGTTCGGCGACGCCCTGCCCGGCGATGTAGTGCAACGGTTGCATGACCGAACGCAGGGTAATCCTCTGTTTCTTGTTACCGTGATCAACTCCTGGCTGGCCAACGGATCAATACGTAACATGGACGCCGCATGGAGCCTCTCGGTTGACGTCGAGGATCTTTCGTTCCGTATTCCGGACGACCTTAGACAGTTCGTCGAGCAACAGGTGCTGGAACTGGACGCCAGGGACCAGGAAGTTCTCGAAGCGGCAAGCGTCGCTGGCTCCCAATTCTGCCCCGCGGCCATTGCCCAGGCGCTCGATCGACATTCGTCCGATCTGGAGGCTGGCGCTGCCGCGCTGGCGAAAGATGGCAGGTTCTTTGTCGCCGCCGGCACCGACGAGTGGCCCGATGGCACAGTGTGTGAGAGCTATCGCTTCCGCCATAGCGTCTATCGCGAGGCGGTCTATGAGCGTGTCCCCGCGGGGCGGCGGGCGCGGCTGCACCGCCTGATCGGGTCTCGTCTCGAACAGGGGTACCGCGGACACGAAGACGCGATCGCGGCTGAACTTGCCATGCACTTTCGCGAGGCGCGGGACGCCCAGCGCGCCTTGCACTACCTGCAACGGGCCGCCGAGCACTCGCTGATCCAAAGTGCACACCGCGAGGCGATCGGCCATTTGTCGAGCGCCTTGGGAATGCTGCGGCGCCTTCCAGAGTTGGGGGAGCGGGCGCGCCGCGAGCGCGACCTGCTGGCCTTGCTGGCGCCGGCGTTGGTGATTACCAAGGGATTCGCCGACCCCGAGGCCGAGCAGACGTTCAGGCGGGCCTACGAACTGTCGACGCAGCTCGACGGACCGAGCGCGCATTTCCCCGTCGTTTTCGGACTGGCAGTGATGCTGGAGATCCGGGGCCAGTACCCCAAAGCGCAAAAACTGATGGAACTCCACCTCCCCGATCAGTCGGGGTGCGATGGATTCCCTCTGGAAGCGCGCGATCTGCTGGCCTGCTCACGCTTTCACCAGGGTTTTTTCAAGGATTCCCTCGAACACGGTGAGAAGGGCGCCGAGGCCTACTCCCCCGATCGTCATTCCGTCATCAGCGCCGCACTGGGAGAGGACCCGGGAATCGACTGCCACACTTGGGCGGCGCTGTCGTTGTGGTTTCTCGGTCATCCCGATCGCGCACTCGCCGAGTGTCGCCTTGCGGTGTCTCTGGCGAATGAACCCTCCAGGTTATACAGCCTCGCTAACGCGAAATCCCAATTGGCGACCTTGCACCAGTTGCGCCAGGAGGAGGCGGCGACCCTGGATTGGGCCAACCAAACCATTGCGCTGGCCAGTCAACAGGGCTATCCCTATCGCTGTGCCGTCGGCCAGGTTCTGCGTGGTTGGGCGATGGCGCGCTTGGGCGAATGGGACGAGGGGACGCGCAACCTTCAGGAAGGCATGAATCGGTGTTCCGCGGTCGGCGCGGAAATCGATCGTCCATACCATCTGGCTTTATTGGCCGAGGCCCACCTGCTTGCCGGACGGCCAGCGGAAGCCGCCGCCGCTCTAGACCTCGGATTGGAATGCGCCTCTTCTACACCCAGGTTCTTCTATATCGCCGAACTCTACCGGTTGCGCGGCATTGCCGCCATCCGCTGCCGCCAATCACTCGACACCGCCGAAGGATGGCTGCGTCGGGCCATTGATGTAGCCGCTTCACAAGCAGCGCTGTCACTCGAACTCCGTGCGGCCATGAGCTTGGCTGATTTGCGGCGTCAGGACGGCCGGGGGGATTCCATCACGGGACAGCTTGCCGAAGTATTTGCGCGTTTCAGCGAGGGCTTCGAAACTGACGATCTTCGCCGGGCCGCAAGACACGTTCGATCCGCGGCCGCCAGCCACGCCTGAGGGTGAATCCTCTACTGCGGCAATGCGTCATGGCTCTCATTGCTCCCGCTCCCGCACCAGCAGGATGAGCGCCAGAAACGCCGCCAACGGCAACAGGCCGGCGGCGACGAAAACGGGTGTGTAAGAGAACCGGTCCACCACACGGCCGATGGCGAGCGTGGTGAGGATGCCCCCCAGTCCGGCGAACGTGCCCGACAAACCGGATGTGGACGCCACCTCGTCTTCCTCGAACAGGTCGGCTGGAAGCGTCAGCACGTTCGTCGCCCAGGTGCTGTAGGAAAAGGTTGCCACGCTGATCAGCGTGAGCGCCAGCCAGGCGCTCTGCGCGTGGGACACCAGGACACCGGCCGACATGATTACCGCGCTCACACCCATGACCGTCTTGCGTGCCCGCGCCGTCGGCATTCTCCGCACCAGCCGGTCCGAGGCCATGCCTCCCAAAAGGTTTCCCAGGCCGGCGGCAACAAAGGGAATCCACAGCGTGGACCCGATGTTGGCAAGGGAAAATCCGCGGGCGCGGCTGAGGTAATCCGGAAGCCAGAAAACGTAAAACCACCACACCGGATCGGCGCCGAGCCGCGCCAGCATTATGCCCCAGAGATTGCGCTTGCGGAGCAGGGGCCACCAGACGCCGCGGCGGGCCGGAAGGTTGCTGGCCTCCGGGTGCCGCTTCGGCATCAGAACCAGCCACACTGCGATCCAGAGCAATCCCAGCGAGCCCGTCACCGCGAAGGCGAAACGCCAGGAGTAGGCCAGCGTGAGCCAGGCCACCAGCGGCGGCGCCGCGATGGCGCCCACCGCCGAACCGCTGTTGAACAGCCCCACCGCGGCCGAACGCTCTGCCGGGGGAAACCAGTCGCGAACCGTCTTCACCGAACCGGGCCAGTTGCCGGCCTCTCCAATTCCCAGCAGGAAGCGAAACACCCCCAGCCCCATGGCAGAGCGAGCGGTTGCATGCAGCGCGCCCGCCAGCGACCACCACGCCATGGCGGCCGTCATGCCAATCCGCGAGCCCACCCGGTCCATGAAGGCTCCGGCCAGGCTTTGTCCCACTGTGTACGCCACCAGGAAGCCGGTGACGATATTCGAGTAGCCGGTGGCCCCGATCCCGAGGTCTTTCTGCAGTATCGGAGCTGTAACCGAGAGCACCTGGCGGTCGAGGTAGTTCAAAACTGTCGCCATGAACAACAGCCAGGCGATGACATAGCGGGTCCGCTTGTTGCCGAGAGATGCTGCCGGGTCGGGTAAGGTCATTTACAGGCCGATGCTCGCGCCGCCGTCCACCGGAAGCACCACTCCGTTCACAAAACGCGCTGCCGGAGAACACAAGTATACCGCCGCCCAACCGATATCGTCCGGTTCGCCAAACCGGTTTGCCGGAGTGCGGGACAGGATCTTGTTTTTGCGCTGGGGGTCGCCGTCCAGCGCGCGGTGCAGCATCGGTGTTTCAATCCAGCCCGGTGCGATTGCGTTGACGCGAATTCCCCGCGAACCGTACTCGGCCGCCAGCGACCGCACCATGCCGAGATAGGCGGATTTCGCGGCGGAGTAGGCCACCGTCCGCGGCATACCGATCATCGTGTTCATCGAGGCGATAAACAAAATGCTGCCGCCGCCGCGTTCCACCATCCGCGGCAGCACGCGCCGGGTGAGCGAGAACGCCCCCAGCACATGAGTGGTCAACACGCCCAGGAACTCCTCTTGCGTGGTCTCGTCGGTCGCTTTTTTCAGATGAATGCCGGCGTTGTTTACCAGCACCGTGATCGCGCCGGTCCGATTCCAGACTTCATCGAGAAGGGCTTCCGCCGCGCCGTCCCGCGTCACGTCGTGCACGGCATAGCTCGATCCCGGCCCGAGCTGCCGTACCGCTTCCCGCAAGGTCTCCTCGCTGCGGCCGGCAACGATCACTTCCGCTCCGGCCGCCAGGAAAGCGCGCGCCATACCGAAGCCCAGGCCGGTTGCTCCGCCGGTAATGAGCGCCACCTCGCCTTGCATGGAAAATGGAGTGGGTTCGAACTCCGCTTCAGGCACGGCAACCCGCTTCCAGCCCCGGGGTGTCCTGGTGCTTGTACATGATGAAGTACTCCCGGTGGCCCAGCATCTCCGGCCGGCTCTGCTCTCCCGCCGCGACGCGGCACACCAGGTCAAGCAGTTCGCGCCCGGCTTCCGCAACGCCGATTTCCCCGGTCAGGACGCGCCCGGCATTGAAATCCATATCGTCCCGCATGCGGCGAAATGTCTCGGGATTGCCGGTGATCTTGATCACCGGAGCCACCGGGGCGCCGATCACGCTGCCCCGCCCGGTCACAAACAGAACCATGTGGGCGCCCGCTGCAATCAGGTCCATCACCCCTTCGCTGTCGTTCGGGTTGGTGTAGCCGAATTGCATGAAGTGCGCATCGGGCACGCTATCCAGCAGCCACAGGCCCGGACGAGGTGGGTGTTCGGCCACCCGGATCACGCCCTGGATAGGCCGCGTTCCACCCTTGGCAAACGCGCCCATGCTCTTTTCCTCGATGGTCGTCAGCCCGCCGCTGAAGTTGCCCGGCGCAATCGAGTACTGCCGGACCGACTGGCAGTAGCCGACCGCTTTGTCATAGGCCGCCCTCAACTGCTCCGCGGCGGAAGGCGAGCCGGCCCGGCTTTCGAGGATGGCGCGCAGGCCGATCATTTCCACGGTTTCCTCGAAAATTGCCGTGCCCCCCGCGTCGACGATGGCATCGAAACAGGCGCCCACGGCCGGGTTGCCGGCCAGTCCCGAAGTGCCGTCCGAGCCTCCACACTCGCTGCCGATCACCAGGTCCGCCGCCGTCATCGGCGCGGTCGGCGTGTGCTCCAGTATTTCCCGGAACGCGCGAACTATGTCTTTTCCACGCTCCGCGCTCTTTCGCGTCCCGCCCGCGTCCTGAATATAAAACCAGTCGGTCGGCCGTCCCGATGCGGCAGCGATCTCGGCGATACGCTGGGGCTGCGTGTATTCGCAACCCAGGCCCACCGCCAGCACGGCGCCGACGTTCGGGTGCCGCACCAGCGCCAGCATCAGGCGGATGGCGTATTCGTTGTCATAGCAGCCCGGGAAGCCGGCGACATGCACATCCGGCTCGTCCCGCGCGATCTCGTGCGCCACGTGGCTGGCGCACTCCACCGTATAAATCACCAGGATGATGTTGCGAATGCCCTTGCGGCCATCCGCCCGCAGATACCCCTGCCACTGTTCCAGTTCAGGCATAGTTTGTATCCGTTGCCGCCCCGGTATGTGGATCGAAGGCGGGCGACCGTTGGTCCACCTGGCTCCGGCAGTTATGCAAATGGACCCACTTGCCGGGTTCGATGTCGTCGAGCGCCAGCCCGATTGCGACCCCGTATTTGATGACCTCGGCGCCCGCCGCGATGGGGCGCGTCGCGATCTTGTGACCCAGTTCCACGGCTTCCCGCGCTTCCAGGTAATACGGCTCCACGGCCCCGAATACGCGCACCCGCTCGCGGTCGAAGCCTTCGAGCGCGGTGGCGACATTATCGCGGGAATCGACCTGAAAGCATGCCTTCATACCTATAGAATCCCGTACTTTTCAAACACGCTGGTGGAGCTGGCGCCGGCCTCGATTTCGCGCCGCACCAGTTTTTCCGCCCGTGCCTTCTCGAGCGCGCGCGTAATGGCTTCCGCCTCCACGTCCCGCGGCACCACCACCACTCCATCCAGGTCGCCAAACACCAGGTCCCCGGGAAGGATGGAAACGCCGCCGATTTCGATCGGGCAGCGGTAGTCGAGCACACTGGAGCGAACCCCGGCATCCTGCGCGAAGCGGCCCCGGCTGAATACCGGCCAATCCTGCTCCAGCACGCGGGGCGTATCGCGGTGGAAACCGTCGATGACGGCGCCCCTCCCGCCGCGGGTTTTCGCCGTGGCGGTCAGAATCTCGCCCCAGCTCGCGCAGCGCAGGGTCCCGGTTGCCAGGTACACCTCGCCGGGCTGGATCTGATCGAGCGCCTCCGTCAGCCGCCCGAACGGACGCTTCTGCGGCCCGAACACGTCAGCCACCAGCACGGGCATGGCACGGCCGGCCAGCTTCATCTCGGGACGAATCGGCTGCACCGGCTGCGGCAGAAACTGGTGCGCGTAACCCAGCACATCCAGCACGTCGCCCACCACGGGAGTATAGAGCGTACTCTCGATCAAGGCGAAAAGCTGTTCGTCATTCGTCCATTCCATTTTTCGTTCCAGGAACAGGGATCTCAAGCCCGGGAGACCGGCGTGCCCCAACAGCCCGACTGTAGCGTAATCCAAAAGGTTGTTCAACTGCCGGGCTTCCATCCCCTCAAGCTCGACACGGTGAAGCGACGATATTGAAAATTTGGCCAAGTGGATTCTTTTGAAAGGGACCGCCGACTGGCGGCATTTCGCCAGTGTAGAGGCTGCCGGCAAGGCAATCCTTCCGGCGGCCGGAACTCAACTGCGGAGGTCTCTTACGGTGAAAAAAGATTCGGAACCCGTTCAGCACTGGGCAGTGGCGGCGGCGCTGGTTGTCGTTGTCGGCCTCGGAATTACATTAGGCGTGAAACTGCCCGGGTGGCGCGTCAGCGCCGCCGGCGGTCCGCAGCCCCCAACCCCGGCGCCGCCTCGGCCACCAGTTCTGCTGGCCGAGGGGCGCCTGCCGCATGCAAACCATCCGCCGGGCGCCATGGAAGACCAGGAGACCCCCGGCGAGCTGACGTTGATCGACCCTTACAGCAAGAACACCGGCCAGCACTGCCCCTTGAAGCACACCGGCGTCGAGGCGGAAATCAGCGGCTTCGTGGCGCGGGTGAACGTCACCCAGCAGTTCGAAAATCCCTTCCCCGAAGCCATTGAGGCCGTCTATACCTTTCCGCTCCCCGACAACGCTGCCGTGGACGACATGACGCTGCGCATCGCCGATCGTGTGGTAAAGGGCGTAATCAAGCGTCGCGAAGAGGCCCGCAAAATTTACGAGGAGGCCCGCTCGCAAGGCAAGCTCACCGGCCTGCTCGACCAGGAGCGGCCCAACATCTTTACCCAATCGGTGGCCAACATCCCTCCCGGCGCCAAGGTCGAAGTGGCCATCAGCTATGTCCAGACGCTGCCTTACGAAGACGGCCGCTACGAGTTCAACTTCCCCATGGTGGTGGGGCCGCGCTACATGCCCGGCGCCCCCACCGGGCAGCAGGGCGGCGGCTGGGCGCCGGATACGGACCGCGTGCCTGACGCCTCGCGCATCTCGCCCAAACTGGCGCCTCCGGGGATTCGCGCCGGCCATGACATCAGCCTGAAGGTGAAGCTCGACGCCGGTGTCGCCATCGATTCGCTCTCGAGCGTTTCGCACCAGGTGGAGACCGAACGTCCCAGCGCGCACCAGGCGGTGGTGACGCTGAAGAACGCCAGCCGAGATTCCGAACAAGGATTTCATTCTTCGCTACCACGTGGCCGGCGAAAAAGTGAAGGACGCCGTCCTCACCCACCACGACAGACGCGGCGGCTTCTTCACGTTGATTCTGATGCCGCCCGCTCGCGTAACCCAGGAAGACGTCACCCCGAAAGAGCTGGTGTTCGTGCTCGACACTTCCGGCTCGATGAGCGGCTTCCCCATCGAAAAGGCCAAGGAGACCATGCGCCTGGCGATGGATGGCCTGTACCCCCGCGACACCTTCAACCTGATTACGTTCGCGGGCGACACGCACATCCTGTTCCCGCGGCCGGTGCCGGCGACGCCGGATAATGTCCGCCGCGCCGAGGAATTTCTGGACGGCCGTCGCGGCGGTGGCGGCACCGAGATGATGAAGGCCGTGCGCGCCGCCCTCGACGGCGCCGGCGAAAACGGCAAGGTGCGCATCGTGTGCTTCATGACCGACGGCTACGTGGGCAACGACATGGAAATCGTCGGCGAGGTGAAACGGCATCCGAACGCGCGGGTGTTCTCGTTCGGCATCGGCAGCTCGGTGAATCGGTTTCTGTTGGACAAGATGGCCGAAGAGGGCCGCGGCGAGGTGGAGTACGTCAGCCTGAACGAAGACGGCTCGGCCGCCGCCCGCCGCTTCCACGAGCGCATCCGCAACCCGCTGTTGACCGACATTTCGCTCGATTGGGGCGGCGTCCAACCCGTGGATGTCTATCCCAAGCGCATTCCCGACCTGTTCGGCGCCAAGCCGGTGGTTGTCGAAGGCCGCTACGAGGGCGCCGGCTCGGGCGTGGTCAAGCTGCGCGGCAGGATGTCGGGCAGGGAAGTGGTGCGCGAAATTCCCGTGCGCTTTCCGGCCGATCAGCCGCAAAACGACTCACTGGCCACCCTGTGGGCCCGCGCGAAAGTGGACGACCTGATGTCGAGCGACTGGCAAGGGCTGCAAAACGGATCCATGAGCGGCGATCTGAAGGAGCAGATCACCAATCTTGGGCTCAACTACCGGCTGATGACGCAGTTTACCTCGTTCGTCGCGGTGGAAGAAAAGACGGTGGTGGAAGGCGGAAAGCCGAAGACTATTCAGGTGCCCGTGGAGATGCCGGAAGGCGTCAGCCACCAGGGCGTGTTCGGCGAACAGGACAAAGCAGCAGTCCGCGCGGCGCCGATGGCCACGATGAACTCGAGTGCGCAGGGTTTCGGGGGATTCGTGGGCGGAGTCGTCGGTGGAGTCGCGGGCAGCCGGCAAGCCGCCAGGACCGCCCCCATGCCCCCGCCGCCGCCCGCACGGGAGCAGCCGGCCTCGAAACTGGATGCTTCGCTGACGGCTCTGTTGGCCTGGCACGAAGGGCAAGGCGCCAAGCCGGCAGTGGCCGAGCCGGCGCAATTGAACAACGGCAAGGTGCTGGTGGACGTCTGGCTGGCCGACATCAGCCAGGCCGCGGTGGAGAAGCTGAAGCAGGCCGGCTTTGTCCCATCCGGAACCGCGCTAACGGCGAAAATCCGCACCGGCTGGATTCCGCTCTCCAAGCTGCGTGAACTGGAATCGCTGCCGGAAGTCGGTAGAATTACGATGCATCGGTAACGAAAAGGCGTAGCGGCGGCATCGACTAGCCGCCGCTACGCACAAGGGCGATCAGTTGCCGGTGGAGGAGTAGTTGCGCACGCCGCGGTTCCACACCGCGATGGCCATTCCCAGAAACAGCGCGGTCATTACCGGCAGGAGCCAGGCGTACAAGGTGTAGGCGTGCTGGCGCAGCACGTGCGCCGAAGGGTAAAAGCTGGCGAAACCGAAAGGCACAATCCAACTCAGGAAAAAGCGGATGAAGCCGTTGTAAATGTCCAGCGGATAGCGGCCGAAGGCGAGCATGTTGTAAACCGGCGGGATCACTCCCACGCGGTCTTCCATCCAGAACGAGACGCAGGTCAGCATCAGGAAGACACTGCAATACAGGATGGCCCCGCAGATGGTGGCAGCGGCAAGAAACGCCACGGCGCCCGCGGTGATGGGCAGATTGAGGCGGTGAGCGCACACCAGCAGCAGGAATATGCCCAGCGCGGCGTCGCCCAGCGATTCCAGGCGGAACTGCTCGAACATCACCTGGAACAGGCTGTGCAGCGGTCGCAGCAGAACGCGGTCGAACTTGCCTTCGATGATGTAAAAGTTGGAAAAGTAATACAGGTTGATGCTCACCATGTTGAACAGCGCCATGGGCAGCAGCGAAAAGCCGTACAGGAACAGAATTTCGTTGAACTTCCATCCGGCCACCACCGCGCAGCCTGCCGAAAATCAGGAATACCACGGCGATATTGAACACCGTGGCCAACGACGTCGTGATAACCGACATGAAAGAAATCGCCGCGGTAGGACAAACGCACCTTTGCCGTATTGCAGGAAGTAATCCCAGAACAGCGAGAGATAGCGGCGCATCCCCGTCAACCTCCGTGAATCGTGATCCGCCGCGCCAGGCGGCTCCAGAACCACACGCAAAACAGCAGCAGGACGCACACCCAGATCCACTCCACCGCCAGACGGCGCAGCGTTTCCTGCCAGGTGTACTTGCCCAGGTAGATCATCAGCGGCGTAAAGTTGACGTGCTCGAACGGCAGCCAGGACGACAGCGCCCGCATCGGGGCGGGGAACAGCGACACCGGCACCAGCAGTCCGCGAGAGCAGCTCCATCATCCAGAACTTGGCGCGCAGCAGGCCCAGAATCGACTTGGTGATCACCGCCAGGCTGCCCACCGCGAAATTTAACGCGGCCACGATGAGAATGCTGCCGATGAGCGCCGCGAAAAAGGCCGCGCAAGTTGCCGGCGCCCACCGGCCCCTTCACCGGGAACACCACGAAGATCACCGCCGAGGTGGGCACCGTCAGAATCACCAGCCGGAAAATGGATTCGCCCAGCGAGCGCGCGATGTAGCTCATCGGCAGGCTCACCGGGCGCAGCATCGTGGTGGCGATCTTGCCTTCCATCACGTCGTTGGCCATGTCGTTGTCGATGTTGTTGAAGTACAGCGAGCGGATCACCCAGCCGACGGCCACGTAGGTGATCATCTGCGCGAAGTTGAATCCGCCGAAGCCCGGACTGGCGGCGAAAACCGCTTTCCAGATGAAGTAATACACCGACACGTTGATGAAATAAGTAATGACGCCGGTGTAGTAGCGCAGCCGGAAGGCCAGCATGTTGACGAAGCCGATGCGCAGGAATTCGGCGAAGGTGGCGGGTCTCACCGGGCCTGCTCCTCGAGCACGCCCCCCTGGTACATGTGCTTCACCACGTCTTCGATGCTCTGTTCCTCGATCGCCAGGTCCTGCACGGCCACATCCGCCAGCACGTCGCGGATGACGTCGGCGGTGGTGCGGGCTTCGCGCGGGAACACCAGCCGGTAAGTAACTTCGTCCAATTTTTCCGCAGCGCACGTGCGCCAGCGGCAGCGATTCCAGTTTGCGCCCCTGTTCGCTGTCTTTCACCTCGATCCGCACGGCGTGTTCCTTCCAGAAACGGTTCTTCAGCTCCGCCAGGTTGCCGTCGAACAGCAGCCGCCCTTCGTCGATCACCATCAGACGCCGGCACAGCTCCTCGATGTCGGAGAGGTCGTGCGTGGTGAGCAGCATGGTAGTGCCGTAATTGCGGTTGATTTCCTTGAGAAATTGCCGGATATTCTCTTTGGCCACCAGGTCGAGCCCGATGGTGGGCTCGTCCAGAAATACCAGCGGCGGATTGTGAAGCAGCGCCGCGGCCACGTCGCAGCGCATGCGCTGGCCCAGGCTCAACTTGCGCACCGGCGTTTGCAGATAGCGGCCCAGCTCCAGAATTTCGTCGAAATGCTTCATGCGGGCGCGGAAGTCGGCTTCGGGGACCTCGTAGATCTTCTTGAGGAGCTGGAACGATTCCTGCACCGCGATGTCCCACCAGAGCTGCGTCCGCTGGCCGAACACGGCGCCCACCGTCCGGGTGTACGCCGAGCGTTGTTTCCAGGGCACGAACCCGTTGGCCATCACCTTGCCGGCGGTGGGCACCAGGATGCCCGTCAGCATTTTGATGGTGGTGGATTTGCCGGCGCCGTTGGGGCCGATGTAGCCCACCATCTCGCCGCGGGCGATGGAAAACTCGATGCGGTCGACGGCCTTGAGGGCGCGGTAGTCGCGGTGAAACAGGTTTACCAGCGCGCCCCACACGCCGGGGCGGCGCTCGAACGTCTTGAACTCCTTGACGAGGCCGGAGACCTCAACGATGGCGGGCATGTAAGTTATAGTGTAGCGCCGGCGCCGCGGGTTTCAGATGCTCAGGTGCGCCGTCCGGTGGACGGAGCGCAGCTCCCAGTCGAAAATAACCTTCGACACAAACACCGCCGTAAACATGTTCGCCACCAGCCCGATGAACAGCGTGATGGCAAAGCCCTTTACCGCGGCCGTCCCGAACCAGTACAGGATGCCGCACGAGACGACGGTGGTGACGTGGGTGTCGACGATGGTCACGAAGGCTTTTCGGAATCCGTTCGAGACGGCCACCGCGGCGGTTGCGCCTCCTCGCAGCTCTTCCCGGATGCGCTCGAAGATCAGCACGTTGCTGTCCACGGCCATGCCGATGGTCAGCACCATTCCGGCAATGCCGGGCAGCGTCAGCGCCGCTCCGAAGTAGCACAGCGCGGCCATCAGGATGACGCCGTTCAGCAGCAGCGCCAAAACGGCGTTGATGCCGCTTCGCCGGTAGTAGACCAGCATCGCCACCACCACCGCCGCCAGCCCGGCCACGCTGGCCGCAATGCCGTCACGAATGGAGTCGGCGCCGAGAGAAGCCTCCACCGTCCGCTGCTGGATGATTTTCACGCCGGCCGGCAGGGCGCCGGCGCGCAGGTTCAACGCCAGGTCCGCGGCCTGCTGCTCGCTCGGCAAGGTGATCTCACCGGCGTCGGCGATGCGGTCCTCGATGACGCCGATGCTGATGATGCGTCCGTCCAGTACAATGGCCGCCCGGTGTCCGATATTGGCCGCCGTGTAGCGCGCAAAGCGCTGGGACGCATCCTGGGAAAGCCGGAAGTTCGTCACCCACCGGCCCAACTGGTTTCTGCCCGGGCGGGCGTCGCGCAGGTCGCTGCCGCGAATCACCGGGGCGCCCGCAACCAGATACCATTCGCCCGGCAGGCCTGCCTGAGGCAACGATTCCAGAAGCTTGGTGCCCAGCGGAAGCACACCTCCCTTCTGCGCGAACGCGGCTTCGCGGCTTTCGAACGGGCCGCTGTCCACCGGGTACCACTCGAGCAGGCCTTGCGTCCGCAGAATTTGCCGGATTCTTGCGGAATCGGAAACCGCGGGCAGTTCCACAAGCAGAGCGTCTGCGCCTCGCCCGTAGGGCTGTATCGTGGCTTCCGAAAGGCCGTAGGCGTTGATCTTTCGCTCAATCACCTGGCGCGCCTGTTCAAAAACATCGTGGCGCAGGGCAAGCGCCTCGGAGGCCCTCAACTTGAGCGCATAGTCTTGCCCTTCGGCGGTCATGGTCCATCGCGGCAAGTTCTCGTCCACCACCGCTCTCAATGCCCCTGCCTGTTCGGGCGCGACGCCCGAGACGACGATTCTCGCGTTGTCCGCCTGTTCCACGCTGTGCGCGCTAACCGCGACCACGGAGCGAAACGGCACTTGCGCCTTCCGCAACTGTTCTTCGAGACTGGTTGCCGCATCCTGCGCCTGTGCGTTAAAGGCGTCCTGGAGCTGGACCTCCACCACCATGCTGGTTCCTCCGCGCAGGTCGAGACCGAGGTGGATGTTATTCCGGATGTGCTCCATCGCTTCGCGTCCCGACCTGGGCAAACCCACGATGCCGTACAGGCACGCCAGGATGATCGCCGCGGTGAGCAAGGCTCTGGTTTTCAAATTGCCGCTCATTAAATCCTCCCTTGTTTCCAATACACACTGCGCCGGCCTTTGCGACGGGCAAAAATGCCGGAAAACACGCGTGTCAGGAGGCGAGCGGGGGAGGACGTTGATCGAGGGCGGTGTTGTCGGGCGGAAAGGCCACCGGTCGAACCGCGGGAGTGGCGCTTGCGCCAGTGGAGAACCTCGCAAACGACGCATTGGCGTGAAGCGCTACGGGTTGCCACTGATCGCTGCTCGAACGGTTGTCGAAGCGGGCCTGCTGGCCCGTCATTTGCGCTTCCGGGGCGCGCTCTCTGGTAGTGCTGCTGTTTCGGGCGGGTGGGCCGATTTGGGCGGTCCACTTTAACGAGACTGCGGTGGGAATTGCACAAACACTGGCCAGCGTGCCCGTGACGGCAAACAGAAGAGCCAGACGCAAGACTGCGTGATAGCCGTCTCGAAATTGTCCCGCCGCTCTCGATTGCCACATTGCTGGCTACCGTCAGCGTAGGGCAAATAGTGCAGCAGTGTCAAACGGTTATGAGGCCGGCCCGAAGGGCCACACCGCCGTCTCGGTATAGCCGCCGTCGATGGATATGACCTGCCCGGTAATAAAATCCGAGCCCGTGCTGCTCAGGAAAACCGCCAGCGCCGCCACATCCTCCGGCCGGCCTGTCTTGGGATTCGCCTGCACGCCGCGCAGCCACTGGAACATCGTTTCGTCCTGCCACATCTCGCGGTTCAGGTCGGTTAGAATCACGCCCGGCGCGATGCAGTTCACCTGGATGTTGTCGCGGCCCCACTCGGCCGCCAGCACACGGGTCAATCCAGCCAGGCCGCTTTTCGAGATGGCATATGGCGCCAGGTAGGGAAGCCCCCGCACCGACATCAGGCTGCCGATGAAAATCACCTTGCCGCCGGCGCCGCGCTCCAGCATTCGCCGGCCCACGCGCTGGGTGACGTCCACCAGGCCGTGCAGGTTGGTCTGCAGGATTTGGTTGTATTCCTCGGTGGTGTAATCGATGAAGCGTTTGCGCTTGTTGATGCCGGCGACGTTTACCAGAATGTCGACGTCGCCCGCCGATTCGACGGCCTGGCGGATGGAATCGGCGCTGGTAAGGTCCATGTGGAGCGCTGTGACATCGCACCCCTCCGAGCGCAATCCCACCGCGTGGTGCTCCAGATCCGAAAGCGAGCGGGCTGCCATGATGGTGCGGGCTCCGCTGCGGGCCATCGCCTGGCCAATGGCCAGTCCGATGCCGCGGCTGGCCCCCACCACCAGTGCGGTGCGGCCATCAAGTCGAAAGGCGTCGTATTCGGGCATACTCCAAAGACTACCAAATCGAGCGTCCGGCGCGAGCACTTTGCCGCGCAGCCAAAAGCTGGCAGAATAGGAGTCCGGAAGGGCCGCATGCCGCGGCCGCGCCACCCAAGGAGATCCATGCAAGAGTTCCAAATCGCGGTGATTGCCGGCGACGGAATCGGCCCCGAGGTAGTGCCCGCGGCCAAGCAGGCGTTGAATCGAGCCGGCGAAATCTACAAGCTCCTGTTCCACTACGTGGACTACGACTGGGGCTCCAACTATTACTTCCGCCACGGCATCATGATGCCGGTGGACGCCCTCGACGAGCTGCGCGGCGCCGACGCCATCCTGCTCGGCGCCGTGGGGCACCCCGACATTCCCGACAACGTCACCTTGAACGGCCTGCTGCTGCCCATTCGACGGGCCTTCGACCAGTACGCGAATGTTCGCCCGGCGGTGCTGTTCGACGGCGTGCGGTCGCCGCTGGCGGCCGCCGGGCAGGCTCCCATCGACATGGTGGTGGTTCGCGAAAACACCGAGGGCGAGTACGCGCAGATCGGCGGTTTTCTGTATCATCATCAGCCCGAAGAAGTAGCGGTGCAGTCGGGGCTGTTCACGCGGCGCGGCTGCGAGCGGGTCATTCGTTTCGCCTTCGAGCTGGCCCGGCGTCGCGGTGGCGCGCGCCGGGTGGCGTCGATCACCAAGTCCAACGCGCAAGGTTACGCCATGGTGTTATGGGACCGGGTATTCCGCGAGGTGGCGGCCGAGTACTCGGACCTCAAGACCGAGTCGCTGCTGGTGGACGCGGCCGCGATGGCGTTGGTAAACCGCCCCGCCAGTTTCGACGTGATCGTGGGCAGCAACCTGTTCGGCGATATTCTCAGCGACCTCTCCGCCGCGGTGACGGGGGGCATTGGCCTCGCGCCCAGCGCCAACCTCGACCCCTCGCGGCGGTTCCCCTCCATGTTCGAGCCGGTGCACGGCTCCGCGCCCGACATTGCGGGCAAGGGCATCGCCAATCCCATGGCCCAGGTGTTTTCGGCGGCGATGCTGCTCGACCATCTGGAGCAGCCCGAGGCCGGCCGTGCTCTGGACCAGGCCGTGCGCGCGGTACTGGCCGCCCGCGCGCCCCGAACCCCCGACCTGGGCGGCGCCGCAACCACCACCGAGGTAACGCGAGCCATCCTCGAAGCGATTCGCTAGCCGTTCCCGGGGAAGAACAACAGTATCCTTTCGACCAGCCTCACAAATTGTCCAAATTCTCCGGTTGCTGGACGTAGGTCACGGTCGGGGTTCTTAGTTCCGTGCTGCCGTCGGCTTTCTTGATAGTGAAATCCTGGACTACCTTCACCTGCTGGTCGGGTCTGCCAGGTCCGTAGACGAATTCGCGTCTGCGGTGCCAGATTTCGCCCCCGGTGTTGACATTCAGGCCCGAATCGGGGCGCTTCGGCCCCACATACTCGACTAAAGTGTGAATGTTGACAAGAACCAGCACATCCGACTTGTCGGTTTCCTTCGGCTGATCGGACACCTTCTGCTCTTTAGGGTTGAACAGTAGTCTGTCCGTGGAAGGGTCTGCCTTTTTCGATCCCATATACATACCGGTATTCGGGTCGTAGCCTTTATATGTCATCCCCCAAGAGATGTCGAACCACTTTTCGGCAGCCCGTTCCATCGGAGTGCCGCCGCCGTCGAAGTCGAAGATGGACTTCGTGACGGTCTTGTCAAGCGTGGTGCGGCGTACGCCGATGCGGTTTACCTTCTCGGTAAGATCGATGTCGATCGCCGCAATCGTGGGAATGTAAATAACTTCGCCCCCCGAAAACAGGTAGTTGCCCCCCGCCGTCAGCCGCGAGCAATGCAGCTTGGTGTGGAGATAGTAATTCACCACCCACTCCCACTTGCCCTTGAGGTTAGCCTGATTAATGTCGATCTGAAAGTTGCATTTCATCAGGTCGGAAAAGGCGCAGTTTTCCCGCTTACAGATGTCGAGAAAACTTTCTCCGGGTCGCACGGTCGTGGGTCTCTTGTTGGGAGTGCTCGGTGGCCAGGGGGCCTCTGAAAGGCCGACACTGGTGGGAGTCTTCTCCAGTGGAGTCGCCATCTGTTGCTCCTTGTTCAGTCAGAAATGTAGTCCTGATTTGGTCTGTGGAATTCATCGCGGAAATCAGCATCCCAGTGGCTTCCGCGAAGCGACTTTTCGTAGCATACACCGCGTGTGGCTCCGCGCGTCAAGAAATCCGGCAAATTTTTGCAGCTTGTTGGATGCGATGGGCAAACGGAGCGTCGGGGAGACCCCCGGAGGACCGGCCAATCCGACCGGTGCGTGTCTCGCCGGGTTCCGGCCTCTTTCCGGAGAGCGATGGAGGCACGGAAGCGAACGGTGCCAGGACATTGAAGTACAATCCGTGCGCGAGTAGTACGCTGGAAGTTTGGAGTCCCGATGAAGAAGCTTCTCCTCCTCCTTCCCCTCGTCCTGATCGCCGGCGTTCTGGCGGCGCTTTACTTTGTGAGCGCCGCGCCCGAAATTTCATTCGGCCAGCCGGTGACGGCGGTCACCTCGAACACGGCAATCGTCATCAACGTCGATTCGCCGCACGGGTTGCGGGCGCTGAGCCTGTCGCTGTCGCAGGGCGGGAAGGTGTACGAACAACCAATCGTCGAACAGCAACCGTCCAGACGTTTCCTGTTCTGGCGCGAACGCCGGCCGCCAACCACCATCACCGCCAGAATCGATCCTCAGGGCGCAAAACAGTTCCGCAGCGGGAACGCGGAATTAGTGGTGAGAGCCCAGGCGAACGATTTTCGCGCCGCCACCGCCCGCATCGACGCCAACGTCCGGATCAACCAGGCGCCGCCAAAGCTGCAGGTCGACAACCTGCAGCATTACATCAACCAGGGCGGTTCCGAGCTGGTGACGTTCACCGTCTCCGGCTATTGGACCCAGGCCGGAGTCCGCGTCGGACAGAACGAGTTTCGCAGCTTCCCGATGCCCGGCCACGAGCACCCGGCCCCCGACGGAACCCAGCAGCGGTTCAGCCTGTTCGCCTTCCCCTGGAATGTTGCCGCCACCGAAGTGCCGGTGGTGTTCGCGCGAAACGATGCCGGGGGCGAAGTGACGGCGCCGTTTTGGGTCAAGGTTTTCCCGAAACGATTTCGGCACCGCCGAATCGAGCTCACCGACAGCTTTATGCAGAAGGTGGTCGCCGAGCTGCACCCGCCCGAAGCACCGACGCTGCTGCACCGGTTCCTGGTGATCAACCGCGAATTCCGGAAGCGCGACAACGAAATGCTATCCAGCTTCGGGGACAAGACGGCGTCCGCCATGTTGTGGTCCGAGCCGTTCCTGCAGCTTGCCAACTCGAAGGTGGAGGCGGTGTTCGCCGACGACCGCACCTACGTGTACGAAGGCAAGGACGTGGACGAGGAGGTCCACCTCGGCTTCGATCTTTCAAAGGTGCGCAACACGCCTGTAGAGGCGGCCAACGACGGCAAAGTAGTGTACGGCGGCCCGCTCGGCATCTATGGGAACTGCATCGTGCTGGACCACGGCTACGGCCTGCAATCCATCTACGCGCACTTGAACCGGATCGACGTCAAAGCGGGAGACAGCGTCAAACGCGGCGCCACCATGGGGCTCACCGACTCCACCGGTCTGGCCGGAGGCGACCATCTGCATTTCGGAATGCAGGTAGACGGGGTGCAGGTAAACCCGCTGGAGTGGTGGGACAAACACTGGATTCAAGATCACATCTGGAACAAGCTGCCGCCTCCGGAGTCGCCCGCTCCGTAGCCGCTGGTCCCGGACCGCCGCTGCCGGAGCTCCACGACAACCGGCTCTCGTGGGTCATTCGCGGCCGGCAGACTGGCCGAGAAGGCCCGAAGGGTCTGCCTATGAGTTGCCGAAGTCGCGCACCTGCGCGGCTACGGATCCAAGCAACAAAAGCCCACCGGCCCTCCAGGCCGGGCCGCCGGATGACGTCTGGCTGCCACCGCGATCTCCCGTTGGCCGGAACAACGTGCACATTCTCCCGCCGAACGGCGATAAACACAAACGCCTCTTGCATTCAATCCTGCGATTCAGACAGTAGGGGAGGTTTTGGTGTTTGGGAGCAGTTCGGGACCGCGCAGATCCTGGAAAGACGGCGAAACGGCGGGGCGTTTTTGCTGCGCGCGCTCGTTGCGGACGCGCGAGTGTCCGCGGCGGTCATGGGGGGTGTTTGCGGAAGCTTGCGGATAGCTTTATGAAAATGGCTCTCCCTGCTGCGGTGGCGAGCAGCGGCGAAAGGGGTTGATGGATGCCTGGTAGCCCACTTCCGATTAGGGCGGCCGGGCGTTTTCCAGCAGAGAGTACTGCTCTTGCTCGATCTGCCGGAGTCGGTCCCGCAGCTTGGTGCGAACCGGCTCGACAACGTCCAACAGGATGCGACCGTATTCCGCCAGCGTGAGTAGACAAAACCGCTGGCGATAGTACACCGCCACCACTTCCAGCGTCGGCGACAGCAGTCCCCAGGTGTGCTCCCAAACGCTCCGATTCAACTCCTGGCGGCAGCGCAAGACCAAATGCGCCTGGAGCAAGGTGTAGGCCAGCAGCACGAACAAGCTCTGGTTCACCACCAACGAGAAGGCGCGGGAGTGCATCCGGGTAAGATCCCAGAAGCACTTGTACTGCCGGTGCCGCTCTTCGATGGCGGGGCGCAGATCGTAGGTGGAACGAATGGCGGCGGCCGTGCGGTGCGACGACGTGCTCGCCAGCACCCAGTCGCGCACCTTTCCATGCTCGTCTCGCTCGCGGTTTACCACCACCGTCAACGGCACCGGGCACTGGCTCCAACTCAACAGCCCGCGACCCATGCCGAGCAGTGTCTGGGGCGGGTCAGCCGGCGCTTTGGCCCCATTGCCTTGCGCCTCGACTTGCCGTTCGACTTTGCGTCGGGCCAGAGTCCGTTGGCGCTTGGCTTCCCGTTTTGCCACGCGAGCCGGCTTGGCGGTCGCCGTTTCCCCCGGCCGGGCGGGGCGGGAACAGAGGTAGGGTTCCCAACGGAAGTCGTCCAACCGGGTGAGCCCCAAGGCGTCGGCGTGCAGGTCCATGTTGGCCCGCACCGGCAGGATCATCTCGATGCGGTAGTCCTGCTGGAGCCGTCCCATCTGTGCTCCGTCGATGAAACCGCGATCCACAATGAGGACCTTGATCACGTCACGGCCCACCGCGCCGACCACCTCGTCGACTAACTCATACAGGATGGGGCACTCATGCCGTCGGCCGGGAACAACCCGCGCCGCCACGGTGAAGAAGAAGTCCAGTTGCCGGTTGATGTGGATCAGGCTTATCAGTTTGTAGCAGCGGTGCTGCTGGTAGCGCTTGTCCCGCAGATCCACTTTATCGGGGTTGACCGGGTGGTGGTGCTCGTCGAACCACAACAAGTCCGATCCCTCGTAATGTTCGTTATCGGGGACGAACAGGTAGGAGCCGTCGCCAATGAACAGGCCTTCCGCATCGAACAGCCGCAGCGAGCGCAAGCAGCGCGGCACCTCGCGGTTAAACCAGGCGTGCAACCGCTCCCCCTGGGTGTCGCGGGCGAACTTGCGGAGGAAGTCCTGGTCGCAGGGAGTCTGGCGGTCATAGTCGTTCTTACGGTTGAAGCCGGGGCAGGACAGGGTCACGTCGTGGGTTTCCGGATGGGTAGCCTTGCGGCCGCCCAGCTTCGGCCCCAGAGCGTCGATGAGGCCGCCCGAGCGCAGCACGCGCGGGAACGCGTGATAGCTTTCGGCGCCGTGCAGCTTGAGGCTCAGTTCGCTGGCCAGGTAGAGCCACACGGGGACTTCCTCCTTTTCCCGCGGCGTGGGGTAATGCTCGGCCAGCCGGTTCAGCACATCGCGGCCAATGAGGTGGCGGAAGAAGTCGGCCTCGGCCGCCTCGGAGACGTTTTCCAAGTAGTCGATCTCGCCGCGGCGCAAGGCCTCCAGGACAAAGGAGCGGTCGTATTGGAAGGCGACGAGATCCATCAGCGTTTGCGTCTACGCGAGGCCGGCTTGGGAGGCGGCAGCCGCAGGGTCTTTTCCAAGCGGTCGAGGGTAACCAGCATGCGCCGGTGGAGCTTGACCAGAGTGGCGCGGGCTTGGCGGAAGCGGCGGTAGTTTTCGGTCAACTGGCGGAAGTGGGCGCGTTCGCCGGGCGGGAGCGTTCGCAAGCGCGTCTTGCCGTGCTCGGACCAGGAAAGCACGGTGGAGGCGTGGAGCGGTCCCTGGTCGGAGGCACAGTGGCAGGCAGGTTTGCCGCAGCGGGTCTGGAGTTGGTAGACGGAGCCCTTGACGAGTTGCCGCAACGGGAGCAGTTCGTCGAGCTGCCGCTGGGAGTCGGCGAGCAGCGATATCAGGGCCAGGCGAAGGCGGCTGGCGCGATCCGATTTGAGGGTCAAGGCATAGACCTTCTCTTTATGTCATATATCATATAAACATAAAGATATCAAGATGTTTTTCACAAGAAATGAGGAAGTGGCGAACTTTTCTTCAAGCGGGGGAATCCAGGCCGGTGGCCACCGGTCGCGGAGGGAACTGATTGCCTCCCGACAGCGCTCAGGAGGCAGAGTTCCGCCGAGCCGCCTCCGGGCGGGTGCCCATCAGCCGTGGCGGGCTATTTTACTGTCTGAATCGC
>CAWEOG010000014.1:0-39820 GCA_963810595.1 Bryobacterales bacterium | reverse complement strand
AGTTCCAAGCAGTACCACTCTACGAAATCGGTGATGGCGTGGTCATAGCTCCGCTGACCGCTCCTCGACGTGAGGCTGTTCAAGACTGCCGTTTTCGATTGTTCAAGATCGGGAAGGGCCAGGACTCGCTTCGGTGACCGTTTCCTTTTTCGGGATTTCGGCATTAGCGGCGGCCTCCTTGACCGCCGCCGGTTTGGACGTTCGAAAACGGCTGCTCCGATGTCGCCGCTGAGCGACTCCACACCATTTTGGTGCATAATGGTGTTATGAAGACGGCTGAGAAAGGGGTTCGCCAGAGCGTCAGTCTGCCACCCCGGCTGGCGAAGCAGGTGGGTAGCATGGCCAAGAACCGAAAGCTGAGCAAAAATCGCATGTTGTTGGAGCTGATCGAGAACGGAATCGACGCAGAGAAGCGAAAGCAGCAGCAGTTTTTTGCCCTGGCCGAGCGTTTCCGCAACGAGCAGGACCCGGAAGCGGCTAATCGCTTGGGCGATGAACTCGGCAGGATGGTCTTCGGCGGCTAATGCCGCAGCTCGAACGCTGGGACAGCCTGCCCGAAGGCGTACGGCAACATCTGATGGAGCGGATGCGTGATCGCGCGATCAGCATCTTGGATCTCCATCAACTTCGCCTCTGGGTCGAGACGCGTCCTGAAGTGCCCGACGGTGAATGGTACAAGGATTTCGGCTCTTTCAAGATCTGCGGCAGCGGATCCTACCCCAAGACGTTCCTGGTCCGAGGGCAAGCTGCAAAGGGTAAAGCGCTCTGATCAGACCACTTCAGGACATTCCTCCCCTGTAGTCGCCTAGCCCAACTTCCGCAGCCCGGTGCTAGGCTCGACTTTTTTGATGCCTCTTGAAGACTGCATGGCGGCCCGAACATGAAGGCGGCCTTTTGTTTTCAGTGTGGCGGTTTTGGTGCGCTGGATTCTCCCACTGGAACGGTGATGTAGTGAAGACCAACCCCCTTGAAAAGGCGCTGCAGATCCGTAGGATTGCATTATGTACCTGCGGCGCTGTTACCGGGAAAAGGACGGCAAGCGGCACGCATATTGGGCTTTGGTGGAGAGCTACCGGACGGCTCGCGGACCTCGGCAGCGCGTGGTGGTCTACCTTGGCGAGTTGGACGGGCACGGCCGCCTGGGTGTCCAGCATTGCGCTTTGGGCGGGAAGTCGGGTTGGCAGGCAGATCTCTTTCAAGACGCCAGGCCCGAGTATGTTGAGGTCGACTTGAAGGGCGTACGGGTGGAGCGCAGCCGCCAGTTTGGCGGTTGCTGGCTGGGCTTGACGCTGCTGCGTCAGTTGGGCTTGGACGAAGTCTTGGAGCAACTACTGCCGCCGGGTCGTGAAGAAGTGCCGTGGGCGGTGATGTCGCTGGTGTTGGTGCTGGGACGGCTGATGGAGCCTTCCAGCGAACTGCATTTGGCCGAGCACGGCTACGAGGCCAGCGCGTTGGCAGAGCTTCTCGGCGTGCCGGCGGCGAAGGTCAATGACGACCGGCTCTACCGCGCGCTGGACCAGTTGCTGCCTCACAAGCGAGCACTGGAGAAACATCTGAAGGATAAGCTGGGCGAGATATTTCAGCTCGACTACGACTTACTGCTCTATGACGTCACCAGCACATACTTTGAAGGCGAGGCGACGGGCAATCCACAGGCGCAACGCGGCTATTCACGCGATCACCGGCCGGACTGCAAACAAGTCAACATCGCGCTCGTTGTCAGCCGTGGAGGCCTGCCATTGGGGTACGAAGTGTTTGCCGGCAATCGCAACGACGTAACTACCGTGGAAGAGATCGTCGAAGCGATGGAGGAGCAGTACGGCAAGGCGAACCGGATCTGGGTGATGGATCGCGGAATGGTCTCGGCCGACAATGTGGAGTTTCTCAAGCGGGGCGGACGGCGCTACATCCTGGGCACGGCCAAAGGAATGCTGCGTAAGTTCGAGCAGCAGTTACTGGCCGGCGATTGGCGTGAGGTCCACGAAGGCCTGGAAGTGAAACTGTGCCCGGCGCCGGACGGAGATGAAGTGTTCATTTTGTGTCGCAGCGCACAGCGCCGGGAGAAAGAACAGGCCATGCACGATCGTTTCGAGCGGCGCATCGAACAGAAGCTGGAGGCGTTGTCGGAGAACTGCCGGAAACGGAAACAGAACCCGCTGCTGGTGGCGCAACGGGTAGGTAAGTTGATGGGACAGAATACGCGTGCGGCCGGGCTATTCCAGGTGGAGATCGAGCCGGACGAGCAAGGGCGGGCGCGTTTGCGATGGAGTAAGCGCAGCGATTGGCGGGACTGGGCGCGGTTGAGCGAGGGCTGCTACCTGCTTCGTAGCAACGTCACCGACTGGACGGGCGAAGAACTCTGGCGCGCCTACATCCAGTTGACCGAGGCCGAGGCGGCGTTTCGCCTGCACAAGAGCGATCTGGTGATGCGGCCCATCTGGCATCAGAAAGAGCATCGTGTGCAGGCCCACATTCTGGTCTGCTTCCTCGCCTACGTACTATGGAAAACGATCGGGCGCCTCTGCCATCAAGCCGGTCTGGGCGACGAACCGCGGAAGGTTTTTGCCGAACTACAACAGGTCTGCCTGGTCGACGTGTTACTGCCGACACGCAACGGGCCGACGATCCGCAAGCGCTGTGTCGGCCGGCCCACCGAGCACCAGGCGATTCTGTTGCAGCGGCTCGGCCTGGAACTCCCCACAAGCATCGAAATCGCGGCGATGTAGTGAAGACTTCACTGCCTCTGCATTGTAGGGAAAGGACTTACCGGTCGAACTGCGGAAGTTGGGCTAGCGTAGACCTATGTGTACGCTAAGAGCGGAAAACGCGCCACTCGGAAAAAGCTGAAGCCAGGCTCCCAGAATGGGATCAGGAACGATAAACGCCCTTGCGTCCGTTCACGCTACTCCGGGCGGCTTTGGGAGCGTGGGCCTCGTCAGAGGACTGCGTCCCCACTACTGGGGTTAACACCACAGTTACGTTTTGAGATCGTGGATGCACGATTGGCCTGATGCGCCAACCTGAAACAAGCGGTCACCGCTACCCCGTACCCGAGCCTCGTTAGACCCATCTGCCACGCTTCCCACCACGCCCCGCCCAACGGCGCCGTCGCCCGAGTTTCGTCCCGAAAGCCAGGAACACAAGGGCCGACTTATTTGGAAGCGTTTGTGCCTCAGAACCGCAAGAGGTAGAACGGAATCGAAGGGCGTTGACCCGGTTGCCGACCAGCTTTAACGTTGATGAGCACCAAACGCGAAGGTATGGTGCGATCCTCATCTGTACCGCAGTTTGCAGTCTCAATTCTCGTCCATTGAAAAATACGCGGGCAGCACTGGCTCTTTATTGGTCTTGATAAACGCGCTTTCGGCTGGCGTACGGGTATCCGAAAGCCCGCGGTCGCGGGCAGGGCAAAGGCGTTTACAATGAATGGCGAGGACACACCCGATGCCACGCCAGTTCGATGTCGTCATTGAGCGCGACGCGGAAGGCTATTACGTAGCCTCAGTTCCACAGATACCAGCTTGCCATACGCAAGCACGGTCCCTCGATGAGGTCACCGGGCGCATTTGAGAAGCCATTGAACTGTGTCTGGAAGTCGAGGGCGCGCCGGAACAGGCGCTGGAGTTCGTTGGCATCCAGCGCATAACCACCGCGGCATGAGCCGGACTCCTCGCGCCACCGTCTCCGACCTCATTGCCGCCCTCGGAAAGGCCGGCTTCTCTGTTCTCCGCATCAAAGGCAGCCATCACTTCCTGCGTCACGAGGATGGGCGAAGCACGGTTGTACCTGCGCACTCAGGCGAAACCATCGGCCCCGGACTGTTTCACAAGATCCTCCGGGATTACCAACTGACGCCGGCGAACTCGGGAGACTACTTCAAAAGCGATAGATCTCCATAAACTCCCTTGAGTGCCAAGATGGTGGCCGATACTGCGTCAGGCGGGCCGGTTGACGCGGATCAGTTGGTTTGTCATTTGCGGGGTGAAACTGATCGCCTCGTGAATTCGGCGTGCCTGCCCGGCGAAATCCAGGTCGAATCTGCAATGGACGATTCCAGCATGATCCTCGGTCCGACTCCGGTGAAGGTGGAGGAAATGACGGCGGTAGTCTGTTATCAAGATGCGTTCCCGAGCGACGGTGAACGCCAGCACTTCGGCGACCGGCACCCCCGTATCGGCATTCCCTGCCTCCAACTTCGTCAGTACATGGTGGCCGAGGCGTCTGGGTTGCGAAGAACGTGGGCCGCGATGTTCTCGTTGGAGTAGAAGCGGGCCGTCAGACGGACTCCTTCTCGCCAGTTATGCCGGCATGGCGCCAAGCTGCTGCAGCAAAGCCACGTTGTCAAACATGGACCAGTGTTCGACTATTCTCCCATCGACGACCTTGTTGTATTCAAGACCGGTGAATTTTACGGGGCGCCCGGTGGGCGGAATGCCTTGGAATGCGCCTTCATGCGTGCCGGCAAGCGTCCAGCGTGTGGACACAAGGTCCCGCTCCGCAATGCACGATTCAATCGAGATTTGCGAATCCGGAAACGCCTCGGTGAAAGCCAGCATGAAACCCGACCATGCGGCGCTATCGAGGGGTTCTTTCGCTCCCGACATATACGCCCGGAAATCGGCGCTCCGGCAAGCACCCTCGGTTTTCCAGTCTCGATCATTGAACGCCTTGATCCAACGATGGTTCAAGCTCTTGAGGTCGCTCGCCGGATTTGCGTCGCCGCCAAATGCGTCCGGGACTTCTGGCAGCGGGCCGTGAATATCGATGCCGTACTTGGCAGCCAGAGTCATGAGCTTGTCCATGTCGGGCGGGGATGGCGGCTCTGCGATCGGCGTGGCCTGTTCCAACATAAATCGTTCGAGTCCCCCGGGGTTGCACATGAGAAGCATCCTCGCCGGGGCGCCGCCGATCACCTTAAACCCGTGCGGGATTTCACGCGGTCCATAGACGAATGTGCCGGCACCGGCTTTCAGCCACTTGCCACCGCAGACAAACGCCACCTCTCCCTCCAACACGTAGAAGGACTCGTCCTCCCGATGATGCGTGTGATACGGCGAGGCAAACCCAATCGGCATATCCCAGTGCTCCATGAGTCCAAACGCTCCATTCGTGGTTTCCGCCGTGGACCGCATCAGGGTTGGTATACCCAGGAATCGGAAAGCCGAATCCTGTCTGGTGCTCAGATAAGGCATTTGTTGTGTGGAATCCATTTTTCCTCCTAATGTTCTTGCGAGCGTCCATCTGCTGCTTCGTCCGCGCCCGACACCCCGGATGTGTAACCAGCGGCCACCCCGTTACAGGTGAAATATGTGTTGATGGAAGCGGAACGAGACGTTCTTCCACCAACCGGCCACCGGCCACTGCTTTGGGGCCGCCGCGGAACATGGACCACGGCGCGAAGCAGCGGGTGGTTTATGAAGCGGAAACGGAGAGTTTTAGTCCAGAAAACGGCCCTGGTACGCCCACAGGCCCAATGCCGGATTCGAGACGTAGAAGACTTCTTCTCCGTCCACGTCGTTGAAGCCGTCTTCGAGCTTGTCGGGGTCGTACTTGGCCGTCATCTCATCCAGCGGGGCATAGCGGAAGTTCACGCCTTCCACTTCTTCCCGGGTCAGGCCGCCGGGGCAGTAGGTGATGTGGAAGCGACCTTCCGAGGAACCGTGAATCAGGTGGGCCGCGGCGCTCAGGTTGCCGCCCAGGTCTTCGTTCTTCTTCACGGCTTCGAGCACGGCCGGCGTGCCGACGTAGCCGTACTTCCGGATGAGCGTATCGATGCCCGGGTCTTCGCCGAACTCCCTGACGCCGGGCGCCAGCACGACGAGGTCGGCGTTGTCCGCCAAAGCCATACGTGTGCGGTAAACGCTCTTGTTGCCCAGCCAGGTGCTCTTGAATTCGCCGGGGTCGAGGAATACGACGGCCTTGCTGATCTCTCGGTCCATCATCATGAAGTTGACTTTGAGGCTCAGCTCGGAGGCGCGATAGAAACACTCGGCGTCGTCGCCGATGAACAGGCCGCGCATCACCAATTTGCCGGCGGCGTTCTTGGCCACCACCGTCTGTACGTAAACGATAGGCAGGTGGCTGGCGAAGTGTTCGGAGGCGTAATTCAGAACCGCCCGCACCGGCGTATCGGCGCGGCCCATGATGCGCTCCATCCCGTACACGGCGCCGAGAAAATGGCTTTTGTTGATGCCGTCCGCGCCGCCGGTGCCGACAAACACGTTCTTGTTGTAATTGGCCATGCCGATGACTTCGTGGGGCACCACCTGGCCTATCGAGAGAATCAGGTCGAAGCCGCCTTCCACCAGCAGCTTGTCCACTTGCGCCGGCCAGGAGTAATCCACCAGGCCGCCGGACTGCTGGCGGACGAATTCCGCCGGCACCTCGCCCAGCGTCGCCAGGCCGGCCCGCCAGTCGTGCACGCGGAACAGGCTGTGCGGCACGTCTCCGAACATGGCGTCGATCTCGCCGCCGGTCATCGGAAAGTGGGTGCCGATGGCGGGGAGAATGTCCGTGAGGGCGTCGCCGTAATATTCCCAGATGTAGCGGGTGAGTTCACCGGAGCGGGAATGGTAGCGGGTGAAGTCGGGCGGCAGGGCCAGCACCTTGTTGCGCTCGCCAAGTCCTCTAAGTGCCTGGAACAAACCGTACTTAATGTCGTTGGCGGAAAGTTCCGTAGTCTCCGATCCGGCGCTGAAATAAAGACTCATAGGGTTTCCACTCGCCTGAGAATCTGGGCGGCCTCTCACCCCAAGTATAAGGCACTCGCCGGGTGCGGCTCTTCCACCGCCGGCAAGCTATCTGCATTCGATGTCGAGGTCCAGGTCGGGAGGGGACGCGAGGGTTCCGGAGGGGACGCTCAGTTCCCAGCGGATGGAGCCGTGCGAGGCTTCCTTCGGGCTGTGTTGGTTGTTGCCGAACACGAGCAGGGGGACGGGTTGCGATCCAGCTAAGCCCGAAAACGCGACCGGCGTTCCCGGACCGTCTGTCGAGACCTCGGCATGAAGCGATCCGCTGATCTCTTCGGGAAAATTCCGTAATTGGGCGTGAATCGCTCCACCACCCGCCGATTTACTGGTGCGCAGGAGGTAAGTAAGTTGCGTGGTCCCCGTCCAGATGTCCTGGTTTTCTTCGTGGCGCAATTCCACCGGGAGCGGTTGGGCGTGGACCGAACAACCAGATTCGATTCGAACCACGATCGGTATTTGCCGAGTTTGGGCCAGCGCCAGCGGGGCCAGCGCGAATACCAACAACGCAACAATCCTCTTTGCCATTCAGTTGCCTTCCGGCAGCAAATCTTCGCCCGGAGCGGCGCAATCCTGGTTTACTTCACCGCAAGGTTCGCGATATTTAGGACGCGGCCCTTGGCGCCGGCTGCACGGGTTATGCGCTTGATTATTTTTCTTATCGGACGGAGCCCTCCGATTTTTTGCGACCACCCATTATATGAGGATAAGCAAGAAAAAACTAGCGCTAAGTGAAACTGCAAGTGTTTCGTACTAAACCGGTGGCCTATTGGTACTATTACCACTACTTAGCGGGGGTATCGTTCTTGTAAGCTGCCCGCGGCCGACAAGAGCCAGTCGTTTCTTCAGCGTAGCGCTCCGGACACCTATCCGGGGATGAGGGGTGCTGGCATGGCAAAGGCAGTTTGACGCGTGGTGTTTACGGCTGCGGCGGAGTGACGTTTGGAGGCTGCTTCGCCGCCGCGGGCGACTGCGTGAGCTGGATAAACACTACGGGACGCTCGGTCTTGACCACTTCGAGTCTGAAGGCCACTAGGGGGACGGGGTTATCGAGCGACAATGTGGCCTCCTGGCTGGCCTCCGAATCGAGCCTGCTTTTTTTGGGCAGAGTGCTGACATCCAGTACAACGTGGTAAGAACCGGCGGGCACGTTATAGAACGCGAACGTGCCGTCGCTATCCGGCGTGGTGTAACGGCTTCCGGGGGTCAGCCGAACAACGATCGAGTCAACCGGCAGGCCGGATGGCGCCTGAATACGGCCTTCGATTCTTCCCAGGCGCTGCACCAGCATGTCGCCGCTCACCTGGCGATTGGCCTGCACCGTCAGCTCCAGCTCCGTCGGGCCGGCCGGCTCATAATCGGCCGGAAGAAATCGCATCGCCAGTCCAACGCGGTGCGGTCCCACCGGCACGTTATCGAACCGGTAGAGACCGGATTCGTTGGTCACGACCGAACGGCCGGTGTCGAGATCCACCTTCACACCCGGTGCGGGGATCCGTCCGTTCGAGCCGGCTTCGGTAACCAATCCCTCGACCACGCCAACCACCGGGTACATCTCGCGAATCGCCGAACCACCCGACGATTTCGCCGGCAAAAGGCCGCCCCAACTGAACGATCGGGAAAACCGAAAGAAGAACGTCCAATGGTCCAGACCGGCCAACAGGGGGTTGACGGGGACACCGTTCGACGCGTAAAGAAACAGCCGCTCCGGGTTGATCGTGGACGCAAGCCGGTTGCGTAAGCCCTCGAGGTCCAACGTCCAATAGCGGCTCAGCCGCGCCGTCACGCCGGCCGAGCTGGTGCTGACCGCCTGCATCGAGAACAGCGACTCGTTCAACAAGTCGTGCCCGAACTCCATGTTGCCGTTGACCGTAATGCGGCCCAGGCGGAGACTGCCGTTGGCCTGGTAGAAAATAGAGTTGCGCTGTTCCGAGCCCTTCGAGGAGTCGAGCCGGACTGCGCCGCCAATGCCCCAGCGGCCGTAAAACACGTTGTCCCGTACCTCGTACGACTGCTGTCGGGTGTCGAGCGAATTCGATCGGAACGACATCGACCGCCAGGTGTAGCGCAAGTTGTGCCGCTTCACGGTTTGGGCGAGTGTTGCGCTCGTTTGTCGGTTATCGCTCCGCGATTCTTCCGTGTCCGACGCCAAGCGCGTATTCAGTGCAAGCCAGGTCATCTGGGCCGAAAGGTAGAACTTGCCCGGCAGGCGCGCGCCGGCGCCTAGCGTTTCGGTGCCGCTGCGGAAGGCGGAAATGTCGGCGGCGTCGTTCAGATTGTTGCGATAGCGGCTGGCAGAGCCGTAGACATCCAGCCACTCGAAGGGCTGCACATGGAATTCGGCGAACGGGCCGCGGCGGTCGCCGGCATACGAGCCGGCGAAGGGGAAGTAGTTGGCGCTGAAACTCGAGTAGTTGGCCCGGATCTTGATTCGTGGCGTGTCCCACTGCCACCCGGCCAGCCCGGAGAACCGACCGCTCGAAACGGAGCTTTGCCCCGGATCGGGTGTCGAGATTCCCGCCTCGCCGAAAACCTCGTGAGTAGCGGATGCCTTCCACACAAACTGATTCGTCCAGGTGGAGACCGGCCGCTCGCGGGTGTTCGTAACCGGAAACAGCCACTCGGCGTCGCTCTCCCAAGGCTGCCAGCTCACCCGGACGATGCGGCTGGCGACCGAAAGCGTCCCGGTGATTTCGCGGGTGGTGGCGATGCCGGCGACGTTTACCGGCATCGAGACGTTGAAGGGAATCCGCGGTCCGGCCATCAGCACCTGTTGCCCGGCGAAGACGGTGATGGAAGAGCGCGCGTCCTCGGCCGTCACCGCCATCCCGCGCCCCAGCAACTCCGGCATGTAGAGGTTGGTGATGGGGAGATTGAAGCTCCTCATCGGCATGCGGAAGTCGCCAAGGGTGAACGTCCAGTTGCGTCCGGCAAGCGGTGTTCCGCGCAGGCGCAGGAAGTTCTGTCCGGTCCGGAGGCGGCTTTGCTCGGAGTAGTCTTCAACGTTCCCTTCCAGCAGGCCGACTTTTGACAGAAAGTACTGGAAATGGACAGCCAGGCCGCTGACACCATCCACCGGCTGGCCGGAGCCGCCGTAGTAAAACCCCTGGACGGCGACATCGGCCTGGCCACGCGTTTCCGCGGCAAGCGGCAGGCTGAAGAAAATTGCCACCGCCACCACCGCTCGCAGCCGCCGGAGCGCCCCGCTAGCGGGCCGGTTCGATCTGTAGTTCGGCTTGAGCTTCCTGTACTTCATTTTGGCCGATGTCCACTCGAGCGCGAAGCACGCACCTGGTTCCCGGCGCCGCATTTTTCATTGGGAACAGAAATCGCTGCTCCCGGTGTGGCAATACCGGGAGAGATTGGAACGGAATCGTCTCCAGCGTGTTTCCCTGGGGATCCTGAACTTCGAGCGATCCCTCCGGACGAAAGTACATGTCGCCGTCATTGCGCAGACGCACCACCGCCCGCCACGCTGGGGGATCCACCTTGGGGACCGGCTCAATCTCGATGGCGGAGATGCGCCCTTCGATCGGAGGAGAGCCGACGACCACGTAGAAGGCCCCCACGATGCGCACGGCAGAACGAATTCCCATCGGCGAGCCGATCTCGGAGGCCGCTTCGCGCGTGGTGAAGCCCACCGCGCAGTAGTAGCTTCTGGGCGGGACGCCCGCCGGAACGCGGATGGAATAGCGAACCAGCAGATGGCCCAGGGGAGAAAGCTCGGCCTCCATTGGATTCACCGACAGCCACCGCCGGCACGAATTCGCCGCCTCCTCGGGAAGTTGCCGGCCGAATTGCGGTGTGTCGTTTTCATCGATATGGAAATCGAGCAGCTCAGCCTGAACGCGCACGGTGGCGCCGGCTTCGTTCGAAAGATCGAGAGGCCCGGAATACGCCGCGCCCGGGGCCATTTTCAATTCCAGGCGCATGGGCGACAGCCCCAGTCCCACCTGGCCGCGCAGCGGCAAAAACGGGAACACAAAAAAGAAAAGACCTACGATTGCTGTTTTTGTATTCATGGTGCATCCACCGTGTAAGTAAGGCCCAAAGAACAAGATTGGCCTGCCGAGGCGGGATAACGCCAGCCATCGACAAACGAATAGGCGAGGGTGACGGTGACGGTTCCCCACAGGGGCGGCTCGTTGCCCGAGGCAATCTCGAGCGGAGTCGTGCTCAGTGAGTAAGTCCCGCCGCAGGTCACGCCGTTTCCGCTCGCCGACCGGCAGCTGACGCGGATGGCCGATGCGGGCACCCGCGTGCAACCGACCAGCGAGGAAGAGTTTGCGTTAATCAGGAGCCGCCAGTTTCGTGTAGCGGCGCCCAATAGGATCCAGAAGGTGACAGTGACGGGCGATCCGGTAATTGTCGGCGCTCCGTCGGGATCGCTTGACGTAATCGTCAGCCCGCCCAGCGTCCCGGAGAAGCCTGGAACAGCGCCTTGGGCCAGACCAGGTCCCATTGGCGTACGCCCCGGGCCATGCCCCCCAATGATGCTGGGCAGCACCGGCGTCGACACCAATAGCACTATTGCTCGAATCGCCCGCCTCATCTCTCGTTCCTCCCCTACGTGGCGGAAATGGTGAAGGTCACCGTCGCGGTGTAGGTGCCGGTCTCGTACGCTGGATCGTTCGGTAGCGTCCACGCCAGCGAGGCTGCGTTTCCGGCTTTGAGGGAATGAGCATTGGCTCCGAAATCTGCCACCGGCGTGGTGGTCGAGGTTTTGATGGTCTGCGCGGTCGAGCACGGAGTTGCCGGCGCGCCTCCCGAACACGTATAGGTCAGCTCGTCGCCCGATGCCGGGGCAGCCACCGAGGGTCCGCCCGCGCCGAAGTCGGCAGTGACCTGGGCGGTGATGGCGCCCGAGCCGCCCGTCTTCGTCGTGCGGATCTTGTAGGTCAGGTTAGTCGTGCCGGTGTACGGGTTGAAAACCGTTCCGGTGGTTGTCAGATTGGTCGTTGAAGTGTCCACCTGCAGGGCGGCCTCGGGGCCGATTGCCACTGAAACGGTGGTTGTGCCGGTGCCGGCGAATTGAGCCTGCACCAGAGCCGGCGTCACGGCCATGACCAGGATGGCCATCATGGCGAGCCGGAAAATTAGCGGTATTCTCATCTCTTTCAGCTCCATATCTCTACTCCTTTACATGCTCTTACATGCTTCGTTTTATTCCGGCGTTTCCAGTGCCTCAGATACTGCTGATCGTAAACACAAGTTGGATCGAGTAAACTCCTGTGGACATGGAAGCGTCGTTCTCTAGGGTGAAGTTGAGCCCTACGGAAGCCGGATCCGAAGCGCTGCAGGGGCTTCCCCCTCCTGTGCATGCGCCTGGTGGGATTGTCACCACCGGGCTTTGCGCTCCGTTCCTCACAGTTTGGACACCCGATGCCGGAGTGCCCAGGCCGGCAGATCCCGCCACGTAGTGGAATCCGCCGTTTGCTAGTGCCGGCCCACCGGACGGGGCAAAGTCCCCGGTAGGTTGGAGTGTGATGTTTCCACCCCCCGCCGGAGAGGTCCGCGCCCGGTACTGGACCGTCAAGGTGCCGGCGAAGTCGGAAAAGGCCGTTCCGCTGCGAACCAGACTCAGATTGGAAGGGACCGATAGCTTAGACGCAGAGCCCAACGAAACGCTGACCGTCTGCGTCGTGGTGCTAGTTCCCGCCCACAGGGCTGGTCTGCCAGACGAAACCGGTAAGAGCAGGACGATAAGTCCCACCCTCAGCAATTTCCGAAATGTACACCGGCAATGTTTCTCTTTCACTGAGTCACCGTCCAGGAAAGTTCCCGCACGTATTACTCTTCGATTTCAATGTAGCTCTTCGACTGAGCGAGTTATAGACCTTAGGTACTAGAAGTCTCAAATCTGCGAGTGATTCCTCTGGTACCTTCAGCCTTAGTACCTATGTACTGAACGGTCCAGTCTGCGCCTACCCGCGCATGACTGGCGCAATAACCGCATTTGAGGGGTGTACGGTTTGCTTCACTCTTGATTGTCCGGGACAAGACGCCGCAGCCACTTCTGTCTCCGGCCACGTGTCCTTGTGAAAACATCCGGGGCAACACCTCTTGCAGTCGGACCTGCCCGGCAGACATCGAGGTGAGCGCTGCTTTCCACTCTGTCCCGAAAAAAAGTATTGACAGCCCCCCCAGGATCTGCTATTTTTCTAGCATAGATGTTATAAAAATAGCAGGTGACGATGAGCAGGGAAATTCATTCGAAACTAACCCGCCGCGAACGGCTGATCATGGACATTCTCTACAAGCTGGGGAAGGCCACGGCGGCTGAGGTGTTGGCGGCGCTGCCCGACCAGCCGAGCTACTCCACCGTGCGCGCGCAGTTGCGCGTGCTGGAGGAAAAAGGCCACGTGCGCCACCTGGAGCAGGGCCTGCGGTACATCTACGCGCCGACCGTGCCGCGCGAATCGGTGCGGTCGTCGGCGTTGAAGCGCGTGCTGGATACTTTTTTTGAGGGGTCGGCGGAAAAGGTTGTCGCGGCCGTGCTCGATACGCAAGCGGCGCGGATGACGGACGAAGAACTGAATCGGCTGTCGGAGCTGATCGAAAAGGCGCGGCGGAGGAGGCAGTCATGACCGGGCTATCGACGGATGCCAGCGGGTATCTGCCGCTGTTTGTCTGGTACGCACTGAAGGCGACGGTGATTTTCGCCGTTTCCTGGGGGGTGTCGCGATTGTTGCGAAAGCGCTCGGCGGCCGAGCGGCATGCAACATGGACGGCGGCCGCGGTGTGTGTGCTGGCGCTTCCACTGGCCAGCCGGATGCTTCCCGCGTGGCCGGAAGCGGTTCGGGCGGTGGCCGTGGTGCAGGCGGCTTTGGGGTCCGCGCCGGCGGCGGCTTCCGTGTTCGGGGCTCCATTCGCGGTAGCCGCCGGGCCCGCCGCGGCCGCGAATTGGAATTGGGGCGGGATCGCCCTCACGATTTGGGGATGTGGAGCCGGGCTGGCGTTCTGCGTCCTGCTGGCGGGTTGCCTGCGCCTATGGTGGATGGCCTCGTCAGCCGAGCCGATCTTCGAGAAACGATGGTTGCGGCTTACCGGCGAGATAGCCGGGCAACTCGGGATGGACCGCCCCGTCCGGCTGCTGCAATCCCGGCGGGCCGCGATGCCGGTGACGTGGGGGGTGCTGCATCCGCGCGTGCTGCTGCCGGTGGACGCCTGCCACTGGCCGGTTGAGCGAATGCGGGTGGTGCTTTCCCACGAATTGGCCCACATCCAGCGTAGGGACTGGCTGGTTCACCTGCTGGCGGAAACGACGCGCGCGCTGTATTGGTTTCACCCCCTGGCGTGGCTGGGCTGCAACCGGCTGCGGGAAGAAAGCGAGTTTGCTTGCGACGACGCGGTGCTCGGCGCTGGAATCGCGCCGGAAGACTATGCCGAGCAACTGCTGGACTTGGCCCGTACCCTGAGAAGTTCCGACCGGCCGTGGGCGGTGGCTCTGGCCATGGCCCGCCAATCCAACCTCGAAAGGAGGTTTCTTGCAATGATGAATCCCAATCTCAACCGGCATCGCGTCAGCGGGAAATCCCTGGCCGTAACGATGCTGGTTTCCCTGAGTCTGCTGTTCACGCTGGCGGCGTTTCAATCGCCCGCCCAAACCGGCGGCGGATCGTTCACCGGAACCGTGTACGATCCCAGCGGCGCGGCGATACCGAACGCTACTATCATCGTCAGCAACCCGGCCAAACGTACCAAGGACATGACCACCTCCGACGGCGCCGGCGCTTACACGCTCCGCGGCCTGCCGCCGGGCGCCTACGATTTTGAGGTGCTGGCCCGCGGATTCAAGCTAGCCCGCCTGAACGGAATTGCGCTGGCCTCCGGCGAGAGCGTCGACCGCGACTTCAAGCTGGACGTCGGCCAGATTTCCGAGGAGATCACGGTGACGACCGAAGGCGCCGGCGGCGCCACCACCGGTGAGGGAACCCCCAAACGGATTCCGGTTGGCGGGAACGTGCAGCGGGCCAAGCTGATCAAGATGGTCCGGCCCGTCTATCCGGCTGCCGCCAAGGCGGGGGGTATCCAAGGGTCGGTGATTCTCGAAGCTGTGATCGGCACGGACGGGAAGCTCTTGTCGCTCCGCGTGATGAACAGCCAGATTGATCCCGACCTGGCACGCTCGGCGGTGGAGGCCGTGAACCAGTGGGAGTACCAACCGGTTCTCCTGAACGGCAAGCCGGTGGAGGTGATCACCACCATCACCGTCAACTTCCAACTGAAGCCCTAGTCGGGCGCCGCCACGCCGGCTGCCACGGCGAAATCTCCCAACGAGGGGCGAAAAACCGCAAGAAATTCGCAACAGTTGGACGTAACGGAACGCTTTCTCTTGAATCTTATGACCAGGAGGAACTCCACATGAGAAAGGCTTTACTAACATCGGCAATGCTGTCGCTGGCAGTAACCCTGGCGGCGGTTTCAGCCTGGAGCGCTCCACCGCCGAGCGCGGTTGCCGTGGAGCGGCTTACGAACCAGATCCGCCGCGAATTGGTGATGCTGCCGTACTACGGCGTCTTCGACAACCTGGCGTTCCGGCTGAACGGGGACCAGGTGACCCTGATGGGACAGGTCACGCGGCCGACGCTGAAGAGCGCCGCGGAGCGCGTGGTGAAGCGCATCGAGGGAGTGGGCCAAGTGGTGAACCAGATCGAGGTTCTGCCGCTGTCCGGACAGGACGACACGATCCGGCTGGCCGAGTACCGGGCCATCTACTCGAAGGCTCCGCTCCAACGCTACCAACTGAGAGCCGTGCCGCCAATTCATATCGTTGTGAAAAATGGGCATGTCACACTGGAGGGCGTGGTAGCCTCCCAGTCGGACAAGGACTTGGCCGGCATGGCCGCGAATGGGGTGTCCGGCGTGTTTTCGGTGACCAACAATCTTCGAGTCGAAAAGTGACGAGTGGGCCAGCGTCGTCCGGGGGAGAACTACTGGGAGAGGTCGATACCCAGCTTCTTCAGCTCTTCGGCGTAGTATCTCTTGTGTAGAAGATCCCACTCTTCGGAACCTTCGGGGACTTCACGCTTGAGGGTGCGGATTTTGGCTCGCGAGTCGCGGTCGGCCTTGTCTTCCGACTGGAGGATGTCGGTGAGCACGCGCACAAACTCCAGGCGGATTTCGTTGGCGTCTCTGCGAATGCGCACGGCGCGAGACTTCCGCAACGCGGTAACCAGCTTGTGCGAGATGTCGTTGATCTTGTCGCGGGAGAGTTTCATGCCGTCGCCGGTATCGCGTCCGGATGCCCGGATGATCTTTTTCTGGACGATCAACTGGTTCTTGATGCGGCGGAACATCTCGGAATAGCTGATATTCTCCTGGCGCATGTAGGTGCTGTACTGGTCCAGGATGTCCCGCACTTCGTCGTTCAGACGGTCTTCGACGTCCAGCTCGGAAAGGATCAGGTTGTTAACCAGCTCCACCACCTGTTCCGGGCTGGTGGCCTGGATCACCGAGGGATGCAGGGCGGCAACAGATTTTCGCGAGAGATAGGCGATGAATTCGCGTGCCAGCAACATGCGTTTGAGTAGCGAAAAAAGGAGGCTCCAAAGCTAGTGTAATGTTGGGCGTAAAGGGGTGTCAAACCGGCATGCGTCGCGAAGCCGGTCCGGCGCGGGAATTGAGGAGGGCTAATGCGGCTTGTCGCCGGTGTGATGATCGAGAAAATCGGCATCGATCGATTTGCGGCCGCGAAAGCCCTCTTCGACCCCGTGCCAGTATTCGATGCCTGGCTCGCCCAGCTTCCAGCAAAGCAGGACTTCGGCGCCCCGGTAATATGTAGGGAAATCCACCAGCCCCACTTCCAGGTCTTTGATCTGGCAGCCCAACTCCTGCACCGATTCAATGTGCGTGCGGAGCAGGTTGGCCGCGGCATCCCGGCGGCTGCGGAGCCTGATGGCCGTTCCCGGGTCCACGCGTGTGCCTCCCGCCAGTTGAAGCTGCTTGAGAAATCCCGACAACTCCTCGTCGGCCGCCTGGTATTCCAGCCTGGTATCGAGGGCCTGCCGCAGCAGATCTTCCACGCGCGGCAGTAATTGCCGTGCCTCGGTCAGGGTAAAGTGGCGGGCCATCTTGTCGGGTCCCGTTATACTCCAGACACCTGAACGGCCATCGAGCGGCTGCGGGGACCGTCGAACTCGGCCAGGATGATGCTCTGCCAGGTGCCCAGCAGCACCGCGGCGTTGCGTACCTGCAGACACAGGGTCTGCCCCATCAGCATCCCGCGCAAATGGGAGTCGGCGTTCTTCCTTTCGCAATCGGAGAAGTTCGGGTCGTTGTGGCGGTAGTAGGCGTCCCGGTCCACCGTGGTCTCGAAGAAGTTCTTAACGTCGTCGATCAGTGCATCCTGCCATTCGTTGATGAAGACCGCGGTCGTCGTATGCAGCGACTGCAAATGGACTAACCCGTTCTGGACCCCGCTCTTGCGGACGATTTCATTGATCCGGTCCGTGATGTTGAGAAGCTGCATCCGGTCGTTGGTGATCCAATCCACAATCCGGTGAAACACCTTGAAGTTGGCGGCGGCGGCCGGTCCGGGCTGCGAGCCGCCGGCCGGCTCAAACTCGGCCACCTGAATTTTCCGTGAAGCCATCGGTTACCTCTCTGATTAAGATAAGTTTCCGGGCGGCGAAGATACAAATCCTTTGAACAGTTTCCGGTACCGGCCGCGGCGGCCGCCCGCCCCGCGGCTATACTTGTAGGCGTAGCCTGGGGTCCGGCGGCGATATTCCGGACCGGGACGGCGCACGATGACCAGTCAACGGCGGCAAATTGCGGCTTACTGGCTTCTGATGGGGCTGTGCTGCTCGCTCGGGCTGCTGCTGGCGCTGACGCCTCTGGGCACCCAACTGGACAATAGCGCCTACGACTTTCTGTTTCGCCTGCATCCGGCCAAGCCGTGGCCTCCGTCGTCGGTTCTTCTTACAGTGGACGAGGCAACGCTGCTCTCGATGAACGGCATTCTCGGAATCCGCCGGGCGCTGGCCGAGGAGCTGCCGGTGGTGGCGGCCGCGCATCCGGCAGCGGTGGTGGTGGATATCACCTTGGCCGACCGCGGCGACCCGCGGGACGACGCCCACCTGGAAGAAGCATTGCGCAACGTCCCCGGCCTGGTGCTGGCATGCGAGATGCTTCCGGACGGCAAGGGGTGGCAGGACCCTTTACCTCAATTCCGGAAGCACGCGGCGGCCCTCGGCCACGCGCATGCCGATCCGGATGAGCTGGACGCCATCAACCGGACGCTGCCGTTGATGAAAGTGGCGGGTCAGCAGAGGCGCTGGGCGCTGGCGCTGGAGGCCTTCCGCATTTTCCGCCACGCCAGGGTCATCCTGGAGACGCCGCAGGACGTTGAAGTGGCGGGCACCCGGATTGAAGCTCCGGCCGCCGAAGGTCGTCCGATGCGCATCCGCTACCTGCCTCCCGAAGAATCCGGCGCCCCCGCGCTGCCGCGCGTTTCGCTGAAAGATCTGCGCGACAACCCGTCCCTGGCCCGACGGTTCACCGGCAAAGTGGTGTTCGTCGGCGTTACGGCTCAATCGGCCGCGCACGACCGCCTGCTGACCCCGTATTCCCGCGGGGTGCCGATGACCGGGGTGGAGATTCACGCGCAAGCGTTCGAAACCATGGCTTCCGGGCGTTTTCTGCATTCCGCTCCCGGCTGGTGGCTGTTGGTCTTTTTGGTGGCGCTGGCCGGCGCCGCCGGATGGACCTTCCGGAGTCTGTCCGGATTCCGGGCATACGGCGTCGCGTTCCTGCTGCTGGTGACGGCGCACGCCGTGCCTCACTTGTTTTTCCTCTCCGACATCGTCTTTCCGTATTTCCCGCCCATCGTCGTCGCCTGGCTGACAGTGGCCGGCGCGGCCACTTTCCAGCACTTCGTGGTCAGGCGGCGCCTGGCGCAAACCGAGGCTGAGAAGACCGGGTACCAGCAGGCCATCCGGTTCGTGACGCATGAAATGCGGACTCCGCTTACAGCCATTCAAGGATCCAGTGAGTTGATGACCCGTTACCAGCTCAACCACGAGAAACAGCAGCAATTGGCGCAGACGATCAACGCGGAATCGCGGCGCCTGGCGGGCATGATCACCACCTTCCTCAACGTCGAAAAAATCTCGGCCGGGCAGATGGAGCTCAAGCGGGAGCCGTTTGCCGCCGCCGAACTCGTGGACGCCTGCGTCGGCCGCGCCTGTCCCCTGGCGGAACGGAAACGCATCGGACTTTTGAGAAATGAGCTTCCCGAGGCCACCCTGGTGGGCGACCGCGAACTGATGGAGTACGCCGTCTATAACCTGATCACCAACGCCATCAAATACTCCCCCGAACAAACCACCGTCGAAGTGTACGGGCGCCGCAACGGGGGCGAGGTGAGCATCTCGGTAAAGGATCAGGGGATGGGCCTGGACGAACAGGAGATTCACAACATTTTCAAGAAGTTTTATCGCACCCGGCGGGCCGAGGCTTCCGGCGAGACGGGTACCGGCATCGGGCTTTCAATTGTCGAGCAGATTGTTACCCAGCACGGGGGCCGGGTGGAGGTGGCGAGCGCTCCGGGGCGTGGTTCTTGTTTTACGATAGTAATTCCGGCAAGTGGCCAGACTTTTTCTCCAGGCCGGCCGAATAAGCGAGGACCGTTTGCAGCACATTCTGGTCGTTGAAGACGATGGAGCGGTCAGACAGACCATCGCGCTGGCGCTTGAACTGGAGAACTACGAAGTGGAGGCGGTCGCCTCCACGCGGGAGGCGCTCGAGCGGTTGAAAGAGTCTGTCTATCCCGTCGTCATCTCCGATATTTACGTCGACGACCGGACGGGACTCGACGTCCTGGACGCCGCACGTGCGGCCAACCCGTCCTGCGCCGTGATCCTGATGTCGGCCCGAGGCAGCATGGAAACCGTAATGGCGGCCACCCAGGGGGGCGCCTTCGACTATCTCGCCAAACCCTTTGAAATCGACCAGTTGCTGGACACGGTCCGGCGCGCCACCCTGGCCCTCGAGCGCAACGAGGACGACGACGCGGAGATCGAGGATCCTCCGCCCACGGAACTGGTGGGCAGCTCGGCGCCGATGATCGAGATCTACAAGACCATCTCGCGCGTCGCCCCCACCGACGCCACGGTTCTGCTGGAAGGCGAAACCGGCACCGGCAAAGAGTTGATCGCCCAAATGATCCACTCCAACAGCCACCGGGCGCAGCAGCCATTCGTACCGGTGGATTGCGGCTCGGTTGCCCCATCGCTCATGGAAAGCGAGCTGTTCGGCTCTCTCCGCGGGGCTTATACCGGGGCCGACCGCGATCGCATCGGCGTGTTCGAGGCGGCCAATAACGGCACCGTTTTACTGGATGAAGTTGGAGATATTGACTTCGGATTCCAGCTAAATATGCTGCGGTTTCTGCAGGAAAAAGAGATTCGCCCGGTGGGGTCCCACCGTTCCAAGAAAGTGGACGTGCGGGTGATTGCCGCCACCAACCGCGATTTGAAGAAAATGGTGGACAACGGCAAGTTCCGCGAGGATCTGTGGTACCGGCTGAATGTCGTGCGCATCGAGATTCCACCCCTGCGCCAGCGGCACGGCGACGTTCCGCTGCTGGCGCAGGCATTCCTGAAGCGTTACAACGAGCGTTACGGCATGTCGACCCGGCTCCTCGAATCGGGCCTGAAAGCATTGAACGAATACACTTGGCCGGGCAACGTCCGGCAATTGCAGCACCTGATGGAACGGCTCTCGATCCTGGCGCCCTATGGCCGCATTGATAGCGCGGCGGCTTGCGATGCGCTGGAAGCCATGTCGCCGGGCGAGACGGTCAGCGAGACCCTTGCGGATGCGGAGACGGAGCAGATCCGACGGGTGCTGGCGGCGACCAACGGCAACAAGAGCCGCGCCGCCCGCATCCTGGGCATCGAGCGGAAGACGCTGTACCGTAAACTGGAGCGCATGGGTGTCGCCTGAGGTCCGCCGGGCGCCTCCCAATCGGGCGCACATCGGCAGTTTCGCACCAGAAAGTCTTTAGTTTGACGCCTTGGCCCTGCAAAATGACGTTCAACTCCTTTTCTGTCAGTTACTTGCCCTAAGTTCTCCGCCTCCGCGGCGTAATCGGCGGTAACCTCAGAAAAGGCTTGCCCTCTGAAAAATCAGGTTTACAATTAACGTAGTTCTTCTTAAGTTCGGGTGGATTGATAACGTAGGCTTCCGCACTTATGGGTGTTGTTCATAACGCCACGTTTGGAGGTGGACTATGTTTGAAGGCCTCGACGAGACCATGAAGCATGACGAAGAGGCGGTTACCACCAGCAAGGAGAGGATCCTGCGTTGGCTGGCGGTAGGACTGGTTTCCGTGCTCGTCTTTGGGGGACTCTACTACACTGTTTCCCTGCTCGAATAACTTGAAGCCTACTTAGTCGGTCGCTTGGACGGGTAACCCGGTAGCCGGGTCGAGAGACGACATGAGGCGCCTCACGAGCCGGCGATAACGCCGCCGCGGGTTGTAGGTGTGTAATACGTCGTCAAGCGGTTTGCCTTCGTACAGCGGAGAGGTGGCCAGCCGTGAAGCGACCACCCAGATTCCACCACGCACGGTGTGAAAGCCGGTGGTGCACGAATTCCAGCCGAAGACGTTGTTGTTCCTGAAATCCTTGCCGCAGCCCGATTCGACCAGGCAGATACTGGGGAGCAGCCTCCAATCCAAGGCGTAACTGTCGGCCGCCGTAAGGAACTCCGCCGCGTACTGCTCTCCGGGTGAATCCCATTCGCGGAAGAACGCCTTCAGTTTTTCAAGCCGGGGATCGTCGAGGTGGCGGTCGATCTCAACCGGAGGCCGCTGGTTGGCGATGCCGGGAAGCGCCAGCACTCCAACCGCCACAAGGCACACTTTTGCCACGAAGTGTTTCAACGGCTTATGTCTCCTTCTCAGCGCCCTCGGCGGGCAACAGGTATCCCACGGGTTGTTCTTACGTCGAGTGAATTCCGCTCGAGCCCCGCGGGCTGCCGGGCCGATCAAGCATGTCGCTTGTCTGAGGCCGGCGGAAAAGACAGATGAAGTATAGAAAAGTTCCGAGCTACTTGGCCTTATTGTAGCAGACTATTTTCTCTAACAAATTCGACGTCCTGGCTGGCGTTTAGTTTGGCGCCAGCCGGGACGCCGTGACGCCGGCCACCTCGCCCGCCAGCCAACAGTACGCTCATAAGCGCAGCCGTATGAAAGATTTAGGTTTAAAATCCACCTGCCCCACGCATCTCGGGAACAAGCCAGGCAACTGTTGATATGGATGGCCGGCGGCGCTGACTTGGTTGCGGTTTTTAACAATTTCCACAATAAAAATAGCTGGACAATATTCTCATTCGACCTATACGAATTAACAAGAAAGCTATTATTTTGAATGACATGCAACGGCCACTTGCAGCCGGTGTCAGGGGCTTGGCCGGACCATCGAAATACGGAGGATGCGGGCACTCCCACGCGGATTCGGGTAGCCGCGCGAGTCCGTCTGCCGAGGCAGGATTTGTGATACTGTGATAGGTTCCAGCCTGCACCAATGGAGGTAGCATGGAAGCGCTCGGAATGATTGAGACCAAAGGCTTGGTCGGGGCGGTTGAGGCCGCCGACGCCATGGTGAAGACCGCCAACGTCGTCCTCACCGGCAAAGAGATTGTTGGCGCCGGCCTGGTATGTATTACCGTTCGCGGAGACGTGGGGGCGGTGAAAGCGGCAACCGACGCCGGCGCGGCGGCCGCTCGCCGGGTAGGCGAGTTGGTCGCGGTTCACGTGATCCCGAATCCGCACGAAGAAGCCGAAAAAATACTTCCCGGACCCAAGAAAGCCGCGAAGTAGTCCGCCATTCCCGCTTGCCGCCAACGCAGTGTTGAAGGCAGGAACGAATCATGCTCCACGACTCAGATCTGGTTTCCCTTCAAGAAGTCCGCACAAAGGTGGAACTCGCCTGGGCTGCCTGGCAACATTACCAGCACTTTGACCAGGAGCAGGTGGACTCCATTGTGGAAGCCGTGGCTGCGGCCGGTAGAGAACACGCTCTGGAACTGGCGCAGATGGCGGTGCAGGAGACCGGCTACGGCAACGTCAAGGACAAGCTGGCGAAGAATCTGCTGAACGCCGACCTGTTGCCGCGCTCCCTCCGGGGCATGAAGACCGTCGGAGTTCTGGGCGAGATACCGGAGAAGAAGATCACCGAGATTGGTGTTCCGATGGGTGTGGTGGCGGCCATCCTGCCAACCACCAACCCGACTTCGACGGCGATTTACAAGACCATCATCTCGCTGAAGGCGGGCAACGCCGTGGTCATGAGCCCGCATCCACGCGCCAAGAACTGCACCTGTTACACCGCGGACATTCTGATGCAGGCGGCGACGGCGGCCGGCGCACCGGAAGGCATCATCCAGTGCGTCACCAATTCCACCATTGACGGCACCAGCGCGCTGATCCGGCATCCGCGCGTGGCGGTGATTCTGGCCACCGGCGGTCACGGGATGGTGAAGGCCGCTTACTCGAGCGGGAAACCGGCGTTCGGGGTGGGACCGGGCAACGTCCCGGTGCTCGTCGACGACAGCTACGATGTGGCCGATTGCGTGGCCAAAGTAGTGGCGGGGAAATCGTTCGACTACGGGACGGTGTGCTCGAGCGAACAGACGCTGGTCGCAACCGAATCGCGCCGCGGGCAGGTTCTGGAGCAGTTCCGCAAACTGCGCGCGTACGTGTGCACCGGCGATCAGGCCAAGGCTCTCGAGAAGCTGCTGTTTGGCCCCGGGTTTCGCGTGAACGCCGATTGCGTGGGCCAAAGCCCCACGAAGATCGCGTCGATGGCCGGCTTCGAAGTGCCGGCGGACACTTCCATCCTGGTTGCGGAGATCAAGGGCGTCGGAAGGGAGCACCCACTTTCCGCCGAAAAACTCTCTCCGGTGCTGGCGGTGATGTTTGTGAAGGATTTCGACGCCGGGGTGAAGGCCTGCGCCGATATTCTGCGCTTTGGCGGGCTGGGGCACACTTGCGTGATCTTCTCGAACGATCCGTCGAACGTCCGGGCGTTCGGGCTGGAGATGCCCGCCTATCGCGTGCTGGTTAACACTTCGGCGCCGCAGGGCTCCACCGGAATCACCACCGGCGTCCAGCCGGCCATGACACTCGGATGCGGAGCGATCGCCGGCAACTCGACCAGCGATAACGTTTCGCCGCTGCATCTTATCAATATCAAGCGCATCGCGTGGGCGATCCGGAGCGCGGAGGAAGCCCTCACCATCCCGGACGACGTCGGCACGGCGGCAAAGGGCCCGGCAACCTGCCCGTCGAAGACCTGCTCGTTCCAGGCAGCTCCAAGCGCCGCCGGAACCGCTTCCCTCGCGACCCGCGATCAAATTTCCCAGGCGGTGGAAAAGTACCTGGCGTCGCGCGGCATTGGGGCTCAGGCTCCCAGGCAGTCCGCGCCGGCCGCGCCGCCGGCGGCTCCTCAGGTTTCCGCTCCCGCCGCCGCGAGCCTTGCCGGCGTGGTGGACCGCTTCCTGGCCGGCCGGCGGCCGATCGCTCCGGCACCGTCTTATCCGAATTGCCCAGTGGCGCCGGACGAACCTGCGTCCCCGGCGCCCGCGGCCGCCCCCCCGCAGCCCAAAGTGGAGATTGTCGATTTCGTGTGCGAAGCGGATGTTCGCGCGGCCGCGTCGAAAGGCAGGAAGATTTTCATCGGCCCGAAGACGATCGTCACACCGGCGGCCCGCGAATTGGGCGCCACAATGGATATAATTGTCGTGGCCGAGCGTTAGCGCCAAGCTGTCAGGTTGCGCATTGCAGCGGGAGTTGCCTTATGAAGTCCAATTTTGAAGCCAGCAAAGACGAAATCCGCGAGTACCTAGCCAGTGAGAATTTCGTCGTTTTTCACGCCCAGAGCCGGCCCTATGAAGGCGCCCCGGCAGTCCGATGGGACACGGTCAACTACCCGGATTTCCGGCTATTCCTGGAATGCGCCGCGAAGATCGGTGTACGACTCATCGCCTTTAACCATGAACAGTTCGACACCGATCTCCTCGACGAGACGCTCGACATGCTTCACGATGCCGAGCTCCCCCCCGACGAGGAATCGAACCTCGAACAACGCATCCAGGACATGCGCGTCTACGAGGGCTTCATCTGTTCCATCGAGCTCTCGTTCGACTACGACGGGCACACCTACATGTTCCAGCTCAACACCGACTGGTTTGAAGAGTTGCAGGAGATCCTGGACGACCTGGATGCCTCCATGCCGGAGGACGAAACCGAAGACGGCTCTCTCGGCGGATATTTCTCGAACAATTAGGCATTGCCCCTTTCCGCACAGCGTCAACCAGCGCGCTGGATCGTGCCCAGCCTGCCCGAGGACCAGATCGCCCGTCTGGCCGGCGAATCGGAGATTGAGTTGCCCGCCGCCCGCGTTCTGTGGAAACGCGGTTTTCGGGACGCCGGCTCGGTGCGGAGTTTTCTTCACCCGTCGCTCGACCAATTGCACGACCCGCATCTTCTGAAAGACGCCGACCGCGCCGCCTGCCGCCTGCGGGAAGCGATCGAGAAGCGCCAGCGAATGCTGCTCTATGGGGACTACGACGTGGATGGCACGACGTCGGTGGTCATTCTGAAAAAAGTAATCGAAATGGCGGGCGCGGAGGCCGACTATCACATACCGAATCGTCTGAAAGACGGCTACGGAATGCAGCCGGAGATCATCCAGAAGGCCGCCGCCGAAGGCGTTCGGTTGATTGTCAGCGTCGATACCGGGATTCGGGCGCAGGAGGTGGTACGGCTGGCCGGCAGCCTGGGCCTGGACGTCATCATCACCGACCATCATCTGCCGGAAACCGAACTGCCGCCGGCCTTTGCGGTGCTGAATCCCAACCGTCCCGATTGCGACTATCCCGACAAAAACCTGTGCGGCGCCGGCGTGACGCTGAAGCTGATTCAGGCGCTGATGCGGCAGCTCGGGTGGTCGGCCGCCCGGCAGGACCAGATCGTCGATTCCCTGTTGAAGCTGGTGGCCATCGCCACCGTGGCGGACGTGGTGCAACTTACCGGCGAGAACCGCGTGATTGTGCGGCGCGGCCTGGATGGGTTGCGTGGAACACGCAACGTGGGTTTGCGCGCGCTGATGAGCGTGGCGGGCTTTTCCGACGGCGACCGCCCCACCGCGGGGCAGATTGCATTCCGCGTTGCGCCGCGCATGAATGCCGCGGGCCGGATGGCCGACGCCAACGACGTGATTCGCCTGTTTCTAACCGAAGACGCCGCCGAAGCGCGATCCATCGCGATGCAGCTTCACGAGCTGAACCAGGACCGCCAGCGGGTGGAGTCGGAGATTCGGCGCGACATCGAACGCGCTTGCCTGGCGGCGCCCGTCAAAGACGACCAGTTGGTGTTGGTCTTCTCCGGCGAGAACTGGCACAAAGGAGTGGTCGGCATTGTGGCCTCCCGCGTTGTGGAACTGTATAATCGCCCGGCGTTCGTGCTGAGCGAAGATCCGCAAACCGGATTGGCCCAGGGCTCCGGCCGCAGTATCCCCGCCTTCCCGCTACTGGAGGCGCTGGAATCCATGTCGGACCTGTTCGTGAGATTCGGCGGACACGCGCAGGCCGCCGGTGTGACACTGTCCTGGGACTCGGTGGGCGAGCTTCGGCGCCGGCTGAACTCCTACGCCGCCGAGCGGTTGACCCGCGACGACATGCGGGCGGTCATCGAGATTGACGCGCCGCTCGAGCTGGAGGAGATTACCGCAAAATCGGTGGAAGAAATTCTCTCGCTCGCGCCGTTCGGACACGGCAATCCGGCGCCCCGCTTTCGCGTGCCGGGTTCGCGAATTGCTTCCCGCCCAAACGTGATCAAGGAGAAACACCTCTTTCTTACTCTCGAGCGCGATGGGGCTAGGCTGCCGGTAAAGGCCTGGAATTTCGCCTCGCGACTGCCCGATCTGCAGCCCCAATTTTGCTACGATGCGGTGGTGGTGATCGAACCCGACAATTTCGCCGCATCCCGCGGCCTGGGCGAGTGGAGCGCGGTGCTGAAGGACATTCAGCCGTCGGGGTCGGCGTTGCAGGGGGATTCGTTATAATTCCGCCGCGGAGCGAAGAGGGAGGACTGCGATGATTGTCGTCCACGTACACGTTCACGTCAAACCGGAATTTGCGGACGCGTTCGAGCGGGCGTCGGTCGCGAACGCCCGAAATAGCGTTAATGAGCCGGGAATCGCACGGTTCGACGTTCTCCGGCAGACGGACGATCCCTCGCGGTTTGTTCTGGTCGAGGTATACCGCAACGCCGACGCTCCCGCTGCGCACAAGCAGACTCCACACTATGCCACGTGGCGGGACACGGTGGCGGAAATGATGGCGGAGCCACGCGAAAGCGTGAAATACACGAATTGTTTTCCGGAAGATTCGGGTTGGTAATTCCGTCGGTGCCGGCCTCTGCAATTTCTCTGGTTCCCACTCCCGAAGCCTGCCTTGACACTCGTGGCCACGAGGAATAATCTGGGTTTTTCTTCTAATTCGACATGCATTCGATGGATTCGAAGGACGCGGCCGCCGCGGGACCGCGTTCAGGAGGCGCACAGTACATCGAGCTGGTCGGCAAGGCAATCGATGTGCTCGAGACCCTGTCACGGTCTCCAGCCAGTTTGAATTTACGGGAAATCAGCACCAAAACAGGTCTGGGAAAGAGCACCACGCACCGTATTGTCCACAGTCTGGCGCGGCACGGCTACGTGGAGCAGGAGTACCCGGGTGGGCCTTTTCGCCTGGGCATGAAGTTGCTGCTCACGGCGCGCGGGGTGCACGTCGGACGCAGCCTGGTGGATGTCGCCCGCCCCTATTGTCGACGATTGGCCGGGACGTTCAACGAGAACGTTTACATAGCGGTGCTGCGCGAAGGGCACGCGTTTTTCATGGACGCTCAGGAAGCGTGCAGCGACCCGCCGGCCATCGTGCCGCCTGGCGTGGACGCCCACTTTCACTCCACTGCCGCCGGAAAGGCAATTGCCGCCTTCGCTCCAGCCCTGGTGGTGGCCCGCCTCGTTAAACGGTTGAGCCGCAAGCCAACGGCCATTGGCACACGTCTCCAGGGAACCGAGATCGAGGCCGAATGGCAGAAAATCCGGCAATTGGGATACGCCGTCAACAAGGAGGCTCCGCCCGCAGGCGCTATGTTCATTGCCGCGCCTTTCTTCGACGCGCCCGGCGGCGTGTGCGGTGCGGTCAGCCTGGGACTGCCGAAACTACGTTATTCTGAAAAATCAGGTGGCCGCATCGTGAAGGAATTGAAGGTGTGTTGCGATAGCATCTCGCGCGCGCTGAAAGCCTCCGGATACCTGCATGACAAACCCTGGTGAGGTTGGAGCCGCGCCTGCATGGTGAATCCCGTCTTACCCCTTTTTGTCGTGCGCCGGCTGGTTGCCGGCGACATTCCCGCAGCACTCCGGCTGAGCCGCATCAGTCGGCGGAACCAGGTAGTCAGCGACTGGAAGCTGGCGCTCGAACGGTCACCCGAGAAATGCCTGGCCGCGGACGTGAACGGACAACTCGCCGCCACCGTGGCGCTGTTGCCGTATGGCGACCTGTTCGGCTGGATCGGTTTCCTTATTGTCGCCCCCGATCTGAGCGGCCGAGGCATCGGCACCGAGATGCTGCGGCACATTTTCAGCTTTCGGGACAACCCGCCGTGCCTTCTACTGGATGCTTCACCGGCTGACCGGGGCGTCGTTCAACACCTGGAATTCACCGAGCAATGCCAATTGCGCCGGCTTCGGTTCACCTCCGGACAGGCACCGCCCGGTTCTTCGGGGGACGGCGTGCGCCGCATGTCGGAGGAGGATCTGGAGCCCGTGCTGGCGTTCGACCGCGAGGTCTTTGGCGCGGACCGCGGCAAGGTGCTGCGCGCCTTTCGAAACCGCGCTCCCGAGCTGGCGCGCGTGGCCATCGACGGCGGACGGGTTGCCGGCTACACATTCGGCCGCAACGGCTACTACTGCCACCACATCGGCCCGGTGGGAGCACGCGATGCGCAGACCGCTAAATCCCTGGTGGCGTCGTGCCTGGCGACGGCCGCCGAGGGAGAATTTTTCCTCGACGCGCTCCGTGCGAACACCGAATGGAATGCCTGGCTGGAAGACTCGGGCTTTGAAGAGCAGCGCCCGCTGATCAGAATGCGCCGCGGAAAGAACCCGTCTCGCGGGCTGCCCGAATTCCGATTTGCCGTTTCCGGCTCGGATTTCGGATGAGCCCGGCGCGGCCAAACCAACTCTTTCAGACCAGCCCTGCCGCCGCCAGTAACTCGCGGTCGCCCAGAATCTCCGGCACCGGCCCCGCCGCCTGAATGCGACCTTCCACCAGGACCACGCAGCGGCTGGCGGTCTGCCGGACGAATTCCAGGTGGTGGCTGGCGAACAGCTTGGCGATGCGCAACGAGTTCAGGACGGCAGCCAGCTCGCGCACCGAACGGCCGTCGAGTTCCGAGGTGGGTTCGTCCAGAATTAACAGCAGCGGGTCAAGAGCCAGCGCCGCCGCCATCGCGGCGCGCTTTCGCTCGCCCCAGCTCAGCCGGTGTCCGGGCCGGTCCCCCAACCGAAGCAGCCCCACCGCATCGAGGGCTTTCCGAGCCCGCCGCTCGGCGGCCTCGCGCGCCACTCCGCGATTCCGCAGCGGCAAGGCGACGTCGTCGAGAATGGATGCCAGAAAGAGTTGATCTTCGGGGTTTTGGAAGACCACGCCGGCGGCGGCCAGCCTCGAGCGCGTCGCGTTTCGCTCCGAATAGCCGAACCTCTCCCCGGTGAGGGTGCAGACCCAGCAGGCAGGCGAAAAGCGTTGACTTCCCCGCACCGTTCGCTCCGAGCAGAGCCACCGACTCGCCTTCTTCCACGACCAACGAAATGTCGTGCAGGATCTCCTCGGCCTGAAGGCGGCAGGCGAGCCCGATAATTTCGAGCGCCTTACTCAATCCGCTACCCCCCGCAGGAGCTGGCAGGCGTAAAACCGCTCGGCCCGCTCCAGTGTCCGCGAAAAGACAGAGGCGGCGGCAAATGCCAGCGACGGCATCCAGCCGGCGCCGAAACGCCGGGGCGCGGCCAGCGCGCGGGCGCGGAGCAGACGGGTGATTTCTTCCACCAGGATCCGCTCGAAGTGGCGCACCAGCAGGAAAAACAGCGCGGCTCGAAAAAAAGGTGAACCTGGAGCGATAGCGCGCAAGACGGCGTCCAGCGGAAGGGCGCGCGCGCCTGAGCTCGCCAGCAGACACACCGCGAATGCCTTCAGCGGAACGGTGGTGGCCACTCCGCCGGCCAGCCACTCGGCTCCGGCCAGTACGGCTGAGAACAACAGCACCGGCGCCATCCGCGCGCCCGCCTGCCGCAGCGAGCGCGACAGCGCGGCGTGGGCAATCAGCGCCACGAGCGAAAGCGCGGCGAGCCGGAATAGCCCATCGGCCAGCGCGGCAACGGCCGTGGCGGCGAATAACGCGAGGGCCAACCCAAGTTGTAGCGCCACTTTCATCGCGGCTTGTCCATAATGGCGCAGTATCTTCCCGGAAGATCTTCGGCGCGTACCTTCGTCGCGCCGCGCGCCTCCAGAAAACGGGCGACCTGTTCGGCCGGCGCCAAACGGTCGCCCTGAACGGCTTCCGACAGGCTGGCGTGAAGAGCGTTCACTTCGCTGCTGCTCATCAGGTGCCCCACCGCCAGGCGGCCGCCCGGGCGAACCAGCGGCCAGAGCTGCCCCATCGCCTCTTCGTGTCCGCCGAGGTGAGGCAGCACGTTGAAGCAAATCACCAGGTCGAAAGATTCGGCTGGAAAGGGCGGCACCAGAGCGTCGGCGCAGACTCTTCCCACTCGCGCGTCGCCCGACTTGCCGGCGTTGCGCAGCAGCATCTGGTGCGCAAAGTCCACCTCCACCACCGACGCATCGGCGGGCAGCCGGCGCAGCAGCGCGGGCAGAAGTATCCCGGTGCCGCAACCGAGATCGAGCACCCGCCGCGGCGCGTTGTCGATAACGTCGCCGACGAACGCATCCACCCGGCCGGAAGCGTCCGGAGGCGACGGCAGCTCGTCCCACTGCCCTGCCAGGTTATTGAAAAATTCACGTTTCATTCCGGATTCTCTCCGAACAACAGGCTCGATCGGCCACGCACGGCGCGCACCGCGAGCGGAACCACCAGGATTTGGAGAACCGTTCCCGGCAGGCCTTGAATCAGTATCGCGAAGCTGCTGGCGGCAGCGGGGAGATGGAACTCCGGAGCCAGGGCGGCTGTCAGCAGCACGGTAGCCAGGCGGCCGGCGACGATAGCCGCTAGCAGCGGAAGCCAGATGGGGCGCCGCCGAAGCAGCGAGGCAACCCCCGACATCACCACCGCTTCGGCGGCCAACACGACAACCACCGGCGGATAGAGCGGCGGCATGCCAGTGGCCAGCGAGGAAAGAAACGGAGCCAGCGCGGCGGTGGCGACGGCCGGCGCCAGCGGCACCAGAAAGGCGTTCACCAGCAGCGGCAGAAGCATCGGCAGGAATTCGCTGCCGAGCCCCACCGTATGAAAAGCCAGCGGCAGCGCCAAGGCGAGCGCAGTCATGGCCGCGCAGATTACCAGGTTGCGAAACGAGCCGCGGGTGGATTTCGCCTTCATTCAGAACGCCACCGTCAATCCGCCCATGGCGTTCGCGCCGGGCATGGGGTACCCCTGGACCACCTGGTAGCTCCGGTCAAGAAGGTTGTCCACAAGACCGAACAACGTGAGGCGCCGGCCGACGGGTACGTCCACCTTCAATGAGGCTAGCGTGTATCCACCGAGAGCCTGCGTCTTCCGCACGTCGGCAAAACGCGAATTCACGGTCATGGTGCTCAGGCTGAGACGAACCGTTTTCACCAGGACGTCGGCCGCAAGGTTGAACTTGTGGCCCGGAACCAGCGGCGCCAGGTTGGTGGACCGCAGGTAGGCATACCCGGCGGTGATGTGCAAAGGGCGCGCCAGGCGCCAGCGCAGGTTCGCATCAAAGCCCTTATTGATTGCGCTGCCCGCGTTTTCCAGGCGCAGGTTCGGATACTGGCCCAGGGTGACGATCTGGTCCGTCAGGTCCGCGTAATAAAACGTGCTCCAGGCTTGAACCGAGCGGGTCAGCCGGGCTTCGAACGTTCCCTGATAGTTCCACATGGCTTCCGGCCTCAGCGATGGGTTCGGGGCCGGGAACAAGTACAACTCGCGAATGGTCGGATTGCGGAACCCGCGCGCAAACGAGGCCGAGAGCACGAAGCGGCTGGTGAGCCAGTAGGAGAGGCCTGCCTCGGGAACCGATATGCCGCCGTAGAGCGAGTGGCGCTGGTAACGGTACCCCCCCAACAGGCGCAGGCGTGAGGCGGCGTTCCAGTTCAGCCGGGCGAAGCCGGCAGTTTCGCTCAACTGATGTTCGCCGTAGTCGAGGGGCACCAGCACGTTGCGCGCTACCCCACCGTAGCGGGTGTAATCCACTCCTGTCTCGAGCGTCATTCGCTCGCCGAGCGACAGCGTCTCGACGCCGCGTACGCCGGTGGTGGAGTCGGTGGAGCGAAATCCGTCGGTGATGTAGTGATTGCCGTAGCCGCCGTAGGCGCGGACATATCCGTAGGCGTTGACGTAAGCGTTCTCCACCCCCGCGCTGAACCCGCCTCGCCCGACATTGGCATAGGAATTCTGGAGAGGCTGCGTCACCGGCCCGGGATCTTCGACATGAAAGTGCCCGTAGCGTCCGTCGAGAGACGCCTTCCAATGGTCGTTGAGGCCGGCGGCCAGCCCGAAGGAACCGTCCTGGTTGCGAAAGTCGCTGCTCGGGCGGTCGCCGCTGGTGTGCGAGACGCCGGCGGTCAGGTGATAGGCCCAGCGGTCGAACTGTGCGCCGTGCGCCAGGCGGTGCATTCCCGTCCAATAGCTGCCCAGGCTGGTGTCGAGCCGGGTGCGATAGCCGGGCTCGGGCCGGGCCGGCGAAATCTCCACCGCTCCTCCCATGGCGTTGCTGCCGTACAACACCGAAGCGGGCCCTTCGGTGACGCGAACGCTGCCCACGTCGGAAAGGCTGTAGAAATCCGGCAACGGATGCCCCATCAGGCCCATGACGTCGGGCCGGCCGTCGACGACTACCAGCACCTGGGTATTCGGACTTCCGCCCACCCCTCGAATGGAAACCCCGCCGGTGCCGTTGGTGGCGATGCCGTATCCCATTACGCCGCGGCGGGTGACAAAGACGCTGGGGACCAGTTTTTCCACGGCGTCGAAGACGGTGCGAGCACCGAGGCGCTCCACCTGCATGGCGCTGCCGGTGGTGACGGTTTCCACCCGCTCGGGTGTTACGACGACGTCGATGGAGGTTCGAATCGGCGCGGGGCGAAGGGTGATTTCAACGGGTCCGCCGCCGGCCGGGCTGGATTCGATCCGCAGCCGCGCCGGCTCGAAGCCCACCGCCTGAGCCTGCACCTCCGTCGGGAGGGGACACTCGGCTTCGGCCGATCCCTCCTGGCCGGTGGTAGCGGACACTACCTCGGCGTCAGCCGCGCAGTAAAACTGTACCTGCGCGCCGGGTATGGAACTGCCTTGGGAATCAACGATGCGGACAGTGACAGGGCGCGCCGCCACGGCAACCGAATAGGCGAAAAACAACACGGTCCACGGCGCGGGCAACGATCGAAGCATAGCGCCATAGTAGCACGAATTTTGTTATCGTAGCACCTAGATTCGTACTTTAGCATCTTAAAAGACGAATAGAGCCGCCATCCCCCGGGAAGCCGCGCGAATTGCCGCTCACTCGTAGCGCAGCGCCTCAATCGGATTGATGCGCGAGGCCCGCCGCGCGGGCAGGTAGCCGGCCAGCAACGACGCAATCAACAGCGACAGCAGCGCCCCGGCCAACACCGCCGGGTCGTACGCAGTTACACCGAACAACACGCTCTCGGCCAGCTTTGCCATCGCCAGGGCCGCGGGCACGCCAACCACCGAGCCGAGAACGAGGATTACCAGCACCTCGCGCATCACCATCGACCGGATGCGGACGTTGCCCGCGCCGAGCGCGATGCGGATGCCGATCTCGCGCGTGCGCCGGGTGACACCGAACGCCATGACGCCATAAAGCCCAAGCATTGCCAGAAGCGTGGCCAACGTACCGAACGTGGCCGCCAGTAGAAACACGATCCGGTCCGACCGGACCCGCAGTTTCACCTGGTCTTCCATCGTTCGCAGGCCCTCCAAAGGCAGGTCCGAATCGAGCGACGACATCACGCGCCGGATCTGCGCCGCCACCTGGTCGGAGGGCAGCGACGAGCGCACGTAGAACGACATCGCGCCGGCATCCTCCACCGCCTGCCGGTAGGGCGTGAAATACAGGCGCGGCGGCTTCTGCCGCACGTCGGAATACTTGGTGTCCTTCACCACGCCGACAATCTCGATGTCTTTTTTCGTTCCATTGTCCGCGCCCAATCCGAACTTGTGGCCAATAGGATTCCGGGCGCCGAAGAAGTGTTTCGCCCAGGTCTCGTTCACCACCGCCACCTTCGGTCCAGCGGCGTTGTCCCGGTCCGTAAACTCCCGCCCGCTTACCAGCGGAATGCCCAGTTTGCCGAAGAAGCCCGGGCCCACAACGTTAAAAAGAGACATTGTGTCGGCTTGCGGGTCGGTGGAGAAACCCTCGACCGAGAGATTGTTGCCCCAGTTGCTGCCGCCGATCAGCGGCACCTTCGCCGCGGCGACGTCCTGGACCCCTGGGACCGCAGCCAGTTTCTGTTCCACGTTCTCAAACAGAGCGATGGAACGCTCCGGCTTGTATCCATTGAGATCGGGCGAAATGCGAAACGTCATCAGGTCGGTGGAACTGAATCCCAGGTCCGCATGCAGCAGGTTGGTCAGGCTCTTCAGGAACAATCCCAAGGGAATCAGCAACACGATGGAAATCGCCACTTGGGCGCTCACCAACACCTTGCGTGCGCGAACGCCTCCGGTGCTGGCGGAAGTCTGGTTGGCGGCCTCTTTCAAGGTGGAAGAAAGCGATTTACGCGTCGCCGCCCAGGCCGGATACAGTCCGAACAGAAGGCCCGTCACCAGCGCCACCGCCACCCCGAATGCCAGCGCCAACGGATTCAGGTTCGCCGACAGGAAGTACACCTCGCCTTCGCCACTCCCCAGGAACCGAAGCAAAGCATCCAGCGTCCATACGCTCACCAGCAGTCCCAAAGCCCCACCGGCCGTTGCAAGCAGCATCGCCTCCAAAAGGAGCTGGCCCATGATCTGCCGCCGCCCGGCGCCCAGCGCCACCCGAATCGCCAGCTCGCGGGACCGTTGCGCCGCGCGGGCCAGCAGCAGGTTGGCAGCGTTCGCCGCGGCGATCAGCAGCACCAGCGCCGTACACATCAGCAAAATCTTCAGAGGCGTTTCCATGTCCTGCCGCGCCTGGCTGTTGCCCTGCGAGCCATCCACGAACGTCAGCCTCGACTGCCTGAACCGGCGGATGAAGTCGGCGTTCCGGCCTTTGACCGTCGCCGCCTGCTGGTCCACCAAACCGGCGTACACCCCGTTCAGGGCGCTCTGCGCCTGTTGTTTGGTAGTTCCCGGCGCCAGGCGCCCGAACAAATAAAGGTAGTAGTCGTCCCACTTGTCGGTGCCGTTCCAACCCGGAGTTATCGCCGGCTTGAAGACCAGCGGAGTGTAAACGTCCGGTTGGATGCCCAGCGTCATGCTGGTGAAATGCTGTGGCGCCACCCCGACGACAGTGAACACCTGGTTGTTTACCCGGATCGGCTGGTTCAGGACATCCACCCGTCCGCCCAGCCTGTCACGCCAGTAGCCGAAGCTCAACACGGCGCAAGGCCGGCCGGCGCCCTGGTCGTCTTCCGGGCCCAACAGGCGCCCCAGCATCGGCTGTACCCCAAGCAGGGGGAAGTACCTGCCCGAAACCAGCAGCACCATTCCATCGCGTGTCTCTCCCTGGAAGGAGAGGTTTGCGCCGAAGTCCCGGTAGGCGGCCAGCCCAGTCAAGCCCTGGTGATTCTGTTCCAGTTGCCGGAACATCGGGTAGCTGAAAACGAAGTTCATCCCCCTGAATCGTCGGTCGAACTGCGGCCGCCTTTGAACTCGTCGGGCGAGGTGAGCGACACCAACTCCTGCGGGCGCTCGACGGGCAGCCTTTTGAGCAGCGCCTGGTACATTAGCGAAAATATCGCCGTGTTCGCCCCAATCCCCAGCCCGAGCGAAGTCACCACCACCAGGCTTACCACTGGCGTCTTCTTGAGGGCGCGAAGCGCAAAACCGATGTTCCGCATCATGTTTGCCTCCGTTGCACGGCGTGTGCCAGGGCCAGTGTATTGGCATCAAAGGGGTTAGGGGTATGCACCCCGGATAGAAGTGTTCGTGAGCCCACACCCGCCGTCCCAATACCGGACATCCCTGCGCTCGCCCACACTGATTTCGTACGGGGTGGTTCCGCGGCTAAATGAGAATCATCTATCATTAGCTTTGGAGCCGGCGGCGACTCGCCGGCGACCCCTCGACATGCGCGAAGCTCTTTCCACAACCCTCCTGGTGACCATTTTTGTCGTTCAAATGATGGTCGTCATCGAAGCGCTCCACGAGCGGGCCAACGCGTATTTCGACCGCCTGTTTCGCGTGGGCGGCTTCCGCAAATACCTGCTGGCGTCGGCCATCGGAGCGACGCCGGGCTGCCTGGGTCCGCTGACCGTCAGCGCCATGTATTCGCACGGGCTGATTCCGTTCGGCAGCATCGTCGCCGGCATGGTGGCTGCCAGCGGCGACGAGGCGTTCGTGCTGCTGGCGATGGCGTCCGAGCGGGCGTGGTGGATCTTCGGCGCGCTATTGGTATTGGGGGTGGTCGCGGGAATCGCCACCGACGTCGTGTTGCGACTTGTCCGGGTGGAGCCCGAGCGCCCCTGCCACACGCTCGATGTCCTCTGCGAAACGGACCATGAGCACCAGCACTCCCCGGCAAGAACCTGGAAGGCGCCGCGGTGGATTATTACCGGGGCGTTCGCGGTGCCGATTCTGCTGTTCTCGACCGGGGTGGTTGCGGCGGACGATGGCGTCTGGCTCAGGTGGACTTTAACCGGAATCTCTGTGTTAACGCTGTGGATCATCGCAGTCTCCGACGACCACTTCGTGCTCAAGCACCTGCGAACCCACATCCTGAAGCGCCACGCTCCGCGCATCCTGCTGTGGACGCTGGGAACCATCGTCTTGTTGCACTTCGCGTCCAGGTTCGTGAACCTGAAGCCTCTGGCGGGCTGGGGCAGACTGGCCCATCCTGATGATTGCCTGCGCTGATCGGGCTGATTCCGGAATCGGGGCCGCACGTCATCTTCGTGACGCTGTACGTGGGGGGCACCATCCCGCTCAGCGTGCTGATGGCCAATTTCATCGTCCACGAAGGTCACGGCCTGTTGCCCCTGTTGGCCGAATCGCGCAAGTCGTTCGTCCAGATCAAGGCGGTGAAACTTCTGTTCGGTCTGCTGGTGGGCGGCTTAATGCTGGCGCTGGGACACTGAAAAGGTCCCTTGCTCCAGGACGCGCGCTTAGAGGGGTTGGCCTCGGAGGCCGGTGATCCTCGGATTCCGCATGCTCCACCCGTGGCTGTTGTCGAGCCCCGACGGGGATTCAGCGGGCGCGTCGCAGGACGCTTGGCTTCTATCAGTTTGGTTCCACGTTCTTAGCGCGATCTCTTAACTCTTCTTCGACAATGTGGTGGAAATCGAGGCCGCGGGCGGCGTATCTCTTCGCGATTGCCACGGTGTAGCGCAGCGCTTCGGCCGGGTGTTGGCTTTGTTCCGGAGATTTTCGCAAGTCCGCCAGGGCCGGAGGTTTACCCGGCAGGTCCCCGCGCAGCAGCAGGCGGTTGGCGAGGTGGCGGTTGGTCTGGAGCGAGCGAAGCTCGCGGAGAGCTCGGTGGTAGCTGCGCTCGATGCGCACCTGGTGTTTCGCCAGGCGGTCGAGGGCGGCGGAGAACTTGTCGTCGAGGAACGGGTTGACCAGGAGGGCCGAGGCTCTTTCGAGGACATCGGTTTCCTGGATGCGAATGCGGCGCAGATTCCAGGCCGCGTGGAGAAGCTGGTCGAAGAGGTCCTGTTCGAGGGCGCCCACCGGGTTGATTTCGGCGGCGAGATCGGTTTTGAACTGGTCGAAGTGTTCCTGTTCGCCGGGGGCGATGAAGATTTCCTTGGAGTCGAGACCGTGCTTGAGGGCGTTGCGGGCAACCTTGGCTTTGCCCTCCTCGGTTTTGGGGCCGGTGGAGTGTTGGGCGTTAGCGCGGTTGGCGGCGAGGCGGGCGGGGGATGTCGAACCTGGTGGCCGGTTGGAGGAAAGCAGTATCCCCAAACCTGGGGGAGGGGACAGTCCGCCAGTGTCCCGGGGGGACACAGGGGACAGTCCCCGAGTGTGGCTGGTGGCCATCCGGAAGGGGACCGGATACCGAGGACCGGGGACCGACAGGGGGCTTGGGTTGGCGACGAGTGGCGGTGCTGTTCGGGTTGGTGGACTGTGAAAAGACGTTCATGAGTGGATCCTTTCCGGGGTTCGGAGAGATGCCTATTCGCTTCGAGTGTAGCGGGCGTTTCCTGGGGGTCCGGAGAAATGAAACTGGAGGAAATTGAAAAGACGGGTGATAGAGTTGGGATTTCGTGGTCACCGGGGCTTGGGGAGGATGGGAAACGCCCGCGGCGGGAGACGGTTTCAGGCGTGAAACGTTGATTCCGGACCCGACACTGAGCGACGGTGCTGTCGCGCAAGGGGCGGTGAACGGGGCAGACGGTTCTGAGATGGGGCCGGGTGGGAAAGGCACGGGCCGGAATCGGCCCTCGGATGCTGGATTCCACTTGTCAAAGACGCCACAATCAGCCAGGGGCGGAGCCGTTCGCCACTTTCATGATTTTCGCTAACTGCTCGCGTCAGGCGGAGCCTTTGCTTGGACTTCTGGGGGGCGCGTGGCGGGCAGTTCGGAGAGTCGGGCGTTTCTCCGCCACGTGCCTCGTGGAAGCCGTTAGTAAAAGCTTGGCTACCGGGGAGGAATCCGCGGCTCAGCGGAATTTTTTATTTTCTTGAGATTGCAGCCGAAATGATCGCCACAAACTCGGGTACGGTCGGGTTCAGAACGGCGAGAAGTTGCCGCAAGCTGCGGTCGCGATCGGCGGCTTGCTGTTCGAGTTTCATTAGCACCACAGATTCCTCCTGGCGGAAGATCTCGATCAAGAAGGTTCCGGGGTGAAGCGCCCGGATGCCCCACGGCTGCAAGTGCTCACTCGTAAAGTGGCGAAGGTTGAAGGTCACGATTATGGGCGCTTCACCGTGGACGGCGGCCGCCAACACATGACGGTCCTCTTCGTCGTTGGCCATCCGCGGAATCAGCGTCTCGTAGCCGCTGATCCACGCATCGCCGAAGTGGGCACGCAGTTCAGCCTGGAAATAATCCGTAAGGGAACGCGGCCATCTCAGCTTCGCTTCTAGCGTACGAATCGTCTCACGGATGATCTCCTCCGACCACTTTGGCTCATAAAGCCGCGGCGGCTCAGCGAGACGCAGGAGGGTGTCGCAGAGGGAGAAGTTGGCGAGGACGCAGGCGTCCAGGACGACGAGCGGAGCGCCCGTCATTGCTGGCCGGGGATTAGCACTCGCTCGTACAGGCCGGCCTGGTCCACGGCTTGGCCGATTCTGCGGAGCGCATCCAGCCGCCGTTGGCCACGTTGGCGCTCGTCCAAGAAGTGCCTGACAGCCTGTTCGATCAATTCATCGCGGCTATGATACCGGCCGCTGGCTAGTTCTTGCTCGACCTGCTTTCTCAAATCGGCTGGCAGTGTGACCTCCATGGCCGAACTCCTCACTTCATTCTACGCTTTCGTGGTCCACGCGACCGTGGCGGTATTGAGGTTGACGGCCAAGGAGGCCGTCGCCGATGTCAAAACCGCAGAAGAAGAAGCGCTCGCCGAAGCGAGTACTGGCCCTTCCCGACCTCGAACAGTCTAAGGCAGCCGTTCTCAACAGCCTTACATCAAAGAGCGGGCAAAGGACCTATGACCACGCCATAAGCGATTTCGTCGACTGGTACTGCTCGGAGCCG
>CAWEOG010000013.1:0-74132 GCA_963810595.1 Bryobacterales bacterium | reverse complement strand
CGCCTCGCATTCAATCGCACTGTCGTCCTAAGATACAGAATCTACCTCGAACAGAAGCAATACGCACTGACGACCATCAACCTGCGGCTCGCCGCCGTTCGGCGGGTTGCCTACGAGGCCGCTGATTCCGGCCTGCTCAGTCCGGAGCTTGCAGCCGGGATCCGACGTGTGATAGGAGCGCGCCGGATTGGAGTCCGTGTAGGGAATTGGCTCACGGCAGAGCAGGGCAAGCGGCTGCTGGCAGCCGCTGAGAGCGATTCACTACGTGGCAAAAGAAACCACGCAATCCTCGCAATGCTGATCGGATGCGGACTTCGCCGCGGCGAGTTGCTCACGCTACGCGTCGATGCGATCCAATTGCGAGAGGAGCACTGGGTGGTCGCCGATCTCCTGGGCAAGGCTGGGCACATTCGTACAATTCCCATTCCAGCGTGGGTCAAGGCGGCGGTCGACGCATGGAAGGAGACCAGTGGCATCACCGAAGGCGCGCTCTTTCGATCGATCAACAAGGCGGTAAAGTCTGGGGCAACGGAATGACACCTAAGGTCCTGTGGGAGGTCGTCCGCGAGGGCGCCTCGCGCGCAGGAATCGAGAAGCTTGCACCGCACGATCTGCGACGCACTTGCGCGAGGCTCTGCTACTTGGCCGGCGGCGAGCTGGATCAGATCCAATTCTTGCTTGGGCACGTTTCCATTCAGACCACCGAACGCTACCTCGGATGCAAGCAGAAGCTCCGCGACGCGGTCAATGACCGAATGGGCATCGAGCCGGAAGCGAACCGCTGAGGAGGTGTGCAGCAGCGGATCGGCCGCTCCTTGGCGACTACATGTGACCCAGAGCACTCCGCGGCCTCAGGACTCCGGGTCGTACATAATCTCGCGGACCTCCTGTGCGCATCGGCAGCTCTTGGCAATGCGAGCCGCCCATGCCAACGCTTCATCCCGCGTCGGCACCTCGATGATCGAAAACCCACCAACAACAGCCTTTGTCTCAGGCAACGGTCCTTGCGAACTGGTTCCGTCGGTCGCAACAATGGTCGCCTGCTGGCGGAGGACGCCACCGCCAAAGATCCAAACCCCTGCAGCCTTGGCCTCACGAACCACAGCGTGCGCAGCCTCGTCCACTGCTGGCAAGTCGCCTTCCGGAATGTGGTCCATCGACCCGTCATCGAATGAAATCAGGTACCGAGGCACATCCAAGCTCCTCTTCTTGGGCGGCCAGCAACTGGCCTGCTTACGACGATTCTGTTCGATTTGTGAGACTAGCACATCGGCAGAGATCGCGCCTAACGCCTTAGCGTTTACCTTGGCCACCAGGCGTATGGTCGGCCACTCGGAGATTGGTCCGAAACGGCCTTCGGGAAACATCGTCGGATTAGGAACGGCAAGTCGGCATGGGGAGTGGAACAGAGCGCCCCCGCACCGGCAACATCCGCGGGTCGCTCGTTACTCGTCGAATTTGTCGGAACCGGAGCCTGTTCATGATCAAGGACTGGGGCCCTCCCGTTACCACTGCACCGCAGCCGGCATTCCGTGGTGATCGCCGGATGCCGCGCGGGGATATAATTACGTCTGCGATCAGAGGGCGGCTTTTGCCGCGACCAAACAGCGGTTCCAGCATTCGCCCGGATCGTCTCGTCTTGCGTCGACAGCGGCTGCTACTGGTTCAGGAGAACATCCGATTATAGAACTGAAGGCATTTGGAATTGGCGCGGCATTATCCACTATCGTATTGACCGGCCCGGTGGGCTTTGCACAGCAGGAAGTTGCTACGGCGAGACCCGAAAATTGCCCCGCGGAAGGATTTAGCGGAGGTTTCACGCGCGGGCGTTCGCAAAAACAATTTGCCAATCCCGCCGAGGGGTTCACGCGCTATCGAAGAACGTGCTGGACCACTTCAACGACTATCTGGAGGCGGAGACGCTCGACGCAAATCGCCACGAAGCTGGAAAAGCCGGGTTTGCGGTTCATTCAGGCGCGCAGTGCCGCGTCCGTGCGCGCTGCCGTGCGTTCCTCTCCCTGCTCGCCCCACCTCCTGGAGCTTTCCTCCGGATCGGCGAGCCCCTGGGACAGGCCGTTTGCGGACGTTGCCGGCGGCCTGATCGGCATGTGGCAATGGCGAACACCGCCGGGGGGTTGATCCGAGGCGTTTTCAATTCACGCTGTCTGCCGGTTGGACATCGCGCGCTCCGAGCGCCGAGAGCAACTCGTGCCGCGCAAACGCAACAGCCGCCGACCGGGCAGCTTCCGACTCAGCGATCTTCAGCTCGAGGACGTTTCGGTCTTCGAAGAAGTACAGGTTCATCGACATTCCCCGGTGCGAGCGGCAACTGAGCAGTTTCGCGTGCCACGCCGAATCCCGCTCGTACCAATCGCCGAATGCGGTCACACCGGATTGCTTCGCTCTGTCTTTATCCGCCCCCAGCATCTTGACTGCATCCGCGAAAGACAGGCCGCTTTGAAACGAGTACGCGAGAGTGGTCCGCCGGATGGTCTTCGCCTGTTGTTTGGCGCGGCCGGCCTGTTTCCACCTGAGCGACTGCAAGCGTGCCCACGCCAGGCACACCGCGACTCCCACGATCGCCAGCACGAGGGTGGTCACGATGGTTCTCATTGCAAATATCAACGTATCTTGCGGCCGGCGGGATTCTCAACCGTCGTCCGGGCAAGTTTCGTTGAGAGTGAGTCGGCTGAAGGCCGGCAGGCAAGCTGAGAGCTTACCCCACTGCCGCCAATCCGTGGCCGTCGCGGGGGTCCGCGTGAGCGGGCGCCCGCAGTTCTGACGTAGTCTCAGAAGGAGGGCCCGGCCGGCGCTGGCCTGGTTCCGAATCCATCCCATTTCTCGAGGAGATCCGCCCATGAGCCATTTGATCCGGCGCCTGGTGTTGGCCGCCACGGGGCTGGCTTGTACAGTTCTTTCAGCCGCCGCGCCACCGGCGACGCACAAAACCGAAAACGTGATTTTCGTGATGACCGACGGACTCCGCTGGCAGGATGTCTTCCGCGGCGCGGAACTAGAACTCATCACCGGAAAAGACGGTGGCGTTCGCGACGTCGAGGCGCTGAAGAAAGCCTACTGGCGCGACACCCCGCGCGCCCGGCGCGAGGCGCTCATGCCGTTTCTGTGGAGCGTAATTGCCAGCCGCGGCCAGGTGTTCGGCAACCGCGACCTCGCCTCCGACGCCATGGTGACGAACGGGAAGAATTTTTCTTATCCCGGCTATAGCGAAACGCTGTGCGGCTTCGCCGACCCGCGCATTGATAGCAACGACAAGGTTCCGAACCCCAACGTCACCGTGTTCGAGTGGCTCAACCAAAAGCCGGCCTTCCACGGCAAGGTGGCCGCCTTCGGCGCCTGGGACACGTTTCCGTACATCTTCAACGCCGCGCGCGCCGGGTTCCCGGTGAACGCGGGATGGGAGCCCTTCACGGACATGCCGGCGACACCCCGGCTCGATCTGCTGAACCACCTCAAGCTCGAGACCCCGCGCGTGTGGCCCGACGAGCCTTTCGACGCCCTCCCCTTTTACACCGCGCTTGAGTATTTGAAGGCGAGCAAACCGCGGCTGCTTTATGTTTCATTGGGCGAGACCGACGAGTGGGCGCACGAGGGAAGATACGACGAGTACCTGGACGCTGCGCATCGCGCGGACGAGTACGTGAAAGTGCTGTGGGAGACCGTGCAATCCATGCCCGAATACCGGGACAAGACCACCCTGATTTTCTCACCCGATCATGGAAGAGGCGAAGGGCCGGAGTGGAAGAGCCACGGAGAGAAGATCCCCGACTCGAAGTATATCTGGATGGCCTTTCTCGGCCCGGACACGCCGGCTAAAGGCGAACGGTCGAACGTGCCGCCGGTAATGCAGAACCAGATCGCCGCCACCCTGGCTGTCTTCCTGGGAGAAGATTATCCGGCCGCGGTGGAAAAAGCCGGCAAGCCCATCCAGGAAGTGCTGCCGCAATAACCAAAGACCCAAAACGATTCCAGCAAGCGTGAAAGCGGCATACCGCGCCCTATTTCATCGGCCGCATTGCGTTGTTGCCAGCGGAAACAACCCGGCAACCGTTTGCCAATATCGTTTCCGGGCTGTTATGGGGCTGGTTCGGCCATCGGGCCCGAGGGAGGGTTCGCTTCCAGGCGTCAGGCCAGGCTAATGCCCGGAGGACAAAACGCCGATGGGCGAACTCGAAGGGTCTGGCAATGATTCGGAAACTGTTCGTTCTGCTGCTTGCAATGGGAGGCGGTCTCGCCGCCTCCACCTACGAGGTTGGGCCTGGTAAAGCATATTCCGCCATCGGCCAGGTTCCCTGGGAGAGCCTGCAACCTGGCGACCTGGTTCTGATTTATTGGCGATCTACGCCGTATAAGGAGAAATGGGTGATATGCCGTCAGGGAACCGCTTTAAGTCCGATCACCGTCCGGGGTGTGCCCGGGCCGGACGGCGCGCTGCCGGTGATCGACGCAAACGGCGCCACCACCCGGCTGGCTCTCGATTACTGGAATGAGAATCGTGGTTTGCTGAAAATCGGCGGCGCCAGCATTCCCGCCGACCTCACGCCTCAGTACATTGTCATCGAAAACCTGGATCTTCGCAGCGCCCGGCCGCCTTACCCCTATACAGCGGATGACGGAAGCACAGGAAGCTACGTCAATAACGCGGCCGCTATCTATGTTGAGAAAGGGGAACATATCACCATCCGGAATTGCATCCTACACGACAGCGGCAACGGGCTGTTTATCGGTTCTCCGGCGGACCAACCATCGCGCGACCTGTTGATCGAGGGCAATTACATCTACGATAACGGCAACCAGGGTAGCATTTACGAACACAACAACTATTCGGAGGCGATTGGAATCGTTTTTCAGTACAATCGCTTCGGTCCGCTGCGGGCGGGCTGCGACGGAAACAACTTGAAGGACCGTTCCGCCGGCCTGGTGGTGCGCTACAACTGGATCGAAGGCGGAAACCGTCAACTCGACCTTGTCGATGGAGAGGATAGCGGAGTGATCGTCGCCGATCCCAGCTACCGCTCGGCGTTTGTTTATGGCAACATTCTGATCGAGCCGGATGGCGCGGGAAACCGGCAGATTGTTCACTACGGCGGCGACAGCGGAAATACCGACGATTACCGTAAAGGCACACTGTACATGTACAACAACACGATCGTGTCCACGCGAACCGATCGGACAACCCTGCTCCGTCTGTCGACCAACGACGAGAACTGCGACTTTCGGAACAACATCGCTTATGTCGCTGCCGGCGGAAACACGCTGTCGTTGCTGGACGATACAGGCGTACTTGAACCTCAGCCACAATTGGTTCAAGCCCGGGAGGGTGACCACGTTCGGGACCCTCGGCGGCGTCGTCCACGACGACGGAACCTCCGTTGTTGCGAATGCTCCCGGGTTCGTCGATGAGTCCTCTCAGGATTTCCGGATCACCGCCAGCGCTTCCGCGCGGAACGCCGGAACCGCGCTTCCGGCTGCCGCTCTTCCGCAGAACGCCCTGTCGCGTCAATACCGGAAGCACCAGACGGGAGACGACAGGCCCTCGGATGCGGCCCTGGATATCGGGGCCTATGAATATACCGCGAGTGTGTCTCGCTGCGACCTGAACGGCGATGCCGCCGTGAATGTCGTGGATGTGCAAACTTTGGTCAACGCCATCCTCCGATTGGGCGCCATCACCGGAGGGGACTTGAACTCCGACGGCCAGGTAAACGTTGTGGACCTGCAATTTCTGGTTAACGTAATTCTCGGCAGCATCGCATGTCCCGCGTAAAGTACCGGGCCCGAGCGCCGGGCACTGCTTGGCACACCCCATTCCAACCTTTGCCCTGACAACCGATTCGTCTGGTCTCCAAGTCACGTTGCTTCTTGACATACTTGTTTAGAAATAGTATTTTTGAATACAGTATTCAACCTAGGCCGATGGCAAAGAACCCTGAGTATCGCGACTTGTTTCCGGGGGCTTTGGAGATGATGGTCCTTCAATCGCTCCGGCTGAAGCCCATGCATGGCTATGCTCTGGCAAAACACATCCAGCAGGTTTCGGACGACCTGTTGCAAATCGAGGAGGGCTCGTTGTATCCCGCGCTGCAGCGGATGTTGAAGGAAGGATGGCTGGAATCGGAGCTCGGCGTCTCCGCGAAGAATCGACCGATTCGGATTTATCGCCTCACGGATGAGGGCCTCAAACACCTGGAAGAGGAAGTCTCCAGCTTCCAAAAAATGTTCGCCGGCATCACGCGCGTGCTCGCGGTTGGTGAGAGTTAGGTGTGCTCGATGGGCTGGTTAAGACAAATCTTATCCCGTCGCCGGCGCTATAACGAGCTTGCCGAGTCAATACGAGAACATCTCGAAGAAGCGATCGAGAACTTATATGGAGGAGGGTCTGTCGCGGGCGGAGGCCACTCACCGGGCTCGCCGGGAATTCGGCAATGCGACGCTGATTGAAGAACGCAGCCGGGACGTCTGGCGGTGGCCCGGGCTGGAGTCCGTTTTGCGGGATGTGAAGTACGCTGTCCGCCAGTTGCGCCGCAACCCCGGCTTCACCTTTACGGTGATCCTCACCCTGGCGCTCGCGATCGGGGCGAACACGGCAATTTTTTCGATGGTGAACGCACTGCTGCTGAAAGACCTTCCCTACGCTCACCCGGAGCGCCTGGGGACAATCCACGCCCGCACCACCGGGGCCGAATCCTCCGATGTGCGCAGAAGCATCGACGGCGAGCAATGGGAGCTGCTGCGCGACAACGTTCCCGCTTTGCTCTCCGCAGTTTCGGGTCTGAGGGCCGACGGGGCCAACCTTCAGGCCGGCTCCCATGTGCAGTATCTTCATGCCGGAAGGGTCTCGGCGCACTATTTCGACGTATTGGCTCTTCGCCCCGCCTTCGGGCGCAATTTCTCGGAAGATGAAGACCGTCCGCACGGCCCCAAGACGACCATTCTCAGCTACGCTTTGTGGCGCACGGCGTTCGGCGCGAACCCGAATGTGCTGGGACAAGCCATCCGGCTGAAAGGTGAGCCGTATACCGTCATCGGCGTGCTGCCGGAGAACGCAACCACGCCCTTCAATGCCGATCTGTACACGGCGCTGCAGCCGAGCCGCGAGGGCGAGGGCCAGGCGGCTAACTTCACGGCAATCGTGAGGCTGCGCGAGGGCGCCACCTGGCAGCAGGCGGATGCCGAGATCAATCGTGCGTGGGCCCACACCCTCCGCGCTCAAAATTTTGCGAAGAGTAATGCTGGCGCGCAGGTGACCTATTACCTGGTGCCCCTGCAAAAAAGCGAGACGGGCACGCTCCGGCCGCAGGTGCTGGCCCTCATGCTGGCAGCCGGATTCATTCTGCTGATTGCCTGCGCGAACCTCGCCGGGTTGACCCTGGTGCACATGTTGCGCCGTGCCAGTGAGATCGCCACCCGGATGTCGTTGGGCGCATCGCGCTGGCAGATTCAGAGACAGTTCTGGATCGAAAACCTGCTGCTCGGTCTGGTGGGGGGAACCGTGGGCATCGGCGTGGGTTTTCTTGCACGGAACGGGCTGTTGCTGCTTCTGCCGCAACATTTTTTGCCGGTTGCCAACGTGCCTCTCGACAGCCGCGTGCTGGGCTTCACGCTTTCCCTCTCTCTCGTCACCAGCGTGTTGTTCGGCATGCTGCCCGCGCTTACCACGGGGAAAATCGACTTGCGGTCCTCTGTCGGTAGCCGCGCCGTAATCGGCGCGGGCGGCGTTCGCTTGCGGCAGGCATTGATTTCAGGGGAGGTTGCGCTGACTGTCGTCCTGCTGGCCGCCGCCGGGCTACTCATCCGCACGCTCATCCACCTGGAGAGCCTGCCTCCAGGTTTCGACCCTACCGGAGTGATCGCCGCCAAGGCATCTCTCGACGACGTCCGATACCACGACCCGGCAGCCTTCCGAAAGCTGCTCATTGAAAGCCTCGCCGCCATGCGCGAGGTTCCCGGCGTCGAGAACGCCGCCGTCGGACTATCTCTGCCGTATGAACGGGCCCCCCTTGATTCAGTCATCCTGGGCGATGGCAAGCAGGCGGGAAGGGAGATTACAGCGAACGAGATCTATGTCACTCCGGGCTATTTCGATACCTTGCGGATACCGGTGCTTGCCGGCCGGGCTTTCACCGATGCCGACACTCCGAATGCGCAGCATGCTGTTGTGGTCAACCAGACGTTCGCGCGTAAGTTCTTCCACGGCGTGAATCCGGTGGGACGATATCTCAATAAAAACAACGAGAATATCTTGATTGTGGGAGTGGTGGCGGACACGGTGCTATCCGCCGCCTCCAGGTTGAACCCCGGCACGGCGCCCTTGACGAGCGAGGAGGCAATCTACCTTCCGGCTGCACAACTCGAGAATGGCAGGTTCCTCTCCGTGGTGCATGTCTGGTTTCAGCCAAGCTGGATTGTCCGCACGACCGGGCCGGTCGAAGGCTTGACCGGCCGGATGCAACGTGCCCTGGCAAGCGCCGATCCCAACCTGCCTTTTTCCGGTTTTTACTCCATCGAGGACCTGATGAACGCCACGCTCGCGACGCAGAGGATCGAAGTCGCGCTACTGGCGGCAATGGCATTGCTCGCGCTGTTGCTGAGCGCGGTTGGCATCTTCGCGCTGGTGGCGAACATCGTAGCGCAGCGGACGCGCGAGATCGGCATCCGCATTGCACTGGGCGCGACGATTCGAAAGACGATGATCCATATCGGCAAGATGGGAGCGGGCGCTTCGGTACTGGGAATGGTTCTGGGGCTGATCCTGTGTGCGGGCGCGCTTCGCGCCATGCGCAGCGTGCTTTACGGCGTGGGCGTGTACGATGTACCGACCATCCTGACGGTGCTGCTGGCGCTCGCCGTTATAACGCTTCTCGCGACAACAGTGCCTGTGCTGAGAGTTGCCAGGATCGACCCGGCCAAGACGCTGCGCGAAGAATGAACAGGCGCCGTTCGCCCAGGCATTCGTGTAAAATCCTCTATTTCCCAATATGTTACAGCTCGATTGCAAGCTCTGAATGTTGAACTTTTCAGCAGGTTTGGCTTGCGCGCCCGCGTCCGGAGCGGTGTAATAAAAGAGTCAGGAGTATAAAATCATAACCCTATGAAGCCATCATCCCTTGCCTCGAAACCAGGCGTGGAAAGTGCTCAAAGCCTGCTGCAGCGGCGGCCACACCCGCTGGATGTATTTTTCAAGCCCAAGAATATTGCCGTGGTGGGCGCCACCGAAACGCCCGGCAGCGTGGGCCGCACCACGCTCTGGAATCTGATGAGCTCGCCTTTTGGCGGAGCGGTATTCCCGGTAAACCCGAAGCGGCCGAGCGTGCTCGGCATCAAGGCCTACAAGTCGATTCACGAGATTCCGGCGGAAGTGGACCTGGCGGTGGTGGTGACACCGGCCCCGGCGTGCCCTGGCGTAATCCGGGAGTGCGGCGAAGTGGGAATCACCGGCGCGGTGGTCATCTCGGCCGGCTTCAAGGAGCTGGGCGAGCCCGGAATGAAGCTGGAGCGCGATTTGATCGACGAGGCGCGCAAGGCCAAAATCCGGCTGATCGGTCCGAATTGCCTGGGCATCATGATTCCTCCCAGCGGCGTAAACGCCACCTTCGCGGCCACCATGGCGCGCACGGGCAACGTCGGTTTCATCAGCCAGAGCGGCGCGCTGTGCACGGCCGTTCTGGACTGGAGCATGCAGGAAAACGTCGGCTTCAGCGCGTTCATGTCCATCGGCTCGATGGCGGACGTCGGCTGGGGCGATCTGATTCAGTACCTGGGCGACGACCCGCGCACGCGCAGCATCCTGATTTACATGGAGTCGATCGGCGATGCCCGCTCGTTCCTGTCGGCCGCCCGGGAAGTGGCGCTGAACAAGCCGATCATCGTCATCAAGGCCGGGCGCACGGCGGCCGGCGGCAAGGCGGCGGCGTCGCATACCGGCTCCCTTACCGGCAGCGACGACGTGCTGGACGCCGCGTTCCGGCGCAGCGGCGTGCTGCGGGTGAACAATATCTCCGACCTGTTCTACATGGCGGAAGTGCTGGCCAAGCAGCCGCGTCCGAAAGGGCCGCGTCTTTCCATCATCACCAACGCCGGCGGACCGGGCGTACTGGCCACCGATTCGCTGATTCTCGGCGGCGGCGAGCTGGCCGAGGTTTCCCCGGAGACGCTGGAAGCGCTGAATAGCTTCCTGCCCAGCGCCTGGAGCCACAATAACCCCATCGACGTGCTCGGCGACGCGTCGCCGGAACGTTACGCCAAAGCGCTCGAGCTGGCCGCCAAGGACCCCAACTCGGATGGAATGCTGGTGGTGTCTGACCCCGCAGGCGATGACCGATTCCGACGCAGATCGCCGAGCATTTGAAACCCTACGCCAAGCTGGCCGGCAAGCCGGTTCTGGCAAGCTGGATGGGCGGCACCAACGTGGCCGCCGGCGAGCACATTCTGAACGCCTGCAACATCCCCACGTTCCCCTATCCGGACACCGCCGCCCGCGCCTTCAACTACATGTGGCAATACAGCTACAACCTGCGCGGCTTGTACGAGACCCCCTACTACGCCGACGAGGAAGCCGGGCCGGACCGCGCAAAGGTGGAAGAGATTATCTCGAAAGCGCGCGGCGAAAGGCGCACCATCCTGACCGAGTTTGAATCCAAGCAGGTGCTGGCCGCCTACCACATCCCGGTGGTCGAAACGCGCATCGCCACCACCGAAGAGGACGCCGTCAAGCAGGCCGGCGAGATCGGCTATCCGGTGGTGCTGAAGCTGTTCTCGGAGACCATCACGCACAAGACGGATGTCGGCGGCGTGATGCTGAACCTGAAGGACGAGGCGGCCATCCGCAACGCGTGGAAGTCGATCGAATCTTCGGTGGCGGCCAAAGTGGGCGCCGAACACTTCCAGGGCGTCACCGTGCAGCCGATGATCAAGCTGGAGGGCTACGAGATCATTCTCGGCAGCAGCATCGATCCGCAGTTCGGACCCACGATTCTGTTCGGCCTGGGCGGCCAACTGGTGGAGGTTTTCAAAGACCGCTCGCTGGCGCTGCCGCCGTTGAATACCACGCTGGCCCGCCGCATGATGGAGCAGACCAAGATCTACAAGGCGCTGAAAGGCGTCCGCGGGCGCAAACCGGTGGACCTGTCGGAGCTGGAACAGATTATGGTTCGCTTCAGCCAACTGGTGGTGGAGCAGCGCTGGATCAAGGAGCTGGACATCAACCCGATGCTGGCGTCTCCCGATCGCATCGTATCTCTGGACGCGAGAGTGGTGCTGCACGATCCCGATTTGACCATAGAGGACCTGCCGAGGCTGCCCATCCGGGCGTATCCCATCCGATACGCGCATTCGTGGACGCTGCGAAACGGCGAGGAAGTGATGGTACGGCCGATTCGTCCCGAAGACGAGCCGGAGATGGTGAAGTTCCACCAGACGCTCTCGGATCGCACCGTGTACCAGCGCTACCTGCAGATTCTGAAGCTCGACCAGCGGGTGGCCCACGAGCGCCTGGCGCGCATCTGCTTCATTGATTACGACAAGGAGATGGCGCTGGTGGCCGAACGGCGCACCGCGACGGGCGAGTCCGAAATTATCGGCGTGGCCCGCATGCAGCGCTTCCACGGATCGGCCGAAGCCGAGTTCGCGGTGGTGATCAGCGACGATTACCAGGGCCAGGGCCTGGGCATGGAACTGGTGAGCCGCCTGCTCGAAATTGCAAAGGGGGAAGGCGTCGAGGTAATGAACGCCGACATTCTGGCCGACAACACGATGATGAAGCGGGTGTGCGAAAAACTCGGCTTCGAATTGAGCCGCGACTTCGGCGAGTCGGTGATGTCGGCCCGCAAGCGCCTGGTGTAACAGGAACGGGCGGCACTGCTATCAGGGCGGAGCGGAATCCGGCGCTCCGCCTCTACTTGTGCTGCAATTCCCAGTCGTAGTTGATTCTCTTGTCGTTGTAGGGAATGCGGCCCTCGTCGGCGGGATTGTAGAAACGGTCGGTGACGTAAACCAGGACGCTTGGGGTGGTGCCTATGGCCTTGTAGCCGTGTCCCACTCCGGGCGGAATCAGAACGCGCCAGGGCCGGTGGGTGCCGATGTACATGGTGTTCTTGCTGCCGAGCCCCGGCGAGCCGGCCCGCAGATCCACCAATGCCACCTGCAACACGCCGGCCACCGCCACCCAGTAATCGGTTTGCTGGCGGTGGTAATGGAATGCCTTGACGATGCCGGGATAGTTCAACGCGGCTGAAACCTGGGTGGAACCGGCCGGGAACCGCTCCACCATGCCGGTGCCCATCCGGGCCAGCTCCAGGAAATAACCCCGGTCGTCTGAGAAGACATCCGAAGTTTCGATGCGGACACCCTCAATCAGCTTGCCGGAGCCGGGCGTCACGATCACATGGCCCAACCCGAACGGGCATTGCGGGATTTCGATCTCGCACTGCGCCTGCTCGGCGGCATTCATTTCCAGGCTTCCCATGTTCGGTGTCAACCTTCGGAGCGGACTTCGGCTGGCCGATCGACCGGCGCATCGACGGATTGGGCCACCAGGTTGGCGGCGCGCAATAGCGAATCGAACGTTCCGGCATCCGTCCACCAACCTTCCAGGAAACTGAAAGTCATCGTGCCCTCCCGGATGTAGGCGTTGTTGACGTCGGTGATTTCCAGCTCGCCCCGCCGGGACGGCACCAGGTGACGCACCTTTTCGAATACCGTCGTATCGTACATATAGATGCCGGTCACCGCATAGTTGGTTTTAGGGACAGCCGGCTTCTCCTCGATGGTGACGATCTTGTCGCCTTCCACCTCGGCCACGCCGAAGCGCTCGGCATCGGGCACTTCTTTCAGAAGGATCTTGGCGCCTTTCTCCTGCCGCTCGAAGGCGTCCACCGCTCCCCGGATGCCGGCTTCAATCAGGTTGTCGCCGAGCACCACGCAGATCTTTTCGCCGTCGGCGAAATGCTCGGCCAGCGCCAGCGCGTCGGCGATGCCGCCTTCGCCCTCCTGGTAGGTATAGTCCAGGTGCGATAGTCCAAACTCTTTACCATTTGCCAGCAGGCGGAGAAAGTCTCCCGCGTTGCGGCCTCCGGTCACGATGAGAATGTCCCGGATGCCGGCATCGACAAGCGTCTGAATCGGATAGTAGATCATCGGCTTGTCGTAGATCGGCAGCAGGTGCTTGTTAGTGATCTTGGTCAGAGGAAATAAGCGGCTGCCGGTGCCGCCGGCCAACACAACGCCTTTCATAGCATGCTCCCCCGGGCCATAAGCAAACCCCATGATACAATACCGGAGCAATGCCAATTTTCTCCTGGAATTCCATCGAAAAGGAACAGATGAACCCTTCGGTCTCCAGGCAGGTGATGCACGCCGGGAATCTGACGGTGGCGAGGATCTACCTGGAGAAGGGAGCGGCCGTTCCGGAGCACAGCCACCCGAACGAACAGGTGACGATGCTCGAGAGCGGCCGCCTGCGTTTCTGCTTCCCCGACGAGGAGACCGTGCTCCAGCCGGGCGAGATGATGCAGATTGCTCCCGACCGCCCGCATCGGGTGGTGGCTGAAGAAGCGAGCGTGGCCGTGGACCTGTTCGCGCCGCGCCGGGAAGACTGGATTCGCGGGGACGACGCCTACCTTCGCAAATAGCATCGCCGCTAGTGACATCCCAGACAAGTGAAATCGCGGCCGTGGCAAACGGCGCAGGATACCTTCTCCCTCAACGCGCCCTGGCGGCTATGCGACTCCAGGAACTGAGCCGTGTGGGACGCCGGCTTCAGGTTCGGGCCAGGCACGTGGCACTTCTCGCAACTGTAGGGCGGATCGAGCTTGGAGTGGCAAACCAGGCAATCGGCCATGGCGGGAAAGTTCGCGAGCGAAACGGCGTCAGACTGTTCCAGGCCACGGTGGCAGGCGGTGCAGCCCGATGCGCCCTCCAACTGTTTCTCCAGCTCGGGCCCGTGCGGTGCGAGGTACGCGCCGGACCGCACCGCCGCCAGAATCACCGGTGCGAGGTTCCCCATCTGGAGGTGCAGGCTGTGGTTGAATTTCGCCACCGTAAGCTGGCGGGGCGGCTTGACGACCCTGGCGTCATCGTGGCAGTTCCGGCAAACCGAGATGGGCGGCAGCAAGTTGTCGGCAGCCTTCGTGCTGGCTGCCGCCGTAGTGTGGCAATAGCCGCATTCGAGCTTCAGCTCCAGGTGAATCCGGTGCGAGAACGGCTTGCTTTCCTGGCCCCGGGCCGCCGTCAGGCACACCAGTTGCGTCACCGCCGCCAGAATCGGGGCCAGATACCGCATTCCGGACATTACGAGTTCTTTCCGTGGGAGATGCGCCAAACCTTGTTTCCGCCGTCGTCGGAAACCAGCAAGCTGCCGTCCGGCAACTGGAACAGTCCCACCGGACGGCCCCAAACCTCGCGCTTTTCGGGCGCCAGCATCCAGCCGGTGAGGAAGTCGCGCACCTCGCCGGTTGGTTTCGCGTTTTTGAAGGGAACGAACACCACCGAGTAGCCCACCCGGCGCGAGCGGTTCCAACTGCCGTGCAGCGCCAGAAACGCCCCGCCGTGGTACTCGGCCGGAAACTGTTGGCCGGTGTAGAACATGGCGCCCAGAACCGCCACGTGCGCCTGGAGCGGAACATCGGGGACGATGGTCTGCTTCACCAGGTCGGTCCGCTCACCCTTCCGGCGGGGGTCTTCGTGGGGTCCGATGTAGGCGTACGGCCAGCCGTAGAACCCGCCCTGTTGGATGTGGGTGAAGTAGTCCGGAACCAGGTCGTCGCCCAGCGCGTCGCGTTCCTGCACCGCGGCCCACAGCGTGTCGGTGCCTGGATACCAGGCCAGGCCGATGGGATTTCGCGTGCCGGACGCAAAAATCTCGCGGCCGCTGCCGTCGGGGTTGAGCCGGTTGATGGCGGCACGCCACTTCGGTTCGCCGGCGTCCACGTTCGAGCGCGATCCGATGCCCATGTACAGCTTCTCGCCTTTGCGGTCGAACAGCAGCGAGCGCGTCCAGTGGCCGCTGGAGAAGTCCTTCATCGACACCAGTTCCTCGCCCGAGCCGGCCTTCATGGCTTTGGCGTCATAGCGGTACCGTTTGAGCGACGTAGTCTCGGCGACGTACAGATAGTCGTGCCAGAACGCCAGGCCGTAGGGCCGATCGAGCCCTTCCAGCAGAACCGTCCGGTCTTCGGCTTTAAAGTCGTGGTTCCGGTCGAACAGGATGTAAACCTTGCCGTTTCTCGCGCTATCGGCGAGCAGCAGCTCGCCCGATGGGCCTTCGGTCATGAACCGCGGCCGCTCGAACCCACCGGCATATTCTTCGATTTGAAAGCCGGCCGGCAATTGGAGCCGCGCGCCATCGGGGCGATCGATCACATGCGGGCTGTTGTTGACCGAGGGGGTCTGGAAGGGTGGCGGCAGCACCGCGGGGGCCTTTTGAAAGGCCCAAGCCGTAGTGGCTGAGGCAGCCGAAGACAAAAGCGTTCTTCTGGTCATTTTCATGTTGGCGGTTACCCAGGTCTTTTCAGTTTAGCCGAACCACTGCGGGATCGAAAGAATCGCGCGCGCCGCGCCGCGGAGGCAAAAACAAAAGTACGGCGCGGCCGCTAGGGTCCGGCCGCGCCGTGGAAGGATGGGGGTCAAATTTATTGGTCAGGCTTCGGCGATGTTTACCTGGGTGCTGCGGGCGGGGTCCGCTTGCATAGCGGGCGGCCCGCCGGTAATCAGCCCGGCCGAGTGTGACGGAGCGAAATCCGGATAGCTGTTGGCGCCGTGCTCCTGCACGTCCAGGCCCTCCAGTTCTTCTTCCGGAGTAACGCGGAGTCCCATGGTAGCCTTGATTACGCGGAACAGTACGTAGGCGGTGGCGAAGGTCCACACGAATGCGGTGCCGACGCCGATTGCCTGCACCTTCAACTGCCCGAACAGATCGTAGGGTCTCCCCAGGAAGAGATTCTCGTGGAACAAGGCCGCGCTGAGCGTTCCAAACGCGCCGCAAACGCCGTGAACCGAAACCGCGCCCACCGGATCGTCAACTTTGATTTTGTCGAAGAAGAGCACCGAGAAGACCACGATCACGCCGGCGATTACTCCGATCAGAACCGCTCCAAGCGGCGTGGTGGTGGCGCAGGGCGAAGTGATGGCGACCAGTCCGGCCAGGCAGCCGTTGAGCGTCATGCCGATATCCGGCTTGCCGAACCTCCACCAGGCCACGTACATCGCACCGAGCGCGCCGGCACAACCCGCCAGCAGAGTATTCATGGCGATGCGCGCTTCCTGGCCGCTGGCGGCGGTGGTGGAACCGGGGTTGAACCCGAACCAGCCCAGGAACAGGATGAAAACGCCCAGCGACGCCAGCGTCAGGCTATGGCCCGGAATCGCGCGCGCCTGTCCATCCTTGGTGTATTTGCCGAGCCGTGGCCCTAATACGATGGCGCCGGCCAAGGCCGCCCAGCCGCCCACCGAGTGCACCACCGTCGAGCCGGCGAAGTCGATAAAGCCCATCTTCGCCAGCCAGGCTCCGCTATCCACGTTTCCGCTGTGGAACAGGTTGCCCCAGGCCCAGTGGCCGAATACGGGGTAAATGAACAGAGAGATGAAGAAGCTGTACACCAGGTAACCGGAGAACTTGGTGCGCTCCGCCATCGCGCCCGACACGATGGTGGCGGCGGTTGCGGCGAAAACAACCTGGAACACCCAGAAGGTGAAGCCCCACTGGCCGTCAAGTGTTCCGTTGTCGAAATTGGCAAAGAAATTGGTGGTGCCGACCAGGCCGCTGCTGACGCCGAACATCAGCCCGAACCCGACGGCCCAGTAAGCGATGCCTCCCATGCAGAAATCCATCAGGTTCTTCATCATGATGTTGCCGGCGTTTTTGGCGCGGGTGAAGCCCGTCTCCACCATGGCGAATCCGGCCTGCATGAAGAACACCAGCGCGGCGCAAACCAGGGTCCAGACGATGTCCGCCTGCTTCTGGACCGTATCTACGCCTGCTTTCAGGGAATCCGGCGTGGGCGGCGCATCCTGCGCCAACAGGTGGCCGGCCAACAGCCCGAAGACCACCGTCGCAAAAACAATCCTGACTGCAAATTTTGTTCTATCCGACCTCATGATTCAGCGTCTTTCCTTTCTTTTGATTACAGCTCTACCCTGCTACCTTTAAGGCCTGTCACGGTCCTAAAGGTCCGCTTGCTTACGCGCGCGGTTCATTGTTTCGGTAAGCCCGGACCTCCCCGGAATCGTGGTTTCAGAGCTCGGGGCCCAGGTAAACCACCAAGCCAATCGCCACCGTGTTCATGCCCTTGGCCGATCCCGGTTCGTTGCCGCGGTCGAAATAGGGCTGGTTCGACCAGTCGTAGCGGTACTCCAGAAAACTCATGAAATTGGGGTGCGGTTTATACTGCAGAGTCCCGGTGACCTCTTTCAGCGTCTGCGAGGTCCCCGTAATCAGGCCCTCCGCGTCGGTGTAAAACTCCGAGCGTCCGGCCAGCGCCCACTTGTCGGTGAGCTTGTGCTGGACGGCGCCGGCCAGGCTGTAGAAAGTCGCCGTCGGTCCCGGAGGAAGCAGCTTCTCCGATCCGTAGTCGAAGTTCAGGTAGAAGGAGTTTTTGTCGTCGGCGCTTACGGACAGTACCGTGTCGTTATACTTGCGCCAGCCGTAGTTCGAATGCGGTTTTTCGGGGCCGGCGTAGAAGGTGTCGGCCAGGGTGACCTTCTTGCTCAGCTTGGCGGAGCCCGTCAGGCCGAAGGTCTTGCCGCCGTTGTTGTCCTTCACGTCGTTCCAGCCGTTGACCACCTGGAAGCCGACGCTCACCTTGTCGTTCACCGGAATCGTGGTGCGCAACCCGAAATGATAGTACGGGCCGTTGGCGTAAAGGATGGAGCGCGTGTAGTTGTAGTTGGTGTACGCTTCGGTCAGCTCCGCGCCGGCCGAGGTATAGAACTTGCCGAAGTCGAACTGCACGCCGTGCCACTTATCCACCTTGACGGAGGCGTACGCCTGCAGCATGTGGTTCATCAGGTTATTCTGCAGCGGGTCGGTGCTGTTGATCCAGGTCACCGCGTCGCCGCCGCCGATGTCGAAGTGGAACCCGACCGGGGACGGGGCGTAATCGAGCGACATTTTGGCGAAAGCCAGGGCGGGCTCGTTGGCCGTCAGGTCGAAGTTGTGCTGCTGGTTGACGTCGGTCGCCGGGTGGTTGAAGTTCAGACTGTAGTAGGCGTCCAGGTATCCGGTGAAGCTCACCTTCCCTATAGTCCATTTTGATGCGTTGTTAGACTGGATCGCCGGCGCCGACTGCCCTTGATCCTGTGCCGCCGCGCGTGGGCCCGCTGCCACCAGGACAAAGCCGACTGCGGCAATCATCGATATACGCGAATACCGTTCCATATTGGTCCTTAGCCTCCTCGAAAAACAGATCTTTTGGGCGTTTCGCACGCGGCGAACGCGTCTGCTGGTCTTTGCCGGTTACCATCCCCTGAAGTTTCGTCTCCGGCCCTTGACGCCGATCCTCGAAGAATGGTTCTTCCAGGTGGTGTACGCCGGCCGGATCCGGGAAAACAGCGCGTTCCGAAACCCGGTGTGAGGCGGCCCGCACGCTCTCGCCGGCGGGTTCTTCAACCCGGCGGCCGGCGCAGGTGGTTCGACAGCGGCAGGAATTGACAGAAAGGAAACTCTTACCTGCCCAGGTAAGATAGGCACGTCCAGGTGCGGATCTGGGTTCTCCAGAAGGTGAATCGCGACGGGGATTCGCTAAGCCACTGTCTCAGGCCGAGCCTCGCTACATCGGCGAACCCGTCTGTCGAGCGGTTCGCCACTTCGCGTGTTGGGTTCATCATACTTCAAACCCAGCGGGAACACTCATAAAAAGTTTTTGTGGGGTGCATCGGGACTTACTTGTTTACCAACCGCTCGAGATCGCTGAGAATAAATAGCTAAGAAGATTTGTGCCTGAGCCTCGCCGCTCCCGCTGACCCCGTCGGATTCAGTGTCCGTAAATCCAGGAGGATAGCTTGTTGAGAAGAGTTGCACCCGTCATATTGCTGCTGTTTTTCATTTCGGCGCCGTTGTCCCTGCGCGCGGCTGAAACGCTCAGCGCGGACCAACGGATTGCCGCACTTCAATCTCAGATCGCCTCGGCCCAGTCGGCCGGCGACAATGCTTGGATTCTGATGTCCTCGGCGCTCGTCCTGATGATGACCGGGCCGGGACTGGCGTTATTTTATGGCGGTCTCGTGCGCCGCAAGAACGTACTTGGCACAATGATGCAGAGCTTTGTACTGATGGCGCTGGTAACCGTCTTGTGGGCGATTGCCGGGTATAGTTTGCCTTTGCCGAGGGAACCCCTTCGTGGGAGGTTTCCGCTACCTGTTCCTGAATGGGGTGGGCATGACCCCCAACGGCGACTATGCCGCCACCATTCCCCATCTGACGTTTATGGTTTTTCAGATTGATGTTCGCCATCATCACGCCGGCACTCATCTCCGGCGCGTTTGCCGAGCGCATGAAGTTCAGCGCAATGCTGGCTTTCATGACATTCTGGATGCTTTTGGTTTACTTCCCGATGGCCCACATGGTCTGGGGCAAAGGGGGTTTTCTGAACGCTTTTTCGGGCGGGAAGATCCCCTGCCTCGATTTCGCCGGCGGCACGGTGGTGCACATCACGTCGGGGGTTTCCGCGTTGGTCTGCGCCCTCTATCTCGGGAAGCGTAATGGATTCCCGGACGAATCCATGAAACCCCACAACCTGGTAATCAGCGTGATGGGCGCCTGTTTGTTGTGGGTCGGCTGGTTCGGTTTCAACGCCGGAAGCGCGTTGTCTTCCTCCGGCCTGGCATCCAGCGCTTTTGTCGCCACCCATCTGGCGGCCGCCGCCGCTGTCTTCGGCTGGCTGCTGGCGGAATGGAGACGCAATGGCAAGCCCAGCGTCCTGGGTGGCATTTCCGGGGGCGTGGCGGGGCTGGTAGCCATTACACCGGCGTCGGGTTTTGTAAGACCGATGCCGGCTTTGGCGATCGGTTTTGCCGCGGGCATTGTCTGCTTTTTCATGGTGACGGGGGTAAAGACCCGGTTGGGATACGACGATTCGCTGGACGCCTTTGGCATCCATGGCATCGGCGGATTCCTGGGCGCAATCCTTACCGGGGTGTTCGCCACCAACGTCGTAAACCAGGGTTTGCTCGGCCCTTCCGGCGCTCCGGCATCTCTCGGCCTGGTGGACGGAAACGCCGGCCAGATTGTGAACCAGTTTCTCGGGTCGTTGCTGGCCATCTCACTGGCGGCCGCCGGCACGTGGATCAGCCTGAAACTCTCGGACGCTCTCTTCAAAGTGCGCGTCGATACCGAGGACGAGGTGCAGGGACTCGATTTGAGCTTGCACGGCGAAGAGGGCTACAACTTTGAAGTCTGATTAACCTAAGGAGTGGGAATGAAGAAAATCGAAGCGATCATTCAGCCGTTCAAGCTGGAAGAGGTAAAAGAAGCCCTGATCGGAGTGGGCATTGACGGCATGACCATCATCGAGGTCCGGGGGCATGGCCGTCAAAAAGGCCATAAAGAGGTCTACCGGGGACAGGAATACCAGGTTGATCTGCTGCCCAAAATCAAGATCGAAATGGTAGTGCCCGACACCCGTTCCGACGAAGTGGTGGGTACCGTGTCGAACGCCGCCCGTACGGGAAAGATCGGCGACGGCAAAATCTTCGTGTACGACGTGGCCGATGCAGTGCGCATTCGAAATGGTGACCGCGGCGAAACAGCGCTATAGCGAAGGTTGGCAGCGGATGCGCGCCGACTTTTTCGCCACCGGGGACGCCTCCTGCGTGCTCGGTCCCAGGAGCGGCTACTGGTCGACGATGTCGTCCAGGCCGCCTGGGCCGAGACGCTGGAGGCGGCGTTCCCGGACGGTCTCGCTCTGCTTGCCGTCGGCGGTTACGGCCGTGGCGAGCTTTTCCCTTACTCGGACATCGACCTCTGTCTGCTGGTAGCGAAAATGCCCGAGAACCGCGCCTCGCGAGAGGCGGTTTCGGCATTTCTGCGCCTGCTGTGGGATTCCGGTATGCGACTCAGCCAATCGGTACGCACCGTCGATGAGTGCTGCGCGCTTCACCAGCAAAACATTGAATTGAACATGAGCCTGCTCGACCGCCGCCTGCTGTGCGGAGACCGGGTGCTCTACGAGACGCTGGAGGAACGGCTGCCGCGTTTCCTCAAAGGCGAGCGGCGCGAACTCAGCCGGCACCTCTGCCGGCTGACCCGCTCCCGCTACGCCAAGCACCATAACACCATCTACCGGCTGGAGCCCGACATCAAAGAGACACCCGGCGGTTTACGCGACCTGCACGTAGTCCGCTGGCTCGCCTACCTGCAGAATTCCGATTCCGGCCACGCCGGCGCCTGGGAGGTGCTGAGGGAGTTGAACGGCGGGCTCGATTCCGCCCGGGACTTTCTGTTCTCACTGCGGTGTTTTCTACATTTCTCCGGTTCGCGCGACAACAACCGCCTCACCTTCGAGGCCCAGGAACAGATGGCCGAGCAGCCCTTCACCGGCCAGGCCGTTCACGGCTCCGCCGACCGGTGGATGCGCGTTTATTTCCAAAACGTGCGTAGCGTCCATCGCGCTGCCGAGAGGTGGATGAACCGGGCGGAGGAGCGAGACAGCCGCCTGCTGACGCAGTTTCAGGAGTGGCGCTCGAGGCTTTCGAACGCCGAGTTTACCGTTCTTCACGACCGGGTCTATCTGCGGACGCCCCAGCAACTGGAAGCCGATCCGGAGATGGTGCTGCGCCTGTTCCAGTTTTGCGGCCGCCATGGAATCCGGCTCGCCTGGGAGACCGAGCGCCGGTTGGAGGCGCAGCGGCCCGAGACGCGAAACTTCCTGTGTGGAAACCGGCCCCTGTGGAAGCGGGTGCGGGACATTCTCTCGCAGCCGCGCGCCGCGCTGGCGGTGCGGCTGATGCATGAAAACAGCGTCTTGCGCGACTGGGTGCCGGGGTGGGACGACCTTGAATGCCTGGTGTTGCGCGATTTCTTTCACCACTACACCGTGGATGAGCACACCCTGGTGACCTTGGAAGTACTGGAAGAACTGGCCGCCAGCAAGCACAAAGCGCTGCTTCACTTTCAGGAATTGCTGTCTGAAACCGAGGAGCCGTGGCTGCTGCGCCTGGCGCTGTTGCTGCACGATTTGGGTAAGGCCCATGCCGAATCGCAGCATACGGTGGAATCGCACCGGTTGGCGGAGCTGTTCCTCGACCGCATCCAGATTCCCGCGCGCGAGCGGGAATTGGTGCTGTTCCTGATCGATAGCCACCTGCTGCTGTCGTCGCTCATCGTCAGCCGCGACCTGGACGACTCGGCCACGATGACTTATCTCTCCAGCCAGGTGGCCACGGCGGAGCGGCTGAAGCTGCTGGCCGTGATGACCTTCGCCGACATTTCGGCGGTGAATCCCGAGGCTATGACTTCCTGGCGCCTCATCCAGCTCTGGCGGGTTTATCGCCTTGGCGAACAGGAGTTTACGCGCGAGCTGAGCGAACAGAGAATCGGCGCCTCGGCCGGCGAATCGGTGGCCGAACAGACCCCCGACCTGATTGAATTCATCGAGGGTTTTCCAACGCGCTACGTCCGTACGCATTCCGAAGAGGCGGTGCGCGGACACATCCGGCTTTACCAGCGGTTCCTCGAACGCGGCATTGCCACCGAGATCGTGCGGAAGGAGGGCGTCTATCGCCTCTCGGTGATCGCCAAAGACCGGCTGTTTTTGTTTGCCTCGCTGGCGGGCACCTTGTCCAGCTTCGGATTGAACATTCTCAAAGCCGAGGCGTTCGCCAACGCCCGCTCCACCATCCTGGATACGTTTCAATTTTCCGATCCCGGCAAGAGTCTCGAATTGAACCCATCGGAGTTGGACCGCCTGGATTTCACCCTGGAAAAAGTGGCCCTCGGAAAGGTCGATATCTCAAGCCTGCTGGCCAACCGCCCGGTGCCGCAAGCACCCAGCCCGCGCTCGCAGGTGGAGCCGGCCGTCACCTTCGACAACGAAACCTCCAGCCATGCCACTTTGTGCGAGGTGGTGGCGCAGGACCGCCCCGCGCTGCTGTACGATCTGGCGGCCGCTTTTTCCGGAGCCGGATTGAGTATCGACGTCGTGCTGGTGGACACCCAGGCGCACAAGGCCATTGACGTCTTCTACGTCACCCTGGACGGCAAGAAACTCGGGGCCGACGAGATGGACAGCTTACGGGCGACGCTGCTGGCGGCCTGCCAACAGTAAGGCTGGACGGGTCCGCTGATTCAGGTCTGAACGCCGGCCGCAAGGGAGCGGTCTGCGGCAGTGTTCCCGCAAAGGCCGGAAACGGCAGCCGGAGAAATGCTATCCAATCTGGCGCAGCGCCGTTTTTACGACGCCGCCAAGGGTTTTGCGGCTGGGGTCGACTTTGGCCACCACGATCAGCCCCTGCGCGCAGCAGGTGAGGTAGCTGGCCACCCGCTTCAAACGGCCATCCTTCTCGGGCTGGCTTTTGCTCTTCGATTTACGCAGGGCTTCGTAGAACGCCCGTTCCAGGCGTTTGAAGTGCGCGCCGACGCGCTTGGCCACCTTGGCGTCGTGAGGCGCGGACTCGACGGCGCAGTTCAACAGGAAGCAGCCGCGCCGGCCGTCTTCCGAGCACAGCTCGTCCACCAGGTCGTCGAAGTATTCCCGAATGGCCTCGCGGGCGTCCTTGCCGGCTTCGAGCTTTTCGAGTTTCCCGGCGGCGCGCGTCTTCGCGTAGCGGTCGATGGCCGCCAGAAACAACTGGTGTTTGTCGCCGAACGTTTCGTACAGACTGAAACGGTTCACGCCGGTCGCCTCCACCAGGTCCTGCACCGACGCCGATTCGTAACCCTTGCGCCAGAACAGACGCATGGCTTTTTCCAGGGCTTCCTCGGGTTCAAAGGCCTTGGTCCGTGGCATGTCTCGCCTCTCAGGACACCGCTTTCCCGGCCACGATTTCCTCCATCGCGGCAAGGGCTGTCACGCAGCGTTCGCGGTCCACGTCGAAGTGCGTCACCAGCCGCAGCGCGGTTGCGCTAACCGGGTTGATGAGAACGTCGCGCGCCTTCAGATGCGCGCTGAATTCTTTCGCCGCCACTCCCGTGCCGCCGATATCGAAGATGACGATGTTGGTCTCGACCAGCGCCAGGTCGACGGAAACTCCAGGAATCCGGCTCAGCCCCTCGGCCAGGAGGCGCGCATTGGCATGGTCGTCGGCGAGCCGCGCTGGCATCTGTTCGAGCGCTATCAGGCCCGCCGCCGCCAATATGCCGACCTGGCGCATGCCGCCTCCCAGGCGTTTGCGAAGCAGGCGGCCGTGCGCGATGGCATCGGCGCCGCCCACCAGCATCGACCCCGCCGGGGCGCCCAGACCTTTCGACAGGCAAAACATCACGCTATCGACCTTCTCCGCGATGCGGCTGACGGGGACGCCGCTGGCGGCCGAAGCGTTGAACACGCGGGCGCCGTCCATGTGGACTCGCAGGCCCTGCTGGTGCGCGCCGTCGCAAATTTCGTCGAGCACCGCCTGCGGGTACACCGTTCCGCCCGCCAGGTTGTTGGTATTCTCGATCTCGACGCAGCCGGTAGGCGCCCGGTGCGGCCCCAACGGGCGGATCTCCTTCCTGATGTCGGCCCAGGTCATAACACCGGTGGGGGTGGCGATGGGACGCGCCAGGCAACCCGAGAACCAGGCCATCATCGACAGCTCGTAATTCAGTACGTGGCTGCGCGACTCGCAAATCACTTCCTGTCCGTGATCGGTGAGCAACTTGATGGCGATGGTGTTGCCCATGGTCCCGGTGGGTACAAACAGGCCTGCCTGCTTGCCGAACACCGCGGCCGAACGCTCTTCCAGGCGGTTGACCGTCGGGTCCTCTCCGTAAACATCGTCCCCCACTTCGGCTTCAAACATCGCCTGGCGCATTTCCGCGGTGGGGCGTGTGACGGTGTCGCTGCGCAGGTCGATCCAATCCGTTTGCTTCATACTCCAACGAACTCCTCAAAGACTTCATTAGACAGCAGAATGCCCCGCGGCGTCAGGCGCAGCGTTTCGCCCTCCCGCGCGAGCAGTCCCGCTTCGATGAATCGCCGCAGCGCTTCGCCGTGCCGCTCCCACGCGGCGGCGCCGGGCCTCATCCCTTCCGCCAGACGGAGGCCCAGAAAGAAACGTTCGGATTCGGAGTCGGCCGGCTCGCGGCTCTCGACCACCGATTCGCGGCGAACCATTCGCGCGACGTACTCTTCGGCAGATTCCACATTCTGCCAGCGCGTCCGGCCGTCGAATGAGTGTGCGTCCGGCCCGAACCCGAGATACGGCTCGCGCCGCCAGTATTTCAGATTGTGGCGGGACTCATAGCCCGGCAAAGCGAAGTTGGAGATTTCGTAACGGCGCAGGCCGAGCTCGGCCAAACGCTCCACCGCCGCCTCGTACATCCGGACGATGTCTTCTTCGGCCGCCACCTCCCGCGCTCCGTAGCGCGTTCCGGCGCTGAGAAGCTCTCGTCCCAGCCGGCTGTCCTGGTCCACTTCGAGCATGTACACGGAAACGTGGTCCGGACGAATCTTCCCGATCCATTCGAGCGATTCGTACCACGTCCGGAGGGTTTGTCCGGCAAGGCCGGCGATCAGATCGATGTTGATCTTGCCAATTCCCGCTTCCCGCAGCAGGGCGGCTTCGCGCACGACCGCCTCCGCGGTGTGTTTGCGGCCCGTGCGGCGGATCTCCGGCTCGACGAAGCTCTGTACGCCAAGGCTGGCGCGGTCGATCCCGGCTGCTCTCCAGGCCCTTGCCGCTTCGCGTGCGATGCCACCGGGCGCAGCCTCGATGGTAGCCTCCTTCCAGGGCCGTCCCGGAATGCGCTCCAGGATCCTTCGGAAGGTCGCGGGTGGAATGCGGCTCGGCGTTCCCCCGCCGAGATACACCGTTTCCGGAGTCCAGGGCCAATTCACCGCGTCGATTTCGGCCAGCAACGCATCCGTGTAGCGTTGCTCCAGTTCGGCCGGAAACACCCCCGAGGCGAAGTTGCAGTAGGTGCACTTCTGCGCGCAGAACGGATACGAGATGTAAACGCCTGCCATTCGGAGACCGGCCTCATGCCGGACACGGACCGCTAGAGGTGGACCGAATCGCCCAGTTGTTTGCCGATTGCTTCCGCCAGCACCTGTTTCAACGTCTGGCCGGTCGCGGGGAGCACAAAAGCGTTCTTTGCCGGGTCCCAATCCAGCTTGAAGCTGGTCGCGTGGGCCGAGATCCAGATCTGGCGTACCGGGGAGTTGGGACTGACGACAAACTTCGCCGGCGGATCGTCGAATTCGACGCTCAGCGCGCCGGAGTTGAAATCGGACTCGAAGCCGTGCAGCTCGCCGGCTTCGCCGAGTGCGTCGAAGAGGTCCTCGAGCGCGGCGTCGGCCTTCCGTTGAAAATCCAGTTCGTCAAGCATGAGTCCTTCGCCTGTTTCCTGAAACGAATGCCCGGACAAGCAGTCTCTTCTAAAGTTACCAAAACCCGCCGACCCGCCGAGAGTACGATAAGCATTGGTGCCGCCCCTTGCCACCCGCGAGGCGCCCGGCTCTGCGGTACACTCCCAAAGAGAGACAGCTTCCGCATTCCCGGCGAAACATCATGATCGCGCACGATCGAAAACTGGATACGTTTTCACGGTGTCCCCTGTTCAAAGGACTGACCGGGCGGGAGCTCGCCGACCTGGCCTCCATCGCCGTCGAAAAACGGTTCGGGCCAGGCGAGACGCTTTTTTTTGAAGGCCAGCCGTGTACTGGCCTGTTTGTGATTGGCACGGGCTCGGTGAAGATCGTAAAAACCGCGCCCAGCGGCCGGCAGGTGATGCTGGCGGTGGAACGCGAGCCCTCCACGGTGGCCGAGGTGCCGCTGTTCGACGGCGGCGACTATCCGGCTTCCGTGGTAACGCTCGAAGAGGTAACCGCCTACCATCTGCCCACGGACGAGTTTCGCAGGCTGTGCCGCCGCCAGCCGGACGTGATGCTGAAAGTGGTGGCGGTGGTGGGACGCCGTTTGCGACAGATGGTGCAACTGGTGGAGGGGGTGACGTTTGGCAGCGTCCGCCAGCGGCTTGCCGCGGTGCTGCTGGAATTCGGGGCGGCGGGAGACGGGCCGTTTGCGCTGCCGGCCACACACGAGGAGTTGGCCCTGCGTCTGGGCACCGTGCGCGAAGTCGTCTCCCGAAACTTGAGCCGCTTTCAGGCGGAAGGCTTCATCCAGGTGCATCGCCGCGAGATCCGGATTCTCGATCGCGCCGCGCTGCAGGCCGAAGCCGAGACCGCGCTGTAGATGGTGTCAGGCGAATGACCCAGGATCTCAATCTCAAGCACGTCCGCGCCGCGCCGGTCGACCGGGTACTGCGTCCGTTTCTCGAGTTCGCCAAAATCGAGGCCTCCGGCGGCATCCTGCTGGTGGCCTGCGCCCTGGTTGCGCTGGTCTGGGCCAATTCTCCCTGGAGGGATTTTTATCACCACCTTTGGGAAACGCAGCTCACCGTGGGTTTCGGCGGCCACCAGATCTCAAAGCCGCTGGAGTTCTGGATCAATGATGGCCTGATGGCCGTGTTCTTTTTCGTCGTCGGCCTCGAGATCAAGCGCGAATTTCTCGCCGGGGAACTGGCGTCGGTGCGGCACGCCGCCCTGCCAATCGCGGCCGCCTTTGGCGGCATGCTGGTTCCCGCCCTCATCTTTTACGCGTTCAACCGCGGCACCGGCTTCGTGGCCGGGTGGGGCATCCCCATGGCCACCGACATCGCCTTCGCGCTCGGCGCGCTGGCGCTGCTGGGCAAGGGCATCCCCGTCTCGCTGCGAATCTTCCTGACGGCGCTGGCCATCGTGGACGATCTGGGCGCGGTGCTGGTAATCGCCGTCTTCTACACCGCCGATCTCAACTTCCACGCCCTTGGCCTGGGCGCGGTCTTCTTCGCCGCGCTGATTGCCGCCAACGCCATTGGCGCCCGCTGGCGATGGCTCTACGCAATTCTCGGAGCCGGCCTGTGGATGTGTTTTCTCGAATCCGGCATACACGCCACCGTGGCCGGCGTGTTGTGCGCCCTGGCCATCCCCGTCCGCACGCGCCTGGACGGGCCCGCCTTCCTCAAGAACATCCGGCTCTTCGCCGCCGAGTTTGAGCAGCGCCAGGAGCAGTCTCCCGAGCTGTTTGGGGACGCCGGCAAACTGGCCTACGTGGGGGCGATGGAACAGGCCTGCGAATTCGTTCAGCCTATGGCTCAGCGGATGGAGCAACGCCTGCACGTCGTGGTGGCGTTCGCCATCATGCCTCTTTTCGCGCTGGCCAACGCCGGGGTTCACCTCGAAGGCAGCCTGTGGGAAGCCGTGCGACAGCCCGTCGCCCTGGGTGTGATTGCCGGCCTGGTTGTGGGCAAGCAAATCGGAATCACGCTGTTCAGTTTCGTGGTGGTGAAGCTGGGTTTTGCAGTGCTGCCCAAGGGCGCCTCCTGGAGACTGCTGTATGGGGTCTCATGGCTTGGCGGCATCGGATTCACCATGTCGTTGTTTATCGCCAGCTTGGCGTTTCCAGGAGAGCAGTCGGCGCTCGACCTGGCGAAGGCCGGCATCCTTCTCGCCTCGCTGATCGCCGGAGTCATCGGATTCGTGCTTCTGAAGAAGTGGATTCGAGTTGGCGCCGGCGTCCCGGTCAAGCCCGCGTAACCGCATTCGCCCTATGGACCAGGGGCCGCGATTTCGATAGGCTAAAGTTCTGCTCCTCCGGCAGATCGGTTTCGCAGCCTGTCACATCCTCCGGAAGGCGCATCCGGCATCTGAATATGGATCTTAAGGAACGCCCTCATCGTCGATACAATCCGCTGACGCGGGAATGGATCCTGGTTTCTCCCCACCGCACCAAGCGGCCCTGGCAGGGACAGGTGGAGAAAGTTCCGCCTCCCGGTCTTCCCCAATACGATCCGGGTTGTTACCTGTGCCCGGGGAACCCGAGAGCTGGAAGCGCCATCAATCCCGCTTACACGGAAACGTTCGTCTTCGACAACGATTTCGCAGCGCTTCTGCCCGATACACCGGCGGAACGCTATCAGTTGGGTGGCCTGATTCGCGCCGAAGGGGAAAGCGGCGTCTGCCGGGTGGTTTGCTTCTCGCCCCGTCACGACCTGACACTGGCCCGCATGCCGGTTCCGTCCGTCCGCAAAGTAGTTGACGTATGGACCGGGCAGTACGCGGAGTTGGGGACCAATCCGGCAATCAACTACGTGCAGATCTTTGAAAACCGCGGTGAGATGATGGGTTGCAGCAACCCCCATCCGCATTGCCAGATCTGGTCCACCGGCACGCTGCCCAACGAACCGTCAAAGGAACTGGAATCGCAAGCCGAACACTTCCGCCGCAACGGCAGTCTGCTGCTTTCCGACTACCTGGAGATCGAGATCGAGAGTGGCGAGCGGCTGGTGTGTGAAAACGAGCACTTTGCCGTGGTGGTCCCATTCTGGGCCGTCTGGCCGTTTGAAACGCTGTTGCTGCCGAAGCGTCCGGTGGGCGATTTCACCGGGCTCACCGATGCGCAAAAGGACTCTTTGGCGGACATCCTGAAAGGCATCACTGCCCGATACGACAATCTGTTTGAAACCTCGTTCCCCTATTCGATGGGGTTTCACGTGGCGCCCACCGACGGCAAGGAACACCAGGAGTGGGTGTTCCACGCGCATTTTTACCCGCCCCTGCTGCGCTCGGCGACCGTGCGGAAGTTTATGGTGGGGTTTGAGCTGCTGGCACAGCCGCAACGCGACATCACTCCGGAGAGTGCCGCCGCGCGCCTGCGCGAGCTGAGCGGCCGGCATTTTCTGGACCGGTAGGGCGGTCCGGCCGCGCGAGAATGTGGGCGGATTCCCCCCTCCCCTCTGCCCGACCTGCCAACAGGACGTTGCGCCGCATGGCTGGATAGGGGAAAATCTATGTCGGAGTTCTATCTCCCGATTTCTATTCTTTGGTTGAGGAGGTTCGATGAAATTATCCTCCGTTGTGGTGGCGGTCCTTCTGTTGGCCGGTTTCTCGGTGGCGGTGGCCGCCGATTTGGAGGACACACTTCAGAGTCTCAAACAGGCCGCGGCACAGAAGAATGTCGCCGAGGTGAAAAAACTGGCGGCGCAAGCGCACTCTCTGGCCGCCGAGATGTACAACACGCCCGCTCCGCAAAGCGACGAAGGGAAAGAGGCTTGGAATTCTCGCGTCGCTTACGCAAAAAGCCTGGACGCGCAGGTTGACTATCTCTTGTACACAACTGCGGTTCAGTTGCCTCCGGCTCAAACTGTGGAGCTGATGTCGCAGCTCGAAGAGCAGAGCCCCAAGAGTCAGTACCTGGATGCGGGCTACGGCCAGTATCTGGTGGCGCTGACGAAGACGGGTTCGAGTGCGAAGGCCGTGGCCGCGGCGCAAAAGGGCATCCAGAACTTCCCCGACAATGAAGATCTGCTGCTTCTGCTGGCGGACGACGCAATGAACAAGAAGCAGAACGAGCGCGCGCTCCAGTACGCCTCCCGGCTGACCAACGTGCTCGAGCACCAGTCCAAGCCGGAGGGTATGGCCGCCGCCGCCTGGGAGGCCCGCCGCAACGCCGAGTTGGGCCGGGGCTACTGGATAGCGGGGTTGGTCCACGCTCAAAAGAACGACTATGTACCGGCCGACAAGGCCCTGCGCGCCGCCTTACCATTGATCCAGGGCAACAACGCGATGATGGGACCGGCGCTGTTCTATTTGGGAGTTGTGAACTATCAGCTCGGAAAAATGACCATGAACAAGGCGCGTGTCCTGCAGGCAGTCAAATTCAGCGAGCAGTCGGCTGCCATTCCCGGCCCGTACTCCCAACCGGCCTGGCGAAATGCGATCGCGTGCAGGAAAGAGGCCGCCGGGATGCGGTAGGCAGTGGCGGAAGCCGCTGTTTTTCACCGCAAGAGTGTCTGAAGCGACGGGTTGGCTGGAATTGGCATTTCTATGAATTCCGCCACCCGCTCGCTGCCGTCTGGCTTTTTTCCATAAGCCAACGCGGAAACTCCAGTTGCCGTCCCGGTTCCTATTCGTTCCGGAGAACCCGTTTCCTGCCGAAGATCAGGGCGATTAGAAAATCGACTCCCAAACCCCACGATTACGGCGGCCAGCACCGCGGCCACACCGTAGAGCACCCCGTGGTAAGCTGCCACCGAAGAAAGCCACGCCGGAAAGCCGGTCTGGATTACGGGAAAGGTACGGGCGGCATGGCGTTCCACGGTTCCACCCCGGCACTCGTAAACGGTGATCCGATAGACCGCCGCGGGCACTTTCTTCGGCCACGCGAAAGTCCACCGAGTAGGGAACTTCCATCTGCCCTTTCGGGCCCCACTGGAGGGCGTGGCGGTCCAGCGCGTAGTCGCCTTGTTCTGCCTTCAGCTCCAGCCAGCTCGCAACGATCCGGTCCCTGTCGCTTTCCGGATCGATCGCCATCTGAGTCCGGATGGATGCCTCATCCAACTGGTACTCTTCGATGGCTTCGCGATGGAGAAAGAGCCTGACTGCTTTGGAGCTGAACCGATAGAACAGGGCCGGCACCTCGGAGATTGTCACCCTTCCCCCGCTGACCCAAATTGGCCCCACCCGCACCTTTCTGTAAAAATCCTCGCTTCTTTCCCCGCCGCGAACGACCACCACCATCTCCGAATCGGCCCGGGCCAATCCTTCCACGCGGACCTGGCTTCCGGAGTAGAAAGTTCCCACCTGGATACCGCCGGTTCGACCCGGAACGGAAGATCGCCCGCGGCAGCGTCAGGTAGACGCCGCGAGGCGGTAGCAGGCAGCCGGCACTTGCCGCCCGGCCCTGGTCCCGCTTCATCCCCGCGTTGGCTGGTCCGGATGTGAGCGCTTCCGTGGGTCCGCACCGGGGCAAGCACGCTGCTTGGCGGAACCACCGTCTCAACAATCATCTTCCCCGCCACCACCAGGGCCAGCGACGCCAGGATGATCAGCAACTGGTCGCCACTCAGAATGCGGCTTACGCGGGCTCCAATCTGTGCGGCCACCGCCGACCCGATGGCCAGCAGCAACGCCAGCACCACGTCCACATTGTGGTTGGTGGCGGACTGCAGGATGGCGACGTCCGCGCAGGTCAACAGGACCGGGAACAGACTCGTCCCCACCGCCATGTGGATAGGCATCCCCAGCAGATAGACCATCACCGGCACCATCAGGAACCCGCCGCCCACTCCCATGATGGCTGCCAGGATTCCTACAACCGTACACAGCAGAAACGGGACGAACACGGAGTGCCGAACGTTGGACCGCGGGAAGTCCATCTGAAGCGGTAGTTTTGCCAGAAAACCAAACTGACGGATCTGCCGGTCACGTCCGGCTTGGATGATGCCTGCCCCGAATGTTCCGCAGGCTGGTGACGAACATCGGCACGCCGACGAGCGCGAGTACCACGATGTAGCTGAGCGCAATCAGCGCGTCTGCTTCCCCCAGCGCGGAGAGCACCTTGATGAGCTGTACGCCGAGGAACCCCTCCGGTAAGGCCGCCGGCCAGCAGGAACCCGCCCATCCGAAGATCGACGTTGCCGATACGCAGGTGCGCCGCCAGTCCCGATGACGATGCGGCGACAATCTGGCAGGAGTCGGACGCGGCAGCCACAGTCGGCGGTATTCCCAGCAGCATCAACATCGGCGTCATCAGAAACCCGCCGCCCACGCCGAGCAGCCCGGAAAGGAACCCGATCAGCATTCCGATGCCAAGCAGATAGACCAGGTTGACGCTCATTCCGGCGATGGGAAGAAAAATAGACATGAGCCTTCCATACCTCTTATCAGTGATTAAGATCTGTAACTACCTGAACATGCGCGTTTGCCGCCTTCCGGAACAGGTCGCTCAGGTCTGAAAATACCTCTCGCTGAGCGCTTCCAGGTTGATGTCGAGGACATCCGGAACATGCGCGGCGATGCGCCGCACCTCCTCGAACTGGCCCCGCCTTCCGAGCTTGCCGCGGACCCACACCTTGCCGTCCTCGGCCACGGTCTCCACTTCCAGATCCGATGTCTCGGGGTGCAGCGCGAGGGCGGCCTTCACTCGGGTCGCCAACACCAGATTGTTGATCGAAGACTGGCAACGAATGTCGAACTCGAAGCACCTCTGCCCCTCCACGGTGGCCACTAAGATATCGCAGGCCTCGGTGACGGACATGGTTTCCAGGTTCAGCACCATGTCGTAGAGGGACGGGTCCGACCAATCGACGCCATAGAGGTACCGCGTCCACTTCCTGCGGCCCTGGTCGACATTGCCGATGTAGGTCATCGCTTCATGCCGGCCCATCTTCAGACGCTCCTCGCACATGCGGATGCGGAATTCGAGCGGCGCAATGATGCGAACCCGGAAAACTGAAAGAACTCCCTTCAAGAGCAGGTGCCCGGCATTGCCGTGATAGACAACATTGCCGCCGCGAACTTCCTCGGCCATGGCCGCCTGAAACAGGGTCAGGTAGAGATATCTCTTATGGGTGAACCGCTCCAGAAACGCCGGTGGTTTCTCCAGGGCGTCAATGAGCTCGTCGGCAGGGGCTCCGTGGGCGGCGGCTCTTTCCACAATTACGTCACGGTCGATGCAGCGGTAGCCGAGCATTTCGGCTACCTCTTCGGCAATCATCTTGCCACCGCTGAAAGACCCCCTGGAGATGGTAATGATCGACACAGTGTACCTCCTCGGTTGGTATCCTCAGATTTCCACAAGCAGTATACTCCACTGAATCCGCAACGGAAGGGGAAGAACGCGATGCCCGCTGACTGGATATGGAAACCCACACCCAGCCAGATCCAGCGCACCAATGTTTTCCGTATGATGCACCGGTTAGGTCTTGAGAGCGTGACGGAGCTTCGCCGCTACTCGGTGGAGCATCTCGAGACCTTCTGGGACGAGGTGATGAAGGAGATCGGCGTCGAGTGGTTTCGCCCCTATTCCCAAGTGCTCGACGAAAGCCGCGGACCCGAATGGGCGCGCTGGTTCGTCGGCGGCGAGCTGAACATCGCCTGGAACTGCCTGGACCGCCACGCTTCCGGGCCGCTGGCCAACCATCCCGCCATCCTGGCCGAAGCCGAAGACGGCGCCTTCCGCGCGCTGACGTTTGCAGGCCTGCGCGGCGACGTCGACCGTCTGGCGAATGTGTTTCGCGGCCTGGGCCTGAAAAAGGGCGACCGCGTTGCTCTCATCCTGCCGATGATTCCTGAAGTGGTGACGGCGCTCTACGCGGCCTTCAAGCTTGGCCTGATTGTGGTTCCCATCTTCAGCGGCTTCGGCGCGGGCGCCATCGCCACTCGTCTCAAGGATTCGGGGACGACGCTGGCGATTACGGCGGACTTCATCAAGCGCCGCGGCAAAACGTCCCCGCTAAAAGCGAAAGTGGATGAGGCCATCGAACTGGCCGGCGGCGTCGAGCACGTCCTGGTGGTTCGATACCAGGGCGGCGAAGTCCCCTGGCGGGAAGGACGGGACCAGCTGGTGGAGCCAGGCGCTGGAGGCTGCGCCGGGCGCCTGCGAGGCGACGCCTTGCGCTTCCGAGGACCCTTGCTTTCTCATGTACACGTCGGGCACCACCGGAAAGCCGAAAGGCACCGTGCACACGCACGCCGGCTGCCTGGCGCAGATGGGCAAGGAGATCTACCTGGCCTTCGACCACCAGCCGGAAGACCGGTTCTTCTGGCTTTCCGACATCGGCTGGATGATGGGCCCGTGGGAGATTATCGGCAACCACCTGTTCGGCGGCACCATCTCTCCTGTTCGACGGCGCGCCCGACTACCCGGCGCCCGACCGCCTGTGGGCGATGATCGAACGGCACGGCATTACCACCTTCGGCATCTCGCCCACGGCCATCCGGCTGCTGATGCGCTATGGAGCGGAGCTGCCCGCCCGGCACGACCTCGCTTCCCCTGCGCCTGTTAGGTTCCACCGGCGAGCCGTGGGACGAAACCTCTTACGCCTGGTTCTTCGAGCATGTTGGCGGCAAACGCTGCCCGATCATCAACATCTCCGGCGGCACCGAGATTGTCGGCTGCTTCCTGTATCCCGCTGCCGATCGAGCCGCTCAAACCTTGCACGCTGGGAGGCGCCGGCGCCCGGCATGGCGGCCGAAGTGGTGGACGAGACACGGCACTCCGGTTCGCGGCGCGAAAGGGCTACCTGGTCTGCACCAGGCCGGCGCCCTCGATGACGCGCGGCATCTGGAACGATCCGGAGCGATACCTGGAAACCTACTGGTCGCCGTTTCCCGGGAATGTGGGACCACGGCGACTGGGCCAGCATTGATGAAGATGGCTGCTGGTATCTGCATGGACGCGCCGACGAATCCATGAAGGTGGCCGGACGCAAGGTGGGTCCGGCGGAGATTGAAGAAGCGCTGGTCTGACCACCCGGCGGTGGCTGAAGCGGCCGTGGTGGGCGTGCCGCACCCGCTGAAGGGCACCGCCATCGTGTGCTTTGTGGTGCTGAAGAAGGAATTCCCGGAATCGGCCGGAGCTGCTGGAAGGGATCGTGGGCCACGCCGCGCAGTCGCTCGGCCCGACGCTTCGTGCCGACGCCATTCAAGCGGTCAGCCAGCTTCCCAAAACCCAAAGCGGCAAGGTGGTGCGGCGGCTCATCCGCCAGAAGTATCTGGGCGAGGAGTTAGGCGACATGTCGACGCTGGACAATCCGGCACTGCTCGACGAGTTCGCGCCGCGCCGCTAGCGCGGGTTCTCTTCGAATTCGCCGCGTGGGGTTGCCGGCACCGGGTTCCAGTGGTCGGTCCCGGCCAGAAAAACTTCCGGGAGGAACGGCTCCACCCCGCCGGCGGTTAACTGGCGCGACCAGCCCGCGCGCTCTTTCACGCGCGCGCCCGGTCCGGTTGAGCCGTATTCGGCATACCATGCGGTTTTCTCGTTGGCCGGATTTCTCCAGTTTTCCCAACCCTCCGGGCGAATGTCATCGCCCATCCAGCAGTTGATGAACACCACCCGTGAATAGCGGCGCCACGGACGGCCCAGGTACGCGCTGTCGGGTTTAGCCCCGGTGAGTTTGCAGTGGTAGAAAACATAGCCGGTGGATCCGTCCGGGACCACGCGGCTTTGTGCTGTTACGTAGCCTTGGTCGCGATTGTAGATCTGGCAGTTGTCGAACACGGCGGTGGCGTTGCCGAAAATGTAGTCGACGTGCCCTTCGATGTAACAATCTCGGTAGTACTGGCGTCCCGACGCCGCGTAAAGCGTATCCTGCCATCCCAGGAACCGGCATTTGCGGAAGGCTGCGCGATCGGAGTGGACCGAGATGGCCACCGCCTGCGAACCGACCCCGAACGTATTCTCGAATGTGATGTTTTCGGCTTCAAACTCGGCGCCCTCCACTTTCACGGTGCTCGAGAAAAACGTGCCGCCGGCCGCCTTGGCGCTCATGTTGGAGGTGATGACGGTGCTGGCGGCGTCGCTGCCGAGGAAGGTAACGCGGGGCCGGTCCTGAGGCACGGTGACTCGCTCGTGGTACGTGCCGGGGCGGATTTCGATGATCAGCCGCTGCCGGCCCAATTCCGGCGGCGCATGATCGATCGCGTATTGGACGGTTTTGAAGTCGCCGCTGCCGTCGGCGGCAACGACAACATGGATATCGGCCAGCTCCGGGGATTTCAAATACGGCTTCAGCGCAGGCTCCACGCGCACGAACTCGCGGGCCGTCATCTCGCCGATCTCCTTCTGGCCCTTCGGCCCGAGATGCGTGGTATCGAGCTTTCCGTCCGCGGTTCGCGCGCCGATCTGTTCACAACCGGCCGGCCCGATTCGCTCGGCCTGATCGAGGGTCAGCGCGTAGAGATCGATCAGCGGCGCCTTCTTCTCGTCCGCGATCTTTCGCACTTCTTCCACGTAGGCGGCAAGTGCGTCGGGCTTGAATTGTCCCTCCGGCGAGAAATTGCGCCGCACGATGGAGGTGACCAGGATTGGCGCGGCGCCGGCGGCGCGAGCTTCTTCGACGTAGCGGATCATGTTCTCGCGGTAGCTGGTCGCGGGATCGGTTTCGCGGGCAGGGCCCTTTCCGGGGCAATCGTTGTGCCCGAACTGGATCAGGATGTAATCGGGTTTGGAAGCCAGCACCGGGGCCCACGCCCCCTCGTCACGGAAGCTCTTCGAGCTCCTTCCGTTGAGGGCGAAATTGGTGATGGCGACATCGGGACCGAACGAGCCGCGGAAGCCGGGCCCCCAGCCGCCGCCGTCGTTGACGGTGGAATCTCCCACCAGGGCTATCTTGATCTGAGGCCGCTCGGCGGCTGCACACGCCACCGCGAACACGGCTAAGGCGAGCAACAAAGAAAATTTCTGCATAGCGTCGCGTCCAGATTTGTTACCAGCAATCCCGTTAGTCCAGGATAGCTCCGCCGGCTGGAGTTGGTTGCGTGGGGCGAACCCTCGCCGCTTAGCGCGCCGGCTTCTCGGTAATCTGCCGGAAGACCCGCAGCAGGTTGCCGCCCATGACCTTGCGGATGCGCTCTTCGGTGTAGCCGCGCCGCAGCATGGCGTCGGTAAGCATCGGCAGATCGCGAATGTCGCGCATGCCGCGCGGCAAGGGCGGGCCGCCGTCGAAATCGCTGCCGAGAGAAACGTGGTCGTCGCCCACCATCCGGATAACCCGGTCAACCACGCCTACCCAGTCGTCTACCGAGATGTGCAGATCTTCCGGAATCTTCGCGGGCAGCATGGGAAACTGCGGCGCTACCAGGCGGTCCACCTCCACAATTCCCAGCGCAGCCGCCCGCTGGGCCGCGCCGGTGTCCCAGAACGGTGTGCCGGCATGCTGGCTGCTCCACTCGAACGCCTTCCGGCTGTGAAACTCGCTGCCGATTTGAATCCCGAAAACACCGCCCTTGGCCGCCAGCTTCTTAAGCAGCCAGTCGGGCATGTTGCGCGGGATGTCGTTGAGGTCGCGAAGGCCGTGGTGGGTGGCGACCAGCCGGGTCGGTGCTGATGTCGATGGCCTGCGAGATGGCTTCGTCGGAGGCGTGCGACACGTCGATCACCATCCCCAGGCGGTTCATTTCACGGACCACTTCGCGGCCGCGCTGGTTGAGGCCGTGCCACTTCGGCGGCGAGCAGCAGGAATCCGCGTAGTTGCTGGTCCAGTTGTGCGCCGAAAGCTGCACCGAGCGCACCCCCAGCCGGTACATCTGGCGGATGACGGCGGGGTCGCCATCCAGGTCGAAGCTGCCCTCGATGGCAAGCACGGCGGCGATTTTTCCGGCGGCGTGGATGCGTTCGACCTCCGAGGCATTGCGCGCCAGTTGAATGCTCTGGCTGTTCCCCTCGATCTGCCGGATGGCGGTATCGAACATGCGCAGCGCCTGCTTGGTCTCGAGCCGTGCGGGATAGTACTCTTCCTTCACGAAGATCGAAAAGAACAGGGCTCCCAGACCGCCTTCGCGGGCGCGCGGCAGGTCGAACTGGCCGTCGGGTTTGCGCTGGCCGATGTCGCCGCCGTTGTAGAATTCGCGATCGATGGCGTGAATGTGGCCGTCGAAGACCAGCAGGCTGGCGTGCAAGGTCCGCGCCCGCTGCGACACCGGCGGTGCTGGAGAAGTCTGACTCAGCAAAACGGCCGAGGCCGCCAGCAAAGCCGCTGTGGCTGCCAGCGTTTTATAATTACTGGGGTTCTGTCGCATGGCCAATCCAACGCGTCCGAAACTTGCTGCTATTGTAACCACCTACTTCAAGTATTCGCACGCCCAACATATCGTCGACCGCTTTCTGGATGGCTACGGGTGGAACGGCGCGTACCACATGCCGCCCATGGATCTGGTGTCGCTGTACGTCGACCAGGTAGGCGATAACGACCTCAGCCGCGAGCGCGGGAAGCGACATCCCAGCCTCAAGCTCTGCTCCAGCATCGCCGAGGCGCTCACCCTCGGCGCAAGCAAACTGGCGGTGGACGGCGTGGTGATTGTGGGCGAGCACGGCCGCTATCCGCGCAACGAAAAGGGGCAGACCGAGTATCCGCGCTACCAGTTCTTTACGCAGATGGTGAAAGTTTTTCGCGACAGCAGCCGCTCGGTGCCGGTATTCAGCGACAAGCACCTTTCCTGGAACTGGGATTGGGCCAGGGAAATGTACGACACCTCGCGCCGGATGGGCTTCCCCTTCATGGCCGGGTCGAGCCTGCCCGTTACCTGGCGCACGCCGCAGGTGGAAATGCCGCTGGGCGCGCGCATCAGCGAAGCGATGTGCGTGGCCTACGGCGGGGTGGACAGCTACGATTTCCATGCGCTCGAGACCGTTCAGTCGATGGTGGAACGGCGGCGCGGCGGCGAAACCGGGTGGAGTGGATTCAGGCCTATCGCGGCGACAAGTTCTGGGACGCGCTGCGCGACGGCGTCTGGCCCAAAGCGTTAATGGACGCCGCGCTGTGCCGCAGCCACACGCTGACGCCCGCGCGGACGGGATTCACCGACGTGTTTCCCAGTGTCGATGACATGCGGCGGCTGGTGCGCAACCCGGTGGCGTACCGCTACCAGTATGCCGACGGATTGAAAGGCACCGTGCTGCTGATGAACGGGCTGGTTCGCGACTTCAACTTTTCGGCGTACGTGAACGGCTCGCGCGAACCGTGGTCGACGCAGATGTACCTGCCGATGCCCGACGGCCGCACTACGCTGGCGAATTTCTTCAGCCCGCTGGTGAACAACATGGAGAAGATGTTCCTCACCGGCAAGCCGACCTATCCGGTGGAGCGCACCCTGCTCACCACCGGCCTGACGGCGGGCGGCGTGGAGAGCCTGTACCGGCAGCAGACCCGCTTCGAGACGCCGCACCTGGCCATCCGGTATCAGCCCACCAAGGAGTCGACCTTCTGGAGAACGTAGCCATGCTGACGCGACGCGCTTTTCTCGGAACCCCGGCGGCTGGCCGCCATGGCGGCTCAACAGGCCCGGCCCAAACGGCTCGCCATCATCGCCACCGTCTATCGCGAGCACTCGCACGCGCAGCACATGGGCGATCGTTTTCTGGTGGGCTACCCCTACGCGGGCGCTTGGCACCAGCCCAACATGAAAGTGGTGTCGATGTACGTCGATCAGAAGCCCGCCAACGACCTGAGCGCCGCGCGGGCCAAGGAGTTCGGATTCGAGATCTATCCCACGATCGCCGGAACGCTGCGCTGCGGCAGCGGGAAACTGGCGGTGGACGGCGTGCTGATCATCGCCGAGCACGGCGACTACCCGCGCAACGAAAAGGGCCAGATCCTGTACCCGCGCGCCGAGTTTTTCCAGGAATGCGTCAAGGTGTTCGACCAGGACGGCCGCGCCGTGCCGGTCTACAACGACAAGCACCTTTCCTACAGCTTCGAGAAGGCCCAGACAATGGTAGCGGCGTCGCGGCGGCTGCGCTTCCCGATGATTGCCGGCTCATCGATTCCGGTCACCTGGCGGCTTCCGGCCATCGACCTGCCGCTCGACTGCGAGATTGAATCGGCGGTGATGGTGGGGGAGGGCGGTTCGGACGCCATGGATTTCCACGCGCTGGAAGGCTTGCAGTGCATGCTGGAGCGCCGGCGCGGAGGAGAAACCGGCGTCAAGGCCGTCCAACTGGTGGAAGGCGATGCCGTGTGGAAAGCCGGCGACGAGGGCCGCTATTCGAAAGACCTGCTGGCGGCGGCGCTTTCGCGCAGCGATACGCCGCTGGGGCTGACGGTGGAAGACGGCCGCACGCAAAACCTGATGGCGCCCGGCGTGTTACCGTCGCTGGCCAAAAACCCGGCGGCTTATTTCATTGAGTATCGCGACGGCCTCAAGGCCGCCATGCTGATGCTGGACGGAGCCCTGAAAGACTTCAACTTCGCGGCCAGGCTGAAGGGTGGCGAGACCCGGTCGCTGCAGTTCCTGCTGACCCCCGACCCCAACGTCACCTATTCGGCCTGCCTGATGCACAAGGCCGAGCAGTTGGTTGAGACCGGCGTAGCGCCATATCCGGTGGAGCGTACGCTGCTCACCAGCGGGATGTTGGAGAGCTGTCTGACCTCGAAGATCCAGGACCACCAACGGCTGGAGACGCCGCACCTGGCGGTGAGTTACAGGGCGCCGCGCGAGCCCCAGTTTCCACTGACTTAGGAAACCGCCGGCCAGGCTGTTATACACTACCGCTGTGGATCGAAGATCATTCCTGCAACTCGCCGCGGCTGCGCCGCTGGCGGGCGCTCCGCCCGTCGAAACGCCGGTCTATCACGTGGTGACGCACTTCAAGCCCGCCGCGCATCCGGGTATGCCGGGGCCGTATCCCGGCAAAGTGGTCCGTGTGCACTCGGAACGGTCGATCGACCCGGCTACCGAACGCGTGGACCGCCCGCTGGTGAAACAGATGATCTCGGCGGGCATGCTGGCGCTGACGGGCGAGAGCAACGATGCGGCCGCCTGGAAGCGGTTTATCTCGCCCCGGGATGTGGTGGGGATCAAGGTGAACTGCTCGGGCGCTCCGCGCATCTGCTCCACGCCAGAGGTGGTGGCCGCGATTGCCGAGAACCTGGTGGCAATCGGCGTTCCGGCCGGCAGCATCTGGGTCTACGAGCGCTTCGACAACCAGTTGCAGAGCGTCGGCTTTCCGAAATATCTACCTGCCGGGGTGCACATTTACGCCGCCGAAGCCTCGCGCGGCTCGATTCTCGGCTACGACCCGAACACCTACGTGGAAACCAGCTTTTTTGGCGAAGACGATACCCGTTCAAACCTAATCCGGCTGGTGGCCGACAAGCTGACCAAGATTGTGAATGTCCCGGTAATGAAGGAACATCAGGCCTCGGGGGTCACCGGATGTTTGAAGAACATCGCCTATGGCGATTTCTCCAACGTGGACCGCTCGCACCATTACGAAAAGACCAATACCTATTCCTTTATCGGAACGCTGGCCTCGGTGGAGCCGGTTCGCTCGCGGGTGGTGCTGAACATCATGGACGGGCTGCGCGGCGTCTGGCAGGCCGGGCCGTTCAGCCAGAATCCGCGGTTTCGCTTCTACCCGAAGCAGATCATGGTGGGAACCGACCCGGTGGCAATGGACCACAAGCTGCTCGAGCTGATCGAAGCCAAACGAAAAGCCGAAGGCGCCAATTCGCTGTTCGACCGCTCGCCCGCGCAACTGGGCGACAATTCGGACCCGACCAAGAACCGGTTCATCCGCGAGCCGGGCCATATCGAGTACGCCTCCAAACTGGGCCTGGGCGTATTCGACAACGCCAAAATCGATCTGAAGGACATAGAACTGTGAAATTTCTCCTTCTGGCGTTCGCACTACCGGGGCTGTTCTGGGACGCGGGTCCGGACGGCGCGCCGGCCTTGCGCGAGGCGGGCGTCAGCCATGTTCTGGTGCCGGCTGCGCAGGCGGATTCGTGGAAGAGCGTCGCGGGGATTACGGCCGAGGCTGGCGACCTGGCCGGCGCCGAGAAGCTGCAGCCTCCCACGGTCAACTACCGGATCGACCGGGCGTCAGCGACGCGCGCGCCGTGGCTCGATTCCAATGGCTGGATCTTTCTGCGCCAGCCGCGGAGCCGCTTCTACTACGATGCGAAAGGCCCGCAAGCGGCGCTGGCCGCGGCCGAGGCCTTTTGTTACGGCGCCGATGCCGTGGTTCACACCGATGCCGCCGGAGTGAAGCCGTTCGCCGAAATGCTCAACTTCCTGCGCACCGTGGATGCCGGCGAGATGCCGCAGGTGGCCGATTTCGGCTTCGTCGACGACGGCTCCGACGCCGCCGGCGAGGTCATGAACCTGCTCATCCGCTACAACCTGCAATTCAAGCTGGTGACGGCGCCGGACCCGCATTTGAAGCTGAACGTGAAGTTGGGCACCCCGGAATATCCCCTCGAAGACGCCGCGGATCCGGGCAAGCTGGCCCACGCGGTCCGGTTCAATCTGACCGACGAAAAGCGCTCGTTACGGATTTACGGCAGCGCCGTGGTGATCGCGCGGCTGACGGGGTCGGGGAACCGGGCGCGCCTACACCTGCTGAATTATGCCGGCGCGGAGCGGCAGGTGGATGGCATCCGCGTGCGCATCCTCGGGCGCTTTCCGAAGCATCGGCTTGCAGCGGCCGGAAGCCCGGGCGAGCAACTGCTCGATTACCAAGTGGATTCGCAGGCTACCGAATTCACGCTTCCCGAGTTGAAGACTTACGCGGTGGTGGACCTGTCGAGGTAAATCCGCGAGACCGGGTTTTAGCCGGCAACCACCGGAAGCCGGGCCGCTTCCCACGCCGTGAGCCCACCTGCCAGCTCGATCAGGTTGGTGATGCCGTGCTGGTTGAGGATGCTGACGGCAATCGAAGACCGGTAGCCGCCCAGGCAGTGGACCGCGATCCGGCGGTCGCGCGGGACTTTCGCAATGCCTTCCTGCAGTTGGGAGAGCGGGAGGTTGATGCTCTCGCCGAGGCGTTTCGCGCTCCACTCACGCGGTGCGCGGATATCAATCACCAGCGGCGGATTCGCGGTGGCCAGCTCGTCCGCCAGCATCCGGGCGGTAACCCTTTCGGTGGACCAGACCAGATCCTGGCGATCCGCCAGCGCCCCCATTCCATCCCGCAGGTAGCCCTTCACATGATCGAAACCGATTCTTCCCAGGCGCAGGGCCGCCTCTTGCTGGCGTCCCGGCTCGGCCACGATCACGATGGGCTTGGCGCGGTCGAGTACGGTGCCGGCCCAGGTGGCGTATTGGCCACCCAGCCCGATGTTGATGCTGCCGGCCAGGTGACCTTTGGCGTATTCCGCCGGTTCGCGGACATCCAGAATCTGCGCGCCGGCGTCACCCAGCTCGAGAACTTCCGCCAGTTCGATGGGGCGCAGAACCTGCTCCAGATTCTTATCCAGGGTGGCCCGCTCGCGCGTGTTCAGGATCGCATCGTATGTGAAGTACGCCGGCGCCTCCGGCTGATCGGCCGTCACCAGCCGGATGAACTGGTCTTTCGACATTGGCTGTAGCGCGTAGTTCAACCGGCGCTGATCGCCGAGGGTGGAAACCGTCTCCGAGGAGAGCTGTTTTCCGCACAGAGAGCCGGCGCCGTGCGCCGGGTAAACCAGTGTCGCATCCGGAAGCGGCAGCAGTTTATTGTGCAGCGAGTCGTACAGACGGCTGCCCAATTCCAGGGCGGACCAGCCGATGGAGGCGCGCAGATCCGGGCGGCCGACGTCGCCGATGAACAGCGTATCTCCGGTGAGGACGGCGTACGGGTTCGCGGGGTCTTTCCGCGGGTCGAACACCAGGATCGAATATCGACTCGATGGTGTGTCCCGGGGTCTCCAGAACCTGGAGACGCAGTCCCGGATACTCCAGCGTGTCGCCGTCTTTCATCGGGACAAACGCGTACTCGGCCTGGGCCTGCGAACCGAGCCGGATGTCGGCGCCGCAGCGGTCGCGCAGCTCGAGATGGCCCGCCACGAAGTCGGCATGGAAGTGCGTCAGAAAAACATGGCGGATCTGCACGCCCAGTTTTTCGGCGTCGGTGAGGTATTGCTGGATGTCCCGTTGCGGATCGACCACGATTGCATTGCCGCTGGTTTCGTCAGCCAGCAGGTAGGAAGCGTGAGCCAGGCAACCCAGGTAGTACTGCTTCAGGAACACGCCGCTCATATTGGCACCACTCGGTAGCCGGCCGGAATCCGACGCCGAGCCACCGCCCCCTCGTTTGTTCAACGTTGCTACTTAAGATGCCTGGGCGAGCCGCTACGTTGCAGATTGCCATTGAGCGCCACTGGCGGGCGCATTTGGGAAGCCGATTCGGACACGCGCGGCAACAGGAGCTTTGTGATGAAGGTGCGGTTTGGCACCGCACGTATTTCAGCCAGGAGTCCCTTTTGCCACCCCCAATGTGGGCAAGTACGCACCAACGCCGCCCGGGTTTGCGCGTGGCGGCGTTTTCCGCCCTACCGGGTTTGTTCCGCGCCTGGAGCGTGGTTTTTCAACTCCGCCTCGACTATCTGGTGGAAATCGAGGCCGCTGCCGGCGTATCTTTCGGCGATTGCCAGGGTGTAGCGCAACGCTTCGGCCGGGTGTTGGCTTTGTTCCGGAGATTTTCGTAAGTCGGCCAGCGCCGGAGGGTTGCCCGGCAGGTCGCGGCGCAGCAGCAGGCGGTTTGCGAGGTGGCGGTTGGTCTGGAGCGAGCGCAGCTCCCGGAGAGCGCGGTGGTAGGTGCGCTCGATGCGCACCTGGTGTTTAGCGAGGCGATCCAGGGCGGCGGAGTACTTGTCGTCGAGGAAGGGGTTGATCATGAGAGCCGAGGCTTTCTCGTGGACCTCGGTTTCCTGAATGCGCACGCGGCGCAGATTCCAGGCGGCGTGGAGGAGTTGATTGAAGAGGTTCTGTTCGAGGGCGCCGACCGGGTTGACGTCGGCGGCGAGGTCGGTTCTGAACTGGTCGAAGTGCTCCTGTTCGCCGGCGGCGATGAAGATTTCCTTGGAGTCGAGGCCGTGTTTGAGGGCGTTGCGAGCGACCTTGGCTTTGCCTTCGCCGGTTTTGGGGCCGGTGGAGTGTTGGGCGTTGGCGCGGTTGGCGGCGAGCCGGGCGGCGGAGGCGCCGTTGGAGTTTTCGGACCGAGTAGAGAGGTTCATGGGGGGATCCTTTCCGAAGGTTCGGAACGATGCCTTTTCGCTTTGAGTGTAGCGGGCGCTTCCGCGAGTATTCGGGGGGTGAGGCTGTTAGAGGTTGAAAATGCGAACGATAAAGTCGGGATTTGGTGGTCACTCGGGTCTGGGGAGGGGACCTCACGCCAAGATAAGGCGCTAAGAACGCAAAATGGGGAGCGTTATGGTTGCGGAAAAAGGGTCCAGGAACGCCGGGCGGTGTAGGCGTACAGAGTGATACGCAACGCGGGTTCGGGATCGGTGGCGACTCCGACGTGGATCGGCGGACCGAAGCCGAGTTATTGGGAGTAATCTTCCAGATGGTAGATTCAGTCTCGCGGGATGCCGACAATCAGCACATTCTACGGAATCATGGTCCGCATGTTTTTCAATGATCACCCGCCACCGCATTTGCACGCCCGATACGGCGAATTCGAAGCCGCGGTTGAGATCGGCACCCTGGAGGTCCTCGAGGGCGAACTGCCACGCCGGGCTTTGGATCTGGTTGGGGAACGGGCGATGATGCATAGAGAGGAACTGTTGCAGGAGTGGCGTTTCCGCCGCGAGAACACAATCCCGACGAAAATTGAGCCGCTGGCATGAACGGAGTCGATATTCCATGCACTGGGACGTAGTCGAAGTCAAACCAGAGCCCCATTACCGCCTCTTTGTGCGATTTAAGGACGGGGTGGCTGGACGGCTGCAGTTGCGTCCGGAAGAACTGACCGGCGCACTCGGCCCGTTACGGGATACGCAGTTCTTCGGGCAGGCGTACATTGATCACGGTGCGGTTGCGTGGCCCGGGGAGATCGATCTGGCGGCCGACGCCATGTATGCACAAATCGCCGGTCAGCGCGCCGGACTGCAACACGTTGGATGAAGCCAAGCCGACTTATCGGTCCTAATCCGACGATGTTTCCCGAAGGCCGTTTCGGACGAATCTCCGAGTGGCCGACCATACGCCCGAAGCGCCGGTTGGCCTTGCGGCGACCGCATGCGAAAGGCTTTCCAACCGTCAATGTCGCGTCCGGGAGTCCTGGAGACCCTACGATATGATGCAGAGAATGCGTGAGCTCCACGGTGTTGTTCGTTTTGGCTGTTCTGAAGAACAGTTAAAACGGCAAAGGAATGCGCCTACGTCTTCGAGGCCCGGAAGAAGTTTGGTCGACCTTAGGCTAAGAAGGATGAGCGATAATTTGCTCAATGATCTTCGGGAGGATTTTCAATTGCATTTAGGATGCGGCCTCCAACTCTCGGAATAGGCCATTGCGCTTGTTGGCACGAGCGCAGATCTCTGACTCCATATTATTAGACGTGAGCGCTTAGCATACCGTCAGGCGGCACGGCCACTCATTTGCCCGCTACGCCGTCCCGCACGCTGTCAATCTTCCATCCAGGATCCAGTTCCAGGTCAGCCATCAGGTTGTCCGGGGCAGTAGGAGCTAACAGGTTCACCCCGGCACTCAGCGCAACACAGAACCGTTCTCGCTCGTGTTCAGCGAGAGTTTCCCACCAACGCGGAGCGACGGCGAGATTCTCGCAGAATGCCACTACCATTCGCAGGAGCGCCGCCTCGACACGGCGACCCTCATGAATCACGGTGGCAAGGGATCTCAAAAACTCCCTACAAGCCGTAGAACTCGTTTTATGCCAGCAGAACAACAAGCCCCAGCCGTCGTCCATATCGGCTGAACACACTGTCATGAGATCAAGATTGGTGGTGTGGTCGGCCAGACCCTGCAACTGTCGCCCCAGGAAATCGAATTCCGGATAGAATACGGCGGAGAAGGCCAAGAGAGGCGGTTGCCTGAAGATGAACAGCGTGAACTCCACGTCCTGATATGAGCCGCCACGGAGCGATCCATCAAACGCTGCTTTATGGCGCTGGAGATTGCTGAGACCGACAGACGTGCCGATACTGTATGCTTCGAGCAACTCTCGTGTGGCGCGATCATGTCCGCCCAGTCCAAGTTGTTCATCAATCAGGGCAAAAGCGTTCTCCTTCGCGAAGACTTCACGGCACAGTGAGCGGTAGCCGTAGAGTGCAACCTGTTGGTCCGTTGGCGCAAGCGCCATGGTATTCATTGGCCGGAAGAGCTCGGAATCGTGCTGAGCGCAGAACCCGGCGAACGTAGAAACCTTGGCGATGCCTTTCCTTTCCAAAACAACTGTGCCCGCATTCTTGCGCATCGTGCCAATGTTCATCGAGGGCACATAGACGTGGGAGTCTTGCGATATCATCCGCAATAGCCCATTCTTTTGAAGGGAATGAGCCTTGGCCAGCGCTTTGCATTCCCCCGTGCTGTCGAAATGGAGGCAGCGCGCTTTGTTCGTGAGCCTCTTCTGTGACTGCACATAACGGTTGAGATCGAAGCTGCCGCTCCGCTGCAACGTTGTCGGTCCGCTGCTTGTCTTCCCATCGCGCGACCACGCGGTATAGAAGATTGCGAGTGTCTCTTTCTTAGCCTTCTTCAGTTGCTGCAGTCCGAGGTCGGCGTTCGCAAAGTCCTCTTCGACGACTTCCACGGGCGCAGTTTTATCGACGACGTCCCATTCATCTCTCCGAACGTAATACGATGCTTTGTTGCAGGCTGCCGCAGGAGAGTCTTCGAGCACCCAGCAATGCGCATACGCGCCTTCAACCAACTTGACCTGAGCGTTCTGATCGGTCGGTCTGACCTCGAGTCTTGTGAAGAATACGGCCATCGCGAATACTCTTATTTATTCTGTCGCCGGCACCAGGATCGTAACTTGGATTAGGTTCTACTGGCGTCCTTTTCACCGTCAAGTCCACAAGCAGAGGCGCCATCAGACGAGGTCTTTCACTGGCCAGATTTCCTTTGACATCTTGGCAAGCGCCTCGTTCACTGTCCCTCGGTATTTGCGGTAAGTGACTTCACCCCCAATGTAACATGACCATTCAGCGGTTCTTAGGATGCTCGGCATGACCCAGATTCTATGCCCGCAGCACTACGCTCGTCGGTTTGAGGTCGAAGACCTCGCTAGGAGGCGCAGCTTGTCGACAGGGGTCGCAGAACCCTTAGTGGCGGATTTGGTCGGATCACGCGCTTCTCACGGTTGTGCGTGGCGACCGCGGCCAGAAGCCCGCTTCTGAAGTTGGCGGGACTCCGTCCGTGTCACGCGCCGCTCGGAGAAAGCCGAAGCTGGGCTCCCAGAACGGGATCAGGAACGATACACGTCGTTGCGATCATTCACGACGCTTCTTGGAGGTCGAGGCTGGGGCGATCAGGGCTGTTGGGGGTGTTGTTTTTGTCCATTCCGGAAGGGCCTGGGTCTGGATGACAGTATGCGGTGTTCGCGGATTTCGGCCGTCTTGGATCACCAAGGGGGTGCGGCGCGGTTGAGGATTTCCAGGAACATCTTGAGAGGTGGATGGCGGACGATCGACCGTTCAGGAAAGAACCCCGACACGGCCGCGGTCTGTGTTCCGTGATGTTCGAACGCGGTTGCCCGTGACCGGCGGCTTGAGGACGGGGACCGATCAAACCGGTGGACGGTTGACAGTGGACGGTGTTTGTTGCGGGTGGGCGCGGCAGGCTTGGACGGCCCTGGCTGTTGCCGTTTCGACCGCTTCGGACACAGTGAGGCGCTGCCACGAATCAAGAGTCCCCTTCCTTGCGGTCGGGGTTCGGAGGAGAAGGTTGCCGGGTGCGCGTGGGGATGCTCTTGGGCGGTCGCTCGTGAACTGAATCTCTCGAAGAACCATTGAAAAGGGCCAGGAACACTACCCACGTTTTCCGGTTGTTGAGGGCCCCAGGGCGCCAACTCCCCGATAAATTGGGACTTCTGGAAATCCTTTCTGGAACTGTCCCCTTTTCCGCGATTGCCCGCAACCAAGAGGCCCCCTTTTCCAGTGGGTCTGCCCGCCGCCAAATTGATTGGATTTCAAATGCTGATACTATTTGTGAGTGGGCAGGTTATTGTGCCTGAATGACCACGCGACACTGTGCCGGCGTGCCACGAGTCGGATATGCTGAACGCCATTCTCATCAGCGAGTCCATGGTTTCGGCCGACGTGATGAGGGCTCTCTGCGAGGAAACCGGAACCCTTCATTTGCTCGAATGGTTCCCGCGGTATCCCGGCCTGCATGAGCTGATCCGCTTCCTCAATTCTCGCGACATCGAAGTCCTGCTGATCGACGTCAGCGATATTGAATTGGCCCTCCCCCTGATGGCGGCTGTCCGGGAAGCCGCGCCCGGCTTGTCCATAGTGGCATTCGGCCCAGGTTGCGAAGGCGAGGCCAGGGACGACGTCGCTGCGATCGCCGACGAGATGCTGACATCCCCGGTAACGGCGGAGGTGTTGAGCAGGAGCACGGAAACCGCACTCCACCGGCGTGCGAAGGACGTCACGAACCTGTATGCGTTTCTTCCTTCCAAGGCGGGAAGCGGCTGCACCACCGTAGTGCTGAACATTGCGGGCATTTTAGCCAAGCGCCTCGAACAGACGGCGTTGGTACTGGAGTGCGACCTGCATTCCGGAATCCTCTCGATCCTGTTGAACGTCGAACCGACGCAGTTCGTGCAGGATGTCTTCGGCGGCGCCACCCGCCTCGATTCGTTTGTCTGGCAACGGCTGGTGACGGAGCGCTTCGGAGCGGACTGGCTGACGGCCGACCGCCAGCGCAAACGGCCGCTGGCGGAATGGTACGACTACTTCAAGCTGTTGCAGTTTGCCCACCAGCAATACAACTGGATCCTGGCCGACCTGCCCGAGGTGGTGAACGACGGCACCGCCGAAATTGTGCGCACGGCCAAGGACGTCTTCGTGGTATGCACCCCGGAGATCCTCTCGCTTCGTTTGGCCGCCCGGCGATGCAGCGAGCTGAAAGACCGCGGCGTGGCGGAGGAAAAAGTAAAGATCGTGGTCAACCGTTGGCGCGAGGAAGAGGTAAAGCCGGAAGATGTGGAGGAGTTTCTGCAACACCCCGTGGCCGCCGTCGTCCCCAGCGACTACATGGCCGTGCGGCAGTCCATTATAGATTCCAGCCTGGTGGATCCGACGTCGACGCTTGGTGAGATGCTGGAAGACCTCGCGTGCCAGATAGCGGGACTTCCGGCCCCGCAGAGAGCCGAAAAATCCTCCAGATTTTCCAGGATGAAGAAACTGTGGTCGTAGGACGGGATGGACGGATGCGCCGGCATGGCCGGCTTTGGTTTGACGACGCGGCGCGGTGCTGATAGTTTGACAGGCGGAGGGAACCTTGAAACCCCATCAGATCGTTGCGCTTTGCCTCCTGGCTTCCGGACTTTTCGCCGCCGACAAACCCGGCGTCCGCACCATTCCGCTTAGCGAACTGCGCGACCGCATCGCGGGCGGCTGGGCCGGCCAGATGATCGGCGTCAGCTACGGCGCGCCCACCGAGTTCCACTACCGCGGCGTGATCCTGCCTGAAGACAAACTCCCCCGCTGGAGCCCGGAGAAGGTGGACAACTCGCTCGACCAGGACGACCTGTACGTGGACATGACGTTCGCCAAGGTGCTCGACGACAAGGGCCTCGACGCCACAACAGAAGACTTCGGCGACATGTTCCGCGATTCGAAGTATCGGCTGTGGCACGCCAATCTGGCTGCCCGGCGGGCGCTCAAAAGGGGTGTTCCGGCGACGCTGAGCGGCACACCGAAGTACAACGCGCACGCCAACGACATCGACTTTCAGATTGAAAGCGACTTCATCGGGTTGATGGCGCCCGGTATGCCGCGGTCGGCCTCCGACATCGCGCTGCGGGCCGGGCGCGTGATGAATTACGGCGACGGCATCTATGGGGGCATCTTCGTTTCCTGCATGTACTCGGCGGCGTTCGTCGAAAAGGACCCGCACAGGGTGGTGGAGGCGGGGCTGGCGTGCCTCTCCGCCGACAGCCCCTACGCCCGGCTGATTTCGGACCTTCTGAACTGGCACCGTCAATACCCGAACGACTGGCAGAAAGTGTGGCAGCTCCTCGAAGACAAGTGGGACAAGCGCGATCCCTGTCCCGACGGCGCGCTGATGCCATTCAACATCGACGCCAAACTGAACGGAGGATACATCGCCCTGGGCTTGCTGTTCGGCGACGGCGATATGCGCAAGACAATCGAGATCGCCACCCGCTCCGGACAGGATTCCGACTGTAACCCTTCGAGCGCCGCCGGCATCCTGGGTGTCCTGCTGGGATGGAAGGGAATCCCGGAAATCTGGAAGAGCGGCATCCCCGCCATCGAAGACCGAAAATTCAGCTACACCAACTTCACCTACAAGACCATTGTCGAAAGCACTTACAACCGCGCGCTGGCTCTGGCAAAGAAGAAGGGCGGGCGTGTAGAAGGCGACGCGCTGGTGATAGAGCTCGAAACGCCGAATCCGAGGAAGCTGGAAGTGTGGGACGACTATGGGTCGCCCGTCGAGCGTATCCTGAACGACGACCCGCGTTGGAAATTCGCGGGTAACTGGACCGTCAACCCGGATGGGCAGCTACGTTCCTCCGCCGAGAAGGGCGCGGAGGCGACCGTCGACTTTGAAGGTTCCGGCGCGATTCTGACAGGAGACTACTGCCCCGGTTGCGGCCAGGCGGAAGTCTACCTGGACGGGAAACGGGATGCCCGGGTGGATGTGTACCAGGAGGACGGGACGCGTTCGGGCGAGGCGGTGTGGCACCGCTTCGACCTGTCGCCCGGCAGGCACACGCTGCGCCTGGTTGTGCTGGGCCAGCCGTTCCGGGACTCGAAGGGCTCTTTGGTCGCCGTCAAGGACCTGGTGGTTTTCCGCAGGTAGACGAGCAACCCGCGGCGACTTGGCTCCCAGCTTGTACTTGCGCGGAATCTCCAGAAGCCGTGCCCTTGTTCCCGACTTATTTTCTTCGAAATCGCCGATAATGCGTCCCCGGTGTGACTGCTTTGTTCAGAGCCGGATGTATAATGACTGCCAGCCAAAGATCGAGAATGGAGTCCTGCGTGAGAGTTTCGGAACACGCGCAGGTGGTAAGTAAGGGTCTGGTGGCAGGATCCGTGGCCGGCCAAATTCGCGGCGTGGTTATGACGGCGGGGAAGCGTAAGGCGGTGCAATCGCTTCCACCGTGCTTCGAATCACGGAGGAGGTTCAAGCAATGAGGTTGTCGAATAAAAGCGTTTACGAACTGATTGTCGTGATCGCAGCGGCGCTGACGCCGTGTCTCGTTGCGCAACAGCGTGCGATCTCGGTGTCGGCGCCAGGCGCACCATCCAACAAGAGTGCCGCTGTGGCCGGTCCCAAAACGGCGCTGACGGCTCCTGCCCTGGTCTCCCCGGCGGACGGAGCAACAGGAATCTCGTTGACTCCCACCCTGACATGGAGCGCCTCGGCAGGGGCAACGAACTACTACGTCCTGTTGGGAGAAAGCTATCGAGGACAAGCCCCACCGTGGGGATTGTCCTTGGTGGGTGCGACCGAGGAAACCAGCTTCACTCCGCCTGCGCTGACGGGGTACGCGACCTATTACTGGCGGGTCGAGGTGGCCGATTCGTCGGGAGTTGTCTCTTCTTCCCCTACCTGGAAATTTTCGACGAAACCAGGTCCGCCGCCCTTCCGGCCATTTCTCAATTCGATCACCAACTCAGCCAGCTATGAGCGGGCGGACGTCGGAGACAAAGGGATTGCCCAGGGTTCCATCTTTGTGCTGTTCGGGTGGTACTTGGGGCCGTCCGACCTGCAGCAGGCTGCTGCCTTTCCTCTACCAACGAATCTGGGACTTACCTCAATCTCCGTCACTGTCGCCGGCAAGACGGTGGACGTTCCGATCCTTTATACCTTCAGCGAACAAGTGGCGGCGCTCCTTCCTTCCTCCGTACCGGTGGGCGACGGGACCTTGCGGCTTTACAACGGCTACCCATCCGCTTACGCCGAACTGCCCATCAGAGTGGTGCAAGCCGCCCCGGGCATATACGCGGTTAGCGGCAATGGGCTTGGAGCCGGCAGCATCACTACGGCGGCCTATCAGTTGAAGGACTACGCGCACCCGGCCTGGACCAACGACACGCTGGTTTTGTGGGGAACAGGGTTGGGTGCGGTGGAGGGTGACGACGCGGCGGGGCCTCTGCCGGGTAATCGCTTTTCCGACGTTGAAGTGTACGTCGGCGGCGTGCGTGCGCCCGTGGACTATGCGGGACGTTCCGGTTGTTGTGCCGGGCTGGACCAGATCGTGTTCCGCGTGCCCGACTCTCCACAGGGGTGTTTCGTTCCGGTTGCCATGCGCTACGGCGGAAATACAAGCAACTTCGTGACGATTCCGATTGGCGAGCCGGGCCAGCAGTGCCGGGAAACGGTGGGGATTCCACCCGCCACTCTGGCCAAGGCTGCTGCGGGCGAGGACGTGACCGTGGGCGCCATCGCGATGGGTCCAATCCAGATTCTCCAGTCGGGAGGTTTTTCGTTTTACGGCACGGTGGCGGCGCAACTTTCCGAGGCTTTGAAAGTAAAAGTCTCCGAGAACGATGTCAAAGCCATCGCGCGTGCCGGCGTTTCGCAAAGGAAAGCCGTGGTGCGGTCGGTACTCAAGAAGTATCAGCCCCTGCTGGCCGGGAGATCCATATCGGCGAAAGACGTTCTGCGAACGGTGGCAACTCTTCAAGACCAGGGTATCGCGGCCGGATTTTTGAAGTTGAAAGGATTGTCCGCGCTGACAAGCATGTTTGGTGGGATGCTTCCGCCGCCCGGCACCTGCACGATCGTCAAGAACTGGTCGTTTGAATCAAACCAATGGGGCGCCGCCTCTGAAGGCGAGGACGCCGGCGCCCAACTGGTGTTGACCGGTCCTTTGGGGACCTACTCGATTCAATCCCAGAGTACAGGCGAGTACCAGGCGGCGTTCGGCCCGGCATCGACATTGGGCCGCTTCCCCACCGGGGAGTACACCGTCACCGGGCCCGGCGGCAAGGACGTGGGCGCCTTCAGCGCCTCACTGCAATCCACTGGCCTGATGTGGACCAACATGCAGGGCATCGTCGTCGTGGACAGGACCAAGCCTCTTCGCATCACATGGGCGGGGATGCCCGACTCCGGATACGTGATGTTCGGCGGCACCTCGAAGAGCAGCGGCAGCGGTTTGGGCTTTACTTGTGTGGCGCCGGCGGACGCGGGGGAGCTGACCGTGCCGACGTACATATTGTCGGCGATGCCGAAAACCTTGACGGATAAAGGCGTCCTGGTCCTGGCTGCACACCCGTTGCAGAACGTGTTTTCCGCTCATGGAATCGACGTAGGTTTCTTCGTCGATTTGGGCAGCGAGTCGAAGGAAGTGGATTTCCAGTAAAAGCCGCGTTGCGCGCGGATGGTGAAGAGCCTCCAGGCTTGTTCTCCGGTGAGGCAAACGAGCGCCTGCCGTGGGGGTGGATTGCGAACCGAAGCGAAAACATGAGTCGGCCGGCCGGCCGCCGGCTTCGGTGATTCATTCCCCGCAGCCCGCACGACGGCGCCCGCGCGCGATCGGATCTCTACTACACTGAACGATGTACCGGGTGCCGTTGCGCCGCACCGAAATCAGCCGAACCAAGGAGTAAAAGCAATACATGAAATCCATATCCATTTCACGACGCACATTCTCGAAAGCTCTGCTGGCGGCGCCGTTGGTTGGCCGCGCGCAGCAGAGTCTTCATGCCCGGGTGAAGATCGACACCGAGCGCACCATCGGAGACATCGACCCCAAGATCTACGGCAACTTCATCGAGCACCTGGGGCGCTGCATCGAGGGTGGCGTCTTCGAGGAGAACTCGCCTTTGGCGGACTCGAACGGCTACCGGCGCGACGTCTTTGAGGCGGCCAAGAAGCTGAACGTTACGCTGCTGCGCTGGCCGGGCGGGAACTTCTCGTCGAACTACCACTGGCAGGACGGCATCGGCCCGCGGGACCAGCGGCCGCCGCGGCTTGAAATGGCGTGGGGCACCGTCGAGAGCAACCGGTTCGGCACTCATGAATTCCTGCAGTACGCCGAGATGCTGGGCACCCAGCCGTACATCTGCGCGAACCTGGGAACCGGAACTTGGACGGAAGCCCAGCAGTGGGTGGAATACTGCAATTCCTCCGCCGACACCGAAATGACCAGGCTGCGCAAAAAGAACGGGCGGAGCGAGCCGTGGAAGGTCACCTACTGGGGCCTGGGCAACGAGATGGACGGCCCCTGGCAGATGGGTCACCGCACCGCCGAAGACTACGGCAAATTCGCCCTCGAAGCCGCCAAACTGATGAAGTGGACGGACCCGAACGTCAAGCTCATCGCGGCCGGCTCTTCCAACTTCGGCGCCGGCGCGGATTGGGTGGGCTGGAATCGCACGGTTCTCGAATATCTGAAAGACCACACCGACTACCTGTCACTCCACATGTATGTGGGCAACCCGGATAACGACTACGGGGATTTCCTGGCCTGCTCGATGGAACTCAGCGATCGCATCAAAACCGCCGGAGGCATCATCGATGCCGCGCTGGCTTCGACGCGCGGGCGCAAGATCTACGTGGCCTGGGACGAATGGAATGTGTGGTACCGCGCGCGCGGTGAGCAGCAGCGCGGGCGCCGCATTCTGGAGGAACACTACAACCTGGAAGACGCGCTGGTGGTGTCCACCTTCCTGAACGCATTCGTGAACCACGCCCACATCGTGAAAATCGCCAACATGGCGCAACTGGTCAACGTGATCGCCCCCATCTTCACAAATGAAAAGGGGCTTTTCCTGCAAACCATTTACTATCCCCTGCAGTTGTTCGCGAACAACTCGAAAGGAAAGGCGCTGGATCTGTTTGTGGACTGCCCCAAGTACAAGAGCCGGCGTTTTGACGATATCCCTTACCTGGATACATCCGCCGCCCTGGACAATGGCTCGCTGGTGCTGAACGTGGTGAACCGCCACCGGGACCAGCCGGTGGAAGCCACATTCGAGCTGGAGGACAAGCAGTTCGCCGGTCCGGCGGAAGTGTACGAGGTAAACGGGCCCGACATCAAATCGGAGAATAACTTCGACAGCGTCGCGGTAAAGGCCGTTGCGCGATCGGCCCAGAGCGCCGGGAAACAGTTACACTACAGCTTCCCCGCGCATTCCTACACCATGATCAAGACCAGGGTCGCGTAGCGGCTCGGCCTGTTTTCGCGGGCCTGGTCACCAAATCCGCACACGGTCCGCAGGCGCCAGGTACAGCTTCTGCGGGGCATGCACCGAGAACGCTCCGTACCAGGCGTCCAGGTTCCGCACGGCGTCGGCGCGGTACTGGTCGGGAGCATGGCCGTCGGTGACGATCTCTCTCCGCAACGCCGCATCGCGGATCTTGGACCGCCAGCTTTGCCCGAAGCTGATGAAGAACCGTTGATCGCCGCTGAAGCCGTCTTTCACCACGTCCGGCTTTCCGCGAGGGAGAGCCGGTAAGCGTCGTAGGCGGCCAGCAGGCCGGCCACGTCGGCGATGTTTTCGCTGAGCGTCTGGTGGCCGTTCACCGCCAGGTCGGGAAAAGGCCTGTACGCGTCGAACTGTGCGGCGAGCGCTTCGCCGGCGGCCTTGAAGTGGTCGAAGTCCTGCCTTCGTCCACCAGTTGGCGAGCCGGCCCTCGGCGTCGAACTGGCTGCCCTGGTCGTCGAAGCTGTGGCTGATCTCGTGGCCGATAATCGCTCCCATCGAGCCGTAGTTGTGCGCCGCGTCGGCATCCGGATCGAAGTACGGCGGCTGGAGGATTGCGGCGGGAAAATTCAGCGCGTTCTGAAGCGGAAGATTCACCGCGTTCACCGTCTGTGGCGTCATCCACCACTCGCCGCGGTCGACCGGCTGGTGAGTTTGGCGAGTTGGCGGTGGTATTCGAAAAGTTCGGCGCGCTGCTCGTTGCCAAGCGCGTCCCCTTTGACGACTTCGAGGCCCGAGTAATCCTGCCACCGGTCGGGATAGCCGACGCCGACTTTCAGAGTGGCCAACTTCTGCTTCGCCTTGGCTTTGGTCTCGGGCGACATCCAGGTGAGCGCGTCGATCCGTTTGGCGAACGCTTTCACCAGGTCGCCCACCATCGCCTGCACCTTGGCCTTGGTTGCCGCCGGGAAGTAGCGTTCGACGTACAGCTTGCCGACCGCCTCTCCCAGCGCCGCGCTGGTGAAATCCATTCCCCGCTGCCATCGCGGGCGCAACTCCGGAATCCCGCTGAGGGCCTTGCCATAGAAGCTGAAGTGCTCGTCCACGAACGCCTTCGGAAGGAAGTTGGCGGCGTCTTCGATGGCATGAAACGCGAGCCAGTCCTTCCACGCGTCCAGAGGCTCCGTGGCGGCCAGGGCGGAAAGCCCGGGGATCGCTTTGGGGTGCCAGACGATGAAGACGGGCGCGTCCTTTAGCCCGGCCGCGTCGAGCAGCGCCGGCCAGTCGAGCCCGGGAGCTTTGGCGGCCAGCTCGCTCGCGCTTCCACGAAACCGCGCCGTGAACGTCCTCCGACTCCACGCGCGTGGCATGCGCGCGCGCGATTTTCGTCTCGAGTGCGAACACGCGGCCGGCGCGGGCGGAGGGGTCCTCGAAGCCCGCCAGCTTGAACATCGCCGCGACATGCGCCTGGTACTGCTTCCGCAACTCGGACATATGCGGAGTGGGGGAGAGATAGTAGTCGCGGTCCGGCATTCCGAGCCCGCCCTGGAGCAGATAGGGATAGCTGTGCGACGGGTCCGTCAGGCCCTGGGAGACCCACACTCCGAACAGGTTCCCGGTCTCGAAGTTGGTGTTGTTCAACGGATCCACGTCCGCGCGGAGATTGCCCGCCGATCACGCGGGCCAGAGCATGGCGATCGGCGATTGCCGCGATGGTGTCGAGTTGGGGCTTTAGCGGCGCGATTCCCTTCGACTCGATGGCCGCCTCATCCATGAAGCTGGAGTAATAGTCGCCGACTTTCCGCGTATCTTCGCCGGCGGCGGATCCTGCCTTGGCCGATTCCTGAATGAGCGTCCGCAGGCGTTCCCGCGTCTGGTCGGCCAGGATGCTGAAAATGCCGTAAGCTGACTTGTCGGCGGGGATGGGCGTCGCCTTGATCCATCCGCCGTTGGTGTAAGCATTGAAATCGTCACCCGGCGCCACCGACTTGTCCATTCCCGCCAGGTCGATGCCCGACGCGGGCGACGGCGGCGCCTTGCTGCAGGCCGGCGCCAAAGCAAATGCAGAGAAGAGAAGGATGACGGCGAGCGGCCGGAGCGAGGCGGGTTCTCTCATATACTTCCTCCCAAAGACTTGCCGCAAAAAGAGGCCTGGAACAGCGGGCACGTATTTTCGCAATCCGATGGTAACATGGCCTCCTTTCCACAAGCGGTCGAGGCATCCGCAACTCTTTGCCGTCTGTGTTAACGCGCTGAATCCAGGTCGAAGAAAATGGAGAAACGTCCTGGAAGCCCGGCGATTGGGATCAGGCGCTAATCGGGTTGCGGCTGAATTCGCTGTGTGCCCCGGTAGGTTGAGCGTCCTCGGAATCCGCTCTCAACTCAGGCGGTAGAGGAAGAGAATGATCATCAGGAACCCTAGCACGTAGGCCACATACGCATTCAGGCGGCCATCGTGCATTCCTGCCAGAAACCTCGCCAGGGACATCGTCGCTCCGCCAATGGGACGAAGGAACAACCTCTCCAGCAAGTGAGTCTCATCCCGACGCCGGCGGATGGCCGTCCGGAAATGCACGGCGACGGTCTGGCGTGTATCCTCGACGATATTGGGCCGGAAGATCGCCTGAAATACCACACGCACCGGGTTCGAAAAGCCAGTGGCGGTATAGGTCATCTGGGGCAGGAGCTTGGGTATGCCGCCGGCCCACACTTCACTCTTCGCAACGGAACGACGAGGAGTGAGGCGGCGGACGAGAAACCAGGCGGCCAGCAGCAGGATCGTCAAGGCCGCCAGACTGTAGGACGGTGACATGGCAAAGACGACGGGGTTTTGCTCCGAGCCTCGCAGCAAAATCACCAGCCCGCGGCCGGGCATCACGCCAGATCCGGTCTGAGCTCCAAGATTATGAAAGTCGCGCAGAAATGGGCCGGGAAGCTGTTGGTTGGATTCCGTCGCGGTGAAGAACGGGGGTACCAGAGCGGCGGTGGCGCTAGCCCCCGCCAATGGTTCGACGGCGCGGTCCAGGGCCGGAATGACGTAGGTTGGCAGGATTCCCAACAAGACGCAGGCAGCCGCGAGAAGCGCCAGTGACCAGCGAGGCTTGCGCGTGAATCCCGCCCCACTGGGTTTCCAACTCCCGCGGCGGATTCCAAGAAAACTCATTGCGTAGGCCTTCACGAAGCAGGTGACCGCCAAGGCCGCGGTCAATGCCAGAATCGCACCGGAAAGCGCGAACACGATTTTGACCAGCGCGGAAGGAAGCAACGCGCTACGCAGAAACGCTTGCAGGGTCAACCACTCGCTGACGAATCCGTTGAAGGGTGGAACCGCCGAGATCGCCAGGCAACCCACAAGGAATACAACGGACAGAGCGGGAAGGAAGCGGATCAAGCCGCCCAGCCGGTCCATATCGCGCGTGCCGGTTGCGGCTTCGATGTGGCCTGCACCTTGATAGAGGAGAGCCTTGTAGACGGAATGATTGACCATGTGATAAAGCGCCGCGGTCAGCGCGATGGCGGCGGGGACGGCATTGCCGGAATTCCGGAAAACCAGGAAGGCGCCGAAGCCCGCGACGATGATACCGGCGTTTTCGATGGAGCTGTGGGCCAACATCGTCTTCAGATCGTTCTCGGTGGTGGCGTAGAGAATGCCGACCAACGCGGTGACGCTCCCCACCACCAGGGCCACCAGGCCCGGTCCGATGCCCGCCGCCGGAACCAGGTCGCCGTTCAATCTCAGGATTCCGTAGAAGCCCAGATTCAATGTGACGCCGGCCAGGACGGGGATGAACGCAGGCGGACTGGCGGTGTAGCAGCGCGGCAACCAGAAATTCACGGGTACCAGTCCTGCCTTGACGCCGAAGCCAAGAAATCCAAGCAGGAATACGGCCCACGCGGCTGCGCCGGAGAAATGAGTGGCGGAGGCCCGAAGAGCGGTGAATGAAAGTCCGGACGCGCCGCTTCCGACCATCAGAAACGCGATCGCCACCGCCAGAAATCCCGCCTCGCTCATCGCCAGCATGATATAGCCCGCGGCGGAATCAGACTGCCGTTTCTGTTCGTAATTCACCAGCAGGTAGCAGAGGATGGACATGCACTCCCAACCGAGCAGGAACGTCAGGGCATCGCCGGCGGTAAGGATCACCACCACCGAAGCCATCAAGGCAAAGTGAAGCACGGCGTAGCGCCCCGCGGGATAACGGTTTCGGAAGTAGTGCAGCAAGTAATCCGGCGCGAAGAGGCAGCACGATAAATACACCAGACCGGTTGCGAACAGGAACACCGCCGAGAGCGCATCGACGTGGAGAGACAGCAGCCCCCAGCCGCTGAGCACCCACAGGTCCAGGTGAAAGTCTTCGCCGCCAGCCAGACGCGCTACCGCGGCGAGCATCAACAGGATCGAACAGATACTCCCGAGCCAGGCGATGACGAGCGTGGCTTGCCGGCCGCGCAGGGTGGACGCCAGGAGAAGCCCGGCGGCACACAGAACAAAGAAGAGCAGGAGAGCGCCGCCAGTCCAGGCAACCATGTCAGGCTTCCTCCATCGAGAGCGTCTCGCGATGCGGAAGACTCTTTCGTCCCGCCATCACCAGCAAGGCGTGGAGTATGGCGAGCGGAGGCGGCGGGTCACCCGGAATTTCGAGATCGACCGGAAGAACTGAGCCAACGCCGCCGGCGGACATGAAACTTCGCCCAAACACACCGCCCGAGATCGCACATGTCCCGGCAGCCAGAACACGCTTGGGGGTCGGCATCGCTTCGTAGGTTTTTACCAGGGGTCCACGCATGTTCTCGCTCACCGGACCTACCACCAGCAGAACATCCGCCGTCCTCGGACTGGGGGTGAGAAAGATGCCCAGCCGGTGCATGTTGTACAGCGGGTTGTTCAACTGTTTCACCTCATTCAGGCAAGCGCCGCAGTCGCCTGCGTCAACCACCATGACGTGGAGCGAGCGGGCAAAAGCCGCTGGCAAAGGTGTGTACTCAGTGGTAGCCGGCGGCGTCCGGGTCCACTCAAAACTGGCGTCCCACTGAAGCGGACTGTGTGCGCCGAAGCGGCAGTGTTGGCACCAGATGCAGGCCCCCAGGTCCACCACCGCGCGAGCCCCATCAGCGGCGATCGCTCCGACGGGACAGTTGGCCGCGGCGCGCAACGATTCTTCCGCGGAGGAGAAGCGGGTGGCCAGCGGCCGTCCCGGAGTGATACCCGCCGCATTCTCCGCCGCCCGCGGATACCGGGTCGATTGAATTCCGTTTCTCACTCCGTGCCAGAACCAGAAGCTCATGTGTTTCCGCTCCTACCGATCGCACTCAGTGGCCGACAGCCCGAAGGTGGCCAGGATGATGGGAAAATCCTGGAATGCGAAATCCTCGGCTGCAATGTGAAGGCCCGTCCAGTTTCGGAACGAAGGAGACAGGATCCGATAGCGTTCCACCTTCCCTCCCCGGCCCAACCTGACCCAATGCCCCGCGGCCCCGATGGGCGCTTCGACCCATCCGAGCGCCGCCGCGGGCGTCATCTCCCCGGCCTGCGCGCACACGTCTCCCGGCTCCATCGGCTGCATCGCCTGATGGATCAGGCCGACGGATTGCCGGGCCTCGGAGAAAAGCACCCGCAAACGGGCGTATCCATCGCCTTCCTCTTCACACGGCACTTCGAACCGGTACTGGCCGTAGCCGGAATACGGGCACATCGCGCGCAAGTCGCGGCGAAGACCGGAGGCTCGTCCGACGGGACCCAGCAGATCCAGATGGCGTGCGCTTGCGGGGCTGACCACGCCGACATCCTCGAGCCGGTCGAGAAAGCTGCTGCTATAGCGCAGCCTGTCCTCGAGGCGCCGCAGCCGCGCCGAGGCGTCATCCACGGCCCGCAACAGGTTGCTGCAAGTCTCCTCGTCGAAGTCCCGCCGCAGTCCGCCGGGGGTATTGAGTCCGAACAGGTAACGGTGCCCGGCAAAGCGGCAGGACGCGCGCAGAAGTTGCTCTTCGACGATGGCGGCGTGGGCCTCGGAAACACTGAGGGCGGTGGATTGGCAGATGCCCTCGATCACGCCCGCGTGGTGCCGGAGCCGTTCGAGCTCGCACAGCACCACGCGCAGGCGGCAGGCGCGGCGCGGGATTTCAAGCTGAGCAGCCTTCTCGACCGCCTGGCAATACCCCAGCGAATGGGCGAAAGCGGACTTCGCCGAGAAACGCTCGGCCAGTAACAACACATCCAAAGCCGATTTCCCCTCGGCGATCTTCTCCACGGCCCGATAGTTATAAAACAGCCGCGGCACGGCTCGAATGACATCTTCTCCGACGGTCTCGAGCAGGAAATGCGCGGACTCGCCGACTCCGCCTTCGTAGACCGGCCCGACCGGCATCGCAAAGGCCCCGGGGTCCTGAACCACCAGCAGGGGACGCCAATCCTCCCGGGGACGCCTTTCGAAATGCATTTGCCCGGCGCTGAACGCTTTTCGCATGGGAGCGATCCCTTCCTGCCAGACTTGATCGTGAAGTACGAAGTCGCCGAGGCGGGGGTGTTCCTCGAACACGAGTCCGAAAAGGTCTTCCGCTTCGCGCTCGTACCAATCGGCTGCATTGATCGGCACGCTGATGCTGGGCACGGTCCGGGTATCCAGGGGCAGACGCAGAATGCAGTGAACCCAGCCGCAGAGCGGATTCAGGAAAATGTAGCGGAGGTTCCACTCGTCAAGCTCTTCGACAATCAGGCCGCCAAAGGAATAGCCGGCTTCCGAAAAAAGGAACTGGCACAAGGGAGCCAAAGACGACGGCTGACCCACGGTAAACGAAACGTCCATGCCGCCATCCTGGTTCGAAGGCGAAACTGCCGGTGCAAACCGCTTTTCGATCTCAGCCGCCAGGGCGGCGGCATCGAAGCGCCGCGGGTCGGCTGCCGGCGACGGAGTGGCCATCATTTCTAGCGACCCTCCCAGTTGCTGCGCCGCAAGTTGCAGCAGATCGTGCACGGGCGCAGGCATGTAAACTCCCAGCAGCACCACCGGCGCGGCGGCCGCCAACACGGCCATGCGGCAACTCGCCGGCAGTCCGTCCGCCGTGCGGGCGCCGCCGGTTTACCGAAAACCATACCGTTGACGTGCAGCATAATTGCCACGAACGCGATTACGATCAGAGTTGCCAGTATCGCCACGGCGGCGTATTGTCCGGCGCGCATCCCGGCAGAGAGGATGGAGAATTCGCTCAAAAAAATGGGGAACGGGGGAGCACCGGCGATGGCGAGCGAACAAAGCAACAACATCGAGCCGGCAAAGGGCGAGATCCGGAACAGCCCTCGGACGGACTGGATCTCGCGGGTGCTGAGAACCAGCAGGATGACCCCGGCCACGTAAAAGCATAACGACTTCGTGATTGCATGATTCAGCATTTGAGACACGGCGCCGAAATCCGAAGTTTGCGTCGCTAACCCCGCGGCGGTAAGAATTACGCCCATGTGCTCCACTGTCGAGAAGGCGAACATGCGCTTGTAATCGCGGACCTGGAGCAACAGAAACGCGGCGATTGCTACCGAGACGAGACCCAGGACGATCATCCAGTTGCCCACGCTTGGCGGCGGGTGACGCCAGAACGATCGAAAGAAATCGGAGAATCACGTACAGCGGCACTGTCGTCTTCACCCCTGAAAGAACGGCGCACACCGGAGTGGGAGCCTGGCTGTGCGCATCCGGCAGCCATGTGTGCATCGGCGCCAGGCCGGATTTGGCCCCGAACCCGACAAACACCAGGAGAAAAGAAAGTTTCAATACATTCGGGTCCATGGAAGACGCGGCCGTTCGAAGACCATCCCACGTCTCCCAAGAACCTCCGGTCGCGGAACGGTAAGCCCAAAACAGCGTGAAAAACCCGAACAGCGCGATCGGGGCGCCCATGATGGTGAGCACCGCAAATTTCCAAGCGGCCTCCAGTGCGCTCGAGGTGTTGTCGAAACCAACCAGCAGAACGCTGAACAGCGTCACCAGCTCCACCGCCACCCAGGTCAGATTCGGCTCCGCCAACGCGGGCACGGCAAGCAGCGCGAACACGAACAAGTTGTAATTCGAATAAAACCACCACAATCGGGCCTTCCCGTCGTGCTCTCCACGACGCATGTAGCCTCCCGCGAATACACACGCGAGCGCCGACACGAAGCTCACCAGCAGAAGCACCAGCGCACTCAAGCCGTCGCACTCGAACCAGCCGGGCAGAGCGACGACTTTCCCGCTGGCGATCACTTCGGCGGAAACGTAGGACGCCAGGGCCAAAACCGCCGAGGTGGAAGCCACCGAGATGCCCCACGCAACATTTCTCAGCGGCCGAATCCAACACAGCAGCGCAGCCAGCAGAGGCAGCGCAAGGATTGCAGTCAGCGCCATGCGACGGGCTCCTCCTTCAGCTCGCTCAACGCGCCGGCCTCGGTGGTTCCGAGGGTTTGTCGTATATTCCGCGTGAGCAATCCAACCACGACGGCGATCAGGATGACGTCCACCGCCACCGCCAGCTCGGCGATAATGCGGCAGTTCCGGGGCAATCGCGATGCCCGCGAAGAACGCCCCGTTCTCCATGGCCAGGATTCCGATGAGCTGGGGAATCGCTTCGCGGCGCGCGATCAGTGAATACCCGCCAATCAGGACGCCAGCCAGCCCGATCGGCAGATTCACGCGAACCACTGGATCGTGAGCGGCCAGCACCAGGGGGCCGGTTAGAAATTCGGCGGCAACCGTCAGAAGCAACGCCAGCAGCAGCGACGAAGGGATGTTGACTGCCTGCGAGATTTCGCGGCGTTCATAAAAATCGCCGGGAAGCAGACGCCGCAAGATCCAGGGAATGGCCACCACCTTGGCGGCGATCGTAATGGCGCCGAGCGCCCATAAGTGAACCGAATTCCGGCCGTATCCGAGCAGAAAAGAAGAGGCTGCCAACAACAACGACTGGATGACGAAAAAGCGCACAACTCCCTGCACCTGTCGGGTTGCCACCATCGCGAAGGCCGAAATAAGAATCAGCCCGGCGCACAGCATGTTCAGCGCGTTCGGTATGGAAGTTGGCATGTGTCAGGCTCCCGGGAAAATGCTGGTGACCATCGCCGCCACCGATGTGATGAAGGCGGCACCCAGAAATTCGGTAATTCGGAACAGCCGCAGCTTCGCCAGCGACGTCTCAATGGTCACCAGCACGAGCGCGAAAAGAAATACCTTGCCGAGAATCAGCGGGATTGCCGCCAGCACATCCTGCACGCCCGGGCCGTGGGCCAGGCCCCACGGGGCAACCAGCACGTTGAGGAAGATGCACGTCAGAACCAGGAACTTCATCTGCCCACCCCACTTCATCAACGCCGCGCCGCGGCCGGAGAACTCCAGGCCCTTCGATTCGTCGATCATGGCCAGTTCGAAGTGGCCCGACGGATTATCCACCGGGATCTTCCCGCCCTCGGCCAGAATCAGCATCAGGAATGCGATTAACAACAGGACGTGGGTGGGCGAGAAGAACACGGCGAAGCTGGCAATCCACCTCTGCTGCACGATATAAGGGATGGTCGATTGGGCGACGAAGGAGACCGTGAAGAATACGATCATAAACACCGGCTCGGCCAGGAAGCCGACCATGCGGGTTCGGCTGGCGCCCATCGGTCCATAGGGATTGCCCGTGTCGACCGCCGCCAGCGCCGTGAAGAAACCGGCAAGGCCCAGAAAGAAGCCCCCCGCCAGCATATCGCCCATAAACGCGAATGAAAGTGGATAGTCCGTCAGGACCGGGATCAGAATCGTAACAAAAAGCGGAACCACAAACACCAGATAGGGAGTCACGCAGAAGATCCAGGTGGCCTCCTGAGATACTACCTCGTCTTTGTGAAAGAGCTTCCAGATATCCCGATAAGGCTGCAAGATGCTGGGACCGCGTTTGCTTTGTACCATCTCCTTCAGCCGGGAAAGCACGCCGGAATACAAGGGTGCGATCGCCATGACAAACAGGATCTGCAAGGCGTTGTACGCCACCGACTCAATCATTTTGGAAACCCCGCGAACGGCAAAAAATCGCGATTGGCGCCACGTTGGTCGAGCCGGTTTGGCTCACTGCAAGAATTGCCGCCGGGATGGATGAACTTACGCTCCGCGAGGCGGGCGCACATCGACCGGGAGCAACCAATAGCGGGATATACTACGCCACTCGGTAGTGGTTGTGTAACTCCTCTCATCGCAGGTCCTGACGAACCATCCCTCCGCAAAATTTTGAGAGGAGTTATCAGCCCTCACCGAGCTAGGGCACTTTCCCTTGGGCGTGCCAAGGCGGCAAACTCCATTGCCGATCTCATAAAAGTCTACACAGAAACGCCCGGGCAGGCAAGCATCCTTCCCGCCGTCGGGTCTGCATCAAGAAACGGCACCTTCCAAACCCGTCGATGCCGGCAAGGCGCGCTAGGGACCCCAGATGCTCCTCAACAGGCAAGAATTCATTGAATCCGGCACCATGTTCCCCACAGCAGCCTGAGCCGGTCTTGATATGACCGGCCGCGGTTGCCACGGTCAAATCCGCGATGAACGTGTCTTGTGTTTCACCGGAACGATGCGGCGCGGGGCCTGGATTCCGGAATCGCACTGGCGCCGAATCCGGACTTGTTTGCGACGCCGCTCAAGGCGATTATCGCCCCATTCGATGGCGCACCCACCGGCGGCACACCGGTGAGACCGCCCGATCGCAGAACCCCCGTCAAGCTCCGCCGGACATGGTCCGGAACGGGCATGGCCTGGATTTTTCGTATGGTTTCGTCGACGGGGTAGTAGATGGACCGTAGCTCGATCTTGCCATCCTGCCAGATTGCGTACGACGCTTTCGGCGTTCCGTGCTTGGGTTGACCCAGGCTCCCGGGATTCGCCACCACTCGGTCGCGGAGGTCGAAAACGAACGGCTGATGTGTGTGGCCGACCAGCAACACATCTGTGTCCACGGCCTGTGCCTCGACGCTCCAGAGCGCGGGATCTCCGGGGCAATACCGATACAGAGCGTCGGAAGGGGTCGCGTGGCACAGCCGAAACCGCACCCCGCCAACTGTGCGAGTGGCCTCCAGGGGCAGTTGCCGGAGATACTCCTTGTGGGTGTCGCTCAATCGCTCTTTAGTGAAGGCGCAAGTGGCCGCCGCCATCTCCCGGAATGCAGGCGAGCAGTGGGCATCCTCGCCGTACGCGACCGCGTGGTCGTGATTGCCGCGTACAACCAGAGCCGCCTTGCTCCGGACGAATTCGATGACGGCCTCAGGGTCGGGGCCATAGTTCACCAGATCGCCCAGCACCCACAACTCGTCGTAAGGTTCCGATAGCGCTTCGAGCGCCTCGATGTTGCCGTGAATATCGGAGACGATAACAATCTTCATAATCGAAAAAAGCTCCTACGATTGCGTAGGAGCCATCCTTCCCGATCTTTCGGGACGGTTCGCGGTGATGCCCCATCACCGGCTGGTTGAAATTCCACTATATACGGGTACGGACGTGGGTGCCAAGCGTCCGGCCGGAACGCGCGGATCGCCTGCTCGTGAAGAGATCTGCGCGGCAGGTTGAGCCCGGCGGGTGCCCAATCATTGTCCTTGATTGGCATCGCCGCGCCCGTCCAGAATAGAAAAAGCGGTGGAGTTCGCATAACGCCGGGCAGCGGCCAATGACTCCTGTGGCGGGAAGCTGCGGGAGTTTGGCTGAAGATACACCCTCCTGTAGCCAATCCCAAAGCAATTTGTGCAGTGATAGATCGCCGTGGAAGGCAGTGGCTCGTCAGTGTTGCGCGGTCATTCAACGGGTTCACTGCCGGTTGTGTGGCACGGCGGACAGTATGGCCGAAAGCAGCTCTCAACGCATCGCTCACACAGGTACGCGGCTGCCCCTAATTGGGCTGGCTCGTGAACGGCAAGCGATTCCGGGCGCTCTCGGCCAACGGCATTCCTTGCTCGTGCTGGGTCCGGGTGGGAGCGGAAAAACAACTCTGGTTCAATCGGTGATGGGCTCGGCTCGGGGCGGAGAAGCGCTGCCTGTCATCCTCCGTTTTCACATTCTCCATAACCTTCTCGTGGCGATCGCCCGGGAACTGTTCCTGTCGGGGCACCGGGCATTCCGGCACGCTGGCCGCGTACCCGGAGTATGTCAGCGGCAGCTATGTCAAGTTTTCCTTGATCCGGATCGACACCATGACAAGACTTCTGGGGTGACAGGCGGACTCATGATTTCCTGCCGCGCCTTGTGCCGGAAGCACGCCGGGCTCAACGAAAATGGCTCCATCACCACGATGGTCCGGCCAGAGGCGGCCCTATGACCCAACCACAGGCGTACAGCAACTCCGTGCCATTCCGCAGTATCCTGTTCGACGAATTCGAAGGCGGTACGAGTTGCCACGAGCAGGAAACACCTGAATTCTTCCCCGACCTGAACCTCGACCAGATTGTTGCGTCCATCACAGCAGGCCGCGACGTATTTGACCTTGCCCTTGCCGATCGACTGAACCGCAAAGATACGCCCGTGGTGACAAACGACTTTTGCCTGAGAGACCCGGAACGCGTCATTGTCGTCTCGGGGCCGAACCAGGGCGGGAAAACGACCTTCGCTCGCACTTTTGGACAGATCCATTATTTGGCCCGTATCGGGTGTCCCGTGCCCGGCAAGGAAGCGCGCCTTTTTCTATTCGACAGACTGTTCACGCATTTCGAACGTCAGGAAGATATCAGGAACCTGAGCAGCAAGCTGGAGGACGACCTTCTCAGGATCCACCGCATTTTCGAAAGTGCGACCCCCAACAGCATCCTCATCATGAACGAAAGTGTTCTGTCCACAACGCTCACCGACGCGCTGTTCCTCAGCCAGCACATCATGGAGCGCGTCATCGGCCTCGAGATGCTATGCGTTTCAGTGACCTTCCTGGAAGAACTGGCTGCGTTCAATCAAACCACCGTGAGCATGGTTAGCGGCGTGGACCCCAAAGATCCTGCGATGCGCACATTCAAGGTTGTCCGAAGACCCGCCGACGGGCTTGCGTATGCCGCGGCGATCGCGGAGAAGTACCGCCTCACATATGCTGGCGTGCGGGCGCGCATCGCCGGGAACGCAAAGAGGCACACGGCGTCATGAAGGCGTTCCTGATGTATCGAAACCGGGATTTCCGCCTCGATGCGAACGTGCCACCGAACGCCCCGGATTTGATGCAGGATCTGGGACTCGAAACACTCTTTCGCGCAATGTCCGCCGGGGACGAATTCTTGTTCGAGGTGGCGAAGAAGTCTGTCTTGACGAGCCTGCACGAGCCGGAGGCGATTTTATATCGCCAGCATATCCTTGCCGACTGTCTGGAGCGGCCGGACGTTGTCAGGGAACTGCATGCCATTGCGGTGGAGGCCCTTGTACGAGAGCAGAAGGCGTGGGGCTGGATGTCCACTACGCGGTACCCCGAGGGGACCCTGCATCGGTCTCGCGAGGTGCTGCAGATTTTCGTGGACTTGCTCAAGCGGCTAAGGCGCGTGGCTGATGGGCATGGCCGCACATTTCACTCCGAAGGGTTCGCCCGACTGTTTGGCATGATCGTCAACGAGCTTGACGACGAGTACCTAAGCACAGTCGCGGATCACCTGCGCCGGCTGGCGTTTCGGAACGGCGTTCTGATAAGCGCCGAACTCGGCAAAGGCAACCAAGGCACAAACTACATACTTCGCAAGCCACCACACACGAGACAAAGCTGGTTCGAGCGTCTCCAGGGCTGGGTGGAACGGCTACCCGCCAGGCGCGACTCGCAGTACGTTTACGAAATCGCCGACCGCGACGAAGCCGGTTACAATGCATTGTCGGAGCTGAGAGGCCGGGGCATCAGCCATGTCGCCGCCGCGCTCGCCCAGTCGACCGACCATATTCTTGCCTTCTTTCGCATGTTTCGGTTGGAACTTGGTTTCTATGTCGCCTGTCTGAATCTGCGTGACCAACTCGCCAAGAAGGGCAAGCACGTCTGCTTTCCAGAGCCGTCGGCCGTGGGCAAGGCGGTCTTCTCCAGCCGGGGGTTATACGATGTTTGTCTGAGTTTGACCGCGGAGGACGAGATCGTCGGCAACGATTTGACTGTTGATGGCAGGCTGCTGGTGATGATTACCGGCGCAAATCGGGGGGGCAAGTCGACCTTTCTGCGCAGCGTCGGGCTCGCGCAACTCATGATGCAGTGCGGCATGTTCGCGCCGGCTGAGTTCTTGCGAGCCAACGTGTGCGCTGGCATCTATACGCATTTCAAGCGCGGTGAGGACACCAGCATGAGGAGCGGGAAGCTGGAGAGGAGCTTCGCAGAATGAGTTCGATCGTCGACAACATGACCCCCAGCAGCATCGTCTTGCTCAACGAGTCGTTTGCTTCGACAAACGAAAGAGAAGGGTCGGAGATCGCGCGCCAAATTGTGCGGGCCCTGCTGGAAACGGGCATCAAAGTCTTTTATGTTACCCACCTGTTCGATCTTGCGCAAGGGTTTTCCTGGAGAAAATGGACGTGGCGCTGTTTCTTCGTGCAGAGAGGCTCGCCGACGGCAGGCGGACGTTTCGGTTGATAGAAGGGGAACCCCTGCCGACGAGCCACGGCGCGGACCTATATCGGCGAATCTTCGGTCGGAGTTGCGACACTACCGGAAATTCTCACCGATGTGGCGCTGCGGGATAGAATCGAGTCGCCCTATCGGGCAAAGTAGACCTCGATTGCCTCATCGACGACAGGTTTCTCCAAGCTCGGCGTGCGTTGCTCGAAAGCCGCAATCCCGCAGGCAATCGTTACCAAGTCATTGGGAAAGCAGGCGCGTAGCGCGTTAGGAGAGCGCCTCAGGCACTCCTTCACGATGTAATCTTCCATCTCCTTGGAGCGTGGCACTTGTTTCTCATCGCAGACGCGCACCAGCAGTTCCCTAAAGAGATCCTCGCTCAGCGGATCGATCCTGATCTTGTTCTTCAGGCGGCGCATAAACGCTTCTTCGGCTAAATCGCCAAGCGACAGGTTGGTCGCAAAGACAACCAGTAACTCGAATGGAATCTCGAAATTGATTCCCGCGGGGGTGGAAAGGATGTCCCTGCCTCGATCTAATGGAACGATCCAACGATTGAGTAACTCACGGGGTGTGATTCGCTGCCGGCCAAAATCGTCGATCAGAAGGATGCCGTTGTTCGCTTTCATCTGTACGGGCGCGGTGCATACCCGTGTGACGTCATCCACCCTTGTGTCCAGCATCTCCGCCCGCATTTCTCCGCCGACTTTGACCATCGGCCGGTGGCAGAGCAGCCAGCGGGGATCGGGGCTCTCATGTTCGCCGTTCTCCACTTCATGAACCTGGCTGTCGTATACGGTCAAAATCTGGCCGGCGACCTCAACCGCATACGGTATATAAATCAGGTCGTGGAAGAGGCGGGGAAGACGTTCCGCCAGGCTGGTCTTGCCATTGCCTGTCGATCCGTACAAAAGGATTGTCCCGCCCGTCTGCAACGCGGCGCCGAGTTCCCGCAAAACACTTTCCACCAGGACAAGGTCGCTCAATGCCGTTTTCAGAGTGCCGACGGTCAGGTTCATGCGAAGAGCTTGCGCGGATACGGCGCGCTGGTAATCCGCCAGCGCAACCGGTGCGGGTCCGACGTAGTGGCTTTTTTTGAGCGCTACCTCCGCCAGGCTGCGGCCCCTGCTGTTGAGGGATATCCTGTCTTCGTAAGACCGCGACTCGCACAGGCGTTCGGCGTGCAGTTGCTGATACATCGAGCGGATAATATCGGGGCTGTAACTTTGACCTTTCGGTCAAATCCGCCAGGGTAATCGTGCCCTCGAAGAAGGCATATCTCAGAATAAGATCCAGAATCAACGCGCGTGGAAGACCGGTCTGTTCCAGACTATCGACTTCACTCGGGCGGAAGGCCTTCTTATCCCTTGCGTGCATCACTGCAATCCTCCGATGTCGTCGCGAAACTCGAGCCAGAATGAAAACCAGGGAACTTCATCGAGTCACACCCTCCCGCTCCGCCCGCCGCATCACGCGCAACAACAGACGCAAACATTGATCCTCGATGCGCTCGATCTCCGGCTCCTCCATCCGCCGGTTGACCTCGACTTGGATGGTCCCCCGCGCTGTCTCGTACCAGGCGAGGAGACAGTCGGCGATGTCGTCCATCAGGAACCAGGGCGCAGTGCCGGCGATATCGAGCAGGCGGCGGATCACGGTCTGCCGGTCACCGCCGGCCCGCGTCTTCACCGCCAGCACCGATGCAAGAGTCACAATCTCGGAATCGCTTTCGTCGAGCAGGGAACGGAGTTGGCGCCAATCTTCCGGTTCGATTCCGATGGCCGCCAGCACCCGAAGCACGCTTTGCCTGCGCCTTAGACTGGATGGTGATTCCGCATGGGGCGCGGGAAGCCGCGTCGAGGCCGAAAGCAGCAGGGCCTTTCGCGCCGGCTCGCCGATCTCCGTCAATGCCTGTTCGGCCGCGGGACGGCAAAGATCGTCCTCTAACGCGCGGTCGAGGTACGGAATCGCTTTCGCAACGCGCAGTTTGCCGAACACCTCCACCAGTCCCGCTCTCGTCCCGTTGATCGACAAACCCAGCAGGAACGCGGTTGTCTGCATTCCCGGCCAGCGCAGGAACTCGCGGAAGGCCGCGTTCTGAACGGCTTCCTCGGAGAAGTGCACCGCTGGATCGGGGACAGACGGCAGCGAAGTCAGATACTCGGCAAGCACTTCTCTCGCATTAAGTTCGCCAAGTGCCCGAACCGCCCAGCGGCGAGGTTGATAAACCGTCCGCGGCCGGCCTTCGAGCAAGAATCGGCGCAATGGCCCAATCGCCATCGGCCCCAGGGCGACCAAGGCAGCGACGACGCTCTCGCCCTCCGTCACGTTGTCAAGCGCCTCGACCAGCCGCTCCGCCGCGTCTTCCACGCCGTTCATCTCGCCTCGCCAATTCTGTTGAGTCCTTCCGTGGAAACCAGGAAGCATTGTGCCCGATCGGCATCCACCCAGGGGAGTTAGAAACGTCAGCGTGGCCCGCATCGGGTGAACGCACCCGATGGAGGGGCCCTCGCGGAGGATGCCCAAACCGTACCTCACCCGTTCAAGTTGATCGTGGAGGCAGGCTGTGTGGTCTCGAACCAGCCTGGATCGAGCCGGTAGAACATCCGGAATCGTGTTTCGGGATGGAGCAGGCCTGGCCTCCCTCCAGAGCAGCCCATGCTGCGCTTCATTCAATTCACTCGCCATTGGGCCTTCCTGCCGCAACGTTGCCGCTCCCAAGCCGGTTAGCCACGCGCCCGGGGATTCCTGCGATCTGCGAGTAACGCCTATCGAGGTAGATCCCTCAGAGGAGTCATCTGCCCAATGGGGCGGTTCCAGGCGAACTCCAACACCTTGCCACTCATTATCGCGTAGTTCCCTATGATGAACAATCGCGTTGCCTTGTCTAAC